>NZ_BJND01000082.1 GCF_006539505.1 Streptomyces spinoverrucosus
CAGAGCGATGTCGGCGAGGCAGTCCCCGCCGAGCGCGACCGCCAGCGCAAGGTCCACAAGTATCTTGCCGGGGTCGTGGACGGCTCGGGACTTCCGCCACGGGGCGAGGACGGCGGATATGGCCTGGTCAAGGCCGGTCTTGCGGACAGTTTCAACCAGCAGGACCGAACCGGCCTGCGAGACCACGGCACGGCCGTCCTCCCGGACACGGACATGAGGGTAGGAGCCGGTAGGCTTCTTCACCTGGAAAGTGCCTTTGGATTCAGCGGGGACAAGGTCTTGGCGACGGCCGAACCCTGGTTCTGGATCACTTTCAGTGCCGGGGCCACGGAGGGCCACCACAACCGCGATCATGAACATCCGTGGGTGATGTGTTCCTCCAGGACCTGTGGTCCCACCAGGTCGAAGGCGTAATGATCGAAAAAGCAGCGGTCGACGGCGAGTTGGTGATCGTGCGGGCCCGCGCATCGGCGGAGCGGGCCGCATGTCCCGCCTGCGGGACGACGTCGGGCCGAGTGCACAGCCGATACGGACGCCGCCTCGCCGACACGGCAGTCGCCGGGCGTCCCGTGGTGATCGAGTTACAGGTCCGGCGGTTCCGCTGCCGCGACCGCGCCTGCCGGCAGACCACCTTCGCCGAGCAGGTCGACGGACTCACCTTCCGGCACGGGAGGCGAAGCACCGGGCTGCAGACGGTGCTGCAACAGGTAGCGGCGATGCTGGCGGGCAGGGCCGGCGCCCGCCTGGCGAACACGCTTGCGGTCCGGACGAGCCGGTCGACGCTCCTGCGACTGATACGCCGCCTCCCGGAACCCGAAGTGCACACGCCGCGGGTGCTCGGGGTGGACGAGTTCGCCCTGCGCAAGGGACACAACTACGGCACGATCCTGGTGGACATCGACACCCGCCGTCCCATCGATCTACTGCCCGACCGGGCCACGGCGACGGTGGCCGCCTGGCTCGCCGACCACCCCGGCGTCGAGGTGATCTGCCGAGACCGGTCCACCGCATACGCCGAGGCCGGACGACTCGGCGCCCCGGACGCAATCCACGTCGCGGACCGGTGGCACATCTGGAAAAACCTGACCGAGGCAGTCGAAAAGACCGTCATCCAGGACCGCGCCCTACTGCGCGAGCCGGAGAACACTGCCCCAGTCCGCGCCGCCCAGCCCCTGGACAGCCCGGAGCCTGTGCCGCCTTCCCCGGATGAACCACGGCAGTCAGGCCGTCTGTCCGACCGGGTACGCGAACAGCACGCGGCCGTCCACGCCCTGCTGGACGAGGGGCTCGGCCTGTGGCCGATCGCCCGCCAACTGGGCCTGGCCCGCAACACCGTCCGCCGCCTCGCCAACACAGCCACCGCGGACGAGCTCCTGGTCGGACGGTGGACCGGCCGCACCAGCATCCTCGACCCCTACAAGCCCTACCTCCATCAGCGGTGGGCGGAGGGCTGCACCATCGCCCGCCGCCTGTTCGAGGAAGTCCGCAAGCGCGGCTATCCCGGCGGCGAGAGCGTGGTGAAGAGGTACGTCCAACGGCTCCGCGAAACCTTCCCGCACGACGATCCGCCCCGCAAAGCGCCGTCCGTGCGCGACGTGACCAGCTGGATCACCCGCCACCCCGACCGCCTCCACGACGACCAGGCCCAGCAGCTCAAGCAGATTCTCGCCCGCTGCCCCGCCCTCGACCGAACTGCCGAACACGTCCGCGCCTTCGCCGAGTTGATGAACGACCGCCGGGGCCACGACCTCGGTCAGTGGATAGAACGCGTGCAGGCTGACGATCTGCCCGCCCTGCACGGCTTCGTCAACGGCCTCGGCCAGGACCTCGACGCCGCCGTCGCCGGGCTCAGCCTCCGCTACAGCTCCGGCGCCGTCGAAGGCCACAACAACAAGATCAAGATGATCAAGCGGCAGATGTTCGGCCGCGCCAACTTCGACCTGCTCCGCAAGCGGGTCCTCCTCGCGGCGTGAGGACGTTCATGATCGCGGTTGTGGTGAGCCCTCCGTGGCCCCGGCACTGAAAGTGATCCAGAACCACGATTCAGCCGCCGCCGACACAAGGACCTAGACAATCCTCATTCTCGCTGGTCAGAGGCACTTTCTGCTTGCCTGACCGCCTATCGGACAGCCCGCTTCATGAAAGCGCGAGGTTAGTTTCCCCGCTGGCGGCCACTTCGTGTACGCAGCGTGAGGTCATCCTCGGTGGCGCTCGCCCCACCACGGCAGGATCGGCGCACGGCGCGCGCAGCCCGACGCGGACGGCACAGGTGACACAGCGCGCCGTCTGCCATCTGGCCGACATCTACGCCCGGTCGTCGGCGTCCAGGAAGAAGACGTAACGCCCGGTTGCCTTGCCCAGGCCGATGTTGCGCGGGCCGCTGCGGCCCCCGGAGTTCTCCTGCCGGATCACGGTCACCGGCATCGGCACGCGGGCGGTGAACTCCTCCAGGCACTCCCCTGTGCCGTCCGTCGAACTGTCGTCGACGGCGATGACCTCGATGCGCTCCGGGCCGATGGTCTGTGCCTCGACGGATGCCAGGCACTCGACCAGGTATGGCATCGCTTCGTACGCCCCGATGAGCACAGTCACATCAGGCTGCGTGACGGTCACGTTTCCCCCTTTGTCGACGGGATATCTCCCCCGTATCGCCTCATTCGCTGCCTGATAGACGGGTGGACCTCGTATGCAAGAGCCCCACCATGTGTTTGTGCGGCCGCGGCGGCCCGGCGCAGCCCAGCGGCCGGGTGGTGCTCTCAGGCCCCGCGTTCGGCGGGGTGGGCTGAACAACGGGAGGGGCAGGCTGAAGCTGGTTCACAGCGATCCACAAGGCCGATCACACAACCGCCTCAGGGCTTGCGAGGCGCCTCGTTGAAGTATGGGGAGCGCTGCTGCGCATAGCCCTGGGTAGAATCCCTAGCCTTTGTCTCGGGTGTGTACGTCCCGGTGACGGGGGAGGTCGCAGGCCGCGCTGCAGGTGCTGAGATCGTCGTGGTGGTGCGCGGGACGGTACGGAGGCGAGAACAAAGGCGGGCTCCTCTCACACCACATCGCGACCTGACATGAATCACGTGATTCGTGAGCGTAAGTGGCCCACCAGAAACGGCCCGGCTGCCCAGGTCACTCCTCGGGGCCCGCGCACTTGGTGTTGCGGGTCAGGCGTCACATCGTTCCCGGCAGCCGACACCCGCTGCCTGGTACTTCGCCGCACGGCCTCGGCCGCCGTCGGCCGGGACGGCCGGCTGTCCCGTTGGTCAGGCGCCGAAAATGGCGACGGGATCACCGGTGAGCCAGGTGTTGTCGATGCGCATCCGCCAGATGAGCCAGCGGCTACCCTCGCGTACTAGGTCGACCGTGTAGGGGTTCTTGAGCAGGGCGTGCGTGCCGGGGTCGTCGGTGAGCAGGTGTTGCGCCTCGACCAGTGCGGTCAGCCGGGCCGTATTCCCGTCGATGGTGATGCGCGGGTTGGTGACCTGGTGCGTGGTGTCCATCCGGCCGGTGAACGTGGCCAGGATGGTGCTGACGATGGTGTCCCTGCCGATCATCAGCGGCGGCTTGCCGCCCCAGCGCGCCGCGGCCCGGAAGTCCAGCTCCGCATCGGTGGTGAAGGCCGAGGCGAGCAGCTCGCGGTCCTTCAGGTCCTGGCCGAGGGCGAACCGGTAGAGGGCGTCGGTGATCTCGGCGCGGTCGCGCAGTTCTGCGACGATCGCAGCGGTGTCGCCGGGCTGCGCGGCCAGGGCGTACTGAGCAGCGGTGTCCATGGTGTGTCCTCCGGTAAATGAGAGACGTCGTGTTCGACGTGATCCACTCTGCCGCCGTGATCGCTGGCGACCAATGGCCGTCTGCGCAATGATTGTGAACTCAGACTTAACGACGGGGAGGGGTGCGTGATCGAGCGGCACGAGGTGGAAGCGTTCCTGACACTCGCGGACGAGTTGCACTTCGGGCGCACCGCCGAGCGTCTGCACGTGTCCACCGCTCGCATCAGCCAGACCATCCGCAAGCTGGAGCGGAGGGTGGGCGTACCTCTGTTCCGCCGCACCAGCCGGCGGGTCGCGCTCACAGCTGTAGGGCGGCAGCTGCAGGAAGAGCTGCGTCCTGCCTGGGAGGGCATGGGTACAGCGCTGCAGCGGGCGATCGAGGCGGGACGGGGCCTGTCCGGCACCTTGGACGTCGCTTTCCTAAGCGCGGCAGCCGCACAGCTCCTGGTCGGCGCGACGCAGGTCTTCCGCGACCGGGCGCCCGACTGCGACGTGCGTATCCGAGAGGCACAGGCAGGTCAGCTGCTGCCGTGGCTGCGCTCGGGGGAGATCGACCTCGCGCTGAGCGCCCTCCCCGTCAGCGAGCCCGACATCGCCAGTGGCCTGGTCCTGGTACGCGAGGCACGGATGCTCGCTGTCCCCGCTATTCACCCCTTCGCCCACCGAAGCAGCATCTTGGCCGAGGATCTGGCACGCGTCCGCTTGATACAACTGCCAGATCAGGCCGCCATACCGCCGCAGCATGCGGACCGAACACCTGGCGCCCCGCTCACCGCTCCCGGCCCGACGGCCGGGACCTTCCAGGAAGCACTCACCCTCGTCGGAGCGGGGCAGGGGGCCCTTCCCGTCGGCGCACACGCCCGGCGCTACTACGTGCGCCCTGACATCACGTACATCCCCGTCAGCGATGCCCCGCCGTTGGCGTGGGGCCTGATATGGGCAGCCGACCGGAGCACCGCTCGCGTCCGCGCGTTCGCCGAAGCCGCGGCCGCTCTGGCCCACGGCCACGCGTGAGGGGTGGGCCCGCAGCACTAGCCTCCCCGTTTCGCTTCGGGTGGCTGAGCTGGAGTGATGGCTGTGAAGTGGGGTTTCTCATCGTTGGCTGCCGGGCGGGCATGGTCGAGGCCCGACGCGCGGGTCGGTTTCTCCATGGTTCCTCGGGTCGTGGGCGTGCAGGGACGGTGCCGACGTTCAGGTGGCTGGCCGTGGCAGCCGCCGTTAGGCGGGCGAATGCGCTGGTCAGCTCGTTTCGCCAGGGCCAGGTCGCGGCGATCCGCAGGTGCATGCGGCGTCCGCCGCGAGTGATGCGGCCAGCTGCGTGCGGCAGCCGGTAGCGGAGCTTCTTCGGCTCGGCGGCTGGGAGTTCGCCTTCCAGCAGCAGGAGGCGAGTCCAGGCGAGCAGGTCGAGGGCGGTCAGGGACAGCTGGGCGCCCGGGATGCGGGCGCTCGCGGCGGACGATGATCCGAGTGTCTTCGGGCAGGCCCAGTAGGTCGACCAGGCCGGTGAGCTCGGCGACCTGCGCGCCTTGCCGCAGGGTGCCGTCCTGTTTGAGGGCAGGCTGCCAGACCTGGTGGGGCAGCTGGCGTATGGCTCGGCGGACCGGTTCAGTGATGGACGATGCGACGGAGAAGGATGTGTGGATCCCGCGTGAGCGCAGGGCGCGTATGTGGTCCAGGAACGCTTTGGTGGATCCGGCGCTGTCCGCGCGGATGAGGATGTTGGTGCCGTGGTGGTGGGCGTCGGGGAACTGGGCGAGCGCGGTGTCGAGCACGGTGATGTGGTCATCGGCGGTGTTGGCCGCGGCGTTGCGGGGCCGCAGCAGGTCGGACAGGGCCTCGCCGGTGTTGTCGAGGAAGCACAGCAGCGGGTGGTAGCCGAAGCCGTGTTTGTAGGTCGGTGCCGGGTGCTCCTTCTCAGAGTGGCAGGTGACAGGGTGGCGTCGATGTCCAGGACCAGACCTGGCGGTTCGCGTCCGCCTGCGCGGGAGGCCGGTATTGCCTCCCGCCTCTCGTCGGCTTGCAGCCAGGCGACCTCGCGGGCGGCGGCACGGGCCGCGCGCAGAGCGCCGAGTGCGGCCGGATCGATGCCCGCCAGCAGTCGCCACGCGGTGGGATTGGACGCGGCCGGGCCGAACACCTCGGTCTGGTCCCGCAGCAGGGCCAGGTCGGCGATCGCCTCCCCGCCGTCGGCCGGCATCACTGCCAAGTCCACTGCGATCCGGCCGGGGGCGTGACCGGTGCCGGGCGGTCGCAGATGGCGCAGCGCGTTGGTGAAGGCCGTGGTCAGGCCAGTGGCATCGGCGAGATCGGACAGCAGACGGGACCTGGCATGACTGACCACTCCGCGACCGTCGGCTGACACGACGAGCTTGGGACGCGACCCGGTAGTGTGCACGCAGAAAGTGCCTTCCTGCTGTGATGACAGAAGCCCTAGACAAGCGTCATCATCCCAGCTCAGAAGGCACTTTCGCGTTTCCGCTCAAGATCTGGACGCCACCGCAAGTGAAACGCGGAGGCTAACGCACGATTGATCCGGCTGGGTGCCGTCATGGCTGCGGGTTGGATGTGTGCGGGGCTGAGGAGAGGCGTCCGCTGGTCGGGCGGCAGCCCGACCAGCGTCTATCCCACCGTGGCCGTGGTGGGGGTCGCCGAGGGCAGCGAAGGGCTTTCGGAAGCGGTGGGGACAGTGGTCTCGATGTTCACCACCGAGCCTGGTCGGAGCTGCCCGTACACCGACTTGGCGTCGGTGTTCTGCAGGATGATCCAGTCGCTGCGTGGGGTCTGGTCGTCCGGTGTGTTCGCATCGACGTGCATGCCGCCCATGTAGGCCGTCGTGCCGTGGTCACCGCGCAGTTCGATCACCCAGTAGATCTGGTACGGGGACGTGGATTTGTAGCCGAGTTCTGCCCCGGACACCTCCTTGACCTGCGTCTTGGAGACGACGGTCATCCGTCCGGTGGGGGGTGTCCCAGTCATGGGGGACAGGAACAACACTCGACCGCCGAAGAACATGATCTTGCGGCGGAGGTCCACCGTCACGTCGGCTGCCGGCAGGGGACTGGGCGTGGGGCTTGTCGTGGTGGTCGGGTGGGCTGCTGCCGGGGGCTGCTGGGCGGGGCCCACGCCGCCGAGGTGCAGCAGCAGTGCGAGGGCCAGGGCCAGCACGGTGCCGGCTCCGGTGAGGGCCGCGGTCGTGCGGCGGCGGCGCCGGCGGTGTGCGGCGCGGTAGCGGATGTCCGCGCCCGGCACGGGCGGTGGTGTCTGGCCCGAGGCGGCCAGTTCGCGTAGGCCGGTGGTGAGGTCATCCGACACGGTCGTCCTCCCTCTCCCCGTCGTCGGTGGCCAGTTCCCGTGCCAGTGCTGCCCGGCCGCGGGACAATCGCGCCTTGACCGTCCCCACGGGGGCACCGGTCTCGGAGGCTACCTGTTCGACACTCAGGTCGCACAGGTAATGCAGGACCACCGCCATCCGCTGTGCCTCGGGCAGTTTGCGCAGCGCGGTGACCATGTCGACCAGGTGGGCGTGCTCGGCGTCGGGCCCTGGCGCGGCCTCCGGTGGCGGGGTACGGCGCACAAGTTCCAGCCAGCGCTTTGCCCGCCGCCAGCGGCTCACCGCGAGCCGCATGGCCACGGTGCGGATCCAGGCCTCAGGTGCCCCGTCGGCGAGGAATTCCCGACGTCGGTCCCAGGCACGGACGAACGCCTCCTGGACGACGTCCTGTGCCTCCCCGTGGTCGCCGGTGAAGGCGTAGAGCTGGCCGGTCAGCCGGGGGAACGCGGCAGCGTAGAACGCGTCGAACTCTTCCTCGGTCATGTCCCCGCTCTTCCTCCATCGGGCCCTTCGCTATGAGGCGTGTGTATGTCCGTGCCTTCCGTATCTCCGGATTTTTTGTCCTTGGTGCAACCCGTCCGCCTCCGTCGTGCGTACAGGTCCCGTACGCCGCACATGGAAGCACACCGCAGGGAGCACGATGACCACCACGAGAGCCCGCAGCCGCCGTGCCGCCGTCGCCGGCCGGCCCGAACGGTGGGAACTGCGGATCGACGTGGCGCCTGGGCCCTCTGCATCGCAACGGGCTTCCCCTCGTGACAATTTCGCGGCGTACGCCGCCTATGCCTGGCCCCGTCTGGTGTGCACCGCCCGCCTTCTGACCGGTGGCGGGCGTGCGGCCGAGCACCTTGCCCGCGCGACGCTGGCCGAGACGTACGCCCGCCGACGGCGGATACCGCGCAAGGACGCCGACTTCCACGTACGGCGGACGCTGGTGCGTCGCTATCTGCGCCTGGCCCGACGCCGCTCGGTCGGCGCCGGTCATCGCACGCCGCTGCTTGGAATGCTGGCGAACCTGCCAGCCCGGCAGCGTGTGGTGCTGGTTCTGCGTTATGGCGAGGGGCTGGCCGAGTCGGAGATCGCCCAGATGCTGGGCTGTTCGGTCGGCGCCGTCACGTCCTACACCCGGCGTGGCCTCGCTGCCCTGGCCGATTGTCCCCGTGCGGAGCCCGTCGATGAGTCCTGACGAGTGCGCGAACCACGTGCGCGAGGCGTTCCGCACGGCGATGCGTGACGACGTCCCGCCCGTGCCACTGGCCGAGATCGTGCGCGAGGGACGCGCACGGCGCCGCAGACACCGTGCAGCGGTGCTATTGACCGGTTGTCTGTTGCTGCTCACGCCGCCGGCCATCGTCACCTTGCGGGACTCGCTCGTGTCCGGGGGAGCCGGGCCGGCGACGCCCTCGAGACCCGTACTGGCTCGGACCGTGCGGGTGGTCGCGTCCGGCGAACGTGTACGGCCGCTGCCCGGCGTGGAGTTGTGGCTGACGAAGAACGCCGGGCACTGGTCGACGCCGAACGGTGCGCACAGCCTTGCCCCGGGCAGCGGGCCGGCGCTCACCCTCCGGTTGGAGGTTGTGGACGGCCGTCTGTTCCTGTGCGGCATCTATCAGGGCGAGCGGCAGCCGGCCCGCGTCAGGGCGGAGATGGCGTCCGCCGCGCCCGCTGGCACGCTGCTCACCCTGGCGGGTGACCCCGGCTGGATGGCCTTCTACGCCACCGGTCAGCTGCCCCCGGATGAAGGGGCGCCGAAGGAGATACGCGTCACCGTGTACGCCGCGGACGGTGCCGTTCTCGCCCGCAGTGAGGTGGCCGGATGAGCGGCAAGCGGCCGGTGACGGCCCGTCACCGGCTCCCTGTGCGGCTCCGCGCCCGCCGGCGCCGGGCCCGCTGGATCCGGCGTGTGCTCCTCGCCGTACTCGTCCTCGTCCTCGCTTCATTTGGCACGGTCATCGTCGCCTATCACCTGACGGTCATCCCCAAGCCGCATCCTGAGGTCGTGATCCAAAGCACCGTGTTCCTCGACGCCCAGGGGGAGTACCTGGGGCGGCGCGGCCCGGTGGACCGCCAGGACGTACGGCTGTCGCAGGTTCCACGCGCTGTGCAGGACTCGGTGATCGCCGCGGAAAACCGTTCCTTTCGCACCGACTCGGGCGTCTCGCCTACCGGCCTTGTCCGTGCGGCTGTGTCCACGCTGAGCGGCAGCCAGCGCCAGGGCGGTTCGACGATCACCCAGCAGTACGTCAAGAACGCGCTGCTGAGCCCCGAGCAGTCGCTCAGCCGCAAGGTGCGCGAGGCGCTGATCGCCGTCAAGCTGGACCGTACGCGCTCCAAGGAGGAGATCCTGGAAGGCTATCTCAATACTGTGTACTTCGGCCGCGGTGCGGCGGGTATCCAGTCGGCGGCACGCAACTACTTCGGCGTGGATGCGCGGGAGCTGAGCCTGGCGCAGGGAGCGGCGCTCGCGGCGGTCATCAACCTGCCGTCGTACTACGAGCGGGCGGGCGCGGACGCGAGGGTGACCGCGGCGCTGCGGAACCGGTGGGAGTGGGTCCTGGACGGGATGCGCGGCTCGGGCATGATCTCGGCCAAGGAGCGCGCCGCGGTGGCCTTCCCGGCCTTCCGCTTCTATCCGCCGGGCGACACGGACGGCCAGCGTCAGTACTTGATCGACGTGGCCGCAGCAGAGGCCGCCGACCGGCTTGGCATCACCCAGGACGAGCTGGCCCGGGGCGGCTACACGGTTCGTACGACCTTCGACTTGGCGGCGCAGGACGCGACGGCGGAGCGGGTGCGCCGGGCGCCCCCGGCCCGCACGGGGACGCGGCTGCACACGGCGGTGGTGGCGATGGTGCCCGGGGATGGCGCGGTCCGGGTGCTGTACGGGGGCGCAGACTACGCAAAGCAGCTGTTCAATGACGCGGTGTCGGGCGCGGTGGAGGCGGGCACGGCGCTCAAACCGGTGGGGCATCTGACGGGCGACGGCCCGCTGGAATCCCTGGGCCGCACGGCCGCGCCGTCCCCGCTACGGATGGCGTCCGCGTATGCGGCCACGGCTGTGAACGGCATGTATGCCAAGCCCTACACCGTCTCAAGGGTCACGCACGCCGGCCGTACGCTCCACACCATGCGCCCCAAGCCGATCTCCGCGTTGCCCGAGACAGCTGTGCCCTACCCGGCCGGTAGTCCCACAACCACTTTCACGGGCGGCGCGGGCACGGGCCCGGAGACCCGCACCCTCTGGCACACGGAGTCCGACAAAGAGCTGTCGGTCACGGTAGCGCTGTTCGCCGAGTACCCGGCGCGGGACAAGCAGCCGGCCCGGCCCGCTCGGCTGGGCGACGCGCCGAAGCGTTTTGCGCCGTCGCTCGTGCAGGAGGTGCGGGAACAGCTGCTGCGTTCCTGAAAAGAGGTATCAACGGCGAAGGGTGCGGATCCTCTCGGGGGATAGCTGTGGTGTCTTTGCCGGAAGAGCTTCAGGCGCGGGAGGCGGCGACTCGACAGCGGGTGGAGGCATCGGCGATGGCACGGACATGGGCGAGCCCGTCGAGCCCGCGGTCGACACGGAGCGCGTACCAGGTGCCGTCCTGCTCAGCTCTGGGGAGTCCGGCTGCCACGCCTGGGTACATCGGCAGATAGACGTGGCCATCGTTGACGCGTACGAGGACCACCTGATCGAGGTAGTCGCACAGATCGGGCTCAGGCTGATGGTCGTCCAGCCAGGCGATGGCTTCTGCACGCGGTCCAGGACCCCACAGGTATTGGGCGGGGAAGACGGTGCTGGCACTTCGAGCATCGAACTCCATCAGGTTCGGGTCAGTGACTCCGCCCGGGCAGAACACGGCACGGACCAGGACGTAGGTGAACCTCCCCAGCTCGTCTTCCTGGGCCAGCTGGCTGGCGTAGCCAGCCGTGGTGTACTCGCCGTTGTCGCTCCAGCCGATGGCGATGATGCTCCGGCTGAGCGGTGCCGGATACAGTCGGCCTTCCGGTGTCGCGTACCCCCAAAGGTGATTGATGATCTCCGCAAGGTCGGAAAGCTCCCTGGCAGCTTCCACCGGAGAGGTCAGGTGGTAGGTACCGTGCGCCACCATGTTCCGCAGCCTGCGCAGAACCGGTTCCAGAGACCGGTTGCGCTGCCCGCGCAACATGCCCTCGCGGCGGGCCCAGGTCAGCAACCCGTCGAGCATGGCATTGAACGGCTCCCACACCCGGGAAGCGCCCATCCGGATTTCAGCGCCGCGCACCTTCTTGTACTGCTCGAAGAAGTCGCTGTAGCTGGTCATCGTGATCTGGTGCTCGTGCTTCCTGCGATCCCGGACCTCGACGACCTGTCCATGGTGGGCGACGAACCGGTCCCGCAACGCTTGCTCCAGCGTCAGCCGGGCCACGTCCGCCACCAGCGTGAACAGTTCGTAGCAAAGCACTCCGTGGCTGTGGGCGGCGCGCAGCTGCTCGAACTTGTGTCGGGTTGTTTCAGCGACATCGTCGGCCAGCCTGAGCCCCGCGATCACACGCTGCTGGAAGTCGGCGGCGTCCTCCGGCTGCATCTGGCCCAGACCGAGAGGCGTGAAGCGCAGAGAGCGTTCGTCGGCGGCCTGCAGTTCCTCCAACCGCTTGATATCCATGCGCGACCTTCCCGACCTCTCCTAGGCATGCGTCTGGCGAACTGGTCAGGATGAGGTCTGCATCCCCTGCGGTGCAAGCGGATTGACATCGTGCAGCGGGACACGGATAGGCCAGGCGGCGTCGCCGGTCAGGATTGCGCGATGATGCCGACGTCGGGCCGAACCAGAGCCGTGAGCCGGGACCGGCTCGGGCAGCACCGGATCAGTGAAGCCGCCTGGGTATGCGCTGGGACAGAAAGAAAGACCACCAGTCACCGGCCGACATACGCGCGCCGCGCGGGGGCGTCCAGGCCGAGCCGCGCAAACACCGGCCGGAGCACCGCCTCCTTGCGGAGACAGAGCCTCTCCGCGCACGGGCGCTGGCCGCGTGCCACTTGGCTTGGCGGCCTGCCGAGACGACTTTCCTGTGATGTTCGGCAGCCCTGGCACGAGGGGCTACCGCTTTCGCTTCTGCCTCTGTTTCGGAGTGTGCTGCGTGCCGCGTGGTAGCCGCTTGGAGTTCGGGTGGATCGAGCGTTGAAGTTCTGACGCAGGCCGCAACGACTGCAAGGTGGCGGTCAGCGCGGCGTCGAGCGGCCCGATGTGTCCGTCGT
Source organism: Streptomyces spinoverrucosus (assembly GCF_006539505.1). Classification (GTDB taxonomy): domain Bacteria; phylum Actinomycetota; class Actinomycetes; order Streptomycetales; family Streptomycetaceae; genus Streptomyces; species Streptomyces spinoverrucosus. Next base: position 12,314 of record NZ_BJND01000082.1, read on the forward strand.
AGAGGGCCCCGACGAGATCGCGAGTCGGTTCGTCGTAGAGGAAGACGACGCCACGCGGCAGGCCGAGCTGATGCTTCTTGGCTCGCAGGTAGCCACGGAGGCTCTTCTCGGCGTCGTCGGGGTCCTGTCCAGCTGGGCGCGTCGCCCACACGAACAACCATCCTTCGGCCGGATCGACGCTGGCCGTGACGGGCACCGTCATGCTGCGGCCCTGGCCGTTCGGGCGCGGGTTGCTGAGGAGGATGTCACCATGGCGCGCGAACTTCTGCTGGGCGGGCGTTGCCAGGGATAGCAGCGTCGCGCCGATGCTGAGCCATCCGGTGACGTTCCATGACTGCAGTTGGTCGAGGAGAGGCGCGAGTGGCGAGGGCACCATCGCCGGCTTGGGTGCGGACCCCGAACCTGTGTCATCACGTCCCTTGGTGTGAAACCACTTGTCGAGCACGTCGGTTCGGCTGGTCAGGAAGCTCGGCTTCTGTGCCCTGTAGCGGCGCAGCTCGGCCGTGGTCGGCTCAGGGAGGAACGGAAACGCGGCACACACCTGTGCCGGGTCGGGTTCGACCCAAAGGCCCGCCTCGAAGAAGTACAGGAACAGGTCCAGTTCGTCCGGTGCATGGAACACGACGGTGACATCAGGGTTGCGGCGCCGACGCAGGTAGAGGAGAAACTCGGCCGGACGTGCGACGAGTTCAGTGATCAGCTCGAGGTCGTGCAGGGAAACCGTCCAGGGGACGTTGTCGGGGGTGAGCAGCCCGGCCCGCACCAGCTCTGCGGTGGCGGTCAGGACGGTCGAGAGGTCGTCGAGACTGACGGCAATGGTGTGGATCTCACGGATGTGGCTGAGGTCGACCCAGCCTTCGTCTTCGATACGTAGGCCACCGTCCCGCTCGATTGCATCCCGCATGCGGCCGGACTGCTCGGCTGCTTTCGTGATGATGCCGGTAAGATCAGTACGGATCCGTGTCGTCTTCCCTCCGCGGGACAGGGCGCTCAACGCGACGGCCTTGTCCTCCACGATGAGGGCGACGTCGTCGAGGACGATGAGGTGGTCGCCCTCGACGCGCTTGGTGTACTTCGCCGGATCAGCAGTTTTGGCTTCGTTGTCATTCGCGGGCACGTAGTACTCGAACGCGTCCCGGAAGTGAGCCCCGGGGAGTACACGGTCGAGCGCGTCGCGCGTGCGGGACTCGAGAAGGTCTCCGCGATGCTTCGCGTACTGGCTCCATACGGGCGACGTCTTCAGATGCTCTTCGAGGTTCTCCCGGACGGCGAACACGCTCAACGCTGGGTGCGGCAGCACGAAGCGCCCGTTGTCAGCGACGACGAGCGGCCGGCTACGCACCGGGTTCCTGCCGGTGGTGAACGCATCTATGACGTCCGCAGGGTTGGCCGTCCCGAGGTCGAGGCGGAACCGTTCGACAACGGCCCCCACACGTTCAACAGCAATGCCCGTGCGCGCGACGACGTCGTCGACCGCGACCGTGGCCTGGTCGCCGTCGGGCTCGAACATCGACATGACACTGGACCTGGCGAGTTCTGCCAGCCCGTCGACCGCCCGGCCCGCCTCCACCGCGGCCATCGCGTCCAGCACTGCGTCCCCCATCGCTTTGAGGCGGTCATTCAGACCAGCCTCCTGCAGGTGGTGGCATGCGTCGAGGACAGCCAGGGCGTCGGTCGCGTCGAAGCCGAGTTCGGCATTCAGCGCCGCGCGAACGCTCGGGTTGCCGTCGAGAAGCGCCAGGTTGGTCGTTGCGACCATCTCCGGGTAGGACGAGTTGCGCATCCATACCTCAGCGCCACGAATGAGCATGGACACGAGGGCAAGCTTATCGGTCGGGTCAACGGCGGCGAAGGACCGTATCTGTGCAAGGCGGAGGATCCCGTCGAGTTCGTCCTTCGCCTCGGAGACGAAGTGGCTCATCTCCTGGTCCTCGACTGCGGGGGCACCAGCCGTCGCCGAATCTTGCCGGGCGGCGAGAGCGACCAGCGCCAGCAGTTCCAGGTACGCGGCGCCCGCCTCCGCAATGACGGGCGTCTCGCCTTCGCGCGCCATCGGCAGGAACCGCTGACGAGCCACCTCGATGAGCCGGATCGCGTCGAACCGCCCTACCTTCGCGACGAACTCGTCGACAGCCTTGTCGAATGCTGCGTCGACCGCCGCGGCAGGATCATCGCCAGCGAACGTGGCCATGAGGGCCATCAAGGCAGTCAAGGAGTCCACCATCACTTGCGCGTGCGGGTCGAACGCCGGCGACGTCGGACCGGAACGGCGCTGCCTCCGGTTGCGCGCTTCACGGCGCTTCGATCGGGAACCCATGAGCCAACCTCACCACATATCGGGACCGATCAGCGAACGGTTCGGATCCGCTTCGATCAGCCGGTGCATCCACTCCCGCTCTCCCCGTTCGCCTCGTGGATTCGACCGGCGGCCGGACTGGGGGTCCCAACTGAGAGAGGCTGTATCGACTGTCGATGAAGCATCATCTTGGATGGAAGACCGCCATGTCATGAGTTCTGCGTTCGCCGAGCTGGAAGGCTCGATCGCCTTCTACTCCCAGCTCTTTGACCGAACCTGGCGGCGGTCAGTGCGCAGACGAGTCCGCGGAGCCGGAGACGGGCCGGTTACTGACTTCGGCTAGTTAGGGTGAGGCTGGGTCGTTGAGGGTCAGGCCGGTGCCCGCTATGAAGCCGTCGAGCGTTTTTTCGGGTGACGGCGGCCATGGAAAGCTCCCCATAGGCGGCCACTTACTGCCCCACCGTCAGGCAGATTTGCATGCTCGCGTTGATGGTGGGCGGAGCGGAGCCTTCCATCCACTCCGGTAGCCCCCAACTGGTAGGGGAGTTGCGGACCGCTCAGGGAGAAGAGGTTCCTGTCAGGAGCTGAGGGCGACCATGGGCGGCGTGCGGGCTGCGCGCAGCGCCGGATACAGTCCGGCGAGCGCGCCGATCAGTGTGGTTGCTGTGATTCCGGCGAGGGGAACGGCGAGGGGCATGCTGACGGGCCATCCCTGGCTCAGGGCATAGCCTGCGGTGGCGGTGAGGGCCAGTGCGACGCCGGTCAGGCCGCCCATCGCGGACAGCAGTAGTGCCTCGACGAGGAATTGGATGCTGATATGGCGGCGGGCGGCGCCCAGGGCCCGGCGCAGTCCGATTTCGCGGCGACGTTCCAGTACGGTGATGACCATGGTGTTCGCCACACCGATTCCGCCGACGAGCAGGGCGACGCAGCCCAGGCCGACGAAGAGGCCGGTGTACGACTCCAGGACGGCGTCCTTTGCGGCCAGCGCGTCCGATGGCCGACTGACCTGCACTTCTTCCGGGTGTTCCGGGTTGACCGTGCGGGGCAGCAGCGCACGTACGGCGCTCACCCGGGCGTCGGAGGAACGCTCGTAGACGGTGGTGGGGTGGCCGTCGAAACCGAGGAGGTGTTCGGCCGCTTTCTGGCCGACGAGCGCCGCCGTGTCTAGCTCCGGTGCGAGCGGTACGGGCTGGAGGGTGCCCAGCACGGTGAAGTACTGGTCGCCCAGCCATACCTGGTCGCCCGGCTGTGCCGCGAGGCGTTGGGCGGCGAGGTGGCCGAGCACTACGGTCGGGTAGTTCTGCGGCGCCTGATCGAGCCAGTGCCCGCGCGTAACGTCGGCGCGGACGGCTTCGAGTAGATCGGGGTGAGCGGCGAACACGGTGAGGCCGCTGGTCTGCCGGGGGTCCACTCGGCTGTTGCGGTAGACCTTGGCATCGTCGATCTTGCCGACACTACCGACGGTCTCCACGCCATCAATTCTGGCGACCATGCTCATGGCCTCGGGCGGCAGTTGTGCCTGCTCTCCAGAGAGGGACTGGCCGGGGGTGACGGTGAGCAGGTTGGTGCCGAGCCGGGACAGCTGGGCGCTGAGGTGGGCTTGGCTGGATGAGGAGATGCCGATCACGGTGACCATGGCGGCGATGCCGATGGCGATGCCCAGAGCGGACAGAACGGCCCGCAGCGGGCGGGTCCGCAGCCCGTTGCCGCCAAGCCGGACGAGGTCGGTGACGCGCAGCCGGGAGTGGTCCAGGGATGTGTGTGGTGTCAACGGGAGGCCTCCGCGGCGGTGGGGTAGGCGGAGTCGGCGATCAGGCGTCCGTCGCGTAGGGAGAGGCACCGGGGTAGGCGGGCGGCCAATTGGACATCGTGGGTGATGACCACAACGGTGGTGCCGTTGTCGTTGAGCCGGTGCAGTAGGTCCACGATGGCGCCGCCGGAATTGCTGTCGAGGGCACCGGTCGGTTCGTCGGCGAGCAGCAGAACCGGATCGCCGACCACCGCTCGGGCGATCGCGACTCGCTGCCGCTCTCCTCCCGAGAGCTGGTGGGGACGATGCCGCAGCCGGTGGCCGAGACCCACGGTGTGCAGCGCGTCACCCGCGCGTGCCCGCCGTTCCCTGCGGGGCAGGCCGGTGTACAGCAGCCCGTCGGCCACGTTGTCCAGTGCGGTGGTTCCCTCGGCGAGGTGGAAGTGCTGGAAGACGAAGCCCATGCGGTGGGCGCGCAGTGCTGAGAGCCGCCGGTCGTCGAGGGCGGCCAGGTCGTGGCCGTCAACGATGATCCGGCCCGAGCTGGGGCGGTCCAGAGTGCCGATCAAGTTGAGCAGCGTTGACTTCCCCGAACCTGAGGGGCCGGTTATCGCCACGAGTTCGCCGTAGGTGATGGATGTGGTCACCTCCGCCAGGGCGGGGACAGGGGAGGCACTGCCGCCGTAGTAGCGGCTGACACCGTCAAGGAGGACGACCGGGGAGCTGCTTCCTGGCAGCCGGAGGGCCGGGTCGGTGCGTACGTTCACAGTTTCGGAACCCCCACCTTGACGCCTTCGGCGATCCCCGAACCGCTGATGGCCACTCGGCCATCGGCGAACGCACCGGTGGTCACCTTCACGGTGGTCACGGCCTCATCGGCGACAACCTGGACGCCGAATCCTCCTCCGGGGAGGGCTTTGAGCGCCGTGACGGGTACCGAGAGCACATTCTTTGCCTCGCTCTTCCTCAGCCAGACGTCGACGTCGGTGCGCTGCAGGCCGTCCGTGTCCTTGGGCCGCTTCAGCTTCACGACGACCGGTACCACGGGCTGCTTGCCTTCCTCCTCGCGGGGAGGGGACACCTGCGAGACGGTCCCGGGCGTGCGGGTGCCGTCCGGCAGTTCCACGGTGACCTCGGTGCCTTTGACCGCGAGCTTCTGGTCGGAGACCGGAACGTCGACGCTCACCTGGTGGCCGATGGCAGTCACGGTGAGCAGCTTGGCCCCGGGCGCGAGAGTGTCGCCGACGGCCGCCCCTGTACCGGCGATGCGCACCTTTCCTGGGGCGACTGCCACGCGGCCGAGTTCGATCCTGCCCGTGACCGGCAGGCCCACGTCCTTCTGCCAGCGCTTGACCGCGGCTTCGGTCAGGTCGGTGAACTTGTCGTCCACGGTGAACCCGCCGTATCCGAGCGCGGCGAGGTTCTCCTCCAGCATCCGTACGTCCCGCCCGCCCGGCATTCCGGGGGCAAACGCGCGCCAGGTCGGGGTGCTCCCGTACATCAACAGCACTGGCTTGTCGTCCACCGCGTACAGCTTCTCCCCTCTGGCAACCGTCGTGTTGGCCGGGGGCAGCCAGGTCAGCGTGCCAGACAGGGAAGCGGAGAGGGAGCGGCGCCCGGTGTAGTCGAGCGTGCCGAACCCACGCACCTGGGAGACCAGATCACCCTTGACGACCGGTGCTGTCGCTGGGGGAACCGCGGCGTCCTGCCCGGTGTGGGTCGGCTCCTCCTGAGCGTTGATGCAGATCACTCCTCCGGTCACGGCTGCGGTGCACAGCACGGCGACGGTGAACTGGAGAGCGGCTCGGCCACGCCACCGGCTGCGGCGGCGCCCGCGGGCGGCCGGCATGTCCCACCGCTCCTCACGGTCGGTCGTCGAATCCTCGTCGAGGGCCACTACCGCTCCTCCCCGGACTGCCCTCGGGACTTCATGAGAATGTCCCGGCACGCCGCGCTCGCCTTCCGGAAGGCCGCATCGCCCATGTCGAGCGAGACGCTGCCGTCGGAGCCCGGATCCGGCATGTCATAGCCGTGGTCGCGCATGCACTGGGCGAATTCCAAACGATCTTTCTGCGCCCGCGGGCCGTCCGGTGGTGCGCTTCCCACGCTGCGGCTGTTGTCGGCGCCGCCTTCCGGTGCGTACTTCTTGCATGCCTTGTCGGCCTTGTCCACCGCGCTCTTGGGGACGTCCGCCGGAATACTGCCGGACGACCCGTCACCGGTGGGATCCTCCATCGGTACGCCGTTATCCCGCATGCACTGGGCGTACTTGAGCGGGGCCTGCTGCTGGGATGCGGAGGGCGTCTCTTGCTGTTTGCCTGCGAAGGCGCCACCGGTGGCGCCGCAACCGGCCACGCCAACCAGCAGCAGTGCGGTACTCACGCCGGCCATGGCGATCCGCAGGAAAAGGGGCTTTGACGTCATGAAAACCTCGACTTTCTCGTCCGGTTTGCACCGGCCGCAGTGGTGGGACCGGTATTCACCCAACCCCCCAGGACATGTGGTGAACGTCTGGAGATTTCCATATGCCAGCCATATCTCCGTCCGGGTTCAATGGTGCGGACCTCGTGGCAGGCGGGAGACGCGGCAGAGAAAGGCGGGTGTGACGGAGTGCGGGTACTACTCGTCGAGGACGAGCCCTATCTGGCGGAGGCGGTGGCGGCAGGGCTCAGACGCGAGTCCATCGCGGTCGATCTCGCCATGGACGGGGAAGCTGCTCTGGAACGGCTGGCCGTGCACACCTACGACGTCGTCGTTCTCGACCGTGACCTGCCCCGCAAGCACGGCGACGATGTATGTCGGCAGATGCAGAAGGAAACGCGTGCGTGCCGGGTCCTGATGCTGACCGCGGCGGGCAGTCTGCGCGACAAGCTCACCGGCTTCGAAGCCGGCGCGGACGACTACCTCGCGAAACCGTTCGACTTCCCCGAACTGGTCGCGAGGATCAGGGCCCTGCAGCGGCGAGCGGCCACACCGACTCCACCGGTGCTGGAGCGGGCGGGGCTGCGCGTCGATGCCTTCCGCCACGAGGCCTACCGGGACGGCCGCCTGCTCCGGCTCACCCGCAAGGAGTTCGCCGTTCTGGAGATCCTCATGCACGCCGAAGGCGGGGTAATCAGTGCTGAGCAGCTTCTTGAGAAGGCTTGGGACGAGCACGCCGACCCCTTCACCAACGCCGTGCGCATCACTGTCTCCACGCTCCGGCGCAAACTCGGCGAGCCGCCCCTCGTGCACACCATGACTGGCGTCGGCTACTACCTCGCGGAACCGCGGTGAAAACCCGTTGCCGGCAGCGGCGCCGACTGACCATCCGCACTCGCCTCAGCCTCACCTACGGAGCGCTGTTCGCGCTCACCGGCGCGGTGATGCTGGCGATGGTGTACGTATTCATGAAATACGGCCCCACCTATGAGTTGCCCGACAACGTCGCTGTCACGCTTCGCTCCCCCGAGCATAGCGTCACCTCCCCCCAGGCCTCGGGCACCGGCTCGGGGCAGGCCAAGCCAACTGCCAGTGGCCTGACCTCGATCTCCATCGACAGCAAGAAGGAACTACTCAACACCCTACTGCTGTTCAGTGCCCTCGCTCTCGTCCTACTCGTGCTGGCCGCAGTGCTCCTCGGCTGGTGGCTCGCTGGCCGTGCGCTCGCGCCCGTGCACAACATCACGCGCACGGCCCGCTCCGTCGCCGCCGGAGACCTCGACCGGCGCATCGCCCTCAGCGGTCCGCACGACGAGATCAAGGAGCTCGCGGACACCTTCGACGCGATGCTGCAACGCCTGCACACCGCATTCCGGGCCGAACAGCACTTTGCGGCCAATGCCTCGCACGAACTACGCACACCGCTGGCCACGACGCGGACCATGCTGCAGGTGGCAATCGCAGACCCCGACCACCACGACATCCGAACCCTCGGTCCAAAGCTGCTGGAGACCAATCAGCGCAGCATCGAGATCACCGAAGCCCTGCTCACCCTCTCGCAAGCAGACCATGGAACATTGGATGAGCAACATGTTGATCTCGCCGATGTCGTGCGGGCCGTTCTCGGTCCAGCGGACCAGCAGGCAGGGCAAGCAGGAGTACGACTGAGTGCTCGCCTGGCGCCGGCACCGTTGCTCGGGGACGAGGTCCTGCTCCGCCACATGGCGTCGAACGTGATCGACAACGCCATCCGCCACAACCATCCGCGAGGCACAGTCGACATCACCCTGATGTCCCCCGAAACCGACGGTTTGAGGTTCATTGTCCGCAACACCGGCCCGCGGCTGACTGCCGAACAGGTAGCGCGGGCGGCCGAGCCCTTCCAGCGCCTACAGCCGCGCACGGCGACCGCGGCGGGCCGCCCGGCGGGGCACGGCCTGGGACTTGCGCTCGTGCACTCCATCGCGCGGGCCCACGACGGGAACGTACACGGCAGAGCCAATCCTGAAGGCGGCCTCACCATAGAGATCACCCTGCCCCGCCACAGAGGACGCAGCGGTGGTGACGGTCAGCTGCTCCACGACAGGCGGCTCGTCCTCGGGGGTGACCGGTAGCAGCGTGTAGGCGACGGCGGCCGGCCAGTCCCTGGGCGCCGACGTGGGGTGCCGTTATCTGACTTCGGCTAGTTAGGGTGAGGCTGGGTCGTTGAGGGTCAGGCCGGTGCCCGCTATGAAGCCGTCGAGCGTTTCGGGCCGGTACTGGAGGCGTTTGAGCCGGTTGCGTACGAGGGCTTCGAGCCGGTCGAGAGCGACCACGGCGAGGTTGGCCAGGCTGCGCTTGACGTGCGCCCATACCCACTCGACGGGGTTGAGGTCGGGAGAGTAGGCGGGCAGCAGGAAGACCGTCAGCCAGTCACGCTCGGCGATCAGCTCACGCATGGCGTGGGAGACGTGGGTGTTGAGCCGGTCCCAGACCAGCACGATCGGCGCCTTGACGCGCTGGTGGACGCCGTCGACCAGTGCGATGAAGTCGCGCTCGCCCATGCTGCGGCGCTTGCCTTTGCCCGCTCGGTGAGTGCGCAGGCGGTGGCACAGCCGGGTGCGGGAGCCGGGCCGCATGGCGATCAGCCCGGCCACCGACAGGCGTTCTGAGCGTCGCCCGCTCACCGTCACCTGCGGAGTGTGGCCGCGTCGGCCCCAGGTGCGTCCTTTGGGCGGCTGTCGCGTGAAGCCTGCCTCGTCCTCGAAGCAGATGTAGCCCCCGCAGGCCGCCCGGGCTCTTTTACCTCGGCCCAGGTCGCCTCCTTCCACAGGGTCACGGCCTGCTCGTCGCGTTCGGCGACCCGCCGCGCAGGGACCTGCGGGCTGGAGCCGAGCCGGTGCATCAGCCTCGTGGCTCCCGAAACGCTGTAGGAGATGTGGAACTTCCTGCCGATCAGCGTGGCTACCCGGGCGGCGGTCCACACCTGGTCCTCCACCCATCCGTGCGCGGCGGGTCCTTCATCGAGGTATGCGGCCAGCTTCTCCAGACAGCGCGGGGACAGCCGGCATCGCGATCCACTCGGGCCGCGGGAGGCCAGCGCCTGCTCGCCGCCGTCGCGCCACAACTGATGCCACTGATAGGCCGACTTCGGGCTCACCCGCAGGCGCCGTGCCACCTCGGGCGGCTTGATCTTGTGCTCGAACAGCTCGGCCGCCTGCATCCGCACCGTCTCCCGGCGCTGACGTCCCGCAGGGGTCAGTCCGCCCCCATCCGCATACCTCACACACCACGGAATACAGCCACTACCCCAGGCCCAGCAGGGACTTCAGGAAAGCTCACCCTGATGAGCCGAAGTCAGTAACTCTGTTGATGTTGCCCTCGACCTTGCCGGAGCTCCACTCCAGGGTGAGTCCGGCGGCGACCGCGTCGAAGTCCTGCTGGAGGCCACGGGCCAGGCTGCCCAGCGGCTTGAGCCCGGTGTGCTCGGCACAGCTGATCCAGTCGTCGAGGTCGCGGCCACGGCGCTCGGTCATCATCCGGGCGAAGGAACGCGCGCACTCAGCGACGGCATCCAGTTCCGGGCAGCGGGACAGGAGTTTTTTGAGCTTGAGTCTGTTGCTCTCGTCGAGCTTGTCCGGGTGCGCGGTGATCAGCCAGGTGGCCTTGCGGACCGTCAGCTCGTCCGGCCTGGCGGGCGCGGGCTTGCCGCTGGCGCGGACGTCTTGCAGGTGGCGGCGGACGGTCCGCTCGCTGCCGCGGTAGCCCTGCGCACGAATCTCCACACACAGCCGAGTCGCGTCCGTGCAGCCCTCGTTCCAGCGCCGGTACAGATACGGCAGGTAGGGATGGACGCGTCCGTAGCGGCGGGAGCCCGTGCCGGAGGGCACATCATCGGGGGTGGCAGCGTGCGCATAACGGCGCACCGTCTTGCGATCGAGCCCGAGGGTCTGGGCGATGACCTGGATGGGCACGCCCTTGTCGTACAGGGCGTGCACCGCGGCATGGCGCTCACGGCGCTTGATCGCGCGCAGGCCCTCCATCGGCGCCGGCACCTCCTCGACCACGGCGTCGGGCTCCGGCCCGGTCGGGCCGTCGGCTGCCGCATCGTCGACGGGTTCGGCCAGGCACTTGCGATGTTCGCCGACGCATTTCTCGACCGCCTCGCACAGGTTCCTCCACAGGTGTACCTGTCCGCGACCTGCGTGGCGTCGGGGCAGACGGTGCGGACGGCCTCGGCGTAGGCACTGGCCCGGTCCCGGCACACGATCTCGACGCCGGGATGGTCGCGCAGCCAGGCTATGAGGGTTTCCGCGGTGCGGTCGGACAGCACGTCCACGCGCTCGCCGGTCTCCACGTCCAGGAGAATCGTCCCGTAGACGTGGCCTTTCTTGAACGCGAAGTCGTCGACGCCAAGTACCCGTGGGGCGGTGCCGGGCCGCTTCTCCGGGAGCCTGCGCAGCAGTCTGAGCAGGGAGTTCGCGCTGGCTGGCATGGACAAGTGTGCGGCCATCCGGGCCGCAGGTCGTCCGGCCAAGGCCAGCGCGAGCTTCTCCAGCATCCGGCGCATCAGCGGCGTCCGGCGGGCGAATCGCTCGGTCAGCCCATCCACTTGCTCAGCGAACGTCCGCCGAGAGCACTCCGCTGCCCGGCACAGGAACCGCTGGACCTGCAGGTCGAACACGACCTCTCGGCCCGCTACCGCAAGGTCGGCCAGACGCCGTCGATACCGTCCGTGGACACGGCCGGGACGCGTACCGGGGGATGCTCTGCATGCGGCAGGATAGGCGCAACACCCTTGATTCCAGGGCGGGTTGACGTAGGGCGGGGCGGGAGCATTCGGTGGGGGTGCGGGAGGATGCCCGGCGTGGCGGGATCGATCTGACGCCGTGGGGCAAGTTCGACCGTGGCGCGTGGGCGGTGTATCCGCTGCTGTTTCATCTGCTGGATGTCGCGGCGCTCGCGGGTGTGGTGTGGGACCGGTATCTGACCCGTGGTCAGCGTCGGCTGATTGCCGCCGGGCTGGGGCTCACGCTGGCCGAGGCGCGCTGTCTGGTGATGTTCATCGCCGGCCTGCACGATTTGGGCAAGTTGTCGGCGTTCCAGGAACAGGAGGCGTATCCCTGGGCCCGGGTCAGCGACAGCCTGCGCGCGGACACCCGTGGCTGGCAGCGTATGCCGCACGAACGGGCGTCCATGCACAGTGTGCTGCACCTGCTGGCCGAGACCGGCTATCCGGCGGACACCTCCGACAGCCCTGGAGTGCTCGTCGCCCAGATTCTGGGCGGTCACCACGGCCGGTTCCTGCAGGTCGACATTGACGGTGCAGCCAGAGCCTCCCGGGTCAACCTCACTCTGGGCGGGCCGGCCTGGCAGGATCTGCGCCGCCGATACTTCGCCCTGCTGCGCCATCTGACCGGCGCCACCGCGCTGCCCGCAGACGTGTCGGTGCCGGCGGCCGTGCTGATCGCCGGAATCGGCATCATCGCGGACCGGCTGGCCAGCCAGCGCCACTGCTGGCTGCCCAAGGCCCAGGCGCCCGCCTTCGGCGCTGGCGAGCACTACGCCCAGGCCGTCCGGGACGCCCCCGCCGTGGTCGAGGAGTCCGGGCTGACCCGCATCACCCTGCCGCAGGTGCCGTTCGCCCAGGCCCACGGCGGCCTGGAGCGGCCGAACGCCCTCCAGGCCTCGGTGATCGGGCAACTCACTGCCGCGGTGGGCGAGAAAGGGCCCGGCATCCTGGTGGTCACCGACGCCACCGGCGGCGGAAAGAGCGTCACCGCGCTGGAAGCAGCACGGATCTTCAACGCCTCCGGCGACACGGCCGGCATCCTGTGGCTGCTGCCGACCACGGCCACCACCGACGCCGCCTACGGCCTCCTCGAGGCCTACGTCGCGGCCCACCAGCCCGAGCACGCCCCGGTCTCCCTGGTCCACAGCCACAGCTACGACAACACCGCCTACACCGACCACCGCCTGGCCACCCACGAACCCTCCACCAGCGACGCCTACTGGCCCGACAGCGACGACGGCGACGACAATGGTGGTGAGCTGGCTGCGAGGGAGCGGCACGAGAACCGCGTGACGGTGCCGGACGGCTGGCTGCGCGGCTGGGACCGGTCCCTGCTGGCCCAGTTCACCGTCGCCACCCACGACCAGGCCCTGATGGCCGTCCTGCCAGTCCGCTTCAGCGCCCTGCGCATGCTGGCCATCTGCGGACGGACCGTCATCATCGACGAAGTCCACGCGCTGCCCCCCGCTTCATGCGGAAGACGCTGTCCCGGCTGCTGCACTGGCTGGGCGCCATGGGCTGCCCCGTGGTGCTGTTGTCCGCGACCCTGCCCGGCCACATCAGCGGACAGCTCGTACGCAGCTATCTCGACGGCGCCGGCCACCCGCGCTCCGCAACGGCCCACCTGGACTGCCGGCCTCCCTATCCCGGCTGGCTCTACGCCGCCGCCTCAGATGCCTCCCTCATCCGCATCGCCCCGGCCGCGGCCGAAGCCCACGCCGACCGGTACCGGCGCCGCGCCGACATCCGTCTCCACCCGGTGCACCACCCCTCCTGCACCGACCCCGAGGACACCCCTGCCCGGGAAACCCGCCTGGAGCGCATCACCAAGGAGATCGCCCCCGTCGCTCGATCAGGTGGCTGCGCGGCCGTGTACTGCGCCACCATGGCCGACGCCCAGACCACCTACGCACACCTGCGCGACGGCCTGGACTGGCCGGACGGCGGTCCCGGCGAGCAGCTGATCCTGCTGCATGCCCGCCTGCCCGGCCACCGCCGCGAAGCCCTCACCCGCCGCGTCCGCACCGCCCTGTCCTCGACCGGCGAGCGCCCCGAGCGCCTGGTGGTCGTCACCACCAGCCTCCTGGACATGAGCCTCGACATCGACGTAGACGTCATGGTCAGCGACCTGGCACCCCTGCACACCCTCCTGCAACGTCTGGGCCGCCTGTGGCGCTTCGACCACATCGTGCGCCCCGACTGGCTGTCCTGCGACCGTCCTCGCCTGATCGTCCTCAACCCCGCCGACCACCGCGGCCACAGCCTCCTGCCGCCCGCCTGGCGTCCCCTGGACTCCCCGTTCCTGCCGCTCGCCACCGCCGCCTACCTCGCCCGGCGGCCCGAGCACCCGCTCACCCTGCCCGACGACGTGCAGCAGCTGGTGGAGGCCGTGCACGGCGACGCCGACGCCCTCGCCCGAACCGACGCCGCCCTGTACCGCAGCCATACCCTGCACCGGGCCCGCACCCGCACCGAGGAACACCACAGCGCCCTGCACCTCGTGCCCCCTTGGCATGACACCCTCTCGCTGTCCGACCTGCACCGCCAAAACCTGCACCCCCGCGAGGCCGCCACCCGCCTGGGCGCCATGCCCCGCCGCCTCCTGCCCGTCTACCGCACACCCGACGGCCGCCTCACCCTGGACGCGGCCGGCACTCAGCCGCTGCCCGAGCACCGCAAACCGACCACCGCACAGATCCGCACGATCCTCCAGCACACCCTGCCCGTCCCCGCCGCCTGGGTCGCCGGCCGCGCACGAGACCACCACGTCCCCGCCTCCTGGCGCAGCCACGCCCTCCTCGCCGACCTCGTCCTGCTCCCGCAGGACGCCGGCGATCCCACCCGGCCGGTGCGCTTCGGACGGCACCGTCTTCACCTCGACGACGCCCTGGGACTGGTCCACACCGAGGACTGAACCGCCCTCCCCGCCGCACACGGCCCGCCCGAACTCCTCTCATGGGCGTGCCGTTGCTGCTGGACGAGACCAGCGCCCGCCGTGTGCCGTACCGAGTGGGCAAGCCGCGGCCCTGTGCGGTCGCCGCGCCAGACAGCGCACGCCGCGGACGGCACGGTTACGCCTGCCGCCCCCTCAGAGGCGGGCGGCTTTCCTTGCCACGAGGCACGCTGCAGTGCGATGCCAGAAGGCAGGGGCTGGGAGTCCCCGTGTCGGGCCGCCAGGGCTTCTCACTTGATGCCACTGCTTCGCCGCTTGAACCAGGCGGAAATACGTGACCGCAACTCCGGCGTCGCCCACCCCCCGAACCGGCTGTCCGGAGGAGAGAAGTTCCAAGCGTCACTCGCCTTGGCCCTGGCGCTCGCCGAACTGCACTCCCGCAGCGGCCCGGCCCTCGGCTCCCTGTTCCTCGATGAAGGCTTCGCCGCCCTCGACACCACCGCACTGGACTCCGCCCTCGAGGTACTGCGCTCCCAAGCCAACGGGAATCGCCTTGTCATGGTGATCAGCCACCTGCACGCTGTTGCCGAGGCCGTCGACGACGTGCTGCTGGTGGAGCGGACGCCTGCCGGATCGTCCGCCCGCTGGCTCACACCGGCCCAGCGCGACGAACTGGCACAGGCCGATCTGGTCAGCGGCCTACAAGTACTGGCGCGATAGCTGCGCCGGAACCTCTTCGACGAACACGTCGTCTCACACGGTCACACTGGCCCGCTGAAACGCACCTGTTCCGGGGTTTGTAGTGGATGTCGTGTAGGCGGGCAGAGCGCGTGCCGGCACCGCCGGCTGAACCGCGCACAGCTCGGCAAGCACACCCCCCGGTTGCGTTGAGGACGACCTTCGCATCGGCGCGCAGGCCGCCGTCGTCGTTCCGGGTGGGGGAGTGGCGACACGTCCACAGCCGCAGCACGCCGGCGGTCGGCAGGCCCTAGCGGACGCGGCCCGGTAGGTCAGCAATGCGCTCAGCTCCCCGGCCGGCGGCACGGTCCGCAGTGCCTCTGCTGCCACAGCTGTCCCCGATGCCACTTCCTGCTCCCTGTCTTGTCCGGGGCCTTGACCGGCTACAGCTCGAACTCGAGGTCGAGGAGGTCGGTGAGTTCCACTTCGAGGCCGTGGGCGCGGCGGCCGTTGTCGCGGAAGTAGACCTCGCCCAGGGCCTCGGCGGCGATCTGGCGGAGTTGGTCCTCGGTGAGACCGGCCTCCTGGGCCTGGAAGAGACGGGCAGCGTGGCCGGGCGGCAGCGCGAGGGTGAGGTGACGCACGCGGGCGTCGTCGGTGCTGCCGGGGGCGGCGGTGTAGCCGAACCGGGCCTGGACATCGATCATGACGCCGCCGGTGGTGGCCGCGACCTGCTTCGCCCTGGCCCTGACCTGTGGCTGCCAGCGTACGCGGACCTCACGCTCGAGGCGGTCGGCGAGCTCCGGCCGGGGCTTTTTGATCTGGTTCTTCACATACCG
The DNA here is from genome assembly GCF_006539505.1 of Streptomyces spinoverrucosus. Taxonomy (GTDB): domain Bacteria; phylum Actinomycetota; class Actinomycetes; order Streptomycetales; family Streptomycetaceae; genus Streptomyces; species Streptomyces spinoverrucosus. The sequence continues at coordinate 27,965 of NZ_BJND01000082.1, forward strand.
TTCGACGGTGCGCTGGCTGGTGCCGAGAAGCTCGGCCACGCGCCGGGTACTGCGCTGGTGCTGCCGGACCAGGTACCGCATCTGCGCCCCGGCGGACTTCGGGATCGGGCGCGTGAACGCGCCCTGCACCGCCTTGTCGAGTTCCTCCCCGACCGTGACCATCGCCGTAACGCTCCTATTCTCCGGTGTCCTTGGCGGTGACCTCGCCGGTCTTGATGTAGCGGGCGAGGTTGGCGGTCTTGCCGTCGGCGCCGAGCTGTTCGAGTACGTCCGCGCCCCACAGCACGCTCTGGGTGCCCTCGTGCTTGACCATCCCCGGGGAGACACCGAGCCGGAAGCTGCCCGGCACGGTCTTGCCGTCGCCGTCGTAGGGCAGCACGTCCAGCGGGCTGGGGCCGGCGGCCGCGTACACGGCGCAGTCCGAGAGGACCGCGACCGGGTAACGGCCGGTGGCCGCGGCCAGGGTGAGCATCTTGCGGTGCATGTTGATCCGGGCCCGGGAGATGACGGTCGCGCGGATGTCCGGCCGCCACGTCGGGCGGGCGAGGGCGGGCCAGGCCTGCCCCGGCTTCCAGCCGCCGCCGCGGGCCTTCTCCTGCAGCTTGCCGATGCCGCCCTTGACGGTCATCTTGACGGCGTCCACCACGATCGCCAGCTCCGCATCACGCTGCTTGTAGCCGTCCATCGACTGCAGGAACTCGGCCGGGGCCAGCTTCTCGCCCACGCCCAGATCCGCCATGGTGTCGACGTAGGCGTTGCGCAGCCGCTTGTACCAGCCGTCCAGGAACCGGCCGCTCTCCTCGCGCACCCAGGCCTAAGCGGGGCGACGTCGTAGCCGAGTTCGACGGCGTACGCCACGGTGGGGGTGGCGTACCAGGCCGGCCCCTCGGGGCGTTCACCGGTCGGCGTGAACGGGCTGGGCAGCAACGCGGCGTCGAGCTCACGCCACTGCTTGCCGACCTTCACCCGGGACAGGTCGACATGGGAGAGGTCGACCAGCCAGGAACCGGGCACCGCCGCATCGAAGACCGGGCTGGTGACGTGCACGGGCGGCGACGCCAGGCCGACGACCGCGCCGTTGGCGGCCGCACCGAAGGCCAGGTTCACGTCGAGGCCGACCAGGCAGCGCTGCATGCACTCGGCATCGGTCAGATCCCGCGCCCAGTCGTAGGCCTCCTCGAACAGCCTCTCGCCGGGGCCGCGCACGTGGAACCGGGGCAGGTGGGCCAGGACGGGGTGGCCGTCGGTCGCCTCGCACGGCGCCGGGTCCATCGGCTTGGTGCCCAGCGAGCCGGGCCGGTGCTCGGAATGCCGATGGCCGTCGGCGTCCGGCTCGCTCGCGCGGGTCGGCGGGTTGAGCGCGGTCATCAGCTCCAGCCCCGTCACAGCGGTGGAACCGACCGGCGTCATCACCCGCATCGCGTACACGCCCAGCACCCGGGCGAGTTCCGCAGGCTCCAGGTGGGCGGCGTGGCCCCAGGCGCGGTCGTCGAGGGCGTGCCAGGACGGAATGCACAGCTGCACGCACCGTCGGCGGCCACCCTGGGCGGGGCGGTAGATCCGCGCCCACGGCCCCAGCCCCCGCTTGGTGAGCTGCCAGTCGGCGCGCTTGAGTTGTTTGATGACCTTGTGCTCCTCCGGGAGCCGTCCGGCGAGCCGCTCGGCCTCGGACAGTGCGGCGGGCAGGCCGTAGCGTTCGCAGGCCGCTTCGGTGAGCACCAGCAGAGGGTCGGCGTCCTTCCCGCAGCCGTGTAGCTTCTCGGTCCCGAGCTGCGCCTCGGCCAGCGCCCACTCCACCAGCGCGGGCAGTGACTTGGCGGGGACGTCCAGGATGAGGCCGCCGATGCCGTAGCCGGTCACCCGCCGGTCGGCGTCGGCGTCGAGGACGAGCAGCGGACCGTGGGCGTACGGGCCGCCGGGCGCGGGTGCGTGGGCCGCGGCGGCCTTCGGCGCGCCTGGGCGGCGTGATCCCTGTGGCGGCCGGGCGGCCCGCGCCGGACGTGATGCGGCGGCCGGTGCGTGAGCGACTGCCAGGGAAGCGGACGGGGCGATGCCGGGCGTGGTCACGGCCGCAGCCTCCACAGCCCCGCCCGCGGCCCCGGTCCGCGCCGGGCCGCTGAACATCTGCGGTGCCGGGGTGTCCTCCTGCTGCGGGGCGGCGGTGCTCTCGTCGGCGGGGTAGAGCTGTGCGAGCTGCCGCAGCAGGCGCGCGTACGGCTCCCGCTGCGGCGGCCGCGGCTCGGTCCTGCCCGACTCCCAGCCGCTGACCGTCGCCCGCCGCACGTCCAGGGCCGCGGCCACCTCGTCCAGGGTGAGCGCGTGGGCCTGGCGTAGACGCTTGCGCTCCGCCGGGGGCGGCAGTGGGGACCGGGATGCGACCAGCGCGTCGACCGCATCGAACAACTCGGACATGGGACACCTCCGCCCCCATCCTACCTCGTGAATCGTGCTTATCGCGTACGGATACCGTACTTTTCACGTACGGATGGCGTGCGCAGGTGTAGAGTGCTCGATCGGAGGCTGTCCGCTTCGGCGGCCTCACCGCCTCCCCGGCCCGCCCGCTGCCGGACGCCTCCCGCTTCGGATCGAGGAAGAGCTGTATGACTGTGGTCGAACTGCCGCGGCCCGGCCGTCCTGAGCGGGCGCGGCTCTTTCCCAACCAGGCCGAGGCTGTCAAGCGGCTGGTACGGCACCTGCGGCGCCCAGGGAGCAGGGGACTGTTCGTGTCGGCGACGGGCACTGGCAAGACGCTGGTGTCGATCCGGGTGGCGGACGAACTCGGCGCGCGGCTGGTGCTGTTCGTGGTGCCCACCCTGGACCTGGCGGCCCAGACGGCGCTGGCCTGGCGCCGCGACGGTCATCTGGAGCACATGGTGATCGTCTCCTCCCTGGATGCGAGCGGCCGGGACGATCTGGTCGCGGCGCGCGTCATGTCGACCACCAACCCGCACGCGCTGGGCGGGCTGATGTCGGTAGTAGGGGAGGGGAAGGACCAGATCCCCGCACTCACGGTCATCTGCACCTACGACTCCCTGAACAAGATCGAGGAAACTCAGAGCACGGGGTACGCGGTGCCGCCGTTCGACCTGGCGGTCATGGACGAGGCGCACCGGATCGCCGGCCGCGCCGACAAGAAGTGGGCGATCGTCAACGACGCGAAGCGGATCCACGCGGACCGCCGCCTCTACATGACCGCCACCCCCCGCATCTTCGCCGCCCCGGAGCTGGCCGAGTCCGCCGACACCACCCGCCCGCGCCGCCGGCACCCCACAGGGCCGGACGCGGAGGCGTTCGTCAACTCCATGGACAACGAGCAGGTGTACGGCAAGAAGGTCTTCGAGTACCCGCTCGTCCAGGCGGTGGAAGACGGCCGCGCGGCGGACTACCGCATCGTGGTGCCCACCCTCACCGACGCCGACCTGCGCCGCCGCCTCAACCTCCCCGCCCCCGGCACCACCCCTGGCGACGGCAGCGGCGAGGAGCCGGACAGTGCGCTGCGCACCACCGCCCTCCACCTGGCCGTCCTGCGCGCGATGAGCGAACACCGCCTGCAGAAGGTCCTGGTCTACTTCAACCTCGTCTCCGACGCCCGCCGCTTCGCCCGGGAACTGCCCCACACCCTGCGCCTGCTGGCCAGGACCGACCTCCAACTGTGCCCCGACATCACCCCCAAGCTGTTCTTCGCCCACGGTGAGCACACCCCCGCCCAGCGCGCCGACATCTTCGCGGCCTTCGCCGCCGCCGACTGCGCGATCCTGGCCAACTCCCGCCTGATCGCTGAAGGTGTCGACATCCCCAGCGTGGATGCCATCGTCTTCGCCGACCCCACCCGCAGCGTGATCCGCTGCGTCCAGGCCCTCGGCCGCGCCCTGCGCCTGGACGTATCCGGCAAGACCGCTTCACTGATCGTCCCCGTCTACGTCCCGCCCGGCGCCGACGGCGAGAACATCCTCGGCACCGCCTATGAACCGGTGTGGGCGATCGCCTGCGCGCTGGCCAGCCATGACCACCGCATCCTCGAGCGCCTCCCGGACAAGGCCAATCGGCTGCCGAAGGAGACCAGCGACGTCATCAAGCGCCGCTGGCACTTCGACTTCACCGTTCACCCCGAACACATCGCGCGTGCCATGGACTTGGCATCCTTCGATCCCCGCGACCCGGCCGTCTCCCGCTCCCGCCGCCTGGGGCTCGCGGCCGCCCAGTCCTACCGTGACGAATACGGTCACCTCGACGTCCCCGCCGACTACACGGACCCCACTGGCTATGCGCTGGGCACCTTCATCACCACTATGCGCGACGCGGCGAAGGCCGGCCGCCTCGAGGCGGACTGGATCGCCGAACTCGACGCGCTGGGCATGATCTGGGACAAGCACGAGGCCGCCTGGCGCGCCCGCCTGGCTGCGGCCACCGACTACCTGCACACCCACGGCCACCTCGCCGCCCCTGCCACCACCACCGTCGGGGCGTGGCTCGCCGAACAGCGCCACGGTGCCGCCCACGGCCAGCTCCCTCAGCCCCGCGCCGACGCGCTGGCCGCCCTCGCCGCCGACTGGCGCCTGCCCCATGGCGCGGACTGGCACCGCAAATACCACCTGTTGCGCGCCCACCTCGCCGACGGCGCCGACCCCGCCGCACTCACCCGCGACACCCTCCTGGCCGGGGTGAAGATCGGCTCCTGGCTGCACCGCCAGCTCACCACCTGGCAGACCCTGGATCTTGGTCAGCAGCAGCTGATGGCCGCTCTCGGCCTGACCCCCGAAAGCAACCCCCTCACCCCCGCGCGCCGCCCTCGTCGCACGTTCGAACAGACCGTCCAGTTCCTGGAACTCTTCCTCCACCGCGAAGGCCGCGCCCCCGCCGCCCGCGAGACCATCCGCGTCGACGGTGAGACGGTCAGGATCGGCGCCTGGCTCGCCAAAGCCCGCACCAAGCACCGTGCCGAAAAACTCCCCACTGAGCACGTCGACCTGGTTGCCGCGCTGTTCGACGGTGACTGGACCGCCGAAGACGCTGCCCCCGCTGTCCTGGGCTAGAGCCGCCGGAACACCTGTGAGGCCGCGTCTGGGAGCCCCTGGCGTACGGGTTCTGATGCCAGGG
>NZ_BJND01000083.1 GCF_006539505.1 Streptomyces spinoverrucosus
TCCCCCACACGCGAATTGACTCCACCGTACGTTTCTGCGCTCACCATGTTCGTCCACCACCGATCGCACCTGCAACCGTCTTCCGTCACAGCCCAGCTACAGGGCCACGCCGTGACGCCCCTGCCCCGCACCCCTGAACCGGGCACTTACCCCAAAGGTCACGATCCGGTCTCACCCTCCACCCCACCCCTTGCCACCCCGGCATGTAATCGATTCCAATCCTCTCTACGCCCATCTGTGTAATCGATTCCACAAGGAGGTGGACCGGCGATGGCGAGCATCAAGGACGTCGCCGCCGAGGCCGGCGTCTCCGTCGCCACGGTGTCGCGCGTCCTGAACGACCATCCGTCCGTCAGCGCGGACGCACGCACGCGCGTGCTGGCCGCCGTCGAGACGCTGGGGTACCGCCCGAACGCCGTCGCCCGTTCCCTGCGCACCGACCAGACCCACACCCTCGGCCTGGTCATCAGCGATGTGTTGAATCCGTACTTCACCGAGCTGGCCCGCTCAGTGGAGGAGGAGGCCCGTGCGCTCGGGTACAGCGTGATCATCGGGAACGCCGACGAGCGGCCCGACCTCCAGGACCACCACGTACGGAACCTGCTGGACCGGCGTATCGACGGCCTCCTCGTCTCCCCCACCGACGGCGGCTCCCCGCTGATGCTGGACGCGGTGCGCGCGGGGACGCCGATGGTGTTCGTGGACCGGTGGATCCCGGGTGTGGACGTGCCCGTGGTGCGGGCGGATGGGCGGGCCGCCGTACGGGATCTCGTCGCGCATCTGCACGGGCTCGGGCATCGGCGGCTCGCGATCATCGCTGGCCCGGCGGCCACCACGACCGGGCGGGAACGTGTCGAGGCCTTCCGGGAGGCGCTCAGTGCCTACGGGCTCGACCTTCCCGACGCCTACATAGGCCAGGGCGACTTCCAGGCCGACAGCGGGCGCCGGGTCACCGAGGGCTTCCTCGATCTGCCCGAGCCGCCCGAGGTCGTCTTCGCGGCCGACAACCTGATGGCGCTCGGCGCGCTGGACGCCGTACGCGCGCGTGGGCTGCGTGTGCCCGACGACATCGCGCTCGCCGCGTTCGACGACATCCGGTGGTTCGTGCACACCGATCCGCCGGTCACCGCCGTCGCCCAGCCCACCGGCGAGCTGGGGCGCGCCGCCGTGCGCGCGCTGGTCGCCCGGATCGAGGGGCGGCCGGGTGAGTCCGTGACCCTGCCTGCCCGTCTCGTCGTACGTCGTTCGTGCGGCGAGGCCCCCTCAGCCGTACCGCCTCTGTCCCCCGTACGAAGGAGTACGTCGTGAGCGACCCGGACGAGTTGCTGCGTATCGAGGGCATCCGCAAGACCTTTCCCGGCGTGGTCGCGCTCGATGGCGTCGACTTCGATCTGCGCCGGGGTGAGGTGCATGTGCTGCTCGGTGAGAACGGAGCCGGCAAGAGCACGCTCATCAAGATGCTCTCCGGTGCCTACACGCCCGATGCCGGGCGGATCCTGGTGGGCGGTGAGGAGGTGCGCATCCACGGTGCGCAGGACTCCGAGCGGCTCGGGATCGCCACCATCTATCAGGAGTTCAATCTCGTTCCCGATCTGTCCGTCGCCGAGAACATTTTTCTCGGGCGGCAGCCCCGGCGGTTCGGGATGATCGACCGGAAGCGGATGGAGGCCGACGCCGAGGAGCTGCTCGCGCGCGTGGGCGTGAAGGTGTCCCCACGCGCGCGCGTGCGTGAACTCGGTATCGCCCGGCTGCAGATGGTCGAGATCGCCAAGGCGCTCAGTCTCGACGCGCGCGTACTCATCATGGACGAGCCGACCGCCGTACTCACCACCGAGGAGGTCGAGAAGCTGTTCGCCATCGTGCGGCAGCTGCGGGCGGACGGTGTCGGGGTCGTGTTCATCACGCATCACCTGGAGGAGATCGCCGCCCTCGGGGATCGCGTGACCGTCATCCGCGACGGGAAGAGCGTCGGGCAGGTGCCTGCCGCCACCGGGGAGGACGAGCTCGTACGGCTCATGGTGGGGCGGTCGATCGAGCAGCAGTACCCGCGCGAACGGGCCGATGCCGGGGGCGCGTTGCTGACCGTGGAGGGGCTCACTCGGGACGGGGTCTTCCATGACGTGAGTTTCGAGGTGCGGGCCGGTGAGGTCGTCGGGATCGCGGGGCTTGTCGGGGCGGGGCGTACGGAGGTCGTACGGGCCGTGTTCGGGGCCGATCCTTACGACAAGGGGGCCGTGAAGGTGGCGGGTGCGGCGGTGAAACGCCATGACGTCAACGCCGCCATGGCCGCGGGGATGGGGCTCGTGCCCGAGGACCGCAAGGGGCAGGGGCTCGTGCTCGACGCCTCCGTCGAGGAGAACCTCGGGCTGGTCACCTTGCGGAAGGCCACCCGCGCGGGGCTCGTCGACCTCAAGGCGCAGCGGGAAGCCGCCGCGCGGATCGCGGGGCAGCTCGGGGTGCGGATGGCCGGGCTCGGGCAGCATGTGCGGACCCTGTCCGGCGGCAACCAGCAGAAGGTCGTCATCGGCAAGTGGCTGCTCGCCGACACCAAGGTGCTGATCCTCGACGAGCCGACGCGCGGGATCGATGTCGGCGCCAAGGTCGAGATCTACCAGCTCATCAACGAACTGACGGCCGCCGGCGCCGCCGTACTGATGATCTCCAGCGATCTGCCCGAGGTGCTCGGTATGAGCGATCGGGTGCTGGTGATGGCGCAGGGGCGGATCGCGGGTGAACTTCCCGCCGACGAGGCGACCCAGGACGCCGTGATGGCGCTGGCCGTCAGCAATCCCACTACCAGCACCCCCACTACCGAAACGGAGGCCTCCCGTGGCCACTGACACGCTCAAGAGTTCCGCGGGCGCGGGTGGCGCCTCCGGGCCCGGCGGGCTGCGCCGGCTGCTGCTCGACAACGGGGCGCTCACCGCGCTCATCGTCCTCGTCGTCGCGCTGTCGGCGCTGTCCGGGGACTTCCTGACCGCCGACAACCTGCTCAACATCGGCGTCCAGGCGGCCGTCACCGCGATCCTCGCCTTCGGTGTCACGTTCGTGATCGTGTCGGCGGGCATCGATCTGTCGGTGGGGTCGGTGGCGGCGTTGTCGGCCACCGTGCTGGCGTGGAGTGCCACCAATGAGGGCGTGCCTGTGGTGGTGTCGGTGGTGCTCGCCGTTGCCACGGGTATCGCGTGCGGTCTGGTGAACGGTTTTCTGATTTCGTACGGCAAACTGCCGCCGTTCATCGCGACGCTCGCCATGCTGTCCGTGGCGCGCGGGCTGTCGCTGGTCGTCTCGCAGGGCTCGCCGATCGCTTTTCCGGACTCGGTCTCGCATCTCGGGGACACGCTGGGCGGATGGCTGCCGGTGCCCGTGCTGGTGATGGTGGTCATGGGGCTGATCACGGCGTTCGTGCTGGGACGGACGTACATCGGGCGGTCCATGTACGCGATCGGCGGCAACGAGGAGGCGGCGCGGCTGTCGGGGCTGCGGGTGAAGCGGCAGAAGCTCGCCATCTACGCGCTGTCCGGGCTGTTCGCCGCCGCGGCGGGCATCGTGCTCGCCTCCCGGCTGTCCTCCGCGCAGCCGCAGGCCGCGCAGGGCTACGAGCTGGACGCCATCGCGGCCGTCGTCATCGGCGGTGCCTCGCTCGCGGGCGGTACCGGCAAGGCGTCCGGGACGCTGATCGGGGCGCTGATCCTGGCGGTGCTGCGCAACGGCCTCAACCTTCTTTCCGTCTCCGCCTTCTGGCAGCAGGTGGTCATCGGTGTGGTGATCGCGCTGGCCGTGCTGCTCGACACCGTGCGGCGCAAGGCGGGGGCGACTCCGGTGGGTGCCGGTGGGGGTGGCAGCAAGGGCAAGCAGGCGGTGACGTACCTTCTGGCCGCCGTGGTCGCGGCGGCGGTCGTGGGGGCGACCTCGCTGCTGCACAGCGGCTCGTCGACGGCCGCGCAGCAGAAGGTGGGGTTGTCGCTGTCCACGCTCAACAACCCCTTCTTCGTGCAGATCCGGGCGGGTGCGGAGGCCGAGGCGAAGAAGCTCGGCGCCGACCTGACCGTAACCGACGCGCAGAACGACGCCTCGCAGCAGGCCAACCAGCTGCAGAACTTCACCAGCGAGGGTCTGTCGTCGATCATCGTCAACCCGGTGGACTCGGACGCGGCGGGTCCGGCGGTACGGGCCGCCAACCAGGCCGGTATTCCCGTCGTCGGCGTCGACCGGGGCGTCAACAAGGCCAAGACGGCCGCGCTGGTCGCCTCCGACAACGTCGAGGGCGGTGAGCTGGGGGCCAAGGCGCTCGCCGAGAAGCTGGGCGGCCGGGGCACGATCGTGATCCTGCAGGGCCAGGCCGGTACGTCCGCCAGCCGGGAGCGCGGGGCGGGCTTCGCCGAGGGGCTGAAGGCCTACCCGGGTATCAAGGTGGTCGCCAAGCAGCCCGCCGACTTCGACCGCACCAAGGGTCTCGACGTCATGACGAACCTCCTCCAGGCGCACCCCGACATCGACGGTGTCTTCGCGGAGAACGACGAGATGGCACTCGGCGCGATCAAGGCGCTGGGGTCGAAGGCCGGTACGTCGGTGCAGGTGGTCGGTTTCGACGGCACGCCGGACGGGCTGAAGGCGGTCGAGGACGGGACACTGTACGCGTCGGTGGCCCAGCAGCCCAGGGAACTCGGCCGGATCGCCGTGGACAACGCCCTGCGGGCCGCGGAGGGCGAGAAGGTGAGTGCGACGGTGAAGGTGCCGGTGAAGGTGGTCACGAAGGAGAACGTGGCCGGATTCGGCGGCTGACCTCCGAGGGCACCGATCACTTACCAGGTACGGGTATCAGGGGAGACCATTCATGTACGACTACGACCTCCTGGTCATCGGGTCGGCCAACGCCGACCTGGTGATCGGGGTCGAGCGGCGGCCGGGGGCCGGGGAGACGGTGCTCGGGTCCGATCTGGCCGTTCATCCGGGGGGCAAGGGCGCCAATCAGGCGGTCGCGGCCGCCCGGCTGGGGGCCCGTACGGCGCTGCTGGCCCGGGTCGGTGACGACGCGTACGGTCGGCTGCTGCTCGACTCGCAGCGGGCGGCCGGGGTGGACACGGTGGGCGTGCTGGTCGGCGGTGCGCCGACCGGCGTCGCGTTGATCACCGTGGACCCGTCCGGCGACAACAGCATCGTGGTGTCGCCGGGGGCGAACGGGAAGCTCACGCCCGAGGACGTGCGGGCGGCGGGGAGCCTTTTCCACGCTTCCCGGGTTGTCTCGACGCAGTTGGAGATTCCGCTGGAGACGGTTGTGGAAGCGGTACGGAACCTGGCGCCCGGCAGCCGGTTCGTGCTGAACCCGTCGCCGCCGCGGCCGCTTCCGCCGGAGGTGCTGGCGGCGTGCGACCCGCTGATCGTGAACGAGCACGAGGCGAAGGTGGTCCTCGGCGACGCGCTGGTCGGTGACGACCCCGCCGACTGGGCGCGGATCCTGCTGGCACGCGGGCCGCGTTCGGTGGTCGTGACGCTGGGTGCGGAGGGCGCGCTGGTGGCCTCCGCGGACGGCGTGGCCCGGGTTCCGTCCGTGAAGGTGGAGGCCATCGACACCACCGGCGCGGGCGACGCCTTCACGGCGGCGCTGGCCTGGCGGCTCGGGCAGGGCGACGCCCTCCCGGAGGCGGCGGCGTACGCGGCGCGGGTCGGGGCTGCGGCGGTGACGAAGGCGGGCGCGCAGGAGTCGTACCCGACGCCGGAAGAGGTCGACGCCCTGTGAAGAAGGCGGGGATTCTCAACCGTCATCTCGCCGGGGCGCTGGCCGAGTTGGGGCACGGGGACGGGGTGCTGGTGTGTGACGCCGGGATGCCTATTCCGGGCGGGCCGCGCGTCGTCGACCTGGCGTTCCGGGCCGGGGTGCCGTCCTTCGCCGAGGTGCTGGACGGGCTGCTGGCCGAGCTGGTCGTGGAGGGGGCGATCGCGGCGACGGAGGTACGGCGGGCCAATCCGGCGGCGGCCACGCTGCTGGACGGGCGCTTTCCCGACCTCGACCTCGTATCGCACGAGCGGCTCAAGGAGCTGTCGGGGGGCGCGCGGTTGGTCGTACGCACCGGGGAGGCGTCGCCGTACGCGAATGTGCTGCTGCGCTGCGGGGTGTTCTTCTGAGCCGCTTCCCGTCCAAGCCGCTTCCCGTCGGCTGAGCCGCTTCCCGTCGGCGCGAGTGGCCCGGTGGCGGGAGTTCCCGGATTGCTGCTGTCTGTACGAGAGAGGTGCGGACAGAAAGCGAGGGACCATGGCGCGGAAGCACGGGCGCCTCGGGACGCCCCGGGCCGCCGGGATCGCCGGGGTCGTCTTCGCGCTCCTGATGGCCGCGGCGATGATCCTGGTGCGCCTCGCCCTGCCCGGCGGGGCCGGCGGGGCCGAGGTCGCCGTCGATGCCGGGCAGCGGAGCGCCGTACGGACGGCGCTGGCGCTGCTGCCGTTCGCCGGGATCTCATTCCTGTGGTTCATGGGGGCTCTGCGCGAGCAGGCCGGTGAGGGTGAGGACCGGTTCGTGTCCACGGTGTTCATGGGCAGCGGGCTGGTCTTCGTCGCCATGCTGTTCGGCAGTGCCGCGGCGGCGGGGACCGTGCTCGACGAGAGTCAGCAGGACGCGTCGTTCGGCCGCCTCTTCGCCCACACCTTGCTGACCACGTACGGGCTGCGCATGGCGGCGGTGTTCATCTTCACCACCTCGACCATCGGCCGCCGCCTCGGCGTCTTCCCTCGCCCGCTCGTCGTCCTCGGTTACCTCGCGGGGCTGACGCTGCTCGTGGTGGGGGCGGACCTGCCCTGGTCCGAGCTGGTCTTCCCGGCCTGGGCGCTGATCGTCAGCCTCAACATCCTGCTGGGACGGCGTCCCGCCGACTCACCGCCCGCTGCCGTGGCCTGAGCCGGGCACCGGCCGCGTTCACTCCGACGGTCTCCTCCTCGTCGCCGTCTTCTCCCGGGGCACGGAGGATGGTCGTACGGGGGCCCGGTCCCGGTGGAGAGGACACATCCCTTGGTGAGGCTTGTCGTCGATCTGAATCGCTGTCAGGGGTACGCGCAGTGCGCGTTCCTCGCGCCCGAGGTGTTCGCCATGCACGGCGAGGAGGCGCTGCTGTACCACCCGCAGGCCGACGAGGCGCATCGCGAGAAACTGGCCCAGGCCGCCGCAGCCTGCCCCGTCCAGGCCATCCTCGTCGACGCGGTGGACGCACCGGCCGAGGCGGTGTCCGATGAGCGGTGACGGATCGCTGGAATGGCTCCGGCGCGAGGGCCGTATCGTCGTCGTCGGCGCCTCGCTGGCGGGTCTGCGGGCCGCGGAGACGCTGCGCGAGAAGGGCTTCGCCGGTTCCCTGACGATGATCGGCGACGAGCCCTACGAGCCGTACGACCGGCCCCCGTTGTCCAAGCAGGTCCTGCTGGGCGTGGCCACCGCCGACGGCACCGCACTGCCCAGGCGCCGGGCCCTCGACGCGACGTGGCGGCTCGGCGTGGCGGCCACCGGCCTGGACATGGCCGCCGGGCGGGTGCGACTGGCCGACGGTGACGAGGTGCCGTACGACCGGCTGCTGATCGCCACCGGCGTGCGGGCGCGGCCGTGGCCGCGCCCGGAGGAGGCGGAACTCGACGGCGTCTTCGTGCTGCGCACCCGCGACGACAGCACGGCGCTCGCGCGGCGGCTCGCCGAGGGCCCCAAGCGGGTCTTCGTCATCGGCGCCGGGTTCACCGGCTCGGAGATCGCCTCCGCCTGCCGTGAACGCGGCCTCGCCGTCACCGTCGCCGAGCGCGCCGCGGCGCCTCTGGTCGGCGCACTGGGCGGGGTGGTCGGCGCGGTCGCCGCCGAACTCCAGCGTGAGCACGGCGTGGACCTGCGGTGCGGGGTCATGGTGACCGCTCTGGAGGGCGACGCCGCGGGACGGGTGCGCGCCGCGCATCTGTCCGACGGTGCCACGATCGAGACCGACGTGGTGGTGGTCTCGCTCGGCGCCACCCGCAACACCGAGTGGCTCGCCGGGTCCGGGCTCGGGGCCGGTCCGCGCGGTATCGCCTGCGACGCCGGCTGCCGGGCCTTCGACATCCGCGGCATCGTGACGGACGACATCTACGTCGCGGGCGACGTCGCCCGCTCCCCGCACCCCTTGTTCGGCTACCAGTTCCTGTCCCTGGAGCACTGGGGCAACGCCGTCAGCCAGGCCGAGATCGCGGCGCACAACATGCTCAGTGAGAGCGCCGACCGCATCCCCCACATGTGGGTGCCGGCCTTCTGGTCCTCGCAGTTCGGCGTGAACATCAAGTCGGTCGGGGTGCCGTCGATGGGCACGGAGATCGTCGTCGCGCAGGGCTCGCTCACGGATCGCCGGTTCGTCGGCGTCTACGGCTATCAGGGCCGCGTCATCGGCGCGGTCGCCTTCGACCATGCCCGGTGGCTGCCGTTCTACCAGGAGCTGATCGAGACCACCGCGCCGTTCCCGCCGCCGTTCCCCATGGTCGACCGGCGCCCGGACGGCCAGCGGCCGATGGACGCGGACTTCCCCGACCCGTCGGTGCCCACCCACGGCCCGACGGTGACCCTCAGCGGATACTCGCCGGCCGACCGCCGGATGACGTTCACCCCCGCGCACTGACCCGCACGGCCACGAGGAACCGCCATGACGCGATCCCTGCTGCACGAGATCCTGGACTACGCCAACCGCGCCGATCCCTACCCCCTCTACGAGGAGCTGCGGAAGACGCCGGTCCACCACGTGGACGACGGGGCGTACGTCGTCAGCACCTACTACGAGATCCGCAGCCTCCTGCACGACCCGCGCATCAGCTCCGAAGCCCGCCATCTCGCCTCGACCGCCCACGATCCGCTGGCCGCGGCGGCCCAGGAGGAGGACGGCGTCCTGCCGCCGAGCTTCCTGCGGCTCGACCCGCCCGAGCACGACCGGCTGCGCCGTATGACGAACCGGCCCTTCGGCCCGCCGCACTCCCCCCACCGGGTCGACGGGATGCGCGAAGAGCTGCACGGCATCGTCTCCGACCTCATCGACGGCATCGGCGACCCGGGCCGGATCGACCTGGTGGACCAGTTCTCGTACCCGTTCCCGGTGACGGTGATCTGCCGGCTGCTCGGGGTGCCGCGTGAGGACGAGGCGCGGTTCCACTCCTGGGCGGACACCATCGCCGCGAGCCTGGACCCCGACCCGGACGCGGATCCCGCCGAGCGGGGCAAGGAGGCGCACGAGGCCCGGATGCAACTGGGCATGTACCTGGCCGGTCTGATCGAGCAGCGCCGCAAGAACCCCCGGGACGACATGCTCTCCGCGCTGGCGACGGCCGAGGGCCCGGACGGCGCCATGGCGACGATGGAACTGCTCAGCACCGCGGCGCTGCTGCTGATCGCGGGGCACGAGACCACCGTCAACCTCGTCACCAACGGCATGCTGACCCTGCTGCGCAACCCGGACGTGCTGCGGCGGCTGCGTGCGGATCCGCGGCTCGCCGTGCCCGTCGTCGAGGAGTTGCTGCGCTTCGAGCCGCCGGTGCAACTGCTGCCGCAGCGCACCCCTCTCGCCGACATCGAGGTCCGCGGCGTCACCATCCCCAAGGGCGCGTCCCTCTGGCTGGTTCTGGCCTCCGGCAACCGCGACCCCCAGCGCTTCGAGAACCCGGACCGCTTCGACCCGGACCGCCGGGACATCCAGCACCTGGGTTTCGGCAGCGGCATCCACAGCTGCTTCGGCGCACCGCTCGCCCGGCTGGAGGCCCAGCTCGCCCTGTCGGAACTCGCCCGCAGACTGGACAATCCACGCCTGCTTCAGGACCCGCCGCCGTACCGGCAGAACGCCGTGCTGCGCGGGCCACGGCATCTGCCCATCGCCTGCGACGGCATCCGTCCCTGAGCGGGGTTCAGCGGCGCAGGGCGGTCTCCCGGTGCATGTGCGACAGCTTCTCGGGGTTGCGCACGGCGTACAGCCCGGTGACGAGGCCGTCGTCGATGCGTACCGCCACGACGGTGTCGAGCTCGCCGTCGAGGTGGAAGATCAGCGCCGGGTGGCCGTTGACCTGGGCCGACCGCAGCGTCGCCGCGCCCGCGACCCGGCCCAGCCCGGCGGCCAGCAGGCGGGCCACCTTGTCGGCCCCCACGACGGGCCGCAGGACGGCCTGCTTGATTCCGCCGCCGTCACCCAGGAGGACGACGTCCGGCGCGAGGATGTCGAGCAGGCCCTGCAGATCGCCCGTGTCGACCGCCCGCTGGAACGCGTCGAGCGCGTGGCGGGTCTCGCTCGGGGAGACGACGCCACGCGGCCGGCGTGCCGCGACGTGTGCCCGCGCCCGGTGCGCGATCTGGCGGACCGCGGCCGGGCTCTTCTCGACGGCTTCGGCGATCTCGTCGTACCCGAGGTCGAACACCTCGCGCAGCACGAACACCGCCCGCTCGGTGGGCGTGAGCGTCTCCAGCACCAGCAGCATCGCCATCGAGACGCTGTCGGCCAGCTCGACGTCCTCGGCCACGTCCGGGGCGGTCAGCAGTGGCTCGGGCAGCCAGGAGCCGACGTAGGACTCCTTGCGGCGGCCGAGGGTACGGAGCCTGGTCAGTGCCTGGCGTGTGGTGATCCGGACCAGGTACGCGCGCTGGTCCCGTACCTCGCCGAGGTCGACGCCCGCCCACCGCAGCCAGGTCTCCTGCAGGACGTCCTCCGCGTCGGCGGCCGAGCCGAGCATCTCGTAGGCGACCGTGAACAGCAGGTTGCGGTGGGTGACGAACGCCTCGGTGGCGGCGTCCGTCCGTCCGCTGCCCGCGAACCGCCCGGCCGTGTCCTGTGCCGTGTGCTGTACGCGCTCGCTGCCCTCGCTGTTCACCGGCTGCTCCTGCCTTCTCGTTCTCGACGGTGGCACGTGCACAGGACGCCGGTCCCCACGGTTTTGTGACATCCACGGGCGGTGGCACAGGTCACACCGGCCGCCGCGTCACAAAGAGCGGGCCGCCGGCATCTCGTGGTCGTCCGGTGCAACACCCACGAGCCACGAGTGAGGACGAGATCATGGACGCCGCCCGATTCAACCTGTTCGAGAACGAGCTCGCCGCCAAGTTCGCCAAGCGGTTCGCCAACGCCGCCCTGGTGATCCACCAGTCGCCGCTGCCGAGGTCCACGCAGGAGCTGGTGTCACTGCGCGCCAGCCAGGTCAACGGCTGCGGCCACTGCATCGACATGCACACCAAGGAGGCCGCGGCCGCCGGTGAGAGCGCGGTCCGGCTCAACCTGGTCGCCGCCTGGCGCGAGTCCACCGTGTTCACCGAGGCCGAGCAGGCGGCGCTGGCACTCGCCGAAGAGGGCACCCGGCTCGCCGACGACCACACGGGCGTATCCGACGAGACCTGGGCCCAGGTGCGCAAGCACTACGACGACGACCAGATCGCCGCGCTGGTTTCCCTGGTCGCCCTGATCAACGCGGCCAACCGGCTCGCCGTGATCGTGCACCAGAAGGGCGGCTCCTACGAGCCCGGCATGTTCGCCGCCGCCCTCGGCTGACCGGCGGGCGGCTCCGGCCCGGCCCGGGATCACGCGATCCGGGCCGGGCCGTTCTCTCGCTCACGAGATGACGTTCCGCACGAACCTCTGCGCGGTCTCCGCCAGCACCTCCCGCCCGTCACGCGCCCACAACTCCTCGTTGAAGAGCTCCACCTCGATCGGTCCGGTGTACCCGGCCGCCTCGACGTATCCCTTCCACTCCCGCATGTCGATCGAGCCGTCCCCGATCTGACCCCGGCCGTTCAGGACACCCTCCGGCAACGGCGTCGTCCAGTCGGCGAGTTGGAAGGTGTGGATACGGCCGCCGGCGCCCGCGCGGGCGATCTGCTCCGGGGCCGTGTCGTCCCACCAGATGTGGTACGTGTCCACCGTCACGCCGACCTGGTGCGCGGGGAAGCGTTCCGCGAGGTCGAGGGCCTGGGTGAGGGTGGAGACCACACAGCGGTCGGAGGCGTACATCGGGTGCAGTGGCTCGATCGCGAGCCGTACGCCGTGCCGCTCCGCGTACGGGCCCAGTTCGGCCAGCGCGTCCGCGATGCGTTCCCGCGCGCCGTGCAGGTCCTTCGAGCCCGGCGGCAGGCCGCCCGAGACCAGGACCAGGGTGTCCGTGCCCAGCGTCGCCGCCTCGTCGACGGCGCGGCGGTTGTCGGCCAGAGCGCGGGCCCGCTCCTCCGGGTCGATCGCCGTGAAGAAGCCGCCACGGCACAACGTCGTCACCGTCAGGCCCGCGTCCCGGACCAGCTTGGCGGTCGCCTCGACACCGTACGACTGGACCGGCTCACGCCACAGGCCCACGTTGCCGATCTCCAACGCGACGCACGCCTCGACCAGTTCGGGCATGCTCAGCTGCTTCACGGTCATCTGGTTGATGCTGAAACGCTCAAGTGCGGTGCTCACTGGGCCACCCCGTACAGCGCGAGCAGGGTCTTCATCCGCTCCTCGGCCAGCTTCGGGTCGGGGAACAGGCCGAGGCCGTCGGCGAGTTCGTAGGCGCGGGCGAAGTGCGGCAGGGAGCGGGCCGACTGCAGGCCGCCGACCATGGTGAAGTGCGACTGGTGGCCGGCCAGCCAGGCCAGGAAGACCACGCCGGTCTTGTAGAAGCGGGTCGGGGCCTGGAAGAGGTGCCGGGACAACTCGACGGTGGGGTCGAGCAGCGCGCGGAACCCGTTCACGTCCCCCGTGTCCAGGACCCGTACCGCCTCCGACGCCAGCGGGCCCAGCGGGTCGAAGATGCCGAGCAGCGCATGGCTGAAGCCCTGGTCGTCGCCCGCGATCAGCTCGGGGTAGTTGAAGTCGTCGCCGGTGTAGCAGCGGACGCCGTTCGGGAGCCGCCGGCGCAGGTCGATCTCGCGCTGGGCGTCCAGCAGGGAGATCTTCACCCCGTCGACCTTGTCGGGGTGTGCGGCGATGACGTCCAGGAAGGTGTCGGTGGCCGCGTCGAGGTCCGATGAGCCCCAGTAGCCCTCCAGCGCCGGGTCGAACATCGGGCCGAGCCAGTGCAGGATCACCGGCTCGGACGCCTGGCGCAGCAGGTGGCCGTAGACCTCCAGGTAGTCCTCGGGACCGGTGGCGGCGGCCGCGAGGGCCCGGGACGCCATCAGGATCGCCTGCGCGCCGGACTCCTCGACGAGCGCGAGCTGCTCCTCGTAGGCCGCGCGGACCTCCGCGGGGGTGCCCGAGGTGATCTGGTCCGTCCCCACTCCGCAGGCGATGCTGCCACCGACCGCCTTCGCCTCCGCCGCCGACCTGCGGATCAGCTCCGCCGCGCCCGCCCAGTCCAGGCCCATGCCCCGCTGGGCGGTGTCCATCGCCTCGGCGACGCCGAGCCCGTGCGACCACAGGTGGCGGCGGAAGGCGAGCGTGGCGTCCCAGTCGATCGCGGCGGGCGAGTCGGGGCTGACGTCGGCGAACGGGTCGGCGACGACATGGGCCGCGGAGAAGACCGTACGGCAGGAGAAGCCCGCGCCGGGGGTGACGGCGAGGGGTTCGGTGCGGGGCTCGTAGGTCCGCAGGGCCCCATGGGCGTCAGGGAGTCGGATGGTCACAGCGCGATCTCCGGTACGTCGATACGGCGGCCCTCGGCCGAGGACTGCAGGCCCAGCTCGGCGAGCTGGACGCCGCGGGCGCCGGCGAGCAGGTCCCAGTGGTAGGGGGCGTCGGCGTAGACGTGCCGCAGGAACAGCTCCCACTGGGCCTTGAAGCCGTTGTCGAACTCGGTGTTGTCCGGCACCTCCTGCCACTGGTCGCGGAAGGCGTAGGTGGCCGGGATGTCGGGGTTCCAGACCGGCTTGGGAGTGGCGCTGCGGTGCTGGACACGGCAGTTGCGCAGGCCCGCGACCGCCGAGCCCTCGGTGCCGTCCACCTGGAACTCGACCAGCTCGTCCCGGTTGACGCGCACGGCCCAGGAGGAGTTGATCTGCGCGATCGCGCCGCCGTCGAGTTCGAAGATGCCGTATGCGGCGTCGTCGGCGGTGGCGTCGTAGGGCTTGCCGTTCTCGTCCCAGCGCTGCGGGATGTGGGTGGTGGCGATGGCCTGGACGGACTTCACCCGGCCGAACAGCTCGTGCAGCACGTACTCCCAGTGCGGGAACATGTCGACAACGATGCCACCGCCGTCCTCCGCGCGGTAATTCCAGGACGGGCGCTGGGCGGGCTGCCAGTCGCCCTCGAAGACCCAGTAGCCGAACTCGCCGCGCACGGACAGGATCCGGCCGAAGAAGCCGCCGTCGATGAGCCTCTTCAGCTTCAGCAGGCCGGGCAGGAAGAGCTTGTCCTGGACGACGCCGTGCTTGATGCCCTTCTCGTGGGCGAGGCGGGCCAGCTCCAGGGCGCCTTCGAGGCCCGTGGCCGTGGGCTTCTCGGTGTAGATGTGCTTGCCCGCGGCGATGGCCTTCTTGATGGCCTCCTCGCGGGCGGAGGTGACCTGGGCGTCGAAGTAGATGTCGACGGCCGGGTCGGCGAGGACCGCGTCGACGTCGGTGGAGATGTGTTCCAGGCCGTGCCGTTCGGCGAGCGCCCGCAGGGCGTACTCGCGGCGGCCGACGAGGACGGGCTCGGGCCACAGCACGGTGCCGTCGCCGAGGTCGAGGCCGCCCTGTTCACGGAGGGCCAGGATGGAGCGGACGAGGTGCTGGCGGTAGCCCATGCGCCCGGTCACGCCGTTCATGGCGATACGCACCGTCTTGCGGTTCACGTGGGTCCCTCTCGCTGTGGCTGGTGAAGTGAGCAGTAATCGGTACAGGAATCGGTACAGCAAGCAGTACAGCAAGCAGTACAGCAAGCGCTTTCTATATGGTGAGAAGCTAGCCTCTGAGCGCGGTCCAGACAAGGGTGTGACCGTCTTGAGTTGTTCGAGGGGGCGAACAACCAGGGTCGGTGGCCTTATGGTCAACGCGAGTAACGGGGAGGAACACGCGATGCGCTACCGGAGGACGACGAGATGACGGTGACCCTGGCGGACGTGGCGGCCCGCGCCCAGGTCTCGCCCGCGACGGTGTCGCGCGTGCTGAACGGGAACTACCCGGTGGCCGCATCCACCCGCGAGCGGGTGCTCAAGGCGGTCGACGAGCTGGACTACGTCCTCAACGGCCCCGCGAGCGCGCTCGCCGCGGCCACCTCCGACCTGGTCGGGATCCTGGTGAACGACATCGCCGACCCCTTCTTCGGGATCATGGCGAGCGCGATTCAGGGGGAGATCGGCGGTCCGGGCGGCCGAGCGGGCGGTGAGCGGCTGGCGGTCGTGTGCAACACCGGGGGCTCCCCCGAGCGCGAGCTGACGTACCTGACCCTGTTGCAGCGACAGCGCGCCGCGGCGGTCGTACTCACCGGTGGTGCCATGGAGGACGCCGCGCATGTGGCGGCGGTGTCGGCGAAGCTGCGCAAGCTGACCGAGGCCGGGACGCGGGTGGTGCTGTGCGGGCGGCCGCCGGCGCCGGAGACGCAGGCGGTGGCGCTGACCTTCGACAACCGGGGCGGCGGACGGCAGCTGACGGAGCACCTGATCGGTCTCGGCCACCGACGGCTCGGCTACATCGCCGGACCGGAGGAGCGTACGACCACCCGGCACCGGTTGGAGGGGCACCGGGCCGCGCTGGAGGCGGCGGGGATCCCGGAGGACCCGCGCTGGACGGTCCACGGCCGCTACGACCGCCGGTCCGGCTACGAGGCCACGCTGGAACTGCTGCGCCGCGATCCGTCCCTCACGGCCGTGGTCGCCGCGAACGACTCCGTGGCGCTGGGGGCGTGCGCCGCGCTGCGGGAGTCGGGGCGGCGGATCCCGCAGGATGTCTCGGTCGCCGGGTTCGACGACCTGCCGTTCAGCATCGACGCGGTGCCGGCACTGACGACGGTACGGCTGCCGTTGGCGGAGGCGGGGGCGCGGGCGGGGCGGATCGCGATGGGGCGGGAGGAGCCGCCGCCCGGGGGGATCGCCACGGTGCGGGGGGAGTTGATGGTGCGGGGGTCGACCGGGGTGCCGCGAGCGGAGTGACGGGGCCCGCGCGGCCTGAGGTCAGTCCCCCGCGTACTGCGCCTCCCCGTTGCCCAGAGACCAGTCGATGTCCGCGTTCTCGGTAAGGGTGACGAACACGTTTCGGGGTGCGACTCCCGCGTACTTCTCGGCGAGTTCGGCGATACGGCTGTACAGGGCCCGCTTCCTGGCCGGTTCCCGGCCCGCGCGCAAGGTGATGCGCCATAAAGGGCCCCTCTACGAACACGACCACTGTACATACTAGTAGTTACAGAACGACCTCGGCGGGATCAGCCCCGCCGCGGCCGTTTCCCCGGGCACGGGCAACCCACAACACCTCCACAGCCTCCTCCTGCACGAGAGGCGTCCGCCGCAACGGCGTCTCGGTTTCGAGGAGTTGAGGAGAGGGTTCTTGATACGCGCCCGGAGAATATGGGCCGCCGCTGTCGCGGCGGTCACGCTGGCGGGGGTGACGCCCGCCCTGGCCCAGGCCGCGCCCCGGCCGCCCGGTGCCGTCACGGCATCGGAGAACGACGGCGGTGAACTGCCGCCCGGCTGGCGGATCACCACCACGGACGAGGGGAACACCCTGGAGTGGCGCTCACCAAGGCGAGTGCCGCCGGGTGACGCGCGGGTGGAGTTCCACACGGACGACGGACTGGTCGGCGTACCGGAACAGGACGAGGACGGCCGTACCTTCCGGCTGCCACTTGAGAACGCCGGGCTCGCCGAGCTGACCGGCCTTCAGGTGCTGGCCGGCGGGCGCCGGCTGGACGGGGAGGACGTCGCGGGCGGCGCCCGGTCCCGTGCCGTGCAGCCGCCGCCCCAGCTGCCCGCGGGAGCCGTCGACCCGGGCAAGCCGGGCCGCTTCGCCACCACGACCGGCGAGTACACGCTCGACCCGATCCGACTGCCCGGCTACCGGGAGCCGATCGAGATGCGCGGTGTCGTCGTCGCCCCCAGGGGCGCCACCGGCAAGCGCCCCGTGGCCCTGTTCCTGCACGGCCGGCACGCCACCTGCTACGTCCCCGGCCAGGGCGAGGAGGCCGTCACCATCGACTGGCCCTGTGCCGCAGGAGCCAAGCCGATCCCCAGCCACCGCGGCTACCTGCGGGACCAGAAGCTGCTGGCCTCCCAGGGCTATGTCACGGTCTCCATCTCCGCCAACGGCATCAACGGCCAGGACGCCGGCATCGAGGACGCGGGCGCCCAGGGCCGTTCCTCGCTGGTGCGCGCCCACCTGGCCCGCTGGGCCGACTGGGCCGCCGCCCCGGCCGGCGCCCCCGCGGCCGTACGCAACGCGCCCAAGGCCGACCTGTCCCGCGTGCTGCTCGTGGGTCACTCGCGCGGTGGTGAGGGCGTCTCCCGCGCCGCCATGGACAGCCTCTACCCGCCGCCGGCCGACCAGGACGGGCAGCCGGGGCGGGCCCGCTGGACGATCCGCGGCACCGTCCTCATCGGGCCCACCGTCTTCGGCCAGAACCCGGTGCCCGACGTGCCGTCGCTGACGATCCTGCCGGGCTGCGACGGCGACGTCTCCGACCTCCAGGGCCAGATGTACGTCGACGGCACCCGGGGCGTGAGCCGGGGCAGGGCCCTGCACAGCGCGGTCTACATGATCGGCGCCAACCACAACTTCTTCAACAGCGAGTGGACGCCCGGCGAGGCCGAGGCGCCCGCGAGCGACGACTTCTGGGAGGACACCGAGGACCCCGAGGGCCGCGACCCGGTCTGCTCCACGGGCACCGCCACCCGTCTCACCGCCCAGCAGCAGCACCGCGCCGGCGCGACCTACATCGCCGCCGCCGCACGGCTGTTCGTCGCCGGTGACGACCGGGTGCGCCAGCTGATCGACGGCACCGGCCGCCGCGCTCCCTCCGCCGACCCCGCCCGTGTCCTGACGCACGCGGTGGGCGCGGCCCGGGGCGCCGGGTTCCTGCCCGACGGCCCGGTGAAGGTGACCGGCGGGCGGCTGTGCTCCGCTGTCGACCCCGACGCGCGCACCGCCTGTCTGGACCCGAACACGACCGGTGTGTCACCGCACTTCGCGCACTGGTGGCCGGAACGCGAGCAGGGTCGCCGCGCGGTCGCGCTCAAGTGGTCCGCGCCGGGTGCCGTGACCCGCGTACGGCCCGGGAAGCCCGTCTCCCTCAAGGGCGCGCAGAGCCTGGCGGTGCGTGTGTTCGTGCCGCCGAACAGCAGGGGCACCCGCCTCGACGTCACCGTCACCGACGCGACCGGCAAGCGCGCCAGGCTCGGTCAGGTGCGCGTCGACGGCCTGCCGGGCAGCGAGCGCACCGCCTCCTACTGGGCGCAGGAACGCCGCGTCCCGCTCACCGCGGCACGCAACGCCGGCCTCGACCTGTCCCGTGTCAACGCCCTCGAACTGACGCCGCGTTCCCGTTCGGGCCAGGCCTGGCTCATGGACGCCCACGCCTGGCGCGCAGGCACCCCGGTCGTACGGCCGGCCGCCCTCACCCGGGTCGACATCGGCCGTACGACGGTCGACGAGGGCGACTCGGGCGAGCGCACCTACCAGGTGCCCGTTCGTGTCACCGGCCCGGGCACCGGCACGATCCGCATGTACGTCACCAACCCGGCCACCCAGGCGCTGGAGCACCGCCTCGTGACCCTGCGCCCCGGACAGCCGGGCACCACCAAGGTGACCGTGAAGGTGAAGGGCAACAAGCGCTTCTCCTGGGGGCTCTCGCACGACGTGCTGGTGAAGGCGGTGCGCGGCACGGTCATCGGTTCGTACGGCGGTGGCGTCACCGTCGTCGAGGACGACCCGATGCCGAAGGTCGACGTGACGCCGGTCGCCGACGACGTCACCGAGGGGCAGCCGCTGCGCTGGAAGGTTTCGCTGTCCGCGCCCGCGGACGTGGAGTTGGGGGCGACGCTGCTGGCGCGGCCGACCGACGGGCGTCCGGAGCTGTCCACCAAGGACGTCGACCCCGAGTGGCTCCGCGACTGGACCGGCGAGGTGCCCGACACGGAGACCCCGCTGTCCCGGCTGGACTACTTCGGCTACTACGTACCGGTCCCGGCCGGTGAGCTGAGCGCGGAGGCGGCCGTGCCGACGATCCGCGACCAGGTCGCCGAGCCCGCCGAGCAGCTGGTCCTGCAGCAAACCGGCGACGACGGCATGCCGGAGGGCCCGACACTGACCGGCACGGTACGCGACGCCTCGTAGCGGCACCGCGCGCCCAGGAATCCGGCCGGGACGGCTCCCCGGCCGGATTTCTGCCGAGCTGTGCGCGTCCGAGGACCGCGCAGTAGGACGGGCATGGACGAGGGAGCGGCGTCGGCCTAGGCTCGACCCAGGGAAACCTCTGACTGAGTCAATCATCCCAGAGCTTCGGGGCCGATCATGACCGTCCAGGACATCCGCTCCTTCAACCGCTTCTACACCAACCTCATCGGCGCCCTCGACTACGGCCGCCACCTGTACGCCCCGTACACCCTCACCGAGTCCCGCGTCCTGTACGAGCTCGCGCACTCCCCCCGTACGGACGCCGCCGACCTGCGTACCGAACTGCACCTGGACGCCGGCTATCTGAGCCGGATCCTGAACAAGTTCGAGCAGGACGGGCTGATCGAGCGGGCGCCCTCGGAGCGGGATCCGCGCCGCCGCCGGATCACCCTCACCGCACGCGGCCGGGAGGCCGCCGACCTGCTCGACGAGCGGGCGCGCGAGACGGTCGGGGCGCTGCTGGCCCCCGTACCGCCCGAGGAGCGGGGGCGGCTCGCCGAGGCGCTGCGGACGGTACGGGCGATCCTGGGCGCCGACCGGGCCCCGCACCCCGAGGCCGTGGTGCTGCGCGAGCCCGGCCCCGGCGACCTGGGCTGGATCGTGCAGCGCAATGCCGCGCTGTACGCCGCCGAGTACGGCTGGAACACCGCCTACGAGGGCCTGGTCGCCCGGATCGTCGCGGACTTCGCCGAGGACCATGATCCGCACCTGGAGCGGGTGTGGATCGCCGAACTGGACGGGCGGCCGGTGGGATGTGTGATGTGCGTACGGGACGAGGCGCCGGCCACGGCTCGGCTGCGGCTGCTCCTGGTCGAACCGGACACGCGAGGTCTCGGCATCGGCGACCGGCTGGTGCGGTCGGTCATCGACTTCGCCCGCGGGGTCGGCTACCGCGACCTGGTGCTCTGGACGAACGACGTGCTCATCGCCGCCCGCCGCGTCTACCAGCGGCACGGTTTCGTCCTGGTCGCCGAGAAGCCGCACCGCTCGTTCGGCAAGGACCTGGTCGGCCAGGACTGGCGCCTGGACCTACGAGGGACACCGGAGTGACGGGAAGGGCCCGTGTGCAGCAAGCTGGGTGCATGAAGCTGGCCTTCTCCACTCTCGGTGTCCCCGGCCTCCCCCTGCCGGACGTCCTCCGACTCGCGACCGAGCACGGCTACCACGGCGTGGAGCTGCGCGCACACCCCGAGGAGCCGGTGCACCCCGGCATCGGGGCCGCCGAACGGGCGGAAGCCGCCGCCAAGTTCAAGGAGTCCGGCGTCGAGCTGCTCGGTGTCGCCGGGTACGCGCGCGTGGCGGCGCCGGGCGACGACGAGCCCGTGCTCGCCGAGCTGCGCGCCCTGCTCGACCTGGCCCGCGACCTGGGGGCACCGTACGTCCGGGTCTTCCCCGGCGGTACGGCGGAGCAGAGCCCTGAGGAGGCCGACGCGACCGCCGCCCGCCGCCTGGGCACGGCCGCCGAGTACGCCGGCGACGCGGGCGTACGCATCCTCCTCGAAACCCACGACTCGCACCGCACCGGCGCCGACGCGATCCGGATCCTGGGCCTGGTCGGCCACCGCCAGGTCGGCGCGCTGTGGGACGTGATGCACACCTGGCTGGGCGGCGAGCAGCCCCAGGAGACGTACGCGGCCCTCTCCCCGTACCTCGGCTATGTCCAGGTCAAGGACATCGCCTCCGCCGACGACACGACCCCGCTGCCGCTGGGCGCCGGTGTCCTCCCGCTCGCCGAGACCGTGGAGCTGCTCTCCCGGCACGGCTGGGACGGCTGGCTGTGCTGGGAGTACGAGAAGCGCTGGTACGAGGCCGCGGCGCCGCTTCCCGGCCTGCTGGGCGCGGGCCGCGATCACCTGGCGCGGCTGCTCAACGACTCGGCCTGACAGGCAGGCTGCCGCGCAGCTTGCCGAACGCCTCGTGGAAGCCGGGGAAGGTCTTCCGTACGCAGCCCGAGTCGTCGTACGAGATCCCCGGCGCCCGCAGGCCGGTGACCGCGAAGGACATCACGATGCGGTGGTCGCCGTACGTCTTGATGTCGGTGGCCACGGGCGGGCCCGGCTGGATCTCGATCCAGTCGGGGCCGGTGGAGACCTCCACGCCCAGCCGCCGCAGATTCTCGGCGCACGCCTCCAGGCGGTCGCACTCCTTCACGCGCGTGTTGGCCACGTCCTCGATGCGGACCGGCCCGGAGGCGAAGGGGGCGATCGCGGCAAGGGTCGGCATGGTGTCGGAGATGTCCCGCATGTCGACGGTGAGGCCGTGCAGGCGGCCGGTGCCCCGGACGGTGATGCGGTCGGCGGCGACGTCCACCTCCGCGCCCATCCGGCGCAGTACGTCGACGAAGGCCAGGTCGCCCTGAAGAGCCCCCTTCCCCAGTCCGGGGACCGTCACCTCACCGCCGGTCAGCGCGGCGGCGGCGAAGAAGTAGCTGGCGGTGGAGGCGTCCGGTTCGATCGCGTACGTCGTGGCCCGGTAGCCGCCGGGCGGGACGACGAAGACGGTGCCCTCGCGGCGTACCTCAGCGCCGAACGCCCGCATCATCGCGATCGTGATCTCGACGTAGGGGACGGACACCAGGTCGGTGACCCGGATCCGCAGCCCGCGCCGGGTCAGCGGGCCGAGCAGCAGCAGCGCGGTGAGGTACTGCGAGGACTGGCCCGCGTCCAGGGTCACCTCACCGCCCTCCACCCCCGCTGCCCGGACCGTCAGCGGATGGTGGCCCTCGGCCTGCTCGTGGCGCACGTCGACGCCGAGGTCGCGCAGGGCGCGGGTGAGCGGGAGGAGGGGCCGGCGGCGCATCTGGGCGGAGGCGTCGAAACGGTAGGTGCCGTGGCCGGTGGCGGCCAGCGTGGGCAGGAAGCGGGCCGTGGTCGCGCCGTCGCGGCAGTAGACGTCGGCTTCGGTGACCGCGGGGCCCTGGGGGCGGCCGTCGACCTGCCAGCTGTCGGGGGTGCGGCCGACTCGGTAGCCGAGCCGGGTGAGGCCCTCCGCGAACCCCTCGGTGTCGTCCGAGCGCAGGGGCCGTACAAGGGTGGTGACGCCGTCGGCGGCGGCCGCGAGGAAGAGGGCGCGGGCGGTGAGCGACTTGGAACCGGGGATGTCGACTACGGGCATGCCCTCATGATCGGCCGACGTCCATGCGGCATGCCGGGTCGTCCAGGGGATGGACGGCCAAAGGTCGCCTGGGTGTAACCGGGGTGAAGGCTCTGCGTATCCCGCCGACCGAGCATCACGCAGTGGGCCCAGACCAGGGGATTCTGGAGGCGGACGACTATCGCTGGGTCGAGGCCGAATCATGACATGGGCAACGCTGGGAGCAGCAGCGGGACAAAGAACTCTCCGAGTACAAGGGCAGCATCGTCCTGGATCCGGCCCGGGTGGTACTCCACGCCATTCGACCAGCCAAACCATGCGACGGCGTCTTCCGGCACAGGGCCTTCGAATGCCACCTCCACTTCGCTCGCGGAAACGCCGGGCCCGCGAAATCCGACGACAGGGCGATTCAGTATTTCAACTTCCTGCCAGGGTCGCTCGATCCATCGAATTAGCATGTGGTGCTCGGCACGGGTGAAGTCGTTGGCGCCGTTGTGGAACCCACCGAGCGTGATCAGCAAGAGCGGGGAGCGCAGCTGTGCGTGCAGTTCACCGACCGCGCCGCCGGCGACCTGGGCACCGCCGCTGTAGCTGAGCAGCACCACGGGGACACCGCTGTCGGGCTCATAGCCAGCGAGCCGGAGCTGCGTGGCGATCTGGCGACCGACGGCCCGGTTGTACAGGCGGCGGTACCGGTGGTCGGCGGCGACGAAGATCTGCATGACATTGTGCAGGAACAGCAGCAGCCCGACGCGGCGGCGCAGCCACGCCCACACCGGCCGCTCGGCAAGCGGGTCGGCCAGTGGCGAGTAGGGCTGCACCTGACCCAGCACCCGCAGCTCCGGCGCTCCGGCGAGCAAGGCCTTGACCAGCTGGCCGCCGTCCCGGCTGTCGCGGACCCGGCGCTTGCCGATGCCGTCGAGGTAGACCAGGTAGGCAGCCGGGGGACTGTCGGGGGCCGCGCCCCGGGCGTAGGGCACGCCCTTCGGGAGCTCGGTGGCGGGGGCCCGCCAGCCGGCGCCGTAGGCCAGCACCTCGTAGCGGGCCAGTAGAGCTTCGGCGAGCAGAGCCGGTCCGATCGTGAAGACCCAGAGCAGGAAACCGTTCATGCGATCGGCTCCCGCGCCTCTCGCGTCTTCCGCACCTCGGCCGCGCTGATCCGCACGACCAGACGCCGAACGGCCTCTACCGCGACACCGAGCCCGGTGCCGGCGACAGCCACGCAACCGGCGGAGCTCCACCAGCCCAGCCCGGTCGCCGTGGCGAGCGGGCCGGCCAGACCGGCCCCGACCCCTGCAAAGAGCACCAGGTGGAGGAGGGGGCCGAGCCAGGGGAACGCGAGGACGGCGGCGAGCACGAGCGGGGCGACCAGGTCTGGGGTCCACACCAAGCCGTCGCCCGGTGGTGGAGGGGACAGCACGAGCTCGGACAGGGTCCACGCGGTCAGCGGCCACAGCGCGAACACGGCACCCTCGACGAGGCCCCCGGCCAGCAGCAGCACGGCCACCAGGGTCCTCGGCATGCCAGGGCGGCGGACCACCAGAGGCAGGATCCGGCCGGCGGCCTCCGACACCCCGGCGAGCAGCAGTAGCACAGCGACGAGTGACATCGCTCAGCCTCGCTGTGACGGATCGACGTGAGCCGGCTGACCATGCGAGCCGGCCGCACGCAGGTACCGCTCGAGTTCGTCGGCGGCGCGCCGGTATCCGCCGGCCTCGTGTTGGGCGACCTGCAGGGAGGCCGTGGCAGCCCGGTACCGTGGGTCGTCGAGCAGGCGCCCGGCGAGGACACGCACGAAGCCCTCGGCGACGTCCCGGGTACGGATCGACAGGCCGGCGCCGAGCTCCACGACGCGACGGGCCACCATCGGCTGGTCGGCGCCCTGTGGGACCACCAGCATCGGAACCCCGGCGTACATGGCCTCGTTGACGCTGTTCATCCCGCCATGGGTGACGAATAGCACCGTGCGGCCCAGCACCTCCGGTTGCGGGACGAATCGGCGGGCGAGCACATTGGCCGGCAACCGCCCCAACGCGGCGGGATCGGTCTGCCCGGTGGAGACGATCACCGTGCCACCCAGCGGGGCGAGCGCAGTGGCGAAACTGCGCAGCAGCTGCGGGTCGGCGTTGAACACCGTGCCCAGCGACGCGTACAGCACGGGGTCCCGCAGCCGATCGGCCGGGAACGACGGGTCGACCGGGCGCGCGCCGATGCTAGGGCCGACGAACCGGTAGGACCGGTCGAAATCCTCGACGGCGGGCTGGAACGCCCGCCGTGTATATACCAGATTGAGCGGTTGGCGGATGTTCCCGAGGTCGAGCCAGGGCAGTCCGCCGGTGTCGAAGCGTCGGCGCAGCCCCCAGCGCGACCGCAGGTAGCCCTGGAGGTTGCGCGGTCGGGCCATCGCCGCGGCGAGCAGGTCCCACGAGCCGCGGGTTGGGCTGGGGACGTGCCGGTTGAATGCGAACGTGGTGAACGACGACGCCGCCGGCACCTCGAGTTCGCGGGCGGCGACCGCGCCCCACAGACAGGCGTTGACGTGAACGATCAGGTCGGGCCGTATGCAGCGCAGGTCTGCCAGCACCGCGGGCACCAGGCGGACAGTCGTGCTCGCCACACCCTCGATCAGCGTGACCGGCGTCGGCGGATCCGGGAGCGGCTGATCGCCCCGGGGTACAGGCACGCCGTCGCGCCGGCAGCCTCAATCTCCTCACGGAACGCGAGCGAGGTGTGGTAGGTGACCGTGTGGCCGCGCCGGACAAGCTCGGCCACCACCGGCAGCGTCGGGTTGACGCGCCCGTGCATGGCGATGTTGAGGAACGCGACGGTACTCACAGGGCGACCCCCGGTACGGAGGAAGTCGATGCCTCGCCCCGGCTGGCGTACGCCGCCAGAGGATCGTCGACCCGATACAGGCCCGGCCCGCTGATGCGCAGCCCGTCGAGGAAGCGTCCCGCCGTGCGGGAAGCGGTGCTGATCAGCCGCTGGGCATGGCCGAAGTCCCACGGGGCGGGCCAGGCCTCGATGCCGGTCGGCAGCACGACGGTCGGGATGTGCCGGGATACCTCGTGCAGATCACGCTCGATCTGATGGTGCATCAGCAGCAGCCCGGCCCTGGCGGCGATCGCGCCAGCCCGTCGGCGCGGGACGGCCGGGCTGGGCGGCGAGCTCTCCGGTCCGATCGACAGCACCACGACGCTGGCCGCCCCCGCCTGCAGGGCCGCCAGTACGCGGACGTAGGAGATCACCTACCGTCGACGAGCGTCCTGCCCTCGCGATCCACCGGGGGCAGAATCCCGGGAACGGCCGCACTGGCCAGCAGTGCGGACTCGAGGTCTCCGCGGTCGAGCAACACGGGAGCGCCGGTGCCCAGGCCCATGGCCACCGCGGCGAACGGTACGGCCAGCTCCTCGATCCGGGACGGCAGCCCGGACCGGGCGATCAGTCGGCGCAGGCCGCGATCGGTGACGATGCTGGCCCGTGAGGGAAGGTAACCGGGCGGATACACCTCACGGCGACGCAACTGGGTCCACACGCGGTCCAGCCCCGGCGCGGACCCGTCTGGGTGGGCGGCCGCGATGGCCCCGACGAGGGCGCCCACCGAGGTCCCGATAATCATGTCGGGGACGAACCTACGCTCCTCCAGCGCGTACCCGACACCGACATGCGCCGCTCCGAGCACGCCACCGGCGCCCACCGCCACCGCAACGGGACGGGGAAGGGCACGCACGCCCGCCGACTCAGGATCCTCGGGCGACCGGTGCGATGACAGGGAACGCGTCCCCTTGTCGTCCGTCATGCTGGCGTCCGTCATGGTTCGACGGCTCTCGTGGCCACGACCACTCGTCGAGTCGCCCCCACCGAAGCCCAAGCGAGCCCATGAGGCCGGTATCCGGCCACAAACAATCATCATGATCCACCTTTCTCACCACGGCACGGAATCGGATCGGTTTCTCAGCCAGCCCCGGGCGGCAACCCGATCTGTGATGCCCACCGCTGAACTCGTCCGGTGAAGCCGTTGCTGAGACGTCCGACAACGCGCCGCATCCACCGGCCGCGAGGTGCAGGGCGCCGCGCGAGATCCATGGTTCTGGTCCCTGGACCGTGAAGCTTTGAGGCGCCGCAGGTCGCTGCCGTCCCCTCTGGGGAGCAGGCTCGGCGTGCAGCATCCACCATGTCGACGAACGTGACCGTCTCGCCTAGCGGTGCCCGGCCCGTACGGGCGTAACCCACCGTGACGTCCTCGAACCCGATTGGCGACCCGGGCGAGCCAGAGCACGTTGTTCTTCGCAGTCCCGGGGGGCATGTCGGTGATCAGTTGCATCAACCTGATCCGGTGGTTGATGAGCAGAACGACCGCGTTCTCCGGGGTCACGACGTCATAGGAGCGGCGTTCGGCGATACGGCACGGAGCACTCCTCCTCTTCGGAATGCCACATCAGCAACTGACCAACCGTCATGACCGAGCTGTTCGCAAGCGTGTGACAGCCCATGATCGCGGCCCGTATGTGTCACAAGGGGGGTGATGTGTCGGTCAACGGGTAGAGCGGGACCCGGGTTCTTCCACGACATGAAGGGAACAGACGACATGACTGACGTGAAGGTTGTCATGAGCTGCACCGTGAGCCTTGCTCGCGGATGGATGCATCGCCCTATCGGCCGACGCAGCACACCGGTGCGGGCAAACAGCGCCGCATCCACCGCCCTGCCCGCTCCGTACGTGCCGGGCCCGAATTGCGACGACGCCGGAGTCACACTGTGAGCGAACGGGTCCGGGTGCCCGATCTGTCGACCCACAACGACTTCGACGGGCCGTCCTTCTCTTCCATCTACACCACGACTGTGACCGTCACCGGCGGCATGGCCGGGCACGGACGGGCCTCAGGGAGAGCACGGTCTGCCGACGGGGTCCTGGACCTCGACCTGCGCACGCCCGCCGAGCTCGGTGGGGACGGCCGGGGAACCAACCCTGAGCAGTTGTTTGCCGCCGGATTCGCAGCTTGCTACCACGGAGCCCTGAGCCTGGTCGCGCGAGAAGCAGCACTCGATCCTGCCACCATCTCCGTGGAGGCGACCGTGGCATTCGGACGGGATCCGGGGGACGGAGGTTACCTCCTGCAGATCGACATGGTGGTCCATTGGCCTGGCTCCGACCCGGAGATCGCCGCTCCCCTTCTGGAGAAGGCCGAGTCACTGTGCCCCTACGCGAAGATGGCATGGCAGGGAACGCCGACAACCATCACATTGGCTCTCTAGCCAAGGCGTCTCGCCCCACTCGTTGACGCAGCGCACCGGTACGCCGGTGTGGCGCAAGATGTCACACCGGTACGACTTCCTCGGTCTTACTGGTCACGAGCAAGGCACTGCATCCGGCAGAGCCGGCACGTCCATCAGGTGACCACCGGCCACGGGCAGTGCATTCCCCTACCGCAGAGAGGCAGACAGATGTCCGCACGCACCGTGTCAGTTCGCGAGGGCCGGCGTCTCGCCCGATCCATCGTCATCGGGCCTCACACCCTGACAGCAGACAGGCCCGAGCGCATCAGCACGGATACGGGACGCACACCCGGTGAACTGCTCCTGACCGCGCTCGGGTCGTGCAGACAGAGGCTGCTGGCAGTGGCCGACCGCTGTCCGGTGCATCGTCTTCTCACCGGAGACGTTTCGGTGGCCACCCTACCAACGGTTCTGTCACCGTTCCGTCGGCCGCAGGGCGACATGCTGCCGAGCTGATATTCTTCGGCGAACTCCGCGGAGGCAGCCATGCGATGAGACGGTGGTCTCCATCGGTGACCGGCAGCTCGCCCGCGTAGCGGTCGACGCGCTCGGCAGGGTCGATGCGAATTTCGCTCGTCCTCGTACATGCAGTCCACCGGGCACTCCGTCACACAGGCCCCGTCCTTGATGTCGACGTAGGGCTGCGCAATGACGTACGTCATCTTCTCTTCCTTCGTCGCTTCGTCGTCAGTGGAGACGGGCACGGATGAGCCGGCCACGTCAGCCCGTCCGGCTGGCTGTAACACCGAGAATCCCTCTCATGTTGTGACAGTGGCATTACCCGTATGTCTGGTCCGGGCGTCCGGTCCGCCGCCCTCACTTTCGCAAGCGTCCCATTGGCTGAACGGCAGTTTGTCACAGGGTGCGCAGTCACGCGGTCTGATGGGTGACGCTCATAACATGGCGGGCAGCATGCGACATCTGAGATGAGGAACATCGTGTCCCCTGTGAATACTTTTGTGATCGTCGGAGGCGGGCTGGCCGCGGGCAAGGCGGCCGAGAAGCTACGGGAGCACGGCCACGGGGGCCCGCTCCTCATCATCAGCGACGAGCAGGAGCGGCCCTACATCCGGCCGCCGCTGTCCAAGGGCTACCTGCTGGGCAAGGAGGAGCGTGACTCGATCTTCGTGCACCCCGAAGAGTGGTACGCGGAGCACGGAGTCGATCTGATCCTGGGTACAAGCGCGAAGGCTCTCGATGCACGCTCCAAGGAGGTGGAGCTGGACGACGGGCGTCGCGTGCCGTACGCCAAGCTGCTCCTGGCGACCGGTTCGTTTCCGCGCCGCCTGACCGTTCCCGGCGCGGATCTCGACAACGTTCTGTATCTGCGGCGGGTGGGTGACAGTGAACGGCTCAAGGACGCCTTCACCCGTGGAGCGAGGATCGTCGTGATCGGCGACGGATGGATCGGCCTCGAGACCGCCGCGGCCGCCCGGATCGCCGGGGCGGAAGTGACCGTGCTCGGGCACTCGGAGTTGCCGCTGCTCAAGGTGCTTGGGCGGGAGTCGGCCGAGGTGTTCGCCGGCCTCCACGAGGATCACGGCGTGAACCTGCGCCCGCGTGTGGAGGTCGAGCGCATCACCGGGACCGGCGGGCGCGTCGACGGGGTGCAGCTGGCCGATGGCAGCCACCTGCCAGCGGACGCCGTGGTCGTGGGCATCGGCATCACGCCCAACGTCCGACTCGCGCAGGAGGCGGGCCTGGAGGTACGGAACGGGGTCGTCACCGACGAGCACCTCCGGACGTCAGGGGCCGACATCTACGCCGCAGGCGATGTCGCCAACGCCTTCCATCCGCTGCTCGGCAAACACGTCCGGGTCGAGCACTGGGCCAACGCACTGCACCAGCCAGGCACGGCCGCGCTGAGCATGCTCGGCGAGGACGCCGTCTACGACAGGCTGCCGTACTTCTACACGGACCAGTACGACCTCGGCATGGAGTACACGGGGTACACCGAGCCGGGCGGCTATGACCGCGTCATCTTTCGTGGGGATGTCGCAAAGCGGCAGTTCATCGCCTTCTGGATGTCGGGGAACCGCGTACTCGCGGGTATGAACGTCAATGTGTGGGACGTCATCGATTCGATCCGTTCGCTGGTCCTTTCCAGGGCCGACATCGATGACGCCGTCCTCTCCGACCCCAGCGTCCCCCTGGACAGCCTCACCCCCTGACGCTG
The DNA here is from genome assembly GCF_006539505.1 of Streptomyces spinoverrucosus. Taxonomy (GTDB): domain Bacteria; phylum Actinomycetota; class Actinomycetes; order Streptomycetales; family Streptomycetaceae; genus Streptomyces; species Streptomyces spinoverrucosus. Next base: position 29,775 of record NZ_BJND01000083.1, read on the forward strand.
CGCGTCCGGGGGTGAGGGACGACGGGAACGCAGGCCGTCCCCGACCGCCCTGTCACAGATGTCTCGATCGTCTGGTCGTAACCAGTGACCCACCAACGCGATCGGAGCAATCGTGTCTATCAGCGAACAACGTCTTTCCGCTTCGGTGCTGGTGATCGGCACCGGTGGAG
>NZ_BJND01000084.1 GCF_006539505.1 Streptomyces spinoverrucosus
ACGGGCGACCGGATCGTCGCCGTCGCGGACGGCGCCAGCCACTACATGACCGTCTACAAGAACGACAAGGAGATCAACTCCATCCCGATCACCATGGGCAAGCCAGGCTTCGAGACCCGCAACGGGGTCAAGGTGGTCATCGGCAAGGAGTACTTCGTACGGATGCGCGGCACCACGGTCGGCATCGCCGCGGGCACCTCGGAGTCGTACGACCTGCCCGTCTACTACGCCACCCGGGTCACCTGGAGCGGCGAGTACGTGCACGCCGCCCCCTGGTCCGTCGGCGACCAGGGCTCCGCCAACGTCAGCCACGGCTGCATCGGCATGCGGACCAGCAACGCCGCCTGGTTCTACGAGAACGTCCGCCCCGGCGACATCGTCAAGGTGGTCAACTCCTACGGCAACACCATGGAACCGTTCGGCAACGGCTTCGGCGACTGGAACGTCGACTGGGCGAAGTGGCGCAAGGGCAGCGCGCTGGTCACCGGCAACCCCGAGGGGCCGACAGAGGTGGACAGGGCGAGACTGAGGCCGCAGAGCGTCTGAACGCCCCTCAGGCGTTCGTAAGCCTCTTCTGCCGCAGCAGAGAAGCGAGCGCCGAGGCGAACTCCACCGGGTCCACAGGCAGCGTCACCGCGGCGTCGGCCCGGCTCCACGTGGCCAGCCACGCGTCCTGAGGGCGCCCGATGAGCAACAGCACCGGCGGGCAGTTGAACACCTCGTCCTTGATCTGCCGGCACACACCCATGCCGCCCATCGGCACGGCCTCACCGTCCAGGACGCAGACATCGATCCCGCCCTTGTCCAGCTCCCTGACGACGGCGCCCGGAGTCGCGCACTCGACGAACTCCACCACAGGGACGTCCGGAGCGGGCCTGCGGCCGGTCGCGAGCCGTACCTGCTGGCGGGTGTTGGAGTCGTCGCTGTAGACCAGCACGGTGGCGGTCGGCTGCATGGTTCCTCCGTGACTTCGGCGTCGTACGGCAAGGCCCGTGACGCGGATGCTACTCCCTTGAACACCACGTCAACACCAGTACGAAGCAGGGAGACACTCCGAACGGCACCCCCCGGAGTGAGGGCGGGATAAGCGACCGACATAATGTCGGTCGTGGCGACAGCAACGACAGTAGATACCGGGCACGCGCACCCGTCGGTCAATCGGCCGAACCTCACCAGCGTCGGAACCATCATCTGGCTGAGTTCCGAGCTGATGTTCTTCGCGGCCCTCTTCGCGATGTACTTCACCCTGCGATCGGTGACCGGTCCGGAGTTCTGGAGTGAGAAGGCCGCGGCCTTGAACTTCCCGTTCTCGGCGACCAACACCACGATCCTGGTGCTCTCCTCCCTCACCTGCCAGCTGGGCGTCTTCGCCGCCGAGCGCGGTGACGTCAAGAAGCTCCGGATGTGGTTCATCGTCACCTTCGTGATGGGTGCGATCTTCATCGGCGGTCAGGTCTTCGAGTACACCGAGCTGGTCAAGCACGAGGGCCTCTCGCTCTCCTCCGACCCGTACGGCTCGGTCTTCTACCTGACCACCGGCTTCCACGGCCTGCACGTGACGGGCGGACTCATCGCCTTCCTGCTGGTCCTCGGCCGTACCTACGCGGCCCGGAGGTTCACCCACGAGCAGGCGACCGCCGCCATCGTCGTGTCCTACTACTGGCACTTCGTCGACGTCGTCTGGATCGGCCTCTTCGCCACGATCTACATGATCAAGTAGCCCGGGACCCGCTCCCGCGCATTCCAGAAGACTCGACGCAGAAGATCCTGACACCGGGGTAATCCGTGAAAAAGCTCTCCGCACGACGACGCCATCCGCTGGCGGCGGTCGTCGTCCTACTCCTCGCGCTGGCGGCCACGGGGGTGCTGTACACCGCGCTCGCGCCTACGGGTAAGGCGCAGGCCGATGAAACCGCCCAGTCCCTCGCCATCGACGAGGGCAAGAAGCTCTACGCCGTCGGCTGCGCCAGCTGCCACGGCACCGGCGGTCAGGGCACCTCCGACGGTCCGAGCCTGGTCGGCGTGGGCGCGGCGGCCGTCGACTTCCAGGTCGGCACCGGCCGTATGCCGGCGGCGACCTCCCAGGGCGCCCAGGTGCCCCGGAAGAAGGTCATCTACAGCCAGGCCGAGATCGACCAGCTCGCGGCCTACATCGCCTCGCTCGGCGCCGGCCCGAACATCCCGACCAAGGAGCAGTACGGCACGGAGGGCGCGGACATCGCCGAGGGCGGCGAGCTGTTCCGCACCAACTGCGCGCAGTGCCACAACTTCACCGGCAAGGGCGGTGCGCTCACCAGGGGCAAGTACGCGCCGACCCTGGAAGACGTCGACCCGAAGCACATCTACGAGGCCATGCAGACCGGCCCGCAGAACATGCCCTCCTTCCCCGACACGACGCTGTCCGAGCAGAACAAGAAGGACATCATCGCGTACCTGGAGGCGGTCAACAGCTCCGATACGGAGAGCCCCGGAGGACTGGAGCTGGGCGGCCTCGGGCCGGTCAGTGAGGGCCTCTTCGGCTGGATCTTCGGTCTCGGCGGGCTGATCGCCGTCGCCGTGTGGGTCGCCGCCCGGACCGCAAAGGCCAAGAAGTCATGAGTAGCCAAGACATTCCAGAAGAGAAGCTGCCCGCCGAGCGGGCGAGCGCGCCCGGCGCGGTGGACGTCGCCGACGAGAAGAACCCGTTCGCGGACCCGGGCCTGCCGCCGCACGAGCACCGGATCCAGGACGTCGACGAGCGGGCCGCCAAGCGGTCCGAGCGCACCGTCGCCCTGCTGTTCACGGTGTCGATGCTGGCCACGGTCGCCTTCATCGCCGCGTTCGTGGCGATCCCGGTCGACAAGGCGGTCTACGTCTGGCCGCTCGGGCACATCAGCGCCCTGAACCTCGCGCTCGGCCTGACCCTCGGCCTCGCGCTGTTCTGCATCGGCGCGGGCGCGGTCCACTGGGCCCGCACCCTGATGTCCGACGTGGAGATCGCCGACGAGCGGCACCCGATCGAGGCCTCGCCCGAGGTCCGCGCGAAGGTCCACGCGGACTTCCGGCAGGGCGCCAAGGAGTCCGCGCTCGGCCGCCGCAAGCTGATCCGCAACACGATGTTCGGCGCGCTCACCCTGGTGCCGCTGTCCGGCGTCGTCCTGCTGCGCGACCTCGGCCCGCTGCCCGAGGAAAAGCTCCGCCACACCCTGTGGAAGAGGGGCAAGCTCCTCGTCAACATGAACACGAACGAGCCGCTGCGTCCCTCGGACGTCGCCGTCGGCTCGCTCACGTTCGCCAAGCCCGAGGGCCTGGAGGAGCACGACCACGACTTCCAGAACGAGATCGCCAAGGCGGCCCTGATGATCGTGCGGCTCCAGCCGGGCGACATCAAGGACAAGCGCGAGCTCGAGTGGTCGCACGAGGGCATCGTGGCGTACTCGAAGATCTGCACCCACGTCGGTTGCCCGATCTCGCTGTACGAGCAGCAGACGCACCACGTGCTGTGCCCCTGCCACCAGTCCACCTTCGACCTCTCCGACGGTGCCCGGGTCATCTTCGGCCCCGCCGGTCACGCCCTGCCGCAGCTGCGCATCGGCGTGAACGACGAGGGTTACCTCGAGGCGCTCGGCGACTTCGAAGAGCCCGTCGGTCCTGCATTCTGGGAGCGCGGATGAGCACTACGACCACCTCCGAGTCCCGCTCTCGCGGGAAGGCACCGGCCGGCGAGCGCGTCGCCGACTGGGCCGACGGCCGGCTCGGGATCTACTCCCTGGCCAAGGCCAACATGCGCAAGATCTTCCCGGACCACTGGTCCTTCATGCTGGGCGAGATCTGCCTGTACAGCTTCATCATCATCATCCTCACGGGTGTGTACCTGACGCTGTTCTTCCACCCGTCGATGAACGAGGTGGAGTACCACGGCAGTTACGTCCCGCTGCAGGGCCAGCTGATGTCGGAGGCGTTCGCCTCCACCCTGGACATCAGCTTCGACGTGCGCGGCGGTCTGCTGATCCGGCAGATCCACCACTGGGCGGCGATCATCTTCCTCGCCGGCATGTTCGTGCACATGATGCGCGTCTTCTTCACCGGTGCGTTCCGCAAGCCGCGTGAGATCAACTGGCTGTTCGGCTTCCTGCTGTTCGTCCTCGGCATGTTCACCGGTTTCACCGGTTACTCGCTCCCGGACGACCTGCTCTCCGGCACCGGTGTCCGCTTCACCCAGGGCGCGATCCTGTCCGTGCCGATCGTCGGCACGTACATCTCGTTCTTCCTGTTCGGCGGAGAGTTCCCGGGCACCGACTTCGTGGCCCGCTTCTACTCGATCCACATCCTGCTGCTGCCGGGCATCATGCTCGGTCTGGTGGTCGGCCACCTGATCCTGGTCTTCTACCACAAGCACACGCAGTTCGCGGGCCCCGGAAAGAGCAACAAGAACGTCGTCGGCATGCCGCTGCTGCCGGTCTACATGGCCAAGGCCGGAGGCTTCTTCTTCCTGGTCTTCGGTCTGATCGCGGCCCTGGCCGGCATCGCGAGCGTCAACCCGATCTGGGTCCTCGGCCCGTACCGGCCGGACCAGGTGTCCACGGGCGCCCAGCCCGACTGGTACATGGGCTTCGCCGAAGGCCTCGTCCGCGCCATGCCAGGCTGGGAGATCGACTTCTGGGGCCACACACTGGTCCTGGGCGTGTTCGTCCCGCTGGTGCTCTTCGGTCTGTTCCTCGGGGTGATCGCCCTCTACCCGTTCATCGAGTCGTGGATCACCGGGGACAAGCGCGAGCACCACATCCTGGACCGGCCGCGCAACGCCCCGACCCGCACCGCCTTCGGTGTCGCCTGGGTCACCGGCTACATGATCATGCTGATCGGTGGTGGCAACGACATCATCGCCACCCACTTCCATCTGTCGATCAACGCGGTCACGTGGTTCGTCCGGATCGGCTTCTTCGCCGGACCGATCCTCGCGTTCATCATCACCAAGCGGATCTGCCTCGGCCTGCAGCGCCGGGACAGGGACAAGGTGCTGCACGGCCGGGAGACCGGCACCATCAAGCGCCTGCCGCACGGTGAGTTCATCGAGGTCCACGAGCCGCTCAGCCAGGAGGCGCTGCACACGCTCACGGCACACGAGCAGTACAAGCCGGCCGAGATCGGCCCGACGGTCGACGAGAACGGTGTCGAGCGCAAGGTGAAGGGCTCCGAGAAGCTGCGCGCCAAGCTCAGCGACGCGTACTTCGGTGAGGACGCCCAGATCCCCAAGCCCACCGTCGAGGACTACAAGGAGATCACGAGCGGCCACGGCCACCACTGATCGCTGCACTCGCCACGCCACGGCGAAGGGCCCCGTCCGGTGTTCGGACGGGGCCCTTCGCCGTGCCTGGAGCTGGATAGGGTGGACCCTGTTCGAGACAGGTGTCCCGTGGGACGGGACCGACCCAGGAGCGGCTTATGAGCGCTGTGACCCCCGCTGGAGGCGACACCGCGGCGGGCCGCTCCTGGCCCGCCCTGCTGAACGGCCTGCTGGACGGCCGTGACCTGAGCGCCGACGACACCGCCTGGGCGATGGACCTGATCATGCGGGGCGAGGCGACGGACGCCCAGATCGCCGGGTTCGCGGTGGCACTGCGGGCCAAGGGCGAGACCGTCGAGGAGATCACCGGGCTCGTGCGCACGATGTACGAGCACGCGAACGTCATCGAGGTGCCGGGGGAGACGGTCGACATCGTCGGGACCGGCGGCGACGGTGCCAAGACGGTGAACATCTCGACCATGTCGGCGATCGTCATCGCCGGTACGGGTGCGAAGGTCGTCAAGCACGGCAACCGCGCCGCCTCCTCCGCCTCGGGCGCGTCCGATGTGCTGGAGAAGCTGGGCGTCAATCTGGAACTGACGCCGCAGCGGGTCGCGGAGGTTGCCGAGGAGGCCGGTATCACCTTCTGCTTCGCGGTGAAGTTCCATCCGGCGCTGCGTCATGTGGCGGCGGCGCGAGGACAACTGGGCATCCGGACGACGTTCAACTTCCTGGGCCCGCTCACGAACCCCGCCAAGGTCAACGCCCAGGCGGTCGGGGTCGCGGACCTCCGCATGGCGCCGATCGTCGCCGGTGTCTTCGCCGAGCGCGGCAACTCCTCGCTGGTCTTCCGCGGCGACGACGGCCTCGACGAGCTGACGACCACGTCGACGTCGAAGGTCTGGGTCGTCCGGGACGGCAAGGTCACCGAGGAGACCTTCGACCCGCGCGAGGCCGGCATCGACCTGGTGCCGGTGGAGGCGCTGCGGGGCGCGGACGCCTCGTACAACGCCGAGGTCGCCCGGCGTCTGCTGGACGGCGAGCCCGGCCCCGTACGGGACGCGGTGCTGCTGAACGCGGCGGCGGCGCTGGTGGCGCTGCGGCCGGGTGACGGGCCGCTGACCGAGCAGATCCGCGCCGGTATGCAGAAGGCGGCCGAGTCGATCGACTCCGGGGCCGCCAAGCGCGTCCTGGACCGCTGGGTGGCCGTCAGCAACGCGTAAATGGACGGAGTGTGGCGTGCGTCCCGCGATCCGGACTCGGGTTGCGGGACGCCGATTACTTCACGTACTTTCCTGTCCAGGTCATGAGTGACAGTCATCAGGCCCCGGCCGACTGTCCGGCAACCCTCCGTCCGTGGCGGGGTGCCCCGGGTGAAGACCAGGCCGTAGGCAGCGAGGTCTACGGCAAGCGCGGACCCCTCGCGAACCCAGGGGTCCTGGTCGTCGAGGAGCCTTCCGTGAGCAAGCGAATGCGCTAGGGCGTCGAGCCCCGCCTCCGCACACCCTTTTCTCTCTTTCCTCTCTGTCTCTCACGGGAGTTCCGCCATGTCCGTCTCCACCGCTGCCGCCGACCAGTCCGTTTGTTCCCCGCTGCCCGTTCTGGGCCGAGATGTCACCGTCCCGCTCGTCACCGGTGGCGAAGTCACCTACGCCGCCCTCGACTACGCGGCCAGCGCCCCCGCCCTCCAGCGCGTCTGGGACGACGTGGCGGCCTACGCGCCGTACTACGGCAGCGTCCACCGCGGCGCCGGCTACCTCTCCCAGCTCTCCACCGACCTGTTCGAGAACGCCCGCCGGACCGTCGCCGAGTTCCTCGACTGCCGGAGCGACGACCAGGTGGTGTTCACCCGGTCCACCACCGACTCGCTCAACCTGCTCGCCGCCGCCCTCCCCGCCGACTGCCAGGTCTTCGTCTTCGAGACCGAGCACCACGCCTCCCTGCTGCCCTGGCGGGACGCCCACGTCACCTACCTCAACGCGCCGCGCACTCCGCAGCAGGCCGTGCGGACCCTGGAGCGCGCGCTCGCCGAGCGTGAGCCCCACGGCCCGGCCCTGGTCTGCGTCACGGGCGCCTCCAACGTCACCGGCGAGCTGTGGCCGGTACGGGAGCTCGCCGCGGCCGCGCACACGCACGGTGCCCGGATCGTGCTGGACGCCGCCCAGCTCGCGCCCCACCACCCGGTGTCCGTACGGGAGTTGGACGTCGACTGGGTCGCCTTCTCCGGGCACAAGCTGTACGCACCCTTCGGCTCCGGCATCCTCGCCGGCCGCGCCGACTGGCTGCGCGAGGCCGAGCCGTACCTCGCGGGCGGCGGCGCCAGCCGCAAGGTCGCCCGGCGGGCGGACGGCGGCGTGGACGTCGAGTGGCACGACAGCGCCGCCCGGCACGAGGCGGGCTCCCCGAACGTCATCGGCGCCTACGCCATCGCGTCGGCCTGCAAGGCCCTCACCGAGGCCGGTTTCGACACGCTGGTCGCCCGCGAGCAGCACCTGATCGAAAAGGTGAAGGACGGACTCGCCGAGGTCCCCGAGGTCAGGATCCTGTCCCTGTTCGGCGACGACGCCCCCCGCGTCGGTGTGCTCTCCTTCGTCGTCGACGGCTGGAACAGCTCGCACTTCGCCGCCGCCCTGTCCGCCGAGTACGGCATCGGCGTCCGCGACGGCCTCTTCTGCGCCCACCCCCTCGTCCGCACCCTGCTCGGCAGCGACCCGCAGAGCCAGGGCGAGTGCGGTGCCCCCGAGGCGGCTCCCGGCGAGAAGTCGCTCAACGCGATCCGGGTGAGCTTCGGGGCGGGCACGCCGGACGAGCATGTCGAGCGGTTCGTCGGGGCGGTGCGGGAACTGGTCCGCGACGGCGCGAAGTGGAACTACCGGACAGTGGACGGGCGTTGCGTCCCCGCCGTGTGAACCGCTGACGCGGCCACGGCGTAAACGCTCCCCTCGGCAGCCGTACGCGGGACAGGGGGAGCACGGGGTGCAGGCGCTGCGGGAGACGGATCCCCGTCGGATCGGGCCCTACGAGGTCCGGGGCAGGCTCGGTGCCGGTGGCATGGGTGAGGTGTATCTCGCCGAGGCGCGGGGCGGACTGCGGCTGGCCGTGAAGGTGGTGCGGGCCGAGCACGCGGAGGACCGCACGTTCCGTGCCCGGTTCCGGCAGGAGGTGCGGGCCGCGCAGACGGTGGGCGGGACGGGCACGTACACCGCGCGGGTCGTCGACGCCGACACCGAGGCCGAACGCCCCTGGATGGCCACGGAGTTCGTCGACGGACCCAACCTGCGGGACGCCGTGCTGGACCACGGGCCGCTGCCCGAGGACGCGGTGCTCGTCCTCGCGGCGGCGCTCGGTGAGGCGCTGGCCGCCATCCACGCCAAGGGGATGGTCCACCGCGACCTCAAGCCGTCCAACATCCTGCTCGCGCAGGACGGCCCGCGGGTCATCGACTTCGGGATCGTACGGGCCCTGGAGGCGACCTCGCTGACCCGGACCGGGACGATCGTCGGCTCGGTCGGCTATGTCTCGCCGGAACAGATCCGCAACGGCGCCGAGGTGGGCCCGGCCAGCGACGTCTTCTCGCTGGGCGCGGTCCTCGCGTACGCCGCGAGCGGCAGGGAGCCCTTCGGGGAGGGCCAGGACTCGGTGATCCTGCTGCGGATCCTGACCCGGGACTTCGATCTGTCCGCGGTGCCGAAGGGGGTGCTGCCGCTGGTCGAGTCGTGCCTGCGGGCGGAGCCGCAGGAGCGGCCCACTCCGCAGGCCCTGGTCGCGGAGGCCGGGCACACCGGCGGCTCGCTGCGGGACAGCACCCGGCCGGGCTGGCTGCCCTTCACCCCGGAGCGGGCCGGGGACGACGAGCGCTGGCTGCCGGACCGGGACTCCGGTCCGGAGCGGAGCCGGGTGGAGTACCTCGCCCCGCACACGGTGGTCTCCGAGGCCCGGCCGGGCGCCGACGTGCCGCAGAGTGCACCCTCCGGTCGGGGGTCGTCGCGGCGCCGCCTGCTCACCTCGGCCGCCGGAGGGCTGCTGGCGGCCGGTGTGGCGGTGGGCGGGGTCTACCTGACCCGGGAGCGCGACGCGGGCGGCGACGCCGGTGGCTCACCGTCCGGCACGCCCGCCCCCGGCGATGGTGTGTCCGCCGCGCCGGCCTCGGTCGTCTGGCAGTTCGAGACCGGGCCCCTGTTCTACGCCGCCGGGTCCGGGCCGTGCGTGGCGCTCGCGCCGAACGACGACGTCGTCTACGCCGCCGGCGAGGACGGCACCCTGTGGGCGATCAACTCCGACGGCACCCTGCTCTGGAAGGTGGACTTCGACGGGCTGACGCCGACGCCCCCGGCGGTCACCGCGGACGGCGTCTTCTGCGCCCTCACCGCCGAGCTGCCCGGCTCGGAGCGGCTCGTGGCGGTGAGCCATGGCGGCGACCGTCTGTGGGCCAGGGATCTGCCGTCCCGCAGTTTCGAGATGCCCGCGGTCACCGAGGAGGGCCTGGTGCTCGTCGGCTACGGCGACCTGGGCGCCGGAGGCGTACGCGCCTACGCCGTCGACGGCACCCTGAGCTGGACGCGGACGCTGGCCGGGGCGCCGGATGTGGCGCCCGTGGTGGTCGACGGGACGGTGTACGTGGGCTGCTACGACGACCACCTGTACGCCCTCGACGCCACCACGGGTGACGTGGCGTGGCGGACGGAGCTGGACAGCGACGTGGCGCAGCCGGGCGTCTCCGTCACCCAGGGCATGGTCGTGGCCAGCACGAACAACGACGCCAACATCCTGTACGGCATCACGACCGACGGGAAGCGAGTGTGGCAGCGGCCCGGCCAGGGCGGCGCCATCTACTCCTCCGCCTTCACCTTCGGCTCGCTGGCCCTGGCCAGGGTCGGCACCACACTGGTGGCGAGCTCACTGAAGGACGGCGCCCGGATGTGGACGTACGGCCCCTGCCACTCGGACCCGGCGCCCACCGCCGGCGCCGTACTGCTGCGCTCCGGCGGCGAGCTGCACGCCGTGGCCGCGGACGGCACCCTGCGCTGGAAGGTCACCGTCGGCGACCCCGGCGAACGCCGCCTGAGCCCCGTCGTCCGCGGCACCCGCGTCTACGTCCCGTCCGCCAAGGGCCTCGCGGCGGTCAATGTCACCGGCTGAGCAGCACCGGCTAACTGTCCAGCCCGATCGCGAACGCCGCCTCCAGGTCGTGCTGGGAGTAGGTCCGGAACGCCACGTGTGTGTCCGTCGCCTCCACGCCGGGGATCTTGCTGATGCTGCCGGGGATGACGTCGGCGAGGTCGTCGTGGCGCTTCACCCGGACCATGGCGATCAGGTCGTAGGTGCCGGTGACGGAGAAGACCTCGCTGACGGAGTCCAGCGCGGCGATCTGCTCGGCGATCTCGGGGATCCGGTCCACGCTGGTCTTGATCAGGACGATCGCGGTGATCACGGCTGGTTCTCTCCCTCGGGGGCCGGAGCTGGGGCGGCCTTCACTCTAGTCGCACGGCCATAGCGCGCCCACGCGTAACCGAAGCCCAGGCCGAAGCCCACCAGGTGGGCCAGATAGGCCACCCCCGGCCCGCTGGACGCCCGGCCCGCCGCCAGCCACTGCAGGGCCACCCAGAACGGCAGCACCACCCAGGCCGGGAAGCGCAGCGGCAGAAAGAACAGGAACGGCAGGAGGCTGGTCACCCGGGCTCGGGGAAAGAGGAACAGGAAGGCGCCGAGCACCGCCGAGATCGCGCCCGACGCGCCGACCAGGGACCGCTCGGAGTCGGCGTTGGCCGCCGCGTACCCCAGCAGCGCGAGATAGCCGCAGCCGACGTAGAAGAGGGTGAACTCGACGCGGCCCATCCGTTCCTCGGTCATCACCCCGAAGACGTAGAGGAAGAGCATGTTGCCGAGCAGGTGCACCCAGCTGCCGTGCACGAAGAGGGCCGTGGCCGGGGTGAGGGCGGCCCTCGGGGCGCCCTCGAACAGTTCTGCGGGGATCACCCCCCAGTGGCGGAAGTACGACCGCTGTGCGGCGAGCAGCTCGTCGCCGGAGCCGTACGCCGGACTGAGGCCCGAGGCCGGGCCGATCAGGAAGATCAGGCAGCACAGGGCGATCAGTCCGTACATCACCGGCGCCTGCGGTCGGCGGACCGCCCGGCGGCCCACCGCGCTCCAGAGGCTGATCATGGACACAGAGCATGACGTAAGCGGACGCAACCGCACAGACCGCCTCGCCGCCCGGGACGGGCGGGCGTCGGGTACCCGCCAGGCCGTAGGGTTACGAGCCACACGCTCCAGGGAAACTGGCGCATCACGGAAACTACGCATCACCGAAACTAGAAGGAAAGCGAACAGCCACGATGACGGTTCCCCTGCCGACCGAGACCACGCGGTGGCGCTGCACCCTCTGCGGCAATCTGACGCGCTTCGACGTGACCCGCTCCTCGAAGGTCGTCGAGTACGTCCACCTCGACCTCGCCGGTGAGCCGAGGGTCGAGGAGCGCGAGGTGGTCAGTGAGACCATCGAGTCGGTGCGGTGCCGGTGGTGCAACGCCGTGGATCAGGTGGAACTCGTGGACAGGCCGGGCGCCGGCTCCTGACAGGGACCGGCCCCGCAGGGGCATTGGGGTGACGGATGGTGGAGACCGCAGGCGGGGGGCCGGGCGACGGCGCCGCTGAGGTGCTCGACCGTCCGCTGCCCGAAGGAGTACGCCGGAAGGTCGTACAGATCGTCTCCGACGGCTTCGGCGGGCTGACGATGGCCGAACTGCCCGCACAGCTGCGACAGTACGCCCGGTTCGCCCCGAATCGCCGGGCCAAGTTCGCCGGTAACGCGATGGCCGCTGCGCTGGAGACCGACCCGCTGTTCCGGCAGCGCATCGGGGAGAAGTTCCGCGAGGCCCAGCCCGAGCTGGCCGGTGCCCTCGACGCCGGATCGCCGCCGCCGGCCGCGGATCCGCTGGACGTGGCGGCCGCCGCGTATGTGCTGCGCCCGATCGGCTGGGTGAAGCTGGTCGCCGCCGCCGGCGAGGAGGCCCAGCGGGCCGACGCCGAGCGCGCCGACGAGGAGAACCGCGCCGAACTGGAGCGGCTGCGCACCGAACTCGCCGCCGCCCGCGACCAGACCCGCGCCGAGACCGAGCGGCTGCGCGCCGAGCTGGACGGCGCCCGCAAGGAAGCCGAATCGCTGCACCGCAAGCTGCGGGCCGCGCTCAGCGACGTCAAGCGCGGTGAGGCGGCGCTGCGCAAGGTGCAGGGCGAGATGGAGGCCGTACGCGCAGAGGGCCAGGCCCAGGTGTCCGCCGCCGAGAGCGAGACGCGGCGGCTGAAGGCGCGGCTGGGAGAGGCGGAGGCGGCCCTGGAGGCCACCCGCCGGGCCGCGCGCGAGGGGCGCAGCGTCGAGGACATGCGGGTACGGCTGCTGCTCGACACCGTGCTGGACGCGGCGCAGGGGCTGCGCCGGGAACTGGCGCTGCCGCCGGTGTCCGTACGCCCCGCCGAGACCGTGGACGCGGTCGAACCGGGACGAATGACCCCGAAGGACATCGCCGCACGGGCGTTGTCCGAGCACGACCCCGCGATCCTCGACCAGCTTCTCGCACTGCCGCAGGCCCATCTGGTCGTCGACGGCTACAACGTCACCAAGACCGGCTATCCCCAAATGCCGCTGGAGAAGCAGCGGTTGCGGCTGCTCGGGCAGCTCTCGCAGCTCGCCGCGCAGTCCGGCGCCGAGGTGACCTGTGTCTTCGACGGGGCCGAACTGGCCGCGCCGGTGCTGCTGGCGCCGCCGCGCGGAGTGCGGGTGCTGTTCTCCAAACCGGGCGTCACCGCCGACGAGTTGATCCGCCAGCTGGTGCGCGCCGAGCCGCCCGGGCGTCCGGTCATCGTCGTCTCGACCGACCGCGAGGTGGCCGACGGGGTGGCCCGGGCGGGGGCGCGGCCGGTGGCGTCGGCGGTGCTCCTGAAGCGCCTCTCACGCAGCTGACGTACGTCCCAAGCGCCACGCATGTCCCAACCGTGCAATGTGCCCAGGGAATGCCCGAATTGACGGACCCGTCACGCAACGTAGCGTCAACACGCATCACTGCACGTGAGTTGTAGGTAAAGGATGCGCTCGGTCACCGAGATTTTTCATGTGAGGATTTGATCTGATCACAGCGAGGTCACTAGGGTCTGGCCTCGAACCTCCGATCGGGTGATCACTCACAAGAAGGAGATTGCCCCCGTGGCGTCCCACCGTCGACCCAAGCAGCCCAGTCGCACACGCGTGACCGTGCTGACCACCGCAGCCGCCGCTGCCGTCGCCCTCAGCTCGCAGGCCGCCAACGCCGCGCCGAGCGAGAAGCCGAGCAAGGACGAGGTCAAGGCCAAGGTCGACAAGCTCTACGAGGAGGCCGAGCAGGCCACCGAGAAGTACAACGGGGCCAAGGAGAAGCAGGAGAAGCTCCAGAAGGAGATCTCCACCATCCAGGACAACGTCGCCCGTGGCCAGGAAGAGGTCAACGAGCTGCGCGACGGCCTCGGTTCGATGGCCAGCGCCCAGTACCGCTCGGGCGGCATCGACCCCTCCCTGCAGCTCTTCCTCTCCGCCGACCCGGACGACTACCTCGACAAGGCGTCCACGCTCGACCAGTTGAGCGCCCAGCAGGTCGACGCGCTGAAGAAGATCCAGGACAAGCAGCGCGAACTCGCTCAGGAGCGCGCCGAGGCCTCCGACAAGCTCAAGGACCTCGCCGCCACCCGCAGCGAACTGGGCAAGAAGAAGAAGGAAGTTCAGGGCAAGCTCGCCGAGGCGCAGAAGCTGCTCAACTCCCTCACCGCCGCCGAGAAGGCGGCCCTCGACGCCGCGCAGGACCGCGCCAGCCGCGAGAGCGAGCGCACCGCCCTCAGCTCCGGTGCCCCCGCCACCGGCCGCGCTGCCTCCGCCTACTCGGCCGCCCAGAGCAAGATCGGCTCGCCTTACGTCTACGGCGCCTCCGGCCCGTCCTCCTTCGACTGCTCCGGCCTCACCTCCTGGGCCTTCGCCCAGGCCGGCATCTCCATCCCGCGCACCTCGCAGGCGCAGGCCAACGCCGGCACCCGGATCTACTCGCAGAGCGACCTCCAGGTGGGCGACCTGGTGATCTTCTACGGCGACCTGCACCACGTCGGCTTCTACGCGGGCAACGGCCAGGTGCTGCACGCCCCGCGCTCCGGCACGGTCGTGCGCTACGAGTCGATCAACAACATGCCGTACCAGTTCGGCGTCCGGATCTGAAAAGCCGCACAGCCGCTTCAAGATCAGGACCCCGTGCCGCCCGTTCGGGCGAATTACGGGACCGGTCTGTGACCCCACACCCCGCCCATGACCTGCGTCAGCGGCGGAGTGAGGCGTTGTAGGCCCCCCGAGCTCTTTGGCCGGTGCCCCACGACAGGGCTACTGTCTGCCGCGTTTCCCCCACGTCGGGCTGCCGCCCGGCGCCGGGGGATTTTCCTGTCCGCCAGTGGAAGGAGCGCGGCTTCTCGTGGGGTCTCATCGCCGCCTTGCACCGTCCGGGTTCGACCAGGGCGCCTGCGTGGCGCGTCTCGCCGTCGGCGTGGTGTCGGCCGCCGCGGCCGCTTTCACCGCCGTACCGGCGCAGGCCGCGCCGTTCGACGACACCCGCGCCGAGGTGGACCGCCTCTACGCGGAGGCCGAGAAGGCCACCGAGGCCTACAACCAGGCCGACGAGCGCGCCGACGCGCTGCACGGGCAGGTGCGCCGGGCGCAGGACCGGATCGCCCGGCAGCAGCAGAGCATCAACTCCATGCGGGAGGCGCTGGGTTCGCTGGCCGGCGCCCAGTACCGGCAGGGCGGCCTCGACCCCGCCCTCGCCCTGCTGTTCTCCGACAACCCGGAGGACTACCTCGACAAGGCCGCCGTCCTGGACCGGATCAGCGTGCACCACGCCGGGCAGCTGAGGGACCTCCAGGAGGCCATGCGCACGCTCACCCAGGAGCGCGCCCAGGCCGCCGAGAGGCTCGGTGAGCTGGAGAAGAGCCGCCAGGCCGTCGCCGCCCACAAGCGCACCGTCGAGAAGAAGCTCGCCGAGGCCCGCGCACTCCTCAACGCCCTGCCCTACGACGAACGCGCCGCGTATGACCGGGCCTCCCGCTCCGGCCGCTTGGACCTGCCCGACCTCGGGGGTGCCGTCCCCGCCTCCGGCCGCGCCGCCGCCGCGGTCGCCGCCGCCCGCGCCGCACTCGGCAAGCCCTATGTGTGGGGCGCGGCCGGTCCCGGCGGCTTCGACTGCTCCGGCCTGATGCAGTGGTCGTACGCGCAGGCCGGGATCGCGATCCCCCGCACCTCGCAGGCCCAGCGCGTGGCCGGCCGACAGGTCCCGCTCTCCGAGGCCCGGCCCGGTGACCTGATCACCTACCGGGACGACGCCAGCCATGTCGGGATGTACATGGGCAACGGCCAGGTCATCCACGCCCCCTACCCGGGCGCGCCGGTGCGCTACGACCCGGTCGGCATGATGCCGGTCGCGGGGGTCACCAGGGTCTGACCGGGCGGCGCGGGCCCCGTACGATCGGGCAGGTGGCAGGTCGAAGGCGGGCGTCGGGTTCCTCGGTCGTGGCGCTGTGCCTGCTGCTCGTCTCCCTGGTCGGCTGCGGGGGCGGGCCCGCCACCGACACCGCACGGGCCGAGGTGCAGCGGCTGCTCGACCGGCGGGCGGCCGCGGTCCTCGACCACGACGAGAGCGGGTACCGGCGGACCGGCACGGCGACCGGTTTCGCCCAGGTGCGTGCGCTGCCGCTGGCGGACTGGTCGTACCGGCTGACGGATCTGCACCGCACCGGCGACGAGGCCACCGCGGACGCCGAACTGCGCTACCGGATAGCGGGATTCGACAAGGCGCCGGTGACGGCCGGGCGCACCCTGGGCCTGACCCGGGACGCGGACGGCGACTGGTCCGTCACCTCCGACCGGCCCGCGCGGAACTCCGCCGAGCAGCTGTGGGACCGGGGTGCGGTGACCGCCGTCCGGGGCGAGCACAGCCTGGTGCTCGGGGTCGGGCAGTCCCGCAAGACGCTGGGGCTGTACGCGGATCTGGGGGACCGGGCCGTGCCCGCGGTGTCGCGGGCGTGGGGCACGGACTGGAGCGGGCACGTCGTCGTGCTCGTACCGCAGTCGCTGGAGGCGATGGCCGGACTGCTCGGGGCGCCCGCCACCTCCTACCGGGGGATCGCCGCGGTGACCACCGGCGAGACGGGGACGGGGACGGCGCGGGCGCCCGCCGACCGGATCATCGTCAACCCCGAGGCGTACGGCGTCCTGGGCTCCGTCGGCAAGCAGGTGGTCCTCACCCACGAGACCACCCATGTCGCCACCCGCACCCACACCAACTCCGGCACCCCGCTGTGGCTCTCGGAGGGATACGCCGACTGGGTCGGCTACCGCGACAGCGGCCGCACCCCGGCCGAGGCCGCGCCGGAGCTGGCCCGGTCGGTGGCCGCCGGGGACGTGCCGACCGCACTCCCGGCCAACACCGACTTCGGCTTCACCGCCGACTCGAACGCGCTGGCCCAGGCCTACGAGGGCGGCTGGATGGCCTGCCGCCTGATCGAGGATCGGTGGGGCGAGCGGCGGCTCGGCGAGTTCTACCGCGCGGTGGGGGCGAACGGCCTGGAGGCGGCCCTGACGGAGGTGCTGGGGACCTCGGTGGAGGAGTTCACGGGGTGGTGGCGGGAGTATCTGCTGGCTGAGTTCGGCTGAGGCGGGTGTGAGGTGGGGGCGCCCCACCTACCCCCCATTTGTCTGCGCTTGGCTCGCGCGTTCTGCCGGAACTCGGTGTTGTGGACATGCATGCGCACCGACGTCCAGAGCTCGGGCGGCGTCGGGCGCTCAGCCGCGAATGGACAAGGCATGCACATATCTGAACCCGGAGCAGGCCGTCGGAGTTGTGCCGCGCTCATCGCCGCCATCGTGACCTGCTCGACGGCACTGACCGGACCGAGCCTTGCCACGGCCGACGGTACGCCGAAACCTTCGGCGCCCGCCCTGGAGCTGGACTGGAGCCCCTGCGCTACGGGCAGCCAGTTCGACTGCGCGACCGCGAAGGTGCCGCTGGACCACCGCAACCCCGGCGGGCGCAGCGTCGACCTGGCGGTCGTCAAGCGGAAGGCGACCGGCCCCGGACGACGGATCGGCACCCTGTTCTTCAACCCCGGCGGACCCGGTGGGCCGGGAACGGTCCAGATGCCCCAGAACTACGAGTTCTTCCCGCGCGAGGTGCGGGAGCGGTTCGACATCGTCAGCTGGGATCCCCGCGGAGTCGGCAGCAGCACCGCGGTGAACTGCTTCGCGGGTCCCAAGCAAGCCGCCGCCTGGGACGCGAGCAAAGCGGCGGGCTTCCCGGTGGGCGAACAGGAGCGGACGGCCTTCATCGCCGCGTACAAGGATCTGGCCCGGCACTGCCGGCAGCGTGACCCCGAACTACTGCGCCATGTGTCGACCGCCGACACCGCCCGCGACCTCGACCTGCTGCGCCAGGCCGTGGGCGACGCCCAGCTCACCTACCTCGGGATCTCCTACGGGACCTTCCTGGGCGCCACCTACGCCAACCTCTTCCCGGGCAAAGTCCGCGCCATGGTCCTCGACAGCAACTGGGACCCGCAGGCCTGGACGAACCAGGCCTCCGACGCCGCCCCTCGGTTCACGACCTTCCAGCGCTTGGGCTCGGACCGCAGCGCGGCGTCGGTCCTGGACCAGTTCCTCACCCTGTGCGGGTCCGCCGCCACCGCCCGCTGCGCCTTCTCCGCCGGTGACCCGAAGGCGACCCGGGACAAGTTCGACCGGCTGATGCGGCGGCTGCGCGAGCATCCCGTGGGCGCGTGGACCTACGGAGGGACGGTCGCCGACGTGGTGACCAGCCTCTACACCACTCAGGGGTGGACGGACCTCGCCGACAGGCTGCAGGACCTGTGGCAGGGCCGCGTCGCGGAGCCGTCCCCGCTCCCGTCCGCGCCGCCGGTCCCGAATCCGAATCCGTACGTGGGCGAAGAACAGGCCGCTGCGGTGCTCTGCGGCGACAGCCCGAATTCGCGTGACCCCGGCGCTTACGAGGCCCTGGAGCAGGCGAGCGCCACCCGCGCGGGCGACGCCGGACGCTTCTGGGCCTGGGCCACCGCAGCGTGTGCCTCCTGGCCTGCCGCAGCGGCAAACCCTTATCGCGGCCCGTGGAACAAGCCGACGGCGAATCCGATCCTGGTGGTCGGCACCCTCTACGACCCCTCCACTCCCTACCAGGGCGCGCAGGCCATGGCCAAGGAACTGGCCGACGCCCGGCTGCTCACCAACATCGGGTATGGGCACACCGCACTGATCAACCCGAGCGACTGCATTCAGGCACACGAGAGCCGCTACCTCATCAAGGGCACCCTCCCGCCGGTGGGAACAACGTGCCGGCAGAACGCGCAGCCCTTCTCCGCCCCCGATCCGCAAGGCGCTGTCGACGCGGGCGAGGGCGGGATGGCCGGCCTCCTTCTGAGCCGGCCCCAGTAGGGCGCTCTTCCGTAGGCGTCGGGAACCGGTCAGGAATCGAGAAGCGTCGGCGGGCGGGGCGCGCCTAGCGTGAGGGGCATGGACATCCGCATTTACGCGAGCTTCCTGCCGCACGACGACCCGGACGCCTCCCTGGCCTTCTACCGGGACACCCTCGGCTTCGAGGTTCGCGACGACGTCGGATATGACGGGATGCGGTGGATCACGGTCGGTCCCGTCGGTCAGCCCGGTACGTCCATCGTGCTGCAGCCGCCGGTCACCGATCCCGGTGTCACCGAGGACGAGCGCCGCACCATCGTCGAGATGATGGCCAAGGGGACCTACGCCAGGATCCTCCTGGCCAGCCGCGACCTCGACGGCGTCTTCGCGCGGCTGCGGGCCGGTGACGCCGAGATCGTCCAGGCGCCGACCGAGCAGCCGTACGGCGTCCGGGACTGCGCCGTGCGCGATCCGGCGGGCAATCTGGTCCGGATCCAGGAGCTGCGCTGAGCGCCGACCTGGGCAGACGGTCGTATCGACGAAGGACAGTCACGCAAGCCGTTCGAAGCTGGTTGGATCGAGCCGGGCGACGACGCCGGCGGAGGCCGAGACGGCGGCCCCCGCCCCGAAGGATGGAGACATGAGCATGCCCACGAGAACGAACACGCAGTCGCCTGCGCCGCACGCTGCCGACAGCCACGACATGATCCGCGTGCACGGGGCGCGCGAGAACAACCTCAAGGACGTCAGTATCGAGATCCCCAAGCGCAGGCTGACGGTGTTCACCGGTGTGTCCGGCTCGGGCAAGAGCTCACTGGTGTTCGACACCATCGCCGCCGAGTCGCAGCGGCTGATCAACGAGACGTACAGCGCCTTCGTGCAGGGCTTCATGCCGACGCTGGCGCGGCCCGAGGTCGACGTGCTCGACGGGCTGACGACCGTGATCAGCGTCGATCAGCAGCGGATGGGTGCCGATCCGCGGTCCACGGTAGGTACCGCCACCGATGCCAACGCGATGCTGCGCATCCTCTTCAGCCGGCTCGGCGAGCCGCACATCGGCCCGCCCAGCGCGTACTCCTTCAACACCGCCTCGGTCCGCGCGAGCGGCGCGATCACCGTCGAGCGCGGCAACAAGACCAAGGCGGAGAAGGCGACCTTCACCCGCACCGGCGGCATGTGCACGCGCTGCGAGGGACGCGGCTCGGTCTCCGACATCGACCTCACCCAGCTCTACGACGACTCCAAGTCGCTCGCCGAGGGCGCGTTCACCATCCCCGGCTGGAAGTCGGACAGCCAGTGGACCGTCGGGCTCTACGCCCAGTCGGGCCTCCTCGACCCGCACAAGCCGATCCGCGAGTTCACCGAGAAGGAGATGCACGACTTCCTCTACGGCGAGCCGACCAAGGTCAAGGTCAACGGCGTCAACCTCACCTACGAGGGGCTGATCCCCAAGATCCAGAAGTCGTTCCTGTCCAAGGACAAGGAGGCGATGCAGCCGCACATCCGGGCGTTCGTGGAGCGGGCCGTCACCTTCACCACCTGCCCCGAGTGCGACGGCACCCGCCTCAGCGAGGGCGCCAGGTCGTCGAAGATCAAGGACATCAGCATCGCCGACGCCTGCGCGATGGAGATCCGCGACCTGGCCGAATGGGTCCGCAGGCTCCAGGAGTCCTCGGTGGCGCCGCTGCTCACCGCGCTGCAGCAGACCCTCGACTCGTTCGTGGAGATCGGCCTCGGCTACCTCTCGCTGGACCGGCCCGCGGGCACCCTGTCGGGCGGTGAGGCGCAGCGCGTCAAGATGATCCGCCACCTCGGCTCCGCGCTCACCGACATCACGTACGTCTTCGACGAGCCCACCATCGGCCTGCACCCCCATGACATCCAGCGGATGAACGACCTGCTGCTGCGGCTGCGGGACAAGGGCAACACGGTCCTCGTCGTGGAGCACAAGCCGGAGGCCATCGCGATCGCCGACCACGTCGTCGACCTCGGCCCCGGCGCCGGTACGGGCGGTGGCACCGTCTGCTTCGAGGGCACCGTCGAGGGGCTGCGGGCCAGCGGCACCGTCACCGGCCGCCATCTCGACGACCGGGCGGCCTTGAAGGAGACCCTGCGGACACCGAAGGGCACGCTGGAGATCCGCGGCGCGACGGCGAACAACCTGCGCGGCGTCGACGTCGACATTCCGCTCGGGGTGCTGTGCGTGGTCACCGGCGTCGCCGGGTCCGGCAAGAGCTCGCTGATCCACGGCTCCGTCCCCGCCTCGGCCGGCGTGGTGTCGGTCGACCAGACGCCCATCCGCGGCTCCCGGCGCAGCAACCCGGCGACGTACACCGGACTGCTCGACCCGATCCGCAAGGCGTTCGCCAAGGCCAACGGGGTCAAGCCGGCGCTGTTCAGCGCCAACTCCGAGGGCGCCTGCCCCACCTGCAACGGCGCCGGTGTCATCTACACCGACCTGGCGATGATGGCCGGGGTGGCCACCACCTGCGAGGACTGCGACGGGAAGCGGTTCCAGGCGCAGGTGCTGGAGTACCGGCTCGGCGGGCGCGACATCAGCGAGGTGCTCGCGATGCCGGTGACCGAGGCCGAGGAGTTCTTCCGTGCCGGGGAGGCGGCCACGCCGGCCGCGCACAAGATCCTCGACCGGCTCGCCGACGTCGGGCTCGGCTACCTCACCCTCGGCCAGCCGCTCACCACGCTGTCCGGCGGCGAGCGGCAGCGGCTGAAGCTCGCCACGCACATGGCCGACAAGGGCGGCGTCTACGTCCTCGACGAGCCGACGACGGGCCTGCACCTCGCCGACGTCGAACAGCTGCTCGGCCTGCTCGACCGGCTGGTGGAGTCCGGCAAGTCGGTCATCGTCATCGAGCACCACCAGGCGGTCATGGCGCACGCCGACTGGATCATCGACCTCGGCCCCGGCGCCGGCCACGACGGCGGCAAGATCGTTTTCGAGGGCACCCCGGCCGACCTCGTCGCCGCCCGCTCCACCCTCACCGGCGAGCACCTCGCGGCGTACGTCGGCGGCTGACCAGGGGGCTGTGGGAGACTCGTCGGGTGAAACGGCAGGATCTCGACGACCTCGTCCGGCTGCGGCGGGCCCGCGACCGGATGGACCGCGACTACGCCGAGCCGCTCGACGTCCCGGCGCTGGCGCGGGAGGCCCTGATGTCGCCGGGTCACTTCTCCCGCAGCTTCCGCGCCGCCTACGGCGAGACGCCGTACAGCTACCTGATGACCCGCCGCATCGAGCGCGCCAAGGCCCTGCTGCGGCGGGGCGATCTCACGGTGACCGAGGTCTGCTTCGCGGTCGGTTGTACGTCGCTGGGGTCGTTCAGCTCGCGCTTCACCGAGCTCGTCGGCGAGAGCCCGAGCGCCTACCGGGCCCGCAGCCACGACCAGGGCGCCGCCATCCCGGCCTGCATCGCCAAGATCTACACGCGACCGGTCAGGAACGGAGAAGCGCGGCCCGCGGATCGCCCGTAGCGTGTGCGGCATGGACATCAAGCTCTCCACCTGCTTCATCGCCGTCGACGACCACGACAAGGCGATTGCCTTCTACCGCGACGTGCTCGGCTTGGAGGTACGCAACGACGTCGGGTTCGAGGGGATGCGCTGGGTGACCGTCGGGTCGCCCGCACAGCCGGACGTCAACATCGTCCTGGAGCCGCCCGCCGCCGACCCGAGCACCTCACCGGCCGACAAACAGGCGCTGGCGGAGCTGATGGCGAAGGGCCTGCTGCGCGGCGTCCTGTTCGCGACGGAGGACTGCGACGCCACCTTCGAGCGGATCAGCGCCTCGGGCGCCGAGGTGCTGCAGGAGCCGATGGACCAGCCCTACGGCGTGCGCGACTGCGCGTTCCGCGACCCCGCCGGGAACCTGCTCCGCTTCACCCAGCCTCTCGCGAAGCCCGGGAAGTGAGCCCGCGGGCCCCGTTGAGGGGTCCGCCCTTCGGGTCCGCGTCCATGCGGCCCGCCGGTCGGTGCGCGTCACCGACGTGCGCCACAGCTCGCGCGCCGCGACGACGGTGGCCAGCACCAGCAGGCCGTTGCGGACGAACAGGAGAGTGACGCCGAGCGGGTCGCTCGCGACGACGTGCGAGAACCACAGCGGGAACTCCAGCATCGTCACGAGGGACGCGAGCAGGACCAGGGCGGCCGGTACGCGCATGCCGGTGCGGCGGAAGCAGAGG
Organism: Streptomyces spinoverrucosus; assembly: GCF_006539505.1. GTDB lineage: Bacteria > Actinomycetota > Actinomycetes > Streptomycetales > Streptomycetaceae > Streptomyces > Streptomyces spinoverrucosus. The sequence continues at coordinate 22,943 of NZ_BJND01000084.1, forward strand.
CAGACCGCCGCGAGCCCGACCAGCCACACCATGTACTGCGGGCTGATCACCCGGCTCGTGGTCGTGAACATCAGCACCGCCACGAAAGCGGCGTCCGCGAGCGTGTGCGGCACGAACCGCGTCGCCCTCAGCCGCCACAGCAGCAGCCAGCCGAAGGCGATCCCGGTCAGCGCCAGGGCGGCGGTGCTCACCACGCCGACGTACGGGCCGAGGAACTCCACCGAGCCGTAGTTGAGCAGCACCTGCCCGTCCCAGCCGAAGTGCCGCGCCACATGGAACACCAGCGCGCCCAGCGACTCCACCTCGGTGCCCCGGTCCCGCTGGAAGGTCAGGAACGCGAAGGCGCCCGGCATGGCCAGCGCGAACAGCGCCACCAGCACCCCCGCGGTCACCGCCGCCGCGGCCCACGCCCGGCGCCGCACGGCACCGATCAGCAGCAGCACCGGCCACACCTTCAGCATCGCCCCGAAGCCCGCCAGCGCCCCCATCAGCCGGGGCCGGCGGGCGCCCGCGAGCAGCGCGGCCACCGCTACGGCCGTGACCATCACGTCGTAGCGCGCGTACACCGTCGGCCCGAGCAGCGGTACGCCCACCACCCACACCCAGGCGCCCCGCACCGTCCGGCCGGGGCGCAGGCCCGCGTTCAGCAGCAGCGCGAGGACCGCCAGGTCGGCCAGGAAGGCCAGGACGAAGAACGCCTGCGCGTAGTCGAGGAAGAACAGCAGCGCCGGGGAGAGGATCGCGAGGGCGGCCGCGGGCGGGTACTGCCAGGTCACGTCGTCCAGTGGGAACGTCCCGGTGCGCAGCACCTCGTACCAGCCCTGGTAGATCACCGAGACGTCGCTGGTGACGTCCGGGCCGGGGAAGACGTACACCTTGAAGACGGACAGGAGCAGCAGCAGTCTGGTCAGTCCCCAGAGCGCGAGAAGTCCGGTCGGGGATCGCGTTCCGTCCGTCCTGTCCACCCGCGTGAGTTTACGTTGGGTAGGGTCGGCGCTGATGCGCAAGACCCTCATCGTCACGAACGACTTCCCGCCCCGCCCCGGCGGCATCCAGGCGTTTCTGCACAACATGGCGCTCCGGCTGGATCCCGACCGGCTCGTCGTCTACGCCTCGACCTGGAAGCGGAGCCGCGAGGGCGTCGATGCCACCGCCGCCTTCGACGCCGAGCAGCCCTTCACCGTCGTACGCGACCGGACGACCATGCTGCTGCCCACGCCCGCCGCGACCCGGCAGGCCGTCGCACTGCTGCGCGCGCACGGGTGCACGTCGGTGTGGTTCGGGGCGGCGGCGCCGCTCGGGCTGATGGCGCCGGCGCTGCGCCGGGCGGGCGCCGAGCGGCTGGTGGCCACCACGCACGGGCACGAGGCGGGGTGGGCCCAACTGCCCGCCGCACGGCAGCTGTTGCGCCGGATCGGCGACTCCACCGACACCCTCACCTACCTCGGCGAGTACACCCGCTCACGGATCGCGCAGGCGCTGACGCCGGACGCGGCCGCGCGGATGGTGCAACTGCCGCCCGGCGTCGACGAGAAGACCTTCCACCCGGACTCCGGCGGCGACCGGGTGCGGGCCCGGCTCGGGCTCACCGACCGGCCCGTCGTCGTGTGCGTCTCCCGGCTCGTGCCGCGCAAGGGGCAGGACACGCTGATCCTCGCCATGCCGCGGATCCTGGCCAAGGAGCCGGACGCGGTGCTGCTGATCGTCGGGGGCGGGCCGTACGAGGGTGAGCTGCGCAAGCTGGCGCGGGAGACCCGGGTCGAGGACTCCGTGGTCTTCACCGGGTCCGTGCCCTGGTCGGATCTGCCCGCCCACTACGGCGCCGGTGACGTCTTCGCCATGCCGTGCCGCACCCGGCGCGGCGGGCTCGACGTCGAAGGGCTCGGCATCGTGTACCTGGAGGCGTCCGCGACCGGGCTGCCGGTCGTCGCCGGGGACTCCGGGGGAGCGCCCGACGCCGTGCTCGACGGGGAGACCGGGTGGGTCGTGCGCGGCGGGTCCGTGGAGGACGCCGCCGACCGGATCGTCACGCTCCTCGGGGACGCGGAGCTGCGCCGCCGGATGGGGGAGCGGGGGCGCAGCTGGGTCGAGGAGAAGTGGCGGTGGGATCTGCTGGCGGAGCGGCTCAAGGAGCTGCTGTAGACGCACTGTGGCGCGGGTCCCGGTGAGAGGGACCCGCGCCATGACGGTGCGTCAAACGACTTGCTACTTCTGGTAGATCGCCTCGATCTCGGCCGCGAAGTCCTTCGCCACCACGTTCCGCTTCAGCTTCAGCGACGGCGTGAGGTGCCCCGAGTCCTCGCTGAACTGCGAGTCCAGGATGCGGAACTTGCGGACCGACTCCGCCTTGGACACCGCCGCGTTGCCGTCGTCGACGGCGGACTGGATCGCCGCCAGCAGGTCGGGGTCGTCGCGCAGGGACGCGGCCGTGGAGTCGGCCGGTTTGCCGTGCTCGGCGGCCCAACGGCCCAGGAACTCCTCGTCGATGGTGATCAGCGCGCCCACGAACGGCCGCGCGTCACCGACCACCATGCACTCCGCGACCAGCGCGTGCGCCCGGATCCGGTCCTCGATCACGGCCGGCGCGACGTTCTTGCCGCCCGCGGTGACGATGATCTCCTTCTTGCGGCCGGTGATCCTGAGGTACCCGTCCTCGTCGAGGGTGCCGATGTCGCCGGTGTGGAACCAGCCGTCGGCGAGGGCCTCCTCGGTCGCGCCCGGGTTGTTCCAGTACTCCTTGAACAGGTGCTCGCCGTGCAGCAGGACCTCGCCGTCGTCCGCGATCCGCACCACCGAGCCCGGCAGCGGCTGGCCGACCGTGCCGATCTTCTGCCGGTCCCAGGGGTTGAAGGCGGTGGCGGCGCAGGACTCGGTCAGGCCGTAGCCCTCCAGGACCGTGAAGCCGATGCCGCGGAAGAAGTGGCCGAGCCGCTCGCCGAGCGGGGCGCCGCCGGAGATGGCGTACTCGCCGCGACCGCCGAGGACCGCGCGCAGCTTGCTGTAGACGAGCTTGTCGAAGACCTTGTGCTTGATCTTCAGGCCCATCGAGGGGCCCGAGGGCGTGTCCAGGGCCTTGCTGTACGCGATGGCCGTGTCGGCGGCCTTGTCGAAGATCTTGCCCTTGCCGTCCGCCTGGGCCTTGGCGCGGGCCGAGTTGTAGACCTTCTCGAAGACACGCGGCACACCGAGGATCAACGTCGGCCGGAACGCGGCCAGTTCGTCGGTGAGGTTCTTGATGTCCGGGACACAGCCCAGCTTGATCGGCGCCATCATCGGCGCGACCTGGACCAGCCGGCCGAAGACATGGGCGAGCGGCAGGAAGAGCAGCACGCTGCACTCGCCGGTGCGGAACAGGGGGCGCAGGCGCTCGACGACGTTGCCGCACTCCGCGAAGAAGCTGCGGTGGGTGAGGACACAGCCCTTGGGGCGGCCGGTGGTGCCGGAGGTGTAGACGATCGTCGCGGGGTCGTCGGCCTTCGCCAGCGAGCTGCGCTCCTCGACCGTCGCGTCACTGACGCCCTTGCCCAGCCGGCCCAGTTCGTCGATGCCGCCGCCCTCGATCTGGAAGACGTGCTTCAGCTCCGGCAGCCGGTCGCGCACCGACTCGACGGCGGCCGCGTGGTTGTCCGTCTCCACGATGCAGGCGGTCGCGCCCGAGTCGCTGAGGATCCACTGCACCTGCTCCGGCGAACTGGTCTCGTACACCGGTACGGTGACCGCGCCCGCGCTCCAGATCGCGAAGTCGAGCAGCGTCCACTCGTAGCGGGTACGGGACATCAGACCGACCCGGTCGCCCGGCTGCACACCGGAGGCGATGAGGCCCTTGGCCGCGGCCCGGACCTCGTCGAGGAAGGCGGCGGCCGTCACGTCCTGCCAGGCGGCGCCGGCCTTGCGGGCGATCACGGCGACGTCGGGATGCTGCGCGGCGTTTCTGCGGACGATGTCCGTCAGGTTGCCGTCCGAGGGGACCTCGTACAAAGCCGGAAGGCTGAACTCGCGCAAGACTGCTGCTCCTCATAGGGCGCCGGCGCCACGACGTTGTGTGATGCGACGGTCCGGTCCAAGGCTCGGGCAGAGTGCTCAGGCGCCGGCAGGAGCCAACGGTCCCACTGGTTGAAAACCCGAGCACGACTGGACTGCCCGGACGTTACCCGCCGGTATGGCGTCTACGACAGGGGGGTCCGGCGAGATGTTCGCTGCGTCACACAGTTGTTGCTGCGTTGATGTTCCTGTTGGTGCTCCTGTGCGCACAGTAGTCGACGGGTTTCCCGACTGGCGAGTAATCGCAGGTCCGGCCGCCACTGTTCACGTTAGTCGCACACCTTTACCCTTGATCGCCATGGCACCCACACCAGCCGGTGGCCGCAGGACGCGGATCCATGTGGTCAGCGACGTGCACGGCAACGCACGTGACCTCGCACGCGCCGGGGACGGCGCGGACGCGCTCGTCTGCCTGGGGGACCTCGTCCTCTTCCTCGACTACGCCGACCACTCGCGCGGCATCTTCCCCGACCTGTTCGGCGTCGAGAACGCCGACCGCATCGTCGCCCTGCGCACCGCCCGCCGCTTCGAGGAGGCGCGTGAGCTGGGCGCGCGGCTGTGGGCCGGGGTCGGCGAGGACCGGGCGGCGGTGATCGAGCGGGCGGTGCGCAAGCAGTACGCCGAACTGTTCGCGGCGTTCCCGACACCGACGTACGCCACGTACGGCAATGTCGACATGCCGCCTCTGTGGCCGGAGTACGCCGGGCCGGGCACGACGGTGCTGGACGGCGAGCGGGTCGAGATCGGGGGCTGGGTGTTCGGCTTCGTGGGCGGCGGCCTGCGCACCCCCATGCGCACGCCGTACGAGATCAGCGACGAGGAGTACGCGACGAAGATCGAGGCGGTGGGTGAGGTCGACGTGCTGTGCACACACATCCCGCCGGAGGTGCCGGAACTGGTGTACGACACGGTGGCGCGGCGCTTCGAGCGGGGGAGCCGGGCGCTGCTCGACGCGATCCGCCGCACCCGGCCCCGCTACTCCCTCTTCGGGCATGTCCACCAGCCGCTCGTCAGCCGGATGCGGATCGGGGGGACCGAGTGTGTGAACGTGGGGCACTTCGCGGGCACGGGGCGACCGTGGGCGCTGGAGTGGTGAGGTCCGCAACTGGTGTGCGGCCGGTACGCGCAGGTAGGGGTGACGGCGGGTGGGGCGCCGCGCGGTAGCCTTCACGCTGCACACACGTGCGCACGACGACCTCTTGCCGGACCGCACTGGAGGAGCCACGGCGATGGCGGAACACACCAGCTCGAGCATCGAGATCGAGGCGGCTCCGGCCGACGTCATGGCGGTGATCGCCGACTTCGCCCGCTACCCGGACTGGACCGGTGAGGTGAAGGAGGCGGAGGTCCTCAAGACCGACGGCGAGGGCCGCGCCGAGCACGTGCGGCTGGTCATGGACGCCGGCGCGATCAAGGACGACCAGACGCTGGCGTACACCTGGACCGGGGAGCACGAGGTCTCCTGGACGCTGGTGAAGTCGCAGATGCTGCGGTCCCTGGACGGCTCGTACCTCCTGAAGCCGGCGGGCGCGGGCTCGACCGAGGTCACCTACCAGCTGACGGTGGACGTCAAGATCCCGATGCTCGGGATGATCAAGCGCAAGGCGGAGAAGGTGATCATCGACCGGGCGCTGGCGGGCCTGAAGAAGCGTGTGGAGTCCGGGCAGTAGCTCTCGCACCACCTGATTCTCACCACGCCGGGCGGCCGTGGGGCAGGCGGGCCGCCGACACCCCGGTACGGTTCACCGTCATGCGCACCATCTTGATCACCGGGCCCGGCGGCAGCGGTCGTACCACGGTCGCCGCGGCCACCGCGCTCGCCGCTGCCCGTGCCGGCATCCGCACGCTCGTCCTCGGCACCGACCGGACCGACACGCTCGGGGCCGCGCTGGGGACGGTGACCGGACCGGCTCCCGTGGAGGCCGCGCCCGGCCTCACCGCCTGGCGTCCCGACGCGGCCGCCGGTTTCCGGGAGGACCTCGCCGGGCTGCAGGAGCGTGCGTCCGCCGTGCTCGACCTGCTGGGGGCGAGCCCGCTCGACCCCGAGGAGCTCACCCCGCTCCCCGGCGCCGAGGAGCTCGCCATACTCCGCGCCCTGCGCGACGCCGCCCTCGCCGAGGCGCACGAGCTGCTCGTCGTCGATCTGCCGCCCACCCCGCAGGCCCTCGCCCTCCTCGCCCTCCCCGAGGAACTCCGCCGCTATCTGCGCCGCCTGCTCCCGCCCGAGCGGCAGGCCGCCCGCGCCCTGCGCCCCGTACTCGGCCGACTGGCCGGCGTGCCCATGCCCGCCGAGTGGCTGTACGAGACCGCCGCCCGCTGGGACCTCGAACTCGCCGCCCTGGAAGCTGTCCTGGCCGACCGGGCCACGACCGTACGGCTCGTCGCCGAACCCTCCCCGGCGAGCCTCGACGCCGTCCACACCGCCACCCTCGGCCTCGCCCTGCGCGGCCTGCGCCCGGACGCGCTGATCGCCAACCGGGTGCTCCCGGAGGAGGCCGGGATCGGCTGGCTCGCGGGACCGCTCGCCCAGCAGCGGAAGGCCGTCGACGAGTGGGCTGCCGCCTACGACGTACGCAGCGTCCCCCACCTGGGACACGACCCGCGCGGCGCCGACGACCTCACCGCCCTCGCCGTACCCGTGGTCGAGGCGGCCCCCGCCCGCGTCGAGTGGCCCGTCCAGGACCGGCTCGCCGACGACGGCGTACTCGTCTGGCACATCCCGCTCCCCGGCGCCGCACGCGAGGACCTCGACCTCGTCCGGCGCGGCGACGACATCGTGATCACGGCCGCCCAATTCCGCCGCGTCGTCCCACTCCCCTCGGCCCT
>NZ_BJND01000085.1 GCF_006539505.1 Streptomyces spinoverrucosus
GGACGTCCGGCATGTGGGCCGTCCCGTACCACCCCTCGGTACGGGACGGCCCTTCTGCTTATCCTGACGGTCATGCTGACCATCACCCAGGCCCTGTACGACCAGATCGTCGCCCACGCGCGCGAGGACCACCCCGACGAGGCGTGCGGCGTGGTCGCGGGCCCCGTGGGCAAGGGCCGCCCCGAGCGCTTCATCCCGATGCTCAACGCCGCCCGCTCGCCCACGTTCTACGAGTTCGACTCCGGCGATCTGCTCAAGCTCTACCGCGAGATGGACGACCGCGACGAGGAGCCGGTGATCATCTACCACTCGCACACGGCGACCGAGGCCTACCCCTCCCGCACGGACATCTCCTACGCCAACGAGCCCGGCGCGCACTACGTCCTCGTCTCCACCGCGGACACCGACGGCCTCGGCGACTTCCAGTTCCGCTCCTTCCGGATCGTCGACGGCGAGGTGACGGAGGAGGAGGTCAAGGTGGTGGAGACGTACTGATCTCGTACAGCGGATGAAATATGTCCGAAGCGTGAGATCACATTCCAGGAGCCGGACCGGGAATCGATACGATGAGCCCATGGTTCTTCTCGACGTGAGCGACAAGTCGCCGGGCACGCTGCTCGTGGCGCGGCTGCACGTCGACCTGTGCAGGCTCGCCAGCGCCATCTGTTGACGCCGACCCCTGCCGCCGTACGGCCGTGACTGAGCCGCGGCGCCCCTACGCACGACCTGCCGTATCTGCGCTGCCGCGCGTCTTTTCGATCTGACTTCTCCCGACAGGAGCCCCGAGCCATGGCCATCGAGGTCCGCATCCCCACCATCCTCCGCCAGTACACCGACGGTCAGAAGGCCGTCGAAGGCACCGGGGAGACCCTCGCCGAGCTGTTCGCCGACCTCGACACCCGGCACGCGGGCATCCAGGCCCGCATCGTGGACGGCGGCCAGCTGCGCCGCTTCGTCAACGTCTACCTGAACGACGAGGACGTCCGCTTCCTCGACGGCATCAACACCAAGCTCACCGACGGCGACAACGTCACGATCCTGCCGGCCGTGGCCGGCGGCATGGCCTGAGGGCTCTGACCTCCGATGCGTTACGACTCCCCGCTGGCCGCGGTGGGCAACACCCCGTTGGTGCGCCTGCCGCGGCTCTCGCCGTCCGCCGACGTCCGGATCTGGGCCAAGCTGGAGGACCGCAACCCGACCGGCTCGGTCAAGGACCGTCCCGCCCTGCACATGATCGAGCAGGCCGAGAAGGACGGCCGGCTGACCCCGGGCTGCACCATCCTGGAGCCCACCTCCGGCAACACCGGCATCTCGCTCGCCATGGCGGCCAAGCTCAAGGGCTACCGCATGGTGTGCGTGATGCCCGAGAACACCTCCCAGGAACGCCGGGACCTGCTCGGCATGTGGGGCGCGGAGATCATCTCCTCCCCGGCCGCCGGCGGCTCCAACACCGCCGTACGCGTCGCCAAGGAACTCGCCGCCGAGCATCCCGACTGGGTGATGCTCTACCAGTACGGCAACCCGGACAACGCCGGCGCGCACTACGCCACCACCGGCCCCGAGATCCTCGCCGACCTCCCCTCCATCACCCATTTCGTCGCAGGCCTCGGCACCACGGGCACCCTGATGGGCGTCGGCCGCTTCCTGCGCGAGCACAAGCCGGACGTCAAGATCGTCGCCGCCGAACCGCGGTACGACGACCTGGTGTACGGCCTGCGCAACCTCGACGAGGGCTTCGTACCGGAGCTGTACGACGCCTCCGTCCTGACCACCCGTTTCTCGGTCGGCTCCGCCGACGCGGTCACCCGCACCCGTGAACTCCTCCAGCAGGAGGGCATCTTCGCGGGCGTCTCCACCGGTGCCGCGCTGCACGCGGCGATCGGCGTCGGCAACAAGGCGCTGAAGGCCGGGGAGAGCGCGGACATCGTCTTCATCGTGGCCGACGGCGGCTGGAAGTACCTCTCGACGGGCGTCTACACGGCGGCGACGACGGAGGAAGCGATCGAGAGGCTCCAGGGCCAGCTCTGGGCGTAAGGGGCTGCGTGGCCAGGCGCGTGAGGGCTGTGCAGCCAGGTGCGTGAGGGCTATGTAGCCAGGTGACGGACCTGGTCCCACAGGACCGGGTCCACCACCCCCACCCTGCGCCGGAAGTCCCACACCGCGATCTCCCGCAGCTCGTCCGTCTCCAGGAAGCTCGCCCGGCCCTGGGTGTCCCCGACCGAACCCGGCGGCAGCGGGATCACCCCGGCCCGCTCGTCGTGGTACTTGCTGGTGATCTTCGCGACCGTCGCCCGCCGCCCGTGCACCGCCAGCACCAGGCACGGCCGGTCCTTGGCGCCCGGCCCGTCCTCGTAGGGCACGCTGGCCCACCAGATCTCCGCCGCCCGCGGCCGGGCCGCCGGTCCCTCCGCGCGCCCCGGCGGCCGCGTCCAGCGGCCCGCGGGCCGCCGCCGCCCCCAGCCGTCCACGAGCGCGGCGACCAGCGCGAGCAGCACCACCGCTGCGAGTGCCAACCACCAGGACGTGTCCATACGATGACGTTACCGGCGTACGCACCCGCACGCGCGCCCTCCGCCGCGCCGTGTGCGCCCCGCGTCCAGCCGAATCGGTGACAGCACAGGTGAGTTCCCCCACAACGGCCCCTGGCGGAGGAGCGACCCGAGGTTTTGCGCCTTACGCTCGACGGACCGCACGACCCCCGTTTTCTCCACACCCGCCCGCGGAGGTTTCTGCTTCATGAAGCTCACCGTCGTCGGCTGCTCGGGGTCGTTCCCGTCCGCGGAATCGGCCTGTTCGAGCTACCTCGTAGAGGCCGACGGCTTCCGGCTGCTCCTCGACATGGGCAATGGCGCCCTGGGCGAGCTGCAGCGCCACTGCGGTCTCTACGACCTCGACGCGATCTTCCTCAGCCATCTGCACGCCGACCACTGCATCGACATGTGCGCCTACTTCGTGGCGCGCTACTACCGGCACGACGGCGGCCGCTGCGCCCCTCTGCCGGTCTACGGTCCCGAAGGCACGGAACACCGTCTGACCACCGCCTACGCCGACACGCCCTCCGCCTCCTCCATGAGCGAGGTCTTCGACTTCCACACGGTCAAGCCGTCGACGTTCGACATCGGCCCGTTCACGGTGCACACCGAACGGGTGGCCCACCCCGTGGAGGCGTACGGCATCCGCATCGAGCACGCCGGACGGACCCTGACGTACTCCGGCGACACCGGAGTGAGCCCCGCGCTGGACGAACTGGCCCGGGACGCCGACCTCTTCCTGTGCGAGGCGGCCTTCACGCACGGCAAGGAAAGCATCCCCGACCTGCACCTCAACGGCCGCGAGGCGGGCGAGACAGCCACCCGGGCAGGCGCCCGCCGGCTCCTCCTCACCCACATCCCCCCGTGGACCGACCCCCAGGTCAACCTCGCCGACGCCCGCGCGGTGTACGACGGCCCGGCGGAACTGGCGGTACCCAGGAAGTCGTACGAGATCTAGCCCTCACGCCATGACGAAGGCCCCCGGAACTTCCGGGGGCCTTCGTACGGTCGGGGCGGGCTTACTTCGCCTCGGCCTTCTGCAGCTCCGCCAGTTCCTCGTCGGACTCGCGGCCCGGCGTCGGAAGGTTGAACTTGGTGATCGCGAAGCGGAAGACCACGTAGTAGACCGCCGCGAAGCACAGGCCGACCAGGGCCAGGCCCCATGGGTTGGTCGCGATGCCCAGGTTGAGGGCGAAGTCGATCGCGCCGGCCGAGAAGCCGAAGCCGTCCTTCATGCCCAGCGCCCAGGTCAGCGCCATCGACACACCGGTGAGCAGCGCGTGGATCGCGTACAGCACCGGCGCGATGAACATGAAGGTGAACTCGATCGGCTCGGTGACACCCGTGATGAACGAGGTGAGCGCGAGGGAGAACATCATGCCGCCGACGACCTTGCGGCGCTCGGGGCGGGCGCAGTGGACGATCGCCAGGCACGCGGCGGGCAGGGCGAACATCATGATCGGGAAGAAGCCGGTCATGAACTGGCCCGCGGTCGGGTCACCGGCCAGGAAGCGGCCGATGTCGCCGCTCTTGCCCTCGTACTCGCCCGCCTGGAACCACGGGAAGGAGTTGAGGAGGTGGTGCATGCCGATCGGGATCAGGGCGCGGTTGGCGACACCGAAGATGCCCGCGCCGACCGCGCCGGAGCCGACCAGCCACTCACCGAAGTTGTGCAGGCCCGTGCCGAGGACAGGCCAGATGTAGCCGAAGACGATGCCGATGATCAGACCCGCGAAGGCCGACAGGATGGGGACCAGACGGCGGCCGCCGAAGAAGCCCGCCCAGTCGGGCAGCTTGGTGCGGTAGAAGCGCTGGTAGAGCAGCGCGACCACGATGCCCATGACCACGCCGCCGAGGACCTTGGCGTCGACCGGGGCCTCCATCATGACGACCTTGCCGTCGACGGCCGTGGGCTCCTTGGGCTGGTTCGGGTCGGTGAAGGTGGCGAGCACCTTCTGGAAGACCAGATAGCCGGTGACGGCGGCGAGCGCGGTAGAGCCGTCCGACTTCTTCGCGAAGCCGATCGCGATGCCCACCGCGAACAGCAGCGCCATGTTGTCGAGAATCGCGTTGCCACCGGCGGCCATGAAGCCGGCGATCTTCGTCAGGAAGGCCGGGAACTCGGGGCGTCCGAGCATGTCGTCGTTGCCGAGCCGCACCAGCAGCGCGGCGGCGGGCAGCACGGCCACCGGCAGCATCAGGCTGCGGCCGATACGCTGCAGGACAGCCATCGCGCCGGAGCCCTTTTTCTTCTCGGCCGCGGGAGCGGCGCTGGCCGTGGACACAACTTCCTCCAGTGGGCATGGCGCCGCCCAGGGACAAAGGGAAGGGGGACGGCGGCGTCCGATGGTCTACACCACTCAGTGGTGTAGACCTGTTGTAGCACGATGAAGGGCGCATAAGGAACCCTCGCCTCCGACCCTCAGACCTTCGTCACGTCCTCCACTTCCTCCTCCGCTTCCCGGCCCGGAGTCTTCAGGTCGAATCTGGTGATCGCAAAACGGAAGATCACGTAATAGACGACGGCGAAGGCCAGCCCGATCGGGATCAACAGCCATGGTTTTGTCGCCAGGTTCCAGTTGATGACGTAGTCGATCAGACCGGCGGAGAAACTGAAGCCGTCCTTCGCGCCGAGCCCCCACGACACCGCCATCGACACCCCCGTCAGCACCGCGTGGATCGCGTAGAGGACGGGCGCGACGAAGAGGAACGAGTACTCGATGGGCTCGGTGATGCCGGTGACGAACGACGTCAGTGCCACCGACAGCATCAGACCGCCGACCTCCTTGCGGCGGCCCGGCCTGGCGCAGTGCGTGATGGCGAGGGCCGCGGCCGGCAGGGCGAACATCATGATCGGGAAGAAGCCCGTGGTGAACTGGCCCGCGTTCGGATCGCCCGCCAGGAACATGTTGATGTCCCCGTGCACCACCTTGCCGTCGGGCGCGGTGTAGGTGCCGAACTGGAACCAGATGGGCACGTTCAGGAACTGGTGCAGACCGACGACGAGCAGCGCCCGGTTCGCGATGCCGAAGACGCCCGCGCCCCACGCACCCAGGTCGCTCATCCAGTCACTGAAACTCTCCAGCGCGTCCCCGACCGGCGGCCAGATCCACAGACACAGCGCGGCGAACACGATCGCCACGAACGCCATGATGATCGGCACCAGCCGCCGGCCGTTGAAGAAGCCGAGCCAGTCCACCAGCTTCGTACGGTGAAAGCGCTGCCAGAAGAAGGCTGACAGCAGGCCCATGATGATGCCGCCGAAGACCCCTGGGTTCTGGTAGGTGAAGGACGACACCGTCCCGTCGGCGGCCTGGCAGCCCGCTTCGATCACGTCCGCGCCCGCCGGACAGTCCTCCGGAAACTCGCGCAGCACCGAGTAGTAGACGAGAAACCCCGCCACCGCCGCGAGCGCGGTCGAACCGTCCGACTTCTTCGCCATGCCGATCGCCACACCGACACAGAAGAGAAGGGGAAGCCCCAGCGCACTGTCGAGCAGTGCCCCACCCGCGCCCGCCATCACCTTGGAGACACTGGTCCAGCCGAGCCCCTCGTCGCCGAACAGGTCCGGCTGACCGAGCCGGTTGAGGATACCCGCGGCCGGGAGTACGGCGATGGGGAGCTGCAGACTGCGCCCCATCTTCTGCAGGCCCTGGAAGAAGGCGCTCCAGCGGGCACGAGCGGGACGGGCGGCGCTGTCGGCACTCATCGGACTCCTCCCGGAGGACCGGGTTTGGCGACCGTCCGCCAGGTGGTGTAGACCAGTCGGGCAGAAGGTTCCGCTGTCGTGACGCCATCATTCGGTACGTACGCCAGGACCGCTCGCGAACGTGGGCCAACTGTGGGTTACTGCGACAAAGCGCTTCGGACCAGGTCGGATCAGGTCGGATCAGGGAGAAAGACATGGCCAGCAAGGCTGAGAAGATCGTTGCCGGGCTCGGTGGCATCGACAACATCGAAGAGGTCGAGGGCTGCATCACGCGGCTGCGCGTCGAGGTGTCCGACGCCTCGCTGGTCGACGACGCCGCCCTCAAGGGCGCCGGCGCCCACGGCGTCGTCAAGATGGGCAACGCCATCCAGGTCGTCATCGGCACCGACGCCGACCCGATCGCGGCGGACATCGAAGACATGATGTGAGCCCCGGCTCGTCATCGAGGGGCCCTTCCCGCACCGGGAGGGGCCCCTTTTCCGTGCGGACTCAAGAGCCCCGGCGAGTCTGGTCCACCCACCCCTGCGCCGGCTCGGCCTCTTCGCCGTACGCGTCGTGCCAGTTCCACCATTCGTACGGCGGGGTCTGCGGATAGCCCTCCGGTGAGTCCTCCCAGGCCTCCTGCCGCCCGAGCGCCGTCATGTCGAGGTAGCTCCAGAGGCTCCCCATGGCCTCGTCGCCGCGGGCATTGATGAAGTAGGTGCGGAACACCCGGTCGCCGTCGCGGATGAACGCATTCGTGCCGTGCCACTCGTCCACACCGAAGTCGGTGTCGAAATCGTCGGTGATCGTGTACCAGGGGATGTACGTCCAGCCCATCCGCTCCTTCACCCGCTCGATCTCCGGCTGCGGCGCGCGCGAGGCGAAGACGAGGGTGGTGTCGCGGGCGTTCAGATGGGCAATGTGGCCGACCTGGTCGGCCAGCATGGAACAGCCGCGGCAGGCGTGCTCCGGCCAGCCGAACACGCCGGGCTCGAAGAAGGCGCGGTAGACGATCAGCTGACGACGCCCCTCGAACAGGTCGAGCAGACTCACCCTGCCCCCGGGTCCTTCGAACTCGTACGTCTTCTCCACCGCCACCCACGGCATCCGACGGCGCTTGGCGGCCAGTGCGTCACGGGCGCGGGTCAACTGCTTCTCCTCCACAAGCAGCTCCTGCCGCGCCGCCTCCCAGTCCTGTGGTGAAACGATCGGGGGTGTCTTCATGGTGACGTTCGCCTTCCGTTTCGATCCGAACTCAGGCACAAGTTCAGGGTCGGCCGCCACCGACACCGGCGCACCTGGGCGCCGGCCGAGGCCGGAACGGCGGGCGGATAGGCTCGACCCATGTCTCGAATCGACGGCCGCACTCCCGAACAGCTCCGCCCGATCACCATCGAACGCGGCTGGAGCAAGCACGCCGAGGGCTCCGTCCTCGTCTCCTTCGGCGACACGAAGGTCTTCTGCACCGCCTCCGTCACCGAGGGCGTCCCCCGCTGGCGCAAGGGCAGCGGCGAAGGCTGGGTCACCGCGGAGTACGCCATGCTGCCCCGCTCCACCAACACCCGGGGCGACCGCGAGTCGGTCAAGGGCAAGATCGGCGGCCGTACGCACGAGATCTCCCGCCTCATCGGCCGCTCCCTGCGCGCGGTCATCGACTACAAGGCCCTCGGCGAGAACACCATCGTCCTGGACTGCGACGTCCTCCAGGCCGACGGCGGCACCCGCACCGCCGCCATCACCGGCGCGTACGTCGCCCTGGCCGACGCCGTCTCCTGGGCCCGGGCCAAGAAGCTGATCCGGCCAGGCCGACAGCCCCTCACCGGCTCGGTCAGCGCCGTGTCCGTCGGCATCGTCGGCGGAGTCCCGCTGCTCGACCTCTGCTACGAGGAGGACGTGCGCGCCGAGACCGACATGAACGTCGTCTGCACCGGCGACGGACGGTTCGTCGAGGTCCAGGGCACCGCGGAGGCCGAGCCCTTCGCACGCGAGGAGCTCAACGCGCTGCTCGACCTGGCGGTGGCCGGCTGTACGGAACTCGCCGAGCTGCAGCGCACGGCGCTCGCGGCGGCCCTGGAAAAGTGACGGGGCGAAGGTAAAGGGCGCACCAAAAGTGGTGGTCGGTGCGGGCAACCGTAGTGACCATCGTCGCGTCTCATCAGATACGGGCGCACGGCTCATCCCTGTGCGCCCGGCCAGCAACCGGGCCCGTGGGGCCCGACTCCGAGGGAGGGACCGTTCCATGGCCGCGAGCCGCCGCCGACGCCGTACCGCAGCCGTCGCCGCCACCCTGGCGGCGATCGCGCTGACCGCCGGACTCACCACCGGCTGCGACGCCGTGAACAAGGCACTCGACTGCGTCCAGACCGCCGACGCCATCGCCGACAGCGTCACGGACCTCCAGCAGGCCGTCGAGAGCGCCGCGAACGACCCGACCCAGCTGCAGGAGTCCCTCGACTCCATCGATCAGAACCTCGGCGAGATCGGCGACAAGACCGACAACGCCGACGTCAACAAGGCGGTGGACGACCTCCAGAAGGCCGTCGACAACGTCCGTACGGCGGTGCAGAACGGCGACGAGACCCCCGACATCAGCCCGGTCACGGACGCGGCCGGTGAACTGACCAAGGTCTGCACGCCGTAAGCGAACGCCTGCCGGCGCTGGATACTGAGGGCATGACCCGCTTGATCCTCGCCACCCGCAACCACGGAAAGATCACCGAGCTGAAGGCGATCCTCGCCGACGCAGGTCTGCGCCACGACCTCGTCGGCGCGGACGCCTATCCCGACGTCCCCGACGTCCGCGAGACCGGCGTCACCTTCGCGGAGAACGCCCTGCTCAAAGCCCACACCCTGGCCAAGGCCACCGGCCTGCCCGCGGTCGCCGACGACTCGGGCCTGTGCGTCGACGTCCTCGGCGGCGCGCCGGGCATCTTCTCGGCCCGCTGGTCCGGCAAGCACGGCGACGACCGCGCCAACCTCGACCTCCTCCTGGCCCAGCTCTCGGACATCCCCGAGCAGCACCGCGGCGCCCACTTCACCTGCGCGGCGGCGTTGGCCCTGCCCGACGGCACGGAACGAGTCGTCGAGGGGAAGCTGAGGGGCGTCCTCCGCCACAAGCCAACCGGCACCCACGGCTTCGGCTACGACCCGATCCTCCAGCCGGACGGCGAAACGCGAACGTGCGCGGAGATGAGCCCCGACGAGAAGAACGCCATCAGCCACCGGGGGAAGGCGTTCCGGGCGTTGGTGCCGGTGGTGCGGGAGCTGCTCGGCTGAACTCCTTGTGGGAGCCCGCGACTTACTGGTGCGGCCGGAGGGACTCGAACCCTCACGGGAGTTACCCCACTGGGACCTAAACCCAGCGTGACTGCCAATTCCACCACGGCCGCCTGTTGCTGCCCGGCCATGCTACTGGCCGGGCAGGGTTCTCAGACGCCCAGATCCTTGATGATCTTGGCCACGTGGCCCGTCGCCCGGACGTTGTACAGGGCGCGCTCGACCTTGCCCTCCTCGTCCACGATCACCGTGGAGCGGATGACGCCCATGTACGTCTTGCCGTAGTTCTTCTTCTCGCCGTAGGCCCCGTAGGCCTCGGTGACGGACTTCTCCGGGTCGGCCAGCAGCGTGACCTTCAGGGACTCCTTGTCGCGGAACTTGGCGAGCTTCTCGGGCTTGTCCGGTGAGATGCCGATCACGTCGTAGCCGGCGCCGGCCAGCACGTCGAGGTTGTCGGTGAAGTCGCAGGCCTGCTTGGTGCAGCCGGGTGTCAGTGCCGCGGGGTAGAAGTAGACGATGACCTTGCGGCCCTTGTGGTCCGCGAGGGACACCTCGTTGCCGTCGGCGTCGGGCAGGGTGAAGGCGGGGGCCACGTCCCCGGGCTGGAGTCGATCGCTCATCCGGCAAGCGTAACCGGGGGTCCTGACAGTGCGGTCGGCCATGGAGCTGACAGACTGTCCGGAACAGGCATCAGCAGACTTCGGAGGCCGTACCGTGGCGGACACGTCGGACACCAGAACCCCGGCGCAGATCGAGGCGGACATCAGGCGCCGCCGCGACGTGCTGGCCGAGACGCTCGACGAGATCGGGGTGCGGGTGCACCCGAAGACGATCGTCGGCGACGCCCGGGCCAAGGTCGTGGCGAATGTCGATCACACCGTCGGGCGTGCCTATGTTCAGGTCAACCGGGTGGTGAGCGATGTCAAGGCGCAGTTCGTGGACGAGAACGGCTCGCCCCGGATGACGCGCGTGCTGCCCGTCGCGCTGGTCGCCGTCGGTGTCGTCGGGCTGCTCGTGCTGGGCCCCCGGCGCCGCAAGCGCTGACCCTCCGGCGTACGGATGTCTCGAATGCAGGTAGGTTCAAGGCGTGAGCGGTAACAGAAACGACCACAGTACCCATCCCGACAAGCTCCCCATCCGGATGCTGCACGACCGTGTGCTCGTGCGGCAGGACACCAGTGAGGGCGAGCGGCGTTCCGGTGGCGGCATCCTGATCCCCGCCACGGCGGCCGTGGGCCGTCGGCTGGCGTGGGCGGAGGTCGTCGCGGTGGGGCAGAACGTAAGGACCGTGGAGCCGGGCGACCGGGTTCTGTACGACCCGGAGGACCGTGCCGAGGTGGAGGTGCGCGGCGTCGCGTACGTCCTGATGCGCGAGCGCGATCTGCACGCGGTGGCCGCGGACCGGTTCGAGGGGTCCGAGGACTCCACGGGGCTGTACTTGTAACGCGTAAGACGAGCAGTACCAAAGGGCTGGTGACCGTCGTCACCAGCCCTTTCGTGTGGCCTTTGCTACCTTGGAGAAGCACCCGACGAGACGCGCCGTACCGGGTTGAAGGCAAAGACGACGCACCCCCGTCAGTCCGCCTGTCTCTCGGAGGTGCCTCTCATGGCCTGGGTTCTGCTGATCATCGCCGGTGTGCTCGAAGTCGGCTGGTCGATCGGGATGAAGTACACCGACGGTTTCACCCGGCTCGTCCCCAGCCTGTTCACCGGCGCCGGCATCGTCGCCAGCATGCTGCTGCTGTCGTACGCCGCGAAGTCCCTGCCCATCGGTACCGCCTATGGCGTCTGGGTCGGGATCGGGGCGGCCGGGTCGGCGGTGCTCGGCATGGTGGTGCTGGGTGAGCCGGCCACCGCCGCCCGGATCTTCTTCGTCTGTCTGCTGCTGGTCGCCGTCGTGGGGCTGAAGGCGACCTCCGGTCACTGATCCGGGGTCATTCGCGCCGGGTGCCCGGCGTGCCCCCGGTCGTCGTGCCCGTGGAGGTGCCGCCGCCGGTGGTGCCTCCTTGGGTGCCTCCGGTGGTCGTAGCGCCGCCCGTGGTGGTGTCGCCGCCGGTGGTGGTCCCGCCGTCCGTCGTCGTGCCGCCGTCGGTGGTCGTGCCCCCGTCCGTGGGGGTCCCGCCGTCCGTGGGCGTGCCCCCGGTCGTCGTACCGCCGTCGCCCGTCGTGCCCCCGTCGGTGGTCGTGCCCCCGTCCGTGGGCGTCCCGCCGTCCGTGGGCGTGCCCTCGTCGGTCGGGGCGTCGGTGGCCCGGTCGTCGGCGGGCGGGGCCGTGGGCGTGTACACCACGTCGGCGCCCTCCTGGAGCCGCAGGTCGAAGTCGCTGACCGGAGTGCCTTCGAGGGCGTCCTTGGTGAACTGGGCCCAGATCTTGGCGGGCGGTCCGCCGCCGTTGACGCGGTCCAGGCCCATCGCGCCGTACAGCGACTCGTGGGCGGCCGTGACCGGGTCCTGGCCCATCACGGCGACGACGGTGGCCAGGTCGGGGGTGTAGCCCGCGAACCAGGCCGCCTGGTCCTCCTCGGCCGTGCCGGTCTTGCCGGCCGCCGGACGGCCGGCGGCCAGCGCTTCGGTGGCGGTGCCGTTCTGGACGGTGCTGCGCAGGATCGACGTCGTGGTGTCGGCGGCCTCGCGGCTGACGGCCTGGGTGGTCTTCCGCTCGGGCAGGTCGACCACCTCGGCGCCCTCCCGGGTGATCTTCTCGACCAGGGTGTACGTGCCGTGCTCACCGTGGTTCGCGAGGGTGGCGTACGCCTCTGCCATGTCCAGGACGCTCGCCTGGGCCACGCCGAGTGCGATCGACGGGTAGGGGCCCAGCTCGGGGGTGCTGGAGGGCACGCCGAGGTCGACCGCGGTCCGCATGACCTTGTCGGGGCCGACGTCGACCGCCATCTGCGCGTACACGGAGTTCACGGACTTGTCGGTGGCTTCGCGGACCGTGATGTCGCCGTACGACACCTGGTCCTCGTTCTCGGGGTCGTAGGCGCCGCTCCAGCCCTGCACGGGGCGCTTGTTGGTGCCGTCGTAGTAGGTGTTGGGGGTGATGGGTTGGCCGTCCTGGGTGGTGGAGCCGTTCTGGACGGCCGCAGTGAACACGAGCGGCTTGAAGATGGAGCCGACCTGGAAGTCCCGCCGGGTCGCGCCGTTGGTGTACTGCTTGACGTAGTCGATGCCGCCGTACATCGCGACGACCTTGCCCGTCTTGGGGTCGACGGCGGCGCCGCCCGCGCGGACATAGTTGTCGACCTTGCGGTTCTTCTTGTCCAGCTTGGACATCAGCTGGTCGTTGACGGCCTTGACGAAGGCGTTCTGCTTGGGCTTCTGCAGGGTGGTGGTGATGCGGTAGCCGCCCGCTTCGAGGGAGTCCGCGTCGACGATGTCGTTGGCGATGAGGTACTGCTTGACCGCGTCGACGACATAGCCGCGCTGCCCGGACATGCCGGTCGAGACGGTGGCCTCCTTCGGCACCGGGAACTTCAGACCCGCCCGCTCGGACCGGGTGAGCCAGCCCTCCTTGACCATGCCGTCCAGGACGTACTTCCAGCGAGCCTCGGCGGCGGGCCTGTTCTCCGGGTGGGCGACGACGTCGTACTCGCTGGGCGCGTTGAGCAGCGCGGCGAGGTAGGCGCCGCGAGCCGCGTCCAGTTCGGTGGCGTCCATGCCGTAGTAGGCCTGGGCGGCGGCCTGGATGCCGTACGCGTTGCGGCCGAAGTAGCTGGTGTTGAGATAGCCCTCCAGGATGTCGTTCTTGCTCTTCTCCTGATCGAGCTTGATCGAGATGAAGAACTCCTTGACCTTCCGGGTGACCGTCTGCTCCTGGGCCAGGTAGTAGTTCTTGACGTACTGCTGGGTGATCGTGGAGCCCGACTGCTTGCCCTTGCCGGTGGCCGTGTTCCAGGCCGCGCGCACCATCGCCTTGGGGTCGATCGCGGACTCGGTGTAGAAGTCGCGGTCCTCGGCGGCCAGCACGGCGTGCTGGGCGTCCTTGGAGATCTGGGCGAGGGTGACGTTCTCCCGGTTGACCTCGCCGTCCCGGGCGAGCTGGGAGCCGTCTGCGTACAGGTAGACGTTGCTCTGCTTGGTCGCCAGCGCGTTCGCCGGCGGGATCTTGACCATGGAGTAGCCGAGGTAGAACAGGCCGATCAGCAGCAGGACGCCGAGAACGAAGGTGCCGAGCACCATGCGCCAGGTCGGAATGATCCGGCGCCAGCCGGTGCGCCTGGGCCGCCCGGGTTTCCCCTCCCCGGGCCCGCCCTGGTTCGGCTGCTGCGGCTGCGGCTCGTCGCTCATGTCGTGCACGGACTCCTGTGTCGTCCCTCGGATGTCATCTGCGCCCCCATCTGAAGACTCTCGCATCCGGCGTTCCGTTCCCGGATCCCGGCACGTGTCCGCCCGGAAAATGCCTGGCAGTCCGGATCGGGCGCGTACTAGGCTCCTGCGCTTCGGTGTCGGGCTGGTCGGGGACGGTGGTTCGGTGTGGGCACGGGACGGTTGTACGCGGCCGTCGCGGTGGGCGGTTTCCGACGGTACGCGACCTATCGGGCGGCCACGGCCGCCGGGGTGTTCACCAACACCGTCTTCGGGCTGATCCTCGTCTACACCTACCTCGCCCTGTGGGACGAGAGACCGCAGCTCGGCGGGTACGACCAGGCGCAGGCCGTCACCTATGTGTGGCTGGGGCAGGCGCTGCTGTCGACGCTCGCGATCGGGGGCGGCGGTTTCGAGACAGAGCTGATGGAACGCATCCGCACCGGTGATGTCGCGATCGACCTGTACCGCCCGGCCGACCTTCAACTCTGGTGGCTCGCAGGCGACTTGGGCCGGGCCCTGTTCCAGCTGCTGGGGCGCGGGGTGCTGCCCTTCGCCTTCGGGGCGCTGGTCTTCGACGTCGCGCTGCCGTCGGATCCAGCCACCTGGGGTGCCTTTCTGGTCGCGGTGTTGCTCGGGATGGTGGTCAGCTTCGGGATCCGGTACCTGGTGGCGCTGAGCGCGTTCTGGCTGCTGGACGGCACCGGCGTGGCCCAGATGGCGTGGCTTTTGAGCTTCTTCTGCTCGGGCATGCTGCTGCCGCTGAACGTCTTCCCCGGTGTGCTCGGCGAGATCGTACGGGCCCTGCCGTGGTCGTCGATGCTCCAGGCGCCGGCGGATGTGCTGCTGGGGCAGGCCGATCCGCTGGGCACGTTCCTCTTCCAGGGCGCGTGGGCGGTGGCGCTGCTGGCGGCGGGGCGGCTGGTGCAGTCGGCGGCCACGCGGCGGGTGGTGGTGCAGGGTGGGTGACATCGGTCACGTGGGGCAGACCGGCCGGGTCGCGGACGGGCTGCGGGCGTACCGCCTGATCGTCGCCATGTGGATCAAGTCCACCATGGCCTACCGGGCCTCCTTCGTCATGACCACCGTCGGCAACTTCGCGGCGACCGCGCTGGACTTCGTCGCGATCCTGCTGATGTTCTCCCGCGTGGACGCGCTCGGCGGCTACACACTGCCCGAGATCGCCTTCCTGTACGGCCTGAGCGGCGTCGCCTTCGGACTGGCCGACCTGGCGATCGGGTCGATGGACCGGCTGGGGCGCCGGGTGCGGGACGGCACGCTGGACACGCTGCTGGTGCGGCCGGTGCCGGTGCTCGCGCAGGTCGCCGCCGACCGGTTCGGGCTGCGCCGCCTGGGCCGCGTCGCCCAGGGCGCGCTGGTCCTCGGCTACGCGCTGGCGACGCTGGACATCGACTGGACGCCGCAGAAGGTGCTGCTGATGCCGGTGATGCTGCTCAGCGGGGCGGCGATCTTCTGCGCGGTGTTCGTCGCGGGCGCCGCGTTCCAGTTCGTGGCGCAGGACGCCTCCGAGGTGCAGAACGCGTTCACCTACGGCGGTACGACGCTGCTGCAGTACCCGCCGACCGTGTTCGGCAAGGAACTGGTGCGCGGGGTGACCTTCGTCCTGCCGCTGGCCTTCGTCAACTGGCTGCCCGCGAGCTACATCCTGGGGCGGCCGTATCCGCTGGACCTGCCGCAGTGGGTGGCGTTCACACCGCCGCTGGTGGCGGTGGCGTGCTGCGCGCTCGCCGGGCTGGCCTGGCGGGCGGGGCTGAAGACCTATCGGAGCACAGGGAGTTAGACCGGTGACGGTGACTGAGGACGCTGATGGCTTCATCGAACTCGACCGGGTCGAGAAGGTCTTCGACGTACGCAAGAAGACCGGCTTTCTGAAACGGGAGCGGCGGCAGGTGCGGGCCGTCGACTCGATCTCGTTCCGCGTGGCGCGCGGCGAGATGGTCGGCTACATCGGGCCGAACGGCGCCGGGAAGTCGACCACGATCAAGATGCTGACCGGCATCCTCACCCCGAGCGGCGGACGGCTGCGGGTCGCGGGCATCGACCCGTCCCGGGAGCGGACGCGGCTGGCGCACCGCATAGGGGTGGTGTTCGGGCAGCGTACGACGCTGTGGTGGGACCTGCCGCTGATCGACTCCTACCGGCTGATGCACCGCATGTACCGCATCCCCGACGCCCGCTACCGCGCGAACCTCGACCGGTGCGTGGAACTGCTTCAGCTCGCAGATCTGTTGGACGTGCCGGTACGACAGCTCTCCCTCGGCCAGCGGATGCGCGGGGACATCGCGGCGGCGCTGCTGCACGACCCCGAGGTGCTGTACCTCGACGAGCCCACCATCGGCCTGGACGTCATCTCCAAGGCCCGGGTGCGGGAGTTCCTGCGCGACCTCAACGCCGAGCGCGGCACGACGGTGCTGCTCACCACGCACGACCTGCAGGACATCGAGCAGCTCTGCTCCCGGGTGATGGTCATCGACCACGGGCGCCTGATGTACGACGGCCCGCTCGCCGGGCTGCACGAGGCGGGGGAGAGCGAACGGACCCTCGTCGTGGACCTGGATCGCGAACTGCCGCCGATCGACGCGCCGGCGCCCGCGCGCGTCGTACGGGTGGAGGGGCCCCGGCAGTGGCTGGCCTTCCCGGCGGCGCAGTCGGCGGCGCCGCTGGTGGCGCGGATCGCGGCGGAGTACCCCCTGGTGGACCTGTCGGTGCGGGAGCCGGACATCGAGGCCGTGATCGCGCGAATGTACGAGGAGCGGGCGATCACATAGTGGCGAGGCCCGGGAAAACGTAGGCTGCTGTCCATGACCGACGATGCCCCGGAACTGCGCGCCTCCGACGCCGATCGCGAGCGGGTCGCCGAAGTCCTGCGGGACGCCCTCGCGGAGGGGCGGCTGGACATGGCGGAGTTCGAGGAGCGGCTGGACGCGACGTACCAGGCACGGACGTACGGAGAACTGGCGCCGATCACACGGGACCTGCCGGCCGGGAGCGGCGCCTCGGTGCCGTCGGTCTCGATGGTCAAGGAGCCCGCCGAGCGGGGCAGTTGGGCCGAGCGGATCACCGGGGGCGAGGGCTCCTCGAAGTGGGGCGTCGCCGTGATGTCCGGCTTCCAGCGCAAGGGGCGCTGGACCGTGCCGAAGCGGTTCACGTGCTTCACGTTCTGGGGCGGCGGGGAGATCGATCTGCGCGAGGCGTACTTCGCCGACCGCGAGGTCGAGATCAACTGCGTGGCGATCATGGGTGGCGTGAACATCGTCGTACCGCCCGGCGTCGAGGTCGTCGTCCGCGGCATCGGCATCATGGGCGGCTTCGACCACCGCGAGGACGGCGTGCCGGGTGACCCCGGCGTCCCTCGGGTGATCGTCTCGGGGTTCGCCTTCTGGGGCGGCGTCGGCGTGGAGCGCAAGCGGACGCGCGCCCAGCGGCGCCGCGAGGAGCGGGAGGTCGAGGGGGGTGACCGGCGGATGCTGGGGCACGGGGACCTGACGCACGGCTGGGGGCACGACCAGCGGCGGAGGGACAGCGAGTAGCGTCCCGCCGACAACTACAGCCGCGCCGGAACCGAGCCCTTCAGTTCGCTCAGGTCGAACTCCTGCGCCATCCGCTCGTACCCCCTGTCGTTGGGATGCAGATGGTCGCCCGAGTCGTAGACCGCGCGGAGCCTGCGCGGGTCGTACGGATCCCGCAGCGCGCTGTCGAAGTCGACCACCGCGTCGAACACCCGCCCCGCCCGGATCTCGGCGTTGACCTCCTGCCGTACCGCCTCCCGGTCGGCGCTGTACCCGCGGTGTCCGCCGAACGGCATCAGCGTCGCGCCGATGACCTTGATGCCGCGGCCGTGGGCCTGGCCGACCAGGGTGCGCAGACCGTCGACGATCAGCTCGGGGTCGGTGACGGAGGGGTTGCGCAGGATGTCGTTGACGCCGAGGTCGATGACGACGACCTTGACGTTGGTCCGGCCGAGCACGTCACGGGCGAAGCGGGTCAGGCCGCTGGGGTTGTCGGCGGGGCGGCCGTTGCCGCCGGTCAGGATGCGGTTGCCGCCGATGCCCTGGTTGACGACGCCGTACCGGGGCACGTCCTGCCCCGCGTCGGCCGCCTCGCGCAGCCGCTTGGCGAGGACGTCGGGCCAGCGCCGGTTGGCGCCCATGGTGGAGGAGTGGCCCTCGGTGAGGGAGTCGCCGAACGCGACGAGGGTGCCGTGGGACTCCTTGCTGAGCACGTCGAGGGCGGTCAGATAGCGCCACGACTCGACCTGCTGGGTGTACGGCGTGCCGGTCACGTCGTCGGCGTGGTCGCCCTGCGCGGCGTAGGAGATCTGCCGCACATGCGGGTGCACGGTGACCGGGCCGGGCTCGGCCGGGGCGTACGTGGTGATCAGGACGTCGCTGTCGTACGGGATCGTGATGCGCACCGCGTCGCTCATCACCTGCCCTCCCGGCGGGACCACGACCGTGGTGATGCCGTTGAACGTCAGCCGCCGCATGGTCTGCGGCAGCGCGGCCGCGCTGCCGTCGGCGGCGGCGAGGGCGATGGTGGCGTGCGTGAGGGTCAGCGGCAGCCGGCCGTAGAGGTTGGACAGCGTGATCCGGGCGGCCGTGCCCCCGACGCTGGTGTGGACGACGTTGCGCACGGAGCGGTCGTGCAGGCCCGCTGTCTCGGTGCCGGGCTCGGCGGCGGACGGGGACGTCGACCAGGAGCCGACCCAGGTGCCGGTGGAGATCGCGGCGGCGGAGTTGTGCGGGGGGCGGGGACCCGCGAGCGGGCGCTGTGCCGTGCCGTCGCCGGAGGAGGCTGAGACGTATATGGCGACCGACATGGCCACGATCAGCGAGACGATCGCGGCGAGCAAGGTGCTGTTTTTTGTGGGGGACACCCCCACACTCCCGGCGTGATGCCGCCTGGTCATGTGGTGCGTTTCTCCTCGGGGCTCCGATGCGATCACCCCATGATGGGCCATGGAGGTGGGGGAGGTTGACCGGGGCGGGGAACTCTTGTCCCGTTCCAGGAGTCGGTCAGGAAGGGACAATGTGGAGTGGAGGCTCGGGAACGGGTGGAGCGGATGGATCGTACGAAACCGGATCAAGTAGGCGAAACGGGAGCGGCTGCCATAGAGCAGCATGCCCGGCCGGACACAGCCGGTAACCGAACCGTCGCCACGCGTGGCGTGCCCGCGTCCGCCGTCCGGGCGATGACGACGTTCAGCCCCGCCGACGAGGAGAAGCGGCGCGGGGTGCGCCGTATGAAAATCACCGCGACCGGGCTGCTGCTGTTCGTGGCCCTGGTCTACGTGCTGGCCAAGTGGGCCTCCAGCGCGGGCGCCGGCCCCTGGGCGGGCTATGTCGCCGCGGCCGCCGAGGCCGGCATGGTCGGCGCGCTGGCCGACTGGTTCGCCGTCACCGCCCTGTTCCGCCACCCGCTCGGCATCC
This sequence comes from Streptomyces spinoverrucosus, assembly GCF_006539505.1. Taxonomy (GTDB): domain Bacteria; phylum Actinomycetota; class Actinomycetes; order Streptomycetales; family Streptomycetaceae; genus Streptomyces; species Streptomyces spinoverrucosus. The sequence goes on from NZ_BJND01000085.1 coordinate 19,256, forward strand.
CCATCCCGCACACCGCGATCATCCCGACCAAGAAGGACCAGCTGGGCGTCTCGCTGGGCGAGTTCGTCGGCGAGAACTTCCTCTCCGAGGACGTCGTACGGCAGCGGCTGCGCGCCGTCGGCATCGGCAGCCGCCTCGGCGCCTGGCTCGCCGAACCGCAGAACGCCGACCGGGTGACCGCCGAGCTGGCCACGGCCCTGAGAGGCGCGCTGACCGTGCTGCGCGACTCCGACGTCCAGGCGGTGGTCGGCGAGGCGATCACCCGGCGGGCGAACGTGCAGGAGATCGCGCCCGGCATCGGCAAGATGCTGGAGAAGGTCGTCGCCGACGGCGGCCACAAACGGGTCGTCGACCTGGTCGTCTCCCGCGCGCACGACTGGCTGGTGCTGCACGGCGACTCCGTGATGGACGCCGTGCAGGGCGGGGCGCCCGGCTGGACCCCGCGGTTCGTCGACCGCAAGGTAGGCGAGCGGGTCTACAAGGAGCTGCTGCGCTTCTGCGCGGAGATGCGGGACATGCCGTCCCACCCGGCGCGCGGCGCCCTCGACCGCTTCCTCACCGACTTCGCCTCCGACCTGCAGTCCGACACCGAGACCCGCGCGAAGGTGGAGCGGCTCAAGGGCGAGGTGCTGGGCCGCGGCGAGGTCCAGGACCTGATCGCCTCCGCCTGGACGGCCGTACGCTCCATGATCGTCTCCGCGGCCGAGGACGAGCGCAGCGAGCTGCGGCTGCGTGTGCGGGCCTCGCTGCTCTCCCTGGGTGCCCGGATGGCCACCGAACCCAAGATCCAGGGCAAGGTGGACAGCTGGGTCGAGGGCGCGGCGGTGCACGTCGTGACGACGTACCGCAGCGAGATCACCCTGCTGATCACCGACACCGTGGCCGGCTGGGACGCCGAGCACACCACGAAGAAGATCGAGGCACACATCGGCCGGGACCTGCAGTTCATCCGGATCAACGGCACGGTGGTGGGCTCGCTGGCCGGACTGCTGATCTACACGATCTCCCGCATGCTGGGGGCGTAGCCCCGGACTGCTGCGGGCGTGGCCTTTCCGGTTCCGGGCACCCGAGAGGGGTTCGCTCAACGGAGAGGGAGCCACATGGCAGCAGGACCGTCGTCGCCGGCCTCGGGGCCCGTCTCCACCGGAACCGTCACCACCTCCGTCCCGGCCCGTCTGGACCGGCTGCCGTGGTCCCGGTGGCACTGGATGATCGTGATCGGCCTCGGCACCGTCTGGATCCTGGACGGCCTCGAAGTCACCATCGTCGGCAACGTGGCCGGCCGGCTGGCCGAGGAGGGCAGCGGGCTGGACATCACCGCCGCCCAGGTCACCGGCATCGCGGCGGCACTGTATGTGGCGGGCGCCTGCTCGGGCGCACTGTTCTTCGGCTGGCTGACCGACCGGTACGGCCGCAAGAAGCTGTTCATGGTGACGCTGGCGGTGTATCTGGCGGCCACGGCCTTAACCGCTCTCTCGTTCGAGTCCTGGTGGTTCTTCCTCTTCCGCTTCCTGACCGGCTTCGGCATCGGCGGCGAGTACGCGGCCATCAACTCCGCGATCGATGAGCTGATCCCGTCCCTCTACCGGGGCCGGGTCGACCTGATCATCAACGGCAGCTACTGGCTCGGCGCGATCGGCGGCGCCCTGCTGTCGATCCTGATGCTGGACACCGCGATCTTCCCGAAGGACCTGGGCTGGCGGCTGAGCTTCGCGCTGGGCGTCGCCCTGGGCCTGGTCATCCTGCTGGTACGACGCCATGTCCCGGAGTCGCCACGGTGGCAGTTCATCCATGGCCGGGGTGAGAAGGCGGAAGCGCTGGTGACGTCGGTCGAACGGGAGGTCGAGCAGGAGAGGGGCGAACCCCTCCCGCCCCCCGCCGGCGAGATCACCATCCACCAGCGCAAGAGCATCGGCTTCGGCCTGATCGCCAGGACCGTCTTCGCCCGCTACCCACGCCGGGCGGTCCTCGGGCTCTCCCTCTTCATCGGCCAGGCGTTCCTCTACAACGCCATCACCTTCGGCTTCGGCACGATCCTGACCACGTTCTTCGACGTGCCGACGGGCCACACCGGCTACTACTTCGCCGTCATCGCGGCGGGCAACTTCCTCGGCCCGCTCCTGCTGGGCAAACTCTTCGACACGGTCGGCCGCAGGGTGATGATCTCCTCGACGTACCTGCTCTCCGGCCTGCTCCTGTTCGGCACGGCCTGGCTGTTCGACCGGGGCTCCCTGACGGCGACGACCCTGACGGCGTGCTGGTGCGTGGTGCTGTTCTTCGCGTCGGCGGGCGCGTCCAGCGCCTACCTCACCGTCTCGGAGGTCTTCCCGATGGAGACCCGAGCCATGGCCATCGCCTTCTTCTACGCCCTCGGCACGGCGGCGGGCGGCATCAGCGGCCCGCTGATCTTCGCAGACCTGACCGAGTCGGGCGTGGTGGCCGACACGGTGCTCGCCTTCCAGATCGGCGCGGGCCTGATGTGCGCGGCGGGACTGGTCGCGGCGTTCCTGGCGGTACGGGCGGAGCGGCGGGCACTGGAGGACATCGCCACGCCGCTGTCGGTCGCGGAGGTGGACGCGTCGAGGGCAACGGCCTAGGCAACGGTTTCAAGGGGGGCCGGATCGAAGGAGGTGCTCGGCATGCCGGAACTGGCCCCTGTCGCCCACCGAACCACCGAGATCGACGGCACCGAGGTGTTCTACCGCGAGGCCGGGCCGCCGGGCGCTCCGGTGGTGCTGCTGCCGCACGGCTATCCGTGCTCGTCGTTCCAGTTCCGGCACCTCATGCCGGCGCTGGGCGACCGCTGGCGACTCGTCGCACCCGACCTGCCCGGCTTCGGCTACAGCGGGACGCCGGACCGGGCTCGGTTCGCCTACACCTTCGAGGGATACGGGCACTTCCTGCAGCGCTTCACGAAGGCCCTGGACCTCCCGCGTTATGCCCTCTACCTGCACGACTACGGCTCCCAGTGCGGCCTCCGGCTAGCGATGCGCGCCCCGGAGCGGGTCGCCGCGCTCATCATCCAGAACGGCGACATCTACGAGGACGCGTTCGGGCCCAAGTACACGGTACTGAAGGAGTTCTGGACGAACCCGACCCCGGAGGGCCGGGAGCGGCTCGCCGCGAACGTGAGCGAGGAGGGCTTCCGCGACGAGTTCGTCGGGGAACTCCCCGACCACCTCGCCGAGCGCGTCAGCCCAGACCTCTGGAAACTCCACTGGCAGTTGATGCGGACCCCGGAGCGGCGCGAGAACGTCGTCGCCCTGTTCGAGGACCAGGCCACCACCCTCGCCGACTTCCCCGCCCAGCAGGCCTACCTCCGCGAGCACCGACCGCCGACCCTCATCGCCTGGGGCCCGCACGACGGTTACATGCCGGAGGCGGCCGCCCGGGCCTACCTACGGGACCTGCCGGACGCCGAGCTGCACCTGCTGGACGGCGGCCACTGGGCCCTGGAGACCAACCTCGACGAGATCGTCGGCCTCGCCCGCGACTTCCTGGGCCGGGTGCACAGCTGACGCCCGTGCGGCCGGGTGGGACTCAGGCCCCGCCTCCTGTACGCCCCCGGCGTCGCAGCAGGAGCAGGCCGCCCGCCAGGGCGGTGATGCCGGTCGCGGCGATCCAGCCCGCGACATCGCCGGTGCCGGTGGCGGCGAGGTCGCCGTCCGGGGTGGGGGAGGCGGACGCGGAGGCGCTGGGGGTCCCGGGCTGCGCGGGCTGTGCGGGCTGCGTGGCGGGTGAGGGCGCGCCGGATGCCGAAGCGCTCGGCGTCTGCGCCGGCGAGGACGACGTACCCCCGGGCACCCGGTCCCGCGTGAACGCCAGTGTGCCGAAGCCCAGTTGGTCGTAGCCGCCGCTGTTCGGACCGTAGTCCCCGCCCCCGCCCTCCGGCGCGGACTTCGCGGCGATCCGGGTCACGTACGAGGCGTCCAGCCCCCGCCGCTTGGTGTAGTGGTTGGCGATCATGGCCCAGATCGGCCGGGTCATCGCCGGATCGACCCCCGCGGCCTCGGTCGCGGTCTCGGTCCCGGACCAGCCCCCGATCGCCCCCTTCTTCCGGGTGTTCGCGGTGTACGGCACGTCATCACCGAGGCACCACTTGGCCACGTACTGCGCGCCCTTGAGGAAGCGGTTGTCGTCGTAGCCGTACAGGTCGATGCCCTGGTTCCAGGCCATCTCGCAGAACGTTCCCATGAGCCCGACCCCGAGCAGCGCGTGCCCCTGGTCGCGCCCGGCCTCCAGCCACTCGGCGAGGCCGTCCTCGTGCACGACGGGGATGGCGTTCTTGATGGACCCGAGCCCGTCGCCGTGCTTGAAGTACTCGACGGCCCGGTCGACGACGGCACGGTCGTCGCAGAAGATGCCGACGGCCAGGACGCACGCCATCGCGGTCAGGTCCCAGTTGGTCCAGTAGTTGGTGACGACGGCGTTGTTGTGATTCTTGAGGAATCCGTCGCTGAGCGGCAGGAACACCTCCCGCAGCATCTTCTGGAAGCGGGCCAGGTCGAAGTCCGCGTGGTCGCGCACGAGTTCGGCCGCGTTCGCGAACTGGTAGCCGTACAGACCCGCGGCGAGGAACCGGTCGGCCGAGCCCTGGAGGCTGGTCAGCTTGGCCGACCAGGCGTTGAGGATGGCCACCGCGGTGTCGGCGTGCGCGGTGTCGCCGGAGACGTGGGCGCGCAGGGCGTTCTGGTAGGCGGCGTGGATGTCGTTGTAGAGGACCGTGTAGTTCTGCGGGCTGCCCGACCCCCGGTAGACGATCGCCTGCGGATTGGGCGTCCAACCGCTCTGGGCATGCCGGTTGGCGGTCAGCCTGGCGTACCCGGCGGTGTAGGGCGCCGCGCCCGCCTTCACCTTCGCGGCCATACGGTCCAGATCGGCGCCGGTGTGCAGCAGACCGGGGTGGGCGAAGGCCGCGCCGGTGGCGGCGGGCGCGGCGGTGGCGGAGGGCGCCTGGAGGGCCGTACTCATACCGATGACTCCGGCTGCCACGCCCGTGGCCTTCAGCATTCCGCGGCGGCTGATGTGTCGTGTCACGTGCCTCGTACCTCAACGTCGTAAGTCGCGTGCGTATGGAGGGGACGGTGAGGAGACGTGCGGAAGGTCGGGCAATAACAAAAACTGGATGCCCGTATGTCCGTACGCCGGTACGCCCGTCCATGGGAGGCATTTCGATGACCGTCCGCAGGATCGTCCCCGACATCCACGCCGACTCCGAGGAGTCGATGACCGCCAGCCGCGACTTCTACGGCCTGCTCGGCCTGGAGGAGGTCATGAACATGGGCTGGGTGATGACCCTCGCCTCGCCCACCAACCCCACGGCCCAGCTCATCTTCATCACCGAGGAACCCACCGCACCCGTCGTCCCCGACATGAGCGTGGAGGTCGAGGACGTCGACGCGGTGTACGCGCAGGTCGTGGCGGCGGGCGCGGAGATCGTACGGGAGCTGCGGGACGAGGAGTGGGGCGTACGGCGCTTCTTCGTACGGGACCCGAACGGGCGCGTGGTGAATGTGCTCACGCACCGGCGATAGGACTCGGTCGTCTCAGGCGCCGGTCGTCGAACCGGGACGGACGATCATCAGCACCGTCACCACCGCCCACAGCAGGTTGAACACCCCGGTGAACATGGCGAGCCGCACGGTCGCCTCGCGCGTCCCGCCGCCCTCCACGAGCGCCCCCTGCCGGGGCAGCACCAGCGCGACGAGCACGACCGCGGCGAGGGCGGTCAGCACGATGGACACGATCAGCCAGGCATCGCCGAGCACCCCCATGGCGCTGGCCGTGGCGAACCCGAAGACGGGCACGACGACGCCGACAGTGGCGTACACCCGGCAGATGCGATGCAACAGCTGGACCGTCTCGACGGCTTTCGGGTCGTCGGGCGCGGCCAGAACCCGGCGCGCGGCAGGCGGGAACATGCTCGCGGCGACGGTGACGGGACCGATGGCGACGATCGCGGCGAGGACGTGGACGGCGAGGAGGAACTTGGTCACGGGGGTTGACGCTATGCGGGCGGCGGATCTTGCAGAAGTGGCGGTAATGCCACGCTTCAACGGATTCTCGCCAGCCGCGTGATACGGGCTTCAGAGCGCCGTCGTCTGATTCATCGCTTGGCGGAAGTCCGTCGTATGCCTACGATCCCGCCATGCACACCGTGGCCGTACTGGCGCTGGACGGCGTCATCCCGTTCGACCTCTCCGCCCCGATCGACGCCTTCGGCTGGGCCCGGCTGCCGGACGGCCGTGAGGCCTACCGGGTGCGGGTCTGCTCGGAGCGGGAGGAGGTGAGCGCAGGGGCGTTCACCGTGCGGGCGCCGTACGGGATCGAGGCGCTGGCGGAGGCCGACACGATCATCCTGCCCGGCGTCGAGGACCCGCCGGAGACGTTGCCGCCCGAGGTCACCGAGGCGCTGTGCGCGGCGGCGGCGAACGGCACGCGGATCGCGTCGGTGTGCGTGGGCGCGTTCATCTTCGCGGCGACGGGCCTGCTGGACGGGCTGCGCGCCACGACCCACTGGTTCGCGGCGCCGGACCTGGCCCGGCGGTACCCGAAGGTGACGGTCGACCCGAACGTCCTCTACGTCGACAACGGCCAGTTCCTGACGTCCGCGGGCGCCGCCGCGGCGATGGACATGTGCCTGCACATGATCCGCATGGACCACGGCTCGGCGGTCGCCGCGCACGCCGCCCGGATGTCGGTCATGCCGCTGGAACGGGAGGGCGGGCAGGCCCAGTTCATCGTCCACGACCAGCCCCCGGCCCCGGCGGGCGCGACGCTGGAGCCCCTGCTGGCCTGGCTGGAGGACAACTGCGACCGGGACCTGATGCTGGACGACATCGCGGGGGAGGCGGGCATGAGCACCCGTACGCTCAACCGGCGCTTCCGTGAGCAGACGGGGACGACACCGTTGCAGTGGCTGAATCGGGCGCGGGTGCGGCGGGCGCAGTACCTGCTGGAGACGACGTCGTATCCTGTCGAACGCATCGCGACCCAGGCCGGCTTCGGCTCGCCGACGGCGTTCAGGGAACGCTTCCGGCGGGTGGTGGGGACGAGCCCGCAGGGGTATCGGAGGGCGTTCAGGTCGACGTCGTGAAGCCTTTGTGGTGTTTGCGTCCTTGTGGCCTCGGGGCTCACGCCTGCCGATCGGCGACCGCCCACGACGCGAGGGCGACGGCCCCCGCCACCCCGAACACGGCGGGCCAGGCGCCCACCTTCTTGGCCAGCGGATGCGACCCGGCGAAGGCGGCGACGTACGCGGCGCTCAGCGCCCCGGCAGCCCTCCCACCGGCCCGCTCCCGCCACTGCTGGGCGGCCGCGGCGCCCGCGACGGCCAGTACGACCCCGCCGAGCTGCCGCTTCTTCGTCCAGCGGGCGACGCCGTACCCACCGACGAGCCCGCTCGCGGCGACGAGTGCGCTGGGAACCCTGGCCATCCTTGCCTCCTCCTACGACCCCGTATCCGGCCCGAGACTAACGCAGGCCGGGCGGACCCGAACCCGACGTCGTAACGCGGATGCGACGGCCGCCGCCCTCCCCTCCGCCGGGTCGGCGGTGGCCGTCAGTCGACCACCTGACCGCAGGTCACATTGGGGATCGCCCCGGTCATGGCGGCGGCGAGGTCGGAGGCCATGAGCGCCGCGACGTTGCCGACGTCGTCGAGCGAGGGCAGCCGTTTGAGCAGCGTCATGTCCGTGAGACCGGCGATGAACGCGTCACGCGTCATCCCGGTGCCGGTGGCGTGCTTGTCCAGCACTTCCTCGATCGACTCCACCGATCCGGCCGAGCGCAGACAGATGACGCGCACACCGCTGGGCCCGAGTTCGGCAGCGAGAGTGCGGGAGAAGCCCTCCAGCGCGGCGCAGGTGACGCCGAAGCCGCCGACGAGGGGGAAGGGGATCCGGGACGGCGACGCCGTGATCATCATGATCACACCCGACCCGGCCTCGATCATGTGCGGTGCGACCGCCTTCGCGGTCAGGAACTGCGTTCTGGTCGCGATGGTGATGGGGCGGGCGAAGTCGTCGTAGGACATCTCGATGAGCGGGGTGCCCTGCACTTCGTCCAGTCCGATGGCGTTGAACGAGACATCAACTCGCCCGGCGTCCTTCACGATCGCGGCGACGCAGTCGTTGACGGACTGTTCGTCGAGCGCGTCGACCTGGCTGGTCTCGGCCCTTCCTCCCGTGGCCGCGATGTCCCCGGCCACGGCCTGGAGCTTGGCCTCGGTACGACCGGCGAGGAAGACCTTGGCTCCCTCACGGGCAAAGGCGCGAGCGACCGCGCCGCCTATCGACCCACCGGCTCCGAAGATGACGGCGTTCTTGTCTGTGAGCAACATGGGCATCAGAAGTGGTTGTGCGGATGGAGCACCTGTCTCTGCTGTCTCTGCTTCCATCGTCCGCGTGAGCCGACGAGATCGCATGTTCGGTCCCCGCCACCGCCGAGACGCGGCGGTGGCGGAGGGGACGGCCGCTGTGTGACGGTGGAAGTGCGGCGCCGCTGAGGTCAGGAATGGCGAGGTGCGCTATGAGTGGACGCGTCAAGGGCAAGACACTGATCGCCAGGGACGAGGGCGACGACGTCGATGGCGTCCTCATCAAGCTGTACGGCGAGGAGACCAACGGCGCCGTCTCGATCATCGAGCAGCTCTTCGAGCCCGGCCTGCTGCTCCCCCCGCACATCCATCAGAACGACGTCTGGCTCCACGTGCACGAGGGAGAAATGCACGCCCGGGTCGGCGAGGAGGTCGTCAGGGCGACCGCCGGTTGCTGGGTACTGAAACCTCGCCGTATCCCCCACACCATGTGGAACGCGGGGGACGAGCCGGCCCGCATCACCGAGCTGTACACGCCGGGCGGATTCGAGCTCTTCTTCCGGGACTTCGCAGACCGGCTGCTCCAAGGGCCGGTCACACTCGACGAGTTGAACCACCTCGGCGAGCCACACGGCATCCGCTTCTTCGACGACTGGATTCCCGACCTCAAGGCGGCGTACGGCTTGCGGGTCGTGGGCGAGTAGCGGCGCTACAGGTTGTCTCCCCATCCTCCCTGGATCATCGTCTGGAAGGCCCACCTCCCGTCCCGCTTGAGCAGGATGTCGGCGTACCGGAGCTGCTGGGAGTGGCCGTCCACGGTCATGGTCGAGTCCGTGAAGACCACGGCCATGGAGGAGGACAGGAAGACCGGGGTCCGGGTGGACTCGAAGGTGATGTCCTGACTCCCCTCGCCCATCACATGGGTCATGGTCGCGACGAACTGCTCCCGGTCCCACTGCGCCGACCGACCGTTGCCCGCGGAGTCGTCGCTCACGAGATTGAGCGGAAACACCGCCATGTCGGCCATGCGCTCGACGTCACGCTTACCGCTCGCGGCGTCGTAGTCCGCGAACCAGGCGTCGAGGCTGGCGCGGTCTTCGGGGGTCGGGGTGTATCCGGTGTCGGGCAGGACGGTCATGCGGGCTCCTTGGGAGGGGACGAAGTCGGACCAGAGGCCACCTAGCAACCTAGTCAAACTTGACTAGCTGGCCGGACGAGAACTGTATACCCCCCGTGGCGCACTAATAAAACTTGATTAGCAAGCCCCGGGCGGCGAGGCATCGCGTCGCGGAGGCACGATCAACCGCCAACCCCAACCGCCAACCGCCACTCACCAGACATCCCGCCGCGTCCAGAGGCGCTTGGCGAACCAGGTTCAGCGCTGCTCGCTCTCCGGCGGGTTGCCGCGGGCCTGCATATCGCGCAGTGCCTCGTCGGCGGCGGTGATCTCGGAGTAGTACTGCCGGTGCACCTTGTACGTGCGGTCGAGCTCGATGTTGTGGTACATCCCGGTCGGCCGGCCGAAGCGCAAGTCGCGGGGGAGGCGCTGCACACCGTCGCGGCCCACGATCAGGATTGCGCGGTCGGTGGCCACGAACGTCCACACCCGCGCGGTGATCCACGAACCGGTCTGCGCGATGAATCCCGTCTGGATCTGCTCGCCGGGCTCCAGGTGGGGTGCGGCCCGCTTGGCGATCAGTGCGACCCGCCGTTCCTGATAGCCCATGATTCCCCTCCGAGGCAAGACGTGCCCACATCGTAGGGCAGGCCGCCCACCGGGGACATCCGACGGCAGCTCCAATCCACAACGAACTCAAGCCGGTTACCCACCGGACCGAACGCGCGGAACCACCGCCCGGAGCCAGCAGGGCCCCCGACACGCCTACGGCCCCACCACCACCCGAGCCCCCACCACAACCCCCCTCACTCGCCGAACCATCCCGGCGCGCCAAGAAGCGACAGCGCACCCCACCCCCACCCCCACACCCGCCACACGGCC
>NZ_BJND01000086.1 GCF_006539505.1 Streptomyces spinoverrucosus
AAGTCGAAGACGTGTTCGCCCAGGGTCTCGGCGACCAGGTCGCTGCGTTCCATGAGCGACAGTGCCTCCCCCAGGTTCTGCGGCAACGGCTCGATGCCCATCGCCCGCCGCTCCGCGTCGGACAGTGCCCAGACGTCGTCCTCGGCACCCGGCGGCAGCTCGTAGCCCTCCTCGATGCCCTTGAGGCCCGCGGCCAGCAGAACGGCGTAGGCGAGGTAAGGATTCGCCCCGGAGTCCAGCGACCGCACCTCGACCCGCGCCGAGCCCGTCTTGCCCGGCTTGTACATCGGGACGCGGACCAGGGCCGAGCGGTTGTTGTGGCCCCAGCAGATGTACGACGGCGCCTCGCCGCCCGCGCCGGCCGTGCGCTCGGAGCCGCCCCAGATGCGCTTGTAGGAGTTCACCCACTGGTTGGTGACCGCCGAGATCTCGCCCGCGTGCCGCAGCAGGCCCGCGATGAAGGAGCGGCCGACCTTCGACAGCTGGTACTCCGCACCGGACTCGTAGAACGCGTTCCGGTCGCCCTCGAACAGCGACAGGTGCGTGTGCATCCCCGAGCCGGGGTGCTCGGAGAACGGCTTCGGCATGAACGTCGCCTGGAGGTTCTGCTCCAGCGCCACCTGCTTCATGACCAGCCGGAACGTCATGACGTTGTCGGCGGTGGACAGCGCGTCGGCGTACCGCAGGTCGATCTCCTGCTGGCCCGGCGCGCCCTCGTGGTGGGAGAACTCGACCGAGATGCCCATCGACTCCAGCATGGTGATCGCCTGGCGGCGGAAGTCCATGCCGACGTTGGTCGGGGTGTGGTCGAAGTAGCCGGAGTTGTCGGCAGGCGTGGGCACCGTGCCGTCGACCGGCTTGTTCTTCAGCAGGAAGAACTCGATCTCGGGGTGGGTGTAGAAGGTGAACCCCAGGTCAGAGGCGCGGGCCAGGGCGCGCTTGAGGACGTAGCGGGGGTCGGCGAAGGAGGGGGAGCCGTCCGGCATGAGGATGTCGCAGAACATCCGGGCCGTGCCCGGCGTCTCCGCGCGCCACGGCAGGATCTGGAAGGTGGACGGATCCGGCTTGGCGATCATGTCGGACTCGTAGACCCGGGCGAAGCCCTCGATCGCGGAGCCGTCGAAGCCGATGCCCTCGTCGAAGGCCTGCTCCAGCTCCGCCGGGGCCACGGCCACGGACTTCAGGAAGCCCAGCACGTCCGTGAACCACAGGCGTACGAACCGGATGTCGCGCTCCTCCAAGGTCCGGAGCACGAACTCCTGCTGCTTGTCCATCTTCCGATTCCCCATCCTTGCTGGTCAGGCCGCCTGTCTCCCGCGCACGGGACGGTCGGGCACCTGAGCATCCCACCACAACACCATTTCATGCGCGTTGCGCACCTTGATCGCCCGGCCGACCCCGGCCTGAACGCCTCACGTACGGCAGGTGCACGGCTCCTGAGCCCATCTTGCCTGCTCGGACCGACATCCGTAATGCCCGGCCATTTCTGCGCCCTCCCTACGAGATCGTTGGCCTTGCCCACTACGATCAGCGCACCGTCCGTCCTCCGCTTCCCAGAAGGGCCGGCCCCATGGGTTCCGCCAAGAACAAGAGCAGTGCGGCGCGCAAGGCGCGCATAGAGGAGATGCGGCGCGCGGAGCGTGCCCGCGAGCGTCGTAACCGGATCCTCACCATCGCCGCCAGTGTGGTGGTCGTCGCCGGTCTCGTCGTCGGTGGTGTGGTGCTGATCCAGTCGCAGTCCGACGACTCCGACACCGCCGCCAGTGACTCCAAGAGCACCGGCAAGTTCGTCACCGGCGCGGACGGTGTGAAGACCTGGCAGGGCAAGCTGACCCAGAACCACGTCACCACGGACGTGAAGTACCCGATGGAGCCTCCGGTCGGCGGCGACCACAACCAGGTGTGGATGAACTGCAACGGTGACGTCTACGCCAAGGAGATACCGAGGGTGAACGCCGTGCACTCGCTGGAGCACGGCGCGGTCTGGGTGACGTACACGAGCAAGGCCGACAAGGCCGACGTGGACGCGCTGGCCGAGAAGGTGAAGAAGACGCCGTACACGCTGATGAGCCCGGACGAGGAGCAGAAGGACCCGATCATGCTGTCGGCGTGGGGCCACCAGCGCACGGTGACCGGCGCGGACGACCCCAACGTCGACAAGTTCTTCGAGACGTACGTCCAGGGCAAGCAGACCCCCGAGCCGGGCGCGGCCTGCACGGGCGGGCTGTCGCAGTGACGGCAGTGGTGAGGCGGGACCAGTGAGGCACGCCCAGGCCGGATGGATCGCCGGGGCCGCGGCGGCGCTGCTCGTCGCGGTCGGCGGGATCACATACGCGGTCGCCGAGGACGGCGGCTCGGACGCCGACGCGCCCGCGGCCGACTCCGCGGACGCCGGTTTCGCCCGCGACATGGCGGTGCACCACCAGCAGGCCGTAGAGATGTCGTACATCGTGCGCGACCGCACCGACGACGAGGAGGTGCGGCGGCTCGCGTACGACATCGCGCAGACGCAGGCCAACCAGCGCGGCATGCTGCTGGGCTGGCTGGATCTGTGGGGGCTGCCGAAGGTGTCGTCGGAGCCGATGAGCTGGATGGGCATGGGCGGCATGGCCTCCGGTGAGGACGGCGCGCTGATGCCCGGGATGGCGACCAATACAGAGATGGACAAGCTCGGCCGGCTGAACGGTCGGCAGGCCGAGGTCTTCTTCCTCCAGCTCATGACGGAGCATCACAAGGGCGGCATCCACATGGCCGAGGGGTGCGTGGACAAGTGCTCCGTCGATGTGGAGAAGCGGCTCGCGCAGGGGATGGTCGAGGGGCAGGAGTCGGAGATCCGGCTGATGGCGGACATGCTGAAGGAGCGGGGCGCGAAGGCCCGGGAGTAGTCGAAGGCCCGGGAGTAGTACGGCGCCGGGTGGTGCGGCGTGGGGTGGCCCACACCACGCCACCCCCCATCGCGTCGGTCTGACGATTACACTGGGCCCGTGCCTCAACTACGTCTCGCCCTGAACCAGATCGACTCGCGCGTCGGCGACCTCGCCGGGAACACCGAGACGATCCTTAGCCGGACCCGGCACTGCGCCGAGCGGGGAGCGCATCTCGTGGCGTTCCCGGAGATGGTGCTGACCGGGTATCCCGTCGAGGACCTGGCCCTGCGCTCCTCCTTCGTCGAGGCCTCCCGCGCCGCCCTGCGCTCGCTCGCGGCGCGGCTCGCCGAGGAGGGCTTCGGGGAGCTGCCCGTGATCGTCGGCTACCTCGACCGCAGCGAGACCGCGCAGCCGAGGTTCGGCCAGCCGGCCGGCGCCCCGCAGAACGCGGGCGCGGTGCTGTACGGCGGCGAGGTGGCGCTCACCTACGCCAAGCACCACCTGCCGAACTACGGCGTCTTCGACGAGTTCCGCTACTTCGTACCCGGCGACACCATGCCGGTCGTGCGGGTGCACGGCGTCGACGTCGCGCTGGCCATCTGCGAGGACCTGTGGCAGGACGGCGGCCGCGTGCCGGCGGCGCGTTCGGCGCGGGCCGGACTGCTGCTGTCCATCAACGCCTCGCCGTACGAGCGCGACAAGGACGACACCCGGCTGGAACTGGTCCGCAAGCGCGCCCAGGAGGCCGGCTGCACCACCGCCTACCTCGCCATGATCGGCGGGCAGGACGAGCTGGTGTTCGACGGCGACTCGATCGTGGTCGACCGGGACGGCGAGGTCGTGGCGCGAGGCCCGCAGTTCGCGGAGGAGTGCCTGATCCTGGACCTCGACCTGCCCGCCGCCGCCCCCGCCGCCCCCACCGGCGTGGTGGACGACGGGCTGCGCATCGAGCGGCTGGTGCTGTCCGAGGAGCCGCTGCCGGCGTACGAGCCTCAGCGGACGGGCGGGTACGCCGAGCGCCTCGACGACGACGACGAGGTGTACTCCGCGCTGGTCACGGGCCTGCGGGCGTATGTGCGCAAGAACGGCTTCCGGTCGGTGCTCATCGGTCTGTCCGGCGGCATCGACTCCGCCCTGGTGGCGTCGATCGCGTGCGACGCGGTGGGCGCGGAGAACGTGTACGGCGTGTCCATGCCGTCGAAGTACTCCTCCGAGCACTCCAAGGGGGACGCGGCGGAGCTGGCGCGGCGGACGGGGCTGAACTTCCGTACCGTCGCGATCGAGCCGATGTTCGACGCGTACATGGGCTCGCTCGGGCTGAGCGGGCTGGCGGAGGAGAACCTCCAGTCCCGGCTGCGCGGCACGCTCCTGATGGCCATCTCCAACCAGGAGGGCCACATCGTGCTGGCGCCCGGCAACAAGTCGGAGCTGGCGGTGGGTTACTCGACGCTGTACGGCGACTCGGTGGGCGCGTACGGGCCGATCAAGGACGTGTACAAGACGTCCATCTTCCGGCTGGCCAGGTGGCGCAACCGGGCGGCCGAGGAACGGGGCGAGACGCCGCCGATCCCGGAGAGCTCCATCAGCAAGCCGCCGAGCGCGGAGCTGCGGCCGGGGCAGGTCGACACCGACTCCCTGCCGGACTATCCCGTCCTGGACGCGATCCTGGAGCGGTATGTGGACCGGGACGAGGGGGCCGACGCGATCGTGGCGGCCGGGTTCGACCGGGAGCTGGTGACGAAGACGCTGCGGATGGTGGACACGGCCGAGTACAAGCGGCGGCAGTATCCGCCGGGGACGAAGATCTCGCCGAAGGGGTTCGGGAAGGACCGGCGGCTGCCGATCACGAATGGGTGGCGCGAGACGGCGTAGCGCCGGGGCGGGGAGCGGTGCGTGGCTGGGTGCGGGTGCGTGGGGGCTGGTCGCGCAGTTCCCCGCGCCCCTTAAGGGCGTTGCGGCTTTCCTGGCCCGCAACGCCCCGGCCGGATCAGCGATGCAGTGCCTCAGCGTGCTGCGGCACATGGCTCGCGACGAGCCGTTCCCGGCCGTCCCGCGGAGCGACCCGGCGTCGGTCCACCGCATACGCCGTGCCCGCCACCGCCAGGCCCAGCACCGCGAGCGCCGCGCCCGCCGTCGCCGGGGACGTCGTACCGAAGCCCGCTGCCAGGGCGAGGCCGCCGATCCAGGCGCCGCCGGCGTTGGCCAGGTTGAAGGCGGCCTGGTTGGCGGAGGACGCCAGGGACGGGGCCGCCGACGCCTTCTCCATGACCATCAGCTGCAGTGGCGAGCCGGTGACGAAGGCCGCCGTGCCGAGCAGGGCCACGCCCAGCGCGGCGCTCCACTGCGCCGACATGAGCACCGGGAACAGGGCGAGGATCGCCACCAGCGACGCCAGGCCGCCGAAGAGGGTGCCCCGCATCGCGTGGTCGGCCAGGCGGCCGCCCAGCAGGTTGCCGATCGTCGCGCCGACGCCGAACAGCGCCAGCAGCAGCGTCACGCTGGTCTCGGCGTACCCGGCGGAGTCGGTGAGCATCGGCGTGATGTAGCTGTACGCGGCGAAGAGCGCGCCGAAGCCCGCGACCGTCGTACCGAGCGCCAGCCACACCGGCAGTGACTTGAGCGCGGCCAGCTCGCCGCGCAGTCCGCTCGCGGAGGCGTGCGTGTGGTCGTGCGGGATCAGCAGCGCCAGCGACGCGATCGCCGCCACGCCGATCGCGCTGACGCCGAGGAAGGTCGCCCGCCAGCCGAGGTGCTGGCCCATGAGGGTGGCGACCGGGACGCCCGCGATGTTGGCGACCGTCAGGCCCAGGAACATCAGCGAGACGGAGCGTGCCTTGCGCTCGGGCGCGACCATGCCGGTCGCGACGACGGCGCCGACGCCGAAGAAGGCGCCGTGCGGCAGCCCGCTCAGGAAACGGGCGGCGAGCAGCCAGTGGTGGTCGGGGGCGAACGCCGACAGGGCGTTGCCCACGACGAACAGGACCATCAGGCCGATCAGGACGGTCCGCCGGGACATCCGTGCGGTGACCGCGGCCAGCAGCGGGGCGCCGATGACGACGCCCAGCGCGTACGCGGAGACCAGATGGCCGGCGGTGGGGATCGAGATGTGCAGGTCGTCCGCGACATCGGGCAAGAGCCCCATCATCACGAACTCGGTCGTGCCGATGCCGAAAGCGCCGACGGCCAGAGCGAGCAGGGCCAGGGGCATGAAGGGGCCTTTGCCTTTCAGAGCGGGGTTCCGTCCATCATATGTTCAAGTACGGAACAAAGCCTCGCAGGCCCAGTATTCCAGCGGGTTAAGACCCGGTTGCGAGGTCCACACGCGCGGCCACCGGCAGGTGGTCGCTGCCCGTCTGCGGCAGCGTCCACGAGCTCACCGGCTCGACGCCCTTGACCATGATCTGGTCGATCCGGGCCATCGGGAACGACGCCGGCCAGCTGAAGCCGAAGCCGCTGCCCGCCGCGCCCTGCGTGGAGCGCATCTGCGCGGTCACGGCGTTGAGGGCGCGGTCGTTCATGGTGCCGTTGAGGTCGCCGAGCAGGACCACCCGCTCCAGCGGCTCGTCTGCGATGGCCTCGCCGAGCGCGTCGGCGCTGGTGTCGCGCTGCCGGGCGGTGAACCCGGCCTCCAGCTTGACCCGCACGGAGGGCAGGTGGGCGACGTAGACGGCGAGCTGCCCGCCGGGCGCGGACACCGTGGCCCGCATGGCGCGGGTCCAGCCCAGCTTGATGTCGACGGGCCGGACGTCACTGAGCGGGTACTTGCTCCACACCCCGACGGTGCCCTGCACCGCGTGGTACTTGTACGTCGACGCCAGCGCCGCCTCGTACGTCGTTACGGCCGCCGCGCTCAGCTCCTCCAGCGCCACCACGTCGGCGCCGGACGCGGCGACGTCGCGGGCGGTGCCGGAGGGGTCGGGGTTGTCGGCGTTGACGTTGTGCGTGGCGACGGTGAGGTCGCCGCCGGTACCGGCGGCCTTGTCGGTGAGCAGGCCGCCGAAGAGGTTCAGCCAGACGATGGCCGGGAGCAGCACCGCGATCAGCGCGGTGGCGGACCTGCGGAGCAGGGCCAGCAGAAGCAGCAGCGGGACGAACAGGCCGAGCCAGGGCAGGAACGTCTCCGTGAGGCTGCCGAGGTTTCCGATGCTGTTCGGGATGTAGGCATGGGCGCCCATGACGATGGTGAGCAGCACCGCGAGCGCTGCCACGATCAGGCCGCGCCGCCAGATGCGGCGGTCGCCGCGCCAGCCGTCGGTCACACGGGCCGTCACGCGCTGAAGCCGAGATCCGCGCCGCTCGGGTCCCGAGCCGCCGCTTGCCGTCTCCGTCACGTACGCCTGCTGCGCCATACCGTCGCCTCGCTACCTGCCGTGCTCACCGTCGTCCCCCGCGCACACGACCCTAGGGGATGTTCGGCTCCGATCCTGCCGTCACATGACGGCCGTACGGGCACTTAGGACGAACAAGTCGGCGCCGGGGGTTCCGGTTTCGCGCGCCGGGAGTGGCCTCTGTGACGAAACGCGCACATTCGGGTTACACCATTGGTGAGCTGACGGGGCGTAGCCCTTCGAGCAGGGTGTCGACGAGTTGTTCCGCGAGGCCTTCGGGGAGTTCGGCGTCGGGGTGCAGCAGCGAGCGGGTGAGCATGGGGCCGAAGACGATGTCGTGGACGAGTTCCAGGTCGACATCGGTGCGCAGTTCGCCGTCCTGCTGTCCGCGGCGGAGGACTTCCAGGCCGAGGCGGCGGCGTGGGGCGATGACGGCGTTGTGGTAGGCGGCCCAGATGCGGGGGCTGGTCTTCATCTGGACGTGCACGTTGTGAAGGATTGCCGAGGTTCGGTTCGCGAGGCCGCGGCGGCGCAGGGCTTCCAGGAGGACGACGAGGTCGTCGCGCATGGAGGTGCCGGGGAGTTCGGGGTCGGGGGGTTCGGTGGAGCGGACGACGTCGACGAAGAGTTCCTCCTTGCCGCGCCAGCGGCGGTAGATGGTGGCCTTGCCGACGCCGGCGGTGCGGGCGATGCGTTCGATGGAGAGTTCGGCGAGGGGGACGCCGTCCTCCAGCAGCTTCATCGTGCCTTCGATGATGGCGCGTTCCACGGCCTCGCTGCGGGGTCGGCCGCGGACGGGGGCCTCTTGCGGGGGGTGGCTTTCGGTGAGGCTCACTGTCCTGAGTCCCTTCGTTGTCCTGGGACATTCTTCCCGGCGTAGGACGGTTCGTCCTCGTCGGCACGGCTGCCTGCGGGCTGAGGAGCCGTCCTGCCCGGCAGGAACAGCGCCACCACCGCCGCTCCGACCAGGGCGACGCCCGCCCCGCACAGTGCCGTGACGTGCATGGCGTGCAGGAAGGCGTCGTTGGCGGGGGTCACCAGGGCCCGGCCCTCGGGGCCGAGCCGTGCCGCGGCGGCGAGGGTGGCCTCGATGGATTCGCCGGCGGTGTGGCGCGCGGCGGCGGGCAGTTGGGTCAGCTGGTCCTCGATCGAGGTGCGGTAGGCCGTGGAGAGGACCGAGCCGAGCACCGCGATGCCCAGGGCGCCGCCGACCTGGCGGAAGGTGTTGCTGAGGGCGGAGGCGGAACCGGCCTTCTCGCGGGGCAGGGCCTGCATGATGACGACGCTGGTCGGGGTCATGATGTGCGCCATGCCGGTGCCCATGAGGAAGAAGACGACCTCCAGGATCCAGATGGGGGTGTCCGCGTCCAGCGTGGCGAACGCCGCCAGCATCGCCGCGATGATCAGCATGCCGCCGGTGGTCGTCGCCTTGTTGCCGAAGCGATCGACGGCCAGCCGGGCTCGCGGGGCGAAGATCAACTGGGCGGCGGCCAGGGGCAGCATCAGCAGGCCGGTCTCCAGCGGCGAGTAGCCGCGCACGCTCTGGGTGTAGAAGACGGCGAAGAACGTCACGCCCATCAGCGCGAAGAAGACCAGCGCGATGACGGCGATCGCGGCCGAGAACACCTTGTTCTTGAAGTAGCTGACGTCGATGGACGGATGGTCGCTGCGCTTCTCGAAGATCACGAAGGCCGCCAGCACCGCGAGCCCCGCGCCGATGGTGGCCAGTACGGTCACGTCCGTGAAGTCGGCCAGCTGGCCGCCCTTGATGATGCCGTAGACGAGCAGGACCAGGCCGATGACGGAGAGGGCCACGCCGACCGGGTCGATCCGGCCTGGGCTGGGGTCGCGGGAGTCGGGGACGAGCCACAGCATCAGGCCGACGGCGAGGATCACGATCGGTACGTTGATCAGGAAGACCGAGCCCCACCAGAAGTGGTCCAGCAGTACCCCGCCCGTGATCGGGCCGATGGCGATGGCGAGGCCGACGCCGCCCGCCCAGATGCCGATGGCCTTGGGCTGCTCGTCCCGCTCGAATACGTTCATCAGGACGGCGAGGGTGGCCGGCATGACGAAGGCCGCGCCGAGGCCCATCACCGCGCGGAAGGCGATGAGCTCGGCCGGTGACCCGGAGAAGGCGGCGAGCGCGGAGCCGATGCCGAACGCCACGAGCCCGCCGAGCAGCACCTTCTTCCGCCCCAGCCGGTCACCGAGCAGGCCCGCGCTGAACAGCAGGCCCGCGAAGACGAGGGTGTAGGCGTTGATCGCCCACTCCAGCTCGCTCTGGGTGGCGCCGAGGCCGGTCGGCGCGGGAGTGGAGATCGTCTTGACGGCGACGTTCAGGATCGAGTTGTCGAGCACCACGATCAGCAGGCTCAGCATGAGCACGCCGAGTATGGCCCAGCGGCGCCGGTGCACCGCTTCCGGGACGCGGGTGCCGGGGGCGGCGGGAGTAGTCATGCCGCCGACCCTAGGAAATTACGATACGAGACGGTACCGTATCGAAATCTTTTTACCCTGCTCTGGCCCTCTCCTTACATACGTCCTTACGTACGTCCTTACGTGACGTCCTTACGTGACGGGGGTCCCCTAGCCGTCCATGGCACGAAGTGCCACCATGGGACTGGTCCGGGGACGCCGTCAGGGCGCCTCGAGATGACGTAAGGAGCCGTTGCAATGACGCAGCTTTCGGCTGCCCAGACTGCACCGCAGAAATCCTCCGACGGCAGCAAGGCGCTGTACGGGGGCAAGGGCACCCGCCGTATCACGGTTCGTGACATCACCGCCGCCAAGGAGCGCGGCGAGAAGTGGCCCATGCTCACCGCGTACGACGCGATGACCGCGTCCGTCTTCGACGAGGCCGGTATCCCGGTGATCCTCGTCGGCGACTCGGCGGGCAACTGCCACCTCGGGTACGAGACCACCGTGCCCGTCACACTCGACGAGATGACCATGCTCTCCGCCGCGGTCGTACGGGGCACCAGGCGCTCCCTGATCGTCGGCGACCTGCCGTTCGGGTCCTACCAGGAGGGGCCGGTGCAGGCGCTGCGCTCGGCGACCCGGCTGGTGAAGGAGGCCGGTGTGCAGGCCGTGAAGCTGGAGGGCGGCGAGCGGTCCCACGAGCAGATCCGGCTGCTGGTCGAGTCCGGCATCCCGGTCATGGCCCACATCGGGCTCACCCCCCAGTCCGTCAACGCCATGGGCTACCGGGTGCAGGGGCGCGGCGAGGAGGCGGCGCAGCAGCTGCTGCGGGACGCGAAGGCCGTTCAGGACGCGGGTGCGTTCGCCGTGGTACTGGAGCTGGTGCCGGCGGAGCTGGCCGCCGAGGTGACGCGGACGCTGCACATCCCGACGGTCGGGATCGGGGCGGGCGCGGAGACGGACGCGCAGGTGCTGGTGTGGACCGACATGCTCGGGCTGACCGGGGGGCGGGTACCGAAGTTCGTGAAGCAGTACGCCAATCTGCGTGAGGTGATGGGGAGCGCGGTGAAGGCGTTCGCCGAGGACGTCGTCGGCGGAGCGTTCCCGCTGGAGGAGCACTCGGTCCACTGAGCCATCGCCGCACCACGGGCAGCCCGCCGATCATCCCCCGTCGGCGGGCTGCCGTCTTTTCGTGCCCCGGACGGTCAGGTTGTGTAATCCATCCCGGTCACAGCCGCCTCACGCACCCGCCCCGCCATCTCGGTCATGTCCAGCTTGCCGAGGAACGCGACGAGCGCCTGCTTCGTCTCGCTCAGCCGGTCGACGAGTACCGGCTGCTCCAGGTCCGCGGGCAGAATCACCCGACGGAAGTCCGGCTGCTCGATCGCCTGCGCGAGGA
This sequence comes from Streptomyces spinoverrucosus, assembly GCF_006539505.1. Classification (GTDB taxonomy): domain Bacteria; phylum Actinomycetota; class Actinomycetes; order Streptomycetales; family Streptomycetaceae; genus Streptomyces; species Streptomyces spinoverrucosus. The sequence continues at coordinate 11,016 of NZ_BJND01000086.1, forward strand.
GCTGTTCGGCGAGCCAGAGCGGTGTGCGCTCCCGGATGGCGAAGGTCAGGTGCAGGCTGGGTTCGTCGTAGCCCAGGGCGTGCGGGTTGTGGACCCAACCACGGGGCAGCAACAGTGTCTGCCCGGCGGCCAGTTCGATCGTCATGTCCGGCCCGGCCGCCTCCCACTTGGGGATGAAGTCCTCGTGCCACACACGGAAGGACTCGTGGTACTCGCGCATCGGGGCCTCGACAGGTGGCTTCCACAACTGCCAGGTCTTGGTGCCGGCCACCTGCACGATGACGGCCATCTGCTGGTCCCAGTGGTGCAGCAGCCCCTGCTCGGCCCCAGGGGTGAGGAAGGCGTGCATGTAGTTCGAGTAGCCGGTCTCTTGCTGGATGCCCTGCGAGATGCGATGGAAGGCGGGCAACCAGCGCTGCATGTTGCCGAAGCGGATGGTGTAGCCCTGGTCGCGCAGTCGGCTCAGTTTGGCCGCGTCGGTGCGGCCGTTCGTCAGGAACGCGGTCCGGTTGGAGGGACCGGCCTTGACGACGGCGATCTCGTCCGGCGGCGCGCAGCCTGCGTCGATCAGTTCGTTGAAGTACTCAAGGCTCATGGCCTCGTCCACCGCAGTCCGCACGCGCTCGTACACGCGAGGCCGGTCGGGCCAGGTGGTGAGGAGGTCAACCACCCCCTCCGGAGGCAGCAGTAAGCCAAGCGACATGAGGGCGTCTCCTCACGGGTCATGCGGGCGGCAGCGGGCAGGCAAGGTCCGGGTGGTGGAGGTTCGGACAGCACACGACCGAGGCGGAGAACAGGCCGCGGGACTGGGTGTAGTGGACGCAGGAGACGTCGACGCCCCGTGGGAGCACATCGAGGGCGTAGGCGAGCGTGACGTCCAGACCGGCGTAGGCCGGCAAGCCGTCGGTCCGCTCGAAGGGCGGGTTGCCGATGTAGTGCTGCTTCAGCCATCCGACAGCGTCACCGCAATCCGTCCAGGTGCGGGCGCGAGTGGCCTGCCCACGCTTCAGCAGCCAGTGCCCGGTCATCAGTGGGGGCACACTGCCGGTGGCGAACTCGCTCGCCGCCTCCCGGTACCGGGAGGCGCAGTCCGACTCGGGGGCGGGCTGGATGGGGTGTGCGGGCCGTCGGTTGCCCTCTTTTGCGTACGTCTCCGGGGGGCCGACCCAGGGACCGAAGCCGTGCCAGTGACCGGACCAGGTCTGACTGGTCAGTCTCTGCCGCTCAGGTGCAGTGGTGGTCATGGTGTCCTTCCGAGACGGGCCGCCCCGCGCGCAGGGACGGCCCGTGGTGTGCGTGAGGTGGGCGGTCAGCCTAGAGCTCCAGGCCCCGGCTGCGGCCCCACTCGATGGCGAACGAGTCGAGCTCCGCGCCGGTCATGCGCAGTTCGCTGCCGCGTCCCTCGGCCTTGGAGTCGCCGACGGCGAACGCGTCCACGACACCCGCGAGTGGGACGGTGGTCACACAGGTCTCGTTGTCGCCACCGAGGTTGCCGCCACACCACTTCTTGGCAGGCGCGTCGGCTACCGGCAGCTCGTACAGGTTCTGCATCACTGACCTCCAGTGATCTGGTGTAGGAGAAACGGTCTCCGGCCGTTGTGCAGCCCGCCCCAGGGCTCGACCGGTCAGGGTTCGGGGTCTTGGGGCGGGGGTTGTGGGACCATTCCGCCGACAGGGTCGCGCTTTCCGCCGCGGGGCGGTCATGGCCCGCCCCGCCCGGCCGGGCTGCCGCTCAGCTCCTCGTAGCGGTCACACAGGGCGCTGAGGCAGTAGGCGAGCTCACGGTGTTCCACCGCTCCCGGGGGCGGGCCGGCGCTCAGTTGCCTGCGCGCCACCCACACGGATGTCAGCGCGCTGTCGCGGGGCGGGTAGTACCTGGGCAGTCTCAGCGCGGCCGTCTCCACCTCGGGCATGAGGAGATCGATGTGCCCGCGCAGCTGGAGAGTGAGCGTCTCCAACTGCTCAGGGGTGGGCGGTTCGGCGTCGTCCGCGAGCAGCCGATGCGCGGTGGCGCGCATGGTCCCGGTGTCGATCGGGAGGGAAGTGTTCACGGTCATCACAGCTCACCCCTGGACTGGGCGTTGGCGGCCGCCACGGCAGCGCTGAGACCGTCAGAGACCGTGACCGGCTTCAGGTTCTCCTGCTTGGCGTCCCACTCCCGGCCGCCGCCGATGGGCCGCAGCTGCACGTACGGGCCCTCAAAGCCCATCACCTTGCCGACCTTCCTGGTGCCGGTGTCCTCGACGGTCTCGTGAAGCTTGGGCTTGTACGCCGTCATCGCCACTACGCCTCCCAGGACGGTGCCGCGAGCTCCTGTGGCCGTTCCTCCGGGGCCAATACGTACGCACGTACCAGGGCGCTCGTCTCCGGCTCCCAGACGGTGGCCGCCCCGGACGGCCACCGGTGCGCAGTCCTGCGGCGGCGCGCCCCGGCGAGGATCGCGGCCCACATCTCCGGCGACGGGCGCCCCGTCAGGTCCGGCGGGACCGCTGGAATTGGGGTAGTGCGGACGTGCCTGCCGGGCGGACGCCGCCCGAATACGCGGCCTCTCAACCTTGCGAGGGCCCGTGGTACACACGGCATGTCGACGCTCCTTACAGCGTTGGCCGCGCTGCCGCCGTGTTCTGGCACCCGCACGTGACGATCTGCCAAACGCGTCGTGGGCGCGAGCGAGACTGCGTTGGGCATCCCCGGTTCCCATCTGCTGGTTCCTACGCGTGCAACAGATGGTGGGGGGAGGAAGGGTCAACAAGTACCCCAGTGAGGGGTAGTTGGGCGGCATACTCAGGTGGCGGCGCACCACTCGGCGAAGTTGGTGAGGCTCTCCGAATCGGCTCGCTTCAAACGGCGCAGCGTGGAGGCATCCTCACGCACCCAGGGGTGTTCTCTGGTGTGCTGCGGGGCGATGTGCCGAGCGACCTTCAGCGACTCGAATGCATCGTCCGGAAGTCCCGACCACAACTGCGCGCGGGCGAGCTCGATATAGAAGCCGGAGCGCCGTTCGGCCGGCAGCTCTTGGGGCGGCTTCCACTCGCCGGCGATATCGAGGGCACGGCCGACGTGCTCGTCTCCGAGGCTGACCGCGACGGACACCCCGTGGGCCTTCACAGAGTCCGGGCCGAACGCGGTTCCGCAGTACACGTCCTCTGCCACCCGGTCGGCGAGCGCACTCGCCTCATTGAGGTGCGTGACGGCCGCTGAAGCATCACCTGCCCTGCCCGCGATGACGGCGGCCCGCATGTGCAGGGCGCCCTTCGCCGCGATCTCCGGCGGGGCGACGGGAGCAGGGGCCGCATCCAGGGCCTGTTCCAGGACGCGCAGTCCGGCCGCATGGGCGCGGGCTGCGAAGAACGTCTCCGTACGCACGTAGGCCACGGACGCGGACAGCAGCGGATCGCCGGCCTCGGGGACAGCCCAGCGCATGAGCTCGACGAGGCGCGCGGACAGGTCGTGAGCACCGAACTTGTAGGCGACAGCGTCTGCGGAGCGGTAGGCCTTCACCAGAAGGCCGGCCAGCTCAGGCCGCTCTGGACCAAGAGCCGCGTGGTAGGCGCGGGCGAGTTCGGTGAGCAGGTCGGGCAACTTGCGGGTGATGCGGGTGTACTGGGCGGGCGGCCTCGGTGACGGCCGCCCGCAGTTCATGGATGGGGACGACCGGGCCGTCGTCCGGGAGGTCGTACGTGGCGAGTGCGGCGGAGAGCGCAGGCAGCGCCTCGTGCACACGGGTGTGGGCCGCTCCGCGGTCGGCCAGTAGGCGCGCGGGGTCGACCCCCAGTGCCTCCGCGATGGCTTCGAGGGTGGAGTCGCCGACGCCGCGCTCGCCGCGCTCAATCTTGCGGATGGCGCCGAGAGACACATGTGCCGCGTCGGCGAGCTGCTGCTGCGTCAGCTTCGGCCGCATGACGCTGCGGTAATAGGCGATCCGCGCGCCTACTCCGCCCTTGCTGCGTGCGGGCATACTGGCTCCAGTTCGGTGCGTCGACTCCGAACCGTACCCGCGCCGGGACGCCGCGTGGTTGCGGTCAGCCCCTCACGATCTCCGTGAGCTGGGTCAGGGTGTCGATCCGCCAGTCCGCCGCGGCCACTACCTCCGGGTCGTCCGCCCAGAGGTGCCCCCATGGTCCGCGGCGAAGGTGCGCCACGCGCAGCCCGGCAGCCTTCGCCGGGAAGACGTCATTGGCCGGGTGGTCTCCGACGTACAAGGTCGCGCTCGGAGCAGCCTGCGCCACCTCCAGCACCCGCCGGAAGAACTCCGGCTGCGGCTTCGCCACACCCCACTCGCCCGAGGTCGCGATGAGATCCGCCGGGAGGTCAAGGTCGCGTAGCAGCTCAGCCGCGCGAGAGGTCTGATTACCCGCGACGATGACGCGTACGCCGGCCTGCCGGAGCGCGGACAGGGCCGGGCGGACGTCGTCATAGAGGTCGCTCTCGTCAAGGCGCTCACCGCGGCCGGCGGCTTCGCGGGCGTGGTACTCGGCAGCGACGTCGATGCCTGGACGCGCGAGCCGGAGGGCTTCGGCGTTGTCGTGCCCCTGGGCGACAACAGCTCCGACGAGCGCGGAGACGGTATGACGGGGGACGTTCAGCCAGTCTGCCCAGGAAGCCCAGTACCGGTCATCTCGGGTGATCGTCTCGCCGACGTCGAACACGATGGTCTCAATCACCCTGGGAGCCTAAGGCGCTGCCGCAGGTGCTGAACGAGCCGGATGCCCACCGATCTCCTTCACTTCAACCTCAGTAACCAGCTGCGGAACCCCAGCCAGCGGCTCTGCGTGTCTGCCCCGGGTTCTTCAGGATCTCTGTCAGGGCCGAGATGCTGTGGTCGCCATGGCCGGCTTCGGCCGCTCGCTTGAGCAGGTCGTGGAAGGGCTTGTGCCACTGCGTGTCGAGGTTTGCTTCCTTGCCGAGTTCCTCGTCATGGGCGGCTCCGGCCAGGAACAGGTTCACCGAGGACGCGGGCTTGCTGTAGTCGCCGCGGTCGATCTCATCGGCGAAAAGCGGCAGCACGGAGTTGATCATCTCGAACCACTTGACGCTGAACCGGACCATCGAGGCTGCCGTGAGGCCACGGGCCTGTAGAGCTGCCGCGCCCTGGAAGAACCCGACGAGCGCGGGTAACAGCGTGCCGCCCACCGCCATCTCGTACAGGGCGGCGAGGTCCGGGTCAGCGCCGAGGTACACGGTGTCGCCGCCCAGCACCCGCAGCGTCGATGCGAACTCGTCGAAGACGCTGTTGTCGCCGCTGTAGTACAGGAGGGTGTCCTCGGCGCCCACGGCGGACGGCACGTTCTTGATCGCGCCATCGAGGTAGCGTGCGCCCTGCCCGAGTGCCCAGGCGGCCATCTGACGCGCCCCGGCTGGTGAACCGCTGTTGAGCGTCACAAGGGCCCGCCCTTTGAGCGTGGCAGCGGCCGGTTCCAGGGCCTCGATGGTGCTGTCGTACGTGGTCAGGCAGGCGATGACCAGCGGACTCGCCGCGACCGCCTCGTCGATCGTGTGCGCGTGAACAGCTCCCTTGGCCACGAGCGGAGTGGCCTTCGATGAGGTCCGGTTCCAGACGGTGGTCGGGTGTCCTGCGTCAATGAATGCCTCGGCCAGTGCGCTGCCCATCGAGCCAAGTCCGAGGAGAGACACGGGGGTGCGGTGATGCCCGGTCATAGTCATACGTTGCTCCTGTCTGACGGCGATCTCGGTGCGACGCCCGCTCCATGCTGCGAGGGGTACCTACGCTTCTGCAAGTACCTACAATTCTGTCCGGTACCCACATTTTTGTTAGGGAGCGTGCTGGTGAAGAGGCGGAGTTATACCTGCGGGCTGGACGCTGCCATCGACGTCATGGGAGGGAAATGGAAGGGGCTGATCCTGTTCTGGCTCGGCGAAGGTCCGCTGCGCTTTGGCGAGTTGCGCCGGACTGTGGTCGGTATCAGTGAGCGCATGCTGATCCTGCAACTGCGGGAGCTGGAGGCCAGCGGCCTGGTGCACCGCGAGGTCCATGACCAGGTCCCGCCGAAGGTGGTGTACTCGCTGACCGAGTTCGGCCGCTCGCTCGTCGCCGCACTCGTCCCGCTCGGCCAGTGGGGCGAGGAACACATGGAGCGTCTTGAGACCCTCCCGTGAGCCGGGCAAAACAGGAGGGAGGCGCTTGGCTGTGATCCTTGGCTGGTCCCGCCGTGTCCGTGATCGCTAGCCTCGCCCCCATGAAGCAGCGACGCCAGAAGAAGCTCTCCCGTCAGCTCGTCGAAGCGACTTTGGCGGCTGACGCCGCCCGTGTGAACGTGCTGCTGGGGGCCGGCGCAGACCCGGAGCGAGGGGACAGGGACGGCACCACTCCCCTGTATCTGGCGTCCGTGCAGGGTGCAGCCGAGGTCGCGCGCTTGCTCATGGAAGCCGGGGCGTCCCCCAACGCCGAAAGCAGCGGGGTCGGATCAGACGGCACGCCGTTGTGTGCGGCCGCGTGTTGGGGGCACGTCGAGACCGTGCGTGAGTTGTTGGCGCACGGGGCCGACCCGAATCTTCGGGAGGAGTGCGGGGCGGGGTGGTCTCCGTTGGAGTGGGCGAACCATGGTCCTCATTCGGAGACCGCTCAGCTTCTCGTCAACGCGGGGGCGAACCCCACATCAGCGCCCGCCCCAGGTTCTCGTCACTGACCCACCCTGCCGTCGACGCACTCCCGCAACAGATCGGCGTGGCCGCAGTGGCGGGCGTACTCCTCGATTCTGTGGACCATCAGCTCCCGGACGGCGATCCCTTCCCTCCCCACACGCTCGCCCAGATCCGCGTGCTCGGCCAGCGCGGCGTCGGTCGCGGCCTGCTCGCGCTCCAGGTCGGCGTACGCGGCGTCGACTACGGCCTGCTCGGCGACGGCTCCGTCGAAGTCCGCGTCCCGCTTGCCGTACAGCTTGGGCAGCGGATCGCCGTCGGTGATCCAGTTGCGCCAGTCCCGTTCCACCTCGGCGAGGTGCCGCAGCAGGCCGAGCAGTGACATCGTCGACGGCGGGACGGAGCGACGGGCCAGCTGCTCCGCGTTGAGGCCGTCGCACTTCATCCGCAGGGTCATGCGGTAGCCGGTCAGGAAGTCCTGCAGCGTCGCCAGTTCACCGTCCGGACTGGCTCCCTCGGTGTTGCGGGGGTCGTCGTCCGGGTCAACCCACATGTCGGGGTAGACGGTTGCCTGGGTCCATCGTGCGGGTTGGTCAGTCATGAGGGTCATGGTCGGGCGTGACGGGCCGAGCCCGCCACCGGATTGTTGTCGGCCGGATGCAGGCGGCTGTCGGTGAGCTGTAGGCCGTTTGTCGGTCGGGGCTGGGACCGTCGCTGTCATGACACGAATCGACAAGAAACCCAGCAGCGCGGCCGTCACCGTGCGGGGGCTGGTCAAGCACTACGGCGAGACCAAGGCGCTGGACGGAGTCGACCTGGACGTGCGTGAAGGCACCGTGATGGGGGTGCTGGGGCCGAACGGGGCCGGCAAGACCACCCTCGTGCGGATCCTGTCCACGCTGCTGGCCCCGGACGCCGGCCAGGCGACCGTCGCCGGCCACGACGTCGTACGGCAGCCCCGGCAGCTGCGCCGGGTGATCGGGCTCACGGGGCAGTACGCCTCCGTCGACGAGAAGCTCCCGGGGTGGGAGAACCTGTACATGATCGGGCGGCTGCTCGATCTGCCCCGCAAGGACGCCCGCGCCCGGGCCGACGAGCTGCTGGAGCGGTTCTCGCTCACCGACGCGGCCAAGCGGCCGGCATCGACGTACTCCGGCGGTATGCGGCGGCGGCTGGACCTGGCCGCCTCGATGATCGGGCGGCCGACCGTGCTGTTCCTCGACGAGCCCACCACCGGCCTCGACCCGCGCACCCGCAACGAGGTGTGGGACGAGGTGAAGGCGATGGTCGGGGACGGGGTCACCGTGCTGCTCACCACGCAGTACATGGAGGAGGCCGAGCAGCTCGCCTCCGAGCTGACCGTCGTCGACAGGGGGAAGGTCATCGCGAACGGCGGGATCGAGGAGCTCAAGGCCAAGGTCGGCGGGCGGACGCTGCGGGTGCGGCCGACCGATCCGCTGCAGCTGCGGCCGCTGGCCCACGCGCTCGACGAACTGGGCATCACGGGGCTGGCCACGACCACCGTGGACACCGAGGGCGGCACCGTGCTGGTGCCGATCCTGAGCGACGAGCAGCTGACCGCCGTGGTCGGCGCCGTCACCGCGCGCGGTATCACGCTCGCCTCGATCAGCACCGAACTTCCCAGCCTGGACGAGGTGTTCCTGTCCCTCACCGGCCACCGCGCCAGTGCCCCGCAGGACGCCGTGCCCGCCGACGACCGCGAGGAGGTCGCCGTATGAGCGCCGCCACCACCGTAAGCACCGCCGACGCACGCATCACACTGCGTGGGCACCTGCGCCACACCGGCGCGCTGATCCGCCGCAACCTGCTGTGGATCCGGCAGGACCCCGAGTCGATGTTCGACGCCCTGCTGATGCCGGTCGTCTTCACCCTGCTGTTCGTGTACGTCTTCGGCGGCTCGATCGGGCAGGCGCTGGGCGGCGGGCAGGACGGGTACGTGCAGTACGTGATCCCCGGCATGATCGCGATGATGAGCATGACGCTGTCCCAGGGCGTCGGCACCGGCTTCAGCCAGGACTTCAACTCCGGTGTCATGGACCGTTTCCGGTCGCTGCCGATCGGGCGGGGCTCGGTGCTGTTCGCGAAGGTCTCGGTCGAGCTGGTCCGGATGCTCTTCGCGACGACCGTGCTGATGATCGTCTCCGTTCTGGTCGGTTTCGACATCAAGAACTGGGCCGGCCTGTTCGCCGCCGTGGGCCTGTCGACGGCGTTCGCCTCGTCGATCATGTGGGTGTTCCTCACCCTGGGCGTGGTCCTGAAGAACGCGCAGTCCGTGCAGGCGATGGGCTTCCTGGTGCTGTTCCCGCTGCAGTTCGGCTCGTCGATCTTCGCGCCGACGGAGTCGATGCCGGGCTGGTTGCAGGCGTTCACCGACTACAACCCGCTGTCCACGCTCGCGGACGCGGCCCGCGGACTGATGGTGGGCGGCCCGGTCGCGCACGACCTGTGGGTGACGCTGGGCTGGTCGGCGGCGATCACGGCGGTGATGGCGCCGGTCGCGATCCACAAGTTCAAGACGAAGAGCTGACCCTCGCACCAGGGTCCGGTCACACCAGGGCGGCGGCCTCCTGCGCGGAGAGGCCGCCGCCTTCGGCGTACGCAGCCGTGAACTCCTCCGCGGGCAGCGCGGCCCGTACGGCCGCCATGGCGCGGTCGCGGGCCACGCGCTCCAGGGTCGAGAGCAGATGGCCGGGCGGCAGCAGCGCGTCCGCCGCGCCCAGACAGCGGGCGGCGTCGCGTCCGCCGTCGCAGCCGGCCATCGCCAGGGCGGCGATGACGAGGTACGAGGAGAGCAGTTGCGGGGCCATCGCCTTCGACAGCGGATCGTCGGCCTGCGCGAGGCCGCGCCTGATCTTCTCCCTGGCCTGCTCGTAGTGGCCGTCGACGGCCTCCACCCATGCCTCCTGACCGAGGATGAACGCGTCGAAGACGACGAAGTTCGCGATGGTGAACTCCTCGCGCAGCACCCGCAGATGCTCGCGCGCCTCGGCGGTCCGGCCGGTGCAGCTGAGCCATCCGGCGAGGAAGACCCGGGCGAACGGCATCGCCTCGTTGTGCGCGCCGCCCGGGTCGTCGAGCACCTCCCGCAGCAGGCGCTCGCCCCGCTCGGCGTCGCCCGACTCCAGCAGCGCGCCGGCCAGCCGGGCGGTGAGCACCGTGTGCTGGGCGTGGGCGCCGAGTCGCCGGGCCTGTGCCATGGCGGCCTCGTAGTCGGCGGCGGCCGCGAGGTAGCGTCCCTTGCGCTCGCGGGCCTCGGCGCGTGCGGAGAGCGCCTCGGCGCTGCCCCAGGCGTCGTCCAGCCGCTGGTAGATCTCCAGCGACTCGTCGGCGTCCCGCTCGGCCTCGGCCGCCCGGTGAGGCCGGTTGGCGAGGATGTTGGCGCGCAGCTGGAGGCTGGAGGCCAGTTCCCAGTCGTAGCCCGGGGTACGGCGGGAGGTGGCGACGGCGGCGTCGATGGTGGCGGCCAGCCGGTCCATGTCACCGGTCAGCATCACGGCGTAGAACGACAGCATGCCGGGGCCGCGGCAGGTCTGCGGGAGCCCCGGCTCGTAGGCCTCGGCGATGGCCTTCAGCTTGCGCTGGGCCTCGGGGGTCTGCCAGGCGTCCAGCTCGGTGTCCATGCAGGCGAGGTGCCCCAGGTGGACCCCGCGCCGGGCCTCCTCCAGGACCTCCCCCGTCATGGGGGGTGGCTCGGCGGTGCAGCGCTCCCACACCGGGGCGGCCTTGCGGAGCGGTTCGGCGAAGGGGTCGGGGCCGAGTTCCATGATCGCGCGGCACCAGTGGCGGGCCTCGAGGCGCAGGTCGCGCATCTGCCAGTACCAGGCCAGGGACAGCCCCAGGCACAGCGCCTCCTGCTCGTCGCGTTCGGCGACGGCGTGCCGCAGTGCCGTGCGCAGGTTCTCGTACTCGCGTTCAAGCCGCTCGATGGCGGCGAGTTGCCCGGGGCCGCGCAGCAACGGGTCGGTGGTGCGGGCGAGTTCGCGGTAGTACGTCAGGTGCGCGCGCTCGGTGTCGCGGCGCTGTCCGGCCTCGTCGAGCCGTTCGGCGGCGTACTCGGCGACGGTCTCCAGGAGCCGGTAGCGCATCTCGCCGTCGCCGGTGGGGGCGGCCACGACGAGCGACTTGTCGACGAGGGAGCCGAGCGCGTCCAGGGCGGCGGGCCCGCACACGGCCTCGGCGGCGGCGAGGTCGCAGCCGCCGGCGAACACCGACAGGCGGCTCAGGACGTCCCGCTCGTCCTCGTCGAGCAGGTCCCAGGACCAGTCGACGACGGCACGGAGTGTCTGCTGGCGGGGCAGCACGGTCCGGCTGCCCGAGGTGAGCAGGCGGAAGCGGTCGTCGAGCCGGTCGGCGATCTGGCGGGGCGTGAGCATCCGCAGCCGGGCGGCGGCGAGCTCGATGCCGAGCGGCAGGCCGTCGAGGCGGCGGCAGATCTCGGCGCAGGCCTCGCGGTCGTCGTCGATCCGGAACCCGGGGCGGGCGGCGGCGCCGCGGTCGGCGAGCAGCCGCAGGGCGTACGGCTCCGGCAGCGGCTCCACGGGCCGCAGCACCTCCCCCGGTACGCCGAGGGGTTCCCGGCTGGTGGCGAGGACCGTCAGGTGCGGGCAGCGCGCCAGCAGCTCCTCGGCCAGGCGGGCGGCGGCGTCGACGACGTGCTCGCAGTTGTCGAGGACGATCAGCATGCGGCGGCGGGCGCAGTGCTCGACGAGGCGTTCGACGGGGTCGTCGTGGCGGTCGCCCGTGGCGGCCCGGAGTTCCTCGGCGCCGGCGCCGTGCAGTACGGTCTCGCGGGCGCCGATCGCGGTGAGCACGGCCTCGGGGACGGCGGCGGGGTCGTCGACCGGCGCCAGCTCGGCCAGCCACACGCCGCCGGGTGCCGCGTCCCGTACGGTCTCGGCGGCCTCCTGCGACAGCCGGGTCTTGCCTGCCCCGCCGGGACCGAGCAGCGTGACGAGCCGGGCGGTGGCGAGGTCGCCGCGGATGGCGTCGATGTCGTCGTCCCGGCCGACGAAGGAGGTGAGGCGGGCGCGCAGATTGCCCGGGGGCGGGGTGCGGTCGCGGGACAGCGCGGCGGATCCGGCAGCCGCGGGGTCGGCGCCGGGGGCGAGGACCCTCGGGCCGGAGGGGGTGCCGGGCTCCCGGGCTCCGGCGGCTCGCTCGGCGGGTACCCCGGCCGGGCTCAGCAACTCCGCGTGCAGGGCCCGCAGCTCGGGTCCCGGGTCGGCGCCCAGCCGGTCCGCGAGCCGTCGTCGTACGTCCTCGTAGGCGGCCAGCGCCTGGGCGGTGCGGCCCGCGTCGCGCAGGGCGCGCAGGTGCAGGGCCTGGAGGGGTTCGTCGAGGGGGTGGCTCTCACACAGGGCGGTCAGTTCGGGCAGCGCCTGCTCCGCCTGGCCGAGGGCGAGGGAGGCGGCGAGCCGGGCGCGGCGGGCGTCCAGCCGGCGGGCGGCGCAGCGGGCCGCCTCGACGGTGCGGTCGGGCAGGTCGGCGAGGGCGGGGTCCTGCCACAGGGCGAGGGCGTCGTCGAGGAGGACGGCGGCCTTGGCGGGGTCGCCGTCGGCCAGCGCCCGGGCGCCCTCGTCGGCGAGCCGCTCGAACCGGTGCAGGTCGATGTCGTCGGGGGCGGCGGCCAGCCGGTACCCGCCCTCTGCCGAGCGGATCGCCTCCGCCCCCAGCACCCGCCGCAGCCGCCCCACGAGCGCCTGCAGGGCCCCGGCCGCGTCGGCGGGCGGCTCCCCGTCCCACACCTCGTCCACGAGCAGCCCGACGGGCACGACCCGCCCGGCCCTGAGCGCCAGCACGGTGAGCAGCGCACGCAAGCGCGCCCCGCCGATCGGGACGACCGAACCGTCGGGGCGGACTGCCTGTGTGGTGCCGAGGATGCGATAGCGCACGGAACCCATTGTCACCGGCGAGGGCTCTTGCCCGCCTCCGGGTTTACGCGCACATGAACCGCACGCGCCGGGACCGGGAGCCCGCGAGGAACCTCAGGCCCGCCCGCTGACGTTCCCCTGACGCCACCGGTACGGTCGACCCCACGTCCCCGACACCCCCAGGAGCCCACCCTCATGACAACCGCCGCCTCCCGTCGCGCCGAGCGGCAGATCAGTCCCGTGTTCGTCGGGATTCTGGCCGTTACGGCGGTGACCGGGTGGGCCGCCTGGACCGGATTCGCGGCGCAGCCCGGGGTGGCTGTGTTTCTGTTCGTGACCGGTGCGTGGGTGGTGTCGCTGTGTCTGCATGAGTACGCGCACGCCCGGACCGCGCTGCACAGCGGGGACATCTCGGTGGGGGCGAAGGGGTATCTCACGCTCAATCCGCTGAAGTACACGCATGCGCTGCTGAGCATCGTGCTGCCCGTGCTGTTCGTGATCATGGGTGGGATCGGGCTGCCGGGCGGGGCGGTGTTCATCGAGCGGGGGCGGATCCAGGGGCGGTGGAAGCACAGTCTGATCTCGGCGGCCGGGCCGCTGACGAACGTGCTGTTCGCGGCCGTGTGCACGGCGCCCTTCTGGCTGGACGCGCTGGACGGGGTGCCGCGGGACTTCCGGTACGCGCTGGCGTTCCTCGCGTTGCTGCAGGTGACGGCCGCGATCTTGAACTTCCTGCCGGTGCCGGGCCTGGACGGCTACGGCGTGGTCGAGCCCTGGCTGTCGTACAACATCCGCCGTCAGGTCGAGCCGTTCGCTCCGTTCGGGCTGCTGTTCGTGTTCGCGCTGCTGTGGCTGCCGCAGATCAACAGCGTGTTTTTCGACGCGGTCGACGCGGTCCTGCGCGTGCTCGGGGTCAGCGAGCTGGAGACGACGTTCGGCTGGAGCCTCTACCGCTTCTGGGCCTGAGCGGCCCGGCCGCGCTTTACGTAGTACCAGGTCATGTTCGACGACAGCCCCGCCAGGAGCACCCACACGATCCCCAGCCAGCTGCCCTGGACGAAGGACACGACCGCCGCGGCCACGGAGAGCACGCAGACGATGAGGGCGTAGACGGCGAGGCGGGGCATCGGTTGGGCTCCTGTCGGGGGACACGGCGGGCACTGCTGATGCCCACCAGTGTCCCCCATCGACTCATACGTCCGTGACGCGCAGTCCCGCGTGTGCCTTGTAGCGGCGGTTCACCGAGATCAGGTTGGCGACCAGCGACTCGACCTGGTGGGCGTTGCGCAGTCGCCCGGCGAAGATGCCGCGCATGCCGGGGATGCGGCCGGCCAGCGCCTGCACGATCTCCACGTCCGCCCGCTCCTCGCCGAGGACCATGACGTCGGTGTCGATCTCCTCGATCTCGGGGTCCTGCAGGAGTACGGCCGACAGGTGGTGGAAGGCGGCGGCCACCCGGGAGTCCGGCAGCAGGGCGGCGGCCTGCTCGGCGGCGCTGCCCTCCTCGGGCTTCAGCGCGTAGGCGCCCTGCTTGTCGAAGCCGAGCGGGTTGACGCAGTCGACGACCAGCTTGCCCGCCAGCTCCTCGCGCAGCGCCTCAAGCGTCTTGCCGTGCCCCTCCCACGGCACCGCGACGATCACGAGGTCGCTGCGCCGGGCGCACTCGGCGTTCTCGGCGCCCTCGATGCCGTGGCCGAGCTCGTCGGCGGCGGCCTGGGCGCGCTCCGCGGCCCGCGAGCCGATGATCACCTTCTGGCCGGACCGGGCGAGCCGGTAGGCGAGGCCCTTGCCCTGCGGCCCGGTCCCGCCGAGCACACCGACGACCAGACCGGAGACGTCGGGCAGGTCCCAGGGGTCCTTGGCGGGGGCCTTCGCGGGCTTCTCAGCAGCAGCACTGTCGGTAGAGGTCATGGACCTGACTCTACGTCCGCCCCCGCCGGCCCGCCGGGTCAGGTGAGGCGCGTCACGGGCAGCCGCCGGAAGACGATCCGTTCGTACGCCCCGAAGTCACCGGTCTCGTACAGCAGTCCGACCGTGCGGTCGTCGACGCGGACGAGGTCGGAGTAGGCGGCGGGCAGGCCGTCGACGGTGTGGGTGTCGCGCCAGGTGGTGCCGTGGTCGGTGGAGGCGCGGATGGTCATCAGGCCGCGGCCGGCGGGGAAGGCGGGGCCGGAGAAGAGCAGCACGTCGGGCTCGCCCAGGTGCAGCACGCTGGCCTGGCAGACGGGGCCGGCGAGGCCCGCCTGCGGGCGGAAGGGCTGCACGAGCGTCTTGCCGCCGTCCGTGGAGAGGGCGTCGGCGCGGTTGCCGGGGGAAGGGGAGTCGTTGCGGGTGTTGAAGTAGACGCGGCCGTCGGGGAGTTCGGCGGCGGTGGTCTCGTTGGCGTTGATGTAGCCGTTGGTGTTCTGGTCCAGGTAGCCGAGGTACCAGCTCTCGCCGCGGTCGTCGCTGAGCAGGCAGTGGCCGCTGTTGTACTTCGCCTCGTCGCCGAGGTCGGTGCCGGTGGGCGGGAGGGTGTGGTTGCCGGGGACGACGACCCGGCCGGTGCTCAGCTGGAGGGCGTGGCCGGGGGTGGTGGCGTACCAGCGCCAGCCGGGGTCCTTGACCTGCTTGGTGATCTCCCTGGGTTCGGACCAGCTCTGCCCGTCGTCGTCGCTGTGCTGCACCCACACCCTTCTGCCGTCGGCCTCGCTCACCTCGCCGCGCAGGATGAGGTGTTCGGAGGCGGACGCGGCGGAGCGGACGTGGACGAGGAGGATGCGGCCGGTGTCGAGGACGACGGGGGCGGGGTTGCCCGCGAGGTCGGTGCCGTTGTCGGCGGCGATCTGCAACGGGCCCCAGGTGCGGCCGCCGTCCGTGGAGCGCTTCAGCACGATGTCGATGTGCCCCCAGTCCTTCGCGGAGTCGACCCGGCCCTCGCAGAAAGCGAGGAGCGTGCCTTCGTGCGTGCGGACGACGGCCGGGATCCGGTAACTGGCGTATCCCTCGCGGCCGGCGCGGAAGGGGACGGTGGCTGCGGGCATGGGCGGCTCCTTTTGCTGTGGCCGGTGTGGCTGCTTTTGCCGTGGCCGGTGTGGCTTCTATTGCTGTGGCCGGTGTGGCTTCGTTTGCTGTGGCCCGTCTGACTTCTTCTGCTGTGGCCAGTGTGCTTCGCCGGTGATCTCCGGAACGGCGGTAATGCGGCCCTGTGCCCAGCTTGGGCGAATTCGCGGTGAACTCGGGGTCACGAGTGGTTGGTTGCGGCAGTATGCGGGGGCATGGATGCCGTACGGGTCGCGTTGTTGCGCGAAGTGCTCGCCGGGACCGAGTGGTTGGGGGCCACGCGGAGGTTCGCCGGGGTGCTGCGGGGGTCGGTGGTGTCGCACGGGGGTGGGTTACTGCTGGTCGGCACGCGGGAGTACGAGCCGTGGCATCTGGCGGCGCACCTCGTGGACGAGGCGGCCTGGTCGGGTACGCCGGAGCTGGCGCCGACGCTCGTACGCCATGACGCGCGCCCCTCGGACCCGGCGCACCTCGCGGTCGGGCTGGGGCGGATCGAGGCGGCGCGGCGGGGGGAGACGCTGCTGGTGGTGTCGCCGGAGGGGCCCTGCGACGCGCTGCTGGAGCGGGTGCACGACGCGCGGCGGGCCGGGGCGACGGTGCTGGCGCTCGGCGCGGCCGAGAGCGACCTCGCGGCGATGGCGCACGATGCGCTGGCCGTCGGGGCGGAGTCGGAGCTGGACCTGGACACCGTGCAGCACCTGGTGAGCGCGGCGGCGGGCGAGAACCCGCTGCCGGCGTCACGGGGCCGCCGCCGCTTCCGGGACCGCCTGTCCCGCCTGGCGGACGAACTGACGGCCCCGCCGCCGCCCCGCTGGTGACCCTGGCCCACCGCCCCCCGTATACCGCGGCGTGGGCGACGGGCCGGGCCTCGCGTCGGCCGAGTCGTCCGCCGTGGCTCGCCGCCCCCACGAAAAGCAGTTGCTCACCTCCCATCCCCCGCCCGACCATGGCCTCTCGTGACCGACGACGCCCCAGCAGTACCCCCCACCGGCCTGCGCGCCCTCCTCCCCGATCTCGCTCCCTGGCGGGCCTCCCCCGACTTTCGCAGGCTCTGGATCGCGGGGCTGGTCACCAACTTCGGCAGCTTTCTGACCTTTGTCGCACTGCCGGTGCAGATCAAGGAGCTCACCGGGTCCGCCGCGGCCGTGGGGGCGATCGGCGCCGTGGAGCTTGTGCCGCTGGTCGTGTTCGGGCTGTACGGCGGGGCGCTCGCCGACGCCTGGGACAAGCGGCGGCTGATCGTGTGGACGGAGGTGGGGCTCGGGCTGCTGTGCGCGGCGCTGCTGGTGAACGCGCTGCTGCCGAGCCCCGCCGTGTGGCCGCTGTATGTGGTCGCCGCCCTGTCCTCCGCGCTGGTGTCGGTGCAGCGGCCCGCGCTGGACGCGCTGACGCCCCGGATCGTGGCCCACGAGCACCTGCCGGCCGCCGCCTCGCTCAACGCGCTGCGCTGGCAGGTCGGCGGCATCGCGGGCCCGGCGCTGGCGGGCGTGGTGGTGGCGTTCGCGGGGCTGGGCTGGGCCTACGCGCTGGACCTGGCCACCTTCGTCGTCTCCGTGGCGCTGGCGGTCGGCCTCGCCGCGTCACCGGCGTCCGCCGAAGCGGCGAAGCCGTCGTGGACGGCGATCGCGGAGGGCGCCCGGTACGCGTGGAGCCGCAAGGAGCTGCTGGGCACCTACACGATCGACCTCGCGGCGATGTTCCTGGCGATGCCGCTCGCCGTGCTGCCGTTCCTCGCGGACGAGCTGGACGCCGAGTGGTCGCTGGGGCTGATGTACGCGGCGATCCCGGCGGGGTCCCTGCTGGTGAGCCTGACCAGCGGCTGGACGTCACGGGTGCACCGGCACGGGCGGATGGTGGTGCTGGCGGCGGCCGGCTGGGGTCTGGCCATGGCCGCCGCGGGGATCGCCGGGAACGTGTGGCTGGTGCTGCTGTGCCTCGCCCTCGGGGGCGCCTTCGACATGGTCAGCGGCGTGTTCCGCGCGGCGATGTGGAACCAGACGATCCCGGACGAACTGCGCGGCCGGCTGGCCGGGATCGAGCTGCTGTCGTACTCGGTGGGCCCGCAGCTCGGCCAGGTCCGCGCGGGCGGCATGGCCGCGTGGGCCGGGGTGCGGGCGTCGGTGTGGTCCGGCGGACTGCTGTGCGCGGGCGCGGTGGGGCTGCTGGCGCTGTGCCTGCCGAAGCTGATGACGTACGACGTCCGCACGAACGAGCACGCGATACGCCTGCGCGCACAACGCGCAGCGGCAACAGCAACGGCGACGACCTGATCAGCCGTGGGCTCGATCATTGCGCCGGGCAGTCGGACGCTGGGCCAGCCGGACGCCGGGCCAGTCGCACGCCGGGCGGGTCCGGCACCGGGCTGGTCGGGGGCCGGGCTGATCGGGGGCCGGGCTGATCGGGGGCCGGGCTGATCCGGCACCGGGCGGGTCCGG
>NZ_BJND01000087.1 GCF_006539505.1 Streptomyces spinoverrucosus
CTTGGCGGCGGGCCCGCCGCTCGCCGCGAGGTAGTACGCCGCGTCCATCTGGAGCGGGTCGATCCGGTCACCCGGCACGAAGGCCACGATCTCGATCGTCTTGGCCGTCGGGATGGGCAGATGGGCCAGATCCTCGTCGCTGATCGGGATGATCGAGCCGTCCGCGTCCTCGTACCCCTTGCCGATCTCCGCCCCGCTGACCTCACGGTCCTCCAGCTCGCAGAACTTGCGATAGCGGATCCTGCCGCCGTCCTCGGTGTGGATCTGGCGGAACGAGATCGAGTGGCTCTCGGTGGCGTTCACCAGCTTGATCGGGATGCTGACCAGGCCGAACGAGATGGCGCCGTTCCAAATGGATCGCACGTTCAGCACCTTTCGTGGCGGTATCAGCAGGGTTCATACGAATCTCATCATTTTCGTGTGATTCTCATCGTATGACGCCGATCACAGAGGTGGAGGGACGACGGGTCGCTCTGAGCAATCTGGAGAAGGTGCTGCATCCGGCGACCGGCTTCACCAAGGGCGAGTTGCTGCACTACTACGCGACGACCGCCGACGTGCTCCTGCCCCATCTGCGGGATCGGCCGGTGTCCTTCCTGCGCTACCCGGACGGCCCTGACGGCCAGGTGTTCTTCACCAAGAACGTGCCGCCGGGTACGCCCGAGTGGGTCACCACCGCCGAGGTGCCGCGCTCGGAGGGCCCGTCCCGGATGGTGCTGGTGCAGGATCTGCCCAGTCTGATGTGGGCGGCGAACCTGGTGACCGAGTTCCACACCCACCAGTGGCTGGCCTCGGCGCCCGAGGTCGCGGACCGCCTGGTCTTCGACCTTGACCCGGGGTCCCCGGCGACCGTCGTGCACTGCTGCCAGGTCGCGCTGTGGCTGCGGGAACGGCTGGCGGAGGACGGGATCGAGGCCTACCCGAAGACGTCCGGTTCGAAGGGGCTGCATCTGCTGGCCGCGGTCCGGCCCACCCCCTCCGACCAGGTGACGGAGTACGCCAAGGGGCTCGCGGTGGAGGCGGAACGGGCGATGCCCCGACTGGTCGTACACCGCATGACGCGCAGTCTGCGGCCCGGCAAGGTGTTCGTCGACTGGAGTCAGAACGCCGCACGCAAGACGACGGCGACTCCGTACACCCTGCGGGCGCGGGCGACGCCGACCGTGTCGGCGCCGGTGACCTGGGAGGAAGTCGAGGCGTGCCGAGACGTCGGCCAACTCACCTTCCTGGCGACGGACATCGCCCCGCGCGTGCAGGACTACGGCGATGTGCTGGCCCCGCTGCTCGACGAGGGGCGGGCCAGTCCACTGCCGTGAGCCGCAGCGCCCGCAAGCGGGCACCTCACAGCATCGGGCACCTCACAGCAAGGAACCGCGCATGGAAACACCCCGCCCTCGTACCCTCCGCCGCCGCACGCTCGTCGTCGGCCTGACCGCCGCACTCACCCTCGGCGCCACGACGGCCACCACCGTCGCAGCCCCGGACCGGGCCCCGGCCCCCGCCGCCCCGGCGGCCCAGGTGCTCCTCGACTGGAACGAGATCGCCGTCGCCACGATCAACGGCGACGCCCGGCGGTACGCGGCCGAGCAGACCGTGTGGTACGGCTTCGTCTCGGCCGCCGTGTACAACGCGGTGGTGGGCATCGAGGGCCGGTACACGCCGTACCAGTGGGACGTACGAGGGCCCCGCGAAGCCTCCGCCGAGGCGGCCGCCGCGGCCGCCGCGCACCGGGTGCTGCTGACCTACTTCCCGAAGTCGAAGGCCCGGCTGGACGCCGCCTACACCACCTCGCTGAAGAACGTCCCCGACGGGCAGGCCGAGCAGCTGGGCGTCGCCTACGGCAGACAGGCCGCCGATCGTGTCGTCCAGCTGCGCGTGAACGACGGGCGCGGTGCGCCGGTGACGTTCACCCAGTCGCCCGCGCCCGGCGTGTGGCGGCCCACCCCGCCGGAGAACGCGCCCTTCCACCTGCCGTGGCTGGCGAAGACGAAGCCGCTGGTGCTCGACTCCGCCGAGCGGTTCCTGCCGGGCGCGCCCCCCGCGACCAACAGCCGGCGGTACGCCCGTGACGTGGCCGAGGTGCGGGTGCTGGGGGCGAAGAACAGCAAGGTGCGTACGCCGCGCCAGACGGAGACCGCGCGGTTCTTCGCGGATGTGCTGCCGGTGCAGTTCCAGGCCGGTTACCGCGACCACGTCAAGCGGCACGGGCTGGACCTGGTGGACGCGGCCCGGCTGTTCGCGGCGGCCAACACGGCGACCGCCGACGCGACGATCACCGCGTGGAACGCCAAGTACACGTACGCCCGGTGGCGGCCGATCACGGCGATCCGGCTGGCCGACACGGACAGCAACGCCATGACCACGGCCGACCCGGCCTGGGAGCCGCTGCTGCGCACGTCCGCGGACCCGGACTACGTCAGCGGACACAGCGCGGCCACCGGCGCCGCGACGACCGTCCTGCACCGGCTGACCGGCGGGAACATCGACTTCCGCATCTCGTCCGCGGTGACCGGTACGACCCGCACGTACACGAAGGCGGCCGACCTCAACCGTGACGTGAACGGCTCCCGCCTGTGGGGCGGCGTCCACTTCCGGACCAGCGGCGAGGCGGGCGACCGGCTGGGGCAGCAGGTCGGCACGTACACGCTCGACCACTCCTTCCGGCCCGTGAGCTGAGCCGAATCACACCCTCGCCCACGTGTTCCGGTCCCGTGCCATCGCGTGCAGGGCCTCCACGTCCGCCGGTTTGAGGACGCCGCCCAGGCGGGCCAGGGTGTCGAGGTCCGTGTCGAGCAGGACGCGGACCTCGCGGACCGGGCCGGGGACCGCGACGCGGGACGGGCCGACCAGGGCGAGGACGGGGTGGACCTCGGCGGTCAGGGCGTACGAGGCGCGGTCGGCGTCTGCGCGGACCCGGCGCAGCAGCGGGCGCCCCTCCCGCCGCCCCACCGTGACCATGGGGTCGGCTATCACGACCCGCTGCTTACGGGCGTACAGATCGTGCACCGCGAACAGGCCGCCGGGGCCGATCACCAGGTGGTGGACGCGGTCGCCGCCGGGCAGCGGGATCGAATGCAGAGCGTGCCAGCCCGCGCCGTCCATCCGGTCCAGCGCCTCCCCCACCACCTGCTCGGCCTCCAGCGCCCGGCGCCGGGGGTCGGCGCGGAGCCGGGGTACGGGCCCGCCCGGGTCCCGGTCAAGGGCGACCAGGAGGGCCTCGCCGGGCCGGTTGGGGGCCAGGTCGTCGTCGGGGTGCAGGCTCAGCCGGGCCAGTTCCGCGGGGGTCGGCACCGGGGGCGGGCCGACCGTGACGGGGCCGGTGAGGAAGGGGCGGAGGGCGTCCAGGACGTCGTCTCTGCGGTCCTCGCTCAGCAGGTTGACCCGGGCCGCCTCACGGTCGTACCAGGCGATGTTCCTGCCGTCCGTGAGGCAGACGTACAGCCGCTCCCGACCGTGTCGCCAGGTCGGCACGACGCGCAGTCCGCTCATGCACATCACCTCATGACCATGGGAACAGGCGGGGTGCTCCAGGGGCAAGAACCCGGCTACCTTTGAGAGGAGTTGGGACGGGCCCGCCCGCGTGGCGGATGGGGAGGCGCCGTTGCGTACCCGCAGGAAGCAACCCGACGTACCGGCCCCGGACATGCCGTGGAACGAGATCGTGCCTGGTCTGTGGATGGGTGGGCACGAGTTCAAGGGCCATTCGGGGCGACTGGAGTTCGCCGTCGTCCGGGGCGAGTTCGATCTCGTGCAGACGCTGCTGCGGCTGCCCGGCCACGGGCCCGACCCGGGCGTCGACCACCAGGTCTGGCCGATCCCGGACGGCCCGCTCGACGGCACCCAGCTGGCCGGGGTGATCCGGATGGCCGAGGCCGCCTGCGACGCGCTGGACCGGGGCCGCCGGGTGCTGGTCCGCTGCTACCACGGCTACAACCGCTCCGGCCTGGTGATCGCGCACGCCCTGATGCGCCGGGGCCGCTCCGCAGAGTCGGCGATCCGGCTGATCCGCGCCCGCCGCTCACCCTGGGCGCTGCACAACGAGCTGTTCGTGGCGTATCTGCGCACGGGGCTGCCGACGGTGCGGTTCCTGGAGGAGCTCGCGGAGTAGGCCCCTGCGGGACACATACGCACACAAAAAGGACTTCCTTACGAATAAGGCGTACGTACGAATAAGGTGTACGGCGGCCCGCCCGTCCCGAACCACAGGAGCCCCGTGCCCCGCCGCTACCCCCCGCTCGTCACCCGCGCCCGCGTCCGCGCCGTCACCGTCCTCGCGCTGCTCTCGGTGACCGCGACGGCCTGCGGTGACGCGGGCGAGCTGCGCGGCGCGGGGCCGACGACGACCGCGGCCGGCCCGGCCCGGCTGTGGCCGGAGCTGCCGCCCGCGTCCAGCCCGGCCTTCGAGATCGGCGAGGTGGACATCCAGGTCGTCAAGGGCGTCGAGGTGCCCGGCGACGACATCCGCACGGCGGACCCGGTGGCGGTGGTGCGGGCCGAGATCGCCCGGAACCCGGGCGACTACGAGGGGTCCAAGGCGGCGTACCGCGAGACGAACAACCGGATGGCGGAGTGCGGCCGGCCCGGGGACCGCACCCGGTGCCCGGTCCTGGAGCCGTACTACGGGGATCTCACCGGCGACGGACGGCCCGAGATGACGCTGGGCTTCCGGCTGCTGCCCGGCGAGATGACCGCCGTGCGCGTCTACACCGTGGACAAGCACCGCCTGGTGCAGGTCATGGCCTACGACGACGCCCTGACCGGGATCGAGATCGCCGGGCAGTCGGTGATCCTTCGGGCGCCGTCCGAGGTCCAGGGGTACGAGTACCGCCTGCAGTGGAGCTGGGACACCGAGCAGCGCGCGATGCTGCTCACCCACGACGAAATGCTGCGCACCGGCAAGCGGCCGGACACGCACCGCCCGTCCCGCACGCCCTCCCCGAGCCCCCGATGAGGCTCACGCTGCCGCGCTGGTCCGGCACCCTCGCGGTCAAGGCCGCCGTCTTCATCACGGTGATGTGCTGCGCCCTGGCCGCGCTGCTCGGCGTCCTGGTCCATGTCTCGGTGACGAACCAGACCGTCGGCCAGGCCCGCGACCTGGCGCTGGCCCGGCTCGAGGACGCCACGGCGGCGTACGAGGCCGGGGATCCGCTGATGCCGGGCGCGGGCGTCGACCCCGCAGGGCTGCCCGCGCCCCTGCGTTCGCTCGCGGCGGCCGGGGACCGCGGCACGATGGTCGACGAGCACCGGGGCCGACCCACGATGTGGGCGGCGGGCCCCGCCAACGGCGGCCGGGCCCTCGCGGTGGCCGTCGACTACTCGCAGCAGGCCCGCACCATCGAGGGCCTGGACCGGGCGATCGGTTGGTCGTCGGCGCTGGCGATCGGGGCGACGGTGCTGGTGGGGGCGTTCGCGGTGACCCGGGTGACGCGGCGGCTGCACACCACGGCGCGGGTCGCCCGGCGGATCAGCGCGGGCGATCTGGACGCGCGCGTGAACGACCCGCGCACCCGGGACCGGACGCGGCCGCAGGACGAGGTGGCCGCGGTCGCCGCCGCGCTGGACTCCATGGCCGGGTCGTTGCAGGGCAAGCTGCTGGCCGAGCAGCGGTTCACCGCGGACGTGGCGCACGAGCTGCGCACCCCGCTGACCGGCCTGCACGCGGCGGCGGAGCTGCTGCCGCCGGGGCGCCCGACGGAACTGGTCCGCGACCGGGTGGCCGCGCTGCGCACGCTCACCGAGGACCTGCTGGAGATCTCCCGGCTGGACACCGGGCGGGAGCGGCTGGACCTGGACACCGAGGAACTGGGTGCGCTGGCCGAACGGGTCGTCCGGGCGTCCGGTACGGACACGGCGGTGCGGGTCGTGCGGGACGCGCGCGTGGAGACCGACCGGCGGCGGCTGGAGCGGGTGCTGGGCAATCTCGTGGCCAACGCGCACAAGCACGGGAGGCGGCCCGTCGTCGTGACGGTGGACGGGCCCGTGGTGACCGTGCGGGATCACGGGGCGGGCTATCCGCAGTACCTGGTGGAGCACGGCCCGCAGCGGTTTCGCACCGAGGGTGGGGCGAAGGGGCACGGCCTCGGCCTGACGATCGCGTTGGGTCAGGCGGAGGTGCTGGGCGCCCACCTGGAGTTCGGCAACGCGCAGGGCGGCGGGGCGGTGGCGCGCTTGACGCTTCCTCAGACTCCACCGGACGGGCGTACGACGGACCGGGAGTGACCCTCCCTGATGGCGCACTGCGACGGGCGCCCTGCGGAGCGCGCTCCTAATGTGGCGATTAGTCAGCTTCGCCCCGCCCTCTCACGGGAGGTTCTCCCATGTCCCTGCGCTCTCCCCGCACCCGTCTCGCCGTGGCGGCAGCCGCAGGTGCCCTGGCCACCGCGATGGCGATCTCCCCGGCCTTCGCCGGTGCCCTCTGGGGCGAACCCGGCTCCGGCACCGTTCCCGCTCCCGGCGGGGGCGGGGCCGTTCCCGCTCCCGGCGGGGGCACAGGCGGGGGCGGAGCCGTTCCCGCCCCCGGCGGTGAGTCCGGCACCGGTACCGGCGCCGCCCCCGTTCCCGTTCCGGTTCCCGTTCCAGGCACCGGTGTCGGTGCCCTCCCGGTCCCCGTTCCCGTTCCAGGCATCGGCGTCGGCATCGGCGGCCATCACGACAACTTCGGCGGCAACGGACACGTCGACGTCTTCGCGGGCAACGGTGATGTCGACGTCTTCGCCGGGAACGGCCGCCGGGACAACTTCGGCGGCAACGGCAATGACGGCTTTGGAGGCAACGGCAACAACGGCCGCGACAACTTCGGCGGCAACGGGGACGTCGACGTCTTCGCGGGCAACGGCGTCGATGTCTTCGCCGGGAACGGCCACCGGGGCGGCAACGGGAACAACGGCCGGGACAACTTCGGCGGCAACGGCAACGGGGGCGACTTCGGCGGCAACGGAAACGGAAACGGGGGCAACGGCGGCCGGGACAACTTCGGCGGCAATGGGGGCAACGGCAACGGCGGCAAGGGCGGCTTCGGGGGCAACGGAAACCAGGGCGGCTTCGGCGGCAACGGCAACGGAAACCAGGGCGGCTTCGGCGGCAACGGCAACGGGAACCACGGCGACTTCGGCGGCTTCGACGGCTTCGACGACGGCTTCGGCGGCGGCTTCGGCGGCGGCTTCGACGACGACTTCGGCGGCGACTTCGGCGGCGAAGGGGACTGGGCCGACTTCGACGGCGGCTTCGGCGGGGACGGGGGCGGCACTGCCGCCTACCGGGGCGTCGTCACCGCCGGCTCCCTGCTGCTGCGCTCGTCGCCCACCCAGCGCAGCCGGGCCATCGGCAGGGTCGACCGGGGCGATGTCGTCAGCATCTTCTGCAAGGCGCCGGGCCAGCGGGTGCAGGGCAACCCCCTGTGGTACCTCCTCAAGGGCCGCGGCACCTGGGCCTGGGGCGCCGCCCGCTTCATCAACAACCTCGGGCCCGCGCCACGCTGGTGCTGAGACCCACGGCACACAAGCCGCCCCATTTGGGTAAGTTCCGGACATGACGAAGGCCGGAACCGGAACCACCGTGGCAGCGGACACCCCCGCTCCCGCGGTCCTTCTCCCCCGGCGCCGTGGCATCGAACTGGCCCTCATCGTCGTAGCCGTACTCCTGTCGGTGTACGGCTACTGCCATGTCGGCCTCGCCAGGACCGGCGCCGTCCCGCCGGGCGCGGTGGGCTACGGCGCCGGGCTCGGCGTCCTCGCGCTGCTCGCGCATCTCGCGGTCCGCCTGCGCGCCCCCTACGCCGACCCGCTGCTGCTGCCCATCGGCGTGCTGCTCAACGGCCTGGGCCTGGTGCTGATCTACCGGCTGGACCTGCAGACACCGGGCGACCGGGCGGCCCCCGCCCAGCTCGTCTGGTCGGCGCTGGGCATCACCCTGTTCGCGTACGTCGTCGCGGCCCTGCGCGACCATCGGGTGCTCCAGCGGTACGCGTACGTGTGCGTCGCCGCCGCGCTGGTCCTGCTCACCCTGCCGATCTTCTTCCCGGCCGTGAACGGCGCCCGGATCTGGATCCGGATCGCCGGATTCTCCATCCAGCCGGGCGAGTTCGCGAAAGTGCTGCTGGCGGTGTTCTTCGCCGCGTACCTGGCCGCGAACCGCAACGCGCTCGCCTACGCAGGCCGCCGCGTGTGGAAGCTCCAGCTGCCCACCGGCCGCGTCCTCGGCCCGATCGTCGCCATCTGGCTGGTCAGCGTCGGCGTACTGATCCTGGAGCGCGACCTCGGCACCTCGCTGCTGTTCTTCGGCCTGTTCGTCGTGATGCTGTACGTCGCCACCGGCCGCACCGGCTGGATCGCCGTCGGCCTGCTGCTGGCGACGCTCGGCGCGGTCGCCGTCGGCCGGATGGAGCCGCACGTGGCCGCGCGGATCCAGGACTGGCTGCACCCGTTCGCGTCCATCGAGGCCGGCCAGGGTCCGGGCCAGCTCGCCCAGTCGCTGTTCGCGTTCGCGGCGGGCGGCGTCCTCGGCACCGGCCTGGGTCTCGGCCACTCCATCCTGATCGGCTTCGCCACCAAGTCGGACTTCATCCTGGCGACCGCGGGCGAGGAGCTGGGTCTGGCCGGCCTCTCCGCGATCTTCCTGCTGTACGGCCTGCTGGTCGAGCGCGGCTACCGGGCGGGCCTCGCCCTGCGCGAACCCTTCGGCCGGCTGCTCGCGGTGGGCCTCGCCTCGATCGTGGCGCTGCAGGTGTTCGTCATCGCGGGCGGGGTGACCGGCCTGATCCCGCTGACCGGCATGGCGATGCCCTTCCTGGCGCAGGGCGGCTCCTCGGTGGTCACCAACTGGGCGATCGTGGCCCTGCTGATCCGGGTGAGCCACTCGGCCCGCCGGCAGTACGACGGGCAGGTCGCCCCATGACCCGCCACATCCGCTACGCCGCCGCCTTCTGCGCCCTGCTGCTGGCCGCCCTCCTCGTCAACGCGGCCCGCATCCAGGTCATCCAGGCCGGCGCGTACGACGACAACCCGGCCAACCGGCGCCAGGACATCGCCCGTTACGGCCAGCCGCGCGGCGACATCCTGGTCGGCGGCCGCCCGGTCACCCGCTCGGAGGACACCGGCGAGTCCCTCCGCTACGAACGCACCTACACACACGGCCCGTTGTACGCCCCCGTCACCGGCTTCTCCTCGCAGCGGTACGGCACCACGTTCCTGGAGCACGCCGCGGACGGCGCCCTGTCCGGCACCGATCCGATGCTGTCGCCGTTCACCCTGTGGAACGACCTCGCCCGCGCCCGCAACCCCGGCGGCGACGTCGTCACCACACTCAACGCGGCCGCGCAGCAGGCGGCGTTCACTGGGCTGGGCAACCGCAAGGGCGCGGTGGCGGCGATCGAACCGGCGACGGGGCGGATCCTGGCGCTGGTCTCCACCCCGTCGTACGACCCGGGGGCGCTGTCGGGGAACGGTCCTGCGGTGACACGGTCCTGGCTGGGGCTGAACGAGGACCCGGACAAACCGATGCTGAACCGGGCGGTACGGCAGACGTATCCGCCGGGTTCGACGTTCAAGGTGGTCACCGCGGCGGCCGCGCTGGACGCCGGGGTGATCAAGGACCTCGACCAGCGGACCGACTCGCCCGACCCGTACACCCTGCCCGGCACCAGGACGACCCTGCGCAACGCGACCCACGGCTGTGCGCACGCCTCGCTGCGCCTGGCCTTCGAGAAGTCCTGCAACACGGTCTTCGCCAAGCTCGGCGTGGACGTGGGCGTGACGGACATGGCCGCCACGGCCCACGCGTTCGGCTTCAACGACACCCGGCTGCGCATCCCGTACTCGGTGGCGCCGAGCACCTTCGACACCTCGGTGGACAAGGCTCAGCTGGCCCTGTCCTCGATCGGGCAGTACAACACCCGGGCCACGCCGTTGCAGATGGCGATGGTGTCGGCTGCGGTCGCCAACGGGGGCCAGCTGCGGGAGCCGTACCTGGTGGAACGGATCACCACGAATCGCGGCGCCACGGTCTCCACGGCCCGGGCCCGCCCGCCCCGCCAGGCCATGAATCCCTCGACCGCCCGCCACATGCGGGAGCTGATGCGCAACGTGGTGGAGGACGGCACCGGCACCCACGCCGTGATCCCCGGCGCGACGGTCGGCGGCAAGACCGGCACCGCCCAGCACGGCGTCGACAACTCCGGTACGCCGTATGCCTGGTTCGTCTCCTGGGCGCAGGGCGACCACGACCTGGAGCCGAAGGTCGCGGTCGCGGTGGTGGTGGAGGACGCCTCGGCGCACCGCCGTGAGATCACCGGGGGCGGGGTGGCGGCGCCGATCGCGCGGGCGGTGATGGAGGCCGTGCTCAGGTCGTGAGACGGGGGTACCGCCGCGGGCGGGAGCCGACCTACCGTTCGGTTCATGACGGAACTCGCGCCCGCGTATGAACTCGCCCAGGTCAACATCGCCCGCCTGAAAGCTCCGTTGGACTCCCCTCAGCTGAAGGACTTCGTCGACAACCTCGACCCCGTGAACGCCGCCGCCGAGGCCGCCGACGGTTTCGTCTGGCGGTTGCAGGGCGACTCCGGCAACGCCACCGACGTTCCGTTCTTCGGCGACGACTGGCTGATCGTCAACCTGACGGTATGGCGCGACACGAACGCCCTGACCGCCTTCATGTACCAGGGGCAGCACCGGGAGATGCTGGCCCGCCGCCGGGAGTGGTTCGAGCGGCTTCAGGAGGCGGTCACCGCGCTGTGGTGGGTCCCGGCCGGACACCGGCCGACGGTCGCCGAGGCCGAGGCCCGACTGCTCCACCTCCGGACCAACGGCCCGACACCGTACGCCTTCACGCTCCGGACGTCGTTCCCGCCGGGCAGCGCGGTGCCGGTGACGCGTGAGGTCCCGGAAGGATTGGGCTGCTCGGTCTGACGCCGGTAGGACAGTACGCCTAAGTGGCGCGGGGAACTGCGCGACCAGCCACAAAACACCCGCAGCCGCCAAACAACCTCCGCATCCCCCTCAGTTGGCGCCCCCCGCCTCAATCACCTCCGCCACCTCCGCCACCCGCTCACGCTCCTCCTCCGCGAACCGCTCCGCGTCAAGCTTCTCGGCGATCTCCTCGTCCTGGGCCATCAGCAGATCGAGGTTGGAGTCACCCATCTCGAAGACGCCCATGTCGACATAGGCCTGCTGGAGCCGCTTGCCCCACAGGCCGATGTCCTTCACGCACGGCACGATCCGGCTGAACAGCAGCTTGCGGAACAGGGCGAGGAACTCGGAGCGTTCGCTGTACTCCTCCGCCTCGGCCCGCGGGATGCCGAAGTTCTCCAGCACCTCCACGCCACGCAGCCGATCCCGCATCAGATAGCAGCCCTCGATCACGAACTCCTCGCGTTCGCGCAGTTCGGCGTCGGTGAGCTGCTGGTAGTAGTCGCGCAGCGCCATCCGCCCGAAGGCCACGTGCCGCGCCTCGTCCTGCATGACGTACGCGAGGATCTGCTTCGGCAGCGGCTTGTCGGTGGTGTCCCGGATCATGCCGAAGGCGGCGAGCGCGAGGCCCTCGATGAGCACCTGCATCCCGAGGTAGGGCATGTCCCAGCGGCTGTCGCGCAGGGTGTCGCCGAGCAGGGACTGGAGGTTGTCGTTGATCGGGTAGAGCATCCCGATCTTCTCCTGCAGGAAACGGGCGTAGATCTCCGCGTGCCGGGCCTCGTCCATGGTCTGGGTCGCCGAGTAGAACTTGGCGTCCAGGTCGGGCACGGACTCCACGATGCGGGCGGCGCAGATCATCGCTCCCTGTTCGCCGTGCAGGAACTGGCTGAACTGCCAGGAGGCGTAGTGGCGGCGCAGTTCGCCCTTGTCCCGCTCGGAGAGCTTCGCCCAGTGCCTGGTGCCGTACAGGGAGAGCGCCTCGTCGGGGGTGCCGAGGGGGTTGTA
This sequence comes from Streptomyces spinoverrucosus, assembly GCF_006539505.1. Taxonomy (GTDB): domain Bacteria; phylum Actinomycetota; class Actinomycetes; order Streptomycetales; family Streptomycetaceae; genus Streptomyces; species Streptomyces spinoverrucosus. The sequence continues at coordinate 11,910 of NZ_BJND01000087.1, forward strand.
CGGGTCGACCTCCAGGTCCCAGTCGATCCGCTTCTGACCGTCCCACTGCTTGTCCTTGCCCTTCTGATACAGGGCCAGTAAGCGGTCGCGGCCGTCGTCGTACTCCCAGCTGAAACGGGCCGCGCCGGTCGCGGGCACCGGCCAGAGGGACTGCCCGGGGTCCATGGCGTACAGGTCGAAGGTCGACATGTCCGCAGGCTCACACGCAGTAGACGCGGGGTCAACAAGTAGCGCGCAAGGGATTGACGGGCTTGCTGACAGGCAGTCTCATAAGGTCATGACGACGCTCACCGAAGCCGAAGCCCTGGAAGGGCTGCGCGACGCGCTCGGCCTGCTCAAGGATCGCGAGCAGGTGGCCGAGCGGCTGCTCGACTCCTCCGCCAAGCACTCCTTCGACCCGGACAAGGAACTCGACTGGGACGCGCCCTTCGAGGAGGGCAAGTGGTTCTGGCCGCCGGAGCTGGTGTCGCTGTACGACACACCGATGTGGCAGCGGATGAGCGAGGAACAGCGGATCCTGCTCTCCCAGCACGAGGCGGCGGCGCTGGCGTCACTGGGCATCTGGTTCGAGATCATCCTGATGCAGCTGCTGGTCCGGCACATCTACGACAAGGCGGCGACCAGCGCGCATGTGCGCTACGCGCTGACCGAGATCGAGGACGAGTGCCGGCACTCGAAGATGTTCGCCCGGCTGATAGCGCGCGGCGAGACGCCCTGGTACCCGGTGAGCCGGGTGCACCAGAACCTGGGCCGCCTGTTCAAGACGATCTCCACCACGCCCGGTTCCTTCACGGCGACCCTGCTCGGCGAGGAGGTCCTCGACTGGATGCAGCGGCTGACCTTCCCCGACGAGCGGGTGCAGCCGCTGATCCGGGGGGTCACGCGCATCCACGTCGTGGAGGAGGCCCGGCACGTGCGGTACGCCCGCGAGGAGCTGCGGCGGCAGATGGTGACCGCGCCGAAGTGGTCGCAGGAGTTCACGCGGATCACGTCGGGGGAGTTTGCCCGGGTGTTCTCGGTCGCGTTCGTCAATCCTGAGGTCTACACCAATGTGGGGCTGGACAAGCGGGAGGCGATGGCGCAGGTGAAGGCGAGTGGGCATCGGCGGGAGGTGATGCAGACCGGTGCGAAGCGGCTGACGGACTTCCTGGATGACATTGGGGTGCTGCGGGGGGTGGGGCGGCGGTTGTGGAGGTCGTCGGGCTTGCTGGCATAGGCGCGGCGCTTCGTCGTGCCGGTGCGGGGACGCCCCAAGGGGCGCGGGGAACTGCGCGACCAGCCACAACGAACCCGCACCCGGCCGACTACGCTGCCCCATATGACCCCCGCCGCGCCCACCCCCGCCTACCGTCGCCTCAGCGTGGAGGAACGCCGCAGCCAGCTGCTGGACGCCGCACTCACCCTCTTCGCCCACCGCGCCCCCGAGGACGTCTCCCTCGACGACGTGGCGGAGGCGGCCGGGGTCTCCCGCCCCCTGGTGTACCGCTACTTCCCGGGCGGCAAGCAGCAGTTGTACGAGGCCGCCCTCCGCTCCGCCGCCGAGGAACTGCAGCTCTGCTTCGACGAGCCGCGCGAAGGCCCGCCCCTGCCCCGGCTGTCCCGCGCCCTGGACCGCTACCTCGCCTTCGTCGACCAGCACGACGCCGGCTTCAGCGCCCTGCTCCAGGGCGGCAGCGTGGTCGAGACCTCCCGTACGACCGCCATCGTGGACGGCGTACGACGGGCCGCGGCCGTGCACATCCTGCGCCACCTCGACATCACCGACCCCGGCCCCCGGCTTCGCATGTCCGTCCGGGTGTGGATCACCGCGGTCGAGGCGGCCTCCCTCATCTGGCTCGACGAGGACAAGCAGCCACCCCTGGAGGAACTGCGGGACTGGCTGGTGGAGCAGTTCGTCGCCGTCCTGTCGGTGACCGCCGCCCGCGACCCGCAGACCGCGTCCGTCGTGGCGGCCCTGACGTCGGCGGATGGCTGAAACTGGTGCCGTGAAAAGCGAAGACACCCCCTTCGAGGGCGGGCCCATGGACGGTCGTGTGCTGCCCGTGCTCCTCGGGATCACCGGGCACCCGCCGAAGACGTACCGCATCCCGGTCCCGGACCCGCACGGCGGCCCGCCGACGGTTCTGATCTACCGCCGGGTGTCCCGCGGCCAGGGCAGGTTCACGCAGCGCTGGAAGTACGTCCACGACCCCGCGGGCGACCAGGGCGGCGGGCCCAGGTGGCCGTGGCGCAGGCCAGACGCCACGCCGGGAGGCAAGCCGGACGACGCGGACGGGTGACCTCCTTACGCCATCCCGCGGACGGTCGGCGAGCGGGACGCGCGGGTACGTCACATGCTCACGGTGCGGAGCGGACCCGCTGCCCCGCACCGGAGGTGATGACGTGTCAGGAAGGCTACTGCGCCTGGTGTGTACGGCGACCGTGGCGGCCCACGCCGTTCTCGCCGCCGTGCCCGCGGCGGCCGTACCGGAACCGGGTGGGACCGAGGAGCGGTCGGTCGCCCAGTTGCTGACGGATCTTCAGCGGCTTTACCGGGAGACCGAGAAGGCCACCGAGACCTACAACGCCACCGAGGAGCAGCTGAAGAAGCAGCGTGCCGAGGTCAGGCGGCTGGACACGCAGCTGGCCCGGGCCAGGATCGCCCTGCACGACAGCCGGGGCGCGGCCGGCCGGCTGGCCCGGCAGCAGTACCAGGGCCGCAGCGAGCTCTCGCCGTACCTGCGCCTGCTGCTCGCCCGGGATCCGCAGCACGCGCTGGAACAGGGCCATGTGATCGGGCAGCTGGCGCGGGAGCGGGCCAAGACGGTGAAGGACCTGGCGGTCCACGAGAAGAAGGCCGACGAGCTGGCCCGCAAGGCGCGGGCCGCGCTGGACCGGCAGCTCGCCCTCGCCGAGCGGCGGAAGAAGGAACGGGACGCGGTGCGCAAGCGGCTCGACGAGGTGGAGAAGCTGCTCGCCTCGCTCACCGCCGGGCAGCTGGCCGCGCTCGCCGACTTCGAGGACAAGGGGATCGCCAAAGCGCAGCAGCAGCTGGTGTCCTCCGGTGCGCTCGGCGACGACGCCAAACCGTCCTCGCGGGGCGGCCGGGCCGTGCGCTACGCCATGCGGCAGGTCGGGAAGCCGTACGAGTGGGGCGCGGAGGGCCCGAAGCGGTACGACTGCTCCGGGCTGACCTCCAGGGCCTGGGCCCACGCCGGGACCACCATCCCCCGCACCAGCCAGGAGCAGTGGGCCCGGCTCCCCCGCATTCCGCTGAGGGAACTACGCCCCGGCGACCTGGTGATCTACTTCCCCGAGGCCACGCACGTGGCGATGTACCTGGGCGAGGGCAAGGTCGTCCACGCCCCCCGCACCGGCGAGAAGATCAAGGTCGCCCCCCTGGCGAACAACCCGATCCTGGGCGCAGTAAGACCGGATCAATCCAACCAGGGGCACGGGAAACCCCCTAAAGGGGCGCGGGGCTGAATCGATATGCGGCTCCGCCGCGTGAGCGCGACCAACCACGTAACACCCGCAGCCGCCGAACACCCGCACCCCAACGGCGACTAGGCCAGCGAAGCAAGATACGCCGCGGTCTTCTCCGGCTCGTAGAAGAAGTCCTCGAAGTCCGCCGGGTCATTGAACCCGTTGGCGAAACGGTCGGCGACCGGCTGAAGCTGCCCGGCGGCGCCGATCAGGTTGAGGATGTGTTCCGGCGGCGGAGCCAGCATCGCGTTGGTCCACTTGGTGACGTGCTGGGCGTTGGCCCAGTAGCGCTCGAACGTCTGCTGCATCCAGGCCTCGTCGAACGGCTTGTCGCCGTGTTCCAGGATCGAGCCGAGGTACGAGGCGGCGCACTTGGACGCCGAGTTGGAGCCCTGGCCGGTGATCGGGTCGTTGGCGACGACCACGTCGGCGACCCCGAGCACCAGGCCGCCGCCGGGCAGCCGGCCGATGGGGTTGCGCACGGTCGGGGTGTACCGGCCGGAGAGGGTGCCGTTCGCGTCGGTCAGTTCGACCTTGGTGGCCCGCGCGTACTCCCACGGGAGGAACTTCTCCATGAGTTCCAGGATCAGGGAGAGGTGCTCCGCGGGGTCCTTGACACCGTTGAAGACGTCCAGCGGGCCGCCGGGTATGCCCTCCCAGAACAGGATGTCGGCGCGGCCGGAGGTGGTGAGGGTCGGCATCACGAACAGCTCGCCGACGCCGGGCACCAGGTTGCAGCGCACCGCCTCGAACTCCGGGTGCTCCGGACGCGGACCGAGACCGTGTACGTAGGCGACGGCGAGGGCGCGCTGCGGCTCGCTGTACGGGGAGCGCTCGGGGTCGCGGGCGAACATCTGCACCAGCTCGCCCTTGCCCGCCGAGACCAGCACCAGGTCGTACGTACGGGAGAAGTAGTCGAGGTCGCCGACCGCCGCGCCGTGGATGACCAGCTGACCGCCGCGCTGCGCGAACGTCTCCATCCAGCCGGCCATCTTCACCCGCTGGTCCACCGACTGGGCGTACCCGTCCAGCGTGCCCACCCAGTCGATCGCGCGCTGCGAGGGGCCCGGGTCGAAGGAGCCGGGGGCCGCGACCGAGACGCCGAGTCCTTCGATCTTCGGGGCCTGGGACTCCCAGAAGTTCAGCTTCAGGTCGCGCTCGTGCTGCAGGGCCGTGTGGAACATGCACTGCGTCGACATCACCCGGCCGGAGCGGACCTCGTCCGCCGTCCGGTTCGACATCAGGGTGACCTCGTACCCGTGCGACTGGAGGCCGAGGGCGAGCTGGAGTCCGGACTGACCGGCTCCGACGACGAGTATCTTCCGCATGCGGGTGGTGACTCCTAGGTCGGGTCTACTCGGGTGTTTCGTCGAGCGCGTGGCCGACGAGGGCCAGGAGGGTCTCGATCACGGTGATCCGGCGGCGCGCGTCCATGATCATGACGGGTATGTGCTTCGGGATGGTCAGCGCCTCCCGCACGTCCTCGGGCTCGAACAGCTCACTGCCGTCGAAGTGGTTGACCGCGACGACGTACGGCAGTCCGCAGCTCTCGAAGTAGTCGAGCGCGGGGAAGCAGTCCTTCAGGCGGCGGGTGTCGGCCATGACCACCGCGCCGATCGCGCCGCGCACCAGGTCGTCCCACATGAACCAGAACCGCTGCTGGCCCGGCGTGCCGAACAGGTAGAGCACCAGGTCGTCGTCGAGCGTGATACGGCCGAAGTCCATGGCGACCGTGGTGGTCAGCTTGCCCGGCGTGGCGGTGAGGTCGTCGGTGTCCTCGCTCGCCTCGGTCATCAGCGCCTCGGTCTGCAGCGGCGTGATCTCCGAGACGGAGGTGACCAGCGTGGTCTTGCCGACGCCGAAGCCGCCCGCCACCACGATCTTGGTGGCGATGGGGGCGCGGGTGCGGTCCGTCTGCCAGGACTTCAGGTTCTCGTCGGGTTCGACGAGCGGGGAGACGCCGGGAGCGGCGTCAGAGACGACGGAGTCCACTCAGCACCCTTTCCAGCAGAGCGCGGTCCGGCCGGCCCGTGCCGTGGCCGGTTCCCGTTCCGTACACACGGATTCTTCCCTGGTCCGCGAGATCGCTGAGCAGCACGCGGACCACGCCGAGCGGCATCCTCAGCAGCGCGGCGATCTCGGCCACCGTGCGCATCCGGCGGCACAGTTCGACGATGGCCCGCAGCTCCGGCATGACCGTGGTCTTCAGGTGGCCGTTCGTCAGTTCCTTGCGCTCCTCGGGCGCGTCCAGCGCCGCCACGAACGTCTCCACCAGCAGCACGTGCCCGAAGCGGGTACGGCCGCCGGTGAGCGAGTACGGGCGGACGCGGGCGGGCTTGCGGTCGCCGCCGCGCACCGGGAGCTTCTTCGGCGTACCGGGTGTACTGCTCATCGGGCACTCCCCGTCGGTTCGGACTCCAGGGATTTTCGGAGCTCGCTGCGGAGTTCGGGGGTCAGGACGTGGCCGGCGCGGCCGACGAAGAGTGCCATGTGGTACGCGACCACACTCATGTCGCAGTCCGCGGAGCCGTGTACCCCGAGCAGCGAGCCGTCGCTGATCGACATCACGAACAGGCTGCCCTCGTCCATCGCGACCATGGTGTGCTTCACCGGGCCGAAGTCCAGCAGCTTGGCGGCGCCGATGGTGAGGCTGCCGATGCCGGAGACGATGGTGGCGAGGTCGGCGGAGGAGCCGCGGGGGCCGGTGGGGCGGGCGGCTCTGGTGTCCCGGGCCTGGGCGTTGCGGCCCGGGTCGGAGGAGAGCAGCAGCAGTCCGTCGGAGGAGACCACCGCGACGGAGAGGATGCCGGGCACCTCCTCGACGAGGTTCGTCAGCAGCCAGTGCAGATTGCGGGCCTCACTGCTCAGTCCGAAGGTACTGGGCGCGGTCAACTGCTTGCCTCCTCGACGGTGCCCCCCGTGGATTCTTCGGCATGTGCATGCGCTCGGTCGCTCTCCGCGACGTCGTCGCGGGTGGTCGTTGTCGCGTCGCGGGGTGCGACGGCGCGGGTAGCTGCGGTGCGGGTGACTGCGGCACCGGTGGCTGCGACGGGCAGCGCTGCGTGGTGGTCCGTGGCGTCGTGGGGTGACGCGTCGCGGGTCGTGGCGTCGTGGTCCGTGGCGCCGTGGGGTGACCCGTCGCGGATCGTGGCGTCGTGGTCCGTGACGCCGTGGGATGACCCATCGCGGGTCGTGGCGTCCGGTGTCGGGGTGGACGGTGTTGGCGTCTGGCTCGTGCGCTCGGCGATCTCCGCCTCGACGTCCCGTCGGCCGGCCTCCGCGCCCTGGCGGAAGCCGCCCAGGCGACGGCGCAGCGCGTCTGCGTCGACGGCCCCGGTGCGCGGCCGGGGCGCCGACGCGGGCGCGTTGATCCTGGGCGTGCGCTTGGGCAGCCCTTTGTCAGTAACGGGCTCGGGCTCGTCGCCCTCGTCGGGGGTGCGCTCGTGGGTGTCGGGGCCGATGGCGTAGGGATCGGCGGTGGCGGAGGCGTGCGGCACGGCGTGCTCCGGGGCCGGGGCCTGGTCGGCGGACCCGTCCCGGACCTGCTCGCCCTGCGGGGCGCGCACGGCACCCGGGTCCTGCCGGACCGACCGCTCAGAGGCGCGTTCGGCGGCCGGGTCCTGCTGGACCGACTGCTCAGAGCCCTGCTCGGCCCGCAACTCCTGGGCCCGCTCGCCGTCCGAACCCTGCACGGCCGACCGCTCCGAGCCCTGCTCGGCCCACAACTCCCGGGCCCGCTCGCCGTCCGCATCCTGCACGGCCGACCGCTCCGAGCCCTGCTCGACCCGCGAGTCCGGGCCCCGCTCACCCTCCAGGCCCTGCGCGGCCCTCCGCTCCGGGCTCTGGTCAGCCCGCAACTCCCGGGCCCGCTCACCCTCCGGGCCCTGCGCGGCCCGCCGCTCCGGGCTCTGGTCAGCCCGCGACTCCTGGCCCTCGTCCGCCCCCGCGGCGTCCTCGCTCGGCTGTTCCGGAAGCAGGAGTTCCATCGTGGTCTCGGCCGGGGACTCCGGAGCGTCCTGCTTCGCACGTACCGCGCGCTCCGCCAGTGCCACCAGTGGGTCCGCGTTCTTCGAGCGACCGTGGAGGACGTTGGAGTTGGCCTCCGCGTCCGCGCCGGGTAGAGAGAAGGTGTGCGTGGCCTCGGAGAGGGACGCGGGTGTGGGGGACGGGACGGCGGCCGGTGTGGCCTCCGCGAGCAGCGGCTGGGGCAGGACCACGACCGCCGCGATGCCGCCCTGCTTCTGCTCGCGCAGCTGCACACGCACCCCGTGCCGGTGGGCGAGCCGGGCGACGACGTACAGGCCGAGCCCGAGACCGTCCTCGCCCTCCTGGTCGTACGGCGACTCGGGGTCGAAGTCGGCGAGCCGGGCGTTGAGCCGGGTCATGCGATCGCCCGTCATCCCGATGCCCTCGTCCTGGACGGAGAGCATCACCTCGCCGTTCTCCAGCAGCCAGCCGGAGACCTCGACGGGCACGTCGGGCGGGGAGAACGAGGTGGCGTTCTCCATGAGTTCGGCCAGGAGGTGGGAGAGGTCGTCCGCGGCGAAACCGGCTATGTGCGCATGCGGCGGCAGCGCGGTGATCCGCACCCGCTCGTACCGCTCGATCTCGCTGACCGCGGCCCGTACGACATCGACCATCGGAACCGGGCCCGCGTGCTGCTGGACGTGCTCGGTTCCGGCCAGCACGAGCAGGTTCTCGCTGTGCCGGCGCATCACGGTGGCGAAGTGGTCGAGCTTGAAGAGGGTGGCGAGCCGCTCGGGGTCCTGCTCGCGCTCCTCCAGGCCCTCGATGACCCCGAGCTGACGCTCCACCAGACCGAGCGTGCGCAGCGCGAGGTTGACGAAGGTGCCGCCGATGCTCTCGCGCAACCGCTCCAGCTGCGCGGCCGACTCGCCGAGTTCGGTGCGCAGGCCCTCACGGGCGTCGGCCATCTTCTGCCGCTGGCCGACCAGGTGCTTGCGGTCGGCCTCCAGGGTGGTGATCCGCTCGTGCAGGGCGACGGCGTGCGCGTGCAGGGCGTTGACGGAACGGACCACTTGGGCGAACTCGTCGTTGCGGCCCGTGAACTTGACCGGTTCCTGTGCGGCCGGGTCCTCGGCGGCAGCCAGCCGCGCGGAGCCGAGGCGCAGCACGGCGAGCGGGCGGGTGAGGCTGCGGGCCATGCCGGTGGCGACGCCGACGGCGAGCAGCATCAGGGCGCCGAGGATCGCGATGCGGATCTCCAGCGCGGTGACGTCGTCGTCGCGCAGCTGCTCCAGGGCGGTGGTGCGGCGCTCGTAGAGGGAGGACTCGGCACCGCGCATCAGGTCGATACGGGCGGTGAGGGCGGCGTTCAGCTTGTCGGCGCTGGTGCCGAGGTCCTCGTCGGAGAGGGTGGGCTCGTCGGTGAGGGCGGCGAGGTACTTGTCGGCGGAGTTGACCTCGGGGCCGGTGACCGTGGAGTCGTAAGTGCCGCGGGCGGCCTTGGTGGCGGTGTCCTGGAAGTCGGCGAGCGCGGAGTCGGACCGCAGCCGGGCCTGCTGGGCGGCGGCGGTGAGAGCGGCGCGCTGCTTGCTGTCGGCCTCGGAGGAGACCCTGGTCTCGGTGGGCAAGCCGGTGACGGGGTCGTAGACCGTCTGGGTCGTGCTGGGCACGCTGAGGGCGGCGAGGAGCAAGCCCCGGGTGGCGGCGGCCTGCTGGACGGCGGTGTCGAGTTCGGCGAGGGCGTACGCACCGGAGCCCGCGCGGGGCGGCAGCTGCTCGGCGAGGTCCTCGGCGAGCCGGTGCAGCTCGGCTATGGCGTCGGAGTAGGCCTCGTGCGCCTGCAGAGCAGTGCTCTGTCCGGTGAGCGCCGCCCTTCGTACGGTGGCGATCCCGTCCAGGTCCGAGCGCAGCTCTGCCGGGGTGTCGGTGTTCGCGCGCAGTTCCTCGACCTGCCGGTCGACGCGCGCGCTGCGCTGCTCGGAGGGCGCCTTGGACTTGGGCCGCCCGGCCGCGATGTAGGAGGTGACCTCGTCCCGCTCGTCCGCCAGGGAGTGGGCGAGCGCGAGCGCGTCCTGCGTCTGCCCGCTCAGCGTGACCAGGTCCTGGCTGTCGCTGAGCTGCCCGGAGGCGGCGATCACGGAGGGTGTGCCCGCACCGGCGATGGCGGCGGCCACGACGGCAACGGCCACGATGAGCCGGTTGCGTACGTGGGTCGGGCGGCCCTTGCCGACAGGGGTGCGCTCCGCGCCCCCCTCGGAGGCCGTCTGCTTGCCTGTGCGCCGAGGCCGCGTCTTCTGCACCGGTGCTCGCATTCCTGACTCGTGTACCCATGGGCCCGGGTGACGCCCCGTCAACTGGTGTGCCCGCCACCCGGTACGTACGGTCCCCGACCCTCCCAGTGCCAGTGGTCGGTCATCGCACATCACCCGACCGGCCACCCGAAGGAGTGAACATCGGAGGGGAGTTGGCGGGCAAGTTCCTGCGGCGCTTGCGTCGGCCTGGAAAGGTGCGCCGGTTGGACGTCGGCGGCGGGCTTTGGCAGTATTCGCCGCCACGCCTTCCCGGAGTCCGCCATTCCGGCTCAAATCCGACGGCTGACCTGCGGCGGTACGGTGATTCGGCGACCGTTGCCACCCTTTCGCGGACGCGGTGAAGGGGTCGTGCAGACTGGCCGGATGCGCACGGAACTTGTTTCCCGGCCGGGTGACCCGGCCCGCCCCAACGAGGACTTCGCCAGTGTCGGACTACCCGCCTGCGGACAGGGCGGTTCCCTCGTGGTGCTGGACGGGGTGACCCCGCCGAGGGACGGCACCGGCTGTCTGCATTCCGTTCACTGGTACACCGCCCGCCTGGGCGGGGCCCTGACCGAACTGACCGTTTCACTCCCGGATGTTCCCCTGTCCGACGCCCTGGCCCGTGCCATCGCGCGTACCGCCGAGGCGCACCGGGAAACCTGTGACCTTTCTCACCCGAGAACCCCGCAGGCAACCGTGGTCCTCGCCCGCTGGTCACGGGAGACCGTCGAGTACCTGGTCCTCTCCGACTCGGTCCTGCTGGTGGAGTCCCCCGACGGCCTGGTCGCCCCCCACCTCGACGACCGCCTGGCCCGGCTGCCCCGGGCAACCCTGGCCACCGACGCCCTGATCGACGCCACGGTCCGCAACAAGGAGGGCGGCTTCTTCACGGCGGCCGCGGATCCGTCGGTGGCCGAGCGGGCGGTGACCGGGGTGCTGCCGCGCAGCCGAGTGCGGGCGCTGGCCGCGCTGACGGACGGCGCGACCCGGTGGACGGAGACGTTCCGGGAGGGCGACTGGACGGACCTGTTCACCTTCGTGCGCAAGAACGGCGTGGAGGCGCTGGTCGACCGGGTACGGGCACGGGAGATCGCCGACCGCGAGGAGCGGACGTATCTGGGCCGCAGCAAGACCCACGACGACGCGACGGCCGTGTACGCGGAGCTCTGAGGCGGCCTGCGCTACTTCTCCATCCCGGAGTTCAACTGGTGCAGCAGCCGAGCGAGTTCCGCCACCTCGCGGCGGTCCCAGTGGGCGAGCTTGCTGACGTAGCGGGCGCGGCGGGCCTCCCGGACGCGCTGCACCCGGGTCCGGCCCTCATCGGTCAGGTGCACCAGCCAGGCCCGGCCGTCCGCGGGGTCGGGTTCGCGGGCCACCAGGCCCAGCTCCTCCAGGGCGCGCAGCTGACGGGACATGGTGGCCTTGCCGACGCCGATGTAGGCGGCGAGCTCGGTGGCCCGCTGCCGGCCGCACTCGTCCAGGCGTACGAGCAGTCCGTACGCCGCCGACTCCAGGTCGGGGTGGACGGCGCGCGCCATCTCGCCCTGGTTCGCGCGGGCCCGCCGCAGGAACACCGTCAGCTCGCGCTCCAGCGCCAGGAACTCCTGGTCCACACCACTTGGCGACGCGTCCGCTTCGCCTCGATGTCTGCCGTCGTTTCCGCCCTCGTGCACGTCAGCACCCTGATCCATTTTCCCGGTCCTGAAAGTTGTCGCCAGGCGGCCGGTATCGCCGCAGCTCCGTCAGTATTTCGCAGGCGTAGACCAACGGCAGCCTCCGACCCCCCTTCCCACCCGGTGGTCTACGTGCGTAGCGTCTTCGACCAGGCACTGACTGGCATGCACACGCCAGGCGATTCCCCACACGAGCACCACCGAGTCTTCGAAAGGCACGCCATGCCCGTGCACAGACCCGGAACCACCCGACCTCGGCGGCTCACCCTCGTCGGGATCCTGCTCGCCGCCCTGACCCTCGCCCTCTCCCCCGCCCTGACGGCCCCGGCCGGCGCGGCCGACGTGCCCGCACGCGGCACCGCCCACATGGGCATGGGCGTCGTGGCGCACGACGGCCAGCACGGCACGCCCGCTCCCGGCAACGCCACCCAGACAGAAGGCGTCGACGTCAGCAGCCACCAGGGCAACGTCGCCTGGCAGTCCCTGTGGGACAGCGGCGTCAGGTGGGCGTATGTGAAGGCCACCGAGGGGACGTACTACGAGAACCCGTACTTCGCCCAGCAGTACAACGGCTCGTACAACGTCGGCATGATCCGCGGCGCGTACCACTTCGCCACCCCCGACACCACGAGCGGCGCCGCACAGGCGAACTTCTTCGTCGACAACGGCGGCGGCTGGTCCCGCGACGGCAAGACGCTCCCCGGCGCCCTCGACATCGAGTGGAACCCGTACGGCGCCACCTGCTACGGCAAGACGCAGAGCCAGATGGTCTCCTGGATCCGCGACTTCCTGAACACCTACAAGGCCCGCACGGGCCGTGACGCCGTGATCTACACGGCAACCAGCTGGTGGACCCAGTGCACCGGCAACTACTCGGGCTTCGGCGCCGGCAACCCGCTGTGGATCGCGCGCTACGCGTCGACCGTGGGGACGCTGCCGGCGGGGTGGTCGTACTACACCATGTGGCAGTACACCTCGACCGGCCCGATCGTCGGTGATCACGACCGGTTCAACGGGGCGTACGACCGGTTGCAGGCGCTCGCCCTCGGATAGCTCCGGACGGACACGGCGCTGCCCCGCCGGTCGAGGGACGGCGGGGCAGCGAACCGGTGCGGCTCAGTCGCGGTCGTGCTTGTCGTTCTTGTCGCGGTCGTGCTTGTCGTTCTTGTCGCGGTCGTGCTTGTCCCGCTTGTGGTGGTCGTCCTTGTCCTTCCAGTGACTGTCGTGCTTGTCCTTCCAGTGGCGGTCGTGGTCGTGATCGTGGTGGTCGTGGTGATGGTGGTCGACCTTGACCCACTTGCAGTGCTTGTGCCAGTGCCCGTGCTTGTGGTGCTTGTGGAACCAGCAGTGCTTGTACGAGTGCCCATGGTCACCGTGCTGGACGACCGTGCTCACGGCCGATTCGGGCATCGGGGACGCCGAGGCCGCGCCCGCCGAGAGGAACATCCCTCCGGCGGCCACCGCACCCGAGGCCACGAATGTCGCGAGACGGATTCCACGCTTCGGCTTCGGACGGACTTCCTGCTTGTCTTCCTTCGTGCGCATCGCGGGTTTCTCCTACTCTCCGAGGGCCCTTCGCACTGTCCGGTGTGTCCGGTGAGGCCCGCACTTCAAGTAGGCCGAAACGTGGCAAATGGGTCATGTTCCGAAGATTCGGGACTTGACGCCACGCGGAATGGGGGTTACAAGGCGAAGGCCCGGGCCTCCCTCACGGGACCCGGGCCTTCCCTTTTCCGATCGCGTCCGTCACGCCGCGACCGGAACCTCCGGCGCCGCGCCGTGCGTGGCCGGCGACAGCGCCAGCTGCAGGACCTGGCGGACATCGGTGACGGCGTGGACGTCGAGCTTGTCCAGCACCTCCGCCGGGACGTCGTCCAGGTCGGGCTCGTTGCGCTTGGGGATGATCACGGTGGTGACGCCCGCCCGGTGCGCGGCGAGCAGCTTCTGCTTCACGCCGCCGATGGGCAGCACGCGGCCGGTCAGCGAGACCTCACCGGTCATCGCCACGTCCGTGCGGACCAGGCGGCCGGAGAGCAGCGAGGCCAGCGCGGTCGTCATGGTGATGCCCGCGCTCGGGCCGTCCTTCGGCACCGCGCCCGCCGGGAAGTGGATGTGCACGCCCCGGTCCTTCAGGTCGGCGACCGGCAGCTCCAGCTCGGCGCCGTGGCTGCGCAGGAAGGACAGGGCGATCTGCGCGCTCTCCTTCATCACGTCGCCCAGCTGGCCGGTCAGGGTCAGCCCCGCCGCGCCCGTCTCCGGGTCGGACAGCGACGCCTCGACGTAGAGGACGTCACCGCCGGCGCCCGTCACCGCGAGCCCGGTCGCGACGCCCGGCACCGACGTCCGCCGCTCGGCCGGGTCCTGGGCGGACTCGGGCACGTGGTGCGGCCGGCCGATGAGACCGCGCAGGTCGGCGTCCGTGACGGTGAACGGCAGCTTCCGCTCGCCCAGTTCATGCTGGGCGGCCACCTTGCGCAGCAGCCGGGCGACCGACCGCTCCAGGTTGCGCACGCCCGCCTCGCGCGTGTACTCGCCGGCCAGCTTGCGCAGCGCGCTCTCGTCGAGGGTCACCTCGTCCTTGTCCAGCCCGGCACGCTCCAGCTGACGGGGCACCAGGTGGTCGCGGGCGATGACGACCTTCTCGTCCTCGGTGTAGCCGTCGAGCCGGACCAGCTCCATACGGTCGAGCAGGGCCTCCGGGATGGCCTCAAGGACGTTGGCGGTGGCGAGGAAGACGACGTCGGACAGGTCGAGTTCGACTTCGAGGTAGTGGTCGCGGAAGGTGTGGTTCTGCGCGGGGTCCAGGACCTCCAGCAGGGCCGCGGCCGGGTCGCCACGGAAGTCCGACCCCACCTTGTCGATCTCGTCGAGCAGCACGACCGGGTTCATCGACCCGGCCTCCTTGATGGCGCGGACGACCCGACCGGGCAGCGCGCCGACGTACGTACGCCGGTGGCCGCGGATCTCGGCCTCGTCACGGACGCCGCCCAGGGCGACCCGTACGAACTTGCGCCCCATGGCGTGCGCCACGGACTCACCGAGGCTGGTCTTGCCGACGCCGGGCGGACCGACCAGCGCCAGCACGGCACCGCCACGCCGGCCACCGACGATCCCGAGCCCGCGCTCGGAACGGCGCTTGCGGACCGCCAGGTACTCGGTGATCCGCTCCTTCACGTCCTCAAGGCCGGCGTGCTCGGCGTCCAGCACGGCCTTCGCGCCCTGGATGTCGTACGAGTCCTCGGTCCGCTCGTTCCACGGCAGTTCGAGCACGGTGTCGAGCCAGGTGCGGATCCACGAACCCTCGGGCGACTGGTCGGAGGCCCGCTCCAGCTTGTCGACCTCCTTCAGCGCGGCCTCCCGCACCTTCTCGGGCAGATCGGCGGCCTCGACCCGGGCGCGGTAGTCGTCCGACTCCTCGCCCTCCTGCTCGCCGTTCAGCTCACGCAGCTCCTTGCGTACGGCCTCCAGCTGCCGCCGCAGCAGGAACTCCCGCTGCTGCTTGTCGACGCCCTCCTGGACGTCCTTGGCGATGGTCTCGGCGACGTCCTGCTCGGCGAGGTGGTCGCGCAGCTGCTGGGTGGCGAGCTTGAGGCGGGCGACGGGGTCGGCGGTCTCCAGCAGCTCGATCTTCTGGTCCAGGGTCAGGAAGGGTGAGTAGCCCGAGTTGTCGGCGAGGGCGGACACCTCGTCGATGGCCTGCACCCGGTCGACGACCTGCCAGGCGCCGCGCTTCTTCAGCCAGGCGGTGGCGAGCGCCTTGTACTCCTTGACCAGCTCGGCGACATGCCCGGGCAACGGCTCCGGCACGCTCTCGTCGACCCTGGTCCCCTCGACCCACAGCGCCGCACCCGGCCCGGTGGTCCCGGCGCCGATCCGCACCCGGCCCCGCCCTCGGATCAGGGCACCCGGGTCACCGTCGGCGAGCCGTCCGACCTGCTCGACCGTGCCGAGCACACCCGTGCTCGCGTAGGTGCCGTCGATGCGGGGCACCAGCAGCACCTTGGGCTTGCCCGGCGCGGATCGGGCAGCGGCTTGCGCGGCCTCCACCGCGGCCCGGACATCTGCGTCGCTCAGATCCAGCGGAACCACCATCCCGGGCAGGACGACCTCGCCGTCGAGCGGCAGCACAGGCAGGGTGAGCGGTGTGGACGTCGAAGCCATGATCTCCCCTTCGGCAGTCAAGTTGAGCTATGCCGACTCAATGCTTGGGCGCGGCGCATTGTTCCCCGGGGCGCGTTCGCTGTGAGCGATCACTGGGAGGGAGGGTTGGGGAGGGAGGGACCGGGGGCTCAGTCCGACTGCTGTTCGTGGGAGGCGGGGGTGCTGCCTGGCTGAGGCTGAGGGCCGGTGAAGTCCGGGCGGGAATAGCCGAGGTGGGGGATGCGGCTGGTCGGCGAGGCCGTGACGGGGCCCGGGGGCGAGCCGGGGTCGGCCACTGCCGCCCGCAGGAAGGGCAGGATGCCGCGCTCCATCAGGGCCTCGCGCCAGGCTTCCCTGGCCCGGGCCACCTCGTCGCCGAGTTCGTCGCGTCCGGCAGTCGACGAGCGCTGGTTGCGCAGTGCGGTGACGAGCAGCCCGACGGCGGCCACCAGGATCGAGACGGCGGTCACCGCGCCGAACACCCAACCGGTGGTGATCAGGGTCCGGGCGAAGTCCGGCTCGGGATCGAACATGGTCAGGAGGTACCCGACGAACAGGAAGATCGCGGCCGCCGTACCACCGACGACGGGGGCGAGGACCGCGGTGACGACGAGGGCGCTCGAAGCGTCGCCCTCGGGAACCCCTTCCCCGGCACCGGCGAGCGGCGCCGGGCGGCGCAGTTCCTCGCGAACCTGCACGTAGTGCTGGTACTGGCTCGCGGCGGACGCCGTGATGAGCGCGGTGGCGTTGAGCGCCATGGCGCGCAGTTGATCGGGGTTGAGCCGCTGTCCCACAGCGGCCAGATCAGGCCGGTGGGGTGCGGAGCGCAGCGCCTCGTCGAGGAGCCGCTCGTATTCCTGGCGGTCCTCGCTCAGCAGATGCTGCGGAACGGTGTTCGTCGCTGCCGGGGCGTGGGCAACGGCCTTGTACGGTGCGGGCGTCGGTCCCGGAGCGGGTCTCGGCTCAGGCGCAGGCGCCGGAATTGACGCGGATTCCGCCTGCTCGCTCGCGCTCACCGCCACAGCCGGGGCCTCCCGCTGCGGCCCCACCCGCACCCCCAGCACCGCGGCCAACAACCGCCTGCCGAACGGCAGACGACGCCGCGCCGCGACCTCCGCGGGCGCGCGTCCGGCACGCTCGACGCCGAGCAGCGACGCGGCGACCCGGCGTCCGAAGGAGGGCCGGTCGGTCATGACATCCCCTCCTCACCCACGGCCTGCCCGTGCGGCAGCGACGGCGTACCCCGGCCGCCCCTCAGCGGCCCGCGCCCCGTTCCACCCGCCGGATCGGCACGCCGCCCGTT
>NZ_BJND01000088.1 GCF_006539505.1 Streptomyces spinoverrucosus
CTCGTCGGCACCGCCGGGCGGAGTCGGTGCCGGTCGGGGCCCGAGCCATCCGCACGGTCGACCGGCCGGCTTCGAGGTGTGAGCCGGCACGGCACTGCCCCGAGCACGGCTGTGAGGACAACGACAATGACCGCGGGGCAACCCTGACCGACGCTCGCGAGCTTTCGCCGCCCTACTTCCTCGGCATCGGCGGCCACAACACCGCCCAGGCCGTGGTGCGGCCGATTCAAGGCCGCGAGGGGCCGCGGACATGACCGCCGACCGGGTCGATCGGCTCGGCCTCTGCGCGGTACCGCTCCCCCGCGCGAGCGTCCAGCAACGATGCGCGTCATGCCGAACCGGCCAAGAGCTCCTCGGCCGCGCCCCGCATGGACTTCAGTTCTGGTACACGTCAAGCCGTCCGCACATGCCGAACTTGCCGCGGGCAGTGGGCCTTTCCGACCGTACGACGGCGTCCGCGAGGTGGGGGAACTCTCCCCGCTCCAGCGCGTCGAGCTGCACCCCGGTGGCCGCGGCGGCTGCCTCGGCGCCCTGCCGCCACCGCTCGCGCCACTCGGCGATGCGCGGGCGTACGAGCGCGGCGGCGGCCCGGTGGAACGCTGCCAGAGCCTCGGGCCCCTCGGCCTCGCGCAGTGCGCGGTAGCCCTCCAGGGCGAGGTCCCGCCGGGCTCGGGCGATGCGTTCCTGCTCCTCCTTGGGTATGTCGGCCGGAATGACGGTGGCGCGTGCGTACGTCTCGGGGTCGGTCAGGTACTCCGGGGGCAGTGTGAGGACCGCGTCACCCGCCTCCGGCAGCCCGCTGTTCTGCATCAGAACGGTGATTCGCAGATCGCCCTCGTTGACCAGCCGGTGAATGGTGCCCGGCGTGAACCAGGCGACCGTACCGGCCTCGAGCGGAGTGACCTCGTAGCCGGACGCGGTCAGCGTCTGCACGGCCCCGCGTCCGCCGGTGACGAGGTAACCCTCTGAGCAGGCCAGGTGCATATGAGGGGTGCCGCCGCACACCCCGTCGGATGCGGGCCAGTCATACACCGACAGATGCGAGACGGCGACGCCCCCGGGCAACCCTGT
This sequence comes from Streptomyces spinoverrucosus, assembly GCF_006539505.1. Classification (GTDB taxonomy): domain Bacteria; phylum Actinomycetota; class Actinomycetes; order Streptomycetales; family Streptomycetaceae; genus Streptomyces; species Streptomyces spinoverrucosus. The sequence continues at coordinate 1,072 of NZ_BJND01000088.1, forward strand.
GTTGGTTGTGGTCATGTGTGTCAGCACTCCGACTTTCCTGTTAGTAAGCGCTTTCTGTATGCAATTTAAGCCCTCCTGGCACAAGCAGTCAATGTCCTGCTTAAATTCAAGCCTGACATGGCGGAGTTGCAAGGAGACCGATGTGGACAATGGATTGGCGGGCAGGAGTGTCTACGCCTTCGGTGACAGCATTGTGTACGGACACGTGTATCCGCGCAGTTTTGTGGACATCGTCACTGACCAACACGGCATGACCCTCACCAAGTTCGCCCGGAACGGCGCGACCATTGGCGCCGACCCCCATGCTTCCGGGGGGCAGATACGTGCGCAGGTCGAAGAGGCGACCGCCGTCGCACCGGACTTCGTCCTCTTCGACGGCGGCACCAACGACGCCCAGTCGATCTTCCGGAACCAACGCTACGACGTGGGCACCTACGCCGGAGAGCTTGAGAAGACGCTGGAAACGATGAAGGGGAAATGGCCGACCGCCCGCATTGTGTACGTCGCCGCCCACAAACTCGGTTCGCGGGACTGGGACACTCAGATGGCGCTGCGCGAAGTGACCTTGCGGGCCTGTCACCAGTGGGATGTCGCCATTGCCGACGTTTTCGGGGAGACCACATTCGACACACGCGATGACGCCCAGCGGGCGGAATACACATTCGACGACCTGGTCAACGGTTTCCCCGGGAAAAACGGATCGGGAACGCACCCCAATATGGCGGGCATCACCACATTCTATGTACCTGTGGTCAGTGCCCGGCTGGAGCAGATGTCACCACGTTGAGCAAGACGGCAATGCAGCTCTGCCGGGCCGACATAGCCCGGCAGAGCTGCTTCTCTTTCAGGATGCCGGCGGACCAAGGCTCCTGGACGTAACTGTCACTGACGGAATCCGGTACCGCGCGAGATCCGGACGTCGTCCACGTGCACCGCCCCGCGCTCGCCTCCGTTCGCGTACCACGCGACCTTCGCGATCCCCGACATGGAGGTGCGGAACGCGGCGTCGTTGAGCACGCGCCGGCCGTCGATGTCCAGGTCGAAGCGCTGGTTCACGGTGTCCACCGAGAGCGTGATCCGATACCACTTGCCAGAGGTGTACGTACCGAGCACCCGGTCCGTGGTGCCCTCGTACGCGTGGATCTCGCCGCGGGCGAAGGCGACGCTGACGGCCTGGGCGCCACTGGAGTTGTACACGTACGGCAGCCCGAACCAGCCGGCTTGCGTGTCGTTGCGCATCACCTGTGCATCGATGGTCACCACGCCCTGCAGCGGCGTGCTGAAGAGCCGGGCGAGGTTGGTCCCGTCGTTGCCGCCACCTTCGACGGTGCGGGTCAGCCGGACGCTCTTGTCCGTGGCGGACGGCGTCTCCACCACGTCGACCGCGTTGTTGGTCGAGACGACCCGCCATCCGTTCGTCCCGTTGGCGAGCGCGCCGGTCGCCAGGCCGTCGAACGTGTCCGTGAACGCGATGCCCGGCGCACCGCGTTCGAGGGCGCCGATCTCCGGACCGCTCCCCAACGGCACAGTCGCCCCGGCGTAGTCGAGGCCGCCGTTGCCGGTGATGGTGGCACCCGCGTCGACGAACGGCGATCCGGCCTGGAGCGCGAAGTTCGCCGCCGTGCCGAGTCTCGTGCCGTTCTCGTCGCCATAGGGCCCCGTGACGGCGGGGTTCACGAACATCGGACTGCCGATCACGGCCTTCGTGTCAGTCGTGGGCCGGCTCGCCCAGTCGGACGAGTACCCGTTGTTGTTGTAGATGACGGTCGTCTGCTTGTTGAACTCGGGGTTGGAGTTTCCGGTGACGAACAGGTTGTTGGTCAGCGTGACCCTGCCGGAGACACCGCCGCTCACCATGGTCGAGGAACTGGCGTTGACGAAAGTGTTGTTGTAGACGTCCGCCACCGAGCCCGTCGTCTGCGACATGTGGAGGTTCCACCGCTCGCTGCCGGTCACGACGTTGTAGCGGACCACCGCGCTGCCGAACCTGACCGAGGAGTTGCACGCGCAGAGCAGGATGCCGTCGCCGTTGTCGTGCAGGTAGTTGTACTGGAACAGCTGGTTGGTGGTCCCGATGTCGGGGTCCAGGCCGTTCGCGTCGGCACTGCCACCCATGTGGTGGGTGCCCATGATCTCGTTGTGCTGGACGGTGACCCTGTCGGCCATGTTGGTCTCGACGCCGGAGACGCCGACCCGGTCGATCACGTTGCCCTCGACGAGTGCGCCTCGGGTGCCGGTGACATAGATGCCGTTGCCGCCGAAGTCGGTGTTCGCCTGCGTGATGTAGTTGCCGCGGATCGTGACATTGGTGTGCGGGGTGAAGCGGGAGTCCGTGGCCGTGGCGCGCTTGCCCCAGCCCGTGAAGACTGCTCCGGGCGCGTCACCGGCGTACTGCTTCGTCACGATTCCCGCGAACGAGGTGTTCTTGATGGTGGAGTTCTCCACCGTGATGTCATCGAGCACCGTGGGGGCGCCGGGCGCGGTGATGTCCTGGACGCCGGTGAGGAAGGCGATGCCGCCGGTGTTCTTCGAGCGGTCCCAGCCGGTGTTAAAGGTGATGCCCGGCTTGTTGTTGGCGGTGTTGCCGCCGATCCACTTGACCTCGCCGGTCACGTCGTGCACGTCGACCGAGTCGATCACGAAGTGGTGCAGGGTCTGGCCGTTGTCGCCGTGTACGCCGATGCCGCGGAAGTCGCCGAGGTTCTCGCCGGGTGTCGCCGTCGCCGGCGCCGTGTTGGAGACGTCGAGGTTGCGGATCTCCCAGTACTGCTGGTTGTGCAGCCGCACGGCGTCGCCGACGGTGCCCTGACCCGCGATCTTCGGCTTGGCTCCCGTTCCGTAACTGTCGATGGAGATCGGGGAGCCGTCGACGCCGGACCCCTTCGGCCACAGCTGCCCGGCCCAGCTGTCACCGGACCTGAAGCGAAGGGTGTCGCCGGGCTGGAACGTCTTCGAGTTCACCTTGCTCAGCGAGCGCCAAGGCGCACTGCTGCTGGTTCCGGCGTTGCTGTCGTTCCCGGCCGCGCTCACGTAGTACGTGGTGCCCGCGGCGTGGGCCGACTGCGCGGGGAGGAGTGCGATCGATGCGAACACGACGGCCAGCGCGCACAGTGCGGCGGCCATCGCCCTTGACACAAGTCTTCGGTTGGCGGTCATTGTCCTCTTCTTGTCGTCGGTGGTTGTGCGGTACCGGCTCCTGTCGTGACGCCTTCGGCCGAGACATCGGGTAACGGCTCAGGGCGCGGGTGGTTCGAGTCCATGGGGTGGGCGCAGCGACAAGGGCGCGGTTTGTCGCCCCGCGCACCGGGGCCGCGGGAGGTCGAAGGCGGCCTTGGCGGCGCACCTCTCAGGCGGCACGTCGTCGGCGCTGCCGCGCAGGCGCTGCGGTTCACGGAGAGTCCTCATGCCTGCTCCTCAGGCCACGCCGGGAAAACGTATTCCGCGCAGTGTGCCCAGCGGTGATCGAGTGCGTCAAGGTTTCAAGTAAATGAACTTGTCCCCGATGTGAGAGCGCCCGGCGGAAGCCGAACGGGGCCGCTGCCGGCAGGTCGGCGGGACGCTTCGGCACTGAGAGTTGCTCACCGCACGCTCCTCTGCGCGCACGCGCGAGGAGCTGCGCGACGGTCATTTCCCCGCTGCGCTCTCGTGATGCGGGAGGACGGCGCCACCCTTCGGACTGCGCCCGGCGACTTGGCACCGCGCCCGGGCTCCTCCCCGCTTCCTCGCCGCGCGCCCCGCGTGATCGCGGCCCGGTCGGTGTCGTACAGCAGGGGCAAGTCAGCCGGCGTGAACCGCCGTGCTGTCGCGCACCACGACCTGCCCGTGCATCATCAGGTGCGTGACTTCCGCACGAGGCGCGAGGGCGAGGCGGACCGCCTCTGCGCCTGCCTGTGCCAGTGGCAGCGACACGGTCGTCAGCCGTGGTGTCACGTCGGTCGCGAGCTCGATGTCGTCGAAGCCGGTCACCGAGACGTCCGCCGGCACCGCCACCCCGGCGGCCCGGAGGGCGGACATCGCACCGATGGCGATGGTGTCGTTGGCGGCGAGGACCGCGTGGGGCGGCTGGGGCCCCTTGGCGACCAGCCGTCGCGCCGCGTCGAACCCCCCTTGGCGGCTCACCGCACAATGCGAGATCCGGATGTTCCGCGCCTCGACCCCGCCCTCCCGGAGTCCGGCCACAAAGCCCGCGGTGCGGGCGGAGACGTTCCCCCGGCCGCGGACACCGGCCAGGATCGTCACATGCCGGTGCCCCGACTCGGCGACATGGGCGGCGAGTTCCTTCGCGGAGCCGTGGTTGTCGAAGCTGATCGAGTCGAACGGCATGTCGGTGTCGCCGACGATCACCACCCGGCCGCCCTCGCGTTCGTAGCCGAGCAACTCGTCGAGCAGGCGCCCGCCCAGGGCCTTCGCGTCAAGGCGGCTGGAGGTCAGGATGAGCGCCCGTGGCCGGAGCGCGCGCTGCAGCCGGACGGTTTCGAGCTGGCGCTCGGCGGTGGCGTGGGTCGACGAGACGGTCACGAACGCCCCGGCGTCACGCGCCTGCCGTTCCATCGCCGCGGCGGCCATCCCCATCGACGGGGTCGTGAGGTCGTCGGCGACCACCGCGATCGAGTCGTTCGCACGCCGCATCGCCCGGGCCGAGGCGTCCGCGGTGTAGCGCAGCGCGGCCGCGGCGGTGAGGACCCGCTCATGGTATTCGGGCGCGACCGTCCGGGAACTGCCGCCCAGGACTCTCGATGCGGTCGTGACCGACACTCCGGCGGCCGCTGCCACGTCGCGCAAGGTGACGGTCGGTCTGGCTGGATGGGGCATCGTGCCATTCCCTCCCGCACCACGAAAACGATCCTCCGACGCCACCCGAGGATATCCGTGGCCGGTCACCGGCGGGGATGCGGACAACTGTCCGGCCTGGCGCAGGCGCGGTAATGGCGACCGTCTCCAGTGGCCCAGGCCTCCAATCGGTATGCCCGAGGGCGCCCCGGTCCGGTGCGCCCTCGCAGAGCGACCTGTGGCGTTGTTCCGGCAGCCGTCGCGTCCGACGGCTCGGCGGTGCCGACGACCGCGAGCGGCATCCTGTCCACGGCCCGCACGCGACAGGAAGCGATCGCTCAACCGGCACACGACCGCGTCGGCCCTGGTCATGGGTCCGCCAGGCCGACTCGTCGTGGGGCCCGACGACGCCGTGCCACAGTCGGCGCATCGGCCACGGCGACCGCGCTCGACCGCGAGGCCGGGAAAACGCATTCCGCTGCGGGTGGGCGGTCTGCCCATGACGTAACCTTCCGTAACCACCGCACCCCTTCCCAGGCGCCGTGCGGCTCGGTGCACAATGTGCGCCATGGAAGACGGGTCGGCAGCACCTCGACGGGGGCGCGGGAAGACCGTGGCCCGGGAGCACCAGGCGACCCTTCACGATGTGGCGCGGACGGCGGGCGTCTCGCAGGCGACCGCGTCGCGCGTGCTCAACGGCAGCATCCGTAACGTCCGGCAGGAGAACGTCGACCGTGTGCTCGCCGCGGCCGCTGAACTGAACTACGCGCCGCACCTGTCCGCCCAGGCGATCGCGCGAGGTTCGACGAACACCGTCGCGCTGGTCGTCAGCGGCGTAGACGACCCGTACTTCGCCTCGATCGCGGGCGGGGTGACGCAGGCGGCGGAGGCGGCCGGACTCATCGTGACCATGGCGGTCGCGGACCGCTCCCCCGAGCGGGAACTCCAGATCGTCAGGACACTGCGCGGCATGCGGCCCCGCGCCATCATCCTGACCGGCAGCCGCATCGACGGCACCGACACCCGCCACGCTCTCGTGGAGGAGCTCGACGCCTACCGGGAAGCGGGCGGCAGCGTGGTTCTCATCAGCCAGCACGACCTGCCGTTCCGCACCGTCAGCATCGACAACTACGGTGGAGCGCGGCAGCTCGCCCGCGCTCTGGTGGGCCTCGGCTACCGGCGGTTCGCGATGGTGCGCGCGGGCGCCGGACTCAGGACGTCCCGTGACCGATGCAAGGGCTTCGTGGAGGGCCTCAGCGAGTTCGGCATTGACATCGACGAACGGTTCGTGGTCGAAGCCGAGTTCAGCCGCAGGGGCGGTTGCGCGGCCGCCCGCGAGCTCGTCCAGCGGGGCCTCGACGGTACCGAACTCGTCTTCGCCGTCAACGACGTCATGGCCATCGGTGTGATGACCGCCTTCCGCGACGCCGGGCTGGTCCCCGGCCAGGACGTCGCAGTCGCCGGCTTCGACGACATCGGCCCGGCGGTGGACGTCGATCCGGCGCTGACCTCCGTGACCGTACCTCTGCGGCAGGTGGGGGTCCGCGCGATGCAACTCGCGCTCTCCGACGACGACGCCTCGCGGATCGTGCCGGTCTCCACGAACGTGGTCCTGCGAGGCAGCACACCAGGCCGGTGACTGAGAATCGAGTCGTGCGACGACGGCGGCATCGGGCTCGCGGTGGTGCGGTCCGCAGGACTGCGGCGGTACGCCGCCGCCGGTGCGGTCGGCTGCCGGTGGGCGAAGGCTCCGGCGGATCACCGTTCGACGAAGAACGCCAGATGCTCAGGGGCCGGGCGGAGCAGGCCGTCCCGTACGGCGAGGGCGGTGGCCTCGGTGCGGGAGGCGGCGCCCGTCTTGTGGAGCATGTGCTCGATGTGGCAGTGCACGGTCCGCGGCGACAGGAACAGCGCCTGGGCGATGGCCTGGTTGGTCTGTCCCATCGCCACCCGGGTGAGCACCTCCAGCTCCCGGGGGCTGAGTTTGTACGGCAGTTCGGTCGGAACCTCGTGCACCAGCACCGCGTCCGCCGGGATCCCCGGGCCCCGGGGGTGCCGGTGAAGAGTGACGCGGTACCAGGCGCCGCCGACCGGCCACAGCAGCCGCAGCCGGTGGCCGCCCGTGTCGGCGAAGGCCCGCGGCAGGCCCTGGAACCCGGCGTCCTCCAGCACCCGGACGCGGTCACGAGCGGGCAGGTCGATCACCGCGTCGGCGGTCACGGGGTTCGCTGCTCCTGCCTGCGGCAGGCCGTGCCCCTCACCGGCGTGGGCCACCGGATCGGCGAGCGCGGCCAGCGCCGGGATGAGACAGGCGAGCAACCGGCGTGCCTCGGTGTCGTAGGTATCGGCGCTCTCCGTACTCAGATGGATCAGGCCGACGACGCGGCCGCGGCGCCGCAGTGCCCCGGTGACGCCGTCGCGGAAGCCTGCCGGGCGCACCCGCTCGGCGTAGAACCAGCCCTGGCGGAACGGGGGCCCGGGCTCGTCCGGATCCTCGGCGTCCGACATCGGCCACCGCAATCTGCCCGGCGGCCGCTCGTGGGGCGCCGTGCTCGACGGCGGCGTACTGCCCCGTGATCCGCAGCAGGCCGTCACCGAAGGCGCCGCCACCGACATCCCCCTGCTCATCGGCGCCACCCGCGACGAAGTGCGCGTCTTCCAGATGATCGGCGGCGACTCCTTCCGCCCCTCCGACGAATCGGTCCTGTACGCCGAGATGCGGCGCGCGGGCGTCACGGAGCCGGAGAAGCTCCTCGACGCCTACCGCCACCGCATCGCCGACTCCGACGACCTGGCGGACCTGCGCAGCGCCTTCCTCAGCGACGCCATCTACCGGATGCCGGCCACTCGCCTCGCCCGGGCCCAGACGGCCGCCGGCGGACGCGCCTTCCACTACCTCCTGCTCGACGAACCCTGTGGCCCGGCCATGGGCGCCTTCCACGGCGCCGACCTGCTCCACGTCTTCGACAAACTCGCCCTCGTCGACGCCGGCACCCCCGAACACCTCGCCGCACGCGACATCCTCGTCGGCGCGTGGGCCGCCTTCGCCGCCACCGGCGACCCGGGCTGGCCGGCGTACAGCCCGGACACGGCGGCCAACTCCCCGGCCATCGGCGGCGCTTCGGCCACCGCCAACCAGATGGTCACCGAACCCCCGGCCGACGACATCACCGACCTCTGGCACACCCCGCCCGCCTGAGGCGACGGGCTCGACCTCCGTCCACACGGAACCGGCCTGACCGCGGCTGATGCCTGTCGATGATCCACGCTTCGACCACCCGCACCTCACGCCGCTCGTATCCTCGGGGCCGAAGGCCACATCCAGCAGGGCGCGCGCCCCGCTGGAGTACGGAGGTCATTGCCTGCGGCGGGCAGGCGGCAGAGGCACCGGAGCGACGCCCTCGACGACGGTGTTGCTGATGGTGCCGATGCCCTCGACCGTCATGGTGACGGTGTCGCCGGCAACGAGCGGCGGCGGTTCGAGGACGCCGCCTCGGCCCCAGAGTTCGGCCAGGCAGCCGCCGTTGCCGCAGGTGCCGGACCCCAGGACGTCACCGGGGCGGACCCAGGTGCCGCGGGAGGCGTACGCGGCCATCTCCTCGAACGTCCAGGCCATGTTGGCCAGTCGGTCCTGGCCGACCGTCTCGCCGTTGACGGCGACGGTGAGGTCCAGGTTCAGGAAGCCGTCGGCGGTGCGGTGGGGTTCGAGTTCGTCGGCGGTGACGAGCCAGGGGCCGAGGGTGGTGGCGGTGTCCTTGCCCTTGGCCGGGCCGAGCTTGACCCTGATCTCGCGGCCCTGGAGGTCGCGGGCGGACCAGTCGTTGAGGATCGTGTAGCCGATGATGTGGTCGCGTGCCTGCTCGGGGGTGAGGTCCCGGCCGGCCTTGCCGATGACGGCGGCCACCTCAAGTTCGAAGTCGAAGCGGCCGCAGCCCGGCGGTACCGGTACGTCGTCGTGGGCGCCGATCATCGCGTACGGGTTGGTGAAGTAGAACGCGGGTGCGGCGTACCACTCCTCGGGCACGGTGTCCCCGTATCCCCGGGCGACGCCCTCGACATGGCTCTCGAAGGTCATGTAGTCGCGGACGGTCGGCGGTTGCAGTGGGGGCAGCAGCCCCACGTCGGCCAGAGGCAGGCGCAGGGAGCCGAGGACGGCGCGTGTTCCCGCCGCGTGCAGGGACTCCTCGCCCTCCACGATCAGGTCCAGCAGGTCGACGGGGTGTTCGAAGGGGTGGACCCGGTCGTCGGCGACGACTCCCGACCGGCGTTTCCCGTCGTGGACGAAGCTCGCGAACTTCACGCCGCACTCCCCTCCGCCTCCGCCGGCCGCGTTTCGCTGGGCCGGAAGCCGACGAAGACAGCGGCGATCACAGCGGCGACGACACAGGCGGCGGCGGTGAGGATCAGTCCGTTGTTGAAGCCGTGGGCCAGGGCGTCCGTGGTGTACGGGGCGAGCTTGGCGCTGAGCGGGCCGAGGTCGGCGGTGTGCAGGGCCAGCGGACCGCCCTCGTGCAGGACGGCGGAGGCCATGCCGTGCTCCTTGGGGGTCAGTCCGGCGTTCGCGAGGCTGCCGGTCAGCTGGTTCGCGGCCATGCCGAGGGCGACGGCGCCGACGACGGCCGGGCCGAGGGTTTGGCCGAGGTCGCGGACGAGGCTGGTGGTGGCGCTGGCCATGCCGGTCAGGCCGGGCGGTACGACGTTGACGGCGGCTGCGGTGATCGCGGCGACGACCAGGCCGAAGCCGACGCCGTTGAGGATCAGCGCACCGAGCATGGGCACGATGCCGGTCTCGTGGATCGGCACCGCCCGCAGCCACAGCTGGCCCGCGGCCATCGACAGGAAGCCGGCGACGAGCATCGGGCCGGGGCCGACGCGGTGCAGCAGGCGCACGAGCAGGGGCCAGATGAACGGGGTGCACGCCTGGATGATCAGGACGGGTACCGCGGCCTGGAAGGGGCTCTGGTGCTGGATGACCCCGAGCCGGATGCTCAGGTCGTACGCGCCGCCGAGGAAGCCCAGCATGCCGATCACCGCCATCGCGGCCGACGCGGCGAACGCCGGGATGCGGAAGAGCTCCAGTCGCAGCATCGGTGCCGCGCTGCGGTTCTCCACCCATACGAATGCGGCGATGAAGACGGCGAAGGCGACGAAGGACAGCACGATGGGGGCCGAGCCCCAGCCGTCCGAGGGGCCCTGGATGATGCCGTACAGCAGGGCGAGCATGGCCACGGCGATGGTGATCTGCCCCGGCCAGTCCAGCGAGCGGCCCTCGGGGGCGCTGGATTCGGTGGCCAGCAGCCAGGCCGTCACGGCGGTGATGACGGCGAGCACACCGGTCACGCCGAACGCCCACTGGAAGGCGGTGTGCTCAGCAAGGCCGCCGGACAGGAGCGGGGCGATGAAGGCACCGAGCGACAGGGCCGTGGTCCAGGAGGCCAGGCCCTTGGCCCGCGCGGCCGGGGTGGTCGTGACCGCGATGATCATCGACAGGGAGGCGGGGAAGAGCGCGGCGGCTCCGATGCCGGAGATGGCCTGACCGGTGATCAGCTGGGCCGGGGTGTCGGAGGTGGCGGACACCAGGTAGCCGACGGCAGCCAGCAGCGCCGCGCCCACCACCAGCTTCTTGCGGCCGTACAGGTCGCCCACGACGCCGAAGGTCAGCGCCAGGACGGCGGCGGGCACCAGGAAGGCGTCACTGATCCAGGTCAGTTCCGCACCGGACGCCTGGAGCGTGCGCTGCATGACGCCGTTGATCGCGGCGGGCAGGACCAAGCCGATCTGGGCCAGGCAGACGGCCAGACAGCCGGTGATGATCGTGCCGGTGTGCCGTGCCGGGGCGGCAGGGGCGGCATCGGATGAGGCGGCGGGTGGGTCGTAGGCAGGGGTGGAGACCATGTCTCCTCCTTGGAGGGTTTGGCGGGACGTACGGGCCGAGGGGAGGCGGGGAGCTGGGCGTACCGGTAGGGGCGGTGCGCCGTCGGCGGCGGGTGGGGCCTCGTCAGGGCAGCGGGGAGAGCCGTCAGACGCGGGGGCAGAGCTCGGCCATGCAGCCGAACAGGCCGGGGCCGTCGAGCGGGAGCAGTGAGGGGTCGAGCTCCCGGTAGACGCTGTGCACGTTGACGGCTAGGCGTTCGCTCTCGTCCAGGTCCGCGAAGCGGCCGAGGCTGATGTCGCGCGCCGCGTCCATGGCCGGCATGCCGGCGGTGAACCGGGTGGTGGCCTGCTCATGGACGTATTCGAGGTAGTCGCGGATCTCGTGCACGGCCTGCCGGGTGGTGACGGGGCCGTGGCCGGGCACGACGATGTCGGCGTCGAGTCCGAGCAGCAGGTCGCAGGCGGCGAGCCAACGGGCGAAGGGTCCGTGCCAGACGACCGGCGCCGCCCCGGCGAACACGATGTCCCCGGTGTAGACGGTCCGGGCCTGCGGCACGTGCACGATCGTGTCCCCGGCGCTGTGCGCGGGACCCACGTCGATGAGGCGGACCTCCGTCCCGCCGATGTCCAGGACCGTCTCGCCGTCGAAGACCCGGTTCGGGAGGACCGGTTCGATGCCGGTGTAGTCGAAGCGGCCGAAGATCCGGCTGGCGAAGTGTCCGGCCGGGCTGTCCATGCTGGTCAGTGCCCGCATCTCGGCCGGACCCACCTGCCGCATGTCCACCACGGACCCGCGGGCCGCGATGATCTCGGCGTGGGCCACGAGCTGGTTGCCGAACCAGTGGTCGCCGTTGCCGTGGGTGTTGACCACGGTGGAGATCGGCGCGCGCTCGGTCAGCGGCGTCAGCGCGTCGAGCATGGTCTTGGTCAGCCGCAGGTCGTAGAGGGTGTCGACGAGCAGTGACTCGCCCCGGCCGGTGATCAGCCCGGCGTTGCTCATGCCCCATCCGACCGCGCCCGCGATCCAGGCGTAACAGCCGTGTCCGAGCGCGACACAGCCGCCCGTCGGGGATGTCACGGAAGCCACGTTGCCTCCCAGTCAGCGTCCCGCAATCCATCGTGCGAGACTCGCATCCACTGTTGGACTAGAGTCCAGCAGTGGAGAGGAATCTAGACAGACGCCGGGAAGGGGTCAAGAGTCGTGCGGCCTTGTGTTGTACTGGGGGCCATGAAGATCCGGGACGCAGCAGCCGCCTCCGAGGGCGACGCGGCCGTCGGACGCCAGGAGCGCAGGCGCCGGAAGCTGCACGACCAGCTGTACGAGACGGCGGTCGGCCTCTTCGTCGCCCAGGGATACGAGGCGACGACCATGGAGCACATCGCCGAGGCCGCCGACGTCGCCCGCGCCACCGTCTTCAACCACTTCTCACAGAAGGTCGGCTTCCTCGAGGAATGGGGAGCCCGCCGACGCGCCCACGTCGCGCAGATCCTCGGCGCGCAGCACGCCGAGGACCTGCCGGTCGGCGACCGGCTGCGCCGCTACCTCCAAGAGATGGCCGACCTCAACGTCGCCTCGCGTGCGGAGACCACCGTCCTGATGGACGCCTCGGCACGGTATGGGCGCCTCCTGCAGGACCCGTCTCTGGAGATCGAACTCGCCAGGATCGTCGAACAGGGGCGGCACCGCGGGGAAGTCAGGGCGGGCGTGGACTGTGACCAGGCCGGACAGCTGCTGGCCGCCTGCTACTTCTCGACGATCCTGCGCTGGATCCGCGAGGACCCGGCCCCCTTCGACCTCCACCAGCGGCTCGCCGGCACGCTCGACATCATCCTGCTGGGCCTCCTTGTCGGCCAGGCCGGCGCCGGGGAAGCCTGAGCAGGGGCGAGGCCAGGCCGGCCGCGTGGGCGGCGTCCGCGATGAGCCGTGTGTTGGCGTAGGCATCGGAGGTGGTGGCCGCCAGCCGGTGGCGGCACGGGCGTCACGATTGCTCCGCAGCTCGGAGCATCGCGAGCTACGTGCGGCATTCGCCCCGGACGCGTGGGCTGACACAGCTGCGTGGGCCGCCTGAGGCGAGTAATCCGTTACGACGCCCCGGACAACCTGCCCGTACACGATGCCCTGCGGGGGAGGTCACGAGATGCGATGGAGCCTGCGCTCGTGCAGGACCGCGGCGTACATGTCCGCCGTCGTCGCCGCGGCCGTGTCCCAGCCGAAGGAGCGGGCGTGCCGGGCCGCGACTTCGCCCATCCGGGTGGAGCGTGCGGGGTCGTCGGCGAAGCCGGACAGCGCCGCCGCGTAGTCCCTCGGGTCGTGCCCGGGTACGAGAGCGCCGCTCAGCCCGTCCTTCACCGCCACCGGCAAGCCGCCGACTTCAGCAGCGATCACCGGGGTGCCGCAGGCCTGCGCCTCGACAGCCACCAGGCCGAAGGACTCGCTGTAGGAGGGCATGACCAGGACGGACGCCGCCCGATACCAGTCGGCGAGCCGGTCCTGGCCGACCGGCGGCCGAAACAGCACCACATCGGCAATGCCGAGGCAGGCCGCCAGCTTCTGCAGCCCTTCCGGCCTCGCCAGGCCGCTGCCGCTGGGCCCGCCCACGACCGGCACCACGATCCGCTCGCGCAGCCACGGCCGTTCCGCCAACAACTCGGCCACCGCGCGCAGCAGGACGTCCGGCGCCTTCAACGGCTGTATGCGGCCCACGAACAGGGGGATCATCGCGTCCTGCGGAAGGCCGAGGCGCGAGCGGGCAGCGGCCCGTCCGGCCTCGACGCCCCGGGCGTCAGGCCGGAAGCGCTCCAGGTTGACACCGGGGTGGACGACGGCGACCCGGGCGGTGTCGGCGTCGTAGTGGCGGAGGAGTTCCTCCGCCTCCTTCTCCGTGTTGGCTATCAACCGGTCGGCAGCCCGTACGACTTGACTCTCGCCGAGAACGCGGGCCGCCGGTTCGGGGGTGTCGCCCTCGGCGAGGGAGGCGTTCTTGACCTTGGCCATGGTGTGCATGGCGTGGACGAGTGGGACGCCCCAGCGTTGGGCGGCCAGTCGGCCGACGTGGCCGGAGAGCCAGTAGTGGGAGTGGACCAGGTCGTAGTGGCCGGGGCGGTGGCCGGCCCAGGCCTGCATCACGCCGTGCGTGAAGGCGCACAGCTGGGCCGGGAGGTCCTCCTTGGCCAGACCTTCGTAGGGGCCGGCGGCCACGTGCCGTACCAGGACGCCGGGCGCGAGTTCGACGCTGGGCTGGAGCGCGGCGGAGGTGGCCCGGGTGAAGATCTCCACCTCGATGCCGATCGCGGCGAGACGCTGCGCGAGTTCGACGATGTAGACGTTCATCCCGCCGGCGTCGCCGGTACCGGGCTGGTGCAGCGGGGAGGTGTGCACGGAGAGCATCGCGACGCGGCGGGGCCGGTCGTGGGCGTCGGGTGGGCGCAGGCGGGGCGGGCCGACGAGGGTACTGCCGTGGGTGCGGCTGTCCTGGAGTTCTTCGAGGCGAGGCATGTACTGGCTCACCTCGCTGGTTCGCCGGCCATGGCCGCGGTGGACAGGTCGAGGCGCTTCTCGCCCGCGTAGACGTTCATGGAACTGCCGCGCAGGAAGCCGACGAGCGTGAGCCCCGTCTCCGCCGCCAGGTCCACGGCGAGGGAGGACGGCGCCGAGACCGCCGCCAGCACCGGGATGCCCGCCATGACGGCCTTCTGCGCCAGTTCGAAGGAGGCCCGCCCGGACACGAGCAGGATGGTCCGGTGCAGCGGCAGTTCGCCGTTGCGCAGCGCCCGGCCGATCAGCTTGTCGACGGCGTTGTGCCGGCCGACGTCCTCCCGCAGGTCCAGCAGTTCGCCCTCAGGCGAGAACAGTCCGGCGGCATGCAGACCACCCGTCCGGTCGAACACCCTCTGCGCGGCCCGCAGTTGGTCGGGCAGTGCAGCCAGCAGCTCGGGGGTGACCCGGACCGGGGGCGTGTCGGCGATCGGCCACCGCGCCGTGGTCCGTACGGCGCCCAGGCTCGCCTTCCCGCACAGTCCGCACGACGACGTGGTGTACACGTTCCGTTCGAGCGTGATGTCGGGCAACGGTACGCCGGGGGCGAGTTGCACGTCGACGACGTTGTACGTGTTCGAGCCGTTCTGGGTGGCACCGGCGCAGTACACGATGTTCGCGACGTCCTCGGCCCGGCTCACGACACCCTCGCTCACCAGGAATCCGGCGGCGAGCGCGAAGTCGTCCCCCGGCGTGCGCATGGTGATCGCCAGCGGCTTGCCGCCGAGCCGGATCTCCAGTGGCTCCTCCGCCACCAGCGTGTCCGAGCGCGTGTTCAGCGCGCCGTCCCGGATGCGCACCACGCGCCGTCGCTCGGTGACCCGTCCCATGGCCTCACTCCCAGTTCTGTCGGTGGACGTCGTTCCCCCCCACGGGCTCGGGCGTCCGTCACCCGCCCCTTCTGCCGCGCCTGCGACCGCACCCGGCTCACCGCCGACGGCCAGGCGCGCACCTGCCTGTTCGCCCGGGAGGAGTCCGACCTGCCCGGGGCATTGCGGCGATGACGCCGACCCGGGCCGAGCCGCCGTCGACGAGCCGGCGTTCGGCGGGCGCGGACCCGCGGGCCTCGTCCGGCTCGGGGGTGAGCCTGAAGCGGGTGCTCGGGCTTTCCAGGATGTCCCCGGCGGTGACCATGCCGTCGCGCCGCCAACCGTGCTGGGCGTCGAGCGGCATCAGTTCGGGGTGCTTCGTCGTCGTTCATTCCGCGCATCAGCACGGCGTTGACCTTCACCGGGGTGAGCCAGGCGGCGCGAGCCGCGGCCAGGCCCTGAAGCACGTCGTGGTGGCGGTCCCGCCGGGTCAGGGCCTTGAAGACGGTGGGGCGCAGTGTGTCCAGCGAGACGTTGACCCGGTCCAGGCCGGCGCGTTCGAGGGCTTCGGCGGTCCGCTCCGGGCCGATGCCGTTGGTGGTCAGCGACAGCCGGGGGCGCGGGGCGAGGGCGGCGCACCGCTCGACGATCCCGACGAGACCGGGGCGCAGCAGCGGCTCGCCGCCGGTGAAGCGGACCTCCTCGACGCCGAGTCGCGTGACCGCGATCCGGACCAGCCGCACGACCTCGTCGTCCGTGAGCAGGTCGGTGGCGACGCGACCGTAGGTGTCGATGAGCATGGCTGCGGCCCTTTCTCCTGCTTCGTCCCTGTCTGGCTCCGTCCGTCTCCTCAGCACTCGATGACGTTGACGGCGAGGCCGCCGCGGGCAGTCTCCTTGTACTTGACCTTCATGTCGGCGCCGGTCTCCTTCATGGTCTTGATGACCTTGTCGAGGGAGACGTGGTGGCGGCCGTCGCCGCGCAGCGCCATCCGGGCGGCGGTGACGGCCTTCACCGCGGCCATGCCGTTGCGTTCGATGCACGGGATCTGGACCAGGCCGCCGACCGGGTCACAGGTCAGCCCGAGGTTGTGTTCCATGCCGATCTCGGCGGCGTTCTCGACCTGTTCGGGGCTGCCGCCGAGCACCTCGGCGAGACCACCGGCGGCCATCGAGCAGGCCGAACCGACCTCGCCCTGGCAGCCGACCTCGGCGCCGGAGATGGACGCGTTCTCCTTGAAGAGCATGCCAATGGCGCCCGCCGCGAGGAGGAAGCGGACGATGCCGTCCTCCTTTTCTCCTTCGGAGGCAGCGCCCGCCCCGAAGTCGAGGAAGTAGTGCAGGACGGCGGGGATGATGCCCGCCGCGCCGTTCGTCGGGGCGGTGACGACCCGGCCGCCCGCGGCGTTCTCCTCGTTCACGGCCATCGCGTAGAGGGTCACCCATTCCATGGCGCGGCCCGCCGCGTCGCCCTCGCTGCGCAGGGCCCGGGCCGCGGCGGCGGCGCGGCGACGGACCTTCAGACCGCCGGGGAGAATGCCCTCGCGGCCCAGTCCGCGTGCGACACAGGCCTCCATGACCCGCCAGATCTCCAGCAGGCCCGCGCGGATCTGTTCCTCGGTGCGCCAGGCCTTCTCGTTCTCCAGCATCAGCGCGGAGATCGACAGGCCGGTCTCCTTCGTCAGGCGCAGCAGTTCGTCGCCGGTGCTGAACGGGTGGGCCAGCACGGTGTCGTCGGGCTTGATCCGGTCCGCGCCCACCGCGTCCTCGTCGACCACGAAGCCGCCGCCCACGGAGTAGTACGTCTTCTCCAGCAGCGGCACGCCGTCGCCGTCGTACGCGAAGAGGATCATGCCGTTGGCGTGGTACGGCAGCGACCGCCTGCGGTGCAGGACCAGCTGGGTCGAGGCGTCGAAGTCGATCTCGTGGGCCGGGCCGATCTCGGCACCGAGGAGCCGCATGCGTCCGGTGCTGCGGATCCGCTCGACGTCCAGGTCGGCCTGGGCCACGTCGACCGTGTGCGGCTCGTAGCCCTCCAGGCCGAGCAGCACCGCCTTGGGAGTGCCGTGGCCGTGGCCGGTGGCACCGAGGGAGCCGAACAGCTCGGCCCGTACCGCGGCGGTCTGGGCGAGCACGCCGTCCTGCTTCAGCCTGGCCACGAACATCCCGGCGGCGCGCATCGGGCCGACGGTGTGCGAGCTGGACGGGCCGATGCCTATGGAGAACAGGTCGAAGACGCTGATTGCCACGCCATACTCCGTGGGATTGGTGGGGCGTGCGAACGGTCACGGCACGCCCCTGCGGGAGGTTGTCGGTTAAAGGCCGGGGTACAGCGGGTGCTTGTCGGCCAGGGCCTTCACCCGGGCCTTGAGCGCTTCGGCGTCGGCCGCCCCGAAGGGAGAAGGCGCCTTCAGCGCCTCGGCGATGACATCCGCCACCTCGGCGAAGTCCTCGGCCGTGAAGCCCCGGGTGGCCAGGGCCGGGGTGCCGATGCGCAGACCGGATGTCACCATGGGCGGGCGCGGGTCGTTGGGGACGGCGTTGCGGTTGACCGTGATGCCGACCTCGTGGAGACGGTCCTCGGCCTGCTGCCCGTCCAGCTCGGAGTTGCGCAGGTCGACCAGGATCAGGTGCACGTCGGTGCCGCCGGACAGCACGTTCACCCCGGCTTCACGGGCATCGGGCGCGGTGAGGCGCTCCGCCAGAATGCGAGCGCCCTCGACCGTACGGCGCTGGCGCTCCTTGAACTCTTCCGACGCGGCCACCTTGAAGGACACTGCCTTGGCCGCGATCACGTGCTCCAGCGGACCGCCCTGGAAGCCCGGGAAGACCGACGAGTTCAGCTTCTTCGCAAACGACTGCCTGGCGAGGATGATGCCGCCACGCGGCCCGCCCAGCGTCTTGTGCGTCGTGGAGGTGACGACATCCGCGTACTCCACCGGGTTCGGGTGCAGCCCGGCCGCGACCAGGCCGGCGAAGTGCGCCATGTCCACCCACAGGTACGCCTCGACCTCGTCCGCGATCCGCCGGAACTCGGCGAAGTCCAGCTGCCGCGGGTACGCCGACCAGCCGGCGATGATCACCTTCGGCCGGTGCTCCTTCGCGAGCCGCTCCAGCTCCGCCATGTCGACCAGACCGGACTCGGTGTCCACGTGGTACGGAACGACGTTGAACTGCTTGCCCGAGAAGTTGATCTTCATGCCGTGGGTGAGGTGGCCACCATGGGCCAGGTCCAGACCCAGGACGGTGTCGCCGGGCTGGGCCAGGGCGAACAGAGCCGCCTGGTTGGCCGAAGCGCCGGAGTGAGGCTGCACGTTGGCGTACTCGGCGCCGAACAGCTCCTTGATGCGGTCGATGGCGATCTGCTCGGTGACATCGACGTGCTCACAGCCACCGTAGTAGCGGCGGCCCGGGTAGCCCTCGGCGTACTTGTTGGTGAGGACCGAACCCTGCGCCTCCAGCACAGCGACGGGCGCGAAGTTCTCGGAGGCGATCATCTCCAGGGTCGACTGCTGGCGCTCCAGCTCGGCGTCGACCGCGGCGGCTACCTCCGGGTCGAGCTCGTGCAGAGGCTGGTTGAACAGGGTCATCGTCGGTCTCCTTGGGTGTGGGCACAGTGGGCGGCGTAGGCATCGGGGGTCAGCGCGCCGGCGATGTTCTCGACCCGCAGCCGGAACAGCCAGCCGCCGGTGTAGGGGGCGGCGTTGACCACGCCGGGGTCGTCGGCCAGCGCGGTGTTGACTTCCAGGACCCGGCCCGAGGCGGGGGCGTACAGGCCGCTGACGCCGGTCAGTGACTCGATCTGTCCGCAGCTCTCCCCTGCCTCGACCCAGGTGCCGACCTCGGGCAGCCGGAGGTTGACCACGTCACCGAGGGCCCGCGCCGCGAACGCGGTGATGCCGACGGTGGCGTTGCCCTCGTCCACGACGAGCCACTCGTGGTCCCAGGTGTACCGCAGGTGCCGCGGAATGCTCGTGGCGGTCTCCCCTTCGGATTCCAGGGGGAGTCGAGGCGCGGAGGTCATGACACGACGGCCGCGGCGGCGGGGACGAGGGTGCGGCGGAGCCGGTTGAAGAACTTCGGCTGGTTGAGGGAGAGTACGGCGACGGGGGTGCCCTCGCGCCGGTAGACGGCCGTGAAGGTGCGGCTGTCGACGTCGCCCTCGACGATCTCGGGTTCGGCGCCGGGTGCGACGTACCCGGCGACCTGGATGCGCACCTGGTACTGGTCGGACCAGAAGTACGGCGCGGTGAGCGGGGCCCCGGCCGACACACCGGTCAGCAGCGTGCGGACGGCGGTCTTCGCCTGCTCGGCGGCGTTGCTCCAGTGCTCGATGCGTACGTGCCGTCCGGTGAACGGGTTGGGGCAGCGGGCGACGTCACCGACGGCGACCACGCCCGGGACACCGGTCGAGCAGCCGGAGTCGCACACCACGCCGTCGTCCACCTGCACACCGGAGCCGGCGAGCCAGTCGGTGTTGGGCCGCACGCCCACACCGGCCACGACGATGTCGGCGGGCAGCACCCGCCCGTCAGCCAGCCGTACGCCGGTGACGCGACCCTCGCCGAGCAGTTCCGCCACGCCGGTTCCGCACAGCAGCTGAACGCCGTGATCGCTGTGGAGCGAGGAGACCACCAGCCCCATCTGGCGCCCGAGTTGGCGCTCCAGGGGTACGGGGAGCGCCTCGACGACGGTGACGTGGAGCCCGAGCCGGTGTGCGGTGGAGGCCACCTCGGCGCCGATGAACCCGGCGCCGATGACGACGACGCGGGGCAGGCCGTCGAGCAGTTCGGCGCGCAGGGCCTGGGCATCGTCCAGGGTGCGCAGGGTGTGGACGCCCGCCAGCCCCTCGGCGCCGGGGAGAGTCCGGGGGCCGGCACCGGTCGCGATGACGATGCCGTCGGTGCGCACATGCCGTCCTCCGGCCAGGGTGACGGTGCGGGCGACGGGGTCGAGCCGCACGGCGCGCTCGCCGAGCAGCCACTGCACGTCCAGGACCTCGTACTCGTCGGCGTCGCCGAGCGCGAGCCCCTCGGCGTCGATGTCGCCCTTGAGGAAGTCCTTGGACAGCGGGGGACGGTCGTAGGGAGTGTGGCGCTCCTCCCCCACGACGACGATCTCGCCGTCATAGCCCTCTGCGCGCAGCGCGCGGACCGTGCTCAGTCCTGCCAGCGATGCTCCGACGACGGTGATGCTCCTCATGCCGGCTCCAGACGGGGAGATGTCTCACATAACACAACGATATTCGCTATACGCAACATGCTTTCCGCGCAGTGCGGGCGTTGTCAAGGGAGGCATCGCATATCAATTTCTGATGATGCTCGATGTTGCGCCATCCACAACCGACTCGGACAGCCCTCGGCCGCCCTCGTCGGTGGTGGCCGCGCGGCGCAGATGCGGAGACGTGCTGCTGCCGTCGGAGACCTCGCAGATCAGGCTGTCCCGTAGCCGGCGGGCGCAGGCGGCGCGGAGGGGGCCGAGGGCAGCGGGATCGGAGGGTACGTGTCGAGCACCGCCCGACAGTCCTCTTCGGGGGTCCGGCCGGGGGTGCGCCAGGGCGCCCCTGAGGAGTTCGAGGCCGACGTCGATGTCCCGGTCCCGGTCTTCGACGAGCCCGTCGGTGTACAGGGCGAGCCGGGAGCCTTCGGACAGTCGGAGCTCGGCCGTCTCGATCGGCAGTCCGGCACCCAGGCCGAGCGGTGGTGAGACCGGGTCGTAGATCGCGAACAGGCAGGTGGCCCCGGTGACGGCTTCGCTCTCCCCGTCGGTGGTCTCGCTCTCGTCGATGCGTGCGAGAGTCGTCGGCTCACCAGCGCGGTTCCGCCCGTGACCAGCGCCGGCCCGCCGACGGCGGAACCACGGCACGGCCGACGCCGAAGCGTCGTAGGTCTTCTGGTGCACATGACCGGCGCGTTCCGGGCCTGCAGCACGAGGGCCGTCACGGCGGCGATCACGAGCAGCAGGACGACGGCCACCTGGAGGATGAAGACCTGGCCCGCGACGCTGTGCACGCTCAGCACAGATGGCAGGCGTACCGGGGTATTCGCCGACAATGTTCCGTCGCCCCCTGCCCTGCCGGATCGCCACTTGACAGCCCACATGGCCCGCCCACCTGCCGGAGGGGCCGCAACAGCAGGTGGGCGGGCGGTACTGGGGCGGGATCAGTGCGAGGGCCGTACGTCCAGCTTGTTCTGCAGCCAGGTGTGGAACTCGCCGATGTGATGCTCGCTGGGCACCAGCACGCCGCCCTTGGCGTACGCCTTCGAGCTCATCGCCGGCTGGGTGCGCTCACAGGCGTCGAAGTCCTGCTGGTTGACCCGGTGGAACAGCTCCACCGAACGGCCCACGTCCCCGCCGCTCTCCACGACGTGCGGCAGGTACAGCCAGTCGCATTCGACAACCGTGCGGTCGGGTGCCATCGGGTACATCCGGTGGAAGATCACGTGGTCGGGGACGAGGTTGATGAAGACCTGTGGCCGGACAGTGATCGCGTAGTAGCGGCGGTCCTGTTCGTCGGCGACTCCCGGGATGCGATCCAGTCCCTCGGAGCCGTCCACCGTGAACCCCTGCACGTCCTCACCGAACTCGGCGCCGTGGCCCACGTAGTACTGGGCGGCGTAACCGTCCGCGAACTCCGGAAGCACCTCCGTGAGTTCGGGGTGGATCGTGGCGCAGTGGTAGCACTCCATGAAGTTCTCGATGATGAGCTTCCAGTTGGCCTTCACGTCGTAGGTGATACGGCGGCCCACCTTCAGGTCGTCGATGCCGTAGCGCTCGATCGACTCCAGGTCGCCGAGCCGCTCGACGACCGCGCCCTGCACGTCCGCCTCGAAGGAGGGCGGCTCGTCGGCGAGGCACACCCACACATACCCGAGCCACTCCCGCACATGGACGTTGATCAGGCCGTACTCGGTCCGGTCGATGTCCGGCATCGACGTCAGGTTGGGAGCGGCGACCAGCTTGCCGTCCAGGCCGTAAGTCCAGGCGTGGTACGGACACTGGAAGGCGCGCTTCACCTCGCCGGACTCCTCGGTGCACAGCTTGGCGCCGCGGTGCCGGCAGATGTTGAGGAAGCCCTTGATCGAACCGTCCCGCGAGCGGGAGATCAGCACGCTCTCGCGGCCCACCTGGTAGGTGCGGAACGCGCCGGGCTTGTCCAGCTCGGCGGCGCGGGCCACACAGAACCACATGGCCTCGAGGACCCGCTCCTGCTCCTGGGCGAAGACCTCGGGGTCGGTGTAGTACTCGCCGGACAGCGTGGGAATCAGGCTGGGCGGCAGATTCGTCATGGTCATCTCGTCACCTTCGGAAATGTCAGACGCGCACTCGGCGGGGATCGAACAGGGCAATGGGGTGGTCGGTGGCGCCAACGGTGGCCAGGTCGGCGAGGATCTCGCCGATGACAGGCACGAACTTGAACCCGTGGCCGGAAAAGCCGCAGGCCACGATCACCTGCGGATGCTCTGGATGCCGGGCGAGGACGAAGTGCTCGTCCGGCGTGTTGGAGTACATACAGGCCGCGGCCTTGAGGAAGCGGCCGGGCAGGGTGGGGATGCGCGGGCGCAGGTAGTCGGCCATGGCCGCGATCTCGTCCGGGTGGATCCGGCGGTCGAGGTGGTCGGGGTCACTGGGGACGCCCTTGCGGAAGAAGGCGACCTTGGCGCCGCCGTCGGGTCCGTCCAGCGCGGGGAAGCCGTAGATCTGGGTGCCGTCAGGGTCCTCCCAGATGTAGACGGGGTGCCGGTCGGCGGTGAACGGGCCGGTGCCGCCCTCGGGCTGGAACCAGTACATGACCTGACGCTCCACCGTCACCCGCACACCGAGGTCGGACAGCAGCTTCGGCGCCCAGGCCCCGGGGGCGATGACCAGCCGGTCGGCGGTGTGGGCGCCGCGGTCGGTGACCACCCAGGCCTTGCCGCCCCGGCCGTCGGCCTCCCAGCCGAGGACCATTTCCGCGAAGTGCAGGTCGGCGCCGTGGGCCCGGGCCAGGTCCAGGTGGGCCGTGACGGTCGCCTCGGGGCGGGCGATGCCGGCCTTGCGCTCGTAGAAGGCGACGTCCTCGGACGCCGGGTTGAAGGTCGGGAAACGGCGCCGGATGTCAGCGGCGCCAAGGACCTCGTGGTCCAGGCCCCACTCGTGGGCGCTGCGCAGGGTGCCGGCGAAGGCCTCGCTGTCCTCGCGGCCGATCATGAGACCGCCGGTCTCGGTGAAGACCTCGCGGCCGGAGTCGGCGGCGAGCTTCTCCCACAGTTCGCGGGCATGCAGGAGCAGTGGTACGTAGGCCGGGTCCTCGAAATAGGCCTGCCGGTAGATGCGTGAACCGCCGTGGCTGGAGCCGAGGTTGTGGGCGGGGCCGAAGCGCTCGATGCCGAGCACTCGCTGACCGCGGGCGGCGAGGTGATAGGCGGCCGCGCTGCCCATCCCGCCCAGGCCGACGACGATCACGTCGTACGAAGTGGCCATGTGTCCATCTCCTGGGAATCTTGCCGATGAGGGTGTGGTGCTGCCGGTACTCGGGGCCCGTTCAGCGGCGGATGCGCGACATCTCGGGGTCGAAGAGCGGCCCCATGACCACGGACTGCTCGTCCTGGACGACCGGCGGCGATGATCCCCAGCTCCTGCCCGGCCTCCCACAGGGTGTCCCACAGCCGGACGCCGAGGTCGGCGGTGGTGTAGATCTCCCAGACCAGCTCGCCGACGCAGCTCAGCCGCATCGCGGTGACCGGGACGTCGCCGAGGTAGGCCTGCTTGGCCTTGAAGTAACCGAAGCCCTTGTGCGAGAAGTCGGTGTCGGTGACCGACCCGACCGGCTTGTCGAGCTGGTTGGTGGTCAGCCTCTGGGAGCTGCGCTCGTTCATGTACGAGGGTGCCGGCTGGACTTCCTCGGAGCGGTTGACGTCGCACTCGTGGACGTCGGTGCCGGGCCGGCCGTCGACCAGCCACTCGGCCACGGCCTTGGCCACGCCGGCCGAGTGGGTGACCCAGACGGCCTCCGCGAGCCAGAACCCCTGGACTTCTCGCGACTCGCCCATCAGCGGCATGCCGTCGGAGGTGAAGGAGCACGCAGCCGACCGTCACCGCCGGCGGGCACGCGCGCGTGGAGTACGCCTCGGCGCTGCGCGTCCCCGGGGTGCGGGTGCTGGCCGTGTTCGCTGGGGTGCGCCACCCGGTCCAGGCTGACGGGCATGGGGCGGTGGGCGTAGGAGCCGATGCCGGTCCGGTCGACGAGTTCGCGGTAGTACAGGCCGGCGTCCTGGTTGCGCAGGATCGGCAGGGAAGCCTCGGTGTGCTCGTCGTTGCGGCCGGCGAGCAGCGGAAGTTCGGTGGTGCGGGCGTACTGGTGGGCGGGGCCGTGGCCGGTGGCTCCGGGGCCGCCCTGGAAGAGGGTGTCGCCGGAGAACAGGGCGCCCAGCTCGGGCACGTACAGCGCGGTCACAGGACCACCACCGAGCGCAGGACCTCGCCGTGGTGCATCTTGGCGAACGCGGCCTCCACGTCGTCCAGGCTGATCGTCTCGGTGATGAAGTCGCCCAGGTCGAAGCGGCCCTGGAGGTAGAGGTCGATCAGGGCGGGGAAATCCCGGGCGGGCAGGCAGTCGCCGTACCAGGAGGACTTCAGTGCCCCGCCACGGCCGAAGACGTCCAGCAGGGGCAGGTCGAGGGCCAGCTCCGGGGTGGGGACGCCGACCAGGACGGCGGTGCCGGCCAGGTCGCGGGCGTAGAAGGCCTGCTTGAAGGTCTCGGGGCGCCCGACCGCGTCCACGACGACGTCGGCGCCGAAGCCGCCGGTGAGGGTGCGGATCGCCTCGACGGCGTCGGTCCGGGAGGAGTCGACGGTGTCGGTGGCGCCGAACTGCTCGGCCCACTTCAGCTTCCGCTCGTCGACGTCCACGGCGATGATCCGGCTCGCACCGGCCACCTTGGCGCCCGCGATCGCGGCCATGCCCACGCCGCCGCAGCCGATCACCGCGATCGAGTCGCCGCGGCCCACGCCGCCGGTGTTGACCGCGGCGCCGAACCCGGCCATCACCCCGCAGCCGAGCAGGCCGGCCGCGGCCGGCGAGGCGGCCGGGTCGACCTTGGTGCACTGGCCGGCGGCGACCAGGGTCTTCTCGGCGAAGGCGCCGATACCGAGGGCCGGGGACAGCGGGGTGCCGTCGGCCAGGGTCATCGGCCGGCCGGCGTTGTGGGTGGCGAAGCAGTACCACGGCTTGCCCTTGCTGCAGGCCCGGCAAGTGCCGCAGACGGCACGCCAGTTGAGGACGACGAAGTCCCCGGGCGCGACCTCGGTGACGCCCTCGCCGACCGACTCGACGACACCGGCCGCCTCGTGGCCGAGCAGGAAGGGGAACTCGTCGTTGATCCCGCCCTCCCGGTAGTGCAGGTCGGTGTGGCAGACACCGCAGGCCTGCATCCGCACCAGCGCCTCACCGGGGCCGGGGTTCGGCACCAGGATGGTCTCCACCGAGACCGGTGCGCCCTTCTGGCGGGCGACGACGGCGCGTACCTCGTGTGTCACGGTCGATCTCCTCGTCGAGGGGACGGCCGAATGCGATCTTCGGGATCTTCGGCCTGATGTTTCTGGCACCCCGGCCCGGGTGAGACCCGGGAGGCCGAGCCAGCACGGTTGCGAATTACGCAATCTCGTTCGCCATAAGCAACGACTGACCAAACTGTCTCCCTGCGGACACTCACTGTCAAGGTGTTGGCCGAGCGAAGTTGCAGACATGCAGACGACCGGCTGCATGTCGCCCGGTTCGGTGATCTACCTGGTCAGGAGCGCCCGAGGCCGCTTTCGCGCAGGCTGTCGCGACGACCCTCGCCCACGGTCACGGGCGGCGCGGAGCCCGGTACATGGTCGTACCGATGCCCGGCCGATCCAGGGAGATCAGCAGCAGATACGTGCCGGCGGCGGCGCCGATACGGCTGATCGATGTCGCCCGCCCGCGGTGGCCCGGATACTGGTGGGGAACAACTCATTGGGATACGTCCACTCCAGCACCGTGGGACCGCCCGACAAGAGGGCGTAGCCACAGAAGCACACGATGACCACCGCGATGGGGAGTGCGTCGCCGCCACCGAGCACCGCGAGCGGCACCACCATCAGGGCGAACGACCACACGATGACGGGGCGGCGCCCCACCCGGTCCACCAGCCGCAGCGCGGGGACACAGCCCACATGTAGAAGAGCCCGCAGAACAGCGTGCGCCGCAGATACGTGCCCTGGAACAGGCACGGAACCTGCTCTTCTCCACCGACTGCTCGGCCGCCGATGCCGCGAGCAGCTCCTCGACCGGGACGGTCCGGTCGAGGGCTTTCTGGATCGCTTTCTGGGCCTCGGCGGTACGGCCCTTGTTCACCAGCCACAACGGCGACTCCGGTGTACCGATGCGCATCAGCAGGATCAGGATGCCGAGCAGTCGGCCCCGGTGTTTGTTCGGCACCCACTCGGCCAGCAGCGACGTCGCGATCGGATAGTCGGCGCCGATGGCCATGCCGAGCACGAAGCGCAGCACGACGAACTGCCAGGTCTCGGTGGCGAACACCGACAGCACCGAGCCGCCGACTAGCACCGCCAGGTCGATGGTGTACATCGCCTCGCGGCCGAGTTTGTCGGTGACGGGACCGAAGAACAGACTTTTACGACTTCCACGGACATCGCCCCGCGCCGTCACCGCACCGGCGCCTCGGCACCCTTGACGATGCCTCACCCCCTCCACATCATGTTGCGCATTGCGATGCTTGTTCTGCATAAACAAACAGTGACGATCAGCTTGAACGCCGGTTCACTGTCCTCCGCCGAACTGGAGGACCAGAAGGAGCTGGCCCCGCCTACGGCCAGTCCGCTCGGCGGACCCATGCAGACCCGCAGCCGGCGGATCTCGAATTCCTCGGCCGCCACGAAGAGGCGGGCGTCACGGACACGGCCGCCGTACTCGGCGTACACAAGTCCACGGCGACCAGGTGCTCCGGCCCATCTGCCCGAGCCAGAGTTCGCGAGCGGGGCTCACCGGGCCGCCGGAGAGCCACACACCACGCTCCATTGGTTCGTCCTCACCCTTTCCTGCCCCGACCAGGCCGGCCTCGTCCACGCAGTGACAGGACCGCTTCTTCATGCGGGTGCACTTCGACGTCTCGGACCCCGGCATCTCCCTGGAGGACCTGCGCACCGGCTTCGGTCCGGTCGGCCAGGCGTACGGCATCACCTGGCAGCTGCACGACCTGCTGTTCCGCAAGTCCACGGGCGCGCTCAACATCGAGATTCCGGCGATCGTCGCCAACCATCGCGACTTCGAGCCGCTGGCGCAGAGCTACGGCATCCCCTTCCACCACATCCCGGTGACGAAGGACACCAAGGCCGAGGCCGAGGCGCGGCTGCTGGAGATGGTGCGCGAGCTGGACGTCGACCTGGTGGTGCTGGCCCGCTACATGCAGATCCTCTCCGACGACCTGTGCATCCGCGGTCCTGCAAG
>NZ_BJND01000089.1 GCF_006539505.1 Streptomyces spinoverrucosus
CCCGCGCCCGCCACTGGCGGGTCCCCGCGTCGGCCTCGGCCTCCCAGTGACCGCTGGTCTCGACCGACCTGAAAGAGAACACCTCGTGTTACAACAGCTTCGGCAAAGGCCACCGAACCAACGAGACGAGCGACAAGAACCGATGACTCCCGCCAGGCCGCCGGCCCCCCGCTCCACACGGCGCCTGAGCCACGACCGTGTCGTCAGGGAGGCCCTGCGCCTGGCACGGGCGGAGGGCCTGCCCGCCGTCACCATGCGACGGGTCGCCGAGTCCCTGGGCACCTCCGCGATGGCCCTGTACCGGCACGTCGACAACCGCGAGGCGCTGCTCGTCGCCATGCTCGACGAGGTGGCCAAGGGCATCTCCCTGCCCGAGCCGGTGGCCGACCCACGCTCGGAGATCACGGTACTGATGACCGCGATCCACGACGCCCTGCACGACGAGCCCTGGGCGGTCCGGCTCCTGATCACCGACCGGCTCGCCGGGCCGTCCATCCTGCCCGTCGTCGAGCGGATCATGGCCGCCCTGCTGCGGGCCGGGCTCTCCCCGCGCGACGCCATGGTCGCCTACGGCCTGCTGTGGCACTACACGGCGGGCGAACTGCTGAGCGTCCACCACGACGTACCGGACAGCTTCGGCCGCCGCATGGTGGCCGCCGCCGACCCCGCGGCCTATCCGGCACTCGTCGAGGTCTTCTCGGCTCTCCCCCCGGGCCCCGCCGGCGACTGGTTCCCCGAAAACCTCCAACGCCTCCTGGACGGCCTCCTCAAGCACTCCCCCGGCCCACGCTGAACCACCTCACGAGCGAGCTGTGGCTCGCCCACCGTCACCCCGTCTCTTTCCACAGTGGAAACTAGCCGCTACTCTTTCCGACATGGAAACTCACGGGGTACGACTGACGCCGGAACAGGCCCGTTCCGCCCTGGCCGACACCGAGCACATCCGGGCCTCCGCCGCAGCACTGTCGGCCACACCGTGGCCGAACTGGTTCTTCATCACGCTCACGCTCTACGTCGCCGCGCTCCCGGTCATCTACGGAGGCGTCATGGCCGACGGGGACTGGCTGCTGCCGCGCCCGGCCTGGATGACCATCATGCTGACGAGCACCGCGGTCTACCTGGCGCTCTTCGCCGTCGCGGCGAAGGCCTGGCGCAACAAGACCGGGGTGGCCCTGCGGTTGGACGTGCTGCCGAAGCGTGCGACCGTGCCGCTCATGGTGGGCCTGCCCGTACTGCTGGTGGGGGCGGCGTTCGCTTTCCGCGTCACGGGACGGCCGGTGTGGCTGATCGCGGCCTCGCTGATCAGCGCCGCCGCATCTGTCGGCTTCCACCTTGCCTTCGTCCACCTGCACCGGAAGACCGCGTGAGCGCCGAGTTCCACGACCCGCTGAAGGGTTTCGACACCACCATCCACGCCCCGAACCGGCTGCGCATCTGCGCCCTCCTGGACGCTGCGGGCGAGGCGGAGTTCGGCCTGGTCCAAAAGCAACTCGACCTCTCCGCCTCCGCGCTGAGCAAGCACGTCACCGTACTGATGGACGCCGGCTACGTCGAACAGCGCAAGGCCGTCCGCGACACCCGGCAGCGAGTGTGGCTCCGACTGACCCGACGAGGCCGGGACGCATATCAGGGGCACCTGGCCGCGCTGCGGGCGATCGTAGGGCCGTCGGATCCGGCTCTCTGATCGCGTGACCGTGGTTGACCGTGCACTCCAACTCCCCCTGTCTGCCGGGCGCTCAGCCGGGAATGTCGGGGGTGTACTCGTTCCGCCCCCACTCGGAGGAACCGAGCGGATGGTTGTACGCGGGCCGTCCCACGTTCCCGCTCGTCCGGAAGGGCTTGCCGTTGTCGTCGACGCGTACGGTGCCCCGCTGGTCGCCGCTGGACCAGTCCAGCTCCAGGTACCAGCTCACGTTGTGCGCCCGCGCGTCCGCGAAGACGTAGAAGACCTCGGGATCGGACTCACTCACCTTGTACGGGAAGTCGCGCTGACCGGCCTTGGGGGAGAGCGCGGGCCGCCCGGCATCGAGGTCCACCCCGAACGACGTCGTCTCCACGCCGCCACCGCACCCGACGCCCATCTCGAAGTCGTTCCAGGCGAGCGGCGCGCTCTTCTCCACCACCCGCACATGCAGTTCCTCCAGGACGACGGTTGCCTTCCCGGTGCCCTGCACGGTCAGCGCGAGCATCTGCTGCCCGCCGGCGACCCCGCCGAGCGCGGTGACCCACCCACGCGCGTCCTGCTCACTCGGCGGCGGAGGCACCTGCTCGGGCTGCCGGTCGACCAGGTAGTGCTGGCTGCACGGGTCTTCCCACTTGTACGGATTGACGGCGACGGTGGGCGCGGTGGCCCCGTTCTCGGAACCGCCGCCCTGGGCCGCCCCGGCCCCGCTGCTCCGGGAGGCGGAGGCGGGTGCCGTGGGAGTGCCGCTGCGTGAGGTGGACGGCGAGGCCGACGTGCCCTTCGCGGCGGCCGACTCGGAGGCGCTTTCGTCGAGGGAATCGACGGAGCCGCCGGGCTGGGAGGCAGCCCCCACGGACTGCTTCCCGCCCCGGTCGTCACCCTCCTCGCCGGGCACAACATTCACCACGAGCACGGCCGACACGAGGACGGCGGCCACGGCGGCCCCGGCGAGAACGAAGGTACGCCGCCGCGCCACGGGAGCCTCCGCCGAGGGCCGCCGCCCACCCTCGGGACCGACCTCGGCTGCTGCTGCTTCGCTCCCCGACGTCTCGGCCGCGGCGTCCGCAGCCCCGTTCCCGGCCTCCGCTGTGCCGTTCCCGGCCTCCGTCGCTGTCCGCGCCCGCGGTTCCTCCTCGGCAGGCGCCCCGCCCGCCTTCTGCCTCCGCCGGGCATCCGCGAGCACCCACCGCCGATGCAGCTCCACCAGTTCCTCGGGGGTCGCCTTGCACACCCGCGCGAACCGTTCCACGGGCGCGTAGTCCGTAGGTACGGCGTCCCCGTTGACGTACCGGTGAAGCGTGGACGCACTCGTGTGCAGCCGCTTCCCGAGCACCCCGTAACTGAGCCCGGACCGCTCCTTCAACCGACCCAACAGCTCCGAGAACTCGTCCCCCGCCACCATTCCTCCCTCTCCCACGTCCCAGCCCCCCATCCCAGGGGGAGGTCATTCCCCCAGGTCAGAGCCACCGCAAGCGTTCCAGCGTCCCGGATACCCCGGCAGCCGTGGCGGCCGGGACGGATCGCCGCACAAGCTTGGGCCATCCAAGCACGCCGCTCCCGGCACGCCGCTTCCGGCA
Organism: Streptomyces spinoverrucosus; assembly: GCF_006539505.1. Taxonomy (GTDB): domain Bacteria; phylum Actinomycetota; class Actinomycetes; order Streptomycetales; family Streptomycetaceae; genus Streptomyces; species Streptomyces spinoverrucosus. The sequence goes on from NZ_BJND01000089.1 coordinate 3,262, forward strand.
CCCGGTCGAGCGGCCCATGCCAACGCCCGTACCGCACAAGGGGGATCACATGTCCACACGCACCCACCGCACCCGCATGCTCGTCGCCGCCGCACTCACGGCCGCCACACTGACGTTGACGGCGTGCAACAACGGAGAGGGAGTCCAGGACGAGGGGGCATCGGCAGGATCGACGTCCACGGCCTCGCCCAAGGCGGACGGGGGACCCTCCACCGGGACGGACCAGACCGACTCGGCGGGCTCGCCCTCCGCAGGCTCAACTGGCGGCGCGGCCGGTTCGAACGGCACAACGGGCGGCACGGGCTCGTCGGGCTCCACGGGCTCGTCGGGCTCGTCGGGCTCGTCGGGCTCCACAGGCTCCACGGGCTCCACGGGCTCCAAGGACTCGGAGCCCACCAGGACCCCCTGCTCCCCCGCCTCCACCCGGACGACCGCCACGGAGGTCTCTCGCCCCCTGAACCACCTCCTCCTCACCGTCACCAACACCGGCTCGAAGAACTGCAACCTGACCGGCTATCCGGCGGTCCGATTCAGCGAGGCCCAGTCCGTCCCGCCGGCCTTCGAGGACTCCAAGCCGCAGGCGGTGGTCACGCTGGCCCCCGGCGAGTCGGGCTATGCGAGCGTCCTCCTCTCGGCCGCCGACGGCAGCGGCGCAGGCGGCTACACGGCCAAGTCCCTCGCGGTCTACTTCAACAACAGCGCGAGCGCCGTCGCCCACCCGTCCCTCCCCGCCAAGGGCGTGTACGTCGACAACTCGATCCGCGTCTCATACTGGCAGCCGACCATGGCCGACGCCCTGGCCTGGTGACACCCCGGCTCGCACGAAGGCCCGGGTCTGATGACCTGGGCCTTGGCCGTGGAGCGGGTGACGAGAATCGAACTCGCGCTCCCAGCTTGGGAAGCTGCGATCATTCGCAGCCAGATTGGTCATTGACCTGCACGGGCCAGCAGGGCGCCGCGTTCGGCCTCTCGTGCCCGCGGGCCGACGGGTCAGCCTGTTGAGGGGGCGTCCTCTGAGGCGGGATCGCCTCGCCCGACGGTCACCGCCCAGGTGACGGTCGGCGGTGCGGTCACCGATACGGTGCCGGGCTTGTCCGCAGCACTGAGAGCGAACTGGTTGTAAGTGACGGCCGGCTCGCCAACGCTGCATTGAAGGGGGAAGGACATCTTCACAACAGGCACTCTGACGGTGATCGAACCGTCCCCCTTGCAACTCACAGCAACGATGAGTGCCTTGCCCTCGGCGCCACCGGAGTACTCAAGGCTGGCGTTGCCGCGGGTGGCCGCCCGCTGCCCAGCAAGGGTTTCGCCCATTCCCGCATCGAGTTCCGGCGGTGTGGGAGCGCCAGCCTGCTGCGTGGGTGAGGCGCTGGCAGCCGAGGGGGCCGATGAGGTGGACGGAGCGTCGGACCGCTCGTCGCTGTCGCTCTCCGGTGGTGTGCAGGCGGCGGCTGTCATCAGCACGACGGCCCAGACGGCGCCGCGCCGACGGGTGGTCAGTTTTCCCACAGGTACCAGCCCACGCGGCGGGGGGTGTAGAGGCTGACGTTGTGCTTCACGCCTCGCGTGCAGTTCATGTACACGCACTGGCTGTAGCCCTTGGACTTGAGGCGGTAGACGCCGTAGCGAGCATTGGTCACTTGCCCTCGATCTCGATGACCGCGACCTTACCGCTCACCTTGAGTTCGCCCGATACTCCGATGCCGACCGTGCCGCCTCGTCTCCCGGCCTGGACGTAGGCGCGGGTGGGTTCAAAACGTCGTCGTCCAGCGTCACCGAAGGAGCGGGCGCCTCTGTCGTGGGTCCGCCCTCGACGAGGTCGGTCTCCTCCGGCTCCGGCGGAGCAGCGGTCTCCATGACCGGGACGTCGGTGACTGCGGGAGTCGGCCCCACTGGCCCCCTCCACGCCTCCGTCAGCGGTTGATCAACCACCGTAGCGGCTCGCAAATCCTCGGTGATCCTCGACATCAGCCCTATCGCGCCTTGCGGTTGCATCTCCGCCAGCGGACGTTCCGTCTGAGGGTCGTAGGAAGTCAGCCCCGTTTCCTTCTCGACGATGGCTGAAAGCGCGAAGATCGGCTCGCTGCGCTCGGCCGCAATAGATCTAGTAGCGCGCGATCGTGGACACTCCCCTCGCGGGCCACAGTCGACCTGATCTCTCCTGACGAGGGTTGCTCACCAGTCCCGCCACCGATCCGTGAGCTCGTGCCGACCGAGCCCGCGCCTGGCGGTCAGGGCCGCGACGTCGACTCCCTGCTCGGTGAGCGCCTCATCGATGTAGGCGCACAACTGCTCGCGTTCATCGGTTTCGAAGGCGCACTCATCGTGAGCCTCGTTCACGGCGTTCAGGGCCAGGACGACGCGCTCCACTGCGGCGAAGATCCGTGCGTCGTCTCCTCCGGCGAGCGTGGGCAACTCGGCCTCGAACACGTCGAGGACGGCATCGGTCTCCAGCAAGAGCTCTTCGGGAAACAGCTCGACCATGCACGCGCAGTCGGGATCCAGGGTGCCGACGGCGAGCTCCGCGGCCTCCACGGCTATGCCCCTGCACCAGTTCGTCGTCGGTCTCTCAGCCATGGAGCGGACCGTACAGCGCAAGTCTGGCAGCAAGACCCGCTTTCACAAGGGGGACCTCAGCCTGGGAAGCGATGGCTTGAACGCTCGCATTGCTCATGACCTGCGCATTCGCGCTTCGGGGTGTGGCCCGGAGGGGCGGACTTGCACCCCTGTTGTCGTCCAGATCGAGGGGGTGGAGGACCGCGACGGCGGCATTCCTCAAGCCAGTGGGTGCTGCCGGTGGCTGCGGCGAGGTCGGCAAGCCGCGCTGACCGGCCTTCCCGAGTCGTTCGCTACATCGATACGGCTCTGGCTCGACATGACTTACGGCAGATTCACCGTCACACATGCAGGAGCAGTCGGGGAACGGGTGGTGCAATGGCTTTTGCCTTTGTCTCCGCTGTTGGTCACATTGATCGTGACATGCGTGGCGTTCCTCGGCACCGTGAGCGGAATGGTGACCTTTTGATCCACCTTGCCCATGTCGTCAGACCTCAGCGATCCCGAATAGAGCTCCGTATCCGTCCGGTCGCCTTCACGTGCGTGCAGCAAACGCACGAATGCGGCTACGTGATCATTGCGATCGACACCTACGGCCTGGACAGTGAACGTCAGCGAAACCTGGGGCCGTTGACCCGTCAGGCTCACGCTTGTCACGGTCGGCCTGCCGTTCCCGGAAGCGGCGAGGGTGGCGACGACCAGCGAGGCGACAAGAGCTGCGATATAGGCCGTGCTTCCGACGATGAGAAGCAGCCTTTGATGGGTGAAGTACGCGTAAAGACTCAAACCGACGGCGGTGATGGCCAGCGCGGGTGCGACCAGGGTCAACCCCGTGTGATTGTTCAGCGCGACGAACAGCCTGTCGCTGTTCATGCCCAGGGCGGTCAGCAGGCCCGCCAACGCGATGAGTGAGCCCCACAGGGTGGTCGTCACCCCGCCGAACGTATTCTCTCCACCCTCGGCCGACGCGGGCACCGCGTCCTCGGCGGATCGGCCGTTGCCCAGCCCCGCGGAACGGTGCCCCGTCCCGTCACCCTCCCCAGCAGCCATGGCCATCATCCTTGCTTTGACCTGCCTCGGACACAACATGCCCCGGCGTGCTCTTGTCGGGACACGCTCCGTCCGACTGCCGGGCCGCTGATAGCCGATCCTCCTACTCACCGACGGGTGGCACGGCCATACATCATGCTGGTACATGGACTATGATTGGTACATGCCCATGAAGCGCACGAACGTCTATGCCGACCCCGAGGACCTGGCGATCATCAAGGAGGCGGCCAAGCGGCGGGGAATAAGCGAGGCCGAGATCATCCGTCAGGGGATTCACCTCGCAGCGATGGCGAACCGGGTCTGGGACGAGCCGCTGTTCTCACGGACCTTCGAGGGGCCGGGGAGTACGCCGTCCAAAGTGGAGGTCCGTGACGCGGTCGCCGATGCGGTCCGCCGTGAGACGGGCTCGGGAACTGCCACGTGATCATCGTCATCGCGGACACGTCCGGCCTCCTGGCCGCCCTTGACTCGACGCACCCGGAGCACGAGGCGGCGAACGAAGCGATCATGGCGGCCGGCCTGCTGGTCATGTCCCCGCTCCTGTTGGCGGAACTCGATCACGTGGCTACACGTGTGCTCGGGCGAGAGGCGGCCGTCAGCGCGGTCGACGACCTTCGCCGCTGGATGAGCCGGGGCCGGGTCGTCATGCCGGAGATCACAGAAGACCACCTGGGCGCGGCCCAGTCCATCCGTGTCCGCTACGACGCCCTGGACCTGGACCTTGCGGACGCGGTGAACGTGGCGCTGGCTGCGGACTACGACACCGACGCGATCCTCACCCTCGACCGACGCGACTTCCGTGCCGTACGGCCCTTGGCCCGGCACAAGGCATTCCGGGTCCTGCCCTATGACCTGCCGCTGTGACGAGGGCTTCCGGTTCGAAGTCACCGCTGCCGAAAAGGTCAGCTTGGGAAGCGACGGCGCTTCCGGGGGCTCTATGGCTCTGACCCGACGTTCGTAGAGCGGACCAGCTCGTTTCATTCATCGGACGGCGCGGATACCCCCGCGACCGGTCACCTGGCCGCAGGTGTCACCGGAAGTCGGCGGCGTGGTCGGAGACCCATTCGCGATAGGTCCGTGCCGGTGTGCCCGTGACCGTTTCCACCGTCGAGGTGATGGTCGGGCGTGGGGCGTTCAGCATGCCGGCGTAGCCGTCGAGCAGGGGGTCCACGAACGAGTCGGGAAAGTCGTCGTCTGCCAGGAGCAGGCGGCGTGCTTCCTCCCGGGGCAGCTCCTGCCAGCGGATCGGACGGCCCAGCACCTCACCGATCGTGCGCACTTGTTCGGCCTGGGTGAGGACCTCGGGGCCGGTCAGGTCATGGACGGCGCGCTCGTGGCCGCCCTCGGTGAGGGCGCGCACGGCCACGGCGGCGATGTCGGCCTCGTGCAGCAGCGCCATGGGCGCGGCCCCGTAGGCGGCCCGCACCATGTCACCGGCACGGATCTGATCGGCCCACCACAAGGTGTTGGCGGCGAAGGTGCTGGGGCGCAGGTATGACCAGGTGAGTCCGGACTGCTCGATGAGCTGTTCGACGTGTGCGTGTGACCGGCCCACAGGATGGGGCTGCTGATCGGGCGCGAACCCGGCCTGGACGGCACCGGACGACAGGAACACGACCCGGTGGGCGTGCCGCTTGATCGCTTCCACGACGGCGGAAGCCGGGCCGGTGTTGTGGAAGGGCCACATCAGGAATACGGCGTCCGCGCCTTCCAACGCCGTCTCCAGCGTGGCCGGATCGGCCAGGTCACCCTGGCAGACGTCGACGTCACCGGGAAGCCCGGCCGCGGCGGGGTTGCGGGTCAGTGCCCGCACCCTGCACGTGTGTTCGGCGATGAGTTGGGACACCACCTGCCGGCCCACATTCCCGGTCGCCCCCGTGACCAGGATCGTGTTCTTGACAATCATCGAAGTCCTCCTCGCCCATGTCTGTACTTGCCCGTGCCTGTACGCCCGTCACGATCACGGGCGTGGATCAGCGGCACCAGCCAGCAACGCATCTACGGAGGAATCCGTCAGTGAATAGCCTTGAGCAATGGATACCGTCACCCTCGACGCGACCGACCGCGGTCTGATCCATGCCCTACAGATCGACGGGCGGGTGCCCTTCCGTACGGTTGCGGAAGTGCTCGGCGTCTCGGAGAACACCGTCGCCCGCCGCTACCGGAGGCTCCGGTCGTCCGGTGTGCTGCGGGTCGTCGGGGCGGTCAACGGCGTGCGGCTCGGCTACACCTCCTGGACGCTCCGGGTGCGGTGCACCCCTGATGCGGCCGGTTCCATCGCAGGTGCGCTCGCGGCCCGGCGCGACACGTCCTACGTGCATCTGCTGTCTGGAGGCACCGAAGTCTCCTGCAACGTCCAGACGCCCACCGAGGCCGAGCGCGATGCCCTGTTGCTGGGCAAACTCCCGCGCACCAGCCGCGTCACCGAGGTCTCCGCGCATCTGCTGCTGCGTGCTACCGCGTTGCCCACCTCGTGGTCAGGCTCGGCCTGGCTCACCGAGGAGCAGGTCGGCAGACTCCGTACGGTGCCCGCCTCCCAGGCCGGAGAACCAGTCACCTTGGAGGAGCAGGACCGGGCCCTGCTGGAGATCCTCGGCCGTGAGGGACGGGCGAGTTACGCCGAGCTCGCCGCGGTCGCCGGCAGCACGGACTCCACCGTCAAACGTCGGCTGGACACGCTGTGCCGAGCGGGAGTCCTCACGTTCACCGTCGACGTCGCCTCAGCCGCGCTCGGCTTCCCGACCGAGGCGCGGCTGTGGATGTCCGTGCAGCCCTCCAGGCTCGCCGACGTGGCACGGACCATGGCCGACCACCCGGAGATCTCCTTCGCCGCCATGACCACCGGGCCCAGCAACCTCCTGGCCGCCGTCAACTGCCGCGATGCCGAGGACTTGTGCCGCTACCTCACCGAACGTGTGGCCGCACTCGACGGCATCCAGTCCATCGAGACCGCTCCGGTCATTCGCACCCTCAAAGGCGCAGGGGCATACGTCCACACTGCGCGCTGACCGCGCAGGAAGCGGCGCTGTCGGCGCCGAGGAACGCCATGGTCTCGCCGGTGGCGATGACCTCGGTGGTCGGGGTGAGCTGTTCGTGCTCGACGTAGACGGCGGTCCGCATGGCGACGAAGAAGGTGTTGTCGTAGCGCTCCAGCTTGGGGTGCTGGTGGGCGTGGAGGGCGCCCTCGACGGCCAGACCCGAGTCGGCGCGTTGGCGGGCTGCGGTGTCCGCGCAGTTCGGGCGCCCGGAGACTTCCGGATCCCGGCAGTGACGGCGGACGGTGCGCAGGGGCAGACTTCGCGCCAAGGAAGCGCGGAAGGGGATTGGGACGTGGCGGTTTTCCTGTGGTGCTGGATCGGCCTGTTCACTGCGGTACTGCTGCCTCTCGGCATCGCCATGCTGCGCGGCTGGGCGCCGAAGAGGGCGCGCACACAGTGGTCCCCGGCGCGGATCCGGGTGCAGGGCGTCTCCGCGCTCGTGCTGTACGGGGGTGGCCTGCTGCCCGCGGTGGCCGATCTCACGGCCATGCCCCGTGAGGCCGCCGACCTCCTGCTGTCCATGACCACACCCCACCTGGTGTTCCTGAGCCTGGGGCTGCAGGGCGGCGCGGCCCTCTCCGACTGGTTCGGACGGCGGACCGGGCCGTGGACGGGCCCGTCCGGGGCGCAGGGCTGACCCCTGTCCGGAAGGCGAGGACCGCCGGTGGACGTCTCCCACGGCGGTCTCACCGGTCCGGCCTCCCACGTCGTGCACCACACCGCCCAGCCGCTGTGACCTACCAGCCCTCCGACGCGACCGTACGCAAGGCACGCGGCGAGTGATCACAGCGGACAGCGACGACGAACCACCGTTGCCGTGTCTGTTCTGCCCGGCGGTCCGGGAGGTAGCTTGGTGGGCAAGGCCCCTGAAGGAGGGCGATTCGATGCCGTGGTTCGTATGGCTGCTCGCCGCCGCGGCACTGGGTGCCGCTGAGTTCTTCACCCTGACACTGGTCTTCGGTCTGCTCGCGGGCGCCGCGTTGGTTGCCGCCGTAGTCGCTGGTCTGGGCGTCGGCCTTCTCGGCCAGCTCCTGGCCCTGGGGGCAGCAGCCGCAGCGGGCTTCATCATCGTCCGTCCTGTCGCGCTGCGGCACATGGCACAGCAACCCCTCACACACGAGGGCAGTGATGCGCTGATAGGCAAGCGGGCCGAGGTCATGCAGGAGGTCACCGCGACTCGCGGCCTGATCAAACTGTCCGGCGAGGAGTGGTCCGCCCGCGCCTTCGACGAAAGCCTTGTGATCCCGGTGGGGGCGCTGGTGGACGTCATGGAGATCGAAGGCGCCACGGCCATCGTCTATCCCCGCGAGCTCCTTCCATGAACGGCTGAACACACAGCAACGGAGGCACTGTGGATCCAGTTGTCGTCCTCACTCTCGTGGCGGCCATTGTTGTCGTCTTCCTCGTGGCCTCCACTGTGCGGATCGTCCCGCAGGCGCGCCGCTACAACATCGAGCGGTTCGGCCGGTACCACCGGACGCTGCAGCCCGGCCTGAACCTGGTCGTGCCGGTGGCGGACCGCATCAACACCAAACTCGACGTGCGCGAGCAGGTCTATTCGTCCGACCCGAGGCCGGTGATCACCGAGGACAACCTCGTGGTGAACATCGACACCGTGCTCTACTACCAGATCACCGACCCGCGGGCGGCGGCCTACGAGGTCGCCGATTACCTGCAGGCGATCGATCAGCTCACCGTGACCACGCTGCGGAACGTCATCGGCAGCATGGACCTGGAGGAGACGCTCACCTCGCGCGAGGAGATCAACTCTCGGCTCCGTGCCGTCCTCGACGATGCCACCGGCAAGTGGGGCATCCGGGTCAACCGCGTCGAGATCAAGGCCATCGATCCACCGCACACCATCAAGGAAGCGATGGAGAAGCAGATGCGGGCCGAGCGTGACAAGCGCGCGGCCATCCTGCACGCCGAAGGGGAGCGGCAGGCCAAGATCCTTACAGCGGAAGGCACGAAGCAGAAGGACATCCTGGAGGCGCAGGGCACGCAACAAGCCATGATCTTGCGGGCGGACGGCGAGGCAAAGGCGGTGGAACTCGTCTTCCAGGCCGTCCATCGCAACAATGCCGACCCGAAGATCCTGGCCTACAAGTACCTCGAGACGCTCCCGCACTTGGCGAGCAGCGACAACAACACGTTCTGGGTGATCCCGGGGGAGCTGACCGAGGCGGTCCGGACCGTCACCCGTGCGTTCGGTGATCAGTCGACGGCGGGTCTTCCCCAAACCGCGCAGCCGGAGGAAGCAGCCACCGCCACCGCCGACGACACGTCGGCCGAAGGCCGGACTCCGGAGCTCGATGCAGGCTGGACGGCTTCGCTCGACGCCGCGGCGGCTGCCGACGAGGCCGAGAAGCAGGCCGCCGCCGCGGTGAGCGACGCCAAGGCGGAGGCCGAGGCTGCGAAGTCGCCCCAGACACTGCGCCGGGGGCAGACGTCCGGCGGTTGAGCCCACTCGTTGAGCCCACCCTCGGTTTTCGCCAGGGACCGCCGTGAGGCTTCCGAACTGGGCCTCCTGGTGGAGCCTCCGAATCCGTCGTCGGGAGGCCGCGTCGGAACTGTTCGCCGGGCGCGGTTCGATGCGGCCTCCAATCGTCTTCGGTCCGAGGACTCCGGTGTGGTGTTCTCGTTCTGACCCGGACCGGTCAGCGGCTCAGGCAGTCGCCAGCTTCCGGATCCGCGGATGGTTCTCCAATGCCCACCGCACGGTCTTCGGCGGACGCCCGAGCAGGGTTTCCAGCTCGTCGGTGATGCCGCCGTATCCTCCGCGGCCGATGATCCGGGTCAGGGTCTTCAGGTGCTCCGCGATGTGCGGGTACGCGGACATGTTGGTGTCCACGTAGGTCTCGTTCCAGGTTTCGATGTCTTCGGGAACATACGTGACCGGGCGCCCCAGCACGGCCGCGAAGTCCTCCGCGATCCCGTGCATGTCCTTCAGCTCCGGGCCGGTGAGCGCGTAGGACTTGGAGATGTGCGGCGCCGGGTCGGCCAGGATCTTCGCGCACAGTTCCGCGACGTCGTAACCGGCGATGGGTGCGAGCCGGTGGTCGCCGAAGGGCAGGCGCAGTTCACCGTCGGCCAGCGAGCTCAGGGCCAGCCAGGTCATGATCGGGTTCTCGACGAAGAAGGCCGCCTGGATGTTGACGGTCGGGACGCCGGACCACTCCAGCACCTGCTCGGCGACCCAGTGGGCCCGTTGCTGCGGCGACCAGTTGGCTACGAGTCCGCCGAGGTGTGCACGCCGTTCCGCCTCCGGCGCGGTCATCCTGTCGAACGTCATGAACGACTGCTCGTACTCGGAGATGTTGACGAACACCTCGATGTCGCCCTGGGCCCGCGCCGCCGCGGCCATCAGGCTCACGGCGTCGGTGTAGTACGGCGACAGACTCATGCTGAAGTAGATGCGCCGCACCCCCTTCAGCGCGGCGGTCACGTCGGCGATGGTGAGCAGGTCACCGACGAAGACCTCGGCCCCGGCCTGGCGGAGTGAGTGGGCGCGTTCGTCGTCCTGGCGCACGAACGCCCGTACCGGGTGCCCTTGTTCGAGCAGCATGTCGACCATCGTCCGGCTCACACCACCGATCTCGCCGGCGGCACCGGTGATCAGGATGGGATTGCGCTCTGGCATCAAGATGTCCTCTGTCTGGTGGGGTGGGGTGGATGTTCGGAAAGCCCAGGGAGTGCCTGCGCGTCAGCCGGCCAGCTGGTTCATCTTGCGGATCTGCTTGTCGAAGACCCCGGTGGGGGCGAGGCGGCGCAGTACGCGTGCGCGTCCGGCCAGGGGTCCGGCGGTGTAGCGCGGCTTCGGCTTCGTGTCGGTCGCTGCCGTGACGATCGCCTGGGCGACGACGGCGGGGGCGTCGCCGCCCCTGACGGCCTCCGCCAGGACGCGGTCGACGGTCTGCCGCTGCTTCGCGTAGGCGTGCAGGGCGGTGTCGGGCTTCGCGCTGTTGGCCTCGAAGCCGGTCCTGGTGTAGGCGGGTTGAACGATGAGCGCCCGGACTCCGTGGTCACGGATCTCGTGGTCCAGGGACTCGGTGTAGCCCTCGATCGCGTGCTTGGAGGCGGCGTAGGCGGCCATGTAGGGCTGGGGCAGGAACCCGAGCACGGACGAGATGTTGATGATGCGCCCGCGTCGCTGAGCGCGCATGTGCGGCAGGACCTCGTTCACCATGCGCATGACCCCGAAGACGTTGGTGTCGAAGACGGCCTGGGCCTGCTCGACGGAGGTTTCCTCCGCCGCACCCGTCGAGCCGACGCCGGCGTTGTTGACCAGGACGTCGATCCGCCCGAACCGCTCGCTCACCTCCTGGACCGCTGCGGCGACCGAGGTGTCACTGGCGACGTCGAGCCCGAGGAACGTCACGCCGTCGAGCGGGGTGACGCGTGAGGTGTCACGGCTTGTGCCGACCACGTTGAATCCGGCTGCGACCAGGGCGAGCGCGGTTTCCTTCCCGATGCCGGAGGACGCACCCGTCACGAGTGCCACCGGCCGATCTGTCGTCATCATGGACTCCCACACTCAATCGAAACCGATCGGTTTCCACTACCGTAAACCGATCGGTTTCCATGCGCAAGTTCAAGCGGGGAGAATGACGTCGTGGGCAGGATCAGTGCGCGAGCACTTCGGAAAGGCGATGTGTCAGTGCACGCCCGCCGTGTCGAGCAGGGTGGTCACCGTGGGCGCGACGAGCCCGGTCAGGTTGTCGGCCTGAATTCCCGCGCGGGCGCTCGCGCCGTCGAAGACCAGGCTGAGCTGCCGGGCCAGCAGATCCGGATCACCCGCCCCGCCCTGCTCGGCCTCGGCGCGGAAGAAGGCGGTCAGATTCGCCTTGACCTGATGAGCAACCCGGCTCGCGGGGTGACTCTGATCCTTGAGCTCGATCTGCACGGCCAGATACCGACAGCCGCGGAACTCGGGCGCCCCTGCCTGCGATTCCACCTGCTCGAAGACGTGCAGGATCCGCTCACGGGGTGACCGGCCGTCGTCCGCCGCAGGCAGGAGAGTTGCCACATAGGCGGAGGCGCGCTCCTTCAGGCTTACTGCCAGGAGTTCGTCCTTGCTCTCGAACAGCTGGTACATGGAGCGCTTCGACACCCCCGCCGCCTTGCACAGCGCCTCGACGCCGATGCCGACGCCGTCTCGGTAGGTGAGCGTGGCCGCCGCCTCCAGCAGTCGCTCCCTGGGACTTGGTTTCACTTCGGTGGTCATACCGCGAGGTTAACGCGAAGCGGACGAAATGAAAACCGATCGGTTTCCATCGGTTCCGGGCAGAGGCTCGGCGACGGCCTGGGGGAATAATGCCGGAGCGCTACGCCGTCCGGCCCCGACGGCGGGGTTCACGTCACCTCCCCGAACCTCAACCGGCAGGCACCTCGCTGTCCCGCCACCCCATCACCAACGCCCGCAGCGCCCGCTCGTAGCAGTCGGCGACCGCGAGCTCCGGCGGCTCGTTGCCGGACAGCACCAGGGACACCAGGCCGTGAGCCGTCCCCCAGACCGACAGCGCGATGACCTCGGGGTCGGACGCGGAACCGAACTGCCCGGCAAGCTGCCCGCGACGCACGGCGTCGACGAGGGGCCGGTACGTCTCGACGACCTCGCGCGGCCTGTCCGAGTCGGACGGGCACTGGACGCTGCGGTCGGCGAAGAGGATCGCGTAGAGGTGCGGGTTGGCCACGGCGTACTCGCGATAGGCCAGCCCGATCCGGATCACGTCGCCGGCCGGGTCGTCCGTCGGGCGGACGGTGGCCAGGCGCTCGACGAAGAGCCGCACGGCCTCCTGGTACAGGCTGCTGAGCAGACCGGCCTTGTTGCCGAACAGCGAGTAGACCGCCGTGGTCGAGGTCTTCACGTCCGCCGCGAGCTGTCGCAGGCTCAGCGCGGCCGTACCCCGGTCGAAAACCGTAGCGGCCGCGCGGTGCAGGAGCCGGAGCCGGAGCGCTTCGTCATGTGTCTTGAGCCTGGCCATGGCGCCAGCATATTGCAACGCCGTTACGAATGCCCTCTGCAGTAGCAGATTCGAGCGGCTGGCTGGGCCGAATCCAAGGCGATGTGGTGCGCAAACAGGCTCGCGGCGAGCAATCAAAACACTGTTATGGTTCCTCGCATGGACATCGAACGCACTCCTGACGAGCGCTTCAAGGGCCTCTCCGACTGGCCGTACCGGCCCCGGTACGTCACGGTCGGCGAGGGCCTGCGCATGCACTACGTCGACGAAGGGCCGCCCGACGGCCCGGTCGTGGTCCTCGCTCACGGCGAGCCGACCTGGGGCTACCTCTACCGAAAGATGATTCCGGGCCTGGTGGCAGCCGGCCGACGCGTCCTCGTCCCGGACCTGATCGGGTTCGGCCGCTCGGACAAGCCGGTCGACCGGGCCGCGTACACCTACGAGTCCCACGTCGCCTGGACCGGCGCCTGGCTGGACCAGCTCGACCTCGCGGACATCACCCTGTTCGGCCAGGACTGGGGTGGGTTCGTCTTCCTCGTGCACGTCGGGCTCGCCCCCGACCGTTTCGCGGCCGTGGTCGCCGCCAACACCGGCCTGGCCGCACCGGACGTCATGGCCTCGTTCACGCCGGAGCAGTTCGCGCCCGCCGCCGGCGCCTTCCTGCACTGGCTGGAGCAGTCGGAGTCACCGGACCTGACCGCCTCATGGGCCGTCGGCAGCCCCGACAGTGCCCTCAACCAGACCGCCCACGTCCTCAGCCAGGAGGAGGCGGCCGCTTACGACGCTCCGTTCCCGTCCGCCCGCCACTTCGCCGGAGCACGGCAGTTCCCGCACCTCGTACCGCTCGACGCCACCGACCCGCCCGCCTCGATGCTGAGCCGCGCCTGGGCGGGGCTGACCGCCTTCGACAAGCCGTTCCTCACCGCCTTCGCCGCGCACGAGGACATCACGCGCGCCTTCGAACAGGTCTTCCAGGAGCACATCCCAGGCGCCCAGGGGCGCAGCCACCTGACGGTCCCCGACGCCGGTCACTTCCTCCAGGAGCAGCAGCCCGACCTGCTGGTCGAGGCCGTCCTCAGCCTCGGCTGACAGCAACTTCCCACCCATCCAGGAAAATCCATGTTCGAGAGATTCGGGCGTCTGCTCCACCGCAGGCGAAAGCCCCTGCTGATACTGACCATGCTGTTCGCCGTCCTGTCCGGCGCCTACGGTGCCGGAGTCTTCGGCTCCCTGACACCGCTCGGCTTCCAGGACCCCGGCTCGGACAGCGTCCGCGCGGCCCGGATCGCCGAGAAGGCGTTCCCGCAGCGGACACCCGACGCGGTGATCGTCTACCGCGACAAGAACCGCACCGTCGACGACCCGACCTTCCAACAGGCGGTCGTCCGGCAGCTGGAGTCCCTGCCGAAGTCGGAGGTGACCGGCTACCTGGACTTCTGGACGACCAAGATGCCGGCGCAGGTCAGTCACGACCGGCACGCCACCTACGTAGCCCTGAACTTAGACGGCAGCAGCGAGAAGGCCAAGGAGGACGCCTACGAGGCGGTCAAGGACAAGATCCCGGCACCCGGCCTTCAGACCCTGCAGGGCGGAACCGTGCCCACCGGCCACCAGGCGAGTGAGAAGATCGAACACGACCTGAGAACCGCGGAAATCATCTCGGCCCCCGTGCTCTTCCTGCTCCTGCTGGTCGTGTTCGGCGGCCTGACCGCGGCCTTCCTCCCCCTGATCGTCGGCGTGCTCTCCATCCTCGGGTCGATGGCCGTCCTGCGGACCATCGCGAACATCACCGACGTGTCCGTGTTCTCCATGAGCCTGGTCACGATCCTGGGTCTCGCGGTCGCCATCGACTACGGCCTGCTGATCGTGAGCCGCTACCGCGAGGAACTGGCGGCCGGCCACACCGGCGAAGAGGCGATCGGGCGCACCCTCGCCACGGCCGGGCGCACCGTGATGGTCTCCGGCACCACGGTCGCCGCGGCGCTGGCCGGGCTGGCCCTCTTCCCGTCGACATTCCTGAAATCGATGTCGTACGGCGGTGTGGCCGCGGTCCTCCTGGCGGTGCTCTTCTCACTGGTCGCGCTGCCCGCGCTGCTCGCCGTCATGGGGCCGAAGGTCAACGCCTTCCCGCTGCGCCGCCGTAGGAAGGCCGTGCGCCCGACGGCGGCGGGCGAGGGCGCCTGGTACCGGTTCGGGCACGGCCTGATGCGGCGGCGCTGGGTCGTGGTGGTGGGCGCGGTGGGCCTGCTGCTGACGCTGGCCCTGCCGTTCTCCAAGATCGAGTTCGGTTCCATCAACGCGCAGCAGCTGCCGAGCAGTTCCGAGGGCCGCCAGGTCTTCAACGCCATGGAGCACGACTTCGACGGCGACGCGGTGAAGTCCATCGACTCGCTGCTCGTGCTGAAGTCCGACGGGACGTCGAAGGAGCAGGGCGCGGCGCTCCAGTCGTACGCCGAGCGGCTCGGCGCCATCGAGGGCGCCACGAGCGCCACGATCACCGGAGTTGAGGGCACCACGGCCCGGGTGTCGGTCACCTTCGACGGCAATCCCATCTCGACCCACGCGCGCGACCTGGTGAACCGGCTCAAGGACGTCCCCGAACCGCCGGGCGCCCGGGCCTACTTCGGCGGCGAGTCGGCGGTCTACGACGACACCCTGGACGCCCTCGGCGAAACCCTGCCGTGGATGCTGCTCTACATCGCGGTAATGACGTACCTCCTGCTGTTCCTCGCGTTCGGCTCGGTGCTGCTGCCGCTGAAGGCCATCGCGATGAACATGCTGTCGCTGACCGCGACCTTCGGGGTCCTGGTCTGGATCTTCCAGGACGGCCATCTGCACACCCTGCTCGGCTTCGATCCGACGGGCAACATCGAGCCCAACATGCCGATCATGCTGTTCGCGCTGATCTTCGGACTCTCCATGGACTACGAGGTGTTCCTGGTATCGCGGATGCGGGAGCAGTACGACAAGCAGGGCGACAGCACGCAGGCCGTGGCGACCGGGCTGCAGGTCATCGGCCGCCTGGTCGTGAGCGCGGCGCTGCTGATGTGCGTGCCGCTCGCGGCGATCGGGATGAGCGATGTGCTGACCATCAAGCTCTTCGGCGTCGGCATGGTGTTCGCGGTCCTGGTGGACGTGCTGGTGGTGCGCATCCTGCTGGGCACGGCCGTCATGAGACTGCTGGGCAGGGCGGCCTGGTGGGCTCCGGGCCCGTTGGCCCGCTTCTACGACCGGTTCGGCATCAAGGAGACCGACATGCCGGCCGACGACACGGCCGACACCGCCGACAAGCGGGTCCCGGTCGCCGCGGGCTGAACCCTGGGAGCCCTGCCGGGCTTGCGCCTGGAAACCGATCGGTTTACCGTAGCGGGAAACCGATCGGTTCCACATTCTCTGGAGAGAGTCATGACCGCTTTGAAGGGCGCAAACGTCTTCGTCACCGGCGGCAGCCGAGGCATCGGCAAGGCGCTGGTGGAGGAGCTGTACGCGCGCGGGGCCGGCAAGGTCTACGCCACGGCCCGCGACCCGCGCAGCGTGACGCACCCCGACGCCGTCCCGGTGGCGCTGGAGGTCACCGACCCGGCCTCCGTGGCGGCGGCCGCCGCGCAGGCGCAAGACGTCACCGTACTGATCAACAACGCCGGTGCCGCGGTCGGCGCGTCCTTCCTCGACTCCCCGGTGGACGACGTCCGCCGGGAGTTCGAGACCAACTTCTACGGCCCCCTCCTGGTCACCCGGGCTTTCGTGCCGGTCATCGAGCACAACGGCGGCGGCCACATCCTCAACGTGCACTCCGTGCTCTCCTGGCTGGCCCTCGGCGGCTCCTACAGCGCCTCCAAGGCCGCCCTGTGGTCGCAGACCAACTCCCTGCGCCTGGAGCTTCAGCCGCGCGGCATCGCCGTCACCGGCCTGCACGTCGGCTACGTCGACACGGACCTGGCGGCGGACGTCGACGCACCCAAGTCCGACCCTCGTGACGTCGCCGCCCTCGCCCTCGACGGGGTCGAGACCGGCGCGTACGAGGTGCTCGCCGACGACATCTCGCGGCAGGTCAAGGCGGGCCTGGCCGGCGACCTGGCCGGCCTGTACCCCCAGCTGACGAAGTAACCCCTTCACACCCAAGGAGTCGGCGAGATGCCCGCCCACGAGTCACGTCCCACGATCCACATTCCGGGGACCACCAGCCACACCATCGCCCCGCGCGCGGGACGCCACCGCCGCGAGGGAACCCTGCGCTACCTCAAGGCGGGCACCGGTGCCCCTCTGGTCCTGCTGCACACCGTGCGCACCCAGGCCGAGCACTTCCGCCTCCTCATCCCGCTGATCGCGGACCACTACACCGTGTACGCCCTCGACCTGCCGGGAATGGGCTACTCCGAGATCGTGTCCGGCGCGTCGTACGACGAGCCGGCCATGCGCGCGGGCGTCGAGCGGCTCCTCACCGAACTCGACCTGCATGACGTGACGCTGGTCGGGGAGTCCATGGGGGCGGTGCTCGCCCTGACCACCGCGGCCGATCTCCCGGAGCGGGTACGGCGCGTCGTCGCGGTCAACACGTACGACTTCCGTGGCGGAATCGCCCGATCGAGCCTCCTCGCCCGCGTGGTGGTCAGCGGAGTCCTCGCCCCCGGAGTGGGCCCGGTGATCGCCGGGGTGGAGCCCAAGCCCGCCCTCACCAAGATCCTCCAGGGCGGCCTCGGCGACAAGACCGCGCTGCGGGAGGACTACGTGGACGAGCTCCTCCAGGTGGGCGCCCGCCCTGGCTACCCGACCGTCGCCCGAGCCGTGTACCAGGCCCTGCCCAGCCTCATCGCCGCCCGCTCGCGCTACCCCGAGATCAAGGCGCCCATCCACCTCGTCTACGGCGAAAAGGACTGGTCCCGCCCCTCGGACCGGCAAGCCAACAAGGAGCTGCTGCCGGCCGGCGACTTCACACAGGTCCCCAAGGCAGGCCACTTCATCACCCTCGAGCGCCCCGACGTGCTGGCCGACCTGCTGAACGCGGTGGCCTGACCCCGGGACCACTAGATGGCGACGTTCCAGCGCAGATGCGTGATGGCACGGTGCTGCGCGCGGATGTCCACCGGCCCGGCGGCACGGGGCTGTGGCCGTGGCCGATGCTGCTGAGCCGGCTGCCGTACGGCAAGCAGACCCCCATGATGACCGTCATGCTCGATCCGCCGGCGGCTGCCTGGCGCGGGTTCATGAGGAGAGCGACGGCTACGACACCGTACGGTGGGCCGCCGCCCTCGCCGGCTCCAACGGTTCGGTCGGCATGATCGGGGCAGCTACTTCGGTAACACCCAGTGGATGGCGGCTCTGTCGAAGCCGCCGCAGCTGAAGGTGATAGCACCGACCTAGACGGGCTCGTGAGTGGCATCACCGCGCTCGTGCAGGATTTCGACGGCCTGGCGAACGGTGGCTACGGGGAGCCGCCCGCCGGGCGGTTTCCCGCGTTCGCCCGGCACGACCTGCCCGAGCTCGGCTACGAACGCTCCCGCCGCGAGCCCAAGTGGGCGGCGTCCTGCCGGATCGCAGGCCGGCCCGACGAGGTCGATCTGCCCACCTTCCAGGTCGGCGGCTGGTACGACATCTTCAGCCAGGGCACGCTCGACAACCTCACCTGGCGGCACGTGGTCGGGGACGTCAACTTCGATTTTTCGGCGCGCACTCCGATTTCATGGCCATGCGCGGGCGCCTGGCGGACATGCAGTTCGACTGGTTCCGGCGCACGATCGGCGACGGCGAGGCTGTGGAGCCGGACGCGGGCAAGATGCTGCTGTTCGTCATGGGCGTCAACCAGTGGCGCGAGGAGACGGAATAGCCCCTGTCGCGGGCCGTGGACACAGACTTCCACCTGCGCGCGGACGGACGCCTGACCCCTGAGCCGCCGTCCACCACCGAGCAGGCCGAGGAGTTCACCTACGACCCCATGCACCCGGTACCCACCACCGACGGCGCGCTCCTCACGGGCGGCGGGCTCCTCATGACCGACGAGTTCACTCCCGGCCCGCTCGACCAGACAGCCGTGGATGCGCGAGGACGTCCTGTGCATACCGGTCATCCACCAGTGGAGGACAACCCAGCTGCCAGGGAGCCCCTGTTGGAAAAGGATCCGGTGCTGGGTGTCGGTGAACCCGTCGCGGACCGCGACGATCGACGCCCGCATGCCGTCGATGCCCGAGGCGGCGTCGGCAGCGGCGTTGTGGTCGATCAGATCCGGGGCGAACACCTCGTCCGCCCCGGCGACGTTGCGAGTGTCGTAGAGCCCCAGCTCGCGCGCGGCGACCCGCAACGCGGTGCTCGTGGCCGAGCAACACCATCTCGCTTGCGGTGTTGGGTACTGATCGCGAGGGAGCACCCTTGCCGTGCCCGTCTACAACTTGCCCGTCCTGAAATCCGCGCTGCTCTTGAGGACCGCGGAGTCCATGCTCCAGTTCTCCGGCTGGACCCTCTCCCAGAGACTTCCCTTGCCGAGTTCCCTTCCCAACTGGTCTTCTCGACGGAACCACTCCTCCGCGCTTCTGATCCTGTTGGGGTGAATTTCGTCGAGCAGGGCGTAGTCCCTGGTGATGATTCCGTGTTTCCAAACATTCCAGAAGCCCGTGAAATTGTCGCGGAAGCTCATGGTGCTCTTGTCGTTGGGATCGGCGTTGTATCCGGCAGGGTGATCGGCGATCCCCTTCAGGTCCGGGCTGTTCCAATATGTTTCCAGATCAGTGTCGATGTACTGCGCCGGATGGCCGGTGACCTTCTCGAATGCTGCCGCCATATCGGCATAGGTCATGTGCTCGATGGCGACTTCGAGATCCATGCCATTGGCCCGCTCCGGATGGTCGAAGAGCCAGCGGACATAGAATCCGCAGTCTTCGAGAGCCACATGCGGAACCGCTCCCTCGCCGAGCGGTACTCGCCACGTGACGACACCGTCCTCGATGCTGGGTGTCATGGGCGTGAGCGGTGAGATCACCATCTCGATGTAGGGACCCGAGGTGAAGACCGCCGCTCCCATCCGGTCCCTGTTCTTTTCGTTCTGGAACAGCACCCACTCAGCCATGCGACCCTTGCCGTCATAGTGGCCGGTGCGGAACCTGGAGTCGTAGCCTGATTTCTTGAGGGCATAGTCGAGGTTTCCGTAGACGAAGAACTTGATTCCTTCTTCGATCGCAATCTCATAACTACGGATGGCCCAGTAGGTCTCCGTCTTCTCGCCGGTGTTGAACCCGTCGATGTTGATGAACGCCCCGTCACAGCCGCGAAATCCTTCACGCAGCACGTCCTCGTCGGCGAACGACCCTTCCAGGATGGAGACGTTGCCCAGCGCGAGGAGAGCCTGGGCTCGGGGAGATGCGGCATCCCGGGTGAGGACCCGGACGGAGTACTTCTTGTCGGCGACAAGAGCGCGGACAATGGGCATTCCTTGAGCCCCTGTGCCGCCGATGACGAAGATGGTGGAGGTGGCATGAGAAGACATGGTTTTTGACTCCGAGGTCGAGTACGCACGCGATCAGCACGCGCCGCGTGCGGCGCATTCAGGACTGAAACCGATCGGTTTCCCCACAGTACACCGATCGGTTTCAGAGCAGCAAGCACCTCGGGGCCCCGGTTCTTCACAGCTGAGCGGCGCAGAGCTGCCTGCGGGCTCGGCGCGCAGCACCCAGCTCCCCTATTCGACTTAGGGCACACAGAGGCCACACCACCCTCAAATTGGTCTATACAACAAGCAAACCCCAGGCCACTGACCTGGGGTTTCCTCATGGAGCGGGTGACGAGAATCGAACTCGCGCTCTCAGCTTGGCAAGCTGCGATCATTTGGGGACGGATCGGGTGCTGACATGGGCCAACGGCCTGGGCGCGGCCTAGTCCGGCTTGGTCGCTTGCACCGTGCTTCCCCGCTATTCCCCGCTCGATCTGGTGCGCTTGTGGTGCCCTTCCTCCTTCGCCGGCGTCGGCGCCACCGCTCCGACAGCTCCCCGGTGCCGATCGAAGCGACGGCCATTCCGGCGCACATCGGCCAGCTCTTGAGGTCGTTGATGAGCAGCCCAATGAGGCGAAACGCCACTGTTTGCCAGGCCCCACCAGACGACAAACCAGGCTGCCGCCTCGATCCACCTGCTTTTGCCGTTCACCAGCCAAAGGTAGCTGCCCATGGGTGCCGACCGGTTGCGTCTGGACAGCCTTCTGATCCGTAGCTCTATCTGGATCGGTCAGCGGCGGTGATAGCGGTCGCTTCGAGGGCTCTGGGGAACGCTGCTGGGCGTAGGCGGTTGCTGGGGTTGCTGTACTTCTGTGCAGTACCGGCCGCGGCGGCTACCCTGCTCGTTCGAGGGTCAAGTCACTATGGGTGGGCTCGGCTCGCCATATGGCTGCCAGTTCGGGATAGGCCTCAAGGAAGCGACGGATCCTTCCGAGCGCGGCGGTCCTGGGCGCGCCGATCTCGTCGAAGTCGAACCCGGTGTCTTGATGGCCGAGACTGCCGAGGGCAGCCCAGGCAGGGTCCTCTCCGAAGATGAGCTGCAGCTCTAGCTGCCAGTACTCCGGCTGCCAATACGGATCGTCACGCTCGCCGACCTCGCTGACGGCAAGCTGACGGACGAAGGACAGGGCAGGCCGGTCGTCGTTCCAGTCCCACCGGCCCCACTGGACGATGAAGCCGTCGCCGTCGTTCTCGGGCCCCTCAATCCCTTCGATCTCGATCTGGAGAAACTCACCGAAGGCATCCCACGCGGCCTCGACATCGCGTACGGCGTCGGGCTCGACTCCACGCTGCCTCAAGACCTGCGTGAACACGTCGGCGCTGGACCGCCAAGGAATGGGCATGCCGGATGCTATCGCGGTAGTCCTCGCGGCCCAACGGTCGTGAACGGGGCTGAATGAGACGGGAACTGAGACGGACGGAGCACCGGTCCAACTCACGTGACGGCGGGTTCCGGTTGGCGTTAGCGTGCGGTAGTGATCAGCAATGAGGGGGCACGCCTGGGGGCGGCAGCCGCACGTCGCCTGGCACAGACGGGACTCTACGAGTTCAAGCCGGGGCTGTCAGACGCCGAGTTCGCGCGCATCGAGCGCGAGTACGGCTTTGAGTTCGCAGATGACCACCGCGCATTCCTCGCGGCTGGCCTTCCGGTGAACGTCCCTCCTGAGGAGGGACAGACCTGGTCCCAACCGTGGCCCGACTGGCGCAGCGGGGCTCCGGACAGGCTGCGCGATCAACTCGGCTGGCCGACGGAGGGCGTCCTCCTGAGCGTTGAGCACAACAGCTTCTGGTACGAGGGCTGGGGTGAGCGTCCGGCCGACGGCGCGGCGGCACTGGCTACGGCACGGCACCATCTCGCGGAAGCGCCGGTGTTGGTACCCGTGTATGCCCATCGGTATCTCCCAGCCGGCCGGGGCAGCTACGGGCATCCTGTGCTCTCGATGTGGCAGACCGACGTCATCTACTACGGGCTGGACCTGGTCGACTACATGCACCAGGAGTTCGACGAGGCACGCGGCGACGGCGACGAAAGCTGGAACCCGAGAGCAACCGTCCCCTTCTGGCGGGACCTGCTCTGACTCCTGAGGCTCGTGGCCAGGGCGACGGACGCACCTAGCTTGGGAAGCTTGGGTCTTCTGGGGGTTGTTACTGCGCTGACCTGCGGCGGGGGCGGTGTCGGGGCCTTGGTCGCACCATGGCCGGTCCCCGCTGTTCCCCGTCTTCCCGCAGGATCTGGCACGTGAATGGCACGGCATCTTCGCTCCGGAGCACGCGCGGAGGCTGGGCCTTGGAGCGTCTGAGCTTCCACCGACGATAGTCAGCCACGACGGCGGGTGCGCCGACCGGGCAGCGCGTATGCCTCGCTACACCCCCATCTGCCCTAGCACGCTGCCAGTGCCATCGACCAGAGCAACCTCATCGGAGGAAGCGTCGTGGTAAGGCCTCGGGGCATGTCCTCTTCGTCCTGAAGCAACTCGGGCGCCGCTGTACGTGGGGCTACTGCTGGCCTGAACTGGAGGAATAGGCCGGAGCCGTCCGTGGTGGTCCGGCATCGTCTGGTGCGGTTGCGCGCAGTTAGGCACGTAGGCGCGACCGTCATGGCCTGAGCCGATCAAGGATCGGCTCTGCAGGGGCCTTCGTTGGTTCCGCGGACAACTGACATGACCAAAGAATGCTCACCGCAGTTGTGCTTGCGAAGTCGCTAGCTCCGCCGCAGCTAAAGAATCAGCCACTGCGGTATAGGGAATTGGGAATTCTTGTTACCTCAGTTGACCTCCTGATGGTGTGTCCGCTACCGTCCTGCAACATGACGGGGCGTCATAGTGGCGTCCCTGAAGGGGGAGGGAACTTGAGCATCACCACGTCCTTGAAGCCGGTGACCACCGGTCTGCCCGTCGACCTCCGGGAGATCCGCAAGGGGGTCATGGCGAACGGCGTCATCGACTGCGAGAACCTGCTGGCGATCGTCAACGACCCTCAGGAGGTCGAGGACGCCGCCAAGCGTGCCCAGAAGGCCGGACAGCCGATCAGCGAGTACGCGCGCACGCGCGCCGAGATCCAGCGGCTCCTCGGCACTGCGAGCAGCAAGAAGGCTAAGAACGTCGACGAGTACGCCGACTACATTGCGGCTGGTCTGCGAGGGGACTTCGACGACGCTTGGTCGCTGCCGCAGATCACCCTGTGGTCGCCGCGCCCGTTGGTCATCTCTGAGGATGGCTCGTCGGCCCTGCCGATCAAGGATGGCCTCTACGCTCTCGACAGCGAGACTCAGGTCACCGCCTGGCACCGGATCAAGAGGAATCCGGCGGCGTACGACCTGGCGGACTTCGACTTCGGTGCAATCCCGCTGTCGTTCGAGATCTTCCACGGCATCAGCGTCATGGCCGCCCGCCAGATCTTCCACGACCGCAACCTGAAGGGTGTTCCGGTCGACAAGTCCTTGGCCATGTCCATGGATGGCCGCGACTTCGGCACCACCGTGACGCGCAAGTTGATGGAGTCACTGAAGGTGCCGTTCGGTGAGACCACGGTTCCGCTGTCCAGCTTGATCCTCACCGGCAAGCGCCAGGTGTCGGACAAGGCCGTGGAGTGGATGACGATGTCGGTCCTGCGGACCCTCGTTGCCACGGCAATGCTCGGCAAGGCCGGTATTCACGCCGCGTCGACCGGCATCGAGCACCAGGACATTCCCGCCGACGAGAGTGGCGACCGTCCGGACAAGGTCGTCGTCCAGCGCGAGGTCATGGAGACGGTGGGCGTGTTTCTCCAGGAGAACGCCGCGCTCTTCCATGCCAAGACTGCCATCACCGCACCTGCCGTCGTGGCCGGCCTGGGCGCGACCATGAACCGCACCATGTCCTGGAGCGCGGACCCCTTGCCTGAGGGCCTGACTCTTGAGCGCCTGTTGGAGGGTATCCAGTGGGAGCGCGAAGCGAAGTACTGGAGCGGCATCGCGGCCAAGGTGACCGACCGGGGCGCAGTCTCGTGGGCCGGCGGCGCCCGTGACTCCGGCCACAAGGTCTACGACGCGCTGAACCATCCAGAGAGCGACACGGGTAAGCAGATCCGCGGACGGTTCTAGCTTCGCTCTCGCAAAAGGCTTGAAAACCGTCGTGGCGCAAGTCACCGGTGGGTTAAAATCCCACACCCACCGCCCGGCGAAACGGCCCCTGACCAGATTGTTTGGTCGAGGGCCGTTCCCTTGTCCGGTGACCGTGACTGCCTGATGCTCCCCGTGGTTCCCCCTGACGTGCCTCTCGAACGGGCACGCAGGGGGCACGGTGGGCGGTGGGTCAGGAACGGTATAGCAGCAGCGTTGCGACGCCCGCGAGTGCAGCGATCAACTGAGCGACAGCAGAGATCAGCGCTGCGGCGCGGTGTGCTGTCGTTGTCTCGCTGATTGCCCTCGGTGTATCATTCTCGACGTCTGCAACTTCAATGCGCGCGCAATGAAGTTCAGGTTGGGTGTGGTCGTGTTTGGGCACGGCTACTCCTTCAAATCGAGCGACCCGTACGGCGCGTCCGCCAAGACTCAACGCCATACGGGTCTTCGGTATGCGTGTGTGGCGCGTAAGAGTACCAGGCAGAGCGAGTCAACTCGCAGTGTCGGCCTACCACTTGCAACGCGCTCGGCGGCTTGTCTCGATCGGGACCGTAGCAGTGCAGTCCGCCAGTCCCCACCTGGGCGACTTGAAGGCCGCTCACTTCCAGCAACTAGGCGCTTGGCGTGAGACTCACTGAAACTTGCGTCCGCTCCCTGAAACTCGCGTTTACTCGCAGCATGATGTGGATGCGCGAACGCCAAGGTTGGCCGGAATGGTTCCATGTTGGGGCCGGGCTCTCCATGACCACCCACCTCAACCCACCACCCACCCCAGCTCTTGTTCTGACCTCATGCCCTGTGTGCCTGCCTCTTGGGCGGGAGTGGGCGGGCGGCGGTGCCGAGCGGGGCGGAGACATGAGCGCGGGCGCCGCCGCCCACACACTCCCGCCCGGAGAAGCGGAGCGACGACGGGTGCTTGAACCAGTAGAGAAAGTTGTAACTCACTGAGC
>NZ_BJND01000090.1 GCF_006539505.1 Streptomyces spinoverrucosus
CCTCAACCTGCCTGCCTAGCCGCGGGCCGAGCCGTAAGCCGCGGGCATTCGTGCCGTCTGGGGCGGCACGGGTGGCCGCGGGCGGCACCTCGTCACGCCGGGCTGCGTAACGTCCCCCGGCTCGCCCGCAGCGCGCGCAGCTGCGGGCAGTCGTGCCGCTTGGGCGGCACGGGTGGGCGCAGCGGCACCACGTTGCGCCGGGCCCCGACCCAGTCGACGCCAGGGCCTTCTTACATGCGCGAGACGTTGCGTTCGTACACCAGGCGTAGGCCGATCAGGGTCAGCCAGGGTTCGTGTTCGTCGATGACCGAGGATTCGCCCAGGACCATGGGGGCCAAGCCGCCCGTTGCGATCACCGTGACGTCGTCGGGGTCGGTGGACAGTTCGCGGGCCATGCGGTTGACGACTCCGTCGACCTGGCCTGCGAAGCCGTAGACGATGCCTGCCTGCATGGCCTCGACGGTGTTCTTGCCGATCACGCTGCGGGGGCGGGCCACCTCGATCTTGCGGAGTTGGGCGCCCTTGACGCCGAGTGCCTCGACGGAGATCTCGATGCCGGGGGCGATGACACCGCCGACGTACTCCCCGCGCGCGCTGACCGCGTCGAACGTCGTCGCCGTGCCGAAGTCGACGACGATCGCCGGGCCGCCGAACAGCTCGACCGCCGCCACCGCGTTGATGATGCGGTCGGCGCCGACCTCCTTGGGGTTGTCGGTGAGGATCGGGACGCCCGTCTTGACGCCCGGTTCGACGAGGACGGCGGGGACGTCGCCGTAGTAGCGGCGGGTCACCTCGCGGAGTTCGTGGAGGACGGAGGGGACCGTCGCGCAGATCGCGATGCCGTCGATGCCGTCGCCCAGGTCGTCGCCGAGGAGGGGGTGCATGCCCATCAGGCCCTGGAGGAGCACCGCCAGCTCGTCGGCCGTGCGGCGGGCGTCGGTGGAGATGCGCCAGTGTTCGACGATGTCGTCGCCGTCGAAGAGGCCGAGGACGGTGTGGGTGTTGCCTACGTCGATCGTCAGCAGCATGGCCGGTTCCCGCTCCCTACTCCGCCGCTCGCAGATCCAGGCCGATGTCCAGGATCGGGGAGGAGTGCGTCAGGGCGCCCACGGCCAGGTAGTCGACGCCCGTCTCGGCGTATGCCCTGGCGTTGGCGAGGGTCAGGCGGCCGGAGGCCTCCAGGGCCGCTCGGCCGTGGACCAGGGCTACTGCCTCTTCGCATTCGCCCGGCGTGAAGTTGTCCAGCAGGATCAGGTCGGCGCCCGCGTCCACGACCTCGCGGAGCTGGTGGAGGGTGTCGACCTCGACCTCGATCGGTACGTCGGGGAAGGCCTCTCGTACGGCCTTGAAGGCCTGGGCGACGCCGCCTGCCGCCACCACGTGGTTGTCCTTGACCAGGGCCGCGTCGGAGAGGGACATGCGGTGGTTGACGCCGCCGCCGCAGCGGACCGCGAATTTTTCGAGCGAGCGCAGGCCGGGGGTGGTCTTGCGGGTGTCCCGGACCTTTGCCTTGGTGCCTTCCAGGACGTCCGCCCACGCGCGCGTGGCCGTGGCGATACCGGAGAGGCGGCAGAGGAGGTTGAGTGCGCTGCGTTCGGCGGTGAGGAGGTCTCGGGTGCGGGTGGTGATGGAGAGGAGTTTCTGGTCTGCGGTTACTCGGTCGCCGTCCTCTACGTGTCGTTCGACTTCGAATTCGTCCTCGCAGACGATCGACATGACCGCTTCGGCGACCCGGAGGCCCGCCACGACGCCCGCCTCGCGTGCCACGAAGTCGGCCGTCGCCACCGCGTCCTCGGGGATGGTCGCGACCGTCGTCACGTCCACGCCGCCCGCGAGGTCCTCCTGGATGGCCACGTTGGCGATGTCCTCGACCTCCACGGGGTCGAGTCCGGCGTCGGCCAGGAGTTGGGCGAGTGCGGGGTCGAGGCCGCACTCCAGGTATTCCTCGTCGGCGCTACATGCGCAGCCGTCACCGCAGCCGTCGGGCGGGGCGAGGGGAAGGTCGGGGGTGCTCACTGCTCTCACTGCTCCTGGGGACGGTGCGCCTGATGGTGCCGGCGGGTTGGGGGGAAGTCTGCGGTATCCGTGGTGCGCACGGCGAGTGTGCGGTCCGGATTCAGCCGTACGACGATGTGGCGGCGCCATGCGGTGTCGTCGCGGTCGGGGCGGTCCTCGCGCCAGTGGCAGCCGCGGGTCTCGTCGCGGAGCTGCGCCGCGGCCACCAGGACCCGGGCCACGCACAGGAGGTTCGTGGTCTCCCAGGTGTCCACGCCGGGCTCGGCCGTCTTGCCGTTCTCGTGCAGGGCGTCGCGGGCGTCGGCGTGCAGTTGGTGGAGCTGTTCGGCGGCCTTGGTGAGGGAGTCCGCGGAGCGCAGGACTCCGGCGCCCTCGGTCATGATCCGCTGGATCGTGAAGCGGTCCTCGGGGGCGAGCAAGGGGTGCGCGGGCTGCTCCGGGTGCGGGACCGGGGCGGGCACGCGCGCGTGGAGGCCGTTGTGGCGGTGGGTCGCCGCGATGTCGTGGGCGATGCGTTCGGCGTAGACCAGGCCTTCGAGGAGGCTGTTGGAGGCTAGCCGGTTGGCGCCGTGCACGCCGGTGCAGGCGACCTCCCCGCACGCGTACAGGCCGGGGACGGTCGTACGGCCGTGGAAGTCCGTGCGGACGCCTCCGGAGGCGTAGTGGGCCGCCGGGGCGATCGGGATCGGTTCGTGGACCGGGTCGATGCCGTGGGCGCGGCAGGCGGCGAGGATCGTGGGGAAGCGGTGCTCCCACATGTCGGCGCCGAAGTGCCGGGCGTCGAGGAACATGTGCTCGGCGTCCTGCTCCTGCATACGCCGCATGATGCCCTTGGCGACGATGTCCCGGGGGGCGAGTTCGGCGAGTTCGTGCTGCCCCTGCATGAAGCGCACGCCGTCGGCGTCCACCAAGTGGGCGCCCTCACCTCGTACGGCCTCGGAGACCAGGGGCTGCTGGCCCTCCGCCTCCGGGCCCAGGAACAGCACCGTGGGGTGGAACTGGACGAACTCCAGGTCGCTGACCTCCGCGCCCGCGCGCAGGGCCAGGGCCACGCCGTCGCCGGTGGAGACCGAGGGGTTGGTCGTCGCCGAGAAGACCTGGCCCATGCCGCCGGTCGCGAGGACCACCGCGGGGGCGTGCACCGCGCCCACGCCGTCGTGCTGGCCCTCGCCCATGACGTGCAGGGTGACGCCCGCCGTGCGGCCGTCGGCGTCCGTGAGGAGGTCCAGGACGAGGGCGTTCTCGATGGTGCGCAGGCCACGCGCGCGTACGGCCTCGACGAGGGCGCGGGAGATCTCCGCGCCGGTCGCGTCGCCGCCGGCGTGGGCGATACGGCGGCGGTGGTGGCCGCCCTCGCGGGTGAGCGCCAGTTCGCCCTCGGTGGACTCGTCGAAGTGGGCGCCGGTCTCGATCAGGCGGCGTACGGCGTCGGGGCCCTCCGTGACGAGGATCCGTACCGCCTCCACGTCGCACAGACCGGCCCCGGCGACCAGGGTGTCGTCCAGGTGCTGTTCGGGGCTGTCGCCCTCGCCCAGGGCCGCGGCGATGCCGCCCTGCGCCCAGCGGGTGGAGCCGTCGTCGAGGCGCGCCTTGGTGACGACGACGGTCCGCATGCCGGCGGCCTCGCAGCGCAGCGCGGCGGTGAGACCGGCGACGCCGGAGCCGACGACCACGACGTCCGCGGCGATGGACCAGCCCGGGGCGGGGGCGTGCAGTCGTATGCCTGTGCTGGTCACGAGGCGGCTCCGAAGGTGAGGGGGACGTTGTCGATCAGCCGGGTCGTGCCGACCTTGGCGGCGACCGCGAGGACGGCCTCTCCCGTGAAGTCGTCGTCGATCTCGGTGAAGTCGTCGGGGTCCACCAGGGCCAGGTAGTCCAGCACCAGGGGCGGGTCGAGGCGGGCGGCCTCGTCGAGGACCAGCCGGGCGGCGGCGCGGACGGCGGACGGGCCGCCGGGGACCGCCTTGGCGACGGCGTGTGCGTCGGCGGCGGCGCGGGACTCGCCGATGGCGCTCAGCGCCTCGGCACGCGCGCGCGTGGAGGGCACCTCACGCGCCCGCGCGCGCAGCGCCTCCTGCGCCGCGTGCCGGTCGCGGCCCGCGAACAGCGCGCGGGACAGCGCGAGCGCCGTGCGCCGCTCCTGGGGCGAGAGGTAGCGGTTGCGGCTGGACAGGGCCAGGCCGTCGTCCTCCCGCACGGTCGGTACGCCGACGATCTCGACGCCGAAGTTCAGGTCCCGCACCATGCGGCGGATCAGGGCCAGCTGCTGGGCGTCCTTCTGCCCGAAGAACGCGACGTCGGGGCGGGTGAGGTGGAGCATCTTGGCGACCACCGTGAGCACGCCGTCGAAGTGGCCGGGGCGGGAGGCGCCCTCCAGGCGTTCCCCCATGGGGCCCGCCGTGATGCGCACCTGGGGCTCGCCGCCCGGGTAGACCTCGTCCGCGGCGGGGGCGAACACGACGTCCGCACCGGCCTGCTCGGCGATCTTGAGGTCGGCCTCCAGGGTGCGCGGGTAGCGGTCGAGGTCCTCGCCCTTGCCGAACTGCAGGGGGTTGACGAAGACCGTGACGACGACGAAGCCGTCCCGTCCGACGTGCCCGCGCGCGGTGCGGATGAGGGTGGCGTGGCCGTCGTGCAGGGCGCCCATCGTCATCACCACGGCGGTACGGCCGGGTACGGCGTGGTGTTCGCGCACGTACGTCAGGTCGTCCAGGGTGGGGACGAGTTCGAGGCTGCGGCGGCTCATCGGTCTCCCCCGTTCTCGGGCAGGGTCGTGTCGGCGGCGAGTACCCCGAGCAGGTCCTCGGCGAGTTCGGGCTTCAGCAGCCCGTGGGCCAGTGCCCGGTCGGCGGTCGCCCGCGCCATCGCCAGATACCCGGCGACGGCCTGCGGGGCGTGCCGGCGCAGCTCCGTGACGTGCGCGGCGACCGTACCGGCGTCCCCGCGCGCGACGGGGCCGGTCAGGGCCGCGTCGCCGGAGCGCAGGGCGTTGTCGAGGGCGGCGCCGAGCAGCGGGCCGAGCATCCGGTCGGGGGCCTCGACGCCGGCCGTGCGTAGCAGCTCCATGGACTGGGCGACCAGCGTCACCAGGTGGTTGGCGCCCAGGGCGAGCGCCGCGTGGTAGAGCGGGCGGTTCTCCTCGGCGATCCACTCGGGCTCGCCGCCCATCTCGATGACCAGTGCCTCGGCGGCCAGCCGCAGCTCCTCGGGGGCGGTGACCCCGAAAGAGCACCCTGCGAGGCGCTGGACGTCCACTGGAGTCCCGGTGAACGTCATCGCGGGGTGCAGAGCCAGCGGCAGTCCGCCGGCGCGCAGAGCGGGCTCCAGGACGTTCGCGCCGTACCGCCCTGAGGTGTGCACCAGGAGCTGCCCCGGCCGTACCGCCCCGGTGGTGGCGAGGCCCTCCACGAGGCCGGGCAGGGTGTCGTCCGGGACGGTCAGCAGGACCAGGTCGGCGCGCTGGAGCACCTCGGCGGGCGGGACGACCGGCACGTCGGGCAGCAGCAGCGCGGCCCGCCTCCGGGAGGCGTCGGAGACCGCGGAGACGGCCACCGGGCGGTGCCCGGCGAGCTGGAGCGACGCGGCGAGGGCGGGGCCCACCCGACCGGCGCCGACGACGCCGACGGTGAGCCGCGCGGGGCGGTCCCTGGGGTCTGGCTGTTGGCTTGTACTCACGCGACGGCGGCCTTCCCGTTCCAGTCCGCTCGGGGTACCGGACGATTTCTCGTCATGTTAACGCGATTGGTTCGAGGGGCGTTCGGTTGTCCACAGGCTGTGGGTTGGTCCACAGCCTGTGGGTTGGGAAATCCGGTACGCACGCGTGGTGGGGGCCCGGCATGATCCAGGCATGGCTGAGACGGTGGAGCAGGACTCGCGGGAACTGGTGGAGTCGGTCGAGGAGCAGCGCAAGCAACGCTTTGAGCGGCGCAAGGCGGCGTATCGGAGCGCGCGGCGCGTCCTCGCGCGCTCCAGCTTCCTCGGCACGCTCCGGGAGCGCCTGGCGCTGCTGGAGACCGCCGAGGAGCTGTACGACCTGGACGAGACGGCGGACTTGTACGGCAACGGCATCGTGGAGGCCCTGGAGGCGAAGGTCGCCGGACTGCTCGGCACCGAGGCCGCCGCGTTCTTCCCGACCGGCACGATGGCCCAGCAGGTGGCCCTGCGCTGCTGGGCGGGCCGCACCGGCAACCCGACCGTCGCCCTGCACCCGCTCGCCCACCCCGAAGTGCACGAACGGCACGCCTTCACACAGGTCAGCGGCCTGCGTCCGGTCCGTCTGAGCAGCGAGCCACGGCTGCCGACGGCCGCCGAGATCCGGGACTTCGAGGAGCCGTTCGGCGCGCTGATGCTGGAACTGCCGCTCCGGGACGCCGGTTTCGTCCTGCCCTCCTGGGAGGAGCTCACCGAGGTCGTTCAGGCGGCCCGGGAGCGCGACGCGGTGGTGCACTTCGACGGCGCGCGCCTGTGGGAGAGCACCGTGCATTTCGGCCGCCCCCTGCACGAGATCGCGGGGCTCGCGGACAGCGTGTACGTGTCGTTCTACAAGTCCCTCAACGGTTTCGGCGGCGCGGCGCTCGCCGGTCCGAGGACGCTGATAGAGGAGGCGAAGACCTGGCGGCACCGGTACGGCGGTCAGGTGTTCCAGCAGTTCCCGACCGTGCTGTCGGCGCTCGCCGGGCTGGAGCGGGAGCTGCCCCGGCTCCCCGACTACGTGCGGCACGCGCGCGTGGTGGCCGCCGCGCTGCGCGAGGGGTTCGCGGCGGCCGGCGTGCCCTGGGCGCGCGTCCAGCCCGAGGAGCCGCACACCAACGAGTTCCAGGTCTGGCTGCCGTACGACGCCGACACCGTCGCCGAGGCGGCGGTCTTGCAGGCGGAGGAGACGGGGACGCTGCTCTTCGGTCGCGCTTGGGACGCCCCGGGCCCGGGCCTCGCCGTCGCGGAGATCGACGTACGGGCCGCGGGCCTGGAGTGGACGGCGGAGGATGTGAAGGCGGCGGTGGCGGAGTTCGTCTCCCGGCTGCCGTAAGCCGCAGAGTTGCCGTAAGCCGCAAAGAGGCAGGTTGTTGCCCGCCTGCCCTAACGGTCAGCTCGTCGCCCGCCGCCCCGGATGGAGCCACCGGCCCAGGGACTGCCGTAGCCGCCCATGGGCCGGGCGGCCGGCGAGGACCGCGTGGAAGTCGCGCCGGTCGCGCCACTCGCGCACGACCTGCCAGTCGTGGGCGCCGGGGGCGGGCGGGGCGGGTTCGCCGAGGTGCTGGGCGCGGTAGGCGTCGAGGAGATGCTGCTGGGTGATGCTCATGGCGGTTCGCCTCTTCGGAAGCTGGTCACAAGTCGGTCGGAATCCGGAAGGCTCCGCGGCTGCCCCGGTGACCCCAGGCTGCGTCGCCCCGGCGGGCGGCGTCGCGTGGATTGACGCCCGGCGTCAATCGAGGGCGGCGTTGTCAGTGGCGGAGTGCACCATGGCGTCATGAGCGTGAGCATCGACATCGCGGGGCTGCGGCCGGAGAGGGTCGCCGTCGTGCCCTCGCCCCTCACCGAGCTCGGCATGGCGCTGCACGCGCTGTCCGAGCCGGGGCACCATCCCGGCCTGCAGGGCTGGGTGACCGGCGTGACCGCCCGCCTCGACTCGCATCTGGCCGACCGGATGTGCGAGGCCGACTTCCTGTGGCGGACGACGTTCTCGGACCTCTTCATGCCGTTCGCGGGCATCCCGGGCCGCAGCACCCTGCCCGGGGCGACGCTCACCGAGGACATGGATCTGCTGGACAAGCTGTCGGACGAGCAGTTCGCGGACGCGGCGCTGGAGTTCACCTGCGCGCCCGACTACGACCTGCCGAGCAACAGCGTCCTCGCCGACCTAAGCCTGCGCCGCCGCGCCCTCGACCTGGCGGCGTCGCGCGGACCGCGCCAGGTGCGGTTCACCAAGCGGCTGCTCGCCGATCCGCCACGCGTGCGTGCCTGGCTGCGGCAGTTCCTGCAGGACTGCGACGAGGCCTTCTTCAGCGACGTCTGGGCCAGGGTGCGCCACTCGCTCGCCGCGGACGCGCGGCACAAGACGGAGTTGCTGCGGCACAAGGGCCTCGGCGAGGCGCTGGCCTCGGTGTCGTCCGCCGTGGCGCTGGAGGGGGACGGCACCAGGATCACCGTGGACAAGCTGGCCCAGGGGCGTACGACGACCGCTGACGGCGGTCTGCTGCTCATACCGACGAGCCTCGGCTGGCCCCACCTGCAGGTGCTGCACCGGTACGGCTGGCAGCCGGTCCTGCACTACCCGGTGAGCTCCCCGGAGCTGGCCTCGCCGCCGTCGGTCGAGCAGCTCACCCTGCGGATGACGGCCCTGTCCCACCCCCTGCGGATGCGTATCTGCCGCCATCTGGCCCGCAGCGCGTTCACCACCGGCGAGCTCGCCACGGCGCACGGCGTGACGGCGCCGGAGATATCCCGGCACCTGAGCGTGCTGAAGAAGGCGGGCCTGATCACCACGCGGCGCCGTGGGCGGTACGTGCTGCACCAGCTGGACGTGACGGTGGTGGCCCGGCTGGGCAGCGACTTCCTGGAGGGAATCCTGCGCTGACCGGGGTTCATCAGGATCACCAGGGTCATCAGTCGAACCGGATGTGCCTGATCCCCACCCGGGCCTGCCGCAGCCGCGTCCGCAGCGCCCCCTCGTTGTTCGGCCGGAGGGTCAGTCCGGCGAGCACGGCGATCCGGTCCGCCGTCTTCGGCACCGTCGAGTGGTCGGTCCACAGATGCTCGGCGAACTCCGGCTCACGCAGCCGCTCCAGGCAGTGGTCGAGCTGCCGCACCGCCCAACTCTCCCTGCGCAGCCCGGCGTTCTTCCCGCCGACGTACTGAAGGAGGTGTCCGAGGCCCCGCTCACGCAGCCGCTTCAGCACGGTCTCGCGTTCCGCGAGGAGAGTGAAGTGGCGTACGTCGTGGCCGAGTTCACGTAGTCGGCCGACGGTCTCCGCGAAGTAGCCGGAGTCGGTGACCGTCATCGGCGCGATGACGACGCCGTCGTGCTTGGTGAGGGCGAGGTCGAGAACCTCGACGACGCCCTGCCGCCAGGAGACCAGGTCCTGGAAGTCTCCCCGCAGTGGGGGCGGGAGCATGCGGCGCAGGCCGAAGCCCGCGTGCTCCGGGTCGCAGATGACGCTGCCGGGCAGCCGACGCTGTATCTCGTGTGCGGTCTGTGTCTTGCCGCCCCCGAAGGGGCCGTTGATCCACAGGAGCATGCGCAGACCCTACCGACGGCCTCCAGCGCCTGTCCGGTCAGCCGTGACCCCCGGCCCGCACGAGCCCCGTCTCGTACGCCAGGACCACCACCTGCACCCGGTCCCGCAGCCCGAGCTTGGTCAGGATGCGGCCCACGTGCGTCTTCACGGTCGCCTCGGACAGCACCAGCCGGGCCGCGATCTCCCCGTTGGACAGCCCCTGGGCGACCAGCACCATGACCTCGCGCTCCCGGTCGGTGAGCCGCTCCAGCTCCTTGTGCTGGGGCTCCTTGCCGGCGCTGGGCAGCATCGGCGCGAACCGGTCGAGGAGACGCCGGGTCGTCGACGGGGCCACCACGGCGTCGCCGCTGTGCACGGAACGGATGGCCGCGAGGAGCTCGCCGGGCGGTACGTCCTTGAGCATGAAACCGGAGGCGCCCGCCTTCAACGCGGAGAAGGCGTACTCGTCGAGGTCGAAAGTGGTCAGGATCAGCACCTTCGGCGGGTTCGGATCCGCGCAGATCCGGCGGGTGGCCTCCACGCCGTCCAGCTTCGGCATGCGGACGTCCATCAGCACCACGTCGACCTCGGTCGAGCGCAGCACCTGGAGTGCCTCGACGCCGTCACCCGCCTCGGCCACGACCTCCATGTCCGGCTGCGCGGCGAGCACCATCCGGAACCCGGTGCGCAGCAGCACCTGGTCGTCGACGAGCATCACGCGGATCGTCATCGGGGGCCTCTTCCGTATCCATCTCGAAGGTCGTTGTGCGAAGTCGTTCGGGGGCGTGACAGGTGTCAACCGGGGGCGTGCGGATGCGTCAGTGCGCCGGTTTGAGCGGCAGCAGGGCACTGATGCGGAATCCTCCGCCGGGGCGGGGGCCTGCGTCCAGGGTGCCGCCGACCATGCCGACCCGCTCGCGCATCCCGATCAGGCCGTGCCCCTGGCCGTCGAGGCCGCCCTCCTCGTACAGCTCGTGCGGGGCGCCCTTGCCGTCGTCCTCGATGAGCAGGCCGAGACCGTCGTCGAAGTAGACCAGACGCACGCTGGCGCCCGCGTTGGGCCCGCCGTGCTTGCGGGTGTTGGTGAGCGCCTCCTGCACGATGCGGTACGCGGTGAGCTCGACGCCGCTGGGCAGCGGGCGCGGCGTGCCCTCGACCTTGAAGTCGACGGGCAGTCCGGAGACCCGGCACTGCTCGACGAGGTCCTCGATCTGCTGGACGTCGGGCTGCGGGACGTACTCCCCGCTCTCCTGGTGCTCGCCGGTGCGCAGTACGCCGAGCAGGCGGCGCATCTCGGCGAGGGCCTGGCGGCCGGTGGAGGAGATGGTCTCCAGGGCCTTCTTGGCCTGGTCGGGCGCGGAGTCGAGGACGTAGGCGGCGCCGTCGGCCTGCACCACCATGACCGACACGTTGTGCGCGACGACGTCGTGCAGCTCGCGCGCGATCCGGGCGCGTTCGGCGGCGACCGCGACCTTGGACTGCGCCTCGCGCTCCTTCTCCAGCCGGGCGGCGCGCTCCTCCAGCTGCGCGAAGTAGGCGCGGCGGGTGCGGATGGAGTCGCCGAGCACCCAGGCGAGGGCGAACGGCACCGTCTGGAAGATCGCCAGCGCGATGTTGCCCGCGACGCTCGTCTGGAACTCCGGCCAGCGGAGCTGCGCCATCGGCGCCGCGCACAGGCCGCCGACCAGCGCGAACCGGGAGGCCCAGCGTGCCCCGACCGCGGCGACGGTGTAGATGATCACCAGCATCGCGAAGTTGGCGGGTATCGGCGACACGTCGAGCGCCAGCTGCGCCACGCCCACCAGGGCCGCCAGGACCAGCATCTTCTCCGGCATCCGCCGGCGCAGCGTCAGCGCCAGACACAGCAGGACCGTGACCGGCACCACGAGAGCCGGGAGATCGGTCCCGGTGTTCTCCTGGGTGACCACCCCGCCGACCACCGAGATCCCGAACAGGACGAGGGCCCAGAAGCCGTCGACCCATGTCGGGTGTCGGCGGAGGAAGTCGTAGAGGCGCTGCACGTAACCCAGAGTAGGGAAGCGCGATGCGTGCGGGAGTCAACCGGAGGGCCGATCCGGATGCGATACGTGTACTCCGCAAGGTGGAGGCCCCGTTCTCCTGTGCGCCTAGCCTTGCCGTGTGACGTGGGGTGCGACGGGCAAAACGGCGGACGGCGACGGGGGGCCCGACGGGGGCGGCTGGCGTGGCTGGCGCGCTGCCATGGAGGCGGCGTTGTACGGCCCCGGCGGCTTCTACCGCAGGCCCGAGGGGCCCGCCGGGCACTTCCGTACGTCCGTGCACGCGTCGGCGCTGTTCGCCGAGGCGGTGGCGCGGCTGCTGGGCCGGGTCGACGAGGCGCTGGGCCACCCGGCGTCCCTCGACTTCGTCGACATGGCGGCGGGGCGGGGCGAACTGGTCACCGGCGTGCTCGCCGCGCTGCCCGCCGACCTGGCCGCCCGCACGCGCGCGTACGCCGTCGAGATCGCCGACCGCCCGGCCGGCCTCGATCACCGCATCGAGTGGCTCGCGGAGTGCCCTAAGGGCGTCACGGGGCTGCTTTTCGCCAACGAGTGGCTGGACAACGTGCCCGTGGAGGTCGCCGAGGTGGACCCCTCAGGGGTGTGGCGACTCGTGCTCGTACGGGAGGACGGGACCGAACGGCTCGGGGAGCCGGTGTCCGGGGCGGCGGCCGAGTGGCTCGCCCGATGGTGGCCGGGGCCTGCCGAAGAGGGGCTGCGCGCGGAGATCGGACTGCCCAGGGACACGGCGTGGGCGTCGGTCGTCGCGCGCGTCGAGCGGGGGCTGGCGGTCGCCGTGGACTACGCGCACACCGCGGACGCCCGCCCGCCCTTCGGGACGCTCACCGGCTTCCGGAAGGGGCGTGAGACGGCGCCCGTGCCGGACGGATCGTGCGACATCACGGCGCACGTGGCGCTGGACGCGTGCGCGCTCCCCGGGGGGCGCGCGCTGACCCAGCGTGACGCCCTGCGCGCCCTGGGGGTCGCAGGCGCACGCCCCCCGCTCGCACTCGCCACGACCGATCCCGCGGCCTACGTACGCGCCCTCGCGAGCGCCGGGGAGGCCGCCGAGCTGACGGCGCCGGGTGGGCTGGGGGACTTCGGATGGCTCGTGCAGCCGGTTGGAATTCCGGACCCACTGGGCGGCTGACGCCCGCCCCTACCCTCCTGGTCGCCTACTTGTCGATATCCCCCACCACGAAGAACATCGACCCCAGAATCGCCACCATGTCCGCCACCAGCGTCCCCGGCAGCAGCTCGGTCAGCGCCTGGATGTTGTTGTAGGAGGCCGAGCGGAGCTTGAGCCGGTACGGCGTCTTGTCGCCCTTGCTGACGAGGTAGTAGCCGTTGATGCCGAGCGGGTTCTCGGTCCACGCGTACGTGTGGCCCTCGGGCGCCTTCAGCACCTTGGGGAGCCGCTGGTTGATCGGCCCCGGCGGCAGCTCGGCGATCCGGTCGAGGCAGGCGTCGGCGAGGTCGAGCGCGTTGTGCGTCTGCTCCAGCAGGCACTCGAACCGGGCGAGACAGTCGCCCTCGGTGCGGGTGACCACCTTGAGGGTGTCCTGCAGCTCCCCGTAGGCCAGATACGGCTCGTCGCGGCGCAGGTCGAAGTCGACGCCCGAGGCGCGCGCGATCGGCCCGCTCACGCCGTACGCGTGCACGGTCTCCGGCGCGAGATACCCCACGCCCCGCGTGCGCCCCCGGAAGATCTCGTTGCCGAGGACCAGGTCGTCGAAGCGGTCCATGCGCGAGCGCACGTCCGCGACCGCGGCACGCGCGCGTGCGGTCCACCCGGCCGGCAGGTCCTCCTTGAGGCCGCCGACGCGGTTGAACATGTAGTGCATCCGCCCGCCGGAGACCTCCTCCATGACGTGCTGGAGTTCCTCGCGCTCCCGGAAGGCGTAGAAGATCGGCGTGATGCCGCCCAGCTCCAGCGGGTACGAGCCCAGGAACATCAGGTGGTTCAGCACCCGGTTCAGCTCCGCGAGCAGCGTGCGCGTCCACACCGCGCGCTCGGGCACCTCCATGCCGAGCATGCGCTCCACGCCGAGGACGACGCCCAGCTCGTTGGAGAAGGCCGACAGCCAGTCGTGGCGGTTGGCGAGCATGATGATCTGGCGGTAGTCGCGCGCCTCGAACAGCTTCTCCGCGCCGCGGTGCATATAGCCGACGACCGGCTCCGCGCGCGTGATGCGCTCACCGTCGAGGAGCAGCCGCAGGCGCAGCACGCCGTGCGTGGACGGGTGCTGAGGGCCGATGTTGAGCACCATGTCGGTGCTCTCCGCGGCGCCGCCGATTCCGACTGTGGTCTCCGTCGTAGGAGTCATGGACACAGTCTGTCCTACGTAGGCTGACCATATGGAGACGGGGAGCCCGCAGGACGCGGTGACGGCAGAGACGGAACCGGCGTGGACCGGGCTGCCGCCCGGCCTGCTGCGCATGCGACGGCTGTTGCTGGTGGTGTGGCTGGGGTCACTGACCGTGGCTGCGGGTCTGGTGCCGGGACTGCTGGCCGGTCCCGCATGGGCCGTGTTCGCGCTGCTGCCGCTGGCCCTGATGGTGTGGGGCTGGGTGCTGATCGGCCGCAACTGGCGCTCCTGGCGGTACGCCGAGCGCGCCGACGACCTGCTGCTCAGCCGGGGCGTGCTGTGGCACACCGTGACAGTGGTGCCGTACGGCCGCATGCAGCTGGTCGAGGTGACCTCCGGCCCCGTCGAGCGGCACTTCGGGCTGGCCAGCGTCCAGCTGCACACGGCCGCCGCCGCGACCGACGCGACCATCCCCGGCCTCGACCCGGCCGAGGCCGAACGACTGCGCGACCGGCTCACCGAGCTGGGCCAGGCACGATCGGCGGGGCTGTGACGACGCCGGGCACCCACGACCAGGTGCGCCGCGAGGTGACGGTGACCGAGCGGCGGCTGCACCCGATAACGCCGTTCAGGCGGGCGTGGGCGCCGGTCGCCGTACTCATCGGGTGGGCGCTGCACGACCCGGACGCGACGCACCGCCAGCTGACCCGGCTGACGACGACCACGATCCTCATAGCCCTCGCGGTGGTCATCCCGGCCGCCGCGCTGTACGGCTTTCTCAGCTGGTGGTTCACGCACTTCGCGGTGACCGAGACGGAACTGCGCATCCGCACCGGCCTGCTGTTCCGGCGCACCGCGCACATCCGCCTGGAGCGCATCCAGGCCATCGACGTCACGAGACCGCTCCTCGCGCGCGTGGCGGGCGTCGCGAAACTCAAACTCGATGTCATAGGGACCGACAAGAAGGACGAGCTCGCCTACCTGGGCGAGGCCGACGCACGCGCGCTGCGGGCCGAACTCCTCGCGCGGGCAGCCGGTTTCGCCCCCGAGACCGCGCACGAGGTCGGCGAAGCGCCCGAGCAGCGACTGCTGCACGTGCCGGCCGGCGTGCTCGCCGTCTCCCTGCTGCTGACCGGCGCGACGTGGGCCACGCTGGCCGCCGCCCTCGTCGTACCGCCCGTGCTGTGGTTCTTCACCCACAACCTGTGGACAGTGGTCGCGACCGCCGTGCCGCTGCTCGGTGCGGCGGGCGCGAGCAGCGTGGGGCGGTTCGTCGCCGAGTACGACTGGACGGTGGCCGAGTCGCCGGACGGCATCCGGATCGACCGCGGCCTCCTCGACCGCGCCCACGAGACGGTGCCGCCGGGGCGGGTGCAGACCGTGCGGATCGTGGAGCCGCTGCTGTGGCGGCGGCGCGGCTGGGTGCGGGTGGAGCTGGACGTGGCCGGCTCGTCCAACTCCGTACTGCTGCCGGTGGCCCCGCGCGAGGTCGCGGAGCCCCTCATCGCGCGCGTACTGCCCGGCGTGACCGTACCGCCCGCCTCGTCCCTGTCCCGTCCACCGCGACGCGCGGGCCGGTGCATGCCGCTGTGGTGGCGGGGATACGGCTTCACCGTCACGGACGAGGTGTTCGTGGCCCGGCACGGACTGCTCCGGCGCAGCCTCGCACTCGTCCCGCACGCCAAGGTGCAGAGCGTCCGGCAGGAGCAGGGCCCCTGGATGCGGCGCTGGCGGCTCGCGGACGTCCACGTGGACACGGGCGCCAACAAGACCGTGACAGCCCGCCTGAGGGACGCCGAGGAGGCTGCGCGGCTGCTGCGCGCACAGGCGGAGCGGTCCCGGACGGGGCGCAGGGACGCGCGGCCGGACCGGTGGATGGCGTGAAAACGCCGTCCAAAAGAGCTTTATGAACGACTGTGCGGCTTTCAGGAAGCCGCGCTCCGCAGCCCCTGCACGTCGATCTGCTCGGTCTCGTCGTGTGCCGTCAGGTCGATCACCTGCCCGACGCCGCGCGACTCGGCGGTCGGGGGCTTGAACTCCGCCTCCGCCTGGGCCTTGTGCAGATCGAGCGCCTCCTGACCGACCACGTCGGCGAGGTCCTCGTTCTGCACGGCCTCCAGGGCGGCGGACACCGCGCCCTTGGCCTTCGTACCGAAGAAGTCGAACCCGCCCTCGACACTGGGACGCCGTACCGGCGTGGACGCCGGTACGACCGCCACCGCCGTCGGCACGGTGTAGTGCCCGGAGGGCTGCTGGATGTGCGCCGGAGTGGTGGCGGCCGCGCGCTGGTGCCCGTCGGCCGCCTCGGTCTTCCCCCGGGCCTCGTCCTCCTGCGCGGCCTCCGCCCCGGTACCACTACGGTCGGCGTCGTCCGGCACAGGCTCCTTGGCGGACGCCGCCACCTCGGCAGCCGTGTCCTTGTCGGCCTCGGCCTTCAGATCCGCGTCGAAGCGGACCAGCGCGGCCTGCGCCCGCAGGAACAGCCGGGACCCCTCCGGGGAGAACAACCTCGGCGTCTGCGGTTTGTCCTCAACGCCGGTCTCCTCGACCGCCGATTCATCGACCGCGGACTCGTCGACGTCGGCGGAGTCCCCCCGCTCCGGTACGGGAGGCAGCGCGGGCGCGGGAACGGCGGCCTCTATCTCCAGCAGGCGGCGGCCCTCCAGAGCGCTCGCGCGCTCGGTCTCGGCGGTGGCGTACCGGCGCAGCAGTGCCGCGTGCTCGTTGCGCAGCCCGGCCAGTTCGGCGCGCTTGGCCCGCAGGCGCTGTTCGAGCTTGCCGCGCAGTTCGCGCGACTCCTCCAGGTCGCTCTCCAGTTCCGCGACCCGCTCCTCGTGCCGCCACTCGTCGCTCGCACGCGCGCGCGTGAGGTCGGCCACCTGCTTGCCGGCCTGGATGTCCCAGCGGCGCATGACGACCGCGCCGGCGACAGCCGTCACCGCGGCGGCCGCCGCCAGCCCCCGGAGCACCATCGGCTCCGTGAACACCCATGGGCCGAGGGCGCAGACGAGCGAGACGCCTGCGATCGCCGACGGGGGCAGCAGCCTGTGCAAAGGCGGTGAATGGCGATGACGTCCACGTGGCATGGCCAGAAACTTACCGCGCGTAGGCGAATCATGGTGCCCCAGGCGGTAAAAACACGGCCACCGCGTGGCCTCGAATCGCAGCCACCGCGTGGCCTCGGAACACAGCCACCGCGCGTCCTTTGAAACGGCTTTGCGAAACGCAGTGAACCTCGCCCTCCGTCCCGTCGTCCTAGAGGGCGCAATGTCGTCGGATGCCCGAATCGGCACCGGATGCCAACTCACGTGCAGAACTACGGGATGCGATGTCTGTCAGGGAAGATGAGGAAATGAGGCGGCGGCGCCGCCGGCTGCGCGGACCGCGTCCCGAGTCCGTTCCCGTCCTCGTCGGCAGGGCCTGTGCCCTCGTCGGCATCGTGGACATCGCCGCCGGCGTCTTCCCGCGCTTCCGGCACAGCCGTATGCACGCGCTCGCCGAGGTGCTGCCCGGCGCGCTCGGACCGTTCGCGGCCGCGCTCTCGCTCAGCGTCGGCGTGCTGTTGCTGCTGCTCGCCCACGGGCTCAAGCGCGGCAAACGCCGGGCCTGGCGGGCCGCCGTGGCGCTGCTGCCGGCCGGGGCGATCGCACAGTTCACCTACCGGCACTCCCTGATCGGCCTGATCATCTCGCTGGCGCTGCTCGCGGCGCTGGTGCGCCACCGCGACCAGTTCGCGTCCCTGCCCGACCCGCGCAGCCGGTGGCGTGCGCTGGCCAACTTCGTACTCATGGGCGCCGGTTCGCTCGCCCTGGGCCTGGTCGTCGTCAGCGCGCACCCGCACAGCCTGATTGGCGACCCGTCCCTGGCCGACCGCATCACCCACGTCCTGTACGGCCTGTTCGGCTTCGAAGGCCCGGTCGCCTACCAGGGCACCACCTCATGGACGGTCGGCGCCTCCCTGGGCGCGCTCGGCCTGCTCACCGCCGTCACCACGATCTACCTCGCCCTGCGCCCCGAACACCCCGCCGCGCGGCTCACCGAGGACGACGAGATCCGGCTGCGCGCCCTGCTGGAGCGGCACGGCGGCCGTGACTCCCTCGGCCACTTCGCGCTGCGCCGTGACAAGGCCGTCGTCTTCTCCCCCAGCGGCAAGGCGGCGGTGACGTACCGCGTGGTCTCCGGGGTGATGCTCGCCAGCGGGGACCCCATAGGTGACGTGGAGGCCTGGCCGGGCGCCATCGAACGGTTCA
The DNA here is from genome assembly GCF_006539505.1 of Streptomyces spinoverrucosus. Lineage (GTDB taxonomy): Bacteria > Actinomycetota > Actinomycetes > Streptomycetales > Streptomycetaceae > Streptomyces > Streptomyces spinoverrucosus. Next base: position 17,808 of record NZ_BJND01000090.1, read on the forward strand.
TGGACGAGGCACGCGCGCATTCGTGGACGCCCGCCGTCATGGGCTGCTCCGAGACGGGCGGCGAGGTGTGGACCCGCGAGACCGGCCTCGACGCCCTCGAACTGGGCGACGAGGCGGTGGTGGACGTCGCGGATTTCTCCCTCACCGGCCGCGCCATGCGCAACGTGCGACAGATGGTCAAGCGCATCGAGCGTGCCGGTTACGAAACCCGAGTACGACGCGTCCGTGACCTCGGCGAGGCCGAGCTGGACCGGATCCGCCGCGCCGCCGACGACTGGCGCGGTACCGACAGCGAACGGGGCTTCTCCATGGCGCTGGGCCGCATCGGCGACCCGGCCGACGGCGACTGTCTCGTCGCCACCGCCCACAAGGCGGACGCCCAGCCGGGTCCGTACGGCGATCTGAAGGCGATCCTGCACTTCGTGCCCTGGGGCACGGACGGGGTCTCGCTGGACCTGATGCGCCGGGACCGCTCGGCGGACCCCGGCATGAACGAACTGCTGATCGTGGCCGCGCTGCAGGCGGCGCCGAAGTTCGGCATCGCGCGCGTGTCACTCAACTTCGCGATGTTCCGCTCCGCCCTGGCGCGCGGCGAGAAGATCGGCGCGGGCCCGGTGCTGCGCGCCTGGCGCGGCCTGCTGATGTTCCTCTCCCGCTGGTTCCAGATCGAGTCCCTGTACCGGTTCAACGCCAAGTTCCAGCCGCGCTGGGAGCCCCGCTTCGTCGTCTACCGGGCCTCCGGCGACCTGCCGCGCATCGGCCTGGCCGCCCTGCAGGCGGAGGGCTTCCTCAACCTCGGCCGCGCCCTGCCGCGCCCCCTGCGGCGCCAGAAGGCCACCGCGCGCCCCTGCGCGCACGCCGTCACGGAACGGGACGTACGCGCGGCCTGACCCGGACAGGCCCGAGCGGCAGCCCTCGCCCCCCAGCCCTGGGGTCTGCCGCTCGGGCCGCACCACCCTGCCGAACCGGCCAATCCGGGCGCACGCCCCCTGCCGGTCCCGCCGCGCCGGGCGCACCACCCTGCCGATCCTGCCGCGCCGGGCTGGGCCGGGCCGGGCCGCACCACCCTGCGGTCCTGTCGAGCCGGGCGCACCCCCCTGCCGATCCTGCCGAGCCGGGCACACCACCCCTACCGGTCCCGCCCGGCCGGGCCTCCCACGTGGGGAGCCCGCCCCCACCCTGGGCCTACGCTGAACGTATGAGCAACCACAGCGGACGCGGGCGGATCGCGGGCCTTCCGGAATGGGACCGCTGCGCGGTCATGGGAGTCGTGAACGTCACCCCCGACTCCTTCTCCGACGGCGGCCGCTGGTTCGACACCACCGCCGCCGTCAAGCACGGCCTCGACCTCGTCACCGAGGGCGCCGACCTCGTGGACGTCGGCGGCGAGTCCACCCGCCCCGGCGCCACCCGGGTCGACGAGGCCGAGGAGCTGCGCCGCGTCATCCCGGTCGTCCGCGGCCTCGCCTCCGAGGGCGTCGTCGTCTCCGTCGACACCATGCGCGCGTCCGTCGCCGAACAGGCCCTCGCCGCCGGCGCCGCCCTCGTCAACGACGTCAGCGGCGGCCTCGCCGACCCCGCGATGATCCCGGTCGTCGCGCGGACCGGCGCCCCCTTCGTCGTCATGCACTGGCGCGGCTTCCTGGAGGGCGGCAACGTCAAGGGCGTGTACGACGACGTCGTCACCGAGGTCGTCGACGAGCTGCACGCGCGCGTGGAGGCCGTTCTGGAGGGCGGCGTCGCCCCCGACCGGATCGTGATCGACCCCGGCCTCGGCTTCTCCAAGGACACCGAGCACGACCTGACCCTCCTCTCCCACCTCGACCGCCTGCGCACCCTCGGGCACCCCCTGCTCGTCGCCGCCTCCCGCAAGCGCTTCCTCGGCCGCGTGCTGGCGGGCCCGGCCGGCTCCCCGCCCCCGGCGCGGGAGCGCGACGCGGCCACGGCCGCCGTCTCCGCGCTGGCGGCGCACGCCGGCGCATGGGCGGTGCGCGTGCACGAGGTGCGTGCGACGGCGGACGCGGTACGGGTCGCACGCGCCGTGGAAGGAGCCCGGTGAGCGCCCCCCACACCGACGTCGAGCAGGTCGAACTCGCCAACACCGCCTTCTACGAGGCACTGGAGCGCGGCGACTTCGAGGAGCTGTCCACGCTCTGGCTCACCCCGTCCGACCTGGGCGTCGACGAGACGTACCACGACCCGGCGGACACCGGCGTGATCTCCTGCGTGCACCCCGGCTGGCCGGTGCTCACCGGCCGCGGCGAGGTGCTCCGGTCGTACGCCCTGATCATGGCGAACACCGACTACATCCAGTTCTTCCTGACCGACGTCCACGTCTCGGTCACCGGCGACACCGCCCTGGTGAGCTGCACGGAGAACATCCTCAGCGGCGGCCCCGTGCCCGAGGACGGCGAAGGGCCCGGTCCGCTCGTCGGCCAGCTGGTGGTCGCCACGAATGTGTTCCGGCGCACACCCGACGGCTGGAAGCTCTGGTCGCACCACGCCTCCCCGGTGCTGACCGAGAACGCCGAGGACGAGGAGGACGAGCCGCCCGCGTGAGTGGGTAGGCGCACCAGGGCCGAAAGGACCGCACGGGGCCCGAAGGGACCAAGAAGTGGTTGGAATCACGAACCCGCGGGTATGGGCGGCTACCAGCCCGTGAGCCACCGGATTCCCCAGGGGAAACATGCGATGAAACCTCCCGGCCCCCGCCGGACCCCGCGCCCCCGTGGCCCGGGATTGTCGGTAGCCGCAGGTAGATTCGTTCGAGGCCGGTGTGCCGCCCGCACACGGTACGGACCGGTCGCACCCGACGATTGCAGGAGTGATTCGCGTGGATCGTGTCGCGCTGCGCGGCCTGAAGGCCCGCGGGCACCACGGTGTGTTTCCCAGGGAGCGCGAGGAGGGCCAGACCTTCATCGTGGACCTCGTCCTCGGCCTGGACACGCGCCCGGCCGCGGCCGACGACGACCTGGCGAAGACCGTGCACTACGGCATCGTGGCGGAGGAGGTCGTGGCCGTCGTCGAGGGCGAGCCCGTCAACCTCATCGAGACGCTCGCCGAGCGCATCGCCCAGGCCTGTCTGAAGCACGAAGGGGTTCAGGAGGTCGAGGTCACCGTCCACAAACCGGACGCACCGATCACGGTCCCCTTCGACGACGTGACCGTCACCATCACCCGGAGCCGAGTATGACCGCGTTCTTCACCAAGGGTCACAGCGACCCGACCGTACAGCCGGTACCCGCCTCCGTCGTCGAGAAGGTCGACGCCGCCGACACCACCCTGCACAATCCCAAACGGGCCGTGATCTCCATCGGCTCCAACCTCGGCAACCGCCTGGAGACGCTCCAGGGCGCCATCGACGCCCTGGAGGACACCCCCGGCGTACGCATCAAGGCGGTCTCCCCCGTCTACGAGACGGAGCCGTGGGGCGTCGAGCCCGGCACCCAGCCGTCGTACTTCAACGCGGTCGTGGTCCTGAAGACGACCCTGCCCCCGTCCTCCCTCCTGGAGCGGGCGCACGCGGTCGAGGAGGCCTTCCACCGGGTCCGCGACGAGCACTGGGGCCCTCGCACCCTCGACGTCGACATCGTCTCGTACGCCGACGTCGTCTCCGACGACCCGACGCTCACCCTCCCCCACCCGCGCGCCCACGAACGCGCCTTCGTGCTCGCCCCCTGGCACGACGTGGACCCCGACGCCCAGGTTCCCGGCCGCGGTGCCGTCGCCGACCTGCTCGGCGTGGTCACCCGCGACGGTGTCGCTCCCCGCGCGGACCTGGAACTCCGGCTGCCCGAGTAGTCGTTAAGGTCGAGACGGCCAACAGTCCGGGGCATCCGGGGAACCGAAGGGACACCGTGAGAGAGCTGCGCATCAGGGTGCTGGCCGGCGTCTTCGTCGTCGCCGGGATCCTGTCCTGGGCGGGCGCCCGCCTCTGGAACTCGATCGGTACGCTCCCGAGCGTCCCCCTCGCCGCCCCCATCGTGCTGGCCCTGATCGCCGCGGTACTGCTCGCCACGGCGCTCTCGATCCGCGCCCGCCTCAGGGCCCAGCGCGAACGCCGCCCCGAGGCCAAGGGCGTCGACCCCCTCATGGCGGCCCGCGCGGTCGTCTTCGGCCAGGCCAGCGCCCTGGTCGCCGCCCTCGTCGCCGGGATGTACGGCGGCACGGGCGTCTTCCTGCTGGAGTCCCTCGACATCCCGGCCCGCCGCGACCAGGCCATCTACGCCGGCTGCTCGGTCGTGGCAGGCATCGCCGTCATAGCCGCCGCCATCTTCCTGGAGCACGTCTGCAAACTCCCGGAGGACGACGAACACAACGGCGCGGGGACGGCTCCGGCGGCGTGACACCGCGGCTCAAGCCGCCCCGAAAAACGATCAGCGCACGGCTCAGCGAGCCATGATCAGGCTCATCGCCTCGTTCCGCGTCGCCGCGTCCCGCAGCTGGCCGCGCACCGCCGACGTGATGGTCTGCGCACCGGGCTTGCGAATGCCCCGCATCGACATGCACATGTGCTCGCACTCCACGACCACGATCACACCCCGCGGCTCCAGGATCTCCATCAGGGAGTCCGCGATCTGCGTGGTGAGTCGTTCCTGCACCTGCGGGCGACGGGCGTAGACGTCCACGAGCCGGGCCAGCTTGGACAGCCCGGTGATCTTGCCCGAGGTGGACGGGATGTATCCCACGTGGGCGACGCCCCGGAACGGCACGAGGTGGTGCTCACAGGTCGAGTACACCTCGATGTCCTTCACGAGCACCATCTCGTCGTGCCCGATGTCGAACGTCGTCGTCAGCACGTCCTCCGGCTGCTGCCACAGCCCCGCGAATATCTCCTTGTACGCCCGCGCCACCCGCGCCGGTGTCTCCCTCAGGCCCTCCCGATCGGGGTCCTCGCCGACCGCGATCAGCAGTTCGCGGATGGCGTTCTCGGCGCGCTTCTCGTCGAACTCGCCGATTGTGCCCTCGCCGTCCAGCGTCACGGGGTCGGTCATGTGGTGCCTCGTTCCTGTGCCTGACGCGTGCTGCGACGCGTCCCATCTGTGCGCATACGTCGATGCCGCGCCCCCCAGGCTAGAACCAGGGTGGCGCGGCATCCATTCCGGGCCTGTGGGCCGCGGGAGCGGCCCGGGGCTCAGGCTTCGGGACGGTCCTCCGGGGCGGCCGGTTCGGCTGCCGGGGCGGGCTCCGTCGCCGAGCTCTTCGCGGTGATCGCCGCCGTCGCGCCGTTGGCGCCGTTCGTCAGTGCGAGCTCCTTCGGGGAGAGCACCGGCGGACGGGTGGACGGCGTACGGCGGGAGGAGCCGGTCCACGCGGGACGCGGCGGCCGCTTGACGATCGGGGCGAAGATCTCGGCGATCTCCTCCTTGCCCAGGGTCTCCTTCTCCAGGAGGGCCAGGACCAGGTTGTCGAGGACGTCGCGGTTCTCGACCAGGATCTCCCACGCCTCGTTGTGCGCGGTCTCGATGAGCTTCTTGACCTCTTCGTCGACGAGCGCCGCGACCTCCTCGGAGTAGTCGCGCTGGTGAGCCATCTCACGTCCGAGGAACGGCTCGGTGTTGTCGCCGCCGAACTTGATCGCGCCGAGGCGCTCGGTCATGCCGTACTGGGTGACCATGGCCCGAGCCAGGCCGGTGGCCTTCTCGATGTCGTTGGCGGCACCGGTGGTCGGGTCGTGGAAGACCAGCTCCTCGGCCGCGCGGCCGCCCAGCATGTAGGCCAGCTGGTCGAGCATCTCGTTGCGCGTGGTCGAGTACTTGTCCTCGTCCGGCAGCACCATCGTGTAGCCGAGGGCGCGGCCGCGGGACAGGATCGTGATCTTGTGGACCGGGTCGGAGTTCGGTGAGGCCGCCGCGACCAGGGCGTGTCCGCCCTCGTGGTACGCGGTGATCTTCTTCTCCTTGTCCGACATGATCCGGGTCCGCTTCTGCGGGCCCGCCACGACGCGGTCGATGGCCTCGTCGAGCATCTTGTTGTCGACCAGCTTCTTGTCGCTGCGGGCCGTCAGCAGGGCGGCCTCGTTCAGCACGTTCGCCAGGTCGGCGCCGGTCATGCCGGGCGTGCGGCGGGCGACCGCCGACAGGTCGACGTCGGGAGCGACCGGCTTGCCCTTCTGGTGGACCTTGAGGATCTCCAGACGGCCCTGCATGTCCGGGCGGTCGACGGCGATCTGCCGGTCGAAGCGGCCGGGGCGCAGCAGCGCCGGGTCGAGGATGTCGGGCCGGTTCGTCGCGGCGATGAGAATCACACCGCCCTTGACGTCGAAGCCGTCCATCTCGACGAGCAGCTGGTTCAGGGTCTGCTCGCGCTCGTCGTGACCGCCGCCGAGGCCGGCGCCGCGGTGGCGGCCGACCGCGTCGATCTCGTCGACGAAGACGATCGCCGGGGCGTTCGCCTTGGCCTGCTCGAACAGGTCACGGACTCGGGAGGCACCGACACCGACGAACATCTCGACGAAGTCGGAACCGGAGATCGAGTAGAAGGGCACGCCGGCCTCGCCGGCGACGGCACGCGCGAGCAGCGTCTTGCCGGTGCCGGGCGGGCCGTACAGCAGCACGCCCTTGGGGATCTTGGCGCCGACGGCCTGGAACTTGGCCGGCTCTTGCAGGAACTCCTTGATCTCCTGGAGCTCCTCGACGGCCTCGTCGGCACCCGCGACGTCCACGAAGGTCGTCTTGGGGGTGTCCTTGGTGATGAGCTTGGCCTTCGACTTGCCGAAGTTCATCACTCGGGAGCCGCCGCCCTGCATCTGATTCATCAGGAACAGGAAGACAACCACGATGAGGACGAAGGGCAGCAGAGACAGCAGGATGCTGACGAACGCGTTCTGCTTGGTCGGCGTGACCGTGTAACCGTCCGGAATCTGCTTGTTCTGGTACTTGTCCTGCAGCGTGGAGGCGAGGTTGGCGCCCTGGTCGCCGATGTAGCTCGCCTGGATCTTGGAGCTGTCCTCGATCTTTTCGCCGTCCTTGAGCGTGACCTTGATGGTCTGCTCGTCGCCGGTGGTCAGCTTGGCCGCTTCGACCCTGTTGTCATTGATCGCCTGGACGACCTGGCCGGTGTCCACCGTCTTGTAGCCCCCGGACGAGCCGACGACCTGCATCAACACGACCACGGCAAGGACGGCCAGCACGATCCACATGACCGGCCCACGGAAGTATCGCTTCACGTCCATCCATACGGAGCGGTGCCGCCCCGTCCCTCCTGCCATAGTGAGTTTGATAAAGACAGTTCTTCTGACGGTACCCCAGCATTGTTGCGCGAAGCCGCACGGGACGGCTGGCGAACCCGTCTGCATGCTCCAACGGCGCGAGGCCCGCTGGGGTTCCCGATCTCCCTACAAGGCTCCAGCCGTCCGGCTCAGCCGCCGTAGACGTGGGGCGCGAGCGTACCGACGAACGGGAGGTTGCGGTACTTCTCGGCGTAGTCGAGGCCGTAGCCCACGACGAACTCGTTGGGGATGTCGAAGCCGACCCACTCCACGTCGATGGCGACCTTCGCGGCCTCCGGCTTGCGCAGCAGCGTGCACACCTTCAGGGAGGCGGGCTCGCGGGAGCCGAGGTTGGAGATCAGCCAGGACAGGGTCAGGCCGGAGTCGATGATGTCCTCGACGATAAGGACGTGCTTGCCCTTGATGTCGGTGTCGAGGTCCTTGAGGATCCGTACGACACCGGAGGACTGGGTGCCCGCGCCGTAGGACGACACCGCCATCCAGTCCATGGTGAGCGGGGTGGACAGCGCCCGGGCGAGGTCGGCCATGACCATCACCGCGCCCTTGAGGACGCCGACGATCAGCAGGTCCTTGCCCGCGTACTCCGCGTCGATCTTCGCGGCCAGCTCGGCCAGCTTGGCGTCGATCTCTTCCTTGGTGATGAGTACCTGCTTGAGGTCGGCACCCATGTCTTTCGCGTCCACCCGCATCACTTTCGGTCGTCCCACCGGCCGCTCATCACCCCCCAAAGGGGAGCAAGGATTCAGCCTTGCCGAATCACCAGTCTGCCACCCTGGCGCTGGGCGACGACTTTGCCGGGGAGATTGATGGCTCCCTGACCGCGCCAGCCAGTGATCAGGCGGTCGACTTCCTCGATGTGACGGGCGAACAGCGAACCGGCCGGTGCACCGGCCTCGATGGCGGCCCGGCGCAGGATCCGGCGGCGTACCGCGGGCGGCAGGGCGTACAGCTTGGCGCATTCCAGGCCGCCGGCGGCGTCGCGGACGGAGGCCTCGGCCTGGCTGGCCCAGGTGTCGAGGGCGTCGGCGTCGTCGCGGGAGAGCTGGGCCGTCCGGGCGAGCGCCTCGACGACGCCCTTGCCGAGCGCCTTCTCCAGGGCGGGCAGTCCCTCGTGCCGCAGCCGCGACCTGGTGTAGGCCGGGTCGGCGTTGTGTGGGTCGTCCCACACCGGCAGGGACTGGACCATGCAGGCCTTGCGGGCGGTCTGCCGGTCGAGCTGGAGGAAGGGCCGCCGGTAACGGCCGCCGGCCCCCGAGACCGCGGCCATGCCGGACAGGGAGCGGATGCCAGAGCCGCGGGCGAGGCCGAGCAGGACGGTTTCGGCCTGGTCGTCGCGGGTGTGACCGAGCAGGACGGCGGCGGCCTGGTGGCGTACGGCGGCGGCGTCCAGGGCGGCGTACCGGGCGTCCCGGGCGGCGGCTTCGGGGCCTCCGTCGCGGCCGACGCGCACGGTGGTGGACTCGACCGGGTCCAGGCCGAGTTCGCGCAGCCGCAGCACGACCTCCTCGGCGCGCAGGTCGGAGCCGGGCTGCAGGCCGTGGTCGACGGTGATGCCGCCCGCGCGGATGCCGAGTTTGGGGGCCTCGAAGGCGACCGCGGAGGCCAGCGCCATGGAGTCGGCGCCGCCGGAGCAGGCCACAAGCACGAGCGGGGAGGGGGGACGCTCGTGGGGGTCGGCGGTGTGGTCGGCGGTGTGGGGGGTGGAGGTGTGCTCGGTGAGGATGTCGTGGAGGACGCGGCGGACCGCCAGGCGTATCGCCGCGACCGCAGGATGGGGACCCATTGTCCGGTTCCCTTCATGAAGTTTTTTCGGGGGGTGAGCCCGAGGCTCGGTCACTCAGAGTGTGTAGATGGTGACAGAACCGGGCCGTTCCCCGAGCATTGCACGCCTACCCATGGCTCACGGTCCCTCGGACGGGTGATTGGAGGGACGTTCGTCTGCCGTCGGCCGGATCCGGTTCACCACTCCTCACCCCACGCTCATGTCTCACTCCGGCGATGCACCCGTGCGATCCAGTCCGCCGGTTTGGCGATCTCCGCCTTGGTGGGGAGGGTGTTCGGGGAGGTCCACACGCGGTTGAAGCCGTCCATGCCGGCCTCGTCGACGACGGCCCGTACGAAGCGCTCGCCGTCCCGGTACTGCCTGAGTTTGGCATCCAGACCGAGCAGCTTGCGCAGGGCCAGGTCCAGGCGGGAGGCGCCCTTGGCGCGGCGCTGCTGGAACTTCTCGCGAATCTCCCCCACGGTCCGTACGACGTCCGGGCCGACGCCGTCCATCACGAAGTCGGCGTGGCCCTCCAGCAGTGACATGACTGCGGTGAGCCGACCGAGGATCTCCCGCTGGGCCGGGGTCTGCACCAGCTCCACCAGGGACCGGCCGCCGTCGTCCTCCTCGCCCTCGGGACGGCCCCCGGCGAGCGTCTGGGCGGCCTCGCGGATGCGTTCGAGGACGGTCATGGGGTCGACGTCGGTCTCCGCCAAGAACGACTGGATTTCGCCCTCCAGGTGATCACGCAGCCACGGCACGGCGGAGAACTGCGTGCGGTGCGTCTCCTCGTGCAGGCACACCCACAGGCGGAAGTCGTGCGGTTCGACGTCGAGTTCGCGCTCGACGTGCACGATGTTGGGGGCGACGAGCAGCAGCCTGCCGCCGCCGTTCTCGCCGGCCGGGAGGTCGCGGGTGGCCGGGGCGAAGGTCTCGTACTGGCCGAGGACGCGGGAGGCCAGGAAGGACAGCAGCATCCCCAGTTCCACGCCGGTGACCTTGCCGCCGACGGCGCCGAGGACCGCGCCGCCGGGGGTGTTGCCGCGCCGCTCCTGCATCTTGCCGAGCAGCGGCTTGAGCAGTTCCCGGAAGCCGGCGACGTTGGCCCGGACCCAGCCGGGGCGGTCGACCACGAGGACGGGGGTGTCGTGGGTCTCCTCGGTGCCCATCCGGGTGAAGCCCCGGACGTGCCCCTCCGAGGCCTTGGCGTGCCGGCGAAGCTCCGCGACGACGGCCCGGGCCTCGTCGCGGCTCACTTCTGGGCCCGGCCGCACGAGCCGGGTCGCGGTCGCCACCGCGAGGTTCCAGTCGACCATCCCGGAAGAAGCACCGATGCTCGTCATGCGTCAACCGTACGTGAGCGGTCCCACTTCGGGCAGGGCGTGACGATCGCCGGGGGCGGGGCCCGCACTTCGGCGCTCGGCTCAGCGGGAGGCCGTCAGCGCCGTCGCCGCCCGATCCAAGGCCGCCCGGGCCGCCATCGCGACCCGCCTCGGGCACGGCCTGACGATCACCCGGCA
>NZ_BJND01000091.1 GCF_006539505.1 Streptomyces spinoverrucosus
CCACTCTTGACACTCGCCCCTCCACCGCGGTGTGCAGTGATGGCCGGGCGGCCCAGGGGTGGGGCGGCGGGGACGGTGGGGGCGGGGTGGCCGTTCGTGGCCGGGTGCGGGTGCGCGGTGTCTGGGGTGCGGGGTGCGGCAGGGGGGCGGCTTCCTCTGGTTTGCGGAGTGATGCAGAAGGAGAGCGGCTAGGCTGCGCCGAGCGTGCGAACGGCTGTTCGTTGGGTCGGTGGGGGGAGACCGGGGCTTGTTTGTTCTGCTTGCTTTCGCGGCTCTCTTCGCCGTGCCTGTGTGGGTCATCGCCGTGGTCGTCAAGCTGGTGTCCGTCGTCTTGCCGGGGCGGCGCTCCGACTGGGGCGTGAGGTTGTTGCGCTGGGGTGCCGGTATGGCGGCGGCAGGTGCGGTCATGCTCCTGGTCATGGCGCTCGGGGCCGTCCAACTGTCCGACCACGAGTCCCGGTCGGGGGCAGGTTCCTCTCCCGCGCCCGCCTGCCGCGATGCTTCTCCCCACCTTGTGGAGCGACTCGTGGGCCACCGTGCCTCGTATCTGCCGCCTGCCTTTGACTGCGTTCTGGAGGACGGGACGACGTACCCCAGTTCCGAAAGCTACGTGTGGCTCAATGGCCTTGCCGCCACCGGCGCGGCGGCCTCCGTGCTGCTGGCGATGGGGGCCAGGTACACCACCAAACGGCAGGCGGCGCGGCAGAGGGGGGTCCTCGCCTAGTCCTCCGTGCCGTGGCAGTCCCCGTACGTCCGTCCCGTTCCGCACCAGCACACCCCGGTCCGCTCCGGTGGCCACGGCACCGCTCTGCCCCGTGCCGCCAGGGTCGTCGCGTACTGGGGGAGGAGGGTCGGGTCGTCCGGGGACGTGGCTTCCGAGGCTGCGAAGGCCTCGTACGACGGGACCGTGCCCGTTACGACGCCCAGGTTTGGTGTTCCCGAGGACGCCAGCTCTCGTAGTGACGCCTCTATCGTCGACAGGTGCTCCTCGTGGGACGGGTACTCCGAGGTCAGGGTCGGGTACGCCGACAGGAGTTCCGTCAGCTCCGTCTGCGGCCAGTGCAGTACCGCCACCGGGAACGGGCGGGAGAGGGCCTCTCGGTAGGCGCCCAGTTCCGCGCGTAGGCGGGAGATCTCCGCCTCCAGTTCCGCCGGGTTGTCCGAGCCCAGGGACCATACGCGCTTCGGGTCGTGCAGCTCGTCCAGGGAGACCGGCATCGAGTGCAGGGTGTCGGCCAGGATGTCCCAGTCGTCGTGGGGGAGGCCCAGCATGCGGCGTACCCGGTGGCGGCCGAAGAAGAGGGCGTGTGTGGACTGCGGGGGCGCCGACCCGTCCGTCAGGAGGAGGCGGGTGGCCTGCGTGAAGACCTCCTGCGCCGTCTCCAGCTCGTCGTGCGATTCGAGGGCCTCGGCCACGATCACCCAGGGGGCCGGGTCCCTCGGGGACGCCGTGCGGATGCCGTCGATGATCGCTCGGGCCTCCGCCTCGTGGCCGTACTCCCAGAGGTTCGAGGCCTTCAGGGCGCGGACCAGGAAGGAGTTCTCCAGGGCGTCGGGAGACGACAGCAGGCGGTCGTAGAGCGCGGTCGCGGCGGGGCGGTCGCCGGACAGTTCCAGGTGGGCCGCGGCCCGCAGCAGCAGGGCCTCGGCGTCCTCGGGGTAGAGGCCGGCGGTTCGCTCCAGGCGGGCCGCCTCGGCGGTGTGGTCGACGTTCTCGGCAGGCGTGTCGGGGCGCATGGGGGACACCGTACTGCCGAGTGGTGTCAAAGGAGAGTCAGGTGGTCAGGTGGGCGGGCGTCCCGTGGTCGGGCGGTCCGGTGGTCGGGCGGTCCGGTGGTCGGGCGGTCCGGTGGTCGGGCGGTCCGGTGGTCGGGCGGTCGGGCGGTCGACAGGACCGTGCCGGGCGGCTGCGGCACAGTGAAGGTATGGGTATGGAGGAGATGGATCATTTGGCGCGGGGGGCTGTGGCCGCCCGGCTGCCCGCCCAGGATCTTGGGCGGGCTCGGCGGTTCTATTCCGAGAAGCTGGGGCTGGAGCCCGTCGACGAGCGGCCCGGTGGGCTGCTGTATCGGTGTGGGGGTGTGGAATTCGTCCTCTTTCAGTCGGCGGGGGTCTCGCCGGGGACCTTTACGCAGATGGCGTGGCAGGTCGACGACATTGAGGGTGTGGTGGCCGTGCTCCGGCGGCGGGGTGTTGTGTTCGAGGTCGTCGACCTGCCGGGGTTGCGGACGGGGGAGGACGGGATCGCCGAGGTCGAGGGGCACTATCCGAGCAAGGGGGCGCGAGGGGAGCGTGCCGCCTGGTTCCGGGACAGTGAGGGGAATCTCCTCGGGGTCGGGGAGCCCGTCCCCCTGTAGATCGTCCTAGAGCGTCACGCCGTCCACTTGCAACGTCTGCACCGCCCCCGCCGCGAACGGCACGCTCACCGACTTGCCGTTCAGGCGCGTGTCCGAGTACGCCCGGTAGCGGTCCGAACCGCTCGTCGCCGTGTTCCAGCGCGGGACCAGGCCCCCGGACCCGCCCGTCACCGTCGAGAAACGGGACAGGTCGAAGGTGAGCGTCTGCGCCGATGTCGACGTGTTCACCGCCACGATCACCAGGCGTCGCGCCGACGCCGAGTACGCCGCCACCGCGTAGCTCACGCCGGTGTCGAGGAGCGTCATGCCCGGGCGGATGTGGCGGCTGAACTGCGCCATGACGTAGTACTTCGGCTGGACCGTCGTCGGCTGCAGCGTGCTCGCGTTGTACGCGATCATCGCCCAGCCCGTCGTCGGGTCCATGACCTGCCAGTAGCACCAGGCCGTGGGGTGCAGCCAGCGGAAGTCGTAGCAGAGGTTCCGGGCCATCGTCAGGCCCGTGCCGTCGCCGTCGCCCGTTTCCGAGTTCCAGAGTTTCTTGCGGGATGTCGTCACGACGTCCGTGTACAACAAATCCCTTCGGCCGCCCGCGCCCTGGTAGCCGTGCACGTTGACCTGCGAGACCAGGGACTTCGTGGACGCGTTGAAGGACGCCCACGTCGAACGTGCCGTGTCGTAGTTCGTCTCGTCCGACGCCGCGATGCGGATGCCCGTCAGGCCGCGCTTGTCCAACTCGCTGCGCATGTACGGGAGTACGGCGGCCTGCACCGCCGGGTCCATGTGGCAGCCCTCCTGTGTGCCCGTCGCCGTCCACCAGCTCGACGCCGGCTCGTTGAAGGGGTCGACCGTCGCGAAGTTCACGCCCCAGTTGTTACGGGCGTGCAGCGCGACCGCCGCCAGGTGGGAGGCGTGCTGGCGGTAGTTCCAGGTCTGGAGGTTGTTGCCGCCGTCCGCCGCGCCGGACGGGTTGTGGTTGTTGCACATCCACCACATCGGCGAGTTGGCGAACAGCTCGCTCACCGCGCCGCGCTGCGTCGCCTTCACCAGCGCCGCGCGCTGGTTCGCGTCCGCCGTCCAGTCCCAGGCCGAGGATGTGGGGTCCTCGTTGTTCCAGTCCTGCCAGAAGCCCTCGATCTGCTTGAACGCGGGGATGTTGGGAGACTCGACCATGCTCTCGCCGTTCACGCTGTTCCAGCTGCACGCGCCGAGGTTGTAGCGGGCGATGTTCAGGCCGAGGCCGGGCAGTGCCGTGCCGTTGTACGTCACCGTCCTGGTCGTGAAGAACAGGTCGGCGAAGTCGTCCCGCGCGCCGAACACGTTCGCCCACCAGGCCAGGGACGTGCCCCAGCCCTCCCAAGAGCCGTACGTCGTCGATGGGTTGACGGCGATCGTCGCGTCCGCGTGTGCCGTACCCGTCGCCAGGGCGCTGGTGAACAGCGCGCCGCCCGTGGCCGCCAGCAGTGTTCTGCGTCGGATCATGGCTTCTTCGCCTCCATCAACGGCCGGTCGTCGAACCGGCTTCGGGGCCAGTCCCGTGGGGATCGACAGGAAGCATCGGGTGTGGCGGCTGGGGTTGTCGAGGGTTCCGACAGGCCTTTCTCAAACCAGTTGAGGAAGGGTTCGAAGGGTCGGACAAGCACCCGGACAGGTGCGAGTCGAGCACCGGCTATGGAGACCTCGCGCCCCACCCCTTATCGTGCGGGCGGCCCCCATCCCGTACGACGGTGTAGGAGGCGACCGCCATGCGCGTGCCCGTCGTGCAGCACGCCACCCGTCGTCGGCGTGCCCGGCGCCGACGCGTCCTGTGGGTCGGTGGCGAGGCCCTCGTCACCGTCGGGATCGTCCTGCTCCTCCTCGTCGTGCACCAGCTGTGGTGGACCAACCGGCAGGCGAGGGAGGGCGCCGAGCGGGAGGTCGCGGCGCTGGAGCAGGAGTGGGGCGGGGCCACGCCCGGCGTTCAGGAGAGCGACCCGACGGAGACCGCCGACAGCGAGCCTTCGCCCGAGCGGCGAGCCCCCACCCGGCGAGACACCCCCGTCTCGGCACCCCGCCCCCACCCCTCCGACGCCTACGCCATCCTCGCCATCCCCCGCCTGAACCTCCGCGTCCCCGTCGCCGCAGGCATCAGCAAGCCGCACGTCCTCAACAAGGGGTACGCCGGTCACTACCCCGGCACCGCACAGCCCGGCCACGCCGGGAACTTCGCGCTCGCCGGGCACCGCAACACCCACGGCGAGCCCTTCCGATACCTCAACCGGCTCGACGACGGCGACCGGATCGTCGTAGAGACGCGGTCGGCCGTGTACACGTACGCCGTCGACCAGACCGTCCCGCAGACCTCCGCCCGCGACACCGCAGTGATACGGCCCGTGCCGCGCAGCCTCGTCCACCCCGGCCGGGGCTACCGCGAGCCCGGCTACTACATCACCCTCACCACCTGCACCCCCGAGTACACGTCCAAGTACCGCCTGGTGGTGTGGGGGACGCTCCTGTCCATGCGCCCGCGGTGAGGTATAAACGAACGGTATTGCGAGAGGTATTGAGGAGAGGGGGAGGCGGCGATGATCCGGACGTGCGCGAAGTCGCGCCCCGCCGTCCTGCTCCTGATCCTCTTCCTCGACCTGGCCCTGCTGGACGCCGGCACCCTCTCCGCCACCGTCGCGCTCGCCGCGACCGCCGCGGCCGGGTCGGCGCTCGCCGTCTGCCTGCTGGTCGCCGCGCGCTGCGCGCCCGCCGTGCCGCCCACGCGGGTGCGTACGGCCATCCGCGACCGGGACCGTCGTACGGCCTTCCTGCCGCAACGCGACCCCGACGCCAAGGGACGCACCCGGCCCCGAGCGCCCGGACACGCCCTGCTGACGACCGTCGCGTAGGGCACGCCACCTCAGCGCAACACCAGACCACCGTGACCCCGCGCGGGTCGTCATGCCGCCATCCCATCTCCCGGCACGACGAGACCCACGACGGAGGGCTCACCCATGTCCGTTTTCGCCACCCTGGTCGAGCAGTTGGCCGAGCTGCTTCAGCCGCTGTTCCACGCCTCCGCGGCCGCCGCCGCGATCGTCCTGTTCACCGCGTTCGTACGACTGCTGGTGCTGCCGCTGTCCCGGGCGGCCGCGCGGGGACAGAAGGCGCGTACCGCGTTGCAGCCGAAGATCGCCGAGCTGCGCAAGAAGTACCGGAAGAATCCAGAGCGGCTTCAGCAGGCTGTGCTGGAGCTGCACGCCAAGGAGAAGGTGTCACCGCTCGCGGGCTGTCTGCCCGGTCTGATGCAGTTGCCCGCGTTTTTCCTGCTCTACCACCTGTTCTCGAATCCGACGATCGGCGGCGAGGCGAACGCCCTGCTCGGTCATCAGCTGCTGGCCGCGCCCCTGGGGGACCGGTGGGTGGACGCGCTGGGTGACGGTGGGGTGTTCGGGGCGGCGGGGCTGGTGTACGTCGGGCTGTTCGCCGTGGTCGTGGTGGTCGCCGCGTTCAACTACCGCCGTACGAAGCGGATGATGGCCGTCGGAAGTCCCGTACCGGTGGACGGTGGGCAGCTGCCCGGCCTCGGCGCCGTCACCAAGGTCATGCCGTTCATGTCCTTCCTGACGCTCATCACCGTGGCGGTGGTGCCGTTGGCGGCCGCGCTGTACGTGGTGACCAGTACGACGTGGAGTGCCGTCGAGCGGGCTGTGCTCTACCGCTGAACTCCGGTGGCTACGGTCCAGTACGTGAACGGGGTATTGCGGACTGGACCGTCACCTTGGAGGATCGACCAGTCCTCCGATGGCTGCACACATCGGCGGGCGCCCCCGCGATCGAGGGAGATTGTGACCATGAAGCTGCTGCGAGTCGGTACGGCCGGGGCGGAGCGGCCCGCGCTGCTGGACGCCGAGGGTGTGCTGCGGGATCTGTCCGGGCTCGTGTCCGACATCGACGGGGCGCTGCTCGCGGACGAGGCCGCGCTCGGCCGGATCCGGGATGCCGCCGGGGCCGGGGAGCTGCCCGTGCTGGACGCCGCCGGGCTGCGGATCGGGGCGCCGCTGGGGCGGATCGGCAAGATCGTGTGCATCGGGCTGAACTACCACGACCACGCCCGGGAGACCGGGGCCGAGCCGCCCGCCGAGCCGGTGATCTTCTTCAAGGCCGCGGACACGGTGGTCGGGCCGCACGACACCGTGCTCGTGCCGCGCGGGTCCCGGAAGACCGACTGGGAGGTGGAGCTGGCGGTCGTCATCGGACGTACCGCCCGCTACCTGGAGTCGGCGCAGGACGGGCTCGCGCATGTCGCCGGGTACGCGGTGGCGCACGACGTGTCCGAGCGGGAGTTCCAGATCGAGCGTGGGGGGACCTGGGACAAGGGCAAGAACTGCGAGACGTTCAACCCGCTGGGGCCGTGGCTGGTGACGGCGGACGAGGTGCCGGATCCGCAGCAGCTGTCGCTGCGGCTGTGGGTCAATGGGGAGCTGAAGCAGGACGGGACGACCGCCGAGCAGATCTTCTCCGTGGGGGAAGTGGTGCGGTACGTCAGTCAGTTCATGACGCTCTACCCCGGGGATGTCATCAATACCGGGACGCCGGCGGGGGTTGCGTTGGGGCAGCCCGAGCCCAAGCCGTATCTGCGGGCGGGAGACGTGGTGGAGCTGGAGATCGAGGGGCTGGGGCGGCAGCGGCAGGAGTTCAAGGACGCCTGACCAGTGCCTGAGAGGTTGGGGGACCCCCGGTCACGCGGAGGTCCCCCTTGCCCTGGGTGACGGGTCGGCCTCAGCTCGCCACCGCGCACTGACCGCGGTCTGCGACCTTCGGGCCCTCCGCGGTGGGACGGACGTCGAAGTCGAAGATGCTGGTCGGGAGGTAGAGGGAGCAGCAGGCGTTGGGGATGTCGACGATCCCGCTGATGCGTCCCTCGATGGGGGCGGCACCGAGGAGCAGGTAGGCCTGCTCTCCGGAGTAGCCGAACCTCTTCAGGTATTCGACGGCGTTGAGGCAGGCGCGGCGATAGGCGACCGTCGCGTCCATGTAGTAGTTGGTGTCGGTGTCGTGGTCCACGGAGATCCCGACGAAGGACATGAACTCCGAGTACCGCGGCTCGACGTTGCCCGGCATGAAGACGGGGTTGGTCGTGACACCGTACTTCTCCATGCCGCCCTTGATCAGATCGACGTGGAAGTCGATGTAGCCGCCCATCTCGATGGCGCCGCAGAAGGTGATCTCACCGTCGCCCTGGCTGAAGTGCAGGTCACCGGCCGACAGCTTGGCGTCCTTGACATGGACGGGGACGAAGACGCGTGATCCACGCGTGAAGTTCTTGATGTCCTGGTTGCCGCCGTTCTCCCGTGCGGGAACGGTTCGTGCGCCTTCCTGGCCGATGCGTTCGGCGTCCGATCCGGTCGCCTTGCCGGCCAGTGCCTGCTCGGGGTCGGGTGTGAGTCCCAGCGGCGGGACGCGGTCGGGGTCGGTGTCGACCAGGGCCTGCTCACGCCTGTTCCACCGCTCAAGCAGTTCCGCGGACGGCGCGGTGCCGAAGAGACCGGGGTGGGTGATGCCGGTGAAGCGGACACCGGGAAGGTGCCTGGTGGTCGCCATCTGCCCGTGGAAGTCCCAGACCGCCTTGAGGGAGTCCGGGAAGTAGTCCGTCAGGAAGCCTCCACCGTTGGCCTTGGCGAAAACGCCGGTGTATCCCCAGCCTTGACCCGGTGCGTCGCCGACCTGCTGCGGCACCGGCCCGAGCTCGAGGATGTCGACGATGAGCAGGTCGCCCGGCTCCGCGCCTTCGATGCCTATCGGCCCACTGAGCATGTGGCAACGCTTCAGGTCGATATCGCGGACGTCGTTGGCGGAGTCGTTGTTGCCGATCTGCGCATCGGTCCAGTCGCGGCATTCGAGGCGGAACTCGTCCCCGGGGCGGACCATCGCGGCGTTCGGAACATCAGGATGCCACCTGTTGTGTCCAGGTACTTCCTGGTCGCGCATCGACCGGGACTGGTCGACGCTGAAGATTACTTCAGGCATGTGAATCCCTCATGTTCTTTTGTATGTGGTGAGCGATTACGAGCGTGGCGCGGCGCCGAAGGATCTAGCCGTGGCTGCCGGCCGGGTAAGCGCCGTACTCCTCCGCGGGCCTGCCGGGCCGCCTGTGGCGCAGTGCGAACCACAGCCCGCCGAAGGTCAGCACACCGAACGCGCCCAGTGCGATCGCGATCTCGTAGAAGTTCTCCGGGACCCAGTAACCGGACAGCAGCAGGAATGCCGGTATGACACCGGTCACCCAGCCTTCGATCGCGGTCACCCAGCCGACATAAGGCGTCAGCCTCTCCAGTTTCAGGCCCAGGAGCAGGAAGAAGAGGAACCAGAGGAACGCCCAGTAGAGCCATATGACGCCGAACGGCTGATCGCCGAACTGCCGGAAACTGACGAAGGAATAGCCCAGAGCCACGATGGACACGAACAGCGAGTAATAGCCCACGCCGGTCGTGTCGAGCCCCATCAGCAGGCCGATCCCTACATACAGGTAGGTGAAACCGAAGAGGAAGATGCCCGATGCCAGCAGAATTCGCTCGGAATCCTGATTCGCGGCGATGATGAGATATGTGGGTGTGAGGACCTGAAGCCCGCCCACGAACAGATTGAATATGGCGGCTGCCCGGCTGTCCACCTTCCCCAGCAGCATCAGCCCGTTCAGGAACAGCACCGCGCCCACGAAGAGAAGCCCGACATTGGCCAAGGGACACACCTCCCGATAACTCGCCCTTCCCGGAAGGGCTTACCGGCCGGTCCGAACTTCCCTGTCAGGGCCGGGGAAGCCGGGCGTGGGCCGGGTGGGTCGGCCTCGGCGCTGCCTCCTTGGGAGGCACCCGCGTGACCACCGCGGGGTTTTCCCGAGACTCTTCCTCCAGCTCGCGCAGGCCCGCGACCGCGGGCGACGTGAAGGCAGTTCCGGGGGATGTGTACACGCGCCGAGCGGTATTCGAGCACCGCGGGCAGACCTCCTCGGCCGACGCGGTGCCGATGGGCCGCTTCACGTCGAACGAACCGCAGCGATTGCAGAAATACTCGTACGTCGCCATGAGTCATCGCCGCCCGCTTCCGGCCCTTGGCCATGGGCGCGGATCTGGTCGATCTGGACACACCGTGAGAAGCTGCCTCAATTCCAGGCAACGCCTCTGACGACGGCCTGTCAAGGCGAGTTGGGGATGCCCGGGCGCATCAACGGTTCGACGCGCGTACGCCCGACCAGGCCTGTCCGACGTGATCCGCCGGACAGGCCTGGTGTGTCAAGGCGCGCCCGCGATGGCGCACGCGCGGCACGGGGGACGGCCGCAGGTGCACTGCATGATGGCGTCCAGCACCTCGCGGTCGTGGTACAGGCACTCGTCCCGGCAGGTGTGGCGCGGGATGAAGCCCGCCTGGTGCTCGTCCGGCCAGGGCTCCTCGCCCTCCCGGCAGCGCACGAACCGCTCCGGGTCCGTGGAGTGCAGCTGCTGCATCCGCTCCCGGGCCTCGCCCTCCAGGTCACGTGTTTCCCCGACCACTGCCTTGAGCTGGTCGGCGAGACCGGAGAACCTGGCGTCGCCGGTCCTGACGTGGGCGGCGCTCAGTGCCATGACGGCGTTTCCCAGGAACCGTCGCGCGTCTTGGAGATCAGTGACGTGGTGCAGTTGGATGCCGGTCACGCCCCTGACCCACACGGCGTCTTCGCTCACTTGTCCACCTTCCGGGCACGGGCGGCCATCGGCGAGGTCACTCGCCTGGAAGGCTCGCATTGCTCTTTTAGGGAAACTAAGTCTGCGACGGGTGCCAGTCCAGCCATTTCCTCGTGAAATGTCTCACAAGGTGCTATTCGGTGTCTTTCGCGCGTGTTTCATTCACGCAAGAAGATCGGCCAGGCGGCGCCACGCCTCGCGCGGCAGGGTGTCGCGCGGGCTCTCGTCCACGAGCTGTAGCGCGACGTGGTCCGCGCCCGCCGCGTGGAACGCAGCGATGCGCTCCCGGACGCGGTTCTCGTCGCCCCATGCGTACACCGCGTCGATCAGGCGGTCGCTGCCGCCGCCCGCCAGGTCCGACTCGGTGAAGCCGTGGCGGAGGAAATTGTTCGTGTAGTTCGGGAGCGACAGATACATGGCCAGGTAGCCCCGGGCCACACTGCGGGCCCGGGCCGGGTCCCGTTCCAGGACGACCTTCAACTCGGGAGCGAGCAGCGGGGCTTCGCCGAGGATCTCGCGGGCGTACGCCGTGTGTTCCGGTGTGACCAGATAGGGGATCGAGCCGGCCGCGCGGTCCCGGGCCAGCTCCAGGTTCTTCGGGCCCAGCGCCGCCAGCACCCGGCGTTCGGCCGGCACCCCGGCGGCGTCGAGGGCGTCGAGGTGGCCGACCAGGGCCGCGTACGGGCGGCGGTACTGGTCGGCGAACTTGGCGTGGCTCACCCCGAGGCCCAGCAGGAAGCGGCCGGGGTGGGACGCCTCCAGCTCGGCGAAGGCCGCGGCGGCGTCGGCGGGCTCGTGCTGCCAGATGCTCTGGATGCTGGTGCCGACGGTGATGCTCTTGGTGGCCCGGATGAGCGGGGCGGCGTTCGCGGCGGAGCTGTTGCCGCCCAGCCAGAGCGCACCGAAGCCCAGCTCCTCCAGCTCGGCGGCCGACTCGTCGAGCTCGGAGCGGCGGTCGGGGTCCTCCGAGCGCAGGCCCGCGCTCCAGATGCCGTACCGTCCCAGCCGCACCTTCAGTGAGGCTACGGGGTTGTTCATGGCGCGATCCCTCCGGTTGCTGTGACGGCCGATACAGGTGTGCCAACCGGAGGGTCGCTCGGGATAATCCCGGCTCAGTCGGATCTGATCGTCAGATCTGATCGCCCAGGAAGTGCTCCAGCGCCTCCACCACGAAGCGGTGGTCCTGGAGCTGGGGCAGCCCGGAGACCGTCACCGCGCCGATGACTCCCACGCCCTCCACGGTGATCGGGAAGGACCCGCCGTGGGCGGCGTAGGTGTCCGGGTCCAGGCGGGAGGCCTCCTCGAACGTCGTGCCCTTGGCCCGGAAGCGGGCCCCGACCAGGTAGGAGGCGGAGCCGTAGCGCTCCACCACCCGGCGCTTGCGGGCGATCCAGGCGTCGTTGTCGGGGGTGGAGCCGGGCAGCGCGGCGTGGAAGAGCTGCTGGCCGGCGCGGTGGATGTCGATGGCGACCGGGGCCTGGCGCTCCCGGGCCAGTTCGACCAGCAGCGAGCCGAGCGCCCAGGCGTCGTCGTAGCCGAACCGCCGGAACACCAGTCGGCGTTCCTGCGCCTCCAGCTCCTCGACGGTGGGCGTCAGTTCGGGGGTGATCTTCGGGGTCATCGCGCTCTTGTGGCTGTTGGTCACAGGGTCACCGTCACTCCGTCTCGGGCCGAACGGCGGGCCGCTGCCAGTACGTCGAGGGCGGCAGCCGCCTCCAGGGCGGTCACCGGGTTGGGGGCGCCGTCGCGCAGGGCGGCGGCGATCGCGGCGTAGTACGCGGGGTAGTCGCCGGGCAGGGTGCGCAGCGGGCGGCCGCCGCCGGTCAGCGGGGACTCGCCGGAGCCGACGCGGCCCCACAGCGACTCGGGTTCCGTGCCCCAGTCGGCGGACTGCGAGGGGCGCTGCCCGTCCCTCAGGGCCGCCTCCTGCGGGTCGAGGCCGTACTTGACGTAGCCCGCCTGCGAGCCCAGCACCCGGAAACGCGGGCCGAGTTGGGCGGTCGTCGCGGAGACGTAGAGGTGGGAACGGACGCCGTTCGCGTGGGTGAGGGCGATGAAGGTGTCGTCGTCCGTCTCCGCGCCCGGGCGGCGGATGTCGGACTCGGCGTAGACCGAGGCGGCGGGGCCGAAGAGGACCAGGGCCTGGTCGACGACGTGGCTGCCGAGGTCGTACAGCAGACCTCCGATCTCCGCGGGGTCGCCGGACTCCCGCCAGCCGCCCTTCGGCTGGGGCCGCCACCGCTCGAAGCGGGACTCGAAGCGCCATACGTCGCCCAGCTCGCCCTCGGCGAGGAGTCGGCGCAGGGTCAGGAAGTCGTTGTCCCAGCGGCGGTTCTGGAAGACGGACAGCAGCAGGCCGCGCTCGTCGGCGAGGGCGGCCAGCTCACGGGCCTCGGCCGCGGTGCCGGCGACGGGCTTGTCGACGACCACCGGCAGGCCGGACTTCAGGGCGGCGGTGGCGAGGGGGACGTGCGTCTTGTTCGGGGACGCGATGACGATCAGGTCCAGGTCCCCGGCCCGCTCGAACAGCTCGTCCGGGGTGGCGGCGACCCGTACGCCCGGGTACTCGGTGCGGGCCTGCTCCTGCCGCTCGGCGTTGGAGGTGACCACCGTGTCCAGGGTGAGGCCCTCGGTGGTGGCGATCAGCGGGGCGTGGAAGACGGAGCCCGCGAGACCGTAGCCGACGAGGCCGACGCGGAGGGGCGAGCCAGGGGGTGTGCCAGTCATACGTCCACTTTCGCAACGCTGTTGCCAAAGTGCAAGCGGAGAGGACAATGGGAGTGTGAACAGGCCGAACACCACCACCGGGGCGGGCGCGCGCGAGGGCTCGCGCCAGGGGGCGAATCTGCTGGCGGTGCGGAGCCACAACGCCGCGCTGGTCCTCGAACTCCTGCGCAGGGCCGGGGCGGAGGGCGTCAGCAGGCTGGAGCTCGCCGAGCGGACCGGGCTGACCCCGCAGGCCGTCAGCAAGATCACCGGACGGTTGCGGGACGAGGGGATGGTGAGTGAGGCCGGGCGGCTGGTGTCCACGGGGGGCAAGCCGCGCACGGTGCTGCGGCTGGTGCCGGAGGCCGGGCACGCCGTGGGGGTGCATCTGGACCGGGACGAGCTGCGCGGGGTGCTGGTCGATCTCGCGGGCGCGGTGGTGGGCGAGCGCCGTACGGCGATGGACCTCGGGGCGGGGGCCGAGGCCGTGGTGGGGCAGGTGGTGGCCCTCGTCACGGAGGTCCTCGGCGGCGACTCGGCGGCCGACGTGCGGTCGCTGCTCGGGGTCGGCGTCGCGCTGCCCGGGCCGCTCGATCATGTTCGTGGGGTGCTGCACCGGGTCACCGGGTTTCCGGAGTGGGACGGCTTTCCGCTGCGCGATGTGCTGGGGCAGCGGCTGGAGATGCCGGTGGTGGTCGACAAGGACACGAACGCCGCCGCCCTGGGGCTGGCGGTGGCGGGGGAGGGCCGGTCCTTCGCGTACCTGCACTTCGCGGCGGGGCTCGGCTGCGGGCTGGTGATCGGGGGTGCGGTCCATCGCGGGGCGCGGACCGGGGCGGGCGAGTTCGGGCATCAGGTGGTGCAGCTGGACGGGCCGGTGTGCGAGTGCGGGAACCGGGGGTGCGTCGAGGCGCTGTGTCTGGCCGCGGTGGCGCGCGGCGATGTGGAGGAAGCGGCGCGGGTGCTGGGGGTCGGGGCGAGCAACCTGGTCGCGCTGCTCGACGTCGATCTCGTACTGCTGGGCGGGCGGATCGTCGCGGGTGAGCCGGAGCGGTTCGTGCGGGGAGTCGCCGGAGTTCTCGCAGAACGCGCCCGGCGTACGGGGGAGCAGGCCGTGCCGGTGCGGCTTGCGTTCGGGGGGAGGTGTGTGGTTGCCGAGGGGGCGGCGCAGTTGCTGTTGGGGCCGTTGTTTGGGCGGGGGGTGGGGTGAGCGGGGCGCTGCTGTGTGGGCGGGGGTGGGGTGAGCGTGGCTCGGGTGTTCGGGCGGGCTGTGGGGTGAGCGTGGCCAGGCTGTTGGGGCGGGCGGTGCGGTGAACGTGGGGCCAAATCCGCCCCCGGCATGGTTCTCAACGCCGCCCTGCTGAACGCCGACCCGGCCGTTGGGGCCGGGCGGTCGGGTGAGCGTCGCGCTGCTGTGTGGGCGGGTGGTGGGGTGAGCGTCGCCCTGCTGTGTGGCCTGCCCGATCGGGCGGACCTGTTGGGCCGTACGGCGCGGTGTCCTCGCGGAGGGGGCGGCGTCCGGCGCGGAATGGGGGCATGCGACTGTGCACGCCCGTCCCGCTCTCCCTCTGTCTGGCCGCAGCAGCCCTCCTCGGCGGAGCCGCGTCGCCAGTGCACGCGGCCGCCGCCGGGCCCGACTGCGCCGCCTCCGACAACCGGCAGTTCCCGATCACCACGCGTATCCACGGCGGCCCCGAGTCCTACGACGCCGGCGGCGGGTACGGGATGTGGTCCATCGACCTCACCAACACCACCCAGAGCCCCTGCACCGGCATCCATCCGGTCGTCGTGCTCGTCGACGGCGAGCGGGCGCTGAAGCCGACGCAGCCGCGGCTGGAGTTCTACGAGGGGGCGCGGCCGCGTCCGGTGCGGTTCGAGCGGACCGACCAGGACGAGCTCGTCGGGGCCTTCGGCGCCATCGGTGACGGGTTCGCGGGGTTCGCCGTGCCGCCCGGGCAGACGCTGACCGTGCGGGTGCGGCTGGCGATGACCTCCGATGCCGTACCGAACGACGTCACCGCCAACGCGGCCGTCGTGCAGCGGCGGGAGGACGACGGTGACTGGGTTGGGCAGTCGAACGACTATCGGTTCCGGGTGCGGGCGGAGGGGGAGGCGGAGGTGGAGGCGGAGGCGGAGTCGGACGGTGCGGTCACGCCGGACGACGATCCGTCCGCCGTTCCGGATGGGCGTCTCTCCTTCGCCGACGAGCTTGCTGGTACCGGGCTCATCACGCCCCATGGTGCTCTTGTCGCCGCCTCCTTTCTGCTGGTGGTCATCGGCGGGGCGCTGGTGGTGGTGCGGAGGCGGCGGTGAGTGCCGCGGTAGGCCGTCTGTTGTCTGCGGCGCCGTTGTGGCTGGTCGCGCAGTTCCCCGCGCCCCTTTAAGGGCGTTGCCCAACCGTTCGTCGCGCATGCGACGATCGCTGCGTGGACTACCCGAACGACCAAGCTCCCGGCGCTCCCGTCCGCTACGGCATCCCGGAGCACGGGCGGATTCCGAAGTACTACGCGGTCAAGGCGCGGCTCGACCGGCTGGTCGAGGAGTTGGGGGAGGGCGGGCTGCTGCCCACCGAGCGTGATCTCTCCGAGCGGTACGAGGTCGCCCGCGAGACCGTCCGGCAGGCGATCCGCGAGCTGGTGCTGGAGGGCAAGCTGCGGCGGCAGGGGCGGGGGACCGTCGTCGCGGGGCCCAAGCTGGAGCAGCCGCTGTCCCTCGCCAGCTACACGGAAGGCGTACGGCGGCAGGGGCGCACCCCCGGTCGCAATCTCGTCACCCTCGACCGCTTCCCCTGCCCGGACGCGCTCGCCGCCGAGACCGGGCTCCGGCGCGGCGAACCCGTCTGGCACCTGGAGCGTGTGTTGCTCGCCGACGACGAGCGGGTGGGCCTGGAGAGCACGTACGTCGCCGTGGCCCGGGTGCCCAGGCTCGACACCGACTTCGACCCCGACTCCTCCTTCTACGCCTGGCTGAAGGCCCAGGGCATCGGCTTCGGCGACGCCGACGAGTGCATCGAGACCGTGCTGGCCACCCCGCGCGAGGCGCTGCTCATCGGTACGCCGCCGGCCCTGCCGATGCTGCTGATCCACCGGGTGTCGAGGGACACGGAGGGGCGGCCGCTGGAGCGGGTGCGGACCCTGTACCGGGGCGACCGGTTCTCCTTCACGACCCATCTGCGTGGCTGAAAAGCACCCAAGGCCGATCATCTCTCCTTGTCACGAACAGATAACTGGTCTAGCCCAAACGTGATGGCTCGTTCACGCTCTCGTTGGCAGCCGGACCCTTCCGGTTCCCGGAACGCAAGGAGCGTGGCGGACGTGAGAGTGATAGTCGTCGGAGCCGGCGTGGTGGGCACCCTGCACGCCTGGCAGGCAGTGCACCGCGGCCACGAGGTCGTACAGATCGAGCGCGAGGCGGAGGCTCGTGGCGCGTCCCTGCGCAATTTCGGCCAGATCTGGGTGAGCGGCCGCGCGGGCGGCGAGGAACTGGAGACTGCCCTGCGGGCCCGGGAGCTGTGGGAGGAGCTCGGCGGCCGTGTCCCGGCCCTCGGCTTCCGCCCGAACGGCTCCCTGACCCCCGTCCGCGGCGACCTGGAACTCGCCGTCGCCGAGGCCGCCGTGGCCCGCCCGGACGCCGCCGCCCGCGGTTACAAGCTGCTGACCCCCGGCGAGGCCCGCCCCCTGAACCCCGCCCTGCGCGGCGAGTTCACCGCGGCCCTGTACTGCGAGCGTGACGCGGCCGTCGAGCCCCGCACCGCCCAACTCGCCCTGCGCGCCGAGCTGCTGAAGTCCCCGCACTACCGCTTCCTGCCCGGCCGCGAGGTGCGGGACGTCATCGGTCGGGGCGCCGTCCGGGACGACCACGGCGACGTCCACCAGGGCGATGTCGTCGTGCTCTGCACCGGCGCCTGGCTCGGCGGCCTGGTCCGCGAGCTGGCCGGTCCCGACCTGCCGGTGCGCCGGGTCCGCCTCCAGATGATGCAGACCGACCCCCTGGGCGAGCCGCTCACCACCTCGGTCGCCGACGCCGACAGCTTCCGCTACTACCCGGCGTACGCATCCCCGGCGCTGGACGAGCTGAACGCCCGCCACCCGCAGACGCCGACCGCCGCCGAGCACCGTATGCAACTGCTGATGGTCCAGCGCGCCGACGGCGGACTCACTATCGGCGACACGCACGAGTACGCGCACCCGTTCGCCTTCGACACCCTCGAAGACCCCTACGACCACCTCACCGGCGTCGTCGAGTCCCTCCTCGGCCGCCCGCTGCCGAAGATCCGGCGCCGCTGGGCCGGGGTGTACGCGCAGTGCACCGACCCCGCCCGGGTCGTGCACCGGCAGCAGGTGCGCGACGGCGTGTGGCTGGTGACCGGGCCCGGCGGGCGCGGCATGACCTGCTCGCCCGCGATCGCCGAGACCACCGCGAACGAACTGGAGTGGTGACCCCATGACGACCCCCACCCCCGACATCCGTCTCGTCGTCCTCGACATGGCCGGCACCACCGTCGCCGACGGCGGCCTCGTCGAGCAGGCCTTCGCGGCGGCGGCCCGGCGCCTGGGCGCGGAATCCGCCGGGATGCTGGACCACGTCCGCGCCACCATGGGCGAGTCCAAGATCTCCGTCTTCCGGCAGCTGTTCGGGGAGGAGACGAAGGCCCAGGAGGCCAACAAGGCCTTCGAGGAGGCCTACGCGGACCTCGTCGACGGCGGCTGGGTCGCGGCCCTGCCCGGTGCGCGCGAGGCCATCGAGGAACTCACCTCCCAGGGCCGTACGGTCGTGCTGACCACCGGCTTCGCGCGCACCACACAGGACGCGATCCTGGCCGCGCTGGGCTGGCAGGACCTGGTGCCGCTGACGCTGTGCCCCGCCGACGCCGGGGGCCGGGGGCGCCCGTTCCCCGACATGGTCCTCACCGCGTTCCTCCGTACGGCGGCCGCGGACGACGTCCGGCAGATCGCGGTCGTCGGTGACACCTCGTACGACATGCTCAGCGGGGTCCGGGCGGGCGCGGGCCTGGTCGCCGGTGTGCTGACCGGCGCGCACGACGCGGACGCGCTGCGGGCGGCGGGCGCCGGGCATGTGCTGGAGAGTGTGGCGGACCTGCCGGGAGTGCTGGCATGAGCGGCGGCATCCGCTTCGACTCGGTCACCGTCGCCTACGACGGCAACGTCGTCCTCGACGCCCTCGACCTCACCGTCGCCCCCGGCGAGGTGCTGGCGCTGCTCGGGCCGTCCGGGTCCGGCAAGACCACGGCCCTGCGCGCGGTCGCCGGGTTCGTGCGGCCGGTGGCCGGGCGGGTGTTCCTCGGCGACCGGGACGTGACCGACCTGCCGCCGTACCGGCGGGGCATCGGGATGGTCGTCCAGCAGTACGCGCTGTTCCCGCACATGCGGGTCGAGGAGAACGTCGCCTTCGGGCTGAAGGCCCGCAAGGTCGCCAAGTCCGGCATCCGGGGGCGGGTCGCCGAGGCGCTGGAGATGACCGGGATGGCGGCGTACGCCCCCCGCTATCCGCGCGAGCTGTCCGGTGGCCAGCAGCAGCGCGTCGCCATCGCGCGGGCGCTCGCCATCCAGCCGGACGTGCTGCTGCTCGACGAACCGCTGTCCGCGCTCGACGCCCAGCTGCGCTCCGGGATGCTCGCCGAACTCGCCCGGCTGCACCGCGAGTTGCCCGACGTGTCGATCCTGTACGTCACCCACGACCAGGTCGAGGCACTGACCCTGGCCGACCGGATTGCCGTAATGGACAAGGCGCGGTTGCGGGCGTGCGGGACGCCGCGGGAGCTGTACCGGACGCCTGTGAATGAGTTCACGGCTTCATTCGTAGGGAACGCCAACCTGCTGCCGGTGACGGTGAGTTCGGGAGGTGTGTCCTTCGGGGGCGTGGAGCTGAAGACCGAGACGGCGGGGGCGGCGGTCGGGGCGCGGGCGACGTTGTGCGTACGGCCGCATCTCGTCGGGCTCGGGGAGGGGCCGAACCGGCTCTCCGGGACGGTGGGGGAGATCCAGTGGCGGGGCGCCACCCACCGGCTGTACGTCGATGTCGACGGCCACCGAGTGATGGCGGACGTGCCGGAACTCAGGAATCCCCCGGCCCACGGGGACGCCGTAACGCTGCACTTCGCACCGGAGGACGCGGTCCTGCTGACAGCCGGAGTCACCCATGACTAGCAGGCTGTTCTGGGCCCTGCCGCCCGTCGCCCTCCTCACCCTGTTCTTCCTCTACCCCCTCGCCCTGGTCGTCCAGCAGTCCCTCCAGCCGGACACCGGCGGCACCTCGGTGCAGCCCTACGCCGACGTCTTCGCCTCGGAGGCGTTCCGTGAGGCCCTGTGGACCACCGTCTGGCTGGCCGTCGGGGCCACCGTCGGATGTCTGGTGCTCGGGTTCGTGCTCGCGCTGATCATCGCGTTCGTGCCGTTCCCCGGCGCCCGGGCGGTGTCGAAGTTCATCGACGTCTTCCTCTCCTTCCCGTCCTTCCTGATCACGCTCGCCCTGCTGTTCATCTACGGCTCGGTCGGCATGGCCAACGGACTGTGGACGGATGTGACGGGAGCGGCGGAGGGACCCTTCCAGTTCCTCGCCACGCCCTGGGGCGTGCTCCTCGCGGAGATCACCTACTTCACGCCCTTTGTGATCCGCCCCCTGCTCGCGGCCTTCTCCCAGCTGGACACCGCCCAGCTGGAGGCGGCGAGCTCGCTGGGCACCCGGGCGCCGCGGATCATCCGGCAGATCATCCTGCCGGAGGCGCTCCCGGCGCTCGCCGCCGGCGGCAGCCTCGTGCTGGTGCTGTGCCTCAACGAGTTCGGGATCGTGCTGTTCACCGGGGCGAAGGGCGTCACGACCCTGCCGATGCTCGTCTACAGCAAGGCGATCCTGGAGTCCGACTACCCGGGCGCGTGCGTGGTGGCCGTCGTCAACGTCCTGATCTCCGTCGGCCTGTACGGCCTGTACCGGGTGGTGAGCCGTCGTGCTGGTGCATAGCCGCAAGGCGAAGTGGGCCGTGTGGACGGTCTTCTTCCTGTTCTTCCTGCCGCTGTTCGCCCTGCCGCTCCTCGTCGTCCTCGGCGCCTCCTTCGCCACCAACTGGTCGAGTGTCCTGCCCTCCGGCTTCACCACCGGCCACTACTCCGCCGCCACGCGAGGCGAGGCCCTCCAAGCCCTCACCACCAGCTTGGTGACGGCGCTGGCCGCCAGCCTGCTCGCCCTCGTCACCGGCACCTGGGCCGCCCTGGCCGCGGCGGCCCTGAAGAAGCCGTACCGCACGGTGCTGGACGCCCTGTTCATGCTGCCGGTCGCCGTGCCCTCGGTGGTCGTCGGCCTCGCGATCCTGGTCGCCTTCTCCCAGCCGCCGTTCCTGCTCAACGGCACCCGCTGGATCGTGATCGTTGCCCACACCGTGCTGGTCACCGCGTTCGCCCACCAGTCCGTCTCCGCCGCGATCGTCCGCCTCGACCCGGCGTACGAGCAGGCCGCCGCCTCACTCGGCGCCCGGCCCTCCTACGTCCTGTGGCGCGTCCGGATCCCCTTGCTGCTGCCCTCCCTCACCGCCGCCGCAGGCCTCTGCTTCGCCCTGTCCATGGGCGAGTTGAGCGCCACGATGATGCTCTATCCGCCCGACTGGACCCCGCTTCCGGTCCTGATCTACGCGGCCACCGACCGGGGTGCCCTGTTCGCGGGCTCCGCGATCGCGGTGGTCCTGATGGCGGCGACCCTGCTGGTCCTGCTCGCCGTCTCCAGGCTCCGCACCAAGGCCTCGTACCGATAAGCCCTCGTAACTCGCTTCCCCGCGTAAGGAGTTCACCTCGCCATGCCCGCAAAGCCCCGCAAGCCGATCGCCGCCGTCCTCGGCAGCCTCGCCCTCGCCGCCTCCCTGACCGCCTGCGGCGGCAGCTCCGCCGCCTCCGACGAGAACGTCGTCACCGTCTACAGCGCCGACGGCCTCAAGGGTGAGCACGGCGACGGCTGGTACGACCAGGTCTTAAAGGACTTCGAGAACGACACCGGCATCAAGGTCGAGTACGTCGAGGGCGGCTCCGGCGAGATGGTGCAGCGCGCCGTCCGTGAGAAGCGCAACCCGCAGGCCGACGTGCTCGTCACGCTCCCGCCGTTCATCCAGCAGGCCGACAGCAAGGGCCTGCTCCAGAAGTACGCACCGAAGGGCTCCGACCAGGTCAACGGCGCGGACAAGTCGGCCGACGGCACCTGGACCTCGGTGGTCAACAACTACTTCGGGTTCATCTACAACAAGCACGCTCTGACGCAGGCCCCCACCACCTGGGAGGAACTGCTCGACGCGTCGTACAAGAACAAGCTGCAGTACTCCACGCCCGGCGTCGCAGGCGACGGCACGGCCGTGCTCATCAAGGCCATGCACGACTTCGGCGGCGAGCGGCAGGCCATGGACTACCTCGGCAAGCTCCAGGCCAACAACGTCGGCCCCTCCGCCTCCACCGGCAAGCTCGCGCCCAAGGTCGACAAGGGCGAACTGCTCGTCGCCAACGGTGACGTCCAGATGAACTTCGCCCAGTCCAGGTCCATGCCCAACCTCGGCATCTGGTTCCCGGCCCGCGAAGGCGGCAAGCCCACCACCTTCGCCCTGCCCTACGCCGCCGGCCTGGTCACGGACGCCCCGCACAGCGAGAACGGCCGGAAACTCCTCGACTACATGCTGAGCCAGAAGGCGCAGGCGCAGGTCAGCGAGATCGGCGGCGGCTTCGCGGCCCGCCAGGACGTCAAGGCCACCGACGCCAACGCGATCGCCCTGACCAAGCTCATGGACGGCGTCGAGATCTTCGAGCCCGACTGGAACGACATCGACAAGAACCTGACGAGGTACGTCGACGCCTGGAAGTCGGCGACCGGCAGCTGAGCCGCGTGGGGTCAGGATCAGCCAGGCCTGACTACCCTGGGGTGCGTCGGTACGCCGTGGTTCCGGCGACCCGCTCATCCCGCACGTACGCCAGGAGTGATCGACGCACATGGCAGACCGCAAGCCCATCGACTCATGGCTCACCGACATGGACGGAGTGCTGATCCACGAGGGCGTACCGATCCCCGGCGCAGACGCCTTCATCAAGAAGCTGCGTGAGTCCGGAAAGCCCTTCCTGGTGCTCACCAACAACTCCATGTACACCCCGCGCGACCTGCACGCCCGGCTCAGCCGGATGGGCCTGGACGTGCCGATCGAGAACATCTGGACGTCCGCGCTGGCCACGGCGAAGTTCCTGGACGACCAGCGGCCGGGCGGTTCGGCGTACGTGATAGGCGAGGCGGGCCTGACCACGGCGCTGCACGACATCGGGTACATCCTCACCGACCACGAGCCGGACTACGTCGTCCTCGGCGAGACCCGGACGTACTCCTTCGAGGCCATGACCAAGGCCGTACGGCTCATCCTCGGCGGCGCCCGCTTCATCTGCACCAACCCGGACGAGACCGGCCCCTCCACCGAGGGCCCGCTGCCCGCCACCGGCGCCGTCGCCGCGCTGATCACCCAGGCCACCGGCCGCAAGCCCTACTTCGCGGGCAAGCCGAACCCCCTGATGATGCGCACCGGCCTCAACGCCATCGGCGCCCACTCCGAGACCAGCGCGATGATCGGCGACCGGATGGACACCGACGTGCTGGCGGGCATGGAGGCCGGTATGCAGACCTTCCTGGTGCTCACCGGCCTGACCAGGCCCGAGCAGGTCGAGGACTTCCCGTACCGGCCGTCGAAGATCGTCGACTCGATCGCGGACCTCGTGGACCGCGTGTAACCACCTGCGGGTCCACGCATCCGCCGTCGTAAACCACCCTCCGGGCATACCTGGGCAAAACCCACCCGTACGGAGCAGTGCCGCCCCCACAGAGGATGCGGGGGCGGGTCGTGCGGGGGAGTCTCCAGGTATCTGGAGGTTCACGATGGGTTCACTGCGACTCACTCTCTGTACGGGCGTCCTGGCCGCCACCGCCACCCTCACCCCGGCGGCCCACGCGGCGGACGGCGGTGTCTCGGTCAGCCCCTCCACCCCGGCCCCCGGCAGCGACCTCACGCTCCGGGTGACCGGCTGCACGGGCCGGACCGGCATCGCCTCCTCGCCCGCCTTCGTCACCGACGCCCGGCTCAGCGGCGCGGACGGCCTGCTGACCGGCGAGACCCGCGTCCGCTCCACGCTCCCACTGGAGCACTCCTACGAGGTCAAGGTCACCTGCGACGGCACGGACGGCCCCAAGTCGATCACTGCACCCCTCACCCTCACCGGCGCCCCGACGTCCCTGTCGGCCCCCGACTCCCCGTCGTCCGTGTACGCCTCCCCGGTCGCCCCCGTCAGTGCGGGCGGCGGCGGTACGGCGAGCCTCGCCGCGGCCGACGCCCGCAGCACCGGCCCCAACACCGCACACGCCGTCACCGGACTGGTCCTCGCCGGTGCCGCCGGTGTCGCGGTCGTGGTGCTCGGCAGCCGCCGCAACCGCCGGACGGGTTGACCCATCATGTCCGACCGGGAACGCTCCATCGGCACGGGGAGGCTGGTCACCGGCGTGGTCTGGGCAGTGCTGCTGCTCGGGCTGTGGCTGTGGGGCCGCGAGGTGACCGACGTACGGCACGGCATTTCCGCGCCCACCACCGGCGACATGGCGGCGGCGGGCCGCCCGCCCGTCGCCGACCTGCCGCCCCCCGCCGAGCCCCTGACCGGCGCGCTGCCCCAGCGCCTCGACATCCCCGGCCTCGGCGTCCAGGCGCCGGTCGTGGCCCGGGGGCTCGACTCGCAGGGTGCGGTCGATCCACCGCCGTACGACCAGCCGGCCGTCGTCGGCTGGTACGCGGCCGGCACCAAGCCGGGCGAGGTCGGCACCGCACTGATGGTGGGCCACGTCGACACCGAGACCCGCCCTGCCGTCTTCTACAGACTCAGCGCCCTCCAGCCCGGCGCCGTCGTCCGGGTCGTCCGCGTCGACGGCAAGGTCGCCGAGTTCACCGTCGACGACGTCAAGGTCCTCAGCCGCGACCACTTCGACGCCCAACAGGCCTACGGCGTACGCAAGTCCGGCCGCGCCGAGTTGCGCCTGATCACCTGCGGCGGCACCTTCGACCGCACCACCCGCAGCTACACGGCGAACGTGGTCGTCTCGGCCTACCTCACCGGAACGGGCCTGTAACAGCTCCCGGCCAAGCCCGACGGCGGCCTCGTGGGGGCAGTGCGAGGTACGTCGTGACCGGTTCGACGCCCAGCAGGCCTACGGGTGTACGGAAGTCCCGGCGGGCCGAGTCGCGGCTGATCACCTGCGGCGGCACCTTCGACCGCACCACCCGCAGCTACACGGCGAACGTGGTCGTCTCGGCGTACCTCACCGGAACCGGCCTGTAACAGCTCCCGGCCAAGCCCGACGGCGGCCTCGTGGGGGCAGTGCCACCTATGTCAGGATTGGGGCTGATACCAGTGCACCCAAGGGGGAGTTGGATGTACGGCAGCAGGGGGGCGGCCGGAGCGCGGGCGACCGCGGTGGTGCTGGGGGCGGCACTGCTGATCGCGGGGTGCTCGTCCGGCGACGGCGACGGCGGCGACGACAGTGACCGGGACGGCGGCGACAGGACCAGCGGCGCCGGGATCACCCAACAACCCAAGGACGCCGCCCCGTTCTGGGTCAACCCGGACGGGAACGCGGCCCAGCAGGTCGCCGACTACGTGAAGAGCGGCAAACAGACCGAGGCCGACCAGATCCGCAAGATCGCCCAGCAGCCGACCGGTGAGTGGATCGGCCCGGAGAACCCCGAGCAGGAGGCGCGCGGCTTCACCGAGGCCGCCGCGAAGGCCGACCGTACGGCCCTGCTCGTCCTCTACAACATCCCGCACCGCGACTGCGGCCAGTACTCGGGCGGCGGCGCCGCCGACGGCAACGCCTACCGCGCCTGGATCGACGGCGTCGCCCAGGGCATCGGCGACCGCTCCGCGACGGTGATCCTGGAACCGGACGCAGTGCTGCACCTGGTGGACGGCTGCACGCCGGGCGAGTTCCACGAGGAGCGCTACGCCCTCCTCACGTACGCCGTCGACAAGCTCAAGTCCCAGCAGAACACCAAGGTCTACCTGGACGCGGGCAACGCCGGCTGGGGCCACCCCGACCAGATCTTCGAGCCCCTCAACCGCGCCGGCATCGCCCAGGCCGACGGCTTCTCGGTCAACGTCTCCAACTTCTACTCCACCGAGGACTCCATCACCTACGGCAAGCAGCTCTCCGCCAAGGTCGGCAACAAACACTTCGTCATCGACACCAG
Source organism: Streptomyces spinoverrucosus (assembly GCF_006539505.1). GTDB lineage: Bacteria > Actinomycetota > Actinomycetes > Streptomycetales > Streptomycetaceae > Streptomyces > Streptomyces spinoverrucosus. The sequence continues at coordinate 25,002 of NZ_BJND01000091.1, forward strand.
CCGCAACGGCAACGGCCCCTACACAGAGGGCGACCCCAACGAACGCTGGTGCAACCCTCCGGGCAGGGCCTTGGGAGAAACCCCGACGACAAAGACGGCTGATCCGCTGGTGGACGCCTACCTCTGGATAAAACGCCCGGGAGAATCGGACGGCGAGTGCAAGGGCGGCCCGAAGGCAGGAGCTTGGTGGCCGACCTACGCCTTGCAACTGGCGCAAGCCTCAACCCCCTAGGGGCGCGGGGAACTGCGCGACCAGCCCCCCACAACCCGCACCCGCCAACGGCGCTAGGGAACCCTCACCCACTGCGCCACACTCGGCGTCCCCTGATCATCGGTGACGAACAGCATGTACCACCCCGACTGAACCAGGTTCCGATTCTCGGGAACCGTCACGGTGACCTTGTCACCGGACGTCGTGAAGTCCAACGCAATGGACCGCTGATCCACATCCGTCACATGCGTCGAAGCACTCGGCCGAATCAACCGCACCTTCTCGATCGACGCCGCGTGCTTCGAGGTGAACACCCCCGACTCCCCACGCTCAATACTCTGCGGCCCCCCGGACAACGACGGCCGAGACCCCCGATACAGATACGGCGGCGTATAGATCTCGATCCGCTGCTCGAACTTCCCCGGCTTCGTATTCGCCGCATCCCCGAACAACGAGTCCGACCCGAAGAACATCACCCGCCCATCGGGCAACAGAATCGACCCCGCGTGATAGTTCCGCCCCACCAGGGGATCCGCGACCCGCTCCAACTCATTGCGCTCCGGGTGGTACAGCCGCGCCTCCAGGATGTTGGAGTCCCCGCGCCCCCGATAGTCCTTCGAACCCCCGGAGATCAGCACACTGTCGTCCGGCAGCACAGAAGCCTGCGGATACCGGGTCCCCTTGCCCAGCGACGGCCCATCCACAAACCGCGGCTCATCAGCCTTCAGATCCACGATCCGCGTCTTCTCACTGGACAGCTTGGACTCACCGACCCCACCCCCACCGATCACCATGTACTTCTCGTCCTGCGCGGGCGGAAGCAACACGGAGTTCGCGGTCTCCAGCATGTTCGCATCGCTCATACCGGGCACCTTGGTGAACTTGTTGGTCTCCACGTCCCAGATCCCCGGTTCCCGCCCCACATCATCCGGCCCGTACCCGGCGTTCGCCCCGGAGTAGAAGACCTTCCCGTTCTGCATCAGGAACAGCGCCGGATACGTCGGAAACTGCCGCTCCTTCTCGGTGTAGCTCCATTTCCTCGTCTCCGGGTCGAAGATCTCGTTCTTCCCCGGCACCAACTGCCCGATGTCATCCAGCCCGGACACACTGAGGATCTTCCCGTCGCTCAAGGTGGTGAGCGTCGGATACCAGCGGGCCTCCTTCATCGGATCGACCTTGATGTACTTCTCGGCGACCGGGTCGAACTCGTAGGCGTCCCGGATCCCCTGGAAGTCCTTCTTGTCCAGCGCCAGCTTCTGCGCGATGCCGTAGGTGTTGCGGGCGTCGGCGCCAGTCAAGCCCTGCACGCGGTAATTGTCCTGCGTGCCGGTCTCGTACTTCGCGCCTTCCCTGACGGCCTCGACATAGATCCGCCCGAACCCGGGGTCGTTGCGCAGAAACCGCCCGGTCGCCTTGTCGAAGACCTTCTTCGCGCGCGGCACCAGCACCGGGTCCTTGGAGACGAACGTCTTGCCGTTCTCCTTGCCGGTGAACTTGGTGCCCGCGGGCAGCGTCATCGGCTTGTCCGGGTTCTCGTTGTAAACGATCATCAGGCCACCGGCCTTCTTCACATCACCCTTGAGCTTCTCGTACCGCTTGGTGCCGCCCGCGATGAGCAGATTGCCGTTCGCCAACTGTGTATGGCCGGTGCAGAACAGGTCGTTGGGCGTCGGGATCTTTTTGATGGTGCCCTTGACCGGATCCCACAGTCGCGTGTCGAACTTCTTCGCGTCGAAGTTGTCCTGGTTGTTGCCCGAACCGGCCACGAGCAGAATCTTGCCGGTGTGCAGCAGCGCCGCGTGAATGGTGTTCTGGCGGTACTCCTTGGGGAACTCGACGATCTCCCAGCGGCCGTTCTCCGCTTTGTACGCGGGTCTGTTGATCCGGTACTGGTGGTACTTCTCGGACCCGACCTGATAGAGCCATGGCCCGTTCGCTCCGGCCAGCGCGAGTACCACCGCCGCGGCTATCGCGAGTCGACGGGCGCGGCGGCGTCCGGCACGGTCGTTCATTCCTTACGCCCCCCAAGTCCACCCAGGGCGATCTGCATGGTCTGGTCGTCGCCCCCGTGCGCGGCCACCCACGTGGGCCGCTGCCGGGGCGCGTGCGGTGCGTAGGGCGAGGCCACCGAGTGCGCCGGAGTCGGGGCGGGCACCGCGTCCTGCGGCTCCGGCGCGCTGGGAGCGGCGGCCGGCTGCTGCTTCGCCCG
>NZ_BJND01000092.1 GCF_006539505.1 Streptomyces spinoverrucosus
TCAATGAGGCATGGGACAGAATCCTCGCCTGGCTGGAGGTGCACGCCCCCGCGACAGCCCTGTGTGTCAACCCTCCGGCCACCGCTGAGGAGATTGCCGCAGTGGAACACGCGATCGGAGGAGAGCTTCCCTCTGATCTGGCGGCCTGGTGGCGCCGAACCAACGGCATGCGCAGCCGCCCGGACAGTGGCAAGCTCCTGCCGCCTTCCTATCTGCCCTACACCATCGAAGAGTCGCTGGGCAGCCACCGACTGTGGCAGGAGATCGCTGCCGAAACCGGCGATCCGCGCTTCACCGAGGAGGACCTGCGCAAGCCCGCCGGTTCAGCGGCTTTGCAGTTCTCGCCCGCCTTCCTCCCCATCGCCAGAAATGGCAGCGGTGATGACCTGTTCGTCGATCTCCGGTCCGGACCACGGCGTGGATGCGTCACTGAATACAACCATGAGCAGGGCGCCCTTTCCGGACCGTGCTGGCCGAACGTCGCCGCCATGCTTGCGGATGTGGCGAACGGTTTCGAGCACCGCACCATGACCATGCAGGACCACATCGCCACGGCACGTGTCCACGGCTTCAAGGCCACCGGATACCTGCCCTACGTGACGGAAGATCTTGCCCTTCACTGGGAACCCGTCGACAACGGGTAGCTCGCTCAACCGCGGCCGCCGGCCACCATGTACGTCAGAGCCGCGCCGATCAGCACCGTCCTCGTGGCCCGTGCGTGGTCCGGATACTGGCCTAGCCAGGTGCATGCCGGACGGTCCTCAACGGCGACGCCTGCCTGATGCGACTCCGGCCGCCGCCGCCACCGGAGCCTGCACCGATCCGCGCTACGCGCATTGCCGCAGGAGTTCAGCCCCTGTCAGAGGTCACGGTCCGGCCGTCGTCGAGAGATGCGGCTGTGACGCTTGGCAGTTCCTGTGCGCTGAGGAGAGTGGGTTCAGGTTCACTGCCCCGCTGTTGTGTCACTGCGCGGGACGGTGTGGCCGCTGGCGTATGTCGTTTCAGGGACGTGGTGCGAGTGCTGGTCGCCGGACGATACCGGCTGGACGGGCCCGTCGGCCGAGGCGGCATGGGCGAGGTCTGGCGCGCCACCGACGAGTTGCTGGGCCGGACCGTGGCTGTCAAGCTGCTCGCCGCCGAGGCGGACGAGGCCGCGGTGCGGCGTTTCCGCCGCGAGGCCGAGATCGCCGCTCGCCTCAGCCATCCCCACGTGGTCGCTCTGTACGACGCCGGCGCCCATGAGGGACGGCTCTTCCTGGTGATGGAGTTCGTCGACGGCGGCAGCCTGGCCGGGGAACTGGCCGCCCATGGCGTACTGTCCCCCGAGCGGGTCGCCCACCTCGCGGCGCAGATCGCCGAGGGCCTGTCCGCCGCGCACCGGCAGGGCGTCATCCACCGCGACATCAAGCCCGCCAACCTGCTGCTGTCCTCGGACGGCACCGTGAAGATCGCCGACTTCGGGGTGGCCCGGACCGCTCACGAGACGGCGGTGGCGCTGACCGCCACCGGACAGCTCCTGGGCACCAGCACCTACCTGGCTCCCGAACGTGCCGTGGGGCGCCCGGCCGGGCCCGCCTCGGATGTGTACTCCCTGGGCTGTGTCCTGTACGAACTGCTCACCGGCCGACCGCCGTTCGGCGGGGACACCGCCGCGGCCGTCGTCCACCAGCACGTCGAGGCCGTACCCGTCCGGCCCGGGCAGCTGAGGCCCGGGCTGCCGGGCAGTGTCGAGGACTACCTGCTGCGGCTGCTGGCGAAGAACCCGGGCCACCGGCCCACCGCCGAACGCGTCGCCGACTGGTTCACCGCCTGGCAGGACAGCCGGCCGCCCGTACCGTCGCCCGCGCCACCGGACACCCCGGCACCCACCGCCCGGCTCACCGCCTCCCCGCTACCGCGGACGCCCCGGGGACGACGACCCGCCAGACGGCGCACCGCCGTCCTCCTCGGCCTGGGAGCGGTCGCTCTGTTCGCCTCCTCGGTCCTGATCGGCACGACGCTGACCAACGAGGCCCGGGGACCGTCCGAGCGCACCACCCCCTCCCCGCCCCCCTCCCCTACCCTGTCGCCCTCCCCACCGGCGACCACATCGGCCACAGCCCCCTCTACTCCCGAGGAGACCGAAACCGCCCCCACGGCCCCTCCCCCTCCCCTACCTTCCGCGACCCCGACCGCGCACGACACCACGGCCGTGGCCACCCCCACGACACAGCCGACCATCACCGCGGCAACCACGCCCTCGCCGCCCTCGACGCCGACGAAGAAGAAGCCTGGCAAGCACAAGCCGCAACGGTGACCCCCACCGCGTGAGGGGACGATTCCGTTCTCGTAGCGTCCGACAGGCAGTGCCTGTCTGCGAGACAGGTGCGGGCCGGCATCATCCGCCCGGTTCGGGGAACGCGGGTGATGGGCCGAAGTACCTCAGCATCGTCCCCGGCGTTCCTCCCGCATCAGCGGGAGGAACGCGCCTTGGGTACAAGGTCGACAAGTTCCTGGCGGGGATCGTCGGCGCTGCAGCGGTCGCCGCGCCCCCGTCTCCTTCGGCCTCTTCGTAGGCTTCGTGTCTCGTTGTCGGCAAGCACCGAGCGGATGGTTCCGTCCTGACCGTGTGCGGCGCGGGCGTCGTCCAGGGCTTTCCCACAGGCGCTTTCACCCTATGGCATGAATGGATTCGGCTGCGTCATCTCGGTCCGGCTCGGTTACGTTTGAAAAGCAAGTCGCTCTCTTGTTGCGCCAGGCGTCGGAGTCATCATGCTGAGCCGTGCCAACAACGTATCCATCAGATTCGAGCCGATCAGACCCGAGAAATTCGCTCTTGGCTCCAAGACCCTGGCGTGGCTGCTCCGAATCAGCAAGGAAGCCCCGCCCTCCATGGGCCGGGCGTGGCTCCGGATCGGGCGCGAGGAGTATCCCGGCGGCGTCGTCAGTGAAGAGACGTATCTCAAACAAGAGCAGCTGCAACGACATGAACCGATCCTCATGATCTTCACAGGCGACCATTGGTACTGGTGATTCGAAGACAGGTTCTATTGGACGAATGACGACATGGACGGCGACGATGTCCATGCCTTGCTGCTCACTAGGCACCAGCGGGAACGTCAGCGCATTGACCGGGCGCGAGCCATGGTTGCCATGGGTGAAGAGCCTCGCATCCGCGAGCGCGGGCACATACCGGACGACGTCAAACAACTCGTGTGGATACGCGATCAAGGTCGTTGCCGAGTGTGTGGCGCTACTTCGGAATTGCAGTTCGACTACATTATTCCAGTGGCCATGGGCGGTTCCAGCGAGGTCGAAAATCTTCAATTGTTGTGCGGGTCATGTAACCGCCGCAAGGGAGCCGGCCTGACGTTGCCTTAACCAGAAGGCTACCGGCGATTCAGCGCACCGCATTACCGGCCGACAACGCTTCGTACGCCGGTATCACGCCGACCGAAACCGCCACGTAGGATCTCTCGCCGACTCCTACCCTCGCTCAGAACACGGCCCGTGCCGCCCCGGCAAGAAGGTCGCCGAGAAGAAGGCCGAGATACCCACCAGACGGTAATCGCCTCCACAGCGACCGCGCGGTCCGCCCTGTGCCGTCATGTGCTGACGAAATGCGACGCGCCGGCAGCGGGGCGTCTGAGTTGCTGTGACACTTCTGTGAGAACTGCCGCTGATGATCGTGGGGGGCATGGGCAACAAGCCTGTCGTGCCCCGCGGTGCGGGTTCGTCAAGGCTCGCCATGCACTCGGCACGAAGGGGGCCCCGCAGCGTGCAGGCTTACGACGGGGAATTGGGCGCTGCCGTCGCGCGGGCCCAGGAGGGCGACGAGGCCGCCTTCGCGGTCGCGTACCGGCTCGTGCAGCCCGGACTGCTCGGCTATCTCCGTGGGCTGGTCGGGGACGACGCCGAGGACGTGGCGGCCCACGCCTGGCAGGAGATCGCCCGCGACCTCGGGCGGTTCAAGGGCGATGGGCCGGGCTTCCGCGGCTGGACGGCGGCCATCGCCCGGCACCAGGCGCTGGACCACCTGCGCCGACAGAAGGTACGGCCCCGGCCGACGCCGCTCGAACAGGACGCACGGGACCTGCCCCTCCCGCGCCCCACCCACGGCCAGGCTCTGGAGCCCCCCTCCACCGAGTACGCCCTTCAGCTGGTCCGCGGGCTCCCGCGCGATCAGGCCGAGGCCGTGCTGCTGCGCGTCGTCGTCGGCCTCGACGGCCCCGCCGCCGCGCGCGTCCTCGGCAAGCGGCCCCGGACGGCGCGCACAGCCGCGCACCGCGGGCTGAAACGCCTCGCGCGCCAGCTCGGCGGCCGAGGTGTGACGCACGAGGCTCACTGGACGCTGGGGGAATCGACATGAACGGCACGGCGGCCGACCGCCGTACAGGACATGAATGCGGACATGGTGAACGGGCTGGATGCGGGCATGGGTGACCGGCACAGCGACGGCGGTACCCCCGGCCGTCGGCACGTGCACCCCGGCGTTGCCGTGTCCGGCATGGAGGGCGCCGCACTGGAGGCGCTGCTCGCCGCGCTGCCCGAGGCTGGTGCCGACAGCGAGGGTGAGCAGCGGGCCGTGGCCGCGTTCCGGGCCGCCCGGGACGCCGGGGCCCACCAGGCGCGGACCCGGCGCCGGGACGACTGGCGGCCCCGGGAGCAGCGGCAGGCGTGGCGCTCAGTGCGAGCCTCCGTATCACTGTCCCTCGCCAGCATCGCGCTGAGCGGCGTCGCGGTGGCGGCGATGAGCGTCGTCCAGTCGTCGGACGACGACCACGGGGACCGGCGGCCGGCGCGGCCGTCGGTCGACGCCTCAGACTGGGCCGGCCCGGGGGCGTCTCCGGCCGCCTCCCGCACGCCCAGCATCTCCGCCGCGCCGACCCAACCGGCCCCCGCCCAGGACACCGGGGCCCACTGCCGCGCCTACGAGAAGGTCCAGGGCCGGGGCAAGGAGCTGGACGCGACGGTCTGGCAGCAGCTCGTCGAGGCCGCAGGCGGCGAGAGGAACGTCGCCGCGTACTGCGCCGAGCAGTTGGCGCAGACGGCAGGAGACACGCAGGGCAAGGCCCAGAAACCCGAGAAAGCCGAGTCCGAGAAGACCGCCACGCCGACTGCCTCCATGCGGCCCCCTAGCGTTCCTTGCGCGGCCGTCACATGTGACACACCGGAGCCGCAGTGCGCTGTAGGAAGCGACCCGATCATGAGGGTCGAGGAGCCCGCCCTCTGTGGAGGGGGCAGCGGGCTCCCAAGTGCAGGGGCAGTCTCGTTCCCCCCGTGACGGGTCTGCCCCTGCTCACATCCACGGTGCTGGGCCGGTTCGAGTCGCCCAGGCAGCGAGGGCCGTGTTGTCGAACAGCCGGATTCCGTGCTGCGTACCGTAGTTGATGGCCGGTCGGGTAAACACCGAGGTGGTGACGACCGCGGCGATCTGCGCGCCATGGATGCTGAAGCAAGTGCCCCCGAACCGCTGGAGGTCCGGGCTGCCGACCTTGGTCGTGGGCCCGTACCGTTCGCACTGGATCACGATGCGCCGGCCGTCGGGCGCGGTGGCGACGACGTCGGCGCCAAGGTCTCCCGCCCCGCCGACGACCCGGGCGTCCATACAGCCGTCGCGCTCGCAGAGAAAGGCGATGGCTTGCTCGAACTCGCGCGGATTCATCGCGTGATACCGGGCGATCTCGGTGGACTGGATCTCCTGGAGCCGTCGTCGTTCGGCTGCCCGGCGGATGCGGTACCTGGAGTGCACGACAAGGCCACCGGCGAACAGGAACAGGGGCAGTAGGGCCGCCGCTCCGAGTCCGTCGGCCGCCATTATCGCGGTCATGCTCACTGCGCCGAGGGCGCCGATGGCGTAGGCGCAGCCGATGAGGCAGGAATCCTCCGACTGCAGGTCTCTTCGGGATGCGGGCGCGCTCAAGATCTCCCCTGGGCTTGCTGATGCCAGGGGGATCATGCAGGGGTGTGAACGCTGCGGGTAGACCGTGTGTCCGATCCGTGACGTAGCGAAGTCAACGCGCCTGCCTGTGACGGCAAAACACATAGGTCACCCCGGGCGCCCAACTCTGTACGGGTCAGCCCCGGTCACGCTGCCTGGCTCCGATCGACATCCTGGCAGGGCTCCCAGCTCTGTAGGTCGAGTTCCTCGGCGGAATGGGCGGTGAGCTGTGCCATCACCGACAGTTGGGTGTGGGGTAGCTGGTGGCGCGGCTTCCCGGCAGCCGCCTCAATGATCTGGGTGTCCACCGGGGCCAGGATCTGACCGCCGTACCAATCTTCGAGGGATACGAAGGTTGTGGTGTCCCCGGCGCGTATCACCGTGGCCCGGGTCTGTACGTGCCGCTTCAGACTCATATAGCCCCCTTTGTGCGCATGGCGTTGCGTGGGGGGGTGAAGGGATCATGCACCCGAGTCGGTCACATTGCCAGGGGTGGGCGTGTGAGACCTGGGCGCGGGGCTCAGTCGGGCACGGGCTGTTCGGGGATCTCCGGGTCTGGGCGGGGCGGTTGTGGCGGCGGGAACATGATGTCTTCCAGTGCAGCCAGCGCGAGCAGCATGAGGAACAGCATCACCGGGACGAGCAGAGCCATGACGATCACGACGCCTCCCCGCAGAGCAGCCACAGCTGCTGCTCGGTGGCAACCGGGTCATGCTCAGCGTGCGGCCGAATGGGGGTACGCCGCACGCCGGTGCCCGCAAGCGCGTACGCCAGTTGGGTGACGGCTTGTCGTGCGGATGCGCGACCGAGCAGCGGAGGCGATCCTGGCGGTGCAGCACCCCTTCCGGCCCGGGCGCCCAACCGTGGCATGGCGCCCGGGCGTTCATCGGGGGCGGGTGTCAGCAGGACTCTTCGAACTTCACGGCGTTAAGCGTCACCGGCTGGCCTTCGAGCTTGGTGCCGGCAGCGGGTTCCTGGGAGCAGACCTTCCAGTTGGACTCGATGACGATGACGCGGCCTTCGCCGGAGGCGTCGTTGACGACGATGCTGGCGTTGGAAGGGAGGGCCTCGCGAGCGACCTTGACGGACTTGCCCTTGAAGTCGGGCATCGTCGCTCCGGCCGTCTCGGTCTCGGTGCCCTGGTCGGTGGCGGGGCAGGTCTCTTCGAGTTTGACGGTGGCGAAGTCGACCTTGGTGTTAGCGGGGTGCTGACCGGGATCTGGAGTCTGGAAGCAGACTTTCCAGTTGCGGTCGTCGAACTGCTCTCTTCCGCGACCGAGGGCATCGTGTGAGGTCAGGTTGTAGACGCCTGCGTCTTGGGCCTGGTCCTGCGCGGACTGCAGCCCTTTGCCGATCATGTCCGGCAGAGATGCGGACTCAGGCGTTGGCACGGGCTTGTCGGCGGGGACGCTGGTCGTCGTGTCCGGAGTTCCCGTCGGCTCGTCGTCAGTGGTGGTGCCGTTGCCGCCACAGGCGCTGAGGCTGGCCAGCGCGGCGACGCAGGCCGCGGCGAGTGTGATGCGTACGCGAGTGTGCATGATCCCCCCAGGGTTCGTGCGTTGGCGAGGGGCCAGCCGGCGTGATCTGCGGGATTCGCGAGGCGTACGTGTCGCCTATATGGCAATTATTCAGTTTTCACCGTAGCCCGCTGGCCGGTCGCTGCGTGCTCACCGGGTACTCATCGGCCGCATCCTCGTCGCGGCGCTCTTCCGCGCCTCGGCCGTCAACCACCTCACCTGGACACGGATTATGGGCCGGGTTTGCCGCCGCCAGGGGCCTGCCCGTCGCCAGCAACCTGAGGGGCTGACCTGCACGGGCCCGCTGTTCGGCATCGCGGCCCTGACAGCGGTTCGTGGCTCCACTTGTCCTCCGGGGCCGTTAGAGACTGGAGAAGCCAGCATCGGCTGAGGCAGTCGTCAGGGTGTGCTGTTCCAGTCGTACGGTCCGCCGCCGCGCCACTCGATCAGTTCGGGGTCGTCGACGGCGGTGTCCTCGGCGGGCAGGCCCGCCTGGTGCAGGAAGTCGAGCACGTCGAACAGGTTGTACGCGGTCCCATGCGCTCGCCGTTGATCGTCACCCGTCGCCCGCCGTCCGACGCGGGTGGCAGCACCACCACGGGAGGACGCCTGTCCACGGCACCACCATGCACCTTGCAGCGGTCGGCATACAGCTCACTGCCGCATGGATCCACCCTGCGTCCACGACCGTGTCGCCGAGCGGTGTTTCGCAGCGCCGACCAGGCCGGGGGCGGAACGGCGAAGCAGGCCCGTTCGGGGAGGCCAGACTCCGGTCAGTGCTTGCCCTTGCCTCCGTGCTTATCGGCCTTCTTGGGACTCGGCTTGGGGTCGGTCGTCTTCTCCGTCTTCTGATCGGCGCGTTGCGCCGGGGATGAGGAGAGTGACGGCGAGGGTGAGGAGGAGGTGCCGTACGGCGTCGAGGGGGTGACGTGGCGGGCGCGGAGGGGGACATGGTGGGGCTCGTGCTCGTGGATGGCTCGGTCTGCGGACTCTGCGCCGAGCCGGTGCCGGACGAGAACCACGCCATGCCGACGAGCAGCGCCACGGTGAACAGGGCGGCGCCGCCCAGCACGGCCATCAGCCGGGAACGGCCAGGGAATGGCAGGCGCGAGCGGCGGGGCACTGACCGGTGCACGCTCGTCTTCCACTCTGTGTCCGCCACCGGGACGAAGGCGCCCCCTGCGGGGGTGGTGGGAGCAGTGGCCGCCGGGGCGGCCGCCGTACCGGTGACGGGCGGCCCGCCCGGGCGGCTGTGCTCCTGGTGTTCACTCGGCAGTGGCTCCGCCGCCCGCGCCAGGCTCCGCGCCCGAACCAGTCGGCCACCTCCTCGGCCGTGGGCCGGTCCTCGGGCTCCTTGGCCAGCAGGCCGAGCAGATAGCTCTCGAAGGCGGGCGGGAGATCGGCGCCGAGCTGCCGGGGCGGGACCGGAGCGGCGTCGAGGTGCTGATGAAGCACCGCGAGCGCGGCATCGGCCTGGAACGGCGGACGGCCGGTGAGAAGTTGATAGAGCACGCAGCCCAGGGAGTACACGTCGGAGGCCGGACCGGCGGTGCGGCCCAGGGCGCGTTCGGGCGCGAGGTAGAGGCTGGTGCCGACGATCTGCCCGGCGGCGGTCAGCGCGGCGCCGGGGTCGTCGAGGAAGCGGGCGATGCCGAAGTCACCGATCTTCAGGGCGCCGTCGGCGTCCAGCAGCAGGTTGGCGGGCTTGATGTCGCGATGGATGATGCCCGGCCGATGCGCGGCGCCGAGCCCCGCGGCGGCCTCGGCGGCGATACGGGCCACCCGCTCGGCGGGCAGCGGACCGGAGGCGGCGAGCACCCGGGCGAGGCTGTCGCCGTCGACCAGTTCCATCACCAGGAACAGGCGGCCCTCGTACTCGCCGAAGTCGAGGACGCCGACCACATGCGGGTGGCTGAGGCGGCCGGCGGTCTGCGCCTCCAGCCGGAAGCGGGAGGCGGCGGTGGGGTCGGAGCCCTGGGGTAGCAGAAGCTTCACGGCCACCGGTCGGCCGAGCGTCTCGTCGAAGCCCCGCCACACCTCCCCCATCGCGCCCCGCCCGATGGCGTCCCGCAGCCGGTACCGGCCCGCTATCAGCACCTGTGTCTCATCCTCATGCCCAAAAACGTCTCGATCGCCGCAGGCCAGAACTCACCGCGAGGACGCGGATAAAAGGTGGGGGTGCCGCAGGCGCCCCAGCGTACCGGCCCCGCAACGGGAGCTGTCCGGGGCGGGGGTGGGCCCGTTGCTTGCCTGGCCGCCGTGGGGAGGTCCCACCGGAGTTCCAGGAGGCGTGCATGATTCGCGGCTAAGCCGTGACGGCCTCGAATTTCGCTCTTCACAAGGGTGCTGGACGCGTAACCATCTCCCACTGCCAGTGACACCTCAGGCGCGCAGTGCGCTGGGAATAGTGACCCGATCATGAGGGTCCAGGCGCCCGGTCTCATGGGGAGGTACGCGGACCCCGACCGCAGGAACGGCTGGTTCCCCCCGTGCCGGCTCGCTCCCGCGCATCCGGCAGCCCGGGTGTCCCACGTGGCAGTGGCGCCCGGGCTGCCGTTGCCGACGGCGTGGCTGGGCTGTCGCCCTCCCGGCGAGCCCGATGTCAGCGCCCCCTTCTCATCGGGGAGGCTACTCCTGCCGGTAGCCGGGATGCCGCGCATACGGCTGCGCGAGCACGGCCAGGGTGTGGCTCAGCGCAGCAGCCCGCCCCTTCCATCGGGCGGCATCGACAAGCCCGGCCGGCACAGCCAGGTCGAGAGACGGAGCTCGGCGCGGTCAGCCGAAGCACAGCAGGGCAAGCAGACCTCTGGCGGCGAAGTCGTGGTCGACGCGGTGATCGCCTTGCGCCGTTCCCGAGTCCTGGCCACCGGTGCCGCCGGTGGCAGTGGGCGCGATCAGGAAACCCGCGGCACTGACTCGAGACGGACGGGATCGCCTTCGAATAGCCCGTCGTCGAGGGCGCACTTCGTGTCGTGCCGGGCGACCACAGGCAGGATGCCCAACAGCTGTTGCCCAGCCCACCATCGTCCCTTCCGAGCAGCACGGTGAGGAGGGGGTGTGTTGTCCGGTGGTCCGCGGGACCATGGAAGCCGAAGCGCCTGCAGATACAGACAGGCCCGCTCCAGCCAGGCCGACGGTTCGTCCACGTAGCGCCGGCCGGCGGAAGGAGTGCCTGCGATGAGCGAAGCCGAACGGCCTCCTCCTGGCATCGGCCGGGCGGACGCCCGCCCGCCGGAGGGTGAGGCATCGCAGCCGAGCGGGCTGATGGATCTCCTCGGTGTGGCGGCGGTGCTGCTGGACGCCGAGGGACGAGTGGTCCTGTGGAGTCCGCAGGCGGAGGAGCTGTACGGCTACACCGCCCAGGAGGCGCTCGGGCAGTACGCCGCGCGGCTGCTGGTCCACGAAGAGCACTGGGACTGGGTGGTCAAGAAGTTCGCCGAGGTCATGGAGACCGGCCAGAGCTGGGCAGGCACGTTCCCCATCCGGTGCAAGGACGGCAGCACGCGGCTGGTGGAACTGCGCAACATGCGGCTGCTGGACGACCGTGGCGACTTCTACGCCCTCGGGCTGGGCACCGACTCCCCCAAACTGCGCGAGCTGGAGCGCGACGTCGCCCTGTCCACCCGGCTCATTGCCCAGTCCCCCGTCGGGATCGCGATCCTCGACACCGACCTCAAGTACGTGGCCGTCAACCCCGCCCTGGAGCGCATGCACGGCATCCCGGCGACCGAGCACCTCGGCCGCCACTACCGCGACATCATGAAGGACTCGAAGTTCGAGGTGGCCGAAGCCGCGATGCGGCAGGTCCTTGCCACCGGAATCCCCTTGGTCGACCAGGCCACCATCGTCGGCCACACCCCGGCCGACCCGGGGCACAAGCGCGCCTGGTCGATCTCGATGTACCGCCTGGAGGACCCTCAGGGGCGCGTTCTCGGGGTGGCCGACATCGTGGTGGAAGTCACCGAGCGCTACCAGGCGGCGGTGGAGGCCACCGACACGCGGCGGCGCCTGGCCCTGATCGCCGAAGGTTCCGCGCGTATCGGCACCACCCTGGAGGTCGATCAGACCGCCCGGGAGCTGGCCGAGGTCACCGTTCCCGACTTCGCCGACCTGGTCGCCGTCGACGTCCTCGACTCCGTCCTGGACGAACACCGTCCCGCCACCCGAGAGGGTCCCGCGGTCTTCCGGGCGCTGGCGGTGAAGGCCGCCTACCCCACCGACGCAGTTCACGCCGCCGACCCGCCCGGCCGCATCGCCACCTATGACGCCGACCGCCTGGCCACCGAGTGCGTGCGCACCGGCCGTCCCATCCTGATCCGCCACGCCGACGGCAACGACCTGTCGCGCATCGCCCGCGACGACCGCGCCGCCACCCTGCTGGCCCGCGCCGGAGTGCACTCCTACATGGCCGTCCCACTCACCGCCCGCGGCACCGTCCTCGGCTTCCTGGGCCTCGCCCGCGCCCGTGACCCGCGGCCCTTCGACGAGGACGACCTCGCCATCGCCGCCGAACTGGCCTTCCGCGCCGCAGTGTGCATCGACAACGCCCGCACGCACCAGAGCGTGCGTACCGCCGCCGAGACCCTGCAGCGCAGCCTGCTCCCCGAGCACCCGCCCGACCTTCCCGGCTTGCAGGTGGCCTCCCGCTACCTGCCCGCCCAGGCCGCCTACGAGATCGGCGGCGACTGGTACGACGTCCTCCCCCTCGGCGGCGACAAGACAGCTCTCGTCGTGGGCGATGTCATGGGCAGCGGCATCGAAGCGGCGGCCACCATGGGCCGCCTGCGCACCGCCACCACCGCCTTCGCTCGCCTCGACCTCGACCCCGCCCAGATCCTCGAACACCTCGACGCGATCACCTCCGGGCTGGAGCAGTACATCGCCACCTGCCTGTACGCCGCCTACGACCCCCACCGCGCCGAGTGCCACATCGCCAACGCCGGCCACCTACCACCCGCCCTCGTCCCCAGCGGCCAACACCCCCGACTGCTCGAGCTGCCCACCGGCACGCCCCTCGGCGTCGGCGGCATCCCCTTCGAAACCACCACCCTCGGCTTCGGCCCCGGCGACCAGCTGGTCCTGTACACCGACGGGCTCGTCGAAACCCGCCACCACCCCATCGACGAACGCCTCCACACCCTCCTGAACCTCCTCGACACACCCGACGCCCCCTTGGAAGAACTCTGCGACCGGCTCCTTCACAACCTCCGGCACCCTGACAACCACGACGACGTCGCCCTGCTGGTCGCCCGCGCACGCCCCTTGGGGGGCTCAGCGGACCGTCCCCACCGTCGCCACTAGCCAGGCTCAGCCTCGAGGCCACTGGAGCCAGGGTGTCCACGCCGCGGCCGTCGTCCTTACGGCAGGCGCGCTGCGGCCGAAGCTGTGCGCCGCAGCTTGGTCGTCGGGCAGCAGACTTGACGGACGGCTGCGCCTCGACGGAAACAGCGTCCAGCCCTTTGTGGGGCCCGAGCGGTGGGGGCCATTCCTTGATCATCGGTATGTGTGGTCCCCTGCGGATAAATCCGCTGCTCCTACCCGAGCATCCTCCAATGCCGGACGGCCGGCGCGGCGCGGGCCTCGCCGCCGACCCCGGCGCCAGAGTGGTCCCGTGTGACACATCGGTACCACGATGCGCTGTTGAAAGTGATCCCATCACGAGGGTCATGGAGCCCGCCCTCTGTGGAGGGGCAGGGGGCTCCGACGTGCAGGGGCAGGCTCGTTCCCCCCGTGACGGGTCTGCGCCTGCACACGAGAGGGAGGTCGCCGACGTGCCGTCCGCTGTGTCAGCCGCGTCCGAACCAATCCCGGCGGGCCGGCACAGCACCAGAGCCAGATCGTCACAAGCGACTGTCCGACGTGGTGGACCGCGCTCGTACAGCCGTTGGTGCAGCCCAGACTCGCCCCTGCCCAACGTGGACCGGCGACCCGGTGTGTTCGGGGTGTTCGGCCGGAACTCCTTGACGTGCTCGGCGGGGCTTGGAGGTTCCCGTTTGATCGACCATACGATCCCGGCCTGACAGCCCTCCCGAAAGGAATGAGCAGGTGAGCGAGCGGATCAAGGCCAGGGTCCTGCTTCTGATCGGCGACGACGCGGAGCTGACGACCGAGCACCGCGGGGCCGAAAATCCGGAGCGCGTGCCCGTAGGCCGACTCGTCGCGGAGACGGGCATCCCGCGCGCACGGCTGGCCGGCGCCGACCTGGTGGCGGTCATCGATGACGCCGGTGAGCTGGAGCGGTTCGAGCGCGCGGACGGAACCGACGGCCTCCGCTGAGCCAGAAGCACGCCCAGAGAACGCATGTCCGGTCCCGGCCCAACGCCGTTCGGACTGGCGGAATCCGCAAGCCCGAAGCGCGGTCCATGCCGCCCGCTGCTGAGCGGCTGTTGCCCGTACCGAACCTGAGGACGGCGTCTCCGCTGGTCACAGCAGCACCGGCGAGGGGGACGGCCGTCGCCCGCATATCGAGGGTCCCGGCGAACGACGCGCCTCTCCGTCGCTGCACGTCTCAGTGCCCGTCCAGGCGTGCTGTTCGGGGACGTTGGTGACGGGCGACACGCCTTGAGTGGTCCTTGCCCCGATCAGGAGCGGATGCGCCGCGACCTTATGGGCCGGGCCTGGGGAGCAACCGGTTGACCGTGATTGTCTCGCGGCGAGCAGCAGCGACAGGGCGAGAGAGGACGTGGACGTCAGTCCTTTTGGGCCGCTCCCGGCAGTCCTCATGGACCGTCCCCACCCAGCAACTCACGTAGGGCCCGCTCCTCCTCGGGGCTCAGGCCGGTGACAAAATGCTGGAGGGTGACGATCGGATCGGGGCCCTGGTCGAGGGCCTCGTGCATGGCCTCGGCGGTGAGTTCGGCGGCATTCTTGGCGGGCCGGTAGGCGCCGCGCCGGCCGTCGGCGGCGCGCAGGACCAGTCCCTTGTCGTGCAGGCGCTTGAGGATGGTGTGCACGGTGTTGTAGGCGAGATCGGCGCCGATCTCCGCCTGGATCTCGGCGGGGGTGAGCGCCCGGTCGGTGGCCCACAGGGAGGCGGGCTGCCGCTCACCGCCTCGGCGAGCGCGCTCGCGGTCAAGGCGACCGCCGGGGCGGTGGTACGGGGCGCCTTGATCGCCGTGCTGGCCTGGCCTGTCCCGGCGTACTCATCCTCCCCCATGTCTCCGCCGCGGCGTGGGCGGTGGCTGTCACGGCAGTCGTGGTCGCCGTCGTGCTGCTGTCCCGTCCGCTGCGGCGCGCGGTCCGGACGGTGCTGGCGGATGTGCGTGCCGTGCACGAAGTCCCGGCGGGCAGCCGCGTTGTGGGGCGGCTCGCTGGCCTTCGCCTCCCTGCACGCGGCCGTGGTGATGGCGACGACACAGGCCCTGGACCTGCCGCTGCCGCCGGCCCGGGTGGCGCTGGCGTACCTGGCCGCGAGCAGCGCGGCCGTCCTGTTGCCGACCCCCGGCGGACTGGGCTCCCTGGACGCGGCACTGGCCTTCGCCCTCACCCTGGCCGGCGCGCCCGGAGGCGCGGCGGCCTCGGTGGTGCTGGGTTACCGGCTGCTGACCGTGTGGCTGCCGCTGGTTCCGGGGCTGGTGACGCTGGGAGTGCTGGTGCGCCGCGCGGTGCTGTGATGCGCCACGGCCCTGTCAGTCGTGTTCGAGGCGGTATCCGTGTCCGCGCAGCGTGGTGATCCGCGGCAGCCGTGAAGGGCTGGAGGACGCGTCGGCCGCGTCGGTGAGGCGGCGGCGGAGCCCGACCATGGTGACGTCGAGGGTCTTGGTGGAGCCGAACCAGTTCTCGTCCCAGACCTCGGCCATGAGCGTCTCGCGGGACACGGCCGCGCCCGTGTGCCGGGCGAGGACGGCCAGCAGCTCGAACTCCTTGGGGCGGAGCGGGATTTCCCTGTCGTGGAGCAGGCAGCGGCGGGCCGTGACGTCGACGACGAGGTCGCCGCACCGGATCGGTTCCTGGGGAGGAGCCGCGGTGGCCCGGCGGCGCAGGTGGGCGCGGAGCCGGGCCAGGAGCACGGTGAGGGTGAAGGGTTTGACGAGGTAGTCGTCGGCTCCGGCGTCCAGTCCGGCGATGACGTCGATGTCGTCGGTGCGGGCCGTGAGGATGATGATCAGCAGGTCGGGGTGGCGGGCCCGCAGGGTGCGGGCCACGTCGAGGCCGTCCATGTCGGGCAGACCCAGGTCCAGCAGCAGCACGTCGTACCCGGCGTGCGCGAAGGCGGCGAGGGCGCCGGTGCCGGTGCGGCTCCAGGTGGCTGCGTAGTCGTTGCCGCGCAGTCCGGTTTCCAGGTGGCGGCCGATGGTGTCGTCGTCCTCGACGACGAGGACGCGGAACCGGTTGCGGTCCGGTGTGGCGGGCGTGCGCATGGTGGGCAGCGTAGAGGCTGGTGGGGCGGTCACAGGTCGCGGAGTTCCTCGACGGCGGGCCGGGCGGCGCGGCGTATTCCGTTCAGTGCCGCGGCCAGCACGGCGGCTACGGCGGTGGAGGCGGTGAGCGTCAGATAGGTGTTGGGGACGGCCAGGGCGGCCGGAGGTGGGTCGAACACGCCGGTCAGGACCTTGACCAGCATCTCCGACAGCACCCAGCCGATGAGGGCGCCGCCGGCCAGCCCGCCCGCGGTCAGCAGGATCGCCTCCGTGAGGACCATGCCGCGCAACTGGCGTCGTGTGGCGCCGAGGACGGTGGCGATGGCGAAGGTTCGGCGGCGTTCGGCGAGACCGAGGCCGAGCACGAGTCCACCCGCTCCGGCGGCCAGGAGCACCGCGAAGGCGAGCTCGATGCGGGTCAGCCCGGCCAGGTCGACGGAGGTCAGGCTGGTGCCGACGGTCCCGCGGGTCTGGGTGAGGTCGGTGACGGTGGCGCCGGTGCCGATGCGGTGGCGCAGCGTTGCGGCGACGTCCTTCTGGTGGCTGCCGCCGGTGTCGACGAGGAACGCGCCGACCGCGTCGCTTCCGGTCGCCTTCGCGATGTAGGAGGCGTTGGCGACGAAGAAGCTGTCCTTCGGCGCGGTCGGGAACTCCTTGACGATTCCGGCGTAGTGGAAAGGCACCGTGCGCAGGGCCTTGGTGCGGCTGTCCTGGATGCGGAGCTTGACGGTGTCGCCGGGGGAGAGCTGGAAGTCGCTGACGGTCTCCGCGCTGACGAGCAGCGCGTCGGGTCGCTGTGCGAGCCGGTGCAGCAGGTCGCGGGCGGTGCCTCCGGCGAAGTACGCGTCCTGCAGGGAGGTGGCGGAGGCGATCGTGTCCGGGCGCACGCCATAGAGGTCCTGGAGGTCGGATCCGACGTAGGCGAAGCGGTGCTGGAGCGGCTCGACATGGCGGACACCGGAGACCTTGAGCGAGGCCGCGGCGGCGGGCGGTGTGCCGGCCCCGGGGGGCTCGGTGACGGTGACGTCGGCGCCGTTGGTCAGGCGGGCGTCGACCTCGGCCTGCTGCTGATACGTGGAGTTGAAGGTCGCGGTGGACACGGCGAACGACACCGCGAGGGCGAGCAGCACCACCGAACGGGCCAGGGCACGCCGACGGCGGGCGAGGACGGCGGCCGTCGTGCCCGCCATGTTCGACGCGAGCGGACGGGACAGCCGGGCCAGCACGCGGCGGCCGTGGGTGAGGGCGAGCAGCGTCAGACGCCACAGCAACAGGGCGGCGCCGGCCCACAGCAGGGCGGGGCCGAGGAAGGCCCAGTACGACACGGAGATGCTCGGCACGCCTTCGGGGGCCAGGACGAGGGCGTACTGGTTTCCGGACGAGGCGCGGAACACCAGCCAGGAGCCGATCAGCAGCAGGAAGTCCAGGCCGCAGCGCATCCACCAGGCACCGCGCGGCGCCCGTGCGTCCGTTCTGCGGGTGTCGGCGACCGTGACCCGGCGCAGGTCGCGCAGCGCGGGGACGAGGACGGCGCCCGCGGCCACGGCGACTCCGAGGGCGAAGGCCAGGGCGTACCAGGCGATCCACGCGCCCGCGGCCGTTCCGAACGAGGCCGACCCGAAGGCGATACGTCCCGTCAGCGCCGCGATGCCGAGGCCGGCCAGGGAGCCGGCGACACCCACCAGCATGGCTTCCAGGCCCGCCAGGAAGGCGATCCGGCGGGGCCGCAGCCCGCGCAGCCGCAGCAACCCCTGCTCCTGGCGGCGGCGTTCACCACCCGCGGAGGCCACCGCGGCGGTCAGCGCGGCGGCCAGCAACGCGCCCGGCACACCGAGGAAGAGGAACAGAATCTGCGCGTACAGCGCGTCCTGGCGGGCGGAGTCGAGCACCGCGCCCAGGTTGTTCCCGACGAGCGCGCCGCCCGAGGCGCGCACCTCCAGGTTGTGGGACGCGCGGGTCACCGCGGTGAACGCGGCGGCGGGGTCGGCGGGCAGACGTGCCTCGCGTGCGGTGTGGATCTGGGTGGTGACGGCGGCGCCGGACGCGTGCCCGGCCAGGGAGGCGAACGTGTCGGCGGGGAGCAGCACCACGTTGTCGGGTGGGGCGGACGGCTGGGACTGGCTGGGGGCACCGACCTTCTGGAACAGCGAGTCGGCTTGCGGCAGTTCGACGACGCCGTCCACGCGGACCAGGCGTACGGCGGACCCGGGGAGCCGGATGCCGATGGTGTCGCCGGGTGAGGCGTGCAGGTTGGAGGCGGTCTGCTGGGCCAGCAGCACCCCGTCGGGGCGGCCGGTCAGCGGGCGGATCTCGCCGGGGAACAGGCGCCGGTAACCGTCGGGGAGGCCGAGGACCATCCCGGGGCCGGTTGTCTGACTGCTGCCCTTCGAGGTAGCCGTGAACGCACTGCTGTGAGCGAAGCCGACGGGGACGGCCGCCCGGGTGCCGGGGGCCTTCCGTACGAGGGACAGCACCGCTGACGGATCGGCGCGGGGCTGGACCTCCACCTGCCAGTCCACGGCGACCGAGCGGATGGCGCGCTGTGTCATGGTCGCCTTCGACGCGGTGAGGAACGAACCGAGCGCGGCGATGAGGGCGACGGCCAGGGCGATCCCGGCCATGGCCGCGCACAGCCGTCCGATGCGGTGGCGGGCGAGGCCACCCGCCCATGAGGCGTTCATGACGTCTCCTCCGTCTCTTGTGTCGCTGTCTCTTGTGTCGCCGCGGCTGCTGCGGTGTTCTCGGCTCCTTCTGCTCCTTCTGTTCCTTCCGCTCCTTCTGCGGTGAGCAGCCGGCCGTCGCGCATGGTCAGCCGCGTGGCGAGGCGCCCGGCGACCGCCGGGTCGTGCGTGGTGACGACGAGGGCCGCGCGCGTGCGGTCGGCCGCCGTCAGCAGGGCGTCCAGTACGCGGCCGCCGGTGGTGTGGTCGAGCCGGCCGGTGGGTTCGTCGGCAAGGATCAGGCGGGG
This sequence comes from Streptomyces spinoverrucosus, assembly GCF_006539505.1. Taxonomy (GTDB): domain Bacteria; phylum Actinomycetota; class Actinomycetes; order Streptomycetales; family Streptomycetaceae; genus Streptomyces; species Streptomyces spinoverrucosus. The sequence continues at coordinate 18,766 of NZ_BJND01000092.1, forward strand.
GGCCTGGGCCAGGACGCGGGCGGCGGCGACGCGCTGCGCCTGACCGCCCGAGATCTCCTCCGGCAGCCGCTCGGCCAGGTGGGCGGCGTCCACCAGGGCGAGGGCAGCGGTGGCGGCGTCGCGCGCGTCGGCCTCGGGCACGCCGGCGAGGACCAGCGGCAGGGCGGTGTTCTCGACGACGTCGAGGGCGGGGATCAGGCTGTCGCTCTGGAAGACGAGCCCGGTGTCGCGCGGACCGGCCAGGGCGGGCCAGGCCACGGTGCCGCTCGTGGGCTGTTCCAGCCCGGCCAGCAGGTGCAGCAGCGAGGTCTTGCCCGATCCCGAGGAGCCGACGATCGCCAGCCGGTCCCCGGCCCGCACCCGCAGGGTCGCGCCGTGCACCGCGACGACCGCGTGCTGGCCGCGACCGAAGGTCAGGGCGGCGTCCTGGCAGGCGACCAGCACCTCGTCCGTGGGCGGCGCGGGCCTGGTGCCGTTCCGGACGGCCGCGTCAGTGGCGGTGGCGTCGCCGGCGGTCATGTCATCCCTCGGCATCGCGAACCCTCCCGTCGTCCAGGGCGATCACCCGGTCCGCGACCCGGACGGCCTCGGCGCTGTGCGTGACGATCAGCACGGCGCAGCCCAGGGCGGCGCGCTCGCGCAGCATCCGGAGGATCAGGCGCTCCGTGCCGCCGTCCAACTCGCCGGTCGGTTCGTCGGCCAGCAGGACCTCGGGGGAATTGGCGGCGGCGACGGCCAGACCGGCCCGCGCCAGCTCCCCGCCGGACAGTTCCCGGGGCAGCGCGTGCGCCCGTCCCGTGAGCCCCACTTGGTCCAGCAGGTCCTCGGCGGCCGTGTGCGGGCGGCCGCGTACGGCGCCGTGCGCCAGGCGGATGTTGTCGCGCACGCTGAGGTGGGCGAGCAGGTTGCGGGTCTGGAGCAGGACGCCGATGTGCCTGGCCCGCAGCCGGGCCCGTTCGGTCTCCGGCCGATGGCTGATGCGTACGCCGCCCACGCGCACCTCGCCGCCCGAGGGCTCGTCGAGACCGGCCAGGCAGGACAGCAGAGTGGACTTGCCCGCCCCGGACGGCCCGACGACGGCGACCGTCTCGCCACGCTCGACGCGCAGGGACACCCCGCGCAGCGCGAGCGTCTCCTCCTCGCCCGCCCGGAAGAAGCGGTACAGCTCCCGGGCGGTGAGGGCGTCGTCGTACGACCGCGTGGTCATGGCGGTCACCGCCACGCGAAGGAGTCGCTGACGATGCGCCAGGGGTCCACGTTGTCGGCGTTCGCGGGACCGGACAGAGTCAGATCCACCTCGCGGCCCTGCCGGTGGAAGGCGTACCGCTCGAACGCGTCGCGCACGACCTTGCCGGTGACCGGATCCGGGGCGGAGTCGCCCTGGTAGGTCAGCAGGACGGCAGGCCCCGCGTGCCGGGTCACCTGAGACACCTTGGCGCTGCTGAATTTCGGCACGTGCCCGCGCAGCTGGGGAACGACCTGGTTGGTGACCGAGCCGACCGTGGGTGCCGTGGCGGCGGAGGAGGCGGTGATCTGGACGCGGTTCAGCTTGTCCGTGAAGACGGTGGTGCCGCCCTGGCTGGTGCGGGCCCAGCCCTCGGGCACCTTCACGGTGAAGCCGCCACCGGGGGGCTGGTAGGCGACGTATGCCTGGTTGTCCGGGATGTCACCGGCCGGGTTCGACTCGGTGGGCGCGGCGGCGCCGGCGGCGGGGCTGGCAGACGCGGAGCCGGAACCGGATCCGGAACCGCTGCCCGACGACCCGGAGCATCCGGCTGTCACCACCGCCGCGAGCACCAGCCCGACGACGCCGAAGGTACGTACGTGTGGCATGCCACTGCCTTCCTGGGAACGCCCGGCACTCTCCGCATGACCGGGCTGTCATGCCACCGACGCTAGGAAGGGGCCGGTTAACGCCCCGCTCGGCGAGGGTTAGACGACGGCAAAGGCAGGCGGCGGGCCGTGCCCGGCCCGGTGCGCGGCCCGCATGATGGGGTCATGAGACAGCGTGTGGTGCGGGTGGCCGTCACCGCCATACTGGTGGCCCTGATCCTCCTCGCCCTCCCCCTGGCCGTCGCGATCAGGTCCTCCCTGTACGCCGACCAGCGGGACACTCTTGAACGGGCCGCCCTGGCCGGTGCCGTCCGTGTGAACCCCGACTACGCGAGCGGCGACCCGGTCGAGTTGCCCGCTCCGGTGGCCGGCATGCGGCTCGGCCTGTACGACCCGGGCCTGCGCCTGAAGGCGGGCGCAGGCCCTCGGACGGGGGATGACGAGGTCCGGCGATCGCTCCGTGCGGTCGTCACCAGTGGGGAGTCAGGCGGTCAACTCGTCGTCGCCGTGCCCGTCTCCCACGACGAACGGGTCATCGGCGTGGTCCGGGCCTCCTCCGAGGTGGCGGCCGTACGCAACCGGGTCCTCATGGGCTGGGCGGCACTGCTGGGCGCCGCGCTGCTCGCCCTGACCGTCGCCGTCCTCGTCGCCCGACGCCAGGCACGGGCGCTTGCCGCGCCCTTGGAGGACCTCTCACGCCACTGCCGGGCGGTCACCGACGGGGAACTGACCGCCCGGGCCGGTCCCAGCACCATCGCCGAGATCGACCAGGTCGCCCGCACGCACAACGACATGCTGCACAGCCTGTCCGAACTCCTGCGGCACGAACGGGACTTCACCGCCAACGCCTCGCACCAGCTGCGTACTCCGCTGACCGGTCTGCAACTCACCCTGGAAGCGGGACTGGGGAAGGACGACTCCCGCATGCGGGCGAGCCTGGAGGAGGCCCTCGCCGCCACCCGTCGGCTGCATGGCACCGTGGAGGAGGTGCTCCGCCTGGCCGGTGCTCACGGCGTCCCGCATCCCGCCGCGCCGGACCGGCCGGTTGCCCGGCTCCTCGAGGAGACCGAGGAGCGGTGGCACGGCTTCTTCGCGCAGGACGGCAGACGCCTGGAGTGCGCCACCCTGGATGCACCGGCCGACGTGCTCGTCCCGGCAGGGCCCGTCACCGAGATTCTCGGCGTCCTGCTGGACAACGCCCGTGCACACGGACGCGGCACCGTCCGCGTCACGGTCCGGGACCTCGACGACGCCCTCGCCCTGGACGTCACCGACGAGGGAACGGCGGCCGTCGAACCGGCGCGGATGTTCACGCGCGGGCACACAGGCGGCGGAACGGGCACGGGCATCGGCCTCGCCCTCGCCCGCGACCTGGCCGTCACCCTGGGTGGCAGGCTGTTTCTCGCCAGCGGCGACCCCACGACGTTCACGCTGCTCGTTCCGGTCCGGCAGGTCTGAGCCGGCCGATCGACCAGATCCCCGGCCCCGCCGGAGACGTCAGGCGGGCTCCCGCGGTATCCGCAGGGTGAACGTCGCCCCCTTTCCGGGGCCCGGCGACTCGGCGGTGATGTCGCCTCCGTGGGCGCGGGCGACGCCCCGGGCGATGGTCAGGCCGATGCCGCTGCCGCCGGCCGGTGCGGGGCGGCCGGGATACTCGATGCGTTCGAAGCGGGCGAAGATGCGGTCCAGGTCGCCCGCGTCGATGCCGATGCCGTCATCCGTGACGCGGACGACGGCCCCGGGCGAGGGATCCCCGTCGGCGTGCGCGGACAGCGACACCCGTCCGTGCGGATCACAGGCCGACAGCGCGTTGCCGAGGAGGTTGACCAGGACCTGGGTGATCCGGTCGGGGTCGCAGTCGACGGTGACCGGCCCGGGGGCGGTGACGTCGAGGGACACCCGGGCGTCGTCGAACTGGGGGCGCAGCCGCTCGGCGGTGGCCCGCGCCAGTTCGGTCACGTCGGTCGGCGCGCGGTGGAGGGTGAAGGCGCCCTCCTCCACCCGGGAGAGGCTGGAGAGGTCGTCGGCCAGGCGTCGGAGCCGGTCGAGGTCGTCGGTGAGCGAGGCGAACATGGCGTCGTCGGGGACGAAGATGCCGTCGGCCATGCCCTCGATCTGGCCCCGCAGGATGGCGATGGGGGTGCGCATCTCGTGGGCGATCTCGGAGACCAGTCGGGCCCGGCGGCGCTCGGTGTCGGCGAGGGCGGCCGCCAGCGAGTTCACGTCGCGGACCAGCGCGGCCAGGCCCGGTTCGCCGGGCACGTCGAGGATGTCGTCGTAGTGCCCTCTCGCGAGCTGGTGGGTGGCGGCGCGCACGGTGTCGAGCGGGCGCAGCAGGAACCGGGAGACGACGACGGCCGCCAGGACGGCCGCGAGCACCCCAAGCCCCAGGCCCGCCTTGACGACCACGTCGGGATCGAAGTGATGGCGTCCGGGGCCTTCCATGAGTTCCTTGCTCGCGGACATCGCCCCCAGCGCCACGAGCAGCACCATGACGTGGGAGACCACCAGGCGGTTGCGCAGCGACAGGCGGGAGCGGAGGCGGTGCAGCCGCGTGCGTGCCAAGTTCAGGAGGATGCGGGTCTTTGGGCGCATGGGGGTCCTCAGACCGGGTCGGCCGACGAATCGGGCGACCGGCCAGGCGGTGCATCTCCGGTGACCGGTCGGCCGACGAACCGGTATCCGATGGTGCGGACGGTGCCCACCAGCCGGGGTGCGCTCGCGTCGTCGCCGAGCGCGCGGCGCAGCGTGCGGATGTGCACGTCCACGACCCGCTCGTCGCCGAAGAAGTCCTCGCCCCACACCTGGGCCAGCAGCCCGCGCCGGGTGAACACCCGGCCGGGGGTGCGGGCCATGGCGAGCAGCAGGTCGAAGTCGAGCGCGGAGAGCTCCACTTCGCGGTCGCCGGTGGAGCCGTCCGCGCTGTCGACGAGGACGGTCCGTGTGTCCGGGTCGACGGTCAGCCCGTCGAAGCGCAGCACCGCATCCGTCTGTGCCGCCTCAGGGCCGCCGTCTGTGCGCCGCAGGACGGCCCGTACCCGCAGCGCCAGCTCCCGGGGGCTGAACGGCTTGACGACGTAGTCGTCGCTGCCCGTGGTGAAGCCGATCAGCCGGTCGACCTCCTCGCCCCGGGCGGTGAGCAGGATCACCGGGACCGGGCTCGTCTCCCGGATGCGGCGCAGCACTTGGAAGCCGTCGAGGCCGGGCATCATTACGTCCAGCACGACCAGGTCCGGCCGGTCCCTGGTCACGGCTTGGAGCCCGGCGGGCCCGTCCGGCGCCTCGACGACCTCGAACCCGTCGGCCTCCAGATAGCCGCGCACGGTCATCCGTATCTTCGGCTCGTCGTCAACGACCAGAACGCGCTGCGTACTCATGGCTCTCGTGCTGCTCGCTCTCGGAGGGGAGGGTGGGGCGGGGGATGGCCGCCGGGGTGCCGGGGCGTGCGGTGGCGTGGAGGTAGAGGTCCTCGAACGTCGCCAGCGTACGGCGGATGTCGTGCTCGGCGACGATCGCCCGCCCGGCCTCGCCCATCCGCCGCCGGGCAGCGGGGTGTGCGGCCAGCGCGGCCAGGTGCCCGGCCAGGGTGGGGACCTCGCCCGGCGGGAAGAGGTGGCCGTTGACGCCGGGGTGCACCAGGTGCGGCAGTGCCATCGCGTCGGCCGCGACCACGGGCAGGCCCGCGGCCATGGCTTCCATGGTGACCAGGCTCTGCAACTCGGCCGTGCCCGGCATGCAGAAGACGTCGCAGCGGGCGTACGCGGCCAGCACCTCCCGGTCACTGACCAGGCCGTGGAAGGTGACGCGGTCGGCGATGCCCAGATCGCGCGCCAGGTTCTCCAGGGCGCGGCGGCGGGAGCCGTCGCCGACGATCTCGCCGCGCACCTTCCGCCGTGCGGGCAGCAGCGCCAGGGCGCGCAGCAGCTCGTGCACGTTCTTCTCCTCGTCCAGCCGCCCCACGAACAGCACGCGCGTCTCGCCGTCGCCGCGGTCCGTCGCCGGCTGGGAGAAGCGGGCCAGGTCGAGGCCGCAGGACACCGGCAGGGCGGGGGACGTCAGACCGTTGTCGTGCAGCAGCCGTACGGCCCGGGGAGTGGGCGCGGTGACGAAGCGGGCCCGGCGGAAGACCCGTACGAGGTCGCGCCAGGCGAGCCGGCAGGCCGCGGCGGCGAGCGGGGCGGGCAGGCGGGTGTAGCCGGTGAGGTTCTCCGGCATGAAGTGGTTGGTCGCCACCACCGGTATGCGGCGCCGGTGCGCGGCGGCGGCCAGCGAGCGGCACACGGCGAAGTGGGACTGGATGTGCACCACGTCCGGCGCGATGTCGTCCAGCAGGCGGGCGGCCGGCCGGGCGGTCTGCCAGGGCAGGCAGACGCGGAAGGTGGGGTGGGCCGGGGTGCGGTGGGAGACCAGCCGGTGCACGGCGATCCCGTTCACCGCGGTCGTGCTGGGGCCGGCCTCCGTCGCCGGGCAGACGACGTGCACCTGATGTCCGCGGTCCGCCAGTCCTTCGGCGAGGCGGTGGGCGAAGTTCGCGTTCCCGTTGACGTCGGGCGGGAAGGTGTCGGCGCCGATGACGATGCGCTGCGGGCGGGGGGAGGAGGGACTGGGCATGGGATGTTCCTGTCGTGGGAGGGGCCGGTGGCCGTGAGTGAGGTGGGAAGCGGGGGTGGAGCGGGTGATGTGGAGGACACCGGCCACGGCGAGCGCCCAGCAGGCCAGGGCGGTGGCCGCGGTGGCGGCGGAGAGTGCGGGCGCCTCGTGCAGGAGGCCGATGCCGATGCCGACGGCGACGAGCGGGTCGACCACGGTCAGGCAGGCGACGGTGACCTCCGGCGGGCCGGCCGCGTGCGCGCGCTGGGCCAGCCAGAAGCCGACGGAACCGGCCAGCGCCAGCCCGGCGAGCGTGCCGCCCAGGGCGCCGCTCAGGCCGTACGACGTGAACTCCTCGCCTGCGGCCCGGCCTAGGACGGACACACAGCCGTAGGCACTGCCGGCACCGGCCGCCAGCGTCAGGCACCGCGCCCGGCCGGGCAGCACGCGGGCGGCCCCGGCGCAGGCGGCGACCACTGTCAGGACCAGCAGCCCGGCCCACAGCTGGGCACCGGTGGTGACAGGCGTGGCGACGGTGGCGTGCGCGGCGAGGACCGCGAACCCCGTGGTCCCTGCGACGATCGCCGCGAGGGCGAGGACAGTTCCCCGGCAGGGGAGGCGACGGCGCACCCGCGCTCCCCAGAGCACGCTCACCACCACGGCGGTCACACCCAAGGGCTGCACCACGGTCACGGGCGCCAGCCGGAGTGCGGTGACGTGCAGGGATCCGCCGACGCCGAGCAGGGCCAGCCCGGCGAGCAGCCGCCGTCGGCGTCGCCGAAGGACGGCGCGCGGCGGGGCGGGGGCGCGGTGCCGCTGCGCCGCCTCGTGCTGCAGTCGTGCGGCTGCCGCGTAACAGGTGGCGCCGAGAACCGCGAGGAGGGCGGCGATCGGGGTCGTCATGGGCGCCGACTGGTGGATGAGTGCCGGCCGGTGGCCGGGGGCTCGCCGGCGGACGTGTGCTGGCCGGTGGATGGGGGTCGGTCGGTGGGTCGTTGCCGGCTGGTGGGTGGTCGCCGGCTGGTCGGTTGGGGCTCGCCGCCGGACGTGTGCAGCTTGGTGGCCAAGCGCCATCCGGTGGCCAGGCGCCGCCCGGTGGCCAGGCGCCGCCCGGTGGCCAGGCGCCGCCCGGTGGACGTGTGTCGCCCGGCGGACAACCGCCGTGCGGAGGAAGGGGGTTGCCCGGCGAACGCGCCCCGCCCGGAGGGCACGGCATCGGCCATCGCGAACAGCAGGGCGACCTCCAGCCCCAGCGTCACGCGCTCGGCCAGACCGAGCAGCGGGGCGGCCCGTGCCGCCGCCGGCGTGACCGGCCGGAGTGCGCTGAGGTGGGTGCCCAGGAAGACCAGCGCGGCGGCCGAACTGGCCCACGACAGGCGGCGTATCCGGCGCCCCTGCGCGCGTGTCGGCGCGTGGCCGTGCAGGCGGTGGGCCAGGAGCAGACCGCCCACCGGGAGCGCGGCCAGCGTGGCCCCCGCAGCATGACGGTGCACCACTCCGCTCAGGGACGGCGCGGCGCCCGCCGGATCGGTCGGGAAGACGGCGCTGAGCGCGAGCCCCGCGCAGCCGACCCCCAGGACCGCCGGTGCGACGGAGCCGATCGGCAGCCGACTGCGGAGCAGCCCGGCGAGCAGTGCGGCCGACCCCGCCGCCGCCGAGCCGACGCACGCCGTGAACAACGTCGTCGTGCCCTCGTGCAGTGCGTAGTCGCTGAGCGTCTGTCCGAGGGGGTCCACCTGCTTGGCCCAGCCCAGGTGAAGCAGGGCGGCAAGCACGACGGAACCGGTCAGCGCGGTGTGCGCCGCTGTCGTCAGACTCTGGTGGCCACGGTGATCGACGGAGGCCGGGGGTGGGAGAAGCGCGTGCATGACGACGAGAGAACCGGTGATCGATAAGGCGTCTACCGCTCGGCGCGTGAAGCTTCGATGAAGGGGGCCTGTGAGCCCCCTCGGCGTCGGGACACGCCAGTCAGGATGCGTTCAGGCAGCCGGTGGCACGGTCGGGTCCCATGACCTACGAGACATCCGAGACTCCACAGAACCCCGCCGCCCACGCCGCCGCGCCGGCCCCGGTCCGTCACCGCATGCGCTGGAACAAGGTGCCCGAAGTCACCCTGTACTTCTGGGTCATCAAGGTGCTGTGCACGACGGTCGGCGAGACA
>NZ_BJND01000093.1 GCF_006539505.1 Streptomyces spinoverrucosus
GGTTCCGACTTTATCAGAGGTTTCGTGCCGGTCAGACCGGCCGTCCATTCCGATTCATCGGGGTAGCTTCTGCGGAGCAGGTGTTCCGAGAAGCGAGCAGGTTCTCAAGGTGCCGACCGGATGAGGTCCAGTCCAGGCAACTGTTTGAATCTACCTCCCCACATGCTCCGTGTCAACGGCTCCTGTGGGGCGAAGAGGAGACTAGCAGTCCCGCAGGCCTGTCCGCACATCACGCGGCGGTGGGCACCGTGGCGCTGCGCTCGGACGCATCCACGTCCCCCGTCTCCCCGGCACGGGCGGCACGCCGTCCGAGCACGTAGACGTACGCGAGGAAGGCGAGCTCGGCGGCGATGCCGATGCCGATGCGGGCCCAGGTCGGCAGGCCCGACGGGGTGACGAAGCCTTCGATCGCGCCGGCGATGAACAGGACCAGGGCAAGTCCGATCGCCATGCCGATGGCGGCTCGGCCCTCTTCGGCGAGGGCCTTCCTGCGCGTGCGCGGGCCTGGGTCGATCACCGTCCAGCCGAGGCGCAGTCCGGTGCCGGCGGCTACGAAGACCGCTGTCAGCTCCAGCAGCCCGTGCGGGAGGACGAGGCCGAGGAAGGTATCGAGGCGGCCTGCCGAGGACATCAGGCCGAAGCCGATGCCCAGGTTGAGCATGTTCTGGAAGAGGATCCAGAGGACAGGGAGGCCCAGGAAGGCGCCGAAGACCAGGCATATGGCGGCGGCCTGGGCGTTGTTCGTCCAGACACGGGCGGCGAAGGATGCCGCGGGGTGGCTGGAGTAGTAGCTCTCGTACTCGCCGCCGGGGCGGGTGAGCTCGCGTAGCTCGCTGGGCGCGGCGATGGTGGCCTGGACTTCTGGGTGCGTACCGATCCACCAGCCGAGGAGCGCCGCGACGAGAATCGACAGGAGTGCCGTGGGAACCCACCAGTGGCGCGATCGGTAGACGGCAGCGGGGAAGCCGTATGCAAGGAAGCGGGTGACATCGCGCCAGGAGGCGCGTCGGGTGCCGGTCACCGCACTACGCGCGCGTGCCACCAGTTGACTGAGGCGCCCGGTCAGCTGGGGATCAGGTGCGCTGGACTGGATCAGGGAAAGATGAGTCGCAGTGCGCTGGTAGAGCGCGACGAGTTCGTCGGTCTCGGCGCCGGTGAGGCGGCGCTGGCGCCGGAGCAGGTCCTCCAGGCGGTCCCATTCCGCTCGGTGGGCGGAGATGAAGACGTCGAGGTCCATCGGTTTGCCTGCTCCTCGGCTGCTCGTCGGCGGGCCCGTCGTGAGTATCAGCTTGTCGTACTGCGATGCTCGGTGCCCTCAGCTTGGCAGACTGGCCGTTCTCGGGGCAGGCCAGGGGAAGGACGGCGGGCGTGAGTGAGCTGGTGACGGGCGAGGCGGTGGCGCTGGAGTTGCGCCCTGCAAGGCTGCCCAGCAGGGCGCTGGCCGTCCTGCTGGATCTGATCGTGGCCTTTGCCGCGTACATGATCGTGACCATAGTGCTGGTGATCTCCACGGCCTCCTTGGACGAGGCTGCTCAGATCGCGATCTCCATCGCAACGTTTCTGCTGGTTCTGGTGGGCGCGCCGATCGCCGTGGAGACGCTCAGTCATGGGCGGTCGCTGGGAAAGATGGCGTTCGGGTTGCGGGTGGTGCGTGACGACGGCGGGCCGATCCGGTTCCGCCATGCGCTGGTGCGGGGGGCCATCGGCGTCGTCGAGATCCTGCTGACGCTCGGGGTCATCGCCTGTATCGCGTCGCTCGTGTCGGAGCGTGGGCGCCGGCTCGGGGATGTGTTCGCGGGGACTCTCGTCGTGCGGGAACGGATACCCGCCGCCCGCGCGCGTTTCGTGCCTCCGCCACCGCCCTGGCTGGCCGGGCGTTTCTCGGGACTCGATCTGTCGGCGGTCCCGGATGGGCTGTGGCTGGCCATACGGCAGTACCTGACGCGCATGCAGCAGCTCGACCCCCAGGTCGGCGGGGCCATGGCGGAACGGCTCGCCGCCGATCTCGCGGAGCGGACGGGTGCTCCGGTACCGCAGGGGATACCGCCGGCCGCCTACCTGGCCGCGGTGGTGCAGGAGCGGCAGGCGCGGGAGATTCGGCGGACCCACGCGAACGGGGCCGGTGCGGGTGGTCCTGGCCACGATGGGCAGTACGGGCGTAGTACGGCGCCTGGTGCGCACACCCCTGTCGCCGCTCCGCCACCTGCCGAGCGTTTCCCGACGCCAGCACATCCCGGATATGAAGCAGCGCAGCCCGGACGCCGTCCCGAAGGCCCGGCGCAGGCGCCGCCGCCCGGGCCGCAGCAGGGCGGGCAGTCGCCCGACACGGATCGTCCCGCGACCGGGTTCGTGCCACCCGCGTAAGCCCGCGCGGCCGCAGGGCCCGCGGCCTCGATGCCGCGTCTGCCCGGCCTTGATGCCGACTCTCCTTCGGCAAGGCCCCCGCTCAAAGAAAGGCCCCCGCTCAAGGAAAGACAGACGGCGGCGAGTCCAGATCCTCCAGCTCGATGCCGGGGGCCGCGAGCACCACGTCTCCGGCGATGTGTACGAGGTGCTGCTCGCCCGTGTCCAGGGCTGTGACCTGGTATTCGTCCACGGTCAGGGGGCCGTTGTCAGTGCCGTGTGCTTCTCTTTTCAGCAGTGCCCAGGACTGGTCCACGGTGCGCGGGGCGAGGACCGGGTCTGTGAAGGCGACGAGGCGTACGCGAGTTGCGGAACTGGAAGGGGTGAGGCGCAGCAGACGGGTGGTGGCAATGAGGAACGCGGGGGAGGTGCCGGTGAAGGCGTGGGCGCGCACATTGCCTTCCGTGGCATCGGTGCCGGTGGGGTCGGTACGGACCCAGGTGACGCCGTCGAGGGCGGCGCCGCGCACCTGCCAGCCCGCCGCGTGGAGTTCGAGACGGATGGGGCGGCCGAGTTCGTCGAGGGCGAGGTCGACGGAGCCGATGTGATCGCCCGAGGGGGTGGTCAGCTGGGAGACGTAGCGCCAGCCGGAAGGACCGGGGGCGCAGTGGAAGTGCTCTTCTGCGAGGGGGGTGTGATCGTGCGGATCGTGGAGCGAATAGCGGCCGCGGGGCATGAGGGTCCTGGGGTGTGACGGGCTGGTCCGGTTCGCCGCGACAAGTCGGTGACAGCTGGGTCGGTGACGGCTGGTCCGCGTCAAAGAGGCAGGCCCCCGGCACGGGGGTGCGGGGGCCTGTCTCGGAGGACCTGCTGCTGAGCCGCGTGTCAGTGCACGGGCGCGCGGCTCAGCGGGCCGGCTGCGGACTCAGTAGCGGTAGTGGTCCGGCTTGAACGGGCCCTCGACCTTGACGCCGATGTACTCGGCCTGCTCGGGGCGGAGCGTGGTCAGCTTCACGCCGAGCGCGTCGAGGTGGAGACGGGCGACCTTCTCGTCCAGGTGCTTGGGCAGCACGTAGACGTCGGTCGGGTACTCGTCGGGCTTGGTGAACAGCTCGATCTGGGCCAGGGTCTGGTCCGCGAAGGAGTTGGACATCACGAACGACGGGTGACCGGTGGCGTTGCCCAGGTTCAGCAGGCGGCCCTCGGAGAGGACGATGATCTTCTTGCCGTCCGGGAAGGTCCAGGTGTGGACCTGCGGCTTGATCTCGTCCTTGACAATGCCGGGGACCTTGGCGAGGCCGGCCATGTCGATCTCGTTGTCGAAGTGGCCGATGTTGCCCACGATCGCCTGGTGCTTCATCTTGGCCATGTCCGAGGCCATGATGATGTCCTTGTTGCCGGTCGTGGTGATGAAGATGTCGGCCTTGTCGACGACCTCGTCGAGGGTCGTGACCTGGTAGCCGTCCATCGCCGCCTGCAGGGCGCAGATCGGGTCGATCTCGGTGACGATCACGCGGGCACCCTGCCCGCGCAGGGACTCCGCGCAGCCCTTGCCCACGTCGCCGTAGCCGCAGATGACCGCGGTCTTGCCGCCGATCAGGGTGTCGGTGGCGCGGTTGATGCCGTCGACCAGGGAGTGGCGGCAGCCGTACTTGTTGTCGAACTTCGACTTGGTGACGGCGTCGTTGACGTTGATCGCCGGGAACAGGAGGGTGCCTTCGCGCTGCATCTCGTACAGGCGGTGTACGCCGGTCGTGGTCTCCTCGGTGACGCCGCGGATCTCGGACGCCAGCTGGGTCCACTTCTGCGGGGTCTCGCTCACGGTGCGGGTGAGCAGTTCGAGGATGACGCGGTGCTCGTCGGACTCGGCGGTGTCGGGCGAGGGGACCTTGCCGTCCTTCTCGTACTCGACGCCCTTGTGCACCAGGAGGGTGGCGTCACCGCCGTCGTCCAGGATCATGTTCGGGCCGCCGGTTGGGGTGTTCGGCCAGGTCAGGGCCTGCTCCGTGCACCACCAGTACTCCTCGAGGGTCTCGCCCTTCCAGGCGAAGACCGGGATGCCCTGCGGGTTGTCGGGCGTGCCGTTCGGGCCGACGGCGATGGCGGCGGCCGCGTGGTCCTGGGTGGAGAAGATGTTGCAGGACGCCCAGCGGACCTGCGCGCCCAGGGCGACCAGGGTCTCGATGAGCACGGCGGTCTGCACGGTCATGTGCAGGGAGCCGGTGACGCGGGCGCCCTTGAGGGGCTGAGCGTCGGCGTACTCCTTGCGGATCGCCATCAGGCCCGGCATCTCGTGCTCGGCGAGGGTGATCTCCTTGCGGCCGAACTCGGCCAGGGAGAGGTCGGCGACCTTGAAGTCCTGTCGGTTCTCGACAGTGGTCATTGCGGGCTGCTCCTCGGTGGTTGGGTCGAGGTGGGTTCGGCTGATCTGCGCGGCGGCGGACACAAGGGTGCCCGAAGAGCACACAGGCATGCCCGCGTGCGCGCAGCGCAGTCCGTCGGAGGCCCTCTCTCCCTCGGCCGGTCCGCTGAGGACCGCCCGACCGCCATCAGCAGCGACGTCTGACTCCGTCCCAAGCTACACCGGGCGGCCCAGCCGTCCCCAGCCCACCTACGAACAATTCACGCCGATCACGGCAACAGGTCGCTGTCGGCAACGGGCCGCCGTCACGGCGGCGACAGCGCAGAGAAGAAGGGGGGACATGCGCGGGCGAAGTTGAGTAAGCAGGGCTTTTCGCCTCGCGGAGGGGCCTTGGAGTGGTGGGGTGGGTGTTGCAGGATGCGGGGTGATCGGGGCATCCGGTCGAACGTGCGGGGCGTCCGGGACGGCGTTCCGTGTGACGAAGGTGTAAGGAGAACGACGTGACGAGTCCGGCCGGTCCTCCCCCCACGGGCGGCGGTGACGAGCGCGGGCAGTTGAGGCTGCTGGCGGTGACCGCGTGCCCGACCGGGATTGCGCACACGTACATGGCGGCGGAGAAGCTCGCTCAGGCTGCCGAGAGCCGCGGTATCGAGATGAAGGTGGAAACGCAGGGTTCCATCGGGGCCGAGAACGTCCTGGATGACAACGATGTCAGCCGTGCTGACGGCATCATCGTCGCCGCCGACAAGGACGTGGACCTGAGCCGTTTCGTCGGCAAGCGGGTCCTGACGGTCGGGGTCGCCGAGGGCATCCGGCATCCCGAGCAGCTGATCGAGCAGGTGCTGTCGGCTCCGGTGCACACCGGGCGTGGCGGCGCCGCGGCGGAGTCGGCCGGTGGTGGCAGGGAGCGGAGCGTCGCGTACAAGGCGCTGATGAACGGGGTCAGTTACATGATCCCGTTCGTGGTGGTCGGCGGGTTGCTGATCGCGATCTCGCTCTCGCTGGGCGGGCACACGGATCCGTCCGGCGGTCTGGTCATCCCGAAGGACTCCTTCTGGATGGATGTGAACAACATCGGTGTCATCGGCTTCACGCTGATGGTGCCGATCCTCTCCGGCTATATCGCCTACGCGATCGGCGACCGCCCCGCGCTGGTGCCCGGCATGATCGGTGGGTGGATCGCCAACACCGGTGAGCTTTACGACTCCAAGGCGGGGGCGGGCTTCATCGGGGCGATTGTGACCGGATTCCTCGCCGGGTATCTGGTGTTGTGGATCAAGAAGGTCCGGGTGCCGAAGTTCGTGCAGCCGATCATGCCGATCATCGTGATCCCCATCGTCGCGACCTCGGCGCTCGGGCTGTTCTTCATCTATGTCATCGGTCGGCCGATCTCCTGGGTGTTCGAGCATCTGACCAGTTGGCTCAGCGGAATGACCGGGACGAGCGCGATCCTGCTCGGCGCGATTCTGGGGCTGATGATCGCGTTCGACATGGGTGGGCCGGTGAACAAGACGGCGTTCCTGTTCGGCGCGGGGCTCATCGCGACCGGCAACCAGGCCGTGATGGGCATGTGCGCGGCGGCGATCCCGGTGATGCCGCTGGGGCAGGGGCTCGCCACGCTGATACGCAAGCGGCTCTACACAGAGCAGGAGCGGGAGACCGGGCTGGCCGCACTGTTCATGGGCTGCTTCGGGATTTCCGAGGGCGCGATCCCGTTCGCGGCGGCGCGGCCCGCGCAGGTGATTCCGGCGAACATGCTGGGTGGCGCGGTGGCCGGTGCGGTCGCGGGGCTGGCCGGGGTGGAGGACGCGGTGCCGCACGGTGGGCCGATTGTGGCGGTGCTGGGTGCGGTCAGCGGGGTGCCGATGTTCTTCGTCGCGGTGCTGATCGGCACGGTGGTGACCGCGGTGACGACCGTGGGCCTTGTCGGCATCGGCGAGCGGAAGCGGGGGCCGGGGTCGCGGCCGGGTGAGGCGCCGGTCGGGGGCGGGTTCGCCGCCGGGCCCGAGGCTGCGCTCGTCGGGGCGGGGGTGGCGGCACCGGGTGCCGGGGCCGTCGTATCCGGAGAGGCGGTGGCCAAGGCTACGGCTGCCGGTGTGAGGCGGGATGCCGAGCCGACGGGCGGGGCCGGTGAGGCGAAGGCTGAGGTTGAGCCGTCCGGCGGTGCGGAGGTCCAGGTCCTCTCCGGTTATCTGACCAGGGAGACCGTGCAGGTGGGGCTGGGCGCCGGGGACAAGGACGCCGCCATCCGGGAGATGGCGGGTCTGCTGGCGCGGAGCGGCAAGGTCGCCGACCCGGACGAGTTGGTGCGGACGGCGCTGCGGCGGGAGGAGCAGGGCACGACCGGGCTCGGCGAGGAGATCGCGATCCCGCACGCCAAGACGGACGCGGTGACCGCGCCGGTCGTCGGTTTCGCGCGGTCGGACGAGGGCGTGGAGTGGGGCTCGCTGGACGGTACGAAGGCGAGGCTGGTGTTCATGATCGCCGTACCGGAGGTTGCCGCGGGCGATGAGCATCTGCGGATTCTGGCGCTGCTGTCGCGGAAGCTGATGGATGCCGGATTCCGGGAGCGGTTGCTGGCGGCGCCGGACGAAGGGGCAGTGCTGGGCGTTCTGCGCGAGGTCGAGTAGCTGCGGCGCTCATAAGGGCTCACAAGGGTTGAGGGCTGGTCGTGTACGACCTGGCGCTCATCGGAGTCGAAGGCCGGTCGTGTACGACCGACCGGGCCCCCGCAACCAACCGGGGCCCGCCGAACACTCGGCGGGCCCCCCGGGGGCGTGACAACGCGGAAGACGTCAGTGGCCGCTGCTGTGGCTCGGGCCGCCCGGCGATGCCTCCCGGTCGGAACCCTTGGCTGCTTCGGCCTCGCTGTAGATGTCCGGCTCCAGGTAGATGACGCGGGCGATCGGGACGGACTCGCGGACGCGGGCCTCGGCGGCGTCGATGGCGGAGGCGATCTCGGTGGCCGTGCCGTCGTGGCGGACGGCGACCTTGGCGGCGACCAGGAGCTCCTCGGGGCCGAGGTGGAGCGTGCGCATGTGGATGATGCCGGTGACGGTGTCGCCGTCGACGATCGAGGCCTCGATCTTCTTGACCTCCTCGACGCCGGCCGCCTCGCCGAGCAGCAGCGACTTGGTCTCGACGGCCAGGACGAGCGCGATCAGGATGAGCAGGACACCGATGCACAGGGTGCCGATGCCGTCCCAGACGCTGTCGCCGGTGAGCAGGGCCAGGCCGACGCCGCCGAGGGCGAGGATCAGGCCGACGAGCGCGCCGAGGTCTTCCAGGAGGACGACCGGCAGCTCGGGTGCCTTGGCGTGGCGGACGAACTCCTTCCAGGACTTCCGGCCGCGCAGGACGTTGGACTCCTTGATGGCCGTCCGGAAGGAGAACGTCTCCGCGATGATCGCGAAGACGAGGACGCCGACCGGCCAGTACCAGTGCTCGATCTCGTGCGGGTGCTTGATCTTCTCGTAGCCCTCGTAGATGGCGAACATGCCACCGACCGAGAACAGGACGATCGAGACGAGGAAGGCGTAGATGTAGCGCTCGCGCCCGTAGCCGAACGGGTGTTGCGGGGTCGCCTCGCGCTGGGCCTTCCTGCCGCCGAGGAGCAGCAGGCCCTGGTTGCCGGAGTCGGCCACCGAGTGCACCGACTCGGCCAGCATCGAGGACGAGCCGCTGAAGAGGAACGCCACGAACTTCGCTACCGCGATCGACAGATTGGCGAGCAGTGCCGCCACGATCGCCTTGGTGCCGCCTGACGCGCTCATGTGTTCGCGTTGTCCCTTCGTACGCCGTCCACCAGGGCTTCGCCCGCTCGCGGGCTTTGCCGGTCCTTTGCCGGTGGGCCATTGTTGCAGCCCGGTCCGACAGCGGCGCGCCAGGTCACCACACCCGCTGGATCAGGCCACGACGGTCGCCCGGAACAGCGTTCCCGTACCGGACACTTCGGCCTTTTCGCCTGCCCGTACGAAGACGGACTGGCCGGGCCTCAGCTCGTGCTCGCCCGTGCGGACGGAGCCCGCCGTGCAGAGCAGGATCTGCGGGGTCGCGCGGGTGAGGTCGTGGGTGGTGCCGCCCTCGGGCAGGACGTACCGGGACAGCCGGAACTCGTCGATGGGGGTCTCGTAGACCTCCTCGCCGTCCGGGGACGCCTCGGGGCGCAGTACGCCGGGGTCGCTCGGCTGGAAGCGGACGATGCGCAGGAGTTCGGGGACGTCGACGTGCTTGGGGGTCAGGCCGCAGCGCAGGACGTTGTCGGAGTTGGCCATGATCTCCACGCCGAGGCCGTTGAGGTAGGCGTGCGGGATGCCGGCGCCGAGGTACAGGGCCTCGCCGGGCTGGAGTCGGACGTGGTGGAGCAGCATGGCGGCGATCACGCCGGGGTCGCCGGGGTAGTGGTGGGCGAGGTCGGCGTACGCGGCGTAGGCGCCGCCGAGACGCGCGCACGCGGCCGTGGCGTCGGCGACCGTGCGGGCCATTTCCTCGGGGTCCGCGGTGAGGACGGCGGTGAGGACCTCGCGCAGCGCCGCGTCCTCGGGGTGGGCGCGCAGCAGGTCGACGTACGGCTTGAGGGAGTCGACGCCGAGGCCGTCGAGCAGGTCGGCGGCCTGGTGCGGGTCGCGGAAGCCGCACAGGCCGTCGAACTCGGTGAGCGCGCAGATCAGTTCCGGCTTGTGGTTGGCGTCCTTGTAGTTGCGGTGCGGGGCGTCCACGGGGACGCCGCGCCGCTCCTCCTCCTCGTAACCCTCCTTGGCCTGCTCCAGGTTGGGGTGCACCTGGAGGGAGAGTGGGGCGCCCGCGGCGAGGATCTTGAGGAGGAAGGGGAGACTGTGGCCGAACTTGGCCACGGCGGCCGCGCCGAGTTCCTTCTCTGGGGCGGCCGCGATGACGTCGACGAGCGTGCCGCGGTCGGTGCGCGAGGGTGCGCCCGGGTGGGCACCCATCCACATCTCCGCCTGCGGTTCGCCGGTCGGCTCGACGCCGAGCAGCTGCGGGATCGCGGTGGTGGAACCCCAGGCGTAGGGGCGGATGGTGTTGTCGAGGCGGTCCATGCGGTTCTCTCTGCCGGTTCTGTGCGGACGCGCATAGGAAGGTCGCGGCGTCCTGGGCCAGATCAGGCCCTCGATGCGAGCGCCAGGTAAACGGCGGCGAAATCCGTGATGGCGATCAGTTCTGCGAGGGTCTCCAGTTCGCCGCCGGGGTCGGGTTCCAGTTCGCTGATCGGCGTGTCGTGGCTGAGGGCCAGGTCACGGGCGGCGGGGGCGGCGGTGAGGCCGCCGATCGGGCGGTCGCGAAGCAGCACCACGCGCGCGTGCAGGGCGGGCGGTTCCTCCACGCGGTCGCGGAAGAAGTCGTCGGGGTTGGCTCTGGCGGCGAGCGGGCCGGCGAGCAGGGCGCTGTGTGCGGCGAGTGCCTCGGGGAGTTCGGCCACGACGGCCGGCTGGCCGGACAGTTCGGCGAGCGCGGCGGCGAAACGGCGGCCCGCCGGGCCGGCCGAGGTGCCTTCCGTCCAGATCACCGGGAGCGCGTCGGCGAGTTCGGCGGCCAGGGTCTTGGCGGGATTGCTGTACGTCGCGATGGCCGGCCCGCAGCGTTCGGCGATGTGGTCGAGGCGGTCGGCGACCTTCTCCAGCGCGTCCGGCGCGGCGGTGAGCAGGCCGATGCGGTCCAGCAGCGCGAGCAGCGGGGTGAGCAGCGCCCACAGCACGCCGGGGGCGGACGCGGCGAGGGGTTCGTCCTGCTCGTACGGGGCGGTCGCCATCGGTACGAACAGGCCGTGCGCGGCGCCTGAGACGGCATCGGCGATCGGGGTGCCGGCCGGGGCCACGGCGGCGACCGCGCAGCCGCGACGGTAGGCCTGATCGGCGAGCAGGGACAGGCCGGGTTCGGTGCCGTCCGGGGTGGTGATCAGCAGCAGGTCGACCGAGCCGGCCCAGCCGGGGAGTTCCCAGCGCAGGGCGCCCGCGGCGGGGGCGACGCCGGTGGGGGCGAGGCGGGTGACCGGGCTGCCGGGGCCGGCCAGCGTGCCGAGGAGGTCGGCGGCGTGGGTGGCGGCGGCGCCGGGGCCGGCGATGAGGACGGCGCGGGGGCGGCCGTCGGGTTTCAGCTCGCCGACTCCGGCCTCGGTGGCGTGCCGGGCGGCCGTGCGGACGCGGGCACCGGCCTCGGCGGCGCCGCGCAGCAGGCCGCGCTGGTCGGCCTCGGCGAGGCCCTCCGGGGAGTCGAGCAGCGATTCGTCGAGCATGAGCGGCAGCCTCCGGACGCCGGGTCGTCGGTTGTGCGGGCGGCGGGTCCCGTCCTGGGGCCCGATCCCCGCGGGCGGCGGTCTGTCTGGCGGGCCGATCCGCGCGGGCGGCGGGTCCGTCTGGCGGGCCGATCCGCTCGGGCGGCAGGTCCGTCGGGCGGGCCTGATGCGCGGGGCGGCGGGTCCCGTCTGGCGGGCCCCACGCGCGCGGGCGGGCGGTCCGTCTGGCGGGCCGATCCGCGCGGGCATCTACGAGCAGTTACGCCGGGCGGCGGGCCTCGTCGACGAGGAGGACGGGGATGCCGTCACGGATGGGGTACGCCAGGCCGCAGTCCTGGCCGGTGCAGATCAGCTCGGTGTCCTGCTCCTTGAGGGGGGCGTGGCAGGCCGGGCAGGCGAGGATCTCCAGGAGGCCGGCTTCGAGCGGCATGGGGGGTCCCTTCTGGGCGGGTGTGTGGACCGGTGCGGGTACGTGTGTTGTGGTGCGGATGTGCCTGGTCAGCGTACCGCCGTGGGGGCGGGGTGTGCGGGCGTTGGGGACGGCACGCGGGGCCCGGATCGTCGGGGGTGGCTGAGGGCCCGGACCGTCGGCGGGCCCCCAGCTGTCACCCCGCTCCACTCACCCCCGGGTAGGCCCGCTCACCCCCGGATAATCGCCAGCGCCTCGTCGCGCACCTTCGCCATCGTCGCCTCGTCGCGGGCCTCCGCGTTCAGGCGCAGCAGCGGCTCGGTGTTGGACGGGCGGACGTTGAACCACCAGTCGTCGGCCGTGACCGTGAGGCCGTCGAGTTCGTCGAGGGTGATGCCCTCGCGGCCCTCGTACGCCGACTTGAGGGCGGCGATGCGGGCCTGCTGGTCGTCGACGGTGGAGTTGATCTCGCCGGAGCCGGCGTAGCGGTCGTACTGGGCGACCAGGGACGAGAGGGGGCCCTCCTGGCCGCCGAGCGCCGCCAGGACGTGGAGGGCGGCCAGCATGCCCGTGTCGGCGTTCCAGAAGTCGCGGAAGTAGTAGTGCGCGGAGTGCTCGCCGCCGAAGATCGCGCCGGTGCGGGCCATCTCGGCCTTGATGAACGAGTGGCCCACCCGGGTGCGGATCGGTGTGCCGCCGTTCTCCTTCACGACCTCCGGGACCGTCCACGACGTGATCAGGTTGTGGATGACGACGCCCTTGCCGCCGTGCTTGGCCAGCTCGCGCCCGGCGACCAGGGCGGTGATCGCGGACGGCGACACCGGGTCGCCGTTCTCGTCGACGACGAAGCAGCGGTCGGCGTCGCCGTCGAAGGCGATGCCGAGGTCGGCGCCCTCGGTGCGTACGCGCTGCTGGAGGTCGACGATGTTGGCCGGGTCCAGCGGGTTCGCCTCGTGGTTGGGGAACGTGCCGTCCAGCTCGAAGTACATCGGCACGAGGTCCAGGGGCAGGCCCGCGAAGACCGTGGGGACCGTGTGGCCGCCCATACCGTTGCCCGCGTCGACCACGACCTTCAGGGGGCGGATGGACGTCAGGTCGACGAGCGAGCGCAGGTGGGCCGCGTAGTCCTCCAACGTGTCACGCTGCGTGATCGTTCCCTGCGTCGCGGCCGGCTCGGGAGCGCCCGACTCGCTCCACCCCTCGACGAGTTCGCGGATCTCGGCGAGGCCGGTGTCCTGGCCGACCGGGGCGGCGCCCGCGCGGCACATCTTGATGCCGTTGTACTTGGCCGGGTTGTGCGAGGCCGTGAACATGGCGCCCGGCAGGTTCAGCGCGCCCGAGGCGTAGTACAGCTGGTCGGTGGAGCAGAGGCCGATCTCGGTGACATCGACGCCCCGTGCCGCCGCCCCGCGCGCGAAGGCCCGTGACAGCCCGGGCGACGAGGGCCGCATGTCGTGCCCGATCACGATCGCGTCGGCGCCGGTCACCTGGACGAAGGCCGCCCCGAAGAGCTCGGCCAGCGGCTCGTCCCACTGGTCGGGGACGACCCCGCGGACGTCGTACGCCTTCACGATCTGCGACAGATCAGCAGCCACGGCCAACCCTCCTGAAAGTCCTATCGGTGCCCCCAAACTACCCGCCCCCGCCGACAACGACCTGTGCTGACCGAAACTGGACTCCCAGCCGTAACCCTCAGGTCAGGGCAGCATCCAGCCGAGCACCGGTGAACTCTGGCCGACCACGATCAGACACATCACGAGCAGCAGCGCCAGGCTCCACGGCAGCACCTTGCGCAGCAGGTCCCCCTCGCGGCCCGCGAGCCCGACGGCGGCGCAGGCGATGGTGAGGTTCTGCGGGGAGATCATCTTGCCGAGGACACCGCCGGAGCTGTTGGCGGCGGCCAGCAGTTCGGGCGACAGCCCCGACTCGCGCGCGGCGGTCACCTGCAGCGCTCCGAAGAGGGCGTTGGCCGAGGTGTCCGACCCGGACACGGCGACACCGAACCACCCGAGGACCGGCGACAGGAACGCGAGCCCCGCGCCGGCCGCCGCCACGAAGTGACCGATGGTGGCCGCCTGCCCGGAGAGGTTCATGACGTAGGCGAGGGCCAGCACGGAGGTCACCGTCAGGATCGCGAACCGCAGCTCGTACACCGTCGCGAGCCACTCCTTGACCGCCACGCGCGCGTGCACCCCGGTCACGACCGCCGTGCCCACCCCCGCGAGCAGCACGAGCGTGCCGCCGGTGGACACGATCGGCCAGGTGAACACGTTGCCGCCGACCCGCTCCCCGTCCGGGCCGACGACGTCCAGGAAGGGCCAGTCGTACGTCTGCGTCGCCCGGGCCAGCCAGTCCTTCACCGCCGGGATCTGCGCCACGGAGAAGACGGCCACGATCAGCGCGTACGGGGCGTACGCCCGCACGACCTCCGCGCGCGGGTCCTGCTCGTCCAACTCCTCGCTCCGTACGCCGGTCAGCACGGACGCGCGTACGGGTTCGGCGGCGGGCTTGCGCGCCTGCGGTACGGCGACCAGGGCGCCCGCGCCCGCCAAGGCGGCGGCGATGTCGGCGAGTTGGGCGGAGAGGTAGTTCGAGGCGGCGAACTGGGCGACGGCGAAAGCGATTCCGCACACCACGGCGGGCACCCAGGTCTCGCGCAGCCCGCGCCGCCCGTCCACGAGGCCGATCAGCACCAGCGGCACCACGAGGGCCAGCAGCGGGGTCTGACGCCCCACCACGGAGGCGACATCCTCCAGGGGCAGCCCCGTGACCTGAGCGAGCGTCACCACCGGCGTGCCCATGGCGCCGAACGCCACCGGCGCGGTATTGGCGACCAGCGCGACGATCGCGGCCCGTACCGGTTCGAAGCCGAGGGCGACGAGCATCACCGAGCAGATCGCGACCGGCGCGCCGAACCCGGCAAGCGCTTCCAGCAGGGCGCCGAAACAGAAGGCGACGACGAGCGCCTGGATGCGCGGGTCGTCGGACAGCCGCCCGAACGACCGGCGCAGGATGTCGAAGTGCCGGGTGCGGACGGTCATCCGGTACACCCACAGGGCGTTGACGACGATCCACAGGATGGGGAAGAGCCCGAACACCGCCCCCTGGGCGGCGCTGGAGACCGTCTGGTCCAGCGGCATGCCGTACGCGAGCCAGGCGACGACAACGGCCGCCAGCAGACCCGTGAGGCCCGCCAGGTGGGCCTTCATACGCACGCCGCCGAGCAGGACCAGGACGATCACGAGGGGCAGGGTCGCCACCAGGGCGGACAGGCCGAGCGAGCCGGCGACGGGTTCCAGTTCCTGGACGTACACAAGCGCCTCCCCGGATTCCGCGATGCGGAAAGCGATTTCTCACGGGTGACGGAATGGTCGTGTCCGCGACAAGCCCGAGTCAATGGGCGTGCAGGATTCAACGAAAACGGGAGGGGAGGGGAACCGATTGCTCAGTTGTCGGGGGAACGCAGAACCCGCAGGTGGCCGCGGCGCGCGACCTCCATCGGGTCCGCCGCGCGGCCCCCGCCACCGGCCTGCGCCGCGCGCTCCTGGGGCCGGGCGGCCTCACGCACCGCGTTGGCGAGCGCTTCCAGATCGTCGCCGCTGGGGCGGGCCGGAGCCGAGCCGTCGAGGAGCCGGACGACCTCCCAGCCGCGGGGGGCGGTGAGGCGCTCGGAGTGCTCGGCGCACAGGTCGTAGCAGTGGGGTTCCGCGTAGGTGGCGAGCGGGCCGAGGACCGCGGTCGAATCGGCGTAGACGTACGTCAGCGTCGCTACGGCGGGACGGCCGCAAGCGGTGCGCGAACAGCGACGTACAGGGCTCACGACGTTGGACGGTACCGCACTCTTGAGCGGGCCGCGACGACTCTCCACCAGGTCACTCCACCGTGTCGTGCTGTGAATCGTCCCACAGGTCTCTTCCGGCACACGCGGCTGACCTGCACGGACGCGCCTGTCCGGTGTCTCGTACGATCACGAAAACGGTCAACACCGCACACAAACACCATCAATTGCCTCGTGATCGCCGGTCTCGGAGGGATACGGAATCGAGCCCAACCTTGGCTGGAATGGTCATCCTGCGACATGCCGTACGGCGGCGGGCGAAGGTCCGGAATGCCGCGTGGAGGCCGGGCACGCGCCTCCCGCGAGGACTACGCTTCACCAGTGATGGACAACCGAGTACCGCCCCGCGCCGCAGGCCCCGGGCCCCGCCGCCGTGATCGTCACGGCCGGGGCATGCGCGGCCCGATCGCGCCCCCTCAGGTGCCGCTCGCGGCGAGCCGTGCCGAGGCGTTCGCGGATCTGGTGCAGGACTCCGTGGAGCGCCTGGAGCGGCGGTGGCCCCAGCTTGCCGACATCGATTTCCTCGTCCTCGAAGTGCCGAGGCTGGACGGGCCCGGGCGGGCGTGGAACGACGAGGCGGTACCGCTCGGCGGCACCATTCCGGCACGTGAGGGGCGTCCCGCGCGCGTGGTCGTCTACCGGCGTCCCGTCGAGATCCGCACCAAGGGCCGCGACGAGCGGGCGGCGCTGGTCCACGAGATCGTCGTCGAACAGGTCGCCGAGCTGCTCGGTCTGACGCCGGAGACGGTTGATCCGCGGTACGGGGAGGACTGAGCGGGCACCGCGCGGTCCCGGCTTACCGCCTACTTCTGCAGCACCGACAGATCCTGCTCCGCCTCCGGCACGGCCACCGTCCCCCGGTCGTCGGGCAGGGTCTGGACCGTGAATGCCGGGACGCCGTCCTGCGACGCGGTGAGGGTCCGGGACGCGTAGACCGGGCCGCCCGACACCGGCTCCACCGTGAGCGCGTACGTACCCTTCAGGCCGCTCGGCACCGGCACTTCGACGTCCTGTGTCGTGCCCGCCTTGACCGAGTATGTCTTCGACACCGCCGTGCCCCCCTCGGTGCCCGCCGACGCCGTGACCTTGACCTGCGCCGCCTCCCCCGGGGCGACCAGCGAAAGGGTCACGCCCTTCTCGGTGTTGCCTGCCGACGACGCGCGTGTGCCCACCGCTCGGGTCGCGGGGATGAACGCCGTCTCCTGGGAGTCGCCCTTGCCCCGCACCACCTGCACGGCGGCCACGACCGGCGCCGCCTGGTCCGTGGGCGTCAGCACCAGTGACCCGGGCTCGCCCCGCGTGACGTCTCCCAAATCGACGGCGGTCGTCACGCCCGGCTTCACGTGCAGCGTCTCGTGCCCGGCGGGCGTGATCAGCCCGGTCGGCGAGGCCAGCCGCACCTTGAGGTCGGCGTCGGCGTCGCCCGGCGTGAACGCGACCAGGCGCACCGCCGTCGCGTCCTTCGGGATGCCCGGCACCACCAGGCTCCCCGCCGGCTCCGCGGCCGCCGCCAGCCAGTCGCCGCCCGCCTCGTCGTCCAGCGCCTGCACCGCGGCGCCGACCCGACCGCTGCGGACGTTGACGTGGACCGTGAGGTCGGTCTCCTTGGCGTCGGTCAGCGTCGACAGCAGGACCGGCTCGCTGGACTGGGGCGCGACCGTGATGCCCTCCCCCACCGTGGACTCCAGCGCCCCGTCCTTGCCGTACAGCTCGATGTCCACCACGGCGGCGGAGTCGTCCGGGTTGGTCAGGTGCACGTAGTCGGTCCGCCCGTCCGACGTGCTGGCACCCGGGAACCAGAACTCGGTGTCCGGCGCCGAACAGTTGACCCCCAGCAGCCCCCGCCCCGCACCGGCGGTGACCTCGGTCGTCTCCTGCACGGTCCACCCGGGCGCGAACCTGCCCTCCGCCGTGCCCATCAGCGCGGGCGCCTCGCCCCCCGAACTCTCCCCGGACACCGGCGAGCCGGGCTCCTTGGGCTCCAGCACGGGCTTCCCGGCCTTGCCGCCCCCGGCCGACTTCAGCTCCCCCTTCCCCTCGCTCCCCGTCCCCTCGGTGACCGGGGTGAAGGACGTGTACGTCGTCTCGGCGAGGTCGGAGGTGCTGGGCGCGGGGCAGGCCAGGCTCGTGCGCTCCACCGGCAACTGGGCCGCCGCCTTGGCGGTGTCCGTGCCGGTCGCCTCCGGGGCGGACAGCGTGGCGAACCCGGTGACGGCGGCGAGCGCGCCGACGCCGGCGATCAGGGACAGGGTGGTGCGGTTCACTGCTGACTCCCGTCGGGGCGCTCACTGCCGCTGCCATGCGGGTCTTGCTGCTGTGTGGGGTCGTACGTCGCGTCATAGCCCTGCGGGTACTGGTCGTACGTCTGCTCGTACGCGCCCTGCTGGGCCGAATCCCCGTACGCGTACGGGTCGTACTGCCCGCCCTGGTAGGGGTCCGCCTGGTACTGGTCGTTCTGGTACGGCTGCCCGTACGCGCCCGCCGCGTACTGCTGACCGGCGCCCTGGTACTGCTCGCCGCCGTACGTGCCGTACTCCGCGCCCGCGTAGCTCGCGGTGTCCCACTCGTCGTACGACTGCTGGTTCGGCACCGATACCGGGGTCTCCTCCTGCGGAGGAGACGGGAACTCCTCGCCCCGGGCGGCCTCTTCGGCCTCGGCCTGGGCCCGCAGGCGGCGGGCGCGGCGGCCCTCGCCGGCGACGGCCTGGGCGGGGATCGCGGGCTCCTCGGGGAGGTCGTCGTCGACGTCGCGGCGGCGCCCGGGCAGGGCGAGCACGACGAGGACGACGGCGAGGAAGCCCTGCGCCCACAGCCAGGCGGTGTGGCCGATCGGGTCGTCGTAGGTGACGTCCAGCGTGCCGCCGCCGGTGGGGAGTTCGAAGCCCTGGGCCCAGCCGTCGACGGTGGTGCGGGTGAGCGGCTTGCCGTCGAGGGTGGCGGTCCAGCCGGCGGACGCGGTGTCCGCGAGGCGCAGGATCCGGCCGTCGGCGCCGTCGGGGACCTTGGTGTGGATCTCGACGGGTCCGGCGGCGACCGGCTGCGGGTCGCCCGAGCCGGAGGCCGGGACGATGACCGCGCGCGCGACCTGGCGGTCGACCCGCCACAGGGCGCTGCCGTCCTGCTGGCTGAGCCGGCTCAGGCCGGGTGTGGCGTCCAGGACGCGGCTGACCTCGCGGGGCGCGCCCTTGTGCACGAGGACGTAGCGCACGGCGAAGTCGCCGAGCTGGTCGGCCTGGTCGGCGCCGGAACCGGCGACGAGGTTGGCGACGACCTTGTCGAGCGCGGCGTTGCCGCCGTCGGCCGCGGCGAGTTCGGCGTCGCCGAGGCGGGCGCCGGAGCCGCGGACCAGGGTGTAGCCGACGTGGGCGGTGGAGTCGCTGTCGAGGACCAGGGTGCGGGCCTGGTCGCGGGTGCTGCTCTCCTCGGCGACGAACGCAGGCACCTGCACCGGGTCGCGCCGCTCCACGGGTCCGTCGGCGCCGCGGATCATCCACCCGGCGGCAATGAGCAGCGGGCCCGCGGCCGAGGCGAAGGCGATCAGCGCGGCGACCGGCTGGCGCCAGCCGAAGCTCTGCTCGGCCACACGCGCGCGTGCCCCCTCGGCGCCCAGCGCGGCGGCCGCGAGGAGCGCGATGCCGTAGACGAGGGTCGCGGGACCGGCCCAGGCGGAGCTGTTGGACAGCACGGCGAAGACGAGGCCCACCAGGGCGACCGTCCAGGCCGTCCAGATTCCCGACTGACGCTCGTGGCGCATCAGGGCGGCCAGCGCGGCCAGCACGATGCCGAACAGCATCAGGCCGCTGACCGTGCCGGGCCCGCCCGGGCCGGCGCCGAGCAGGTCGAGGGCGGACGCGGCCGAGTCGCCGTACTCCAGACCGGCTTCGCGGAAGAAGCCGAACGGCAACAGGGACAGCGACCAAGGGGCGAGGATCAGCAGGGGTGTGCCCAGCTGGGTCAGGAAGCGCAGGCCGTAGGCGGTGATGTCGCCGCGGCGCACGGCGAGCAGGCCGATGCCGAGGACCAGCGCGACGGGCCACACGATCGGCGTGAACGCGGTGGTGACCGTCAGCAGCAGGGCGTACGCCCAGGTGGCGCGCCAACTGCCGCGCGCGCCCGAGGGGTTCGCGAGGCCGCTCGCCGCGATGCCCGCGCGCGCGAGGAGCGGCAGCAGCACGGCGAGGACGGCGGTGCCGAGCCGGCCGCCGGCGAGGGCGCCGGTGGCGGCGGGCAGGAAGGCGTAGACGACGGCCGCCCAGGCGCGCAGCAGCCGGGACTCGACGAGCGGGCGGGAGGCGAAGTACGCGGTGAACCCGGCCAGCGGCACCGAGCAGACCAGCAGCACCGTGACCGCGAGGCCGGCGGAGCCGAACAGCGTCGAGCCCAGCATCGCCACCAGCGCGAGGTACGGCGGCGCGGACGCGTCCCCACCGGCGCCCACGGGGTGCCAGGAGTCGAGGTAACGCGACCACAGCTCACCGGAGTCGGCGGGGGCGGGCAGCAGGGCGCCGCCCGCGAGGGAACCGCCGCCGAGGAGTTCGCGGCAGGCGACCAGTGAGACGAACAGCAGCACCAGGAAGAGCATCGGGCCGGGGTTGCGGGCGATGCGCTTCAGGCGGGCGAACTGCTCGATCTCCATGAAGTCCGCGTCGTCGCCGCCGGGCCCGGACTCGACCGCGCCGCCGTGCCGTCCGGCGCCCGTGGTGACCTCCGGGTCGGAGCGGCCGACGACGCTGCCCGCCGCCTGTTCGACGGTGGCCCGCACGGTCGCGCCGGGCGGCGGGAACAGGGGCCGCAACTCGCCCTTGTCGACCACCGGTCGGCCACGCCTGCGACGGCCCGCGACGATCCGCTCGGGCCGCAGCAGCACGCTCAGCAGACCCCGGATCTCGTCGACCGCCTGGCCCGGCACCTTGCCGACCAGATAGGCGACGGTCCGCAAGAGCGTGCCGAGGACCAGCCGCAGCAGCACCCAGGGCAGCGTGGCCGTGCGGGCGTTGACGAGCAGGGTGTAGACGGCGCCGGCCTTGTCGACCTTGTGGGGGGAGGCTGTGGTGCGGCCCGCGCAGTCGACGGTGCGGCGCTCCCGGGAGGCCGCCTCGGCGTGTCGTACGACCGCCTCGGGGGCGACGAGGACCCGGTGCCCGGCGGCGTGGGCGCGCCAGCACAGGTCGACGTCGTCACGCATCAGGGGCAGGCGCCGGTCGAATCCGCCGAGCTGTTCGAAGACATCGCGGCGGATCAGCATGCCGGCGGTGGACACGGACAGCACGGGCCGGACGTGGTCGTGCTGGCCCTGGTCCTGTTCACGGCGGTCAAGGCCGGTCCAGCGGCGGCCGGAGTTGGCGATGGTGACGCCGACTTCGAGCAGCTGCCTGCGGTCGTACCAGCCGCGCAGCTTCGGGCCGACCACCGCCACGTCGTCGCGGCCCAGTTCGAGTTCGTTCTCCACCACCCGCAGCAGCTCTGCCAGGGCTTCCGGTTCGGGGGCGCAGTCGTCGTGCAGCAGCCACAGCCACTGCACCGGCTCTCCGTGCGGCAGCTCGGGCATGTCATAGGCGTCGTCGCGCCAGCTGCGCGTGACGGGGTCCCAGCCGCTCGGCCGCCTCAGGTACGGCAGGTCCTCCGGGGTGAGGACGGGCGCGGTGCGGTTGACCTCCTCGACGGCCTGGCCGAAGCCGGTGCGCCGGGCGAGGTGCAGCACGCGGTCGGCGCCGAGTGCCTCGGTGACGAGCTGGGCGGAGTCGTCGGCGCTGCCGGTGTCGGCGGCCATGACGTACTGAACCGGCCGCTCCTGGCCGAGCAGCCCGGCGAGCGCGTCGGGCAGCCAGCGGGCGCCGTCGTGGGAGACGAGGACCGCGGTCACCACATGACGCGGAAACTCTGGTGTGGCAGCGGCATCGTGCTGGGCTGCCGTGTGGCTGTGCACGGACATCGAGGTACGGGCCCCGGTTCGGTGGACTGCGGTGGACACCTGTGCCGTACGGGGACGGCGGGGTGTCTCGGACGAGCGACCACACTATCGGCTGCCCATGACGACGGCCCGCCGCCTGTGGATAACCCACCCGCGACGGGCCGTTCGCCCCGTATGTACGAAGACGATGTGTGCCGTTCGATCAGACGGCCGCCTTCTTCAGGCGGCGGCGCTCACGCTCGGACAGGCCGCCCCAGATACCGAATCTCTCGTCGTTGGCCAGGGCGTACTCAAGGCATTCGGAGCGGACCTCGCAGGCGAGACAGACCTTCTTGGCCTCGCGGGTCGAGCCGCCCTTCTCGGGGAAGAAGGACTCGGGGTCGGTCTGGGCGCACAGCGCGCGCTCCTGCCAGCCGAGTTCCTCGTCCGCGTCGTCGACCAGCAGTTGCTGCACCAGCTCGGTCATGTGCGCCCCTCGTCTGTCTTTCGCGTCCCCGTGATGTAGCCGTTACCGATTTCGGCTGAACGACACGAGTGAAATTACAAGTGTGCTGCTCCGGGCGAGTCAAGCCGAGATCTGCTATTGGGCCCCTTATTCACTCTGCGGAACCAAGGCCGTGCGGAAAGTGTTCAAATCGCCATAAACCTTGACACGCGGTCGGGGCCCGGGCGGCCACCGGCCTCGCACAGACCCAGTACGAACCCTGTACGAGGAAGGACGTCCACTGGCTCAATCTCGTTCCGACGCGCGCACCGAAGCGAACCGGATCACAGTCGGATCACGGGATCGCAACGCGGCTTGCGCGCCCGGTTGTGCGCCATGTGTCCCGGTGAACGACTGAGCAAACCTTTCACCACAGCGATGAACCGGAAGAGGTGAAACATGTCCCACATATCGGGCGCCGGGTTGACAGTGCGGGTGTGAACCGGTGTTCTTGTGGGCATGCTCGCGAACTTGGCGCCCACCTCGACCCGCACCGCCGGGTCCCTCGGTGCTGCCCACGCTCGCTGTAGCTGTTGTTGCTGTTCCAGCTGTTGAGCCCGCTCCCATCGCTCCGGCTGTGCCCCGAGTCGCCATGACTCGGCTGTCTTCTCGTTGCTTCCGCGTCTCCGCTCTCCCGCCGAGGAACCACCGCACCCCATGAACAGCGACAGCGACCTCCAGATCGCCGGCGACATCCTCGAAGTCCCGCACCTGCTCCAGGCCCCGCGCGAGCACCCGGCCACCGTCGCCGAGTTCGTCGGCCTGGCCCGCTCCATCGCCGCCGACCGCTCCCAGTGGGAGCACCTCGTCCAGTACGACGCCACCAGCCGCTGGTACCACCGGCTGCGCACCGGCCCCGGCTACGAGGTCTGGCTGCTGTCCTGGGTGCCCGGACAGGGCAGCGGCCTGCACGACCACGGCCCCTCCTCCGGCGTCCTCACCGTCCTGGGCGGCACCCTCACCGAGCGGACGCGGCGGGGCACGCGCGCGTTGGAGCCGGGTGCGCAGCGGGTGTTCGCGCCGGGCTATGTGCACGAGGTGGTCAACGACGCCCTCGAAGCGGCGGTGAGCCTGCACATCTACTACCCGGGCCTCACGCAGATGCCCATGCACACCACCCCGCACTGCGAGGCGCGTGCGGTGACTGCCTGACGCGTTGTCGTAGCCGCCTGCAACACTTGCTCCCATGCGCATTGTGGTTCTGGCAGGCGGCATCGGTGGTGCCCGGTTCCTGCGCGGTCTGAAGCGGGCCGTGCCGGACGCGGACATCACCGTCATCGGCAACACCGGTGACGACATCCACCTCTTCGGGCTGAAGGTCTGCCCGGACCTCGACACGGTGATGTACACGCTCGGCGGCGGCATCAACGAGGAGCAGGGCTGGGGAAGGGCCGACGAGACCTTCCACCTCAAGGAGGAACTCGCGGCGTACGGCGTGGGGCCGGAGTGGTTCGGCCTCGGCGACCGGGACTTCGCCACGCACATCGTGCGGACCCAGATGATCGGCGCGGGCTACCCGCTGAGCGCGGTCACCGAAGCCCTGTGCGACCGCTGGCAGCCCGGCGTCCGCCTCATCCCCATGACGGACGACCGCGTCGAGACGCACGTGGCCGTCGAGCTGGACGGCGAGCGCAAGGCGATCCACTTCCAGGAGTACTGGGTACGGCTGCGGGCCTCGGTCCCCGCCGAGGCGGTCGTGCCGGTCGGCGCCGAGCAGGCCAAGCCCGCGCCCGGCGTGCTGGAGGCGATCGCGCAGGCCGACGTCATCCTCTTCCCCCCGTCCAACCCGGTCGTCTCGGTCGGCACCATCCTCGCCGTGCCCGGCATCCGCGAGGCGATCGCCGACGCCGGGGTGCCGGTGGTCGGTCTCTCCCCCATCGTCGGGGACGCGCCGGTGCGCGGGATGGCCGACAAGGTGCTCGCGGCGGTCGGCGTGGAGGCCACGGCCGCGGCGGTCGCCGAGCACTACGGCTCGGGGCTGCTCGACGGCTGGCTCGTGGACACCGTGGACGCGAGCGCGGTGGAGCGGGTCGAGGGGGCGGGCATCCGCTGCCGGGCCGTACCCCTGCTGATGACCGACGAGGAGGCGGCCGCGCAGATGGCCCGCGACGCGCTGGCGCTCGCCGAGGAGGTGCGGGCCGCATGACCGGCTACCGCGTCTGGGCGATCCCCGGCCTGCCCGAGGTGGCGGCCGGGGACGACCTCGCCAAGCTGATCGCCGCCGCCGAACCGGGCCTGGCCGACGGGGACGTACTCCTCGTCACCTCGAAGATCGTCTCCAAGGCGGAGGGCCGGATCGTCCAGGCGGACGACCGGGAGGCCGCGATCGACGCCGAGACGGTACGGGTGGTGGCCCGGCGCGGGCCCCTGCGCATCGTCGAGAACCGGCAGGGCCTGATCATGGCGGCCGCAGGCGTCGACGCCTCCAACACGCCCACCGGAACAATGCTGTTGCTGCCGGAGGACCCGGACGCGTCCGCGCGCGCGATCCGGAACGGACTGCGCGACACCCTCGGCGTCAACGTCGGCGTGATCGTCACCGACACCTTCGGACGACCCTGGCGCTCGGGGCTCACGGATGTGGCGATCGGCGCCGCCGGCGTACGCGTACTCGACGATCTGCGCGGGGGCACGGACGCGTACGGCAATCCGCTCAGCGCCACCGTCGTCGCCACCGCCGACGAGCTCGCCGCCGCGGGCGACCTGGTCAAGGGCAAGGCGGCCGGGCTGCCGGTCGCGGTCGTACGCGGCCTGCCGGACGCGGTGGCCGAGGAGGACGGGGAAGGAGCGCGGGCCTTGGTACGGGGCGCACGTGACGACATGTTCCGGCTCGGCACGTCGGAGGCGGTACGCGAGGCGGTGACCCAGCGGCGTACGGTCCGGTCCTTCACGGACGAGCCCGTCGACCCCGGCGCGGTACGCCGAGCCGTGGCCGCGGCGGTGACGGCACCGGCGCCGCACCACACGACGCCGTGGCGTTTCGTCCTGCTGGAGTCGCCCGAGTCGCGGACCGAGCTGCTGGACGCGATGCGGGACGCGTGGATCGCGGACCTGCGGCGGGACGGCAAGACGGAGGAATCCATCGCCAAGCGGGTGCGCCGCGGGGACGTACTGCGCAACGCGCCGTACCTGGTGGTCCCCTGCCTGGTCATGGACGGCTCCCACACCTACGGGGACGCGCGGCGGGACGGGGCCGAGCGGGAGATGTTCGTGGTCGCCGCCGGGGCGGGCGTACAGAACTTCCTGGTGGCGCTGGCCGGGGAGCGGCTGGGCTCGGCGTGGGTGTCGTCGACGATGTTCTGCCGGGACGTGGTGCGCGAGGTACTGCGGCTGCCGGCGGACTGGGACCCCATGGGCGCGGTGGCGGTCGGCCACCCGGCGGAGGACCCGCGACCGCGGCCGGAGCGGGACGCGGGGACGTTCATCGAGGTGCGGTGACAACGCCACCTGGACGCCTACCCTCATAGAGCAGCCCTCTACCCCTGGAACCCACTCATGTCAGGACGCTTCGCTCCCCGCCCCACCCGCACGACGGTGC
Organism: Streptomyces spinoverrucosus; assembly: GCF_006539505.1. GTDB lineage: Bacteria > Actinomycetota > Actinomycetes > Streptomycetales > Streptomycetaceae > Streptomyces > Streptomyces spinoverrucosus. Next base: position 25,136 of record NZ_BJND01000093.1, read on the forward strand.
GCGGTGGGGAGGTCGCCGTGCCTCCGGGCGTGCCGCGGCAGGTGGCGCGGACGGCGGGGCGCATCCGGACGTGGGTGCCGGACGGGCCGCTGGACCTCGGGCTGGTGCTGGGGCCGTTGCGGCGGGGGCCCGGGGATCCGACCTTCCGGACCACCCCGGACGGGTCGGTGTGGCGGGCGTGCCTCACACCGGCCGGACCGGGAACGCTGCGGGTGTCGGCGCATGGCACACAGGTGCGGGGCGAGGCGTGGGGCCCCGGCGCGGACTGGCTCCTCGACCAGCTCCCTGACCTGCTAGGCGCCTCGGACGACCCCTCCCTCTTCTCCCCCCGGCATCGCATCGTCGCGCTGGCCCGGCATCGGCGCCCCGGCTTGCGGCTGACGCGGAGCGGGCTGGTCCTTGAGTCGCTGATTCCGTCGATCCTGGAGCAGAAGGTCACGACCGATGAGGCTTATCGGGCGTGGCGGTTGCTCGTACGGAAGTTCGGCGAACCGGCGCCGGGGCCGGTGCCCGGGCGGATGTGTGTGATGCCACCACCGCGGACCTGGGCGCTGATCCCCTCGTGGGAATGGCACTGGGCCGGGGTCGACAACAAGCGGGCCTCCACGATCCTGCGAGCGGTACGGGTCGCTGCGCGGCTGGAGCAGGCGGTGGGGATGGAACCCCCGGCCGCGCGGGCTCGGTTGGAGCTCGTGCCGGGGGTGGGGCCGTGGACGTCGGCGGAGACCGTGCAGCGCAGCCATGGGTCGCCGGACGAGGTGACCGTGGGGGATCTGCATCTGCCGGGGATCGTGGGGTGGGCGCTGGCCGGGGACCGGGATGCGGACGACTCCGTGATGCTGTCCCTGCTGGAGCCCTACACCGGGCAACGCCATCGCGCGGCGCGCCTGATCCTGCTGAGCGGAAGGGTGCCACCGAGAAGGGCTCCGCGGATGCCTCGGGGGGACATCGGGCGGTTGTAAGTCCCCGGCGTTGCACGTTCCGCAAGGCGCCGCCGGCGCGCCCAGCGTTGCAGCTGAGGCCGCGGCGTTGCGCACCCCGGCGCAACGGGGTGCCGCTGCGCCCACCCGTGCCGCCCCAGCGGCACGACTGCCCGCAGCTGCGCGCGCTGCAGCCGAGCCGAGGGACGTCACGCAACCCGGCACTACGAGGTGCCGCCCG
>NZ_BJND01000094.1 GCF_006539505.1 Streptomyces spinoverrucosus
CCACCGCAACCACGCACACCACCCGCGCAGGCCGCCGCAGGCACCCGCACCACCCACCCAGCACCCCATCACACCCAAACCCGCAGGTCAGCCCCATTGTCAGTGCCGAGGTGCAGGATGGACCCATGGCGAGCTCCACACACCGAGCCCTGGACGGCTTCTCCCCCGCGACCCGCAGCTGGTTCACGGGGGCCTTCTCCGCGCCCACCGCAGCCCAGGCGGGCGCGTGGCAGGCCATCCGCGAGGGCTCGGACGTCCTGGTCGTCGCCCCCACCGGCTCGGGCAAGACCCTGGCCGCCTTCCTCGCCGCCCTCGACCAGCTCACCTCCACCCCCCACCCCGCCGACCCGAAGAAGCGCTGCCGAGTCCTCTACGTCTCGCCCCTCAAGGCCCTCGCCGTAGACGTGGAGCGCAACCTCCGCAGCCCCCTCACCGGCATCCGACACGAGTCCGTCCGCCTGGGCCTGCCCGAGCCCGACGTCAAGGTGGGCATCCGCTCCGGCGACACCCCGGCCACAGAGCGCCGAGCCCTGTCCACCCGCCCCCCGGACATCCTGATCACCACCCCCGAGTCCCTGTTCCTGATGCTCACGTCGGCCACCCGCGAGTCCCTGACCGGCATCGAGACCGTCATCCTCGACGAGGTGCACGCCGTCGCCGGCACCAAGCGCGGCGCCCACCTCGCCCTCTCCCTCGAACGCCTGGACGAGCTCCTGCCGAAGCCGGCCCGCCGCATCGGCCTCTCCGCCACCGTCCGCCCGGTCGACGAGGTCGCCCGCTTCCTCTCCCCCCGCCGCAAGGTGGAGATCGTCCAGCCGAAGTCCGGCAAGGAATTCGACCTCTCGGTCGTGGTCCCGGTCGAGGACATGGGCGAACTGGGCGGCTCCCCGGCCACCGACGGCGGCCCCGAGGGCGGCGACCGCCCGTCCATCTGGCCGCACGTGGAGGAGCGCATCGCCGACCTCGTGCAGTCCCACCGCTCCACCATCGTCTTCGCCAACTCCCGCCGCCTCGCAGAGCGCCTCTGCAACCGCCTCAACGAGATCGCCTACGAACAAGCGACCGGCGAGACCCTGGACGAACACCACGCCCCGGCCGAACTGATGGGCGGCTCCGGCGCCGCCCAGGGCGCCCCGCCCGTCATCGCCCGCGCCCACCACGGCTCGGTCTCCAAGGAGCAGCGCGCCCTCGTCGAGGAGGACCTCAAGGCGGGCCGCCTCCCGGCCGTCGTCGCCACCTCCAGTCTCGAACTCGGCATCGACATGGGAGCGGTCGACCTCGTCGTCCAGGTGGAATCCCCGCCCTCCGTCGCCTCCGGTCTCCAGCGTGTCGGCCGCGCGGGCCACCAGGTCGGCGCGGTCTCCACCGGCGTCGTCTTCCCGAAGTACCGCGGCGACCTGGTCCAGGCTGCCGTGGTCACTGAGCGGATGCGCACCGGCGCGATCGAGTCCCTGAGGGTCCCCGCCAACCCCCTCGACGTCCTCGCCCAGCAGCTCGTCGCCATGACGGCGATGGACACCTGGCAGGTCGACGACCTGCTCGCCATGGTCCGCCGCGCCGCCCCCTTCGCCTCGCTCCCCGAGTCGGCGTTCACCGCGGTCCTCGACATGCTCGCCGGCCGCTACCCGTCGGACGCGTTCGCGGAGTTGCGCCCGCGCGTGGTGTGGGACCGCGTCGCGGGCACGATCACCGGCCGCCCCGGCGCGCAGCGCCTCGCCGTCACCTCCGGCGGCACGATCCCCGACCGCGGCCTCTTCGGCGTCTTCCTGGCAGGCGCCGACCCCAAGAAGGGCGGCGGCCGGGTCGGCGAGCTCGACGAGGAGATGGTCTACGAGTCCCGCGTCGGGGACGTCTTCACGCTCGGCACCAGCTCCTGGCGCATCGAGGACATCACCCGCGACCGGGTCCTGGTCTCCCCCGCCCCGGGCGTCCCGGGCCGCCTCCCCTTCTGGAAGGGCGACCAGCTCGGCCGCCCGCTCGAACTGGGGCGCGCGGTGGGCGCGTTCCTGCGCGAGGTCGGCTCCCTCGGCAAGGAGGACGCCCGCCTCCGCCTGCTCGCCGCGGGCCTCGACGCCTGGGCCGCCGACAACGTGCTGTCCTACCTGCACGAACAGCGCGAGGCCTGCGGCCACGTCCCCGACGACCGCACCATCGTCGTCGAACGCTTCCGCGACGAGCTCGGCGACTGGCGCGTGGTCGTCCACTCCCCCTTCGGCGCCCAGGTGCACGCCCCGTGGGCACTCGCGCTCGGCGCCCGCCTCTCCGAGCGGTACGGCATGGACGCCCAGGTCATGCACGCAGACGACGGCATCGTGCTGCGCCTGCCCGACGCCGACCTCATGGGCCTGGACCTGCTGGACCAGGAGCCGATGAAGCTGGGCACGGAGTACGACGCCGAGCAGGCCCCCATCGGCGCGGCGGACGTCGTCTTCGACAAGGGCGAGGTCGACCAGATCGTCACCGACCAGGTCGGCGGCTCGGCCCTGTTCGCGTCCCGCTTCCGCGAATGCGCCGCCCGCGCGCTGCTGCTGCCCCGCCGCAACCCGGGCAAGCGCACCCCCCTGTGGCAGCAGCGCCAGCGTGCTTCCCAACTGCTCCAGGTGGCGGGCGAGTTCGGTTCGTTCCCGATCATCCTGGAGGCGGTCCGCGAATGCCTCCAGGACGTCTTCGACGTCCCCGGCCTCGTCGAGCTGATGGGCGACCTGGAGTCCCGCAAGGTCCGCCTGGTCGAGGTCACCACCCCCGAGCCGTCCCCCTTCGCACGCTCCCTTCTGTTCGGGTACGTCGCCCAGTTCTTGTACGAGGGGGACTCGCCGCTCGCCGAGCGCCGCGCCGCCGCCCTGTCGCTGGACTCCCGCCTGCTCGCCGAGTTGCTCGGCCAGGCGGAGCTGCGCGAGCTGCTCGACGCGGAGGTGCTGACCGAGCTGGAGCGGGAGCTTCAGTGGCTCACCGAGGACCGCCGGGTCAAGGACGCTGAGGGCGTCGCCGACCTGCTCCGGCTCCTCGGTCCGCTCACCGCCGCCGAGTTGGCCGAGCGGGGCGCCGAGCCGCAGTGGGCCCAGGAGCTGGCCGGCCACCGGCGTGCGATCAAGGTCCGTATCGCCGGCGCCGACCACTGGGCGGCGATCGAGGACGCGGGCCGCCTGCGCGACGCGCTCGGCACGGCCCTGCCGGTCGGCGTCCCGGAAGCCTTCATGGAACCGGTGAAGGACCCGCTGGGTGACCTCCTCGCGCGCTACGCCCGCACCCACGGCCCGTTCACCTCGGCCACGGCCGCCGCCCGCTTCGGCCTTGGCGTGGCGGTCACCGAGGGCGCCCTGCAGCGGCTCGCGGCGTCGGGGCGGGTCGTACAGGGCGAGTTCCATCCGGCCGGCATCGGCCAGGAGTGGTGCGACGCAGCAGTCCTGCGCCGGCTGCGCCGCCGTTCCCTGGCCGCCCTGCGGCACGAGTTGGAGCCGGTCCCGCCGGCCGCGCTGGCCCAGTTCCTCCCGCAGTGGCAGCACATCGGCCGGGGCCACGCGCTGCGGGGCATCGACGGACTGGTGCGCGCCATCGAGCAGTTGCAGGGCGCCTCGGTGCCCGCCTCCGCTCTGGAGAAGCTCGTCCTGCCGTCCCGCGTCACCAGCTACACCCCGGCGATGCTGGACGAGCTGACGGCCTCCGGCGAGGTGGTGTGGGCCGGAGCGGGCGCACTCCCCGGCAAGGACGGCTGGGTGTCCCTGTACATGGCGGACGCGGCCCCCCTGCTGCTGCCGCCCCCGCACCCCCTGGAGCTGACGGCCCTCCACGAGTCCGTCCTGCACGCCCTCTCCGGAGGCTACGGACTGTTCTTCCGCCAGATCGCCGACCAGGTCCGCGCCACCACCCACCCCGAGGTCACCGAGCCCCAACTGGCCGACGTCGTCTGGGATCTGGCCTGGTCCGGCCGACTGACCAACGACACTCTCGCCCCCCTGCGCTCCCTGCTCGGCTCGGGCCGTACCGCGGGCTCCACAGCCCACCGCGCCAAGCGAACGATCCCGCGCGGCCGCTACGGCTCGCTCACCGCCGCCGCCCGTACGGCGTCCCGCAGCGGCCCGCCCACCGTCGCCGGCCGCTGGTCCCTGCTCCCGGCCCACGAACCCGACCCCACCGTCCGCGCCCATGCCCTGGCCCGCACCCTCCTCGACCGGCACGGCGTGGTGACCCGGGGAGCGGTCGCCGCGGAAGGCGTCGAAGGCGGGTTCTCGGCGACGTACCGCATCCTGTCCGCCTTCGAGGAGAGCGGGCAGGCCCGGCGTGGCTACGTGGTGGAGGGCCTCGGCGCCGCCCAGTTCGCGATGGACGGCGCCGTCGACCGCCTCCGAGCCGTGGCCAACGCCCGCGACCGCGGCGAGGGCCTGCCGGACCCGACCTTCGGATTCGGCGCCGGCGCTCCCGCCGGAAGCGGCACCTTCGGCAACGACACCTTCGGAGAAGGCCCCACCGGCTCCCCCACCGGAAGCGGCACCTTCGGAGACAGCAGCACCGCCGCACCCGACGGCTACTTCACCCCCGCCGACGCCCTCGGCCCCTTCGACGACCACGCCTACCAGGACGACGAGGCGTACAACGACCCCGACGGCGACGCCCCGCTCGCCCACCCCGCACCGGGCGAGTACGTGTCCCCGAAGGACCACGCCGCCACCCCCCAGACCTCCACGTGGCAGAACGGCGGCCACACCCCGTACGGCACCGGCGCGCCCGCCCGCCGCAACCGCCCCACCCCCGCCTCCCGCGCCGTCGTCCTCGCTGCCGCCGACCCGGCCAACGCGTACGGCGCCGCCCTGCCCTGGCCCGAGCCCCCGACCGGCGCCGGCCACAAGCCGGGCCGCAAGGCGGGATCCCTGGTCGTCCTGGTCGACGGCGAACCGACCCTCTACATGGAACGCGGCGGCAAAACCCTGCTGGCCTGGCCCGCCACCCCGGACGCCACCCCCACCGACGACCCACGCCTGAGCGTCGCCGCCGAGGCGCTCGCCGCAGCCGCCCGCGCGGGCTCCCTGGGCACGGTCACCGTGGAACGCATCAACGGCACCCCCGCCCTGACGTCTCCCATAGGCACTCTCCTGGAGACAGCGGGCTTCATCGCAACGCCCCGAGGCCTGCGCCTACGGGCGTGAGCCCACAACCCACGACCGGAGCGCCCCCGGAGGCCCCAGCCCCCCGGTCCACCCGAGACCTCAGCCCCTGCCCGCCCGAGCCCCAGCCCCTGCCCGCCCGGGGCCCCAGAGACCGCCCAGCGACCCCCCTGAGAATCCGCCCCCCGAACATGCCACCCTGAACCCATGCCCGAAGGAGACACGGTCTGGCAATCCGCGAGGCGCCTGCACACCGCCCTCGCCGGCAAGATCCTGACCCGCTCCGACCTCCGCGTCCCGAAGTACGCGACGGCCGACCTCACCGGCCGCACCATCCTCGACGTCACCCCGCGCGGCAAGCACATCCTCACCCGCATCGAAGGCGGCCTGACCCTCCACTCGCACCTCAAGATGGACGGCTCCTGGAAGGTGTACGCGACCGGCGCACGCTGGACCGGCGGCCCCGCGCACCAGATCCGCGTCATCCTCGGCAACCCCGACCACACCGCGGTCGGCTACCGCCTCCCCGTCCTCGACCTCCTCCGCACCACCGACGAGGACCGAGTCGTCGGCCACCTCGGCCCCGACCTGCTGGGCCCGGACTGGGACCCGGACCAGGCCCTGGCCAACCTGCTCGGCGACCCCGCCCGCCCCCTCGGCGAGGCTCTCCTGGACCAGCGCAATCTCGCCGGCATCGGCAACGTCTACAAGAGCGAACTCTGCTTCCTGCTCGGCGCCACGCCCTGGCTCCCGATCGGCGCCCTCCCCGCCGACCGCGCGGCCAAGCTCCCGTCCCTGGCGAAGAAGCTCCTGGAGGCCAACCGTGACCGCCCGGTCCGCAGTACGACGGGCCGCCGCGGCCAGGACCTGTTCGTGTACGGCCGCGCACCCCGCCCCTGCCTGCGCTGCCACACCTCCATCCGCGTCGCCGACCAGGGCGACGGCTCCCGCGAGCGCCCCACCTACTGGTGCCCGCACTGCCAGACCGGCCCCTCCCCGACGCCCGGCACCCCACGCACCGGCGGAACCCCGAGCCGTACGCCCCGGAGCAACCCAACCCCGCCCAGCTAATTGACGACCCGTCAGAAATCGCCGTACGGTCCCCACATGGCCGTACAGGCATACGACCTCACCGGACGCACCGCGCTCATCACCGGCGCCGCCAACGGCATCGGCCGCGCCTCGGCGATCCTGCTCGCCCAGGCAGGCGCCACCGTGCACTGCGCCGACCGCGACGCCCACGGCCTGCACGAGACGGCCACGCTGATCAAAAGTCAGGGCGGCACAGCCCGCACCCACCACCTCGACGTCACCGACCGCGCCCAGGTCAGACAGGCCGTCGAGTCCTGCGAACGCCTGGACGTGCTGGCCGCGATCGCCGGCATCATGCACAGTAGCCCGGTCCTGGAGACCCGCGACAAGGACCTCGACCGCGTACTGAGCGTCAACTTCAAGGGAGTCCTCTACGCCTGCCAGGAGGCCGCCCGCCTGATGCTCAGCCACGACGTGAAGGGCAGCATCATCACCATGGCGTCCGGCGCCGTCGACACCGGCGGCCCAGGTCTGCTGTGCTACGGCGCGGCCAAAGCGGCCGTCGTACAGCTGACGAAGACGCTGGCGACCGAGGTGGGCCGGTACGGCATCCGTGTGAACGCGATCGCGCCGGGCTGGATTCGCACGCCCATGACCGACCGCCACGACAGTGCGGCCCAGGCGCACACGGAGGCGCTGATGGCGCGGATGTCCCCGTTGGGCCGCGTCGGCGAACCGGAGGACGTCGCCCACACCGTCCTGTACCTGGCCTCGGAGGCGTCGGCCTTCACGACAGGCCAGATCCTCCGTCCGAACGGGGGCGTGGCGATGCCCTGGTAGCGGTCCCACAGGCCGCCCGCCACGCCGCCTTCCCGAGCGAGCCCGCCGCATGCCCCCTGGGCACACAGTGCACCGGCAACAGGCTCAGCCCCCACCCCCCGGCCGCGACCGCCCCCTCCAGCGCCCCCGCATCAGGCGCCACCGCCAGCCGCAGCACGGCCCACCACCACACCGCGCCGAGCCCCAGTACGGCCCCCCAGCGCACTATCCGCCCCGCCATGGCCGTCACCTCCAGCTCGACGCCAGAAAGCCCGTCCTTACGTCCGGGACGACGCTAGTCACGTGCCCTCCCGCCACGGGAGGGCGCACCAGCGGCACAGGGGCGCACCACTCACCGACGCCCACGGAAACCGGGGCACCCGGGTCAACCGGCGTCAACCCCGCGCCCCGGGCACGCCGGGCCAGGCGAGACCAACCTCGCCACCCAAGCATCCAGGTCCACCGAAGCCGACGTCCCCACCCACCTCAGCCGTTCTCAGCCTGAAACATCCACCGATGCTTCTCCAGATCCCCCGTGATCCCGATCAGAATGTCCTGCGAGACCGGATCCGCCGTCGTAGTCGCCGCCACCCGCTCACGCATCCGCCGGATCACCGCCCCCAGCGCGTCCACGAGCGCCTCGACCGCCTCCGCGTCCCTGATCCAGCCGCCGGCCGTCGCCGCGATACCGCTGCCCACAGCCACCGTCGAGGCCCGCCCGTCGGGCGGGACGCCCAGTGCCGACGCCCGCTCGGCGACCGTGTCCGAGTGCCCGCGTGCGCTGGTCACGACCTCGTCGAGCTGAAGGTGCACGGTGCGGAAGCGGGGCCCGACCACGTTCCAGTGGATCTGCTTGGCCACCAAAGAGAGGTCGATCAGATCGACGAGGGCACCCTGCAACGCCTCGGCGACCGTCTTCAGGTCGGCGTCGGACAGCGGGCTCTTCACGACGTACATCGCACCTCCGTTGGCTGGCCCGTCATGTCCCTCCACGATGACCGCGCCCCCGGGGACCGGCAAACGCACCCAAAACGGAATCGAAACGAGTCCGAACGGAGACCCCGGAAACGCGAAAACCCCGACGACACTCCCCCGGGTCTCCCCGGAGAAGCCCCGGCCGGGGCCTCACACGTTTCCTCAGACGCTTGCTCGCATGTGACTCAGGACGCGACGCAGCACGTGCCGCACACGCGAGACCGCGAGACTCAGCTCACGCGGCGACCACATCCACCGCCTCGGAGGGCGCCTTGATGGTCACCCGTTCCGGTGGCACACCGGCCACCGACACGGAACCCAGCATCGGACGAACCGGCGTGGGCACAGGCTCACTGGGGGTGGCCGCTGCAGACTGGGCCAGCTCGGCGAGGGCGAGCTCGTCGCTCACTTCCCGCATGAGCTCGGACATCCGTACGTCCAGCGCGTCGCAGATGGCGGAGAGCAGTTCGGAGGAAGCCTCCTTCTGCCCCCGCTCCACCTCGGAGAGATAGCCGAGTGAGACTCGGGCGGACGAGGAGACTTCGCGCAGAGTACGGCCCTGGCGCTGGCGCTGCCGACGCAGCACGTCACCCAGCAGGCGACGGAGCAGAATCATCGGTGGCTCCCTCCTCGGACCGCGTAGCCGCATCCTTCACGCCCCACCGTACCGCCTCGTGCTGCGGCCGTGCGGGGAGCGATGTCGTGTTCACTCAGGGCTGCAAACATCAAAACCCCCCGTTCCGTTCCGTATCCTGTGCCCGCTCATTCCCAGTCTGTTCGCTCGCAAGCTCTCTCAGAAGCAGTGCGAGTACGCTCCGTACACTCTCCATACGAATTTCCGCCCGGTGGCCGTTCAACCTCAAGGCCTCCACTTTTCCGCCACCGGCAGAACCGGAAGCCGGTCCGAACGGCCCGTCCAGGGCCACGAAAACCGTTCCCACGGGCTGTCCGTCCTGGGGTTCCGGCCCGGCGACACCCGTCGTCGCGATGCCCCAGTCGGCACCCAGCGCCTTCCGCACGCCGGCCGCCATCTGGGCGGCGACCTGCGGATCCACCGCTCCGCGCTGCGCCAGCAGGGTGGCGTCGACGCCGAGCAGTTCGTGCTTGAGCTCGGTCGCGTACGCCGTCACGGACCCACGGAAGGCCTTGGACGCCCCCGGAACCGCGGTCAGCTCCGCCGCGACCAGGCCACCCGTCAGCGACTCGGCAACGGCGACGGTCTCGCCCCTCACCGTGAGTAGTCGCACCACCTCGGTGGCCGGGGAACTCACTCTTTCGTCTCCTCCAACGCGGCCTTGCGCTCGGCGATTCCCCGCCTGCGCAGCACAATGGCCTGTCTCACATAGTCGAGTCCGGTCGCCACGGTCAGCACGACCGCCGCGGCCATCACCCAGAACCGCAGGGTGGCCAGCCATCCGGTGAGCGCCAGCACGTACATCCCGACGGCCACGCCCTGGGTGAGGGTCTTCAGCTTTCCGCCGCGGCTGGCGGGAATGACGCCGTAGCGAATGACCAGAAAACGCAGCAGTGTGATCCCGAGTTCCCGTCCGAGGATCACCCCGGTCACCCACCACGGCAGATCGCCCAGCGCCGACAGACAGATCAGCGCCGCACCCATGATCGCCTTGTCGGCTATGGGATCGGCGATCTTCCCGAAGTCGGTGACGAGGTTGTACGTGCGCGCGAGATGCCCGTCGAACAGGTCGGTGATCATGGCGATGGCGAAGGCCGCCCAGGCGAGCGAGCGCCACGCGGGGTCGTATCCGCCGTCGGCCAGCATCAGCGCGACGAAGCCGGGGACGAGGACCAGTCGGAGCATGGTCAGGAGGTTGGCGATGTTCCAGACGCTGGCCTGGTCCACCGCCGCGGCGGCGATCTTCCCGCCGCGCGCCGCTTTCGCACCCATCTGCACACCATCGGCGCCCGCCCCGGAGGCACCCGCGTCAGTGGCGCCCACTCCGGAGACGCCCGTACCAGTAGCGCCCGCCCCGGACACCCCCGTACCAGTGGCCCCCGCCCCAGTGACACCCGCGCCGGACCCGCCCACGCCCACGGCACCCGCGCCGCCGGACACACCCCTGCCCTGCGCGGAACCCTTCTTCAGGGAAGCCCTCTTAGGGTTCGAGGAGGCCCCTTTCGAGGCCGCGGCGGCGCCGTTCGCCTGGGCGGAGCCACCCGCGGCGGACGCCGGTACTCCGGTCATCTGCCCGCCTCCTCACTGCCGGCCCGGCCCTCGCCGCCGGCGCTCACGAACGCGGCCAGCGGCTCGGCCACCAGGTCGACACCTTCCGTACCGAGCACCTTCGCCTCGACCATACGACCGACGCTCAGCGCCTCGCCGCCCGTGACGCCGGTGAGCAGCACCTGCCCGTCCGTCTCGGGCGCCTGGTGCGCCGCACGGCCGTGGGTACCCTCCTCGCCGTCCACCGATTCCACCAGCACGCGCACGGTTTCCCCGACGCGCTCCTCGGCCCGCTGCGAGACGAGTTCCTCCGCGAGCTGCGAGATGTGGGCGAGCCGCTCGGCGACGACATCCTCGTCGAGCTTGTTGTCGTACGTGGCCGCTTCCGTGCCCTCCTCGTCGGAGTAGCCGAAGACGCCGATCGCGTCCAGCCGCGCCCCATTCAGGAACCGCTCCAGCTCGGCCAGGTCGGCCTCGGTCTCCCCGGGGAAGCCCACGATGAAGTTGGACCGCACGCCCGCCTCGGGCGCCTTGCTGCGGATGGTGTCGAGCAGCTCCAGGAACCGGTCGGTGTCACCGAAGCGCCGCATCGCGCGCAGCACGTCGGGCGCGGAGTGCTGGAAGGACAGGTCGAAGTACGGGGCGACCTTCGGTGTCGAGGTCAGTACGTCGATCAGGCCGGGCCGCATCTCGGCGGGCTGGAGGTAGCTCACCCGCACCCGCTCGATGCCGTCGACCTCCGCCAGCTCCGGCAGCAGCGACTCCAGCAGTCGGATGTCGCCCAGGTCCTTGCCGTAGGAGGTGTTGTTCTCGGAGACCAGCATGATCTCCTTGACGCCCTGCTCGGCCAGCCACCGCGTCTCGTTCAGTACGTCGCTCGGGCGGCGCGAGATGAAGGAGCCGCGGAAGGACGGGATGGCGCAGAAGGAGCAGCGCCGGTCGCAGCCGGAGGCCAGCTTCACCGAGGCGACGGGGGCGCCGTCGAGGCGGCGGCGCAGTGGCGCACGCGGACCGGAGGCCGGGGCGACGCCCTCCGGCAGGTCCGTGGGGGCACCGTGGCCCGGCAGGGCCACATCGGACACCGACTGCCGCTCGGCGGGGCTGATCGGCAGCAGCTTGCGCCGGTCACGGGGGGTGTGGGCGGCGTGGATGCCGCCGCTCAGGATGGTCTGCAGCCGGTCGGAGATGTCCGCGTAGTCGTCGAAACCGAGCACGCCGTCGGCCTCGGGGAGGGCCTCGGCGAGTTCCTTGCCGTACCGCTCGGCCATGCAGCCCACCGCCACGACGGCCTGGGTTCTGCCCTGCCCCTTGAGGTCATTGGCCTCCAGGAGGGCGTCGACGGAGTCCTTCTTGGCGGCGTCGACGAAGCCGCACGTGTTCACGACGGCGACGTCCGCGTCCCCGGCTTCCTCGACGAGCTCCCAGCCGTCCGCCTCCAAACGGCCTGCGAGCTCCTCCGAGTCCACCTCGTTACGGGCGCAGCCAAGGGTGACAAGTGCGACGGTACGGCGTTCAGGCATGGGCTCAAGACTACTTCGTCCCACTGACACCCCACGTCGACGGGGTTGGCCGATCTTGCCCAACCCCGCAGCACCACGCCCCTCGGAAGACCGCTTACCCGACCTGCGGATCGCCCTTCGTGTACGTGAGCCGCTCCACGGCGCCGGGCTGGAAGTCGTCCTCGATCTTCTTGCCGTTGACGTACAGCTGGATGGCCCCCGCGTCACCCAGCACGAGGTTGATCTTCGAGCTGTCCTGGAAGGTCTTGGACTGGCCCTGCTTGAGGAGCCCGTCGAACAGGAGCCGGCCGTTGTGGTCCTTGGCGGAGATCCAGCTGCGGCCGTCGACGGCGCTGACCTGGACGGTGACCTTGTCGCGGGGCGCGGCCGCGATGGCGCTCTCGGTGGGGTCGGGCTTGGGGTCGGTGGGCTTGGTCGCGTCGGCGGACGGCGAGGCGGTCTTGCCGGCCGAGGGCTTGGCTCCCTCGGCGACCGCCGACTTCGAGCCGTCCTCGGAGCCGCCCCTGAACAGGGTGAAGCCGACGAAGCCGATCACGGCGACGATCGCGGCGACCATGGCCGCGGTCCAGTTGGGCCCCCGCCGCTCCGGACGAATGCGCTCGGCTTCGAACAGCGGCGCCGCCGGCGTCGGCGCCGGACGCCCGCCGCGCTCGGCGTCGTACTGCGCGAGAAGCGGGGCCGGATCCAGGTGGACGTACTTGGCCAGGGTCCTGATGTGCCCGCGCGCGTAGACGTCGCCGCCGCAGGGCGCGAAGTCGTCCGCCTCGATGGCGTGCACGATGGCGATGCGGACCCGGGTGGCGGTACTGACGTCATCGACGGTCAGCCCGGCGGCAATACGCGCCTGCTGCAGGGCACGGCCGATGGAGGGGCGGGCTTCCTCGGATACGTCTTCGAACGGACGCTCGTCTTCAGGGGAGTTGCCGATGGACACGGGGGCGCCTTTCGAGCGTGTAGCCACCTGTGCTGGAGGTTCAGTCTAGGGGGGGTGCAAAAGGGTGAGGCAACCCGGCGGAGGGACTTTGTACGCCATCGGAATGGCCGGACGTCCCATCGCCGGGCGTGTTGCTTGACGAATGGTGAGGCGGATGTCTGTCGCTTCGCTCAACTTGACGTTCGTGGCAGGGAAACGGTTGCTCAATGATCCCTTACGGGTGAGTCACGATCGAACAACCGCGTGCGGCGAGCCGACGAGCGTGACCCGCTTGCCTACCCTTCAGACTCCCCACGGATGACGGCGAGCACGCCATCCAGCTCATCGGGTTTCACCAGAACGTCCCGCGCCTTGGACCCCTCGCTCGGCCCGACGATGTTCCGCGACTCCATCAGGTCCATCAGCCGTCCGGCCTTGGCGAAGCCGACGCGCAACTTGCGCTGGAGCATGGAGGTCGACCCGAACTGCGTGGAGACGACCAGCTCGGCCGCCTGGCACAGCAGGTCGAGGTCGTCGCCGATGTCCTCGTCGATCTCCTTCTTCTGCTTGCTGCCGACGGTGACGTCGTCCCGGAAGACCGGCGCCATCTGGTCCTTGCAGTGCTGGACGACGGCCGCGATCTCCTCCTCGGTCACGAACGCGCCCTGCATACGCGTCGGTTTGTTCGCGCCCATCGGCAGGAACAGCCCGTCGCCCTTGCCGATCAGCTTCTCGGCGCCGGGCTGGTCGAGGATGACCCGCGAGTCCGCCAGCGACGACGTGGCGAACGCCAGCCGCGAGGGCACGTTCGCCTTGATCAGACCGGTCACGACGTCCACGGACGGCCGCTGCGTGGCCAGCACCAGATGGATACCGGCCGCGCGCGCGAGCTGCGTGATGCGCACGATCGCGTCCTCGACGTCCCGCGGCGCCACCATCATCAGGTCGGCCAGCTCGTCGACGATCACCAGCAGATAGGGGTACGGCTGCAGCTCCCGCTCGCTGCCCTCGGGCGGCTTGACCTTGCCCTCGCGTACGGCACGGTTGAAGTCGTCGATGTGCCGGTAGCCGTACGCCGCCAGGTCGTCGTACCGAAGGTCCATTTCCCGTACGACCCACTGGAGCGCCTCGGCGGCCCGCTTCGGGTTGGTGATGATCGGCGTGATCAGGTGCGGAACGCCCTCGTAGGCGGTCAGCTCGACGCGCTTGGGGTCGACCAGGATCATCCTGACGTCCTCCGGGGTCGCCCGCATCATGACCGAGGTGATCAGGCAGTTGATGCACGACGACTTACCGGAACCGGTGGCTCCGGCGACCAGCATGTGCGGCATCTTCGCCAGCGAGTGCATGACGTACCCGCCCTCGACGTCCTTGCCGAACGCCACCAGCATCGGGTCGTCGTCCTCGGCGGACTCGGCCAGCCGCAGCACGTCGCCGAGGTTGACCATCTCGCGGTCGGTGTTCGGGATCTCGATACCGACCGCCGACTTGCCGGGGATGGGACTGATGATGCGCACGTCGGGGCTGGCGACGGCGTACGCGATGTTCTTGGTGAGCGCGGTGATCCGTTCGACCTTCACGGCGGGCCCGAGCTCGACCTCGTAGCGCGTCACCGTCGGCCCGCGCGTGAAGCCGGTGACCGCGGCGTCGACCTTGAACTCGGTGAAGACGTTCGTCAGCGAGGCCACCACGGCGTCGTTGGCGGCGCTGCGCGCCTTGCCGGGGCCCCCGCGCGTGAGGAGGTCGAGGGACGGCAGGGCGTAGGTGATGTCGCCGGACAGCTGGAGCTGTTCGGCGCGCGGCGGCAGGTCGCGCGGCTGTGCGGGCGGCGACTTGGTGAGGTCGGGGACCTCGGTCTCCAGCTTTTCCTGCTTGGCGCGCGCGGCCGGCACCGGCGTCGGAGTCGGGGTCGTCTCCGCGCGGTCGCCCACGCTGACGCCCTGGGTGAGGTCGGCGACGATCGGCGAGGGCGGCATGCCGTGCAGGACGGCACCGTCGAGCGCGGCAGCGGCGGCCGCGGCGACGTCCACGGCGTCCTTCTGCCGCTCCCGCTCGGGCTGCGGCACGGACGAGCGCCTGGGGCGGCCGCGACGCCGGGAGAGGGCCTCTTGTTCGGCGCTGTCGGGGTCGTAAGGCTGCGGGGCTTGTCCGCGCCTGCGCGGCCGTGCGGGCAGCGCCTCGCGCCACTGGTCGTCGTAGCGCTCGTCGTCCTCTGTGGGCCCGTCCTCGTACTCCTCGGAGTCGCGGACGAGGCCGAGCTTCGTGCCGAGCAGCCGCAACCGCTGCGGGATGGCGTTGACGGGGGTGGCCGTGACGACCAGCAGCCCGAAGATCGTGAGCAGCACCAGCAGCGCTACGGCGAGCATCTCGCCGAGGGCGTACGTGAGCGGGGTCGCCGCGCCCCAGCCGATGAGGCCGCCGGCGTCCCGTATGGCCTGCATGCCGGCGCTGCGGGCGGGCGAGCCGCAGGCGATGTGGACCTGGCCGAGCACACCGATGAGCAGCGCGGACAGGCCGATGACGATCCGGCCGTTGGCCTCGGGCTGCTCGGGGTGCCGGATGAAGCGCACGGCGATCACCGCGAGCAGGATCGGCACGAGCAGGTCCAGCCGGCCGAAGGCGCCGGTGACGAGTACCTCGACGAGGTCGCCGACGGGGCCGCGCAGGTTGGACCAGGTGCCCGCGGCGACGATCAGCGCGAGCGCGAGCAGCAGCAGCGCGATGCCGTCCTTGCGGTGGGCCGGGTCGAGGTTCTTGGCGCCCTGCCCGATGCCGCGGAATACGGCGCCGACGGCGTGCGCCAGGCCGAGCCAGATCGCGCGGACGAGCCGGTAGATGCCCCCGGTCGGGCTCGGCGCCGGCTTGGGCGCGGCCTTCTTCGCCGGAGCCTTCTTGGCGGGCGCCTTCTTCGCCGGGGCCTTTTTCGCGGCGGCCTTCTTCGCCGGAGCCTTCGCGGAAGCGGCAGCCTTCTTGGCGGGCTGCTTCTTGGCTGCGGAGGGACGTGAGGCCATAGGTGTGAGGTTACCGGTGGAGACGACAGTGGACACGTGCGCCTACTGCTTCACCCGTTCGTGTCGCCCGCGCACGGACACGCAATTGACGCGGGCTCATGAGCGGGTGACGTGTGCAAGGCCACCGACACGTCGGCTCCGTGAACGTACCCGGAACTTCGGGCGGGCAACTCGGCCCGGCTCGCCGTCAGTTCTGCGACGGCACCGAGGGGGTCCCGCCGGTGCCCGGCTCCAGCGCGTCCAGCGCCCGCCGCAACCCCGTGAGCTTGCGCTCCAGATGAGCCGCCGTGGCCACCGCCGCGGCGTCCGCGGACTCGTCGTCGAGCTGCTTGGAGAGCGCCTCGGCCTGCTCCTCGACGGCCGCGAGGCGCGCCGACAGCTCGGCGAGCAGCCCGGCGGACTCCTTGCCGCCGACCGCGCCCTTGCCGCCGCCCTCCAACTGGAGCCGCAGCAGCGCCGCCTGCTCGCGCAGCTGGCAGTTCTTCATGTACAGCTCGACGAACACGGAGACCTTCGCGCGCAGCACCCACGGGTCGAACGGCTTGGAGATGTAGTCCACCGCTCCCGCCGCGTAGCCCCGGAAGGTGTGGTGCGGGCCGTGGTTGATCGCGGTGAGGAAGATGATCGGGATGTCCCGGGTCCGCTCACGCCGCTTGATGTGCGCGGCGGTTTCGAAACCGTCCATTCCTGGCATCTGGACGTCCAGCAGAATGACCGCGAAATCGTCCGTGAGCAGTGCTTTGAGCGCTTCCTCCCCGGACGATGCCCGCACCAGCGTCTGATCGAGCGCCGAGAGGATCGCCTCCAGCGCCAGCAGATTCTCCGGCCGGTCATCGACCAGGAGGATCTTGGCCTTCTGCACCATGGCCCGCCCTCCTCGCCCCGGCAGTGCACCGGGCGCCGCCCCGTGGGACGACTCCGTTGCGCCGCCCATCCTCGTGCCGGTCATCGTAGCCGCACCCCGCCTGTCGCCACACCCTGTCACCGCGATGTCACTGTGCACGTAGCAGAAACGCAGCAGGGGACCAGAAGGTTCCCCGAACACCGCACTTCTACACGACTACGCACACTCAGAGTCAACAACTCCCCAAGGACATCCACTGTTCATTCGGCCTGCATCCACTGCTCCATCACCGCCAGCAGGTGATCGGGGTCGACCGGCTTCGTCACATAGTCGGACGCGCCCGACTCGATCGCCTTCTCCCGGTCGCCCTTCATCGCCTTGGCCGTCAGCGCGATGATCGGCAGCCCGGCGAACTGCGGCATCCTGCGGATCGCCGTAGTCGTCGCGTACCCGTCCATCTCGGGCATCATGATGTCCATCAGGACGACCGCCACGTCGTCGTGCTGCTCCAGCACCTCGATGCCCTCACGGCCGTTCTCGGCGTACAGCACCGACAGCCCGTGCTGCTCCAGGACGCTGGTGAGCGCGAAGACGTTGCGGATGTCGTCGTCGACGATCAGTACCTTCTCACCCCCGAACCGGACGCCCGCGCGCGGGTGTGCCTCCGCCTCCGCCTCACCGGCCTGCCACGCCTCCTGCGGCAGGGCCCGCTGCTCGGCCATGGGCGTGCTCCTGCGACGGCGCCGGAAGAGCGCGGCGGCGCCGTTCTGGGTCTCGTGGTACGACTTCACCTCCGCCGGCATCTCGACCGCCACCTCGGTCAGCTCCGGCCACTCGGCGCGTTCCCCGGCGGTCGGAAGGCTGGGCGTCGGCTGCTGGTAGCCGTGCGGGGGCAGTTCGCTCGGGTGCAACGGCAGGTACAGCGTGAAGGTGGAGCCGCGGCCCGGCTCGCTCTGCGCGTGGATCTCACCGCCGAGCAGCTGCGCGATCTCCCGTGAGATGGACAGGCCGAGGCCCGTACCGCCGTACTTGCGGCTGGTCGTGCCGTCCGCCTGCTTGAACGCCTCGAAGATCACCCGCATCTTGCTCGCCGCGATCCCGATGCCGGTGTCGGTCACCGAGAACGCGATCAGGTCGGCGTCCGCGTCGGTCAGCGACCCGGCCTCCAGCAGCTGCTCCCGGATGGCCTGCGGCACGTCGTCGCGCGCGGGCCGGATGACCAGCTCGACCGAGCCCGAGTCGGTGAACTTCACCGCGTTCGACAGCAGGTTGCGCAGCACCTGCAGCAGCCGCTGCTCGTCGGTGTGCAGCGTGGCGGGCAGCTCGGGAGACACCCGTACGGACAGGTCCAGGCCCTTCTCGGCGGTCAGTGGCCGGAAGGTGGCCTCCACGTAGTCCACGAGCTGGACGAGCGCGATACGCGTCGGTGAGACGTCCATCTTGCCCGCCTCGACCTTCGACAGGTCCAGGATGTCGTTGATCAGCTGGAGCAGGTCGGAGCCCGCCCCGTGGATGGTCTCGGCGAACTCGACCTGCTTCGGGGTGAGGTTGCCGTCCGCGTTGTCGGCGAGCAGCTTGGCCAGGATGAGCAGCGAGTTCAGCGGCGTACGCAGCTCGTGCGACATGTTGGCCAGGAACTCGCTCTTGTAGCGCATCGAGACCGCGAGTTGCTCGGCGCGCTCCTCCAGGACCTGCCGCGCCTCCTCGATCTCGGTGTTCTTCACCTCGATGTCGCGGTTCTGCTGGGCCAGCAGCTCGGCCTTCTCCTCCAGTTCGGCGTTGGACGCCTGCAGGGCCTTCTGCCGGTTCTCCAACTCGGCGGAGCGCTCACGCAGTTGCTCGGTCAGCTCCTGCGACTGCTTCAGCAGCACCTCCGTCTTGGTGTTGACGGAGATGGTGTTGACGCTGGTCGCGATCATCTCGGCGATCTGGTTGAGGAAGTCCTTCTGGATCTGCGTGAACGGCGTGAACGAGGCCAGCTCGATCACGCCGAGCACCTTGCCCTCGAACAGCACCGGCAGCACGATCACCTGCGCGGGCGGTGCCTCGCCGAGCCCGGAGGAGATCTTCAGATAGCCGCTGGGCGCGTTCTCGACCAGGATCGTGCGCTTCTCCTGGGCGGCCGTGCCGACGAGCGCCTCACCGGGCCGGAACGACGTCGGCATGGAGCCCATCGAGTAGCCGTACGAGCCCAGCATCCGCAGCTCGTACGGGTCCTCCTTGCCCGCGCTGTCGGCAGGCTGCATCGCCAGGAAAAACGCCCCGTGCTGGGCGGAGACCACCGGCGTCAGCTCGCTCATGATCAGCGAGGCCACGTCCTCCAGGTCCCGACGGCCCTGCATCAGCGCGGAGATCCGGGCGAGGTTGCCCTTGAGCCAGTCCTGCTCCTTGTTGGCGATCGTGGTGTCGCGCAGGTTGGCGATCATCTTGTTGATGTAGTCCTGAAGTTCCTGGATCTCGCCGGAGGCGTCCACGTCGATCTTCAGGTTGAGGTCGCCGCGGGTCACCGCGGTCGCCACGCGCGCGATGGCACGCACCTGCCGGGTCAGGTTCCCGGCCATCTCGTTCACGGACTCCGTCAGGTCCCGCCAGGTGCCGTCGACGTCCCGCACGCGCGCCTGGCCGCCCAGCTGGCCCTCCGTGCCCACCTCGCGGGCCACGCGCGTGACCTCCTCGGCGAAGGAGGACAGCTGGTCGACCATCGTGTTGATGGTCGTCTTCAGTTCGAGGATCTCACCGCGCGCATCGATGTCGATCTTCTTCGTCAGGTCACCCTTGGCGATCGCCGTCGTCACCATGGCGATGTTGCGCACCTGGCCGGTCAGGTTGGACGCCATCTGGTTCACCGACTCGGTGAGGTCCTTCCACGTACCGGCCACACCCGGTACGTGCGCCTGACCACCGAGGATGCCGTCCGTGCCCACCTCACGGGCCACCTTGGTGACCTGCTCGGCGAACGAACTCAGCGTCTTCACCATGGTGTTGAAGGTGTCGGCGAGCTGCGCCACCTCACCGCGCGCCTCGATCGTCACCGTCCGCGTCAGGTCACCATTGGCGACCGCCGCGGCGACCTGGGAGATGTTCCTCACCTGAACGGTGAGGTTCTTGGCCATCAGGTTGACGTTGTCGCTGAGGTCCTTCCAGATGCCGGTGACGCCCGGCACATGCGCCTGGCCGCCCAGGATGCCCTCGGTGCCCACCTCGCGCGCGACCCGGGTCACCTGGTCGGCGAAGGACGACAGCTGGTCGACCATGGTGTTGACGGTGGTGACGAGTTCGAGGATCTCGCCCTTGGCGTCGACGGTGATCTTCTTCGAGAGGTCGCCCTTGGCGACGGCGGTGGTGACGTGGGCGATGCTGCGCACCTGGACGGTGAGGTTGTTCGCCATGAAATTGACGGACTGGGTGAGGTCCTTCCAGGTGCCGGAGACGCCCTGCACCTCGGCCTGGCCGCCCAGCTTGCCCTCGGTGCCCACCTCGCGGGCCACCCTGGTGACCTCCTCGGCGAACGAGGACAGCTGGTCCACCATCGTGTTGAGGGTGTTCTTCAGCTCCAGGATCTCCCCGCGCGCATCCACGGTGATCTTCTGCGAGAGGTCACCCCGCGCCACCGCCGTCGCGACCTGCGCGATCTGGCGCACCTGGGCGGTGAGGTTGCCGGCCATGCCGTTCACCGAGTCGGTCAGGTCGCGCCACACACCGGCGACGCCGGGCACCTGCGCCTGACCGCCCAGCCGGCCCTCCGTACCCACCTCACGGGCCACCCGGGTCACCTGGTCGGCGAAGGCGGAGAGCTGGTCCACCATCGTGTTGACGGTGTTCTTCAGCTCCAGGATCTCCCCGCGCACGTCCATGGTGATCTTCTGCGACAGATCACCCCGCGCCACGGCCGTGGTCACCTGGGCGATCTGCCGCACCTGGGCGGTCAGGTTGCCGGTGATGGAGTTGACGGCGTCGGTCAGCTCCTTCCACGTACCGGAGACGCCCTCCACGCGCGCCTGCCCGCCGAGCCGCCCCTCGGTGCCGACCTCCCGGGCCATCGTCGTGACCTGGTCGGCGAACGACGACAACTGGTCGACCATCGTGTTCACGGTGTTCTTCAGCTGCAGCATCTCGCCGGAGACGTCCACGGTGACCTTCTGCGAGAGGTCACCATTGGCGACCGCCGTCGTCACCTGGGCGATGTTCCTCACCTGTCCGGTGAGGTTCCGGAACGCCGTGTTGACGGAGTCCGTCAGGTCCTTCCACGTCCCCGCGGCGCCCGGCACCTGCGCCTGGCCGCCCAGCTCACCCTCGTCGCCGATCTCCCGCGCCACGCGCGTGACCTCGGAACCGAAGGCGGACAGCTGGTCCACCATCCCGTTGACGGTGTTCTTCAGCTCCAGCATCTCGCCGGCCACGTCCACGGTGACCTTCTGCGAGAGGTCACCATTGGCGACCGCCGTCGTCACCGCGGCGATGTCCCTCACCTGAGTGGTCAGGTTCCGGAACACGGTGTTGACGGAGTCGGTCAGGTCCTTCCAGGTGCCCGCGGCACCTGGCACGTTCGCCTGCCCGCCGAGCCGCCCCTCCGCACCGACCTCGTTGGCCACACGCGTGACCTCGTCCGCGAAGATCCGCAGCGTCTCGGTCATCTGGTTGATGGTCTCGGCGAGCTGCGCCACCTCACCACGCGCCTGCACGGTCACCTTGCGCGACAGATCACCGTTGGCCACCGCGGTCGTCACCTCGGCGATCCCGCGCACCTGAGCGGTGAGGTTGCCGGCCATGGTGTTGACGGAGTCCGTGAGCTCCTTCCACACACCGGCCACCCCGGGCACCTGCGCCTGCCCGCCCAGCTCGCCCTCGGTACCCACCTCACGGGCGACCCGGGTCACCTCGGAGGAGAACGCGGAGAGCTGGTCCACCATCGTGTTGACGGTTTCCTTCAACTCCAGCATCTCACCGGCCACATGAACCGTGACCTTTCGGGACAGATCGCCCTTCGCGACCGCCGTCGTCACCAGCGCGATGTCCCGCACCTGAGCGGTCAGCCGGTCCGCCATCGTGTTGACGGACTCCGTCAGGTCCTTCCACGAACCGGACATACCGCGCACCTGGGCCTGCCCGCCCAACTTGCCCTCGGTGCCCACCTCGCCCGCCACACGCGTGACCTCGTCGGTGAACGTCGACAACTGGTCGACCAGGTTGTTGACGGTCCGCCCGACCTTCAGGAACTCCCCGCGCAGCGGATGCCCGCTCCCGTCGGGCGCGTTCGTCCGCAGCTCCATACGCGGCGACAGATCGCCCTCGGCCACGGCGAACAGCACCCGGCTGACCTCGGACACCGGCCACACCAGATCGTCGACCAGCGCGTTCGAGGCGTCGATCGCGGCCGCCCAGGACCCCTCACAGGCCCCCGCGTCCAGCCGTTCGGTGAGTTTTCCCTCACGTCCCACGACACGCCGCACCCGCGACAACTCACCCGTAAGGTGCAGATTTCGGTCGGCGACCTCATTGAAGACGGCGGCGATCTCCGCCATCACGCCGTCCCCGGACACCGTGAGCCGCTTGCGGAAGTTGCCGTCCCGCATCGAGACCAGGGCCGCCAGCAGCCGGTTCAGGGCAGCGGTGTCCACCTCAGTGGTCCCGTTCCGGTTGCTCGGGGACTGTCCGCCCTTCGCGCGCGGCTTCGTGCCCCGCGTCGCTGCGCCAGACTCCACTGTGTCCCTCCCGCAGGGGTCGACCATTACTGCCGTGCTCGGCTACTACTGCTCGGCGTACCGATTACTACTGCGTATCTGCGCCCGGTGGTACCAGCCGTCCATCTCACCAGGAGGTACCGGACCGCACCAGGGGCTGCTGCCCGCCGTACGCGCATCACACTCGCCCTGTCCGGACCTCCACCCAGAAGCCTGCCCAGTGTTTCACCCCGTCCGAACCAGGCCATAACAGTTCGGCAGCTTCGCACATCGTCCGCACACCCTCCGGACGGAAACACTGCAGACCGGCATCCGCATGAACCGCGAAGGTAAGTAACCTTGCATGCGGCTGTCCAGCCGCACCGGTTCCGTCCGGCCTGGGCGGTGGCACGAGAACGAGCGGGCATCGGAGGGGCGGCCGCACACATGACCACCGGACTGATCCCGGGGGGACAGCCCCCGGACCCCCGGCCGAAGAGCGGCCTGCCGTCGCAGACGCGACGCGAGCCGGTCGGCCCCGCAGCCCAGCACGTCGAGAGCAGGTCGAGGAGTTCTGTGATCACCGCGCGCGCGGCCGCCAGTTTCGAGCCCGTCGGGCGCTCGGTCGCCTCCGCGCGCTCCTTCGTCCGCGACACGCTCCAGGGCTGGGGACACGCCGACATCATTGACGACGCCGTGGTGCTCACCAGCGAACTGGTCACCAACGCCGTCGTACACGCCGGCACCACCGCCGACGTCCTGTGCCTGCGCCTCGACGACGGCGTACGCATCGAGGTCGCCGACCACTACCCGGAGCGCGAAGTCCCGCTCCAGGGCTCCGCCGTCAACATGGGCAGCCCCGACCGCGAGGGCGGCCGCGGCCTCCAACTGTGCGCGGCGCTGGCCGGCCGCTGGGGCGTGGAGTACACACCCACGCACAAGCAGGTCTGGTTCCAACTCGACCTACCCGAACGCGCCGTGGGCACCCGCACCGCCGGCCCGTCCCTCCCCGCCGACCTGCTCCCGATGGCCGACGGCCGCGTCCGCGTCGCCGTCATCCAGATCGACCGCAACGGCTCGATCACGGCCTGGAACGACGACGCCGAGGAACTCTTCGGCTACCAGGGCGAGCAGGTCACCGGCAAACCCCTCACCGACCTCGCCGCCTGGCCGCACACCCCGGGCACCAGCACCGGCATCGCCGAGGCACTGCAACTCTCGCGCTGGGAAGGCAGTTACGGCATCCGCGACGCCGGCGGCCGGGTCGTACCGGTGTACGCCTCCCACCTTCGGGTCCGCGACACCGCCGGCGAGCCCTCCACGGTCTGCCTCCTCGTCCGCGACCACGAACGAGCCGTCCTGCAAACGCCGCTGCGCATCACGGCGTCCGACACGACCACCTCCTCCGAGGGCCAGAGCACCGACCCCTTCGAGGTGTTCATCGGCTCGCCCGCCCCCGACGACCTCGACGGCCTCCTCCAGCGCACGGTCGAACGCGCTCGCGACATGCTCGACGGCGACTCCGCGTTCCTGCTCCTCGCCACCGACGACGAAACGGAGTTGGAGGTCCGCGCCTCCACGGGCCTGCCCTCCGCACGCCAGCGCTTCGCCCGCGTCCCCGTCGAGGCCGGCCCCGGCCGCTACGGCTCGGCCCGCATGCCGGCCGTCCACGACGACCTCACGGCCGTCCCCGGCGCCGTACCGCTGCTCAACGGCACGGGCATGCGCTCGGTCGTCACGGTCCCGCTCAAGGTCGAGGGCCGCCTCACCGGCTCCCTCGGCGTCGCCGCGGAGGCCCCCGGCAGATACTCCAACGAGGAGGCGCTGCGCCTCCAGTTCGCCGCCGACCGCATCGCCCTGGCCGTCGAGTCGGCCCGCCTCGGCGAACTCGAACGGCTGCGCCGCGGCTCACTGAGCTTCCTCGTCGAGGCATCCGACCTGCTCGCCGGCACCCTGGACCGCGACCAGACGCTCGCCCTGATGGCCCAGATGACGGTCCCGACGCTGGCCACCTGGTGCGCGGTCTACACGATCGCCGACCAGGCCTCGGAGCCGTACCTCTCGTACGTGCTGCACGAGGACGAGGAACTCATCGACGGCATCAAGTCGTTGCTGTCGAAGATTCCCCCGCCCGACCCGGTACCCACCCCGGGCGCCCGCGTCTGGTCGGCCCCGGCGGAAGCCGCCCACCAGGCGGCCCTCCGCACCTCCATGCGCAGCCTGGGCCTCGGCGAACCCGCCACGGTCAGCGGCGGCATCGGTACGACCCTGGCGACGGCCTCGGCAGTCGGCGGCGAGACGGTCGTCCTCCCCCTGGTCGCCCGCAACCGCGTCATCGGCATGCTCACCCTCGGCAAGCCCACCGACGACCACTTCCGCCAGGAGATCCTGGAACTGGCCGAGGACTTGAGCCGCCGGGCCGCCCTCGCCCTGGACAACGCCCGCCTGTACTCGGAGCGCACGGCCATCAGCCAGTCCCTCCAGCGCAGCCTCCTCCCGCCGGGCCTCCCCGCGATCGACGGCGTGGAGGTCGACGTCATCTACCGCGCGGCCGGCGAGGGCAACGAGGTCGGCGGCGACTTCTACGACCTCTTCCCCATCCGCGACGGCGCCTACGGCTTCGCCATCGGCGACGTCTGCGGTACGGGCCCGAACGCGGCGGCCGTCACCGGCCTGGCCCGGCACGCCCTGCGCCTGCTCGCCCGCGAGGGCCTCAGCGGCCCCGCGGTCCTGCAGCGCCTCAACTCCGCGATCCTCGACGAGGGCGCCCGCAGCCGCTTCCTGACCCTCCTGTACGGCGAGCTGCGCCCCCAGGAGGACGGCAGCGCGGAGCTGAAGGTGGTCTGCGCCGGCCACCCGCTCCCCCTGCGTCTGCGCCAGGACGGCACGGTGGAGACCGCCGCCGAACCACAGCCACTCCTCGGTGTCCTGGAGGACCTGGACCTCTACGAGCAGACGGTCACCCTCGACCCCGGCGACGTGCTCCTGTGCGTCACGGACGGCGTCACCGAACGCCGGGAGGGCAGCCGCATGCTCGGCGACGACGGCCTCGCCGACGTCCTCACCACCTGCACCGGCCTCACGGCGGGCGCGGTCGCCGCCCGCATCATGCGCGCCGTGGAACGCTTCGCCTCGGACGCCCCTTCCGACGACATGGCGATCCTGGCGATGCGCGTGCCGGGCCTCCACAACGGCCTGAACAACGCCTGAACGACATCCGAACAGCCAAAAGGCCCCCGCCCGAAAGGGCGGAGGCCTTTTGTTGTGGAGCCCCCAAACGGAATCGAACCGTTGACCTTCTCCTTACCATGGAGACGCTCTGCCGACTGAGCTATAGGGGCCGGTCGCCTACGACGTTTCCCTCGCGGCAACGGAATAGATCATACCCCGAACAGACCCGTGCTCCCAACCGCGATCGCCCGGCACCGGAAACGATCAGAGGGCAGGCTGCAACAGTCCGCCCAGCGCATTGCACGCGGACGCGATCCGCTGCATGTCCCGCTTCGTCAATCCACCGTCCACGGGCAGCGCAAGGGTTTCCGCGGCGGCCCGCTCGGTCTCCGGCAGCGAGACACACTGCCGAAATGCAGGCAGCCGGTGCACCGGTGTCTTCACCGGCACGCGACACTCAACTCCCCTGGCCCGCAGGGCCTGTGCGAACGCATCCCGATCCGGCCGCCCATTCCCGGGCACCCGCACCACGTACTGCTGATAGGTGTGCCCGTCCCCGCCGTCCGGCGTGTACACACCCTTCAACTTCGCATCCAGATAGGCAGCCCGCTGCCGACGCTGCGCGACCTCGTCGTACGGCGCCTCGGATTCCCCTTGCTCCAGCACCAGAATCCCGTGCCGCTGCCCCACTGCGTGCAGCCGCACGACATCCGCCGGCCGACCAAATCGGTGTACGACAACGACGGCCACGGTACGCGGAGTCACGGCCGCTTCGACCGCGGAGGCGTCGAGGCAGTAGGACACGGGGTCTATGTCGGCGAACACCGGGCGCGCCCCTGCCAGGGTCACGGCTTCGGAGACCTCGACGTTCCCGAAGGCCGGCACGATGACCTCGTCACCGACTCCGACGCCGGCGGCCCTGAGCATTGCAGCAGTACCCATGCTGGGGATCGTGGTTGCGCAACGTGAACTTCAAGTGACGCAGAACAAAAAAGGGTTGGACCCGGAACCGAAGTTCCGGGTCCAACCCGTTAATAATT
>NZ_BJND01000095.1 GCF_006539505.1 Streptomyces spinoverrucosus
CGGCTCGCGGTCATCGCGAGCCGACACGGCGGGCTTCTGTTGCTCTATGTGGGTTGAGTTTCTTTTAGTGCAACGAAATCCACGGCCCAGTGCGCCCTCTGGACGCCTTGACAAGGGTTCTGGGCGACCTCAGACTGATGTTGCGCTTACCGCAATCCGTTTCGTTATACGCACCGAGGTGTCATGATGATTCCCGCGTGCCGTCTCGAGGATCTACCGCGAGGCGAGGCCCACCGGCTCGACATCGATCCGCCGGTTTCGGTGTTCCACACCGACGACGGCGAGCTCTTCGCCATCGACGACACCTGCACCCACCAGGACGCCTCGCTCGCCGACGGCTGGCTGGAGGGCTGCGAGGTGGAATGCCCGCTGCATGCTTCCAAGTTCGACCTGAGGACCGGGGCGGTCGACGCCCCGCCGGCCAAGCTCCCGGTGCGGACGCACGAGGTCGTCGTCGAGGACGGCATGATCTACGTCCGGCTGTCCACCGACGCGCCGAACCTGCCGCCCTGCATCTCGGCCCGGCTCGCCGGGGGTCCCGCGTGAGGACCGTCGCCGTGGTCGGCGCCTCACTGGCCGGCCTGTCGGCGGCGCGCTCGCTGCGCAAGCAGGGCTACGACGGGCGACTCGTCCTCATCGGTGACGAGCTCCACCGCCCGTACGACAGGCCCCCGCTGTCCAAGGAGTTCCTGGCCGGCACTCTCGGCGAGGCCGAACTCGCCCTGGAGACGGACGACGAGGACCTTGGGGCGGAGTGGCTGCTCGGCGTCCGCGCCACCGGACTCGACCACGCGCGGCGTGCCGTCCGGCTCGGCGACGGACGGGAGGTGCCGGCCGACGGGGTCGTCATCGCGACCGGCGCCGCGGCGCGCACTCTCCCAGGGTCCGAGGGCCTGGCCGGAGTGCACACGCTGCGCACTCTGGACGACGCCCGCGCTCTGCGGGACGAACTGGCCCGCGGCGGACGCCTGGTGGTGATCGGCGGAGGCTTCATCGGAGCCGAGGTCGCCTCCACCGCATACGCCCTCGGACTCGACGTGACGGTCGTGGAGGCGGCCCCGACACCGCTCGCCGGGCCGCTCGGCGAGACCATGGGTGCCGTCGTCTCCGCCCTCCACGCCGACCACGGCGTACGACTGGAGTGTGGTGTGGGCGTCAAGGGCCTGAGCGGGGAGACGCGTGTCGACGCCGTCCTGCTGGAGGACGGCCGCAGCGTCCCCGCCGACATCGTCGTTGTCGGTGTGGGTGCCCGCCCGAACGTCGAGTGGCTGGAAGGTTCCGGCGTCGTTCTCGACAACGGCGTCAAGTGCGGCGCGGACGGCCGTACCAGCCTGGCCGGCGTGGTCGCGGTCGGCGACTGCGCCAACTGGTACGACCCGCGCGCGGGCCTCCATCGCCGTGTCGAGCACTGGACCGGTGCGCGGGAGCGCCCCGACGCCGCCGTCGCCACGCTGCTGGCGGGCGGTGCGGTGGAACCGGGCGTGCCCCGGCCGCCGTACTTCTGGTCCGACCAGTACGGTGTGAAGATCCAGTTCGCCGGTCACGCGGCCGGCGCGGACAGTGTGTCCATCGAGGCGGGCGCCGCGGACGACCGCGACCTTCTGGCCGTCTACCGGCGGGCCGGCAACCCGGTCGCCGTGCTCGGGATGAACCAGCCGCGGCTGTTCACGCGCTGGCGCAAGCAACTCGCCGCCACCGCATCCTGACACCGCCCCGCATCTTGACACCGCCCCAGCGGCATCCCATGCTGCCGTTGCGTAGAGCACGCAGCGTTGCCCCATACACAACGCCGTCCGGAGTCGCTCTTCCCGGCGCGTGAATGACCCCTCCACGACGTTCTCCCGAGGAGTGCACCGTGACCTCGACCAGCCTGCCGGACAGCCTGATCGCCACCCTCCCCGGCTCCTCCTACACGGACCCGGGGATCTTCGCCCAGGAACAGGAGCGCATATTCGAGACGATGTGGTTCTGCGTCGCGCGCGCCTCCGAGCTGGCGAAGCCCGGTGCCTTCCGCACCGTCGACGTGGGCCGCGAGAGCATCCTCGTCACCCGGGCCCGCGACAACTCGATCCGTGCCTATTTCAACGTCTGCCGGCACCGCGGAGCCAAGCTCTGCACCGAGGAGACCGGCGAGGTCAAGCGGGCCTTCCAGTGCCCGTACCACGCCTGGACGTACGACCTGAACGGAAAGCTCGTCGCGGCGCCCAACCTCACCAAGATGCCCGACGTGGGCCGCACCGAGTACGGCCTGGTGAGCGTGGCCGTACGCGAATGGCTCGGCTATGTCTGGGTCTGCCTCGCCGAGAACCCGCCCTCCTTCGAGGAGGACGTCATCGGTGAGGTCGTCGCCCGCCTCGGCGACGTCGAGTCGATCGAGCGCTACGGCATCGAGAACCTCTCCGTCGGCAAGCGGATCGTCTACGACGTGAAGGCGAACTGGAAGCTCATCATCGAGAACTTCATGGAGTGCTACCACTGCGCCACCATCCACCCCGAGCTCACCGAGGTGCTCCCGGAGTTCGCGGACGGTTACGCCGCCCAGTACTACGTCGGCCACGGTGCCGAGTTCGGTGAGGGCGTCCAGGGCTTCACCGTCGACGGCTCCGAGGGCCTGGACCGCATTCCCGGGGTCGCGGAGGACCAGGACCGCCGCTACTACGCGATCACCGCCAAGCCGCAGGTGTTCATCAATCTCGTGCCCGACCATGTGATCTTCCACCGGATGTACCCGGTGTCCGTGGACCGCACGATCGTCGAGTGCGACTGGCTCTACCTCCCGCACGTCGTCGAGAGCGGCAAGGACGTCAGCCGTTCCGTGGAACTCTTCCACCGGGTCAATCAGCAGGACTTCGACGCCTGCGAGCGCACGCAGCCCGGAATGAGCTCCCGCATGTATGCCAAGGGTGGCGTGCTGGTGCCCAGTGAGCACCACATCGGCGCCTTCCACGACTGGGTGAACGAGCGCCTCGGTACCCCTCAGGGGTGATTCAGCCCAGGTAGCCCATCCGGTGGCTGATTTCCTCGGCGCCCTTGAGCAGCACGGGGGAGAGCTCGTGCAGGCGCTCCTCGGTGAACCGGTATGCGGGCCCGGAGGCGCTCAGCGCCGCGATGACCTCGCCGTCCCGGTTGCGGACCGGCGCGGCCATGGCGTGCAGACCGATCTCCAGCTCCTCCAGGGTGAAGGCGTAGCCCCGCTCCCGCGCCTCGGCGAGGTTCCTCTCGAGCTTCGTCTTCGCGGTGATGGTGTGCGGGGTGACCTTCTTCATGCCGACGGCGGACAGCAGCGCGGCGCGCTCCTTCGCGGGCATATGGGCCAGCAGGATCTTGCCGCTCGACGTGGCGTGCAGCGGCGTCAGCTGGCCGACCCAGTTGTGCGCGGTGACCGCGCCCGGGCCGCGCACCTGGTACAGGTTGATCGCGTAGTGCTCCTGCATGACGGCGATGTTGACCGTCTCGCCGATCTCCTCGGCGAGGCGCTCGCAGACCGGGCGGCCCTGCTGGGTGATGTCGATACGGCCGGTGACCGCGCCTGCCAGGCGGACGATGCCGAAGCCGAGCCGGTACTTGCCGCGCTCGCCGGCCTGCTCCACCAGACCGCGTGCCTCCAGGGCACCGAGCAGGCGGAAGGCGGTGGACTTGTGCACATCGATCTCACCCGCCACCTCGCTGACGCCCGCCTCGCCACGCTGGGCGAGGATCTCCAGGACGCTGATGGCGCGGTCGACCGACTGCACGCCGCCTGCCTGCGAATTCGACGTTTCTGTATCAGGGCTGTAGTTGCTCACAGTGAAACTATACGCGTAGTAAACAACGCCCCTGCAAGTAACAGGATCGAAACCAAGATGTTGGAAGTTGCGCTTTCCGCAACCTGGTGCGTATGGCGCGACCGGGTTTAGCATGCCTCGCACATCTACGGCGCGAGCGAGACGAGGCACCATGGCTCCTGTGCAGTACGACTTCGTCATCGTCGGAGGCGGTTCGGCCGGCAGTGCGCTGGCGAACAGACTCTCCGCTGATCCGGCCAACCGGGTGCTGGTCCTGGAGGCGGGCCGGTCGGACTACCCGTGGGACGTCTTCATCCACATGCCCGCGGCGCTGACCTACCCGATCGGCAGCCGGTTCTACGACTGGAAGTACGAGTCCGAGCCCGAGCCCCACATGGGCGGCAGGCGCATCTACCACGCGCGCGGCAAGGTGCTGGGCGGCTCCAGCAGCATCAATGGCATGATCTTCCAGCGCGGCAACCCCATGGACTACGAGCGCTGGGCGGCCGACCCGGGCATGGAGACCTGGGACCACGCGCACTGTCTGCCGTACTTCCGGCGGATGGAGAACTGCCTCGCGGCCGACCCGGACGACGAGTTCCGAGGCCACGACGGCCCCCTCGTCCTGGAGCGCGGCCCGGCGACCAGCCCCCTCTTCGGCGCCTTCCTCAAAGCGACCCAGGAGGCGGGCTATGCGCCGACTGATGACGTCAACGGCTACCGGCAGGAGGGTTTCGCCAGGTTCGACCGAAACGTCCATCGCGGACGGCGGCTCTCGGCCTCGAAGGCGTACCTCAAGCCCGCGATGAAGCGGCCGAACCTCACCGTCAAGACCCGCGCCTTCGTCACGCGCGTCCTCTTCGAGGGCAAGCGTGCCGTCGGAGTCGAGTTCCAGCGCGGCCGGGGCGCGCTCCAGCAGGTCCGCGCCCGGGAAGTGATCCTCTGCGGCGGCGCCATCAACTCACCGCAACTGCTCCAGCTCTCCGGCGTCGGCAACGCGGCGGAACTGCGCGCCCTCGGCATCGAGGTCGTCCACGACCTCCCGGGCGTCGGCGAGAACATGCAGGACCACCTGGAGGTCTACGTCCAGTACGCCTGCAAGCAGCCCGTCTCCATGCAGCCGTACATGGCGAAGTGGCGCGCCCCCTTCATCGGCCTGCAGTGGCTGTTCAGGAAGGGCCCGGCGGCGACCAACCACTTCGAGGCCGGCGGCTTCGCCCGCAGCAACGAGGACGTCGACTACCCCAACCTGATGTTCCACTTCCTGCCGGTCGCGGTCCGCTACGACGGCTCGTCACCCGCCGGCGACCACGGCTACCAGGTGCACGTCGGACCCATGTACTCCGACGCCATCGGCTCGGTGAAGATCAAGAGCAAGGACCCGCGCGAGCACCCGGCCCTGCGCTTCAACTACCTCTCCACCGAGCAGGACCGCCGCGAGTGGGTCGAGGCGATCCGCGTCGCCCGCAAGCTCCTCAACCAGCCCGCACTCGCCCCGTACAACGGCGGAGAGGTCTCACCGGGACCGTCGGTGGAGACGGACGAGGAGATCCTCGCCTGGGTCGCGAAGGAGGGCGAGACCGCCCTGCATCCGTCCTGCACCTGCAAGATGGGCACCGACGAGATGTCCGTCGTCGACCCGACCAGCATGCGGGTGCGCGGCGTGGAGGGCCTGCGGGTGGTGGACGCGTCGGTGATGCCCTACGTCACCAACGGCAACATCTACGCCCCGGTGATGATGATCGCCGAGAAGGCCGCCGACCTGATCCTCGGCAAGCAACCGCTGGCGCCGTCCAAGGCCGCGTACTACCGCCACCGCGACGCCCAGAAGCAGGCGGGGTGACGTTGGGCACCGCAGGGCTCCAGGCGCTGCTGGAGAGCGTCCGCTATGAGGTGCTGCCCGCGAAGGCGACCGAGGACAAGGTCCTCGCCCATGTCCCGCGCGACGTCGTCGTCACCGTGACGGCGTCGCCGGTCAAGGGCCTGGAGCCGACCCTCGACCTTGCGGCCAGGCTCGCCGCGCACGGCTACCGGGTCGTCCCGCACGTGCCGGCGCGGCTGCTGCGGGACGACGCGCACCTGAAGGAGGTGGTCGACCGGCTGCGCGAGGCGGGCGTGGACGACGTCTTCGTCCCGGCCGGCGACGCCGACCCGCCCGCCGGGGTCTACGACGGGGCGCTGCCGGTGCTGCGCAGGCTGAGCGAGCTGGGCAGGCCCTTCGCTCACGTCGGCGTCACCGGCTACCCCGAGAGCCATCCCCTCATCCACGACGACGTCACCATCCAGGCGATGTGGGACAAGCGCGAGCACGCCACGTACCTCGTGAGCAACCTCTGCTTCGACCCGCGGGTGCTGGGGGAGTGGATCGCTCGTATACGGCGCCGGGACGTCACCTTGCCCGTGTACGTGGGCGTCGCGGGGCCCGTGCAGCGGGCGAAGCTGCTGGCCATGGCGACGAAGATCGGCGTGGGGGAGTCGACGCGCTTCCTCACGAAGCACACCTCGTGGTTCGTGCGTTTCGCGGCCCCCGGAGGGTATGCACCCGAACGGCTGCTGTCCCGCACGGAGGAGGCTCTCACCGCCCCTTCGGCGGGGGTGGCAGGCCTACACCTTTTCACGTTCAACCAGATCGCCGAGACGGAACGGTGGCGCCGCGCGCTGCTGGACCGGTTGGGCGGCTGAACCCAGGAGAGGGATGGCACTCGACACCGACTGGAACCTGACCCGAACCTTGACCAGCACATCGGGTGACGTCCGCTGGGACCGGCTGGGGCAGTCCGGCAGCCCGCCGGTCGTCCTTCTGCACGGCACTCCCTTTTCCTCGTACGTCTGGCGTGCCGTCGCCCGCTCGCTCACCCGTCACCATCAGGTGTTCGTCTGGGACATGCCCGGCTACGGGACCTCCGAGAAGGCCACGGGCCAGGACGTGTCCCTGGCCGCGCAGGGCCGGGTCTTCACGGAGCTGCTGAGTCACTGGGGCCTGGAGGAACCGCTCGTCGTCGCCCACGACTTCGGCGGTGCGGTCTCTTTGCGGGCCCACCTCTTGCACGGCGCCCGCTACCGGGCCCTCGCCCTGGTCGATCCCGTCGCACTGGCACCGTGGGGGTCCCCGTCCTTCCGGCTCCTCGGCGAGCACTCCGAGGTCTTCGAGCGGCTACCGCCGGCGCTCCACGCCGCCCTGGTGCGTGAGTACGTCGGCTCCGCCAGCAGTCCGGGCCTGCATCCCGCGGTCCTCGACCGGCTTGTCGAGCCCTGGCTGGACGGCCCCGGACAAGCGGCCTTCTACCGGCAGATCGCCCAGGCCGACCAGCGCCACACCGACGAGATCCAGGGCCGGTACGGCGAGATCGGCATCCCTGTGCTCGTCTGCTGGGGTGTGGACGACACCTGGATCCCCGTGGCGAAGGGGCGTGAGCTCGTCGCTCTCGTCCCGGGCGCGCGCTTCGAACCGATCGCCGGTGCGGGCCACCTCGTCCAGGAGGACGCCCCCGCGGAACTGACGGGCGCACTCATCGCGTTCCTGCAGCAGCAGCGGTGACCGCGGCGCGGCGCGCCCGGCGCCGTATACGACAAGGGCGGGACCGGAATCCGGTCCCGCCCCCCTGTACGTGCGGCTCAGCGGAAGACCACCGTGCGGTTGCCGTCCACCATCACGCGGCTCTCGCTGTGCCACTTCACCGCGTGCGCGAGCACCTGTGCCTCCACGTCCCGCCCGACCGTGACCAGGTCGCCGGGATCGAGGGAGTGGTCCACCCTGACCACGTCCTGCTCGATGATCTGGCCCTCGTCCAGGTCCGGCGTCACATAGTGCGCCGTCGCGCCGACGAGCTTCACTCCGCGCCGGTAGGCCTGCTCGTAGGGGCGCGCGCCCTTGAAACTCGGGAGGAAGGAGTGGTGGATGTTGATGGCGCGGCCTTCCAGCTCCTTGCAGAGGTCGTCGGAGAGGATCTGCATGTAGCGGGCCAGGACCACCAGGTCGATGTCCAGCTCACGCACGAGCTCCAGCAGTCGGGCCTCGGCCTCGGGCTTGGTGTCCCTGGTCACCGGGACGTGGTGGAAGGGGATGCCGTACGTCTCCGCGAGCCCTTCGAAGTCCCGGTGGTTGGAGACGATCGCAGGGATCTCGATGTTGAGGGCGCCGGTGCGCCGGCGGAAGAGCAGGTCGTTCAGGCAGTGGCCGAACTTGGACACCATGATCAGCGTCCGGGTCGGCGTGGCCGCCTCGCTCAGGGTCCAGGAGATGCCGTACGCCTGGGCCACCGGACCGAACCGGTAACGCAGTTTTTCCAGATCGGCGTTCGGATCGGAAACGTCGAAGTGGACCCTCATGAAGAAACGGCCCTGAAGTCGATCATCGAACTGCTGGCTTTCCAGGATGTTTCCGGAGTTCCTGACGAGAAAGCCGCTCACGGCGTGGACCAGTCCGGCGCTGTCCGGACAGGAGAGGGTGAGGACGTACTCACGGCCAGGTTGCGGTCGAGGGGACATAAGCGGCCTCCGTTGGTGCGCATTGCACAACATGATGAGCGATACGCAACATGGTCGGGTCGGTGCCGCTTGCGGTCAAGGGTGGCCGGGTAAGGGATCGCCTGGCCAAATCGTCATCGGCCAACCTCTTGACGTCTGTCTGGACATTCGCCAGGGTGTTCCACCACAAGCAATCGGGTGCACGATGCGCAACGAATTTCGGTTGAAAGGCTCGGCGCGTGGCAGACCTGTACGTGGATGGCGAATGGCGGGACCCGGTGGCCGGCGGGCACCGGGAGATCCGATGTCCCGCTGACGGCACGCTCGCGGCGACCGTCTCGGAGGCGACAAGCCCCGACACCGAGGCGGCGATCGCCGCGGCCCGCCGCGCCTTCGACGAGGGGCCCTGGCCGGGAACCTCCGAGCGGGAGCGTGGCGCGCTGCTGCTGCGCACCGCCGATCTCATCGAGCGTGACGCCAAGGAATTCGCCCGCGCCGAGTCCCTGGACACCGGTAAGCGGCTGGTGGAGAGCGAGTACGACATCGCCGATGTCGTCTCCTGCTTCCGCTACTACGGCGGGCTCGGTGGCACCGACGCCGGCCGGGTGATCGACACCGGTCGCGACGACGCCGTAAGCCGCGTCGTGTATGAGCCGGTCGGCGTGTGCGGGCTGATCACCCCCTGGAACTACCCGCTGCTGCAGGCCAGTTGGAAGGTCGCCCCCGCGCTCCTCGTCGGCAATACGATCGTCCTCAAGCCCAGCGAGCTCACCCCCTCCACCTCGATCCTGCTGATGAAGGCACTGGAGGAGGCCGGGCTCCCGGCGGGCGCCGCGAACCTCGTCCTGGGGACCGGGCCCGAGGTGGGCGCACCGCTCTCCGAGGACCCGGCCGTCGACATGGTCTCCTTCACCGGAGGCCTGGAGACCGGCAAGCGCATCATGGCCACCGCCGCCGCGACCGTGAAGAAGGTCGCGCT
Source organism: Streptomyces spinoverrucosus (assembly GCF_006539505.1). GTDB lineage: Bacteria > Actinomycetota > Actinomycetes > Streptomycetales > Streptomycetaceae > Streptomyces > Streptomyces spinoverrucosus. Next base: position 9,211 of record NZ_BJND01000095.1, read on the forward strand.
GGAGCTCGGCGGCAAGAATCCCAACGTCGTCTTCGCCGACGCCGACTTCGAGACGGCCGTGGACTTCGCCCTCACGGCCGTCTTCCTGCACTCGGGCCAGGTCTGCTCGGCAGGCGCCCGGCTGATCGTCGAGGACTCCCTGCACGACCGCTTCGTCGACGAGGTCGTCCGCCGCGCCCGGCAGATCCGCCTCGGCGGCCCCTTCGACCCCGACGCCGAGACGGGTGCGCTGATCTCCGCACAGCACCTGGAGAAGGTCGAGGCATACGTCGCGGCAGGCCTCGCCGAAGGCGCCGTACTGCGCTGCGGCGGCGCCCGGCCCGACGACCCGGCGCTGGGAGACGGCCACTACTACCTGCCCACCGTGCTCGACGAGTGCCGGCAGGACATGCGCGTCGTGCACGAGGAGTCCTTCGGGCCCGTCCTCACCGTGGAGCGTTTCACCGACGAGGACGACGCCGTACGCATCGCCAACGACACCGAATACGGACTCGCCGGAGCCGTGTGGACACAGGACGCGGGCAGGGCCCAGCGGGTCGCCCGGCGGCTGCGCCACGGCACGGTGTGGATCAACGACTACCACCCCTATGTGCCGCAAGCGGAATGGGGTGGCTTCGGGCATTCGGGCGTGGGCCGGGAGCTGGGACCGACCGGCCTGAACGAGTACCGAGAGCCCAAGCACATCTGGCAGAACATCCAACCCCGGCCGCAGCACTGGTTCCGCGGCTGAACGCCGAAAGAAGGTCGAACGTGACCACACAGACCGAGGTGCCGCAGCGGCGCGGCACGTCCCAGGACTCGGGCTCCACCCCGGTCATCTCCGTGCGCAGGCTGTGGAAGGTGTTCGGACCGAAGGCCGACCAGGTGCCGGACTCCGAGGAGCTGTGCGGGCTCACCCGCCGCGAGCTCATGGACCGCACCGGATGCACCGCGGCCGTACGTGATGTGCACTTCGACGTCTCGCCCGGTGAGGTCTTCGTCGTCATGGGCCTGTCCGGTTCGGGCAAGTCCACGCTGGTGCGATGTCTGACCCGGCTGATCGAACCCACCGCCGGTGAGATCGTCTTCGAGGGCGAGGACATCCGTCAGGCGGACGACAAGCGCCTGCGCGATCTGCGGCGCCGCAAGTTCTCCATGGTCTTCCAGCACTTCGGTCTGCTGCCCCACCGTCGCGTCGTGGACAACGTGGCGTTCGGTCTGGAGATCCGCGGCATGGGCAGGGCCGAGCGCATCAGGCGGGCCCAGGAGGTCGTCGAGCTGGTCGGCCTCGCGGGCTACGAGAACTCCTACCCCGACCAGCTGTCCGGCGGCATGCAGCAACGCGTTGGCCTCGCCCGGGCGCTGGCCGGTGATCCGGACGTGCTCTTCTTCGACGAGCCGTTCTCGGCGCTCGACCCGCTGATCCGCCGCGACATGCAGAACGAGGTCATCCGCCTGCACCACGAGGTCGGCAAGACGATGGTGTTCATCACCCACGACCTCTCCGAGGCCCTCAAGCTGGGCGACCGCATCCTGATCATGCGCGACGGCAAGATGGTCCAGTGCGGCACCGGTGACGAACTGGTGGGCGCCCCGGCGGACGACTATGTGCGCGAGTTCGTGAAGGACGTGCCGCGCGGCGACGTGCTCACCCTGCGATGGATCATGCGGCCTCTGGAGGACGGCGACGCACTGGACGGTCCCGAGCTGGGCCCGGACGTCGTGGTGAAGGAGGCCACCCGGGCGGTGCTCGCGGCCGACAAGCCGGTCAAGGTCGTGGAGAACGGTGAGCTGCTCGGCATCGTCGGCGACGAGGAGATCCTCGCGGTGGTCGCCGGGCAGGAAGGCGGCGCGTGATGACCGTCGCCGTCGAGAAACCTGAGAAGACGCGGACAGCCGAGCCGGCCGCTCCTGTCAAAGAGACACGCAAGGTCAGCCGGTCCATGGTGGTCGGCGCCATCCTGGTCGTCTGGCTGGTGCTGTTCGCCGTACTGCGCGGAAAGCAGACCCTCGCCCTGGCAGCGGCCGATCTCACCGATCTGCACCGGTGGTTCAACGACGTCAACGACTCGATCGGCGCGAACCGCAACTCCAACCCGCTGTTCCTGTACTTCTTCAACGAGATCCGCCTGGTCATCGACACCCTGGTGACCTTCGTGCAGGAGCTGATCTCACAGCCTTCCGCCGACCGCCCCGTCCCGCAGATCGGCTGGCTCGGTGTCGTCGGCATCGCCGGCTATGTCTCCTGGGCCGTGGGCAACTGGCGGGTCGCGCTGCTGGCGGTGGCCGGCTTCACCTTCCTGGGCCTGCAGGGCCTGTGGCAGGAGAGCATGGACACCCTGGCGCTCACCCTCTCCGCGGTCTTCGTGGCGCTGCTGTTCGCCATCCCGCTGGGTGTGTGGGCGGGGCTGTCCGACCGGTTCAACCGGATCGTCACGCCCTTCCTGGACTTCATGCAGACCATGCCGACCTTCGTCTATCTGGCCCCGCTGACCCTGTTCTTCCTCATCGGCCCGGCCTCCGCCACCATCGCCACCCTGATCTACGCGGCACCGCCCGCGATCCGCATCACCGCGCACGCCATCCGCTCCGTACCGGAGACGACGGTCGAGGCGGCCGACTCGCTGGGTGCCACGCGCCGGCAGTCCCTGATGAAGGTCCTGCTGCCGATGTCCAAGCGGACCGTCGTGATGGGCGTCAACCAGACCATCATGGCCGCCCTGGCCATGGTGACCATCGCCGCCCTGATCGACGCGCCCGGCCTCGGCAAGACCGTCGTCCAGGCGCTGCAGTCGCTCGACGTCGGCACGGCCTTCAACGCGGGCCTCGCCATCGTCGTCATGGCGATCGTGCTGGACCGGGTCACCACCGCGGCGAGCGGACGCGAGGAGGCGGCCCGGGGTTCGAAGAACCGCTTCCTGACCTGGCGGCGCCCGCTGCTGGGCGCGGGTGCGGCGGCCACGGCGGTTCTGATCCACCTCTCGCACACCTATGTATGGGCGGCGGAGTTCCCCGGCGAGGGAGGCATCGGCAGCGCCATCTCGAGCGGGGCCGACACCGTGACCACCTGGGCGCAGGACAACCTGTCGGGCATCACCAACGCCTTCCGCGATGCCCTCACCAACGGTCTGCTCAACCCGTTCCAGACCCTGCTCACCGACTCCCCGTGGTGGCTCGTCGGCGCCGCCCTGATCGCGCTCGGCGCCGTCCTCGGCGGCCGGCGCGCCGGCCTCACCACGGCCGTGTGCGTCGGCCTGCTGGTCGGCACCGGAGTGTGGTCGGACAGCATGACGACGCTGGCGTCGACCGTCGTCGCCACGGTGCTCGTGATGCTGCTCGGCATCGTCTTCGGCGTGTGGATGGGACGCAGCGCGCTCGTGGACCGGGTCCTGCGCCCGTCCCTGGACGCGGCCCAGGTCATGCCGCCGTTCGTCTATCTCGTGCCGTTCCTCGCGTTGTTCGGCGCGACCCGCTTCACGGCCATCGTCGCCGCCGTCGTCTACGCGGCCCCCGTCGCCATGAAGATCATCGCGGACGGGGTGCGGAACGTGCCCGCCACCACCGTGGAGGCGGCCACCTCGGCCGGGTGCAACACCTGGCAGATCATCACCAAGGTCCAGCTGCCGATGGCGCGCGGCGCCCTGACTCTCGCCACCAACCAGGGCCTGATCTACGTGCTGTCGATGGTTGTGGTGGGCGGCCTCGTAGGCGCGGGCGCCCTCGGCTACGACGTCGTGGCCGGCTTCTCGCAGGGACAGCTGTACGGGAAGGGGCTCGCCGCGGGGCTGGCCATCGTCCTTCTCGGAGTCATGTTCGACCGGATCACTCAGGCAGCGGCTCGCCGCACCAGCGCATAAGGAGCACCACCATGGCAAGACACTGGCGAGCCGGAGCGGCCGGCATAGCGGTCCTCGGCCTTACCCTCACCGCCTGCGGCGGCGCGAAGGTCGGTGACAGCTCCTCGGACGCGGGCGGCTCGGGCAGCTCCGGCAAGTGCGGCACCTTCAACCTCGCCGTCAACCCGTGGGTGGGCTACGAGGCCAATGCGGCGGTCATCGCGTACGTCGCGGAGAACGACCTCGGCTGCAAGGTCACCAAGAAGGACCTGAAGGAAGAGATCGCCTGGCAGGGCTTCGGGACGGGCGAGGTCGACGCCGTCGTCGAGAACTGGGGTCACGACGACCTGAAGAAGAAGTACATCACCGACCAGAAGACCGCCGTCGACGCCGGCCCGACCGGCAACGAAGGCCTCATCGGCTGGTACGTGCCGCCGTGGCTGGCCAAGGAGCACCCGGACATCCTCGACTGGAACAACCTCAACAAGTACGCGGCCGAGTTCAAGACGTCCGAGTCCGGTGGCAAGGGCCAACTCCTCGACGGCGACCCGTCGTTCGTCACCAACGACGAGGCCTTGGTCAAGAACCTGAAGCTGGACTACAAGGTGGTGTACGCGGGCAGCGAGACCGCCCTCATCCAGGCCTTCCGCAAGGCGGAGAAGGACAAGGAATGGGTGATCGGCTACTTCTACGAGCCGCAGTGGTTCATGTCCGAGGTGCCGCTGAAGAAGGTCAAGCTGCCCGAGTACAAGGAGGGCTGCGACGCCGACGCCGAGAAGGTGAACTGCGACTATCCCGTGTACAAGCTGGACAAGATCGTCAGCAAGAAGTTCGCCGAGTCGGGCAGCCCGGCCTATGACCTGGTCAAGAACTTCACCTGGACCAACGACGACCAGAACATCGTGGCCAAGTACATCGCGGTGGACAAGATGACCCCCGAGGCCGCGGCGAAGAAGTGGGTCGAGGCCAACCGGGACAAGGTGGAGGCCTGGATCAAGTAGGCCCTTCACGGATGCCCGGTGGGTGGTGCGCACGGACGCGCGCCACCCGCCGGGCATTCCTGTTTTTCCAGGCCGTTTTCCAGTGCGTTCTCCGACGTCACCGGACCTCTTGACACCCACCTGCACGGCAGGCACATTGAGTTGCGCAACCTGAATCACGTTGCGTAGAAAGCAACTCAACCGGAGGTGCGGCGATGGCGGGACCGCGTGTGGTCATCATCGGAGCGGGAGTCGTCGGCGCGGCGCTCGCGGACGAGATCTCGGCGCGGGGCTGGACCGAGGTGACCGTGGTCGACCAGGGGCCGCTCCCGGCCACCGGGGGCTCGACCTCGCACGCCCCTGGCCTGGTCTTCCAGACGAACTCCTCGAAGACCATGACGGAGCTGGCCCGCTACACCGTCGAGAAGTTCTGTTCCCTCGACGTCGACGGCAAGCCCTGTTTCCTTCAGGTCGGCGGACTGGAGGTGGCGACCACGCCGGAGCGCCTCGCCGAACTGCACCGCCGGCACGGCTGGATCACCGCCTGGGGCATCGAGTCGCGGATCCTGACCGCCGACGAGTGCGTCGAGAAGCACCCGCTGGTCGACCGTGACAAGGTCCTCGGCGGCCTCCTCGTCCCGACCGACGGCCTCGCCAAGGCGGTCCTCGCCGTCGAGGCGCAGATCCGCCGGGCCACCGAGCGCGGCGTACGCTTCCTCGCCCGCCACGAGGTCCTCGACGTCCTCCGGGCCGACGGCGAGGTGACGGGTGTCCGTACCGACCAGGGCGATCTGGAAGCCGACATCGTCGTGTGCTGCGCCGGCATCTGGGGCCCGAAGATCGCCCGCATGGTCGGCATGAACCTCCCGCTGACCCCGCTGGCCCATCAGCTCGCCTGGACCGGCCCCGTCCCGGCCCTCGCCGGCCAGACCGAGGAGGCGGTCCGCCCGATCCTGCGCCACCAGGACGCCGACCTCTACTACCGGGACCGCTTCGACGGCCTGGGCATCGGCTACTACGGCCACCGTCCGATGCCGATCTCCGCGGACGACATCCTCTCCGTGGACGAGGCCGACCAGATGCCGTCGATCCTGAAGTTCACCGAGGAGGACTTCGAGGATGCCTGGACCGAGACCCAGTCCCTCCTCCCGGCGACGCGCGAGGCGAAGATCGAGGAGGGCATCAACGGCCTCTTCTCCTTCACCACCGACAACTTCCCGCTGCTCGGCGAGTCCCCGGACGTCAAGGGCTTCTGGGTCGCCGAGGCCGTGTGGGTCACCCACTCCGCGGGCGTGGGCCGGGCGATGGCCGAATGGCTGGTCGACGGGCACTGCTCGTCCTTCGACCTGCACGAGTGCGACGTCAACCGCTTCGAGCCGCACCAGCTGTCCCCGGAGTACGTCCTGGCCCGCGACTGCCAGAACTTCGTCGAGGTCTACGACATCCTCCACCCGCTCCAGCCCTCGGGCGACCCGCGCCCGATCCGCACCAGCCCCTTCCACGCCCGCCAGCAGGAGCACGGCGCCTTCTTCCTGGAGGCGAACGGCTGGGAGCGCCCGCAGTGGTACGAGGCCAACGTGAAGCTGGTCGAGGGCCGTTCCATCCCCACCCCGAACGACTGGGCCGCGCAGTTCTGGTCGCCCATCGTCGGCGCCGAGGCACAGGCCACCCGCGAGACCGTCGCGATGTACGACATGACGGCCCTCAAGCGCCTGGAGGTGACCGGCCCCGGAGCCGCCGCGTTCCTGGAGCGCCTGTGCACCGGCAAGGTCGCCAAGTCCGTCGGCTCGGTGACGTACACCCTGCTCCTCGACCACGACGGCGGCATCCGCAGCGACATCACCGTCGCCCGCCTGGCCCGCGACCTCTTCCAGGTCGGCGCCAACGGCAACCTCGACCTCGACTGGTTCAGCCGCCACCTCCCGGCCGACGGCACGGTCCAGGTCCGCGACATCACCCCGGGCACCTGCTGCATCGGCCTGTGGGGCCCGCTCGCCCGCAAGGTCCTGCAACCCCTGACGGACGAGGACTTCTCGAGCGACGGCCTGAAGTACTTCCGCGCCAAGCGCGCCTACATCGGCAGCGTCCCGGTGACGGCGATGCGCCTGTCGTACGTCGGTGAACTCGGCTGGGAGCTGTACACCACCGCCGACCAGGGCTTGAAACTGTGGGACACCCTGTGGCAGGCGGCGGGGCCCCTCGGCGGCGTCATCGCGGGCCGCGGCGCCTTCAACAGCCTCCGCCTGGAGAAGGGCTACCGCTCCTTCGGCACCGACATGACCTACGAGCACGACCCCTACGAGGCCGGCGTCGGCTTCGCCGTCAAGCTCGACAAGGACGACTTCATCGGCAAGGCCGCACTGGAGCGCCGCAAGGAGAACGTACGGCGCAGGCTGACCTGCCTCACCATCGACGATCCGCATGCGGTCGTCCTGGGCAAGGAGCCGGTGTACGACGGTGACCGAGCGGTCGGCTACGTCACCAGCGCCGCCTACGGCTACACCATCGACAAGGGCATCGCCTACGCCTGGCTCCCGGCCGAGCTGGCCACCCCCGGCACGCCCCTGCAGATCGGCTACTTCGACCAGCGCATCGAGGCCGTCGTCGCCGAGGAACCCCTGTTCGACCCCACCATGTCCCGCCTCCGTGGCTGACCGAGGGAAGACGATGACAGCGCAGACACTCGATGGCAAGGCGACCGCCGCCGAGATCCGCCGCGAACTCGCCGAGCGCGTGGCCAAGTTGACCACCACGGACGGCCGCCCGCCGGGCCTCGGCACCGTCTTGGTCGGCGCCGACCCCGGCAGCCACGCCTACGTTGCCGGCAAGCACCGCGACTGCGCGCAGGTGGGCATCGCTTCCATCCGCCGGGACCTGCCGGCCGACGCGTCGCAGCAGCAGGTCGAGGACGTCATCGACGAACTCAACGCCGACCCGGCCTGCACCGGCTACATCGTCCAGCTCCCTCTTCCCCGCCACCTGGACGCCAACGCCGTACTGGAACGCATGGACCCGGCCAAGGACGCCGACGGCCTGCACCCCGTCAACCTCGGCCGGCTCGTCCTGGGCGTGGAGGCCCCGCTGCCGTGCACCCCGCGGGGCATTGTCGAACTGCTCCGCCGCCACGAGGTACCCCTCGCGGGTGCCCGGGTGTGCGTGATCGGCCGGGGCATCACGGTCGGCCGCCCGATCGGCCTCCTCCTCACCCGCCGCTCCGAGAACGCCACCGTGACGCTCTGCCACACCGGCACCAAGGGCCTGGCGTGGCACGTCCGCGAGGCGGACATCGTCATCGCGGCCGCAGGCTCACCCGGGCTGATCACCAAGGACATGCTGCGCCCCGGCGCCGCGGTCCTGGACGTCGGCATCACGCGCACAGACGAGGGCCTGATCGGCGACATACACCCGGACGCCGCGCAGGTCGCCGGATGGCTCGCCCCCATGCCCGGCGGAGTGGGCCCCATGACCCGAGCGATGCTGCTCGCCAACGTCGTCGAGGCTGCCGAGAGGAACGCGAACACCGTATGAACGTGCTGAACGGAGACGTCCGATGAGCCCCCGCACCCCCGGCGCCGACCTCCCCGACCACCCCGACTGGCTGTGGCGCAATCCCGAGCCCAAGCGGTCGTACGACGTGGTGATCGTCGGAGGCGGCGGACACGGCCTGGCCACCGCGCACTACCTCGCCAGGAACCACGGCATCACCAATGTCGCGGTGCTGGAGAAGGGCTGGCTCGCGGGCGGCAACATGGCCCGCAACACCACGATCATCCGCTCCAACTACCTGTGGGACGAGAGCGCCGGCATCTACGAGCACGCCCTCAAGCTCTGGGAGGGACTGGCGGAGGAGCTGGACTACCCGATCCTGTTCTCCCAGCGCGGCGTGCTGAACCTCGCGCACAGCCTCCAGGACGTCCGCGACAGCGTGCGCCGCGTGGAGGCGAACCGCCTCAACGGCGTGGACGCGGAGTGGCTCGACGCGGACGGCGTCAAGGAAGTCTGCCCGATCGTCAACATCTCGCAGGACGTGCGCTACCCGGTCCTGGGCGCCACCTACCAGCCGCGCGCCGGCATCGCCAAGCACGACCACGTCGCCTGGGGCCTGGCCCGCTCGGCTGACGCCGCCGGCATCGACATCATCCAGAACTGCGAGGTCACCGGCCTCGACGTGGTCGGCAACCGCGTCGTCGGAGTCCAGACCAGCCTCGGCCCCATCGCGGCCGGCAAGGTCGCGCTCTGCTCGGCGGGCCACACCTCGGTCCTCGCCGCCATGGCGGGCATCGAACTCCCCATTCAGAGCCACCCGTTGCAGGCCCTGGTCTCGGAACTCCTGGAGCCGGTACACCCGACGGTCGTGATGTCCAACGCGGTCCATGTGTACGTCAGCCAGGCCCACAAGGGCGAGTTGGTGATGGGCGCGGGCATCGACGCGTACAACTCCTACACCCAGCGCGGCGCCTTCCACATCATCGAAGAGCAGATGTCGGCGGCCCTGGAGCTGTTCCCGGTCTTCGCCCGTGCGCATGTGCTCCGCACCTGGGGCGGCATCGTCGACGTCAGCCCCGACGCCTCACCGATCATCGGGCTCAGCCCCGTCGACAACCTCTACCTCAACTGCGGCTGGGGAACGGGCGGCTTCAAGGCCACCCCCGGCGTCGGCTGGGTCTACGCCCACACCATCGCCAACGACACCCCGCACGCCCTCAACGCCCCCTTCTCGCTCGACCGTTTCACCACCGGCGCGCTCGTCGACGAGCACGGCGCGGCCGCGGTGGCCCACTAGGGAGCCGAACCAATGCTGCTCATCCCCTGCCCGTGGTGCGGGCCCCGCGACGAGGCCGAGTTCCACTACGGCGGCCAGGCCCACGTGCCCTACCCGGAGGACCCGGCGTCCCTCTCCGACGAGGAGTGGGCCCGCTACCTCTTCTTCCGCGACAACCCCAAGGGCCCCTTCGCCGAGCGCTGGAGCCACGCGGCGGGCTGCCGCCACTGGTTCAACGCGGTACGGGACACGTCGACGAACGAGATCCTGGCGGTGTACAGGACGGGAGAGGAACGCCCGGCGACTCTTGAGCCGAGGCCGGTGTTCTCAGCGGGGTCTGGGGCGGCAGCCCCAGAAGGGGCGCGGGGAACTGCGCGACCAGCCCCCACCTACCCGCAGCCGAAAAACAGCCCTCGCGGGGGTGCAGGGGGCGAAGCCCCCGCCGGGGTCGAAGGGGCGGAGCCCCTGGAGGACGGGACGGGTAGGGGCGGCGGGGGCGCAACCCAGCTGTTCCGCCACAGCACCCGGGGCCGAATCGACCGCGGAGCTCTCCTCACCTTCACCTTCGACGGCACCGAATACCAGGGCTACCGAGGCGACACCCTCGCCTCCGCCCTCCTCGCCAACGGCGTCATCCAGGCCGGCACCAGCATCAAGCTCGGCCGCCCCCGAGGCATCTTCTCCGCCGGCGTCGAAGAGCCCAACGCGGTCATCCAGATCGAGGAGCCCTTCCCGGAGCCCATGCTCCCCGCGACGACCGTCGAGCTCTACGACGGCCTGGTCGCCAGCAGCCTCCCCGGCCAGGGCCGCCTCGCCACCGAACCGGACCCCGCCCGCTACGACGCCGTACACGCCCACTGCGACCTGCTGATCGTGGGCGCCGGCCCGGCCGGCCTCGCGGCAGCGGCAGCGGCAGCGAACAGCGGCGCCCGCGTCATCCTCGCCGACGACCAGCCGGAACCCGGCGGCAGCCTCATCGGCACGGCCGAACACCTCGACTGGGTGCGGGAGGTGACGGAGCAGCTCGACGCCGCCCCCGAGGTCCGCGTCCTGCCCCGCACCACCGTTTTCGGCTACTACGACGACAACCACCTGCTCGCCGTCGAGCGCCGCACCAACCACCTCGGCGCCGACGCCCCCGAGAACGTCTCCCGCGAACGCGTCTGGCGCATCCGCGCCCGCCGAGTCGTCCTCGCCACCGGCGCCCACGAGCGTTCCCTGGCCTTCGCGAACAACGACCGCCCCGGCGTGATGCTGGCCTCCTCGGCCCGCACCCACGTCAACCGCCACGGCGCCCTGCCCGGCCGACACGCGGTCGTCTTCACGACCAACGACAGCGCGTACGCGGCGGCGCTGGACCTGGCCTCGGCAGGCCTGTCCATCGCGGCGATCGTCGACACCCGCCCCGAACCGGGGGAGTGGGCGGACCGCGCAAGAGCAGTCGGCATCGAAGTCCTCCCCGGCCACGCCGTCATCGGCACGGAGGGCGAGGCCCGCCTCACCGCGGTGACCGTCGCGCCGTACGGAGAGTCCGCGGGGCGGCGGGAGTTCGCCGCCGACCTGCTGCTGGTCTCCGGTGGCTGGAACCCGGTGGCGCACCTGTTCAGCCAGTCGGGCGGCAAGCTGCGCTACGACGACACGCTGGGCTCCTTCGTCCCCGACGCCACCCGTCAGGCGGTCGAGGTCGTCGGCAGCGCGAGCGGTGTCCTCGACCCGGCCACCGTCCTGGCACAGGGTGCCGCCGCGGGTGCCCGCGCCGTCGAGGCCAAGGGCTACACGCCCGAGGCACCGCGCCTCCCGGACGTGCCCGCACAGCCGCGGCAGACGCCGCCGATGCACGTGTACGTCGTCCCGGGCGACGCGGAAGGCCCCCGTTTCGTCGACCTCCAGCGCGATGTCACCGTCGACGACCTGGCCCGCGCGACCGGCGCCGGCCTGCGCTCGGTCGAGCACACCAAGCGCTACACCACGGCCGGCACCGCCAACGACCAGGGCAAGACCTCCGGCGTCCTGGCCGGCGGCGTCGTCGCGGAACTCCTCGGCGTGGACATCTCGGCGCTTGGCACGACGACCTTCCGCCCGCCGTACACCCCGGTCTCCTTCGCCGCCCTCGCGGGCCGCGACCGAGGCGCCCTGAGCGACCCGGTCCGCACGACCGCCATCCACGAGTGGCATGTCGCGCACGGCGCCCTGTTCGAGAACGTCGGCCAGTGGAAGCGCCCCTGGTACTACCCGCAGGACGGCGAGGACATGGAAGCCGCCGTGCTGCGCGAGTGCCGGGCGACCCGCGAGAGCGTGGGCTTCATGGACGCCTCCACTCTCGGCAAGATCGACGTACAGGGCCCGGACGCCGGCGTCTTCCTGGACCGGCTCTACACCAACATGATGAGCACCCTGAAGGTCGGCATGATCCGCTACGGCGTCATGTGCCGCCCGGACGGCATGGTCTTCGACGACGGCACCGTCATCCGCGTAGCCCAGGACCGCTTCCTGGTCACCACGACGACGGGCAACGCCGCCGCCGTACTCGACTGGATGGAGGAGTGGCTCCAGACCGAGTGGCCCGAACTGAAGGTCCACTGCACCTCCGTGACCGAGCAGTGGGCCACGGTGGCCCTGGTCGGCCCGAAATCCCGCGAGGTCCTCGCCGCGCTCGCACCCCAACTCGCCGTGGCCAACGACGACTTCCCGTTCATGGCCTGGCGGGAGACGACCGTCGCGGGCATCGAGGCCCGGGTCTGCCGCATCAGCTTCTCCGGCGAGCTCGCCTACGAGATCAACGTGTCACCGTGGCGGGCCCTCGCCCTGTGGGAGGCCGTGTACGAGGCCGGCACCCCCTACGGCATCACCCCGTACGGCACGGAGACCATGCACGTCCTGCGCGCCGAGAAGGGCTACCCGATCATCGGCCAGGACACCGACGGCACCGTCACCCCCCAGGACCTCGGCATGAGCTGGGTGGTGTCGAAGAAGAAGCCGGACTTCATCGGCAAGCGGTCCTTCGCCCGCGCCGACACGTCCCGCCCCGACCGCAAGCACCTGGTCGGCCTGCTCCCCGAGGACCCGGGCACCTTCCTCCCGGAGGGCACCCATCTGGTCGCCGAGGGTGTGCTGCCGACCCCGCCCGTCCCCATGCTCGGCCATGTGACGTCCAGCTACCGCAGCGCCGCCCTCGGCCGGACGTTCGCGCTCGCCCTGATCAAGGGCGGCCGGGACCGCATCGGCGAGCGGCTGTACGCCCCCGTGGGCGACCAGCTGATCCCGGTGACTGTCGCCAGCCCCGTCCTCTACGACCCCGAGGGAGCCCGCCGCGATGGCTGAGACCGCCCTTACCGCCCCGCTCCGCAGCCCCCTGTCACAGGTCGCGGACCACCTGGCCGCCGCGACACGTACGTCCGGGGGCGCGATCCGGCTGGCCGAACTCCCCTTCCTGGCCCAGCTCAACGTGCGCATGGACGCCAAGGGAGCGGCGGCGGAAGCCGTCGGGCTCGCCCTGGACCTGCAACTGCCGCTCCAGCCGAACACCGTGGTCCGCGCCGGGGAGTTGACCGCGCTGTGGCTCGGCCCGGACGAGTGGCTGCTGGTGGGACCGCCGGGCAGCGAGCGGGACCTGGAGAGCCGGATCCGTCAGGCCGCGGGCGACGAGTTCGTCTCCGTGATCGACGTCTCCGCGCAGCGCACCACGCTCCTGGTCACGGGCCCGCGCGCCCATGACCTGCTGGCGCACGGTTGCTCGCTGGACCTGCACCCGCGGGCCTTCGGCCCCGGACGCTGCGCCCAGACGACACTGGGCCGCACACAGGTCGTCCTGGTCGCCCGGGACGATCCGAGGGCCGGGTTCTGGGTCCTGGTGCGCTCGACGTTCGCCGGCTATCTGGCGGACTGGTTGCTCGACGCGGCGACGGAATACGTCTGATCACCATGGACGGGGTTGTCCCGTCACTCCAGTGGGAGCTCCGCCGAGGGGCTCCCACAGGGCTTTGCGCAGTACCTCATCGTCGTACGTTCGAAGGCTGGACTCCTGTGACCGTCACGGCTCACGCCACCACCTCTCCCCACCCGGGCACGCCCGGCATCCACCCACACGGGCTGCCGCGGCCCGGCCGGACGCTGGTCATGGGCGTCGTGAACGTCACCCCGGACTCGTTCTCCGACGGCGGGCTGTCGTTCGCCGCGGACGCGGCCGTCGCGCACGGGCTGGCGCTGCTCGAACAGGGCGCGGACATCGTGGACGTGGGCGGCGAGTCGACCCGCCCCGGCGCGACACGCCCGCCGGTCGAGGAGGAACTGCGGCGGGTCCTGCCCGTCGTCCGGGAACTCGCCGCCGCGGGCGCGATCGTGAGTGTCGACACCATGCGGGCCGAGGTCGCCGCACGCGCGCTGGACGCGGGTGCGCGGCTGGTCAACGACGTCTCAGGGGGGCTCGCCGACCCCGTGATGCTGCCGCTGATGGCCCGGGCGGGGACGCCGTACGTCGTCATGCACTGGCGTGGACACTCCGCCGGCATGCAGGCGAACGCCGTCTACGACGACGTCGTCACCGATGTGCTCGACGAACTGCGCCTCAGGATCGACGCCGCGCTGGAGGCGGGGATACCGCCCGGCTGTCTGGTCGTCGACCCCGGCCTGGGCTTCGCCAAGACGCCCGACCACAACTGGGAGATCCTGGGGCGCCTCGGGGACGTCATGGCCCTGGGCCACCCGGTGCTTGTGGGCGCTTCACGAAAGTCGTTTCTCGGCAGTCTGCTGGCGGACCGGACGACGGGACAACCCCGCCCCGCGCGGCTGCGCGATGCCGCGACCACCGCCGTGTCCGTGCTCGCCGCCGCGCAGGGCGTCTGGTGCCTGCGCGTGCACGACGTCGCCTCCACGGCCGACGCGGTACGCGTGACGGCCCGCTGGGGCGTCGAGGCGGCAGGCAATCGGGGCGGCGCCGGCGCGGTCGCCGCTGCGCTGAGCGCCCCCGTGGAGCCTCAGCCCAGATAGCCCATCCGGCGGCTGATCTCCTCCGCGCCCTTGATCAGCACGGGTGCGAGCTCGTGCATGCGTTCCTCGGTGAATCGGTACGTGGGGCCCGAGGCGCTGAGGGCGGCGATCACCTCGCCGTCGCGGGAGCGGATCGGGGCGGCCATGGCGTGCAACCCGATCTCCAGTTCCTCCAGCGCCACCGCGTACCCCCGCTCCCGCGCCTCGGCGAGATTCTTCTCCAGCTTTGCCCTGGAGGGCAGGGTGTGCGGCGTCAGCTTCTGCGTACCCGAAGCCGCGAGCACGTCGGCGCGCTCCTTCTCCGAGAGGTGGGCCAGGAGGATCTTGCCGCTGGACGTGGCGTGCACGGGAGTGAGCTGACCGACCCAGTTGTGGGTGCCGACGGCGCCAGGGCCGCGTACCTGATACAGGTTGACCGCGTAGTGCTCCTGCAGGACTGCGATGTTGACGGTCTCGCCGATCTCCTCGCTGAGCCGCTCGCACACCGGGCGGCCCTGCTGGGTGATGTCGAGGCGGCCGGTGACCGCGCCGGCCAGGCGCACGATCCCGAAGCCCAGCCGGTACTTGCCCCGCTCGGTCGTCTGCTCGACCAGGCCGCGCGCCTCCAGTGCCCCGAGCAGACGGAAGGCGGTCGACTTGTGTACGTCGATCTCGGCGGCCACCTCGCTGACGCCCGCCTCGCCGCGCTGGGCGAGGATCTCCAGGACGGTGACGGCGCGGTCGACGGACTGCACACCGCTCACCGCCGTACCCGCTGTTTCGCTATCTGCGGCGTAGTTGCTCATAGCGCAACTATACGCAATCCTCGGTGTGCGCGGAGGGGCCACAGTGACTCGGCAAAGGGCCGGTTGGGCGCTTGACGCCGATGGCCTCTCCGCACCCTAGGGCTGCCTGCTCGTCAGCGGAAGACCACGGTGCAGTGTCCGTTCACCAGCACGCGGCTCTCGCTGTGCCACTCGACGGCACGGGCGAGTACCTGAGCCTCGACGTCGCGGCGGATGGTGACCAGCTCGTC
>NZ_BJND01000096.1 GCF_006539505.1 Streptomyces spinoverrucosus
TCTCGCGGAGCGGTGTCGGCAGGGGCTGGCGCATGATGCAGCCGGCCACGAAGGTCCGGATCGTATCCACCGGATGCTGAACCGGATCGAGTGGGACGCGGATGAGGTGCTCGACGACGTGCGTCAGTACGTGGTCGACAACCTCGGCGACCGGGACGCCGTCCTGGTTGTGGACGACACGGGCTTCCTGAAGAAGGGGACGCGGTCGGCCGGGGTGCAGCGGCAGTACTCCGGCACCGCCGGGCGGACGGAGAACTGCCAGGTCGGCGTCTTCCTCGCGTATGCAACCGACCGCGGGCGGACACTGATCGACCGGCGTCTGTATCTGCCCACCTCCTGGACCGACGACCGCGAAAGGTGTCGCCGGGCCGGCATCGATGACGAGGTCGCCTTTGAGACCAAGGTGGCCATGGCGAAGGCGATGGTCCGCCGCGCCATCGCGGACAAGATCCCGTTTCGGTGGGTGACCGCGGATGCCGCCTACGGGTTCAGCAAAGGCTGGCGGTCGGAACTGGAGCGGGCGGACGTCTTCCACGTCATGGCCACCACCCGCCACGACACCGTGGTCACCCGCTGGGCGATCGACCATCCCGTCCACGACCTGTTCAACGGTCTTGCCCGGCAGAAATGGAAGCGTCGTTCCTGCGGCAGCGGGGCTCACGGCCTGCGGATTTACGACTGGGCACGCGTCGAGGTCAGGCCCTGGCACCGGCCCGACCGCCGCCACTGGGTCGTCGCCCGCCGCAGCGTGAGCCGGCCCGGGGAGATCTCTTACTACATCGCCTACTGCCCGGCTGAGACAACGCTTGACGACCTGATCCGCATCGCGGGCAGCAGGTGGGCCATCGAGGAGTGCTTCCAGAGCGCGAAACAGGAATGCGGCCTGGACCACTACCAGGTCCGCCGCTATCCCGGCTGGCACCGCCACATGACCCTGGCCATGGCTGCCCACGCCTGCCTGACCGTCCTGCGAGCCCGCGAGCTGGATGCCGGGAAAGCAGAAACGGATCCTCCCAGCTCATCCACCTCAGCCTCGCCGAGATACGACGGCTGATCACCCGCCTCGCCGACCGCCGGCCCGCCCCCGTCGAGCACATCCTGCACTGGTCGGCCTGGCGCCGAAGACGACAACACCAGGCCCGCACCAGCCACTACAAACGACGCGGACACAGCCCCTGACCTGGCCAGCAGTCACGGCAAGCACCGTTGCAGTATTAGAGTTCATCTCATTTGGCTCGGTCGGTAGCCTGAGTTCGTGACGATCGTGGAGCGCATGGTGCCGGACGAGTTATGGGACCTCTTCCAGCGGGTCGTGCCGCCCGCCCCGACACGGCCGCAAGGTGGCGGCCGGCGGCGGTACGGCGACCGCGAGACACTGGCCGCGATCATCTTCGTGGCCACGACGGGCTGCGCCTGGCAGCAACTGCCTGCGGTCTTCGGCCCGTCGGGCCCGACCGCGCACCGGCGCTTCACTGAGTGGACCGCCGCCCGAGTGGGGGCCAAGCTGCACCGCCTGGTCCTGGACGAGCTCGGAGCGCGCGGGGAGTTGGACTGGTCGCGGTGCGCGATCGACTCGGTGAACATGCGGGCCCTGAAAGGGGGGCACTGACAGGTCCGAATCCTGTCGACCGGGGCAAGAAGGCCTCGAAGATCCACTTGATCACGGAGCGGACTGGTCTGCCCCTTTCGATCGGTATCTCCGGTGCCAATCTCCATGACGGCCAGGCCCTGCAAGCCTTGGTGCGGGGGATTCCGCCGATCCGCTCCCGCCGCGGCCCGCGCCGCCAGCGGCCCGCCAAGCTTCACGGCGACAAGGGCTACGACTACGACGACCTGCGTCGATGGCTTCACAAGCGCGGCATCCGCCACCGCATCGCCCGGAAGGGCATCGAGTCCTCCACGAGGCTGGGCCGACACCGCTGGACGATCCAGCGCACCGTGTCCTGGCTGGGTGGCTGCCGCCGCCTGCACCGCCGCTACGAACGCAAGGCCGAGCACTTCCTCGCGTTCGCGGCCATCGCCTGCACCCTCATCTGCTACCGCAGACTCACCAAATGAGATGAACTCTTAGCACATCCGTCGCCGACCGCGACCTCGTCGAAGCCTGCCGCGCCACCATGCGCGGCGAACCCTTCCCCTACCCCGGCGCCGTCAACGCCCGGTCGAACGCCACCGCTCCAACCTGCTCCAGAAGCTTCATGCGATTATTCCGGCGCGACTCCATGGAGGGAGCTGCAGGCATGCCGCGAGGGCAAGGGGGCGGGGTTTGGGCGCGGGTGGGGATCGAAACGGTGCGTCAATGTCCGATGAGGAGTGGGAGCGTTTTCTTCGCGAGTCGGTCAATGGTGTCGCCGACGCGCCCAAGGAACCCTCGGCCCGCGCCCGCCAGGTAGCGAGGAGACTTCGGGCGGAACCCGACCGCACTGACGGCTGGCGTACCTATACGCCGCCCCGGCCGCGGCGGCGGAAGGGCTGGTACGTAGGCGGGCTACTCGCACTCGTGATGGTGCTCGGCGTGGCCCTCGCCCCTGAGCGGATCCACGCCCTGTTCGGTGGCGGGGATCCGCAGTCGCAGCCATTGCCAGCCGAGACCGAGCGGCCGGAACAGGCACCTTCGGCGGTGCCGGCCCTGCGGCCCACCCTGGATGAGCCGTTCAAGGGGTCTCCTGCGGCACGCTGGGCGAATGGTTCGGCGGGGATCACTGTTCCTGAGGCCGAGGCGACTGGGTGGATGACTACAGCCCAGGTCGAGCAGGCTCTCGCAAAGAGCCGGACCTTCATGGTCGCCTCCAACCTGGATCCTCGCGTGCTACGGGGCGAGCATCCTGAGAAGGCGATCAAGCTGATCAACCCGCATCAACAGGACGTCCAGGCGTTCCTGAAGGCCGCGTTCCGGACGCCCAGCAAGGATCGCGATCCGCTGCTGTTGTTCAGCCGCTTCGAGACCTCGAAAGCCCGTCTGGTGGGAGATGTGGTCAAGACGCGGGGCCGCATCACCTATCAGGAAGGCGACCGCGGTGCGCTCCAGGTGACCGCTGACGTCACCTTCGTCTATCCAGTGACGCGCGCGGCGTCAGACAGTGATGAAGTCGTACGCACCATCGTGCGACGCGAGGTGGTGATGAGCTGGGACGACCCCTCCAAGGTCATCACGGAGCCCGGGACCTTCTCGGTCCTGTCGTACAAGCTCGACATGACAAACGGCGGTTGTGACAACCACACCGGATACTTCCAGCCACCTTTCGGGGCGGAACAATCGACCAGCGCGGCCGGCGCCGCGGTCGACCCGTACGACCGCAGTACGGCGATCGGCCAAGACATGCAGACCCCGCAGGACGGCTGCGCGATCGCCACACGTTCCTGACGCGCCGTGAAGCGGATTCGGGGTGGTCGCTAGGGTGGCACCGACGGCTTTCCAAAGAAACAGTCAAGGATCACAGCCAGACAGGAGGACAGCCGTGGGCGCTGCGCGGATGAGCAGTACGCCGCTGCCGGGGATCGGGGTGCGCTACGACCTGACCACGCGGGAACAGCGCCGTCTGTCGGTGGTGGCCCATCGTGACGGTTCACGGACGCTGAGCGCGTACCGGGAGGACGATCCGGACGCGTGCGCGATGTCGGCACGGTTGACCGCAGGGGAGGTGGCGGCGCTCATCGACGCGCTGATGCCGGCGCACCACAGCCCGAGTCTGCTGTCGACGACCGAGCTGGGGCTGGTTGCGGAGCGGATCGAGCTGTCCGCGACGTCGCACTGGAACGGACGGCTGTTGGGCGACACCCGGATGCGGACGGAGACCGGTGTGTCGATCGTGGCGGTGCTGCGCCGGGCGGAGGCGATCCCCTCCCCGGGGCCGGACTTCCGACTGGCCGGCGGGGACACCCTGATCGTGATCGGTACGCGCGAGGGCGTCGAAGCCGCCGCCGCGATACTCGGGCGGGAGTGATCCGCGGTGCACTCGTCTGCGGTCTTCCTGATCGAGTTCGGCGCGATCATCCTCGGTTTGGGACTGCTGGGCCGGTTCGCCGGACGCTTCCAGTTCTCGCCCATCCCCTTGTATCTGCTGGCCGGGCTCGCCTTCGGCGAGGGTGGTCTGCTGCCCCTCGGCACCAGCGAGGAGTTCGTGGCGATCGGCGCCGAGATCGGCGTCATCCTGCTGCTGCTCATGCTGGGCCTGGAGTACACCGCCACTGACCTGGTCTCGAACCTCAAAACGCAGTACCCCGCCGGACTTGTCGACGCCGCGCTCAACGCCCTGCCCGGCGCGGCCATGGCTCTTCTGCTCGGCTGGGGGCCGGTGGCGGCGGTCGTCCTCGCCGGGGTCACGTGGATCTCCTCGTCCGGCGTGATCGCCAAGGTGCTCGGCGACCTGGGACGGCTCGGCAACCGCGAAACGCCCGTGATCCTCAGCATCCTGGTGCTGGAAGACCTGTCCATGGCGGTCTACCTGCCGATCATCACGGCGCTGCTGGCCGGGACCAGCCTCGCGGCGGGCAGCGTGACCCTGGCCATCGCACTCGGTGTGGCCGGGCTCGTACTGGTGCTGGCGGTGCGTTACGGCAGGCACATCTCCCGTTTCGTCTCCAGCGACGACCCCGAGAAACTGCTGCTGGTGGTGCTGGGCCTGACCCTGCTGGTGGCCGGCATCGCCCAGCAGCTGCAGGTCTCGGCGGCCGTGGGCGCGTTCCTGGTCGGCATCGCCCTGTCCGGCGAGGTCGCCGAGGGCGCGCACAACCTGCTGGCCCCGCTGCGGGACCTGTTCGCCGCGGTCTTCTTCGTCTTCTTCGGCCTGCACACCGACCCGGCCAGCATCCCGCCGGTGCTGCTGCCCGCCCTCGCGCTGGCCGTCATCACGACGCTGACGAAGATCGCCACCGGCTACTGGGCCGCGAGGCGAGCGGGCATCTCCGCGAAAGGCCGCTGGCGGGCGGGCGGCACCCTGGTCGCCCGCGGTGAGTTCTCCATCGTCATCGCCGGACTCGCCGTCACCGCCGGCATCGAGCCCTCGTTGGGCCCGCTGGCCACGGCGTACGTGCTCATCCTGGTGATTCTCGGCCCGCTCACCGCCCGCTGGACCGAGCCCGTGGCCCTGCGTCTGGCCGCTCGCCTGGCCAAGCCCACGCCGACGGCCCAGGCGCCGCTCACGGAGGCGCACGAAGCGGTGGATGACCAGGACACGGTCGGCCGGGCATGACCGAGGAGGCCTGGGCGGCCTGACGGGTCGAGCCGGGTTCGCGGGAGTCTGCGTCAGCACCGGGGCGGCCCAATCCATCGGGGGCCGGTCTCGTCGTACTTCTCCGGCCCCTCGGCAACGGCGACGGCGTGGGCGCGGACCAGGCTGCGCCGGCCGTGCCCGGCCTCGGCCGCCCGGGCGCCGAGCGCACGGCGGGGACTCGCTTCTCGTCGCGGGTCACGCGTCGGCCCGGGGCAGCGGCGTCCGCCAGGATCCGTTCGAAGCCGTCGAGTAACGCCCCGGGCGCGTCCTGGACGGTCACGGCTTTCCCCCTTGGCTCGCACACCGTCGGCTGTGCGCTCCGGCGTTGCCCTGGTGGCTCAGCCGCTCGCATGCGCGGCCTCGGCGGGCTCGGCGGTCGCGGTCACGGTCGCATCGAGCGGCTTCCTCGACGGCAGGGCGAGTGAAGCGGCGGGCGAGCGGACCGAGAACGACCAGGATCAGGACGTAGGCG
Source organism: Streptomyces spinoverrucosus (assembly GCF_006539505.1). GTDB lineage: Bacteria > Actinomycetota > Actinomycetes > Streptomycetales > Streptomycetaceae > Streptomyces > Streptomyces spinoverrucosus. The sequence goes on from NZ_BJND01000096.1 coordinate 5,686, forward strand.
GTGGCCAGAGGGCCGATGCGCGGTTGGACGCCGACGGCGAGCCCGGCGATGACGATCGAGAACTCGCCGCGGGCGACCAGGGTGCCGCCCGCCCGCCACCGGCCCCGGGAGGCGCGTCAGTGCGCGGGGCAGCTGTGCAGGCCGGCGTCGGCGGTATCAGGAACGCCGTCGCGGGCGGCGTTGTCGACGCGTACGCGGATGACTCGACCCATGTCACGGCTCCTCAGTCGCCGTTCGCCGCAGGGTGTTCCGGCCGATCGAAGGACTCGGGTGTGCCGTGCTCGCCGAGCCAGCGGGCGAGCCTGCCCCGCCTCCCGATGGCGCGGAGCCTGCGCTCGGCGGCTTCCCGGTTCTGGGGCGTGGTGATGAGCAGTAGTTCGTCGCCGGTGCGCAGCACAGTGTCCCCGTGCGGTACGAGCGTGGTGCCGTCCCGGACGATCAGCGTGATCACGGTGGGCGGCGGCAGACGCAGCTCGGACACGGCCACGCCCTTGAGCCGGGAACCGGGCGGGACGGACACGGTGAGCAGGTCGGCGTCGAGGACGTCGAGCGGCGCGGACTCGACCTGGACCTCGCGCAGGGCGCTGGGCCGGGTCAGCCGCAGTCTGCGGGCGACGGCGGGCAGCCCGGGGCCCTGGATCAGAGTGAAGAGCACGACCAGGACGAACACGATGTTCAGCAGGTCGTCGGCGTCGGTGACGTCTTCGACGATGGGGAAGGTGGCCAGCACGATGGGGACGGCCCCGCGCAACCCGGCCCAGGAGATGAACGCCTGCTCGCGCCAGGGCACCCGGAAAGGCAGCAGGCACACCAGGACGGAGACGGGGCGGGCTGCGAGCAGCAGCACCAGGCCCGCCACGAGGGCCGGGACGACGGCGGAGGGCAGTTCACTCGGGGTGACCAGCAGCCCGAGCATCACGAACAGGCCGATCTGGGCGAGCCAGCCGGTGCCCTCGGCGAAGGAGCGGGTGGCGGCGCGGTGCGGCAGGTGGGAGTTGCCCAGGACCAGCCCCGAGAGGTAGGCGGCGATGATGCCGCTGGCGCCCGCGGCCCCGGCGGCGGCGAAGGCGACGATGCCGAAGCCGACGGTGGCCAGCGGGTACAGGCCGGTGGCGGGCAGCGCGATGTGCCGCAGCGCCACGGCCCCGACCCGGCCGACGGCCAGGCCGATGGCGCCGCCCACCACCAGCTGGTACACGATGTTGCCGGCGATGTGCGCGGGGTCGGGCAGGTCGGTGGAGGCGGTGGAGAAGACCAGCACCAGGATGATGGTGGGTGCGTCGTTGAACCCGGACTCCGCCTCCAGCAGCCCGGTGACCTTCTGCGGCAGCGGCAGGGAACGCAGGACGGCGAAGACCGCGGCGGCGTCGGTGGAGGACACGATCGCGCCGAGCAGCAGCGCCGGATGCCAGTCCATCCCCAGCAGCAGATGCGCCCCCGTGGCGGTGACCACGACGGAGACGCCCACGCCGACGGTGGCCAGCACCCCGGCGGGGGCCAGCAGTCGCCGTACGTCGCTCCACTGGGTGCTCAGACCACCCTCGACCAGGATCACGGCCAGGGCCGCCGTGCCCAGCGCCTGCGCGAGCTGGGCGTCGTCGAACTCCAGGCCGATCACGTCCTCGCCGGTCACCACGCCGACCGCGAGAAAGAGCAGCAGACTGGGCAGGCCGAGCCGGTGCGCCGCCCGTGCCCCGATGATGCTGGCCAGCAGCACGACCCCGCCGACCAGGAGCATCGCGTACAGCTCTTGCAGCGTCACCGGCCACCCTTGGCCCTGCCTCGCGCGGCCGCTTCCGGGGTGTCAGCAACGGTCGGGATAGTTACGGCGGCGCTTCTGTACGTGAGGAGAGTCGAAGAGCTGTACGGCGATGCCGCTGACGACCAGGCCCGTGGCGATGAGCAGCCCGTCGGCCACGACGACACCGGTGACCAGCATCGCCACCCCGGCCGCCAGCGCCCACCAGGCGCCGGTGTGCCGGTACTCGCGCGGCCGGGCAGGGCGTCCGGTCGCAAGCGCGCGGGCGAACCGGGGATCGTTGCGCTCAAGCCGGGCTGCGAGGTCCACCAGACGCTCGTCGTCGGACTGGGGCACGGCTCCTCCTTCACGGAACCTGTCACCGCATGGGGGCGGGTGAGGCAGGGAACGGCTTGAGCCATGGGCATCTCCTCCGGCACCGGGCGTGGACGGCGGGCCAGGGTGCGACAGCTCGCCATCCCGGCACGTCCGGCACTGCCACGGCCCAACCACGGCGGACCGCTCCGGATGACCGAACCACCCACGACACTCCCGGTGGCCCGGTGGCCGCCGGAGTGCGCGCCACCACCGGCGCCACGTCCTGCCGGAGACCGCAGCACGGCCCGACACACTCGGACGCCGTCGCGGCTGTCTCACCCGGACTCCAGCATTCCCCCCTCCAGCGGCTCCCGCCATCAGGCTCAACACCCATTTTTCCTGGTGCCGGACACGCACAAACGTTTGACGGAGGACCTGCACAACACCGCCACCGCGAACCGGCCGCCGGGCACGGACAGGCCGACTGCGCGGCCGGCGGTGGGCACGAAGATGGGTGCTGTCACGGATGGCGGTCGCCCCCGGCCGCGCACACGCTGAGAGTGGTGGCGGCTCACGGGAAGGAGGCGGGACGAGGTGTCCCTGTTCTGGCGGATCTTCCTGCTCAACGCCGTCGTCGTGATCGCAGCCACGGCTCTGTTGCTGGGCCCGGTCACCGTCTCCACGCCCGTGCTGCTCACCGAGGCAGCAGTCCTCACCGCGGGCCTGGCCGCCATGCTCGTGGCCAACGCCCTCCTGCTGCGCATCGGTCTGGCGCCACTGCAACGCCTCACCCAGGCCATGACCACCACCGACCTGCTCCGCCCGGGGCGACGGCCCACGGCCGGCGGCCACGGAGAGATCGCCGAGCTGATCACCACCTTCAACACCATGCTCGACCGTCTGGAGCACGAACGCGCCACCAGCAGCGCCCGCGCCCTGTCCGCTCAGGAAGCCGAACGCCGCCGCATCGCGCGGGAGCTGCACGACGAGATCGGCCAGACCCTCACCGCCGCCCTGCTCGAACTCAAACGCGTCGCCGACCACGCCCCTGCGGGCCTGCGCGAGGAGCTGCACCAAGTGCAGGAGACCACCCGGGGCAGCCTGGACGAGATCCGCCGCATCGCCCGCCGCCTGCGCCCCGGCGTCCTGGACGAACTCGGCCTGGCCAGCGCCCTCAAATCCCTCACCACCGAGTTCACCAGCCCCGGCCTGACCGTCACGCACCACCTCGACGCGGACCTGCCGCAGCTCGGCCGCGACACCGAACTCGTCCTCTACCGCGTCGCCCAGGAAGGCCTCACCAACACCGCCCGGCACGCCCACGCCCGCACCGCCGACCTCGCGCTGACCCGCGCCCCGACCGGCGTCGAACTCCGCGTCCACGACGACGGCCACGGCATCGGCGACTCCCCCGAAGGCGCCGGCATCCGCGGCATGCGCGAACGCGCCCTGCTCATCGGCGCCGACCTCACCGTGGGCCCCGCCCCCGGCGGCGGCACCGAAGTACGCCTGGCCGCCCCCGTCCACGCCCCCGCTTCCGACCCCGACCGGAACCCCTGACCATGCCCGAGCCGACTCCCACCCGCATCCTCCTCGCCGACGACCACGCCCTGGTCCGCCGCGGAGTCCGCCTCATTCTCGACAGCGAACCCGACCTGACCGTCGTGGCCGAGGCCGACAACGGCGCCGAGGCCCTCGCTCAGGCCCGCGCCCACCACCCCGACCTGGCCATCCTCGACATCGCCATGCCCCGCCTGACCGGCCTGCAGGCGGCCCGCGAACTCTCCCGCACCCGGCCGGAGACCCGCATCCTCATCCTGACCATGTACGACAACGAGCAGTACTTCTTCGTAGCCCTCGCCGCCGGCGCCTCCGGCTACGTCCTCAAATCCGTCGCCGACCGCGACCTCGTCGAAGCCTGCCGCGCCACCATGCGCGGCGAGCCCTTCCTCTACCCCGGTGCCGTCAACGCCCTCATCCGCGACTACCTCGAACACGCCCGCGACGGCCGCCCCCTGCCCGCCCGCACCATCACCGACCGCGAGGAGGAGATCCTCAAACTCGTCGCCGAGGGCCACACCACACAGGAGATCGCCGACCTCCTCGTCATCAGCCCCAAGACGGTCGAACGCCACCGCGCCAACCTGCTCCAGAAACTCGGCATGAAGGACCGCCTGGAACTCACCCGCTACGCCATCCGGGTCGGCCTGATCGAACCCTGACCGAGCCCAGCACTCTGGTGAACTGACGACCCGTCAGCTATCGTCCGGCCTGCCGCTTCCCGAAGGAGTGATGTCCCGTGCCGTCACGTCCCCAGAGCCCGCAGCCGCCCGGCACGCCACGCTGGGTCGCGATGTTCTACGAGCCGTCCTCCGCGTCCTGGCGGGTCGGCGCTCAGTCGCCGTACCGGGTGCCGGTGTTGTACGCCCTCGGTGAGATGACCCAGACGCTGCGGGCCCGCGGCGAGGATCCGGCCGTGACGCTGTGGGGGCCGAAGGACGGCGCGTGGCAGCGGATGGACGCTCCCGGCGCCGTCGAGGCCACCCCCGCCGCCGCACCCGAGCCGCCCACCGGCACCCCCGCCCAGCCCACCAAGCTCGCCGAACGCATGACCGACCGTCGGCACCAGGTGCTCGTCGCCGCGCTGAACCGTGCCGGGCTCTACGACCTCGCCCCGGACGACGAGACGGCCGTCCAGGCGGTCGTGGACCAGCTCGACGAGACGACCGTCCGCAGGGTCGCCCACTGGCTCACTCTCGCCGCCGGAGAAGCATCGCCGGTTCGGTGAACCGCCCGACGGGCAGGGAAGGGACGTACGTCTCGGTTCCGATCGGCCCGTCGCTTCACGGGCTCAAGGCCACTGGAGTGGGAATGAAGCTCTCCGTTGACCCCGAGCGCTGCTACGGCTCCGGCGACTGCGCCTACCGGGCCCCGTCCGTCTTCACGGTCGTGGACGGCTTCGGCGCGGTCATCCCGGGGCGCGAGGACGCCGGAGACGATCCCAAGGTCCGGGAGGCGGTCGAGGGGTGCCCGTCGCAGGCCATCACGGTCACCGAAGAGCGTCGCGCGCCGACCGGATGAGCCGCCCCCTCGCGGCGGCCACGGACGTCCTGGTCACCCTCGGCAGCCGGTACGTACGGCACGCCCCCGGCAGCCTCGGCAAGGCGGCCCTCGCCGCGCGCCTGCTCAACCCGTACCTGCGGGACCATCCCCGCAGGCGCCTCGCCGAGACCCGGTCGGGCGCCCGTTTCGCGGTCGACACGCGGGACCTGATCCAGCGCTACCTCTACCTCTTCGGCGTCTGGGAACCCCATATGACCGGCTGGCTCTCCGGCCGCCTCAAGCCCGGCGACGGCTTCGTCGACGTCGGCGCCAACATCGGCGTCTTCAGCGTCCTGGCCTCGCAACTCGTCGGCGACGCGGGCCGGGTCGTGGCCGTCGAGGCGTCCCCCGTCCTGCACCGGCGGCTGGAGCAGCACGCCTGGCTCAACGGCTGCCGCACCGTCCGAGCCGTCCACGCCGCCGTCTCCGACAGCCGCGGAAAGCTCACGTTCACGCTCGCCAGTTCGCGCAACATGGGCGCGAACAGCATCGTCCCCTACGACGGCCCCGCCGAGGCCGTCTTCGAGATCGAGGCGGCACCGCTCCCCGACCTGCTGGAGCCGGGCGAGCTGGAGAACGCCCGGGTGATCAAGATCGACGTCGAGGGGGCGGAGGGGAGCGTCGTACGCGGGCTCGCCCCCGTGCTGGACCGGCTGCGGCCCGATGCCGAGATCACGGTGGAGGTGACGCCCGAGCGCATGGCCAAACTCGGCGACGGTGTGGAGGAGTTGCTGGGCACCATGGCCGGGGCCGGTTTTCATGTCTACCGCCTGGCCAACGACTACGCCCCCGCGAGCTATCCGCCCGCGCTCAGCGGTCCCCGCCGGGTGCCCCTGCGGTGGCGGGGGCCGGTCGTCGGGGAGAGCGACCTGGTCTTTTCGCGCACGGACGCCGAGGCGCTCCCCTGACCTCCGAGGACATCCGACGGGCACTCAGTAAGGTGCGAAAGCGGATGAAAGGGGTACCCACCGTGGCCATCAACACCGTCTACGCCGTCATGCCCGTCGCCGACTTCGAGGCGGCGCGCACCTGGTACGAACGCCTCTGGGGCCGCCCGGCCGACCGCGACCCCATGGAGGGCCTGGCGGAGTGGGAGGTCATCCCGGGCGGCGCGATCCAGCTGCTCCGCGAACCCGACCGCGCGGGCGCCGCCATGCTGACGCTGGCCGTCGACGACGTCGACGCAGAGGTACGGCTCGCCGCGGCCCGAGGGCTGGACCTGGGGACGGTCCAGGACACCCCGGGCGGCTTCCGCGTCGCCGCCGTCACCGACCCGTCCGGGAACGTCGTCACCTTCGCCCAGGACATCGGCGAGGCGGTGTGAAAGCCGCAGTCTCTCTCAGCCGACCCGATCCAAACGGCAGGGCCTACGTGCCCCCACCCGCCGGATACCGCCAGCCCAACTTCGCCAGCGCCCGCGCCCGTGCCTCCGCCACCGTCATCCGTGCCGCCCGCTCGGCCGGATCGACGTGTGAGGACTGGCCCGTCACCTGGCCCTCCCACTTGCGGTAGAGGAGTCCCACCTCCGCCGAGAACCAGCCCCGGCTCACGGAGTTCAGCGCCAGCAGCAGTCCCGTGTCCTCGGACGCGGGCAGCGCCATCCAGCCGCCGAGCGCCAGCAGCAGATCCCGTCGTACGCAGAGCGAGGCCGGGTGGACCTGGGCGCGGAAGTCGTTCGCCGTCCAGAAGTCGAGCACCGCGCCCCGCTCGACCGGCCCGTCCTGCGGGTCGCCCGGGAAGCCGGCTGTCGAGCCGTCCGGCAACAGGTCCAGCACCCGGGAGGTCACCCACCCGACGCCCGGCTCGGCCTCCAGCACCGCCAGATCGCGGGCCAGTACACCCGGCGCCAACTGGTCGTCGGCGTCCAGGACCTTCACGTACTCGCCGTCCGCGTGCGCCAGCGCGATCGTGCGCGCCACCCCGGGTCCCCCGCGCCGCCCCTGACGGAACGTCACCCGTGCGTCGTCTGGCACATACGGGCGGACGTCCTCCGACTCCCCGTCCTCCTGGATCACCCACCGCCACTCCCAGCCCTCCGGAAGCCGCTGCTCGCACAGCGACGCGTAGGCGTCGGGCAGAAAGCGGGCCGACGGGGGATGCACAGCGGTCACGATGGCGACGTGCCGGGTCACGGCAGCCCTCACCACCTTTCCAGCCACGTGGTGAAGAGCAGTTCGGTGCGGTCGCCCGGCAGCGTGACGTCGGAGATGTCCACCACGCGGTCCTCGATGTCGTACGACGTCTTGTGCAGCAGGATCACCGACGTGCCCGGCTCCAGCTCCAGGTCCGCGGCCTCCTCCGGGGTCGGCGGGCGGGCGGTGAAGCGTTCCTCGATGCGGGCCACCTCGATGCCGACGGTGGAGAGCTGGTGCTGGGTGCCGCCGGGCCAGGGCTCGTTGGTCTCGTCCAGGAGAGCGGGGTTCGCGGCGATCATGTCGCGGACCAGGTAGGACGTCACGAGGTTGAAGGGCGCCGTCTCCGTCGCGCACCTGGTCCGGTAGCGGCGCTCCAGCAGGACCGTGCCCTCGGGCACACCGAACGCCTCCGCCAGCTCCTCGGGCGCCTCGATCTCGCGGTATCTCGCGTGGAAGACCAGGTCCTGGTGATCGAGGCCGGTGTCGTGTTCCGTCGCGCCGGTCGCGGCCCGCTCGGGCAACGGCCGACGGGCGCGGTCCTTCTCCCACTGGTGCCGTCGGTTGTCGCGGACCGCGAGCGTGCGGGGGCTGCGGACGAAGGTGCCGAGGCCGTGCCGCTTGTCGATCAGACCTTCCTCGCTCAGCACCCGCAGCGCGTTCTGGACCGTCGGCACACTGCGCCGGTACCGCTCGGCCAGCTCCGTCTCGGCCGGCAGCCGGTCACCGGGCCTGCGTTCGCCCTCGCGGATGGACCGGCGAATGTCGTCCGCGATCACTTCGTACGCCTTCGGCATATGAGCCAGCCTAGGACTCCTAAAGAGGTCTTGCCGACCGGGCCCGGCTGTATCGGAAATCAGGACGGGACTTTGTCAAATTGCGGTGCGCTCGCGCCGCAATACATCCACCTGTGGCGCCGTATCGAAGAATGCCTCGCCATTTCATGCGGGGCACCGGCGAACGAAAACGCCCGATCGCTGGCGACGGGGGATGCACCAGCGATCGGGCTGTGGCCAAGAGTAACAAGGCGGATGGCGGCGCGGGAGCCGACTGACGAGGTGCGTCGAGGTGCTGTGACGCGGATCACTGCGGGCAGGGCGGCTCGTAGGACAGTCGCGACAGGTACTCGTGCCACTTTTCCGGCGTCAGTACACCCCGAGTAGTCGAACAAATGTGCTTGACCGCGTCGTCGACGTTCAGATCCCACAGCCGTACGGTCCCGGCGCCGCTCGACACCCCGAGCAGGCGGCTGTTGGGGCTGAAGGACAGGAAATTGCCGGTCTTGGCGTTGGGGCTCAGCGACTGCCCGATGGGCTCCGCGGTGGACGGGCGGCTGACGTCCCAGAGGCGGACCGTGTCGTCGTTGCCGCTGCTGGCCAGCGTGTGACCGTCCCGGCGGAACGTCAGGGACACGATGGCCTCGGTGTGGCCGGTGAGGTTCGGGCCGAGCCGGGACGCCTTGAGCGGGTCCGCGACACCCCACAGCCCGACCGTGTTGTCGTCGCTGCCGCTGGCGAGCGTCTGGCCGTCGGGGCTGTAGGCGAGCGCGTTGACGGGGCCGAGGTGGCCGCGCAGCGGGGTGCCGAGCCGGGTGACGTGCCGGGGGTCGGTCACCTTCCACAGGCGGATCGTGGTGTCGGCGCTGCCGCTGGCCAGGGTGCGGCCGTCGGGGCTGAAGACGAGGGTGAGGACGTAGCCGGTGTGGCCGGTGAGCGGTGCGCCCAGCCGCCGGGGGTTGGAGGGGTCGTCGACGTTCCACAGCTGGATGGTGCGGTCGTCGTAGGCGGTGGCCAGGGTGTGCCCGTCGGGGCTGTACGCCAGTGCGTCGGGCCCGGCGTACCGGGTGCGCAGTTCGATGGGTGGGCCGTAGGCGACCGGACGGGACGGGTCGGTGACGTTCCACAGCTGCACCGCGCGGCTGCCGGTCAGCACCGCGAGGGTGCGCCCGTCGGGGGAGAACACCACCGAACGGACGTCGCCTTCCGCGGGCAGGAACGGCTCGCTCAGCAGCACCGGCCGCTTGGGCGCCCGTACGTCCCACAGCCGGATCCGCTCGTCGCGGGCGGCCGTGGCGAGCACCCGCCCGTCCGGGCGGAACGCCCCGATCCGGCCGACCATGTCCGACCTCGGTATCGACCACAGGCGGACCTTGTTGTCGCCGGTGCCGGTGGCGAGCGTACGGCCGTCGGGGCTGAAGCCGAGGGCGTACATCTCGCCGCTGCTGCCCGCGAGCGGCTCGCCGACCTGGGAGGGGAACGCCGGGTTGCTGACGTTCCACAGGCTCGCCGAGCTGTCCGCGCTGGCGACGGCGAGCAGGGAGCCGTCCGGGCTGAACGCCACCGACCACACGGGCCCGGTGTGCCCGGTGAGCGGGGCGCCGAGCGGGCCCGCGTGCCGTATGTCGGTCACGTTCCAGAGCTGGACGGTGTCGTCGGCGCTGCCGCTGGCGAGGGTGCGGCCGTCGGGGCTGAAGGCGACGGAGTGGATCAGGGCCCGGTGGCCGGTCAGCGGGCCGCCGATCGGCTCGGGGTGCCGCCGGTCGGTCAGGTCCCACAGCCGGACGGTGGTGTCGTCGCCGCCCGACGCCAGGGTCCGCCCGTCGGGGCTGAAGGCGACCGAGCGCACGGCGGCGGTGTGGCCGGTGAGCGCGCCGAGCCGGGTCGGCCGGGCCGGGTCGGCCACATTCCACAGCCGTACGACACGGTCCTCGGTGGCGGCGGCGAGCGTACGGCCGTCCGGGCTGAAGTCGAGCAGATAGACCGTGCCGTCGTGGCCGGTCAGCGGCGCGCCGAGCGGGCGCGGGTGACCGGGGTCGCGGACGTCCCACAGCCGGACCGTGCCGTCGTCGGAGGCGCTGGCGAGGGTCTTGCCGTCGGGGCTGAAGACGGCGGTGCTCACCCAGCTGGTGTGCGCGGCGAGGGGCTTGCCCAGGGGTTTGGGGCGCTCCGGGTCCGCGACGTTCCACAGGCGGACCGTGCGGTCGTAGCTTGCGGTCGCCAGGAGTTTGCCGTCGGGGCTGAACGTCGTGAGGTAGACGGCGCCGGTGTGGCCGAGCAGCGGGGTGGCCAGCGGTGCGTTGACGATCGACACCAGCCGGTTGTTGGTGCCCTCGTCGTCCGGGCGCAGGCGGTGGGCGACCAGGTCGAGTTGGGCGGACAGCGACGGGTCGGTGTACTGGACGCGGTCGGCCTCGGCGAGCACCTGCTCGAACACCGCGTCGTCCCGCTGCTGCCACGCGACCACCGCCGACCCGACCGCCAGCACCGCCAGTACGACAAGGGCCGCCACCGCGCTGCGGCTGATCCACACCGTGCGCCGGCGCAGCCGGACCGAGGCGGCCAGGAAGTCGACCGCGCTGCGGGTCAGGGAGGTGTCACCGGCGGACCGCGCCCAGTTGTGCGCCTGCTCCAGCCGGGAACCCCGGTACAGCAAGGACGTGTCGCGGTGGGTCGCCTCCCAGGCCCGGCTGTCCTCCTCAAGACGCTGGCGCAGCAGGTTGCCGCCGCGGTCCTCGTCGATCCAGTCGCGCAGCCGGGGCCAGGCGTGCAGCAGCGCCTCGTGGGTGATCTCCACGGTTTCGGCGTCGAGGGTCACCAGCCGGGCGCGCACCAGCTCTTCGAGCGACTCCTCCGTCTTGCCGGGGTCCGTCGACTCCTCCGCCAGCTGCCGCCGCGTCCCGCGCCGCCGGGTCGCCTGGGTGTCCTCGCCCAGCCGGACCAGCCTCAGCAGCAGCAGCCGCGCGGCCGTCCGCGCCGCCGGGTCCAGCCGGGACCAGGCCCGCTCGGCGGTCGCCGCCACCGCGCCCTGGATGCCGCCCGCCGCGCGGTATCCGGCCAGCGTCAGCCGGCCCGCCTTGCGCCGCTGCCAGGTGGCGAGCAGGGCGTGCGACAGCAGCGGCAGCGCGCCCGCGTCGTGCGCCCCGCGCGGTCCGTCGGAGCTCACCTCCCGGACGATCAGCTCCGCCAGCCCCGGCTCCAGCTCCAGGCCCACGGCCTTGGCGGGGCCGGTCACCGCCTCGCGCAGCTCCGCGGTGGTGAGCGGCCCGAGCACCATGTGCCGGTGCTGCAAGGCGTCGGCCAGCTCCGGATGGCCGAGGCACTGCTCGTAGAAGTCGGCGCGGATGCCGAGGACGATGAGCACGGGGGCCGGTTCTTCGGGACCGGCGGGGGAGGCCGCGGCGTGCAGGAGCTGGATGAACGTACGCCGGTCGGTCTCGTCGGAGCAGAGGGTGAAGGCCTCCTCGAACTGGTCGACGATGACGACCGGCCGGGTCTCACCCCGCGCCCACGCCGTGACGGCCTCCCGTACGGCGTCCGCGAACTCGGGGGTGCCGGGCTCCTCCGCCGTGACGACCGGTGCAAGCCCGGGGATACGGCGGGTCAGCTCCGCGAGCGGGTCGGCCCCCGGCACCAGCTGCACCACCTCCCGGCCCTGACCGCCGCGCAGGGCGGGCACCAGACCGGCGTTCAGCAGCGAGGACTTCCCCGCCCCCGAGGCCCCGACGAGCATGACCAGCCCGCCCGTCCGCTCCGCCGCCCGCAGTTGGGCGACCAGGGCGTCCGTACTGCGCTCCCGCCCGAAGAACCAGCGCGCGTCCTGCTGGCGGTAGGAGGCCAGCCCCCGATACGGGCACACACCGCCCGGAACGGGCGGGCCGCCGTCGGCCGGAGGCCCCTCCTCCTCTTCCGGGTCCGCCGCCCCGCCGACCGCACGCTCCCAGAGGCGCTGCCACTGGCCCATGTCGTACAGACCGGTGGACACGGGAACGGGCCGGGCCCGCCGGGCCTGCGGAATGAGTACGTGCAGCACGGCCGCGAGCGCCGCGAACTGAGCCGGTACGTTCTTCGCCCGGCGCCAGTCGCTGATCCGCTGCGCGGAGACCCGTACGGGTCGCCCCCGTTCGTCCACCCGTTTCAGTCGTACGACGGCCTCGGACACGCTCTTCAGGGGAGGGTTGCCCGCCTCCTTGTACAGCAGCGCGAGACGTTCCGCGAAGGCTGTGCGTGCCCCTGAGTCCGAACCCAAGGTCTCCACCCCTTACTTCCGCCGCACCTGGCCATCCGGACCGGAAAACCCACTTTATACGTCTGACCTGCGGATTTGTGGTCGTCCGGACGCCGGAACCCTCCTCGTCGCGAGCCCTGGATGGGAGGCTGACTTCCACTGCGCGCGTCGTTCGGCACCGGTCTCCACGTGGGGAGGGACCGGTGCCGAACGACGTTGCTCAAGGCTGGTCAAGATCATGTCCAGCTCATACCCAAGCCGCCCCGGGAGAACGCTTCCGGGGCGGCTTGCGTTGCTGGAATGACGCCTTTCGTTCACCTGGCGATAACCAATTTCACCGGAATTTCTTCTGTAACCGGAATGGCTGCCTTCGTATTCGATTTCTTACCCGGTAATTCCGTCCGAGGCACAACCATGGGGATCCGGTAATCATCTAAGTCGGCGAACGAGGGCGCGCGGGAGCCGCAGCATGGGACGAAATGCGACGCGTGCCACTTCCCCAGGAGGACTGCCCAGAATGGTCTGTTCGCACGGACGTGGCGCGGGTCACGGAAACCGCTGGTGCCGCCCGGACAGGGACAGGGTGTGAAACAGCCCAGACCGGCCGCCGCCCTGCTCGCCGCGGTCCTGACCGTCACCGCGTTCTGCGCCGCCGACGCCGTCGCACGCACCTACCCCTTCGGCCCCGACACCCGGAACGTCAACGACCTGGGCAACCAGTACGTCCCGTTCCACGCCCACCTGTGGGACCTGCTGCACGGCAGGGCCGACGGCGGCTTCCTCGTCAACTGGCAGTCCGGCTACGGCTCCAGCTTCCTGCCCGACCTCGGTACGTACGTCAGCAGCCCGTTCGCCCTGCTGGTGGCGGTGTTCCCGCGGGACCGGATCGACCTCGCGGTGTATGTCATCACCGTGCTCAAGGTGGCGTCGGCCGCCGCCGCGATGGCCTGGCTGCTGCTCACCCTGCGCCCCGGCCGTTGGTGGGCGGCGGGCCTGCTCGGAGCGTCGTACGCCCTGTGCGGCTGGACGCTGGCGAGTGCCTCGTACAACACCATGTGGCTCGACGGCCTCCTCGCGCTGCCGCTGCTGTGCCTGGTCGGTGAGTGGACGCTGCGGGACGGGGGCCGGGGTCGCCGGTTGCGTCAGGTGCTCGGTGTGCTGATCGTGGCCGTCGCCTGGATCGCCAACTTCTACACGGCGTACATGGCCACCCTCGCCGCCGGTCTGGTGCTGCTGCTGCGGCTGTCGCTCACCGACGGCACGCTGCGGCACAAGCTCCGGGCGGCGGGCCGGGCGGTGGTCACCGTCGGCCTCGGGGTGGGCCTGGCCGCGCCGCTGGTGACAGTCGTGTACTTCGGCACCAAGCACGCCTACCCGGGCCGCGTCCGGGAGTTCGTGCCGGTGCCGACGGAGGACGTGCTGGCGCGGCTGCTGCCGGCGACGTACGGCTTCGGCTCACCGGCCGTGTACGTCGGCATCACCGCGCTGCTGCTCGCCCTCGCCCTGCCCTTCCACCCGGCGGTGCCCCCGCGGGTGCGGTTCGGCTGGACGCTGCTGGTGGTCGCCGTCGCCCTGTCGTTGCAGTGGGGGCCGACGCATCTGCTGTGGCACGCCTTCGCGACGCCGCAGGGCAGTCCGTACCGGCAGACGTTCGTGCTGTGCGCGCTGCTGGTGATCGCGGCGTGGCACGCGCTGGCGTACGGGGTGCCCGGGTGGCGGGCGTTGAGCGCCGCGGGCGGGCTGCTGGCGCTCATCGCGGTCGTGGCGAGCGGGAGTTATCTGATACGGCCGTTCGCCTGGCCGGTGTTCTTCGTGGCCGTGCTGGGGTCGGTGGCCGGGCTGACGTTGCTCGCCGTCCGGCAGACCCGGGGCGCTCACCTGACCGCCAGAGGCCGTGTCGTACTGCCCGCCCTGGCCGCGCTGCTGCTCATCGGTACACAACTCGGCGAGGCCACCGCGACGTCCGCCGTGGCCAGCCGGATGCGCCTCGGGCACATGGACGACTACGCGACCTGGGGAGCGCGGCAGGAACGGCAGGCGGAGGCGATCGCCGAGGCCGACGGCTGGCCCCGGTACCGCACCGACCCGGGCCGGGAGCAGACGGTCGGCAACGACCCGCTGATGGTCGGCGGGCAGGGCGCCCAGTACTACAGCAGCCTCACCTCCGACGTCCTCAGTCGCACCCTCACCGCCCTCGGGGACGGCTGGACTTCGCGCGGCCGCAACGTCCAGAGCCTCGACAACGCCGTCACCGACGTGATCTTCTCCGTCGGCGCACGGGTGCACTCACCGCCGGACCCGCATCAGAGGTGGTTCCGCAACGAGGGCGGCACGCTGAGCGTGTCCCGGCAGCAGGTGCCGCCGCTGGTCACGGTACGGCCGACCGGCGCACGCGGGACGGTCGCCGACTTCGGCCCGTCGCCGTACCGCAACCAGGAACTGCTGCTCGGCACCCGCGTCTACACCGTCCCCCGCATCACCGTGCGCACGGCGGACGGCACCCCGCCGCGGCGCAGCGCGGACGACCGTCCGGGCGTCCTCATACCCGCTCGCGGCGGTGCCGACGGAAACAGGCCGACGATCACGGCCAACTGCCCCGCCGGTGACGAGGTCTACCTGTGGGCGCCGCACTTCTCCGGCACCGCGCGCCTCACCGGCGACACGGCCGGCGGCCTGACGGGCCGCTTCCGGGCGGACCACCCCGTCACCAAGATCTCCGCCATGCAGCGACTCGGCAAGGTCCCGGCGTCCGGCCGACTCGGCGTCGAACTGTCCCCCGACCGCGAGGGCGTCGTCCCCGACGGCGCGGTCGGCTGCCTGGACACCGCGCGCCTGCGCACGGCGGCCGAACGGCTGACGGCCACCGGCGCCACCGACGTGACGTTCTCCGACAGCGGCGAGATCCGCGCCGAACTCCCGCCCGGCAGCAGGGGAACGGCCGTGATCGCGGCCCCTCGGATCGCCGGCTGGCGCTGCGCGACGGGGGACGCATCGGCCGTACCCGCGCAGCAGTACTACGGCCTGATCGCCGTACCCCTGAACGGCTCCGCCACCACCGTCACCTGCACGTTCCACCCGCCCGGCCTGCGGCTGGGCGCGGCGGTGGGCGGGGCGTCGCTGCTGACGCTGCTCGCGCTGGGCGCGCTGACCGTCGTACGGGACCGCCGCCTTCGACGCCGTACCACGCCCCACCCCGCACCACCCCGACCGACGACTCCACTGCCCGAGCGCGCGAGCGCGTGACCGGCCACCGGCGCCCGCAGAAGACCTGGGGAAAACCATGCTGATATCGATCGTCGCACCCTGTTTCAACGAGGAAGACGTCATAGAACGCTTCCACGAGACGGTCCAGAAGGTCGCGGAGGAACTCCTGCCGCTGGGCCACGACATGGAGTTCGTCTACGTCGACGACGGCAGCCGCGACCGCACGCTGCTCCTGCTCAAGCAACTGGCCGAACTCGACGCGCGCGTGCGCTACGTCTCCTTCAGCCGCAACTTCGGCAAGGAGGCGGCCCTGCTCGCCGGACTGCGGCACGCCTCCGGAGACGCCGTGATCATCATGGACGCGGACCTCCAGCATCCGCCGGAGCTGATCCACCGCATGGTGGCCCTGCACGAGGAGGGCCACGACCAGGTCATCGCCAAGCGTACGAGGACCGGCGACGGGGCGCTCCGCACGGTGACGGCACGCCTCTACTACCGCCTCGTCAACCGCCTCGTGGACGTGGAACTCGTGGACGGCGTCGGTGACTTCCGCCTGCTCTCCCGCCGGGTGGTGGACGCGGTCCTGGACCTCACGGAGTACAACCGCTTCTCCAAGGGCCTGTTCGCCTGGGTGGGCTTCCCGAGCACGACGTTCGAGTACGAGAACGCCGTACGCGAGCACGGCCGCAGCTCGTGGACGCTGAGGGGCCTGCTCAACTACGGCATGGACGGCCTGATCTCCTTCAACAACAGACCGCTGCGGGCGGCCCTCTACCTCGGCATGGGGCTGCTGCTGTGCACGGGCCTGTACACGGCGTGGATCGTGATCGCCGCCCTGGTCAACGGCGTGGACACGCCGGGCTACGTCACGATCATCACCGCGGTCACGGCGGCGGCCGGTATGCAGATGATCATGCTGGGGATCATCGGCGAATACACGGGCCGGATCTACTACGAGGTGAAGGGCCGCCCGCACTTCCTGGTGAAGGCGACGAATGTGGAAGGATCGCCGGAACGCAGCACGGGCGGCCGGACGAAGGACCTCATTCCCTGATGAGTACGACGACGACTACGCGTCCTGCGCAGGCGCGCCCGGTCACGGGGCAGATCCTGACCTTCGCCGTGATCGGTGTCATCAACACCGGGACGTACTACGGCCTCTACCTCCTGTTCCTGCCGCACATGCCGTACCTGGCCGCACACGTCGTCGCGACGGCGCTGAGCATGACGGGATCGTTCTTCCTGAACACCCACTTCACGTACCGGACCCGCCCGACGTGGCGGAAGTTCCTGCTGTTCCCCCTGACGAATGCCACCAGCTTCGTGGTCACCACGGCGGGCGTGTACGTGATCGTCGACATCCTGCACGCCGGCAACCGCCTGGCCCCCCTCATCGCGTCGCTGGCGGCGGTGCCGGTGACCTTTGTGGTGGCGCGCATGATCATGGTGCCGAAGAGGGGAACGGCCGGGGAGTGATCAAGCGGCGGGGCTCTGCGGGCTCCGCCGTGTCCTGATCCGGCGCCGGGGCGCGAGCCGCCGCCCCGCGGCGACCCCGGCCACGGGCAGCACCACGACGGCGGCACCGCCGACGACCCACGGCACCCAGTTCACGGGCGTGTGCCCGGAGACGG
This sequence comes from Streptomyces spinoverrucosus, assembly GCF_006539505.1. Taxonomy (GTDB): domain Bacteria; phylum Actinomycetota; class Actinomycetes; order Streptomycetales; family Streptomycetaceae; genus Streptomyces; species Streptomyces spinoverrucosus. Next base: position 22,815 of record NZ_BJND01000096.1, read on the forward strand.
CGACGATCTTGCCCTCACCCGGTACGGAGTCGATGCCCTGGGGCGTGAGGATGGTGTCGTCCACGTCGAAGATGTCGTTGTGCCGCCGGAAGTCGTCGAGACCGCCGGTGTAGGTCGCCCCGTCGGAGTCGATGAGGGCGGTTTTCTTGTCGGCGGAGCGGGCCACGTAGAGGGTGACCAGCTCAAGGGACTTGTCCTCCCGCTTGACGAGCACGGACCGCTGATACAGCGTGCCGGAGGCTCCGGCGAAGTCCTTCGCCGCCTGTCGGACGGATGCGTTGGGCGAGCACGGCGGCTCGGTCGCGGTGTCGTCGCACGGGGTGGCCGCGAGGAGGGCGTACTGGAGCTGTTCGGGCGTGTAGTAGGCGGCGAAGTTGGCCAGCCGGTCCTCGCTGGAGCGGCCGTCGTCGGTGGGGAACTTGTCGTTCTCGACGTCGGTGGACCTCGTGTACTCACGGAACAACTCCGGCCCGGAGATCTCGGGCTCGGACGACCCACAGGACGACAGCAGGACGACGCTCAGCGCGGCGAGGACTGCGGCACGTGCTGCGAAGCGGGGACGCGTCATGCGGGCCCTCCCAGGGCGGGCGTCGGGTAGCGGGCCCACCTGTTTACCGGGGTGGGGGCGGGAGGGGTCCCGGCTGCCCCGCCTCGGTCAGGGCACCGTGCCTGAGGGCGCCGATCAGCGACGACCAGGCATCAGCCCGGAAGATGATCGAGCGCCCGAGCGGATCCTTCGAGTCGCGTATGGGGGCTTGGCCTGGCGGGG
>NZ_BJND01000097.1 GCF_006539505.1 Streptomyces spinoverrucosus
GCCGTCTGCACCAGCTCCCGCATCTTCGCCAGCACTGCCGAGTTGACCGGGGCAGCGGTGAGTCTGCGGGGAGAATGATTGCGGGCCAGGTGATCAGAGTTTCGGAGTGCTGGACGAGCCGTTCGTAGTCGCGGGCATGCCGACGGGCGTGCATCATCCACGAAGCCCAAGGTGGACAGGTGCCCGGCGGGTGATGCGGTCCCCCTTTGCGGGCACCGGCCGCGTGCTGGTGGGCAAGAGCGATGGTGGAGTCCACCGAGACGTCCCAGGTGATCAGACCCTTCGCATCGGCCCGGGCTTTGAGCTGTTCGAGAATGCGGCGCCAGGTACCGTCGCGCTGCCAGTGGCGGAACAGTCCGTACACCGTCTCCCACGGCCCGTACCGTTCGGGCAGGTCCCGCCACGGTATGCCGGTCCGGGTGCGGAACCGTATTCCTCAAGCCACGAGACGTGATCATCGCATGGCCTTGATCCACTTCAGGAATATAGACGCTTTGGGCCGGGGCTCCGGTGAACCGATACGCATCCTCCAACGACTTTGTATTGGCGTTGAGTTCCCGTCTCCGGTGTGACTTTTCGCCGATCGTGTATGCCTTCTCACCGTGGCGGTTGCCACCCCATACTCCCGGACCGAACCCGGTGGTGGCCGTAACGGCCGGCCGGAGGGCAAAAACCAGCGCCTGGCGGTCGACAATCATGGGAGTGGGTCACGGTGGAATCAGCGACGGTCACTGCGGCGGCTGCGGGCACCTGGAAGCTCGGTGACCTGGAGGTGAACCGGCTCGGGTTCGGCGCGATGCGGCTGACCGGCAACGGGATGAGAGGGAATTCCGACGGCGACCCGATCGACCGCGAGCTCGCAGTCGGGATTCTACGGAGCGCGGTCGAGCACGGGGTAAACCACATCGATACCGCCGCGTTCTACTTCTCACCGTTGCGCTCCGCCAACGAACTGATCAACCGAGCGTTGGCGCCATACCCCGACGATCTGATCATCGTCACCAAGGTCGGACCGGGGCGAGATCCGTCAGGCGAATGGCTGCCCATGGCCAGGCCCGAGCAACTGCGCGGGCAGGTTGAGGAGAACCTGCGCCAGCTCGGCCGGGACCACCTCGACGTCGTCAATCTGCGCTGGACCGGTGGCGTGTCGATCGCCGAGCACTTCGGCGCACTGACCGAACTGCGGGAGGCCGGACTCATCCGCCACCTGGGCCTGTCCGGTGTCACACCTGAACATCTCGCCGAGGCCCAGGCCATCGCGCCCGTGGTCTGCGTGCAAAACCCGTACGGCCTGGACCGGCGGCTCGCGGACGCCAACGGCCTGTTGGACAGCTGCCGCCAGCAGGGCATCGCCTTCGTGCCGTTCTTCGCGATCTCGGGCCAGCGACGCGAGGCGTCTGCCGACGACACCCACGACATCCGGCTCCATGCGGTTGCGCGCACAGGGCGCGACACCTGCGCAGGTTCGGCTGGCCTGGACGCTGCACCGCGGGCCGAACGTTCTGGCGATCCCGGGCACGTCCGACCCCGCCCACCTGGCCGAGAACATCACCGCCGGCGCGCTGCGGCTGTCCCAGGCTGACCTGGACCGCCTGGATGCGCTGGCCTAGCAAGCACTTTCGAAACACGCCCCTAGAAGTGGATCAGGGTCGCCTTCAGGGGCGCCGTCAGCACCGACTCACTTGCTCGGCTTGGCGGGTGGATACTTGACGTCAAGGACCTGTTTGTAGAGGTGGCGGGCTCGTTCATGGTTCCCGGCGTTGCGTTCCACGTCGGCCCAATACATGAGCACATCAGCCTTCTGCTCGGGTGGGCCATCGGCCTCGGTGGCCTGCTGAAGCAGCTTGCGTGCCTCCTCCAGATTCCCGGCCTCCACCTCCACCACGGCCAGGTTCCACGACGCACCCATGACTATGCCCCATTGGCCGTTCTCGATCGCCCGCTCGAAGAGGCCGCGGCCTCCTCCACGTTCCCAGCACCTCTCTCCAGCAGGCCCCAGCAATTGAGCGCGTTGCCCTTGTGCCAGGGAGGGCCGATCCCGATGGCCTGCTGGTACAGCCTGCGGCCCTCGTCCAGATTCCCGGCCTGCGCCTCCTGCCAGCCCAGGCTGGTGAGCGCGTCGGCAGTCTGCTCGGGGGTGCCGCCGGCCTCGATGGCCTGCTGGAACAGCCTGCGGGCCTCCTCCGGATTCCCGGCGTCCACCTCCAGCTCGGCCAGGCGGATCAGCGCGTCGATGTGGTGGGGCAGACCTTCCCGTTCCCGTTCCCGCTCCTGATCCTGCTGCCGCACCCGGTCGGCTCCGCGCTCCTCGTCCGCCTCTGGCCCGGTCTCGGGGGAGACGGTGTCGTCCGGCTTTGGAGGGCAGACGTCTCGCTCGTCGATCATCGTGGTGAGGTTGGGCGGCAGCCACGATATCCCCGAGTCGTCCGGGGCGGGTACCTGGTCGAGGATCTGCGCCAGGGTCGGCCGCCGCGGGGCGTCCTTGGCCGGGCAGTCCGCGACCAGCGCGGCGAGGGCCGCGGGCAGCCCCGACAGGTCGGGGTGCTCGTGCACCACCCGGTAGTTCACCGCGTGCGGGACGCCCGTCCCGAACGGAAGGCGGCCGGTCGCCGCGTAGGCGAGCACGGCGCCGAGAGAGAACACGTCCGATGCAGGCCCGGCATCGTTGCGCAGGATGTGTTCCGGAGCCATGAAACCGGGCGTCCCGATGGCCATCCCGGTGCCGGTGAACTGCGTTTCCTCGGCTGCCCGCGCGATGCCGAAATCGATCAGCCGGGGGCCGTCCGCTGCCAGCAGGACGTTCCCCGGCTTCAGGTCGCGGTGCACCATCTCGCAGTCATGTACGGCCGCCAGCCCTTCCGCGAGCCCGGCGGTCAGCAGTCCCAGCGCGCGTGCCGGTCTCGGCGCGATCGCCGACCTGGGGTTCGTCGGACTCGACGATGCCGGTCCGGAGGCCGACCCGGCGGTGATCATCGGCTACAAGGCCGCCGGAACCCGGCCCCTGACCCGTGGTCAGAAGCTGTCCAACAAGGCACTGGGCGCGGTGCGGGCCCCGGTCGAGCACGGCTTCGCCCATCTCAAGAACTGGCGTGTCCTCGGCAAGATCCGCACGGATCCGAGGTGGGCGACTGCGCTGGTGCGGGCCCTGCTGGTGCTGACGAACCGGGAAGTCGCCCGCTGACGGACGATCTTGCCGGTGGACTACCGCTCCGGACCTGCCGAGCCTCCCGACGCCTACGCACACCAGGCCATCCGACGTGCAGTTTTTCCGATGCGCCTTGCTCATCGGCCATCTGGGGACGGGGCAAGCCGGTCAAGGGCTGACCGGGCCGGCCCGCAGGAGGGGCTGGACCGCCAGTAGGTCTGGACCCTCCTGCGGCGGCGCCGCGAGATTTGGGTCACTCGCCGCCGAAGAACTCCCACTCGTTAAGTGTGGGCGAGGAGTGGGTTATGACCCAGCCGTAACCCGGCTGGACACCCAGATACATGCCGGTCTGCGCGTTCTGCACGCGGTTACCGGACAGATACCGCCAGTTCTGGTAGTTCCCGCCGTTGCATTCGATCCAGTAGACGTTCCCGCTGTAGTTGCTGTCGAGGCACTGGTTCGTGTAGGCCTTGCGAATGGTGGACCCGACCCGATCCCAGAGCTGTGACCGGTCACCGAATCTGCAGTCTTCGACGCGGGGCGCGTCCGACCAGGTGATGGTGGTGATGCAGTTACCGGTCTCCAGGTTCTTGATCCAGGTGTTCTCTGCGGCGTGGGCGCTCTGCGTCAGGAGTCCCGCGTTGATGACGGAGGCGACCACCGTCGCGAGACCCACCTGCAATGTCCGCTTTAGTGCGTGCTTCATGCAAATTCTCCCTGCTGGCTCTCCTCGTGATCAGCAAGAGCCCCTTATCGTGACGATCTCTTAAGTTCGGCGCTCCTACGGCGGTCCACAACCTATTAGTAATGAATCTTGACCGTCAAGATTATTACCATAAACGGTGTGCGGCTCACCGAGCCGCGACCAGAACGGGGGCCCCTGGACGTGACCGGCTCGGGCGCCGACCGCCACAGTGCTCTCAGGATGTGGACGGCCTCTTCCAGCCGGGCCAGGGCTTCCGCCCGCCCGAGTTGGGGCGTCACTGCCATCCTGGCGATGGCGGACCAGTAGCCGCCGCTACCGATACCGAGTTCGAAGCGGCCTGCGGAGAGCAGGTCGAGCGAAGCCGCGGTCTTGGCCAGCATCGAGGGATGACACAGTGGCAGGTTGGCCACGTCCGGAAAGAACCGCAGCCGCTCCGTGGCTCCAGAAGCATGGCGATGAGGGTGAAGGTGTCCACGAGCGCCGGGCTGTAGGGATGGTCCTGCACCCCTATGAGTCGAGTCCTCCCTCCTCCGCCTCGTGCACCAGGTCACGGTGTGCCGCGATGTCGGTGGTGGGGTGAGCGAGAAACCGAACTGGAGGTCACGCATGGCTGTCCTCGGGTTGGGGTGCGGACGACGGTGACGGACCGGTCAGCCGACGGCGCAGGCCGCGGGAAAGCGCGGGCAGCAGCGCATACGTCATGCCGGCGCTGAAGAAGAGCGCGATCAGTGCGTTGCGCAGGGCTGAGGGAAGGCTGCCTGTTTACGGCACGAGGAGAACGTCGGCGAGGAGCGAGAGGGGATACACGGCGGCCACTGCCACGAGAGTGAGCTTCCAGCGGGGCGGCGCGGCCCGGTCCGGCAGAACGAATAATCCTCCAAGCCGGACAGATGGCGGGTGCGGACCAGCTCGTGCAGTTCTCTACCATGGTGGAGGCAGCGTTCGTTGTGCGGTGAGCTCTCCCAGGCGTGCAGGGAGGCCTGGTCGGTGAACCGGTAGACAAGGTGCCAGCGGTCGTCTGCGGCTGCCGGGTGCAGGACGCCGCCGCCGAGATATCCGGGGAAGTCGGCGGCTTCGGCCAGGATGCCGTACGCCCACGACCGGAACTCCTCCTCCCTGCCGGGAAGCACACGGCGTTCCACCAGCACGGTCACGGGGTCGGTGCGCCCTCGGGCGGGACTGCGGCGGTCGATGCCGGTCATGGGATTTCCTGCGATGGCTCGGGGTCGTGGAGGCGGGCCCGCAGCCGGGAGGCCCTGGGGCGATCCCGGCGCGGGTCATGCGGCCGGGATCAGGCCGAACCGTCCGGCCTGGAAGGCGTCGAACGCCTGAAGAAATTCACTGCGGGTGTTCATGACGAAAGGACCGTTCCAGGCGACTCGCTGACGGATCGGCAGGCCGCCGAGAACGACCACGTCGAGCGCCGGTGACCTGCTCTCCTGTTTCTCGTCGGCTGCGACGCTGATCGCTTCGCCCGGGCCGAAGACGGCGAGCTGACCGGAGTGCAGCGGTCGCCGCTCCTCACCCGCGCCGGCCCCGGCCCGCCAGAACGTAGACGAGAGCGTTGAAGTCCGGGCGCCAGGGAAGGGTGAGCAGGGCACCGGGGCTGAGAGTGGCATGGAGCAGGGTGATCGGCGTGTGCGTCGCACCCGGCCCGTGACTGCCTGCCAGCTCACCGGCGATCAGCCGGACCAGGGCGCCGCGATCGTCACTGGCGAGAAACTCCAGCTGGGAACCGCGGGCGGCGTCTCGATGTGCAGCATGCCGGAACCGGCCGTCATCCACTGGGTGTCCCCATTGGTGATGACACCGCCGCCTCCGTTGGAGTCCCGGTGCTCCATGACGCCATCGACCATGTAGGTGACGGTCTCGAATCCCCGGTGAGGGTGCCACGGTGTTCCCTTGGGCTCGCCGGGGCTGTACTCCACCTCGCCCATCTGATCCACCATCAGGAACGGATCGAGATGGCGCAGGTCGATCCCCGCCAGGGCCTGCGCACGGGGAATCCCTCGCCCTCAAAGCCCTGAGGGGCGGTGGTCACGGCGAGGACGGGACGTTGTCGGGTGGTTTCACCGGGACGCGGGATGCGTGGCAGGAGTGAGAGGTGAGTCGACGGTTACCGCAGGCATGGCCTTTCTCCTTCACACCCCGGATTGCGCAGTGCGCTGCACCGGGTGGGGGGGCAAGGGGGCTGGGGCCGGGTGCCGGGCCGTGCGGAGGAATAGGGCCCGGCACCCGGGGGAGCTCCCGCGGCGCGGTTACGGGGGTAGTGCCCCGCGGGAGCGGCTCGGCGGCTGGACGGGTCAGCCGTTCTTGGAGTAAGCGGAGGACAGCTGACCCACCAGCGTGGCGAACGCCATGTCCAGCGCCCCGTAGACCTCGTAGGCCTTCGGGTCGGAGTTGTCGGCGAGGATCTCGACCATCGCGGTGGCGTAGTCGGTGACGACGACGCCCGCCTGCTGCATCCGCAGCAGACCCGCCGTGCGCTTGGTCTCACTGAAGGTGCCGGAGGCGTCGATGGCCGCGTACGCGTCATAGCCGGCGGCCGTGGCGGAGATCGCCGGGAAGGCAAGGCAGACCTCGATGGAGATGCCCGCGATGATCAGCTTCTTGCGACCGGTGGCCTCCACAGCCCGACGGACGCGCGGCTCGTCCCAGGCGTTGACGGTGCCGCGGTCGATCACCTCCAGATCCGAGGGGAGGACCTCGACCAGCTCCGGTACGAGCGGGCCCCACATGCCGTCCGCCATGGTGGTGGTCACCACGGTGGGGATGTCCAGCACCTGCGCGGCCTTGGCCAGAGCTGCAACGTTGTGCTTCAGCGTGGCGACGTCGATGTCGCGCACACCGGTGAATAGGCCGATCTGGTGATCGACGAGGAGCAGGGCGGCGTTGTCGCGGGTCAGAGGCTCGTGGAAGCGGCTGGTTCCGGCGAGGTTCTCGCTCATGAGGCGTCTCCTGTGTCAGGGGGCGGTCACCCGCCCAATATCGTCATAATCTTGATGGTCAAGGATAGTGACTAGTGGCACCCTATTCGCGCCTCGGCGGGATAGACAAGATCACGCCACGGGAGACCTCCGGAGCATCCGCCACCCGTCCGCTTGGAGACGCCATGCAGCCCTCGAAGGACGCGCCGCCGTACGGTCCCGGCAGTGTGGAACGGCGCCTGCGGGAGGAGTTCGTCCGCAACGAGCACCGGCCCGATTCCGCCGCGCGTATGGCACGCGATGTCATCGGCCATCAGGACGGCCGGCTGCGGGTGACCTCCCGCGCGCTGCTGGGCACCAATCCTGATGAACCAGGCAGCCCGAAGGCGCCGCCGCCTTCTCCTCGGTGCTGTTCGCACTCGGAGCCGCCGTCCCGCTGCCGCCCTGGTTCCTTTGGCGGGAGGGGGAGAGAGGCGGCCGTCGGGGGCTCGTTGGTGGCGACCGCGCTGGCGGCCGCGGTCATCGGCGGCGCGCTGTCCCGCTCCTTGCACCGCGGCGTGGTGCGAGGAGCGGTGCGTCAGCTGGTGGTACTGACAGCCGCCGCCGGTGTGACGTTCGCGCCCGGACGGCTGGTCGGCACGTCGTTGGCCTGATCAGGTCAGGAACGCTTGGCGTACGCAGTGGCGAGCTGTCCGACCAGGACCGCGAACGGCATGTCGATCGCCGCGTACAGGTCGGGTGCCAGCGGTGAGGCGTTGTCCTCGAGCATCTCGACGGCGGCGGTGGCGTAGTCGGTGAGGATCACCCCGGCCTGGTGCATACGCAGCAGGCCGGCAGCGCGTTTGGTCTCGCTGAAGGTCCCTGATGCGTCGACCGAGGCGAATACCGTGTACCCGGCTGTGGTCGCGGCGATGGCCGGGAAGGCGACGCAGACCTCGGTCGACACACCGGCGATGATGATCTTCTGTCGGCGGGTCGCCTCGACGGCCTCCCGCACCCGCGGCTCATGCCAGGCGTTCACCGTGCTCCGGTCGATGATCTCCAGCTCCGGCGGCAGCACTTCGGCCAGCTCCGGGACCAGCGGTCCCCACATGCTCTCGGCCGCCGTGGTGGTGGCCACGATCGGCACTTCAAGCGTCTGCGCGGCCTTGGCCAGGCCCACCACGTTGTGCTTCAGCTGTGCCACGTCGATGTCCCGCACGCCGGTGAGCAGCCCGATCTGGTGGTCGACCAGCAGCAGCGCCGCGTTCTCCCGGGACAGCGGCTCATGGAAACGGGATACGGCGGATGTGTCAGTCATGTCTGTCCCTCTCGAACCCCATTCCCCCCTCTCCCTGCTCTCTCTTATTGCTCCCTTCCTCTTTCTCCGGTTGTCCTTCTCCGGTTATTCCGCGGACTGCGCGTGGTGCAACTCCTTGCCCTTGCCGGATTCGCCGACCAGTGGCGGCGAAGGCATGGGTGACGGCAGGAGGTTCCATCAGCAGCGCCCATGCCTGCTCCTCGAGCTCCCGGTCGGCCCCGGTGAGCCTCCCACCGTGCTGTGCCATGTGCTCGGACCAGGAGGCGACAAGGTAGTTCTCCAGAAATCTCTGCTGATCGTCTGCGTCCTGGTACAGCCCCCAGTCCATACCGCCGGTACGCCTCCGGGCCAGGGCAAGCTCCTGCATCGTCGCCACGAACGCGGCCGTGTTCTCGGTCGGCACTCGGTACTCGATGCTGATCAGGACCGGGCCGCGGTCCGGCGGGGGCTCGAACACCAGACTGGGTACGGGCCAGTGCATGGAGGCCGAACGGTCGAGTCCGGCCGCCTCGCTCAGCGGCCAGACACCTACGGTGGCCGCCCCCAGCAGCAGCACGCCCGCGGCGATCAACAGCGTCTCGGTGAGCCCGATACGCGAGGCCAGCGCCCCCCAGAACGCGGCACCGAAGGCCGCCCCTCCCATGAAAACGGTCATGGAGATCGCCAGCCCGCGCGCCCGCACCCAGGCGGGCATCAGCAGCTGGAGGGAGGCATTGAAGGTGGAGAGCACCGCCAGTTCGGCCAGCCCGGCCACCACGAGCAGCACGGCCAGTAGCGCGGGGACGTCCACGACCGCCATCACCACGAGCACGGGAGCCAGCGCCGCGCTGCCGACGGCGACCAGCAGGGTGCTGCCCCACCGGCGGCTGACCCGGGGGAGCACCGCCGCGCCGGAGACGGCTCCCACGCCCACCGCAGCGAGCAGCAGCCCGTATCCACCGGCGCCCAGACCCAGCACCCGGTTGGCAACCACCGGCAGCAGGGCCCACAAGGCGGCGCTGGGAGGTACGAACAGCAGGACCCGCAGAAGGACCCTTCGTACCTCGGGATCGTTGCGCACGTACCGCCCGCCTGCCCACAACGCCGCCAGCGCCCGCTCCCTCTCACCCCCGACCAGCGCCTGAGCAGGCCGCCGCCACCGCGCCAGGACCACCACGACACCGATGAACGAGACTGCGTTCAGCGCGAAGACCCAGGCCGGCCCGGCCACCGCGACGAGCAGTCCGCCCAGCGCAGGGCCGACCGACCGGGCGATGTTCACATTCGCCGCACCCAGCGAGGCCGCCTGGAGCAACTGCTCTCGCGGCACCAGCTCCGGCTGGATCGCCTGCCACGCCGGACCCATCAGCGCCGTACCGCACCCCAGCAGGAAGACCAAGCCCAGCAGCACGACCGGTGTGGTCAGCCCGGCCCAGGTCAGCCCCGCAAGAGCGCCCGCCGTCACCAGCATGAGCAACTGCGCGGCCACCAGCAGACGGCGGCGGTCCACCAGGTCGGCGAGTACCCCCGACGGCAGTCCCAGCACGAACACCGGCAGCATGGACGCTGTCATCACCAGTGCCACCAACGCCGGCCCCCACTGGACCATGAGCCACTGGGCGGCCACCGTCTGCATCCACGTCCCAATGGCCGAGGCGAGCTGAGCGATCCACAACGCCCTGAAGACCGGGTGGGCCAGCGGAGCCCAGACCGCCGGTGCGGGCTCCCCGCTCTGCACCCCGGCTCCGGTACCGCTGCCCCTCGTCTCGCTCATGTCGTCCTCTCCATGTCCACCCTGATACTTGTGGGCCCGAGTCGCAGGTCCAGGAGGCGAGGACATCGGACGGCTGACGGCGCTGTCCCCCAGGATCAGCCGCACGGCGTCCGGCACCGCGGCGGTCACCGGCGGGGTGAGGCCGACACCCGCTGCTGAGGGATGTCCTGCGGCCGGTCGGGGACAAGGCACGGGAACGAGACGACAGATCCTCCACGGAACGGGGAGGGGCGGATTCCCGTGGCGGCCACGGCACGTGGGCCGGGGCCACCAGAAGCCGTTGCTGCCTGGAGTGCGGCTTACGGAATGGTCAGGCGCGCGATCTGGGGGTCGTGGTCGGTGGGCCGGGCGGTGAACTCGCTGTCGGTGTGCACGACGTCGAAGGCGTAGCCAGCGGTGACCAGGGCCGGGGAGATCAGCAGGTGGTCGAGGACCTGCGAGTTGCCGTCGAAGATGTAGGTGTAGCGGTCACTGTCGAGCAGGGCGGCCGGGAGGTCCGTGAGCCCGGCGGCGGTGAGCTTGCTGATGGCGGTGGAGAACTCGAAGTCGTTGAGGTCTCCGGCCAGGATCACCCGGGCGTTCGGGTCGATTGCGGGGTTCTTCTTGTAGAAGGCGGCGACGATCTGCGCCTGGGCGTTGCGCTGGGTTTCGCTGGGGAACTTCGGCGGCTGGTAGCGGCCGAAGCGGGTCGTCGCCGCCCTTGGAGTTGAAGTGGTTGGCGACGACGAACACCGGCGTGCCGCCGAAGTAGAACTTGCCGACCAGCGGTTTCCGGCTGTTGCTGAATGCCGAGTTGCCCGGGTCGATGCGGCCGGGGTTGAGGCTGAGTGCCACTCGGTCGCCGGTGATGCCGCTGTCGGAGACCTGGACGGCGGTGGTGGCGTCGCCGTGGGTGCCGGGTGCGAACGAGACCTGGTCGGTGCGGAAGAGGAATCCGACCCTGATTTTGCCGTTCGGTTCGCCGCCGTCGGCGCCGTTGACCGGGTCGATCTGGCGATAGTCGTAGGTGGGGCCACCGGCTGCGCTGATGGCGTTGATCAGCTTGGCCCAGGTCTGGCCGGCGTCGGGGTTCCGCCTTCGGGGCCGTTGTTGTCCTGGATTTCCTGCAGGGCGATGATGCCGGGTGAGGCGAGGTTGGTGACGATCTGGCCGGCCAGGGCGTCGAACTTGCTCTGCGGGTCCTTGGCGTCCAGGTTCTGCACGTTCAGGGTGGCCACGGAGAGCTGGCCGGAGGTGGGCGGGGTGGTGGCCTCCTTGCCCAGGCCACCGTCCAGGCGGGACAGCGCAGGGCAGGTGAGCCGTGAACCTTGGAGGCATGTGGTTCTCAGGGCGATGGCGATCCCGGCGCGGGCGTGCTTTGCCAGGCGTGGGCTGCGCTCGCCGGTGATGTGGAGGGGGAGGCGGCGCGGGCTGCGGTGGTGTGTGGACAGCCCGCGCCGCCCGGTCACCGAGCGACCGGCCTCAGGTTGATCACAAGGAGGTGCGGAAGGGGCCCGTGACCTCGTAGGTGATGCCGCCGCTGCTGGAGCCGGAGGTGCCGCGCTGGGAGGAGAAGTACAGGCGGTTGCCCGCGGGGTTGAACGCCGGTCCGGTGATCTCGGAGGAGGACTGGCCGGTGATCCGCAGGAACGGGGCGACGATGTCGTCGGGGGTGATGATGCAGATCTCCATGTTGCCGCCGTCCTCGGCGACGTAGAGGTCACCGACGGCGGCAGAGGCGGTGATGTTGTCCACGCCGGTGAGCGGGGCGCCGGAGACGTTGTCGTCGTACACCACCGCGATGGTGTTGGCGGACGCGTTGTAGGCCCAGACGCGGTTGTCGCCCTTGGTGGTGAAGTAGCAGATGTCGTTGCGGTACCAGCAGCCCTCGCCGCCCTTGAACAGCTTGGCTCCCGAGACCTGGTCGCGGGTGGCGGTGGGGCTGCCGTCCGGATCGGGCACGTTCGCCCAGGACAGCACGCCGGAGGACTCCTTGAGGACCTGCAGGGTGCCCGACGACAGGTCGCCCCAGGTGGTGGGAACGAACCGGTAGAAGCAGCCGTCGGAGGCGTCCTCGGTCAGGTAGATGACCTTGCGGACCGGGTCGGAGGCGGCGGCCTCGTGGTTGAACCGGCCCATCGCGGGCCGCCGGACCGCGGCGTTGACGCCCCACGGGTCGGTCTCGTAGACGTAGCCGGTGCTGACCTCCTCGCAGGAGAGCCAGGTGTTCCACGGGGTGGAGCCGCCCGCGCAGTTGCGGTTGCTGCCGGACAGGATGGTGTACGCGTCGGTGATCTGGGCGTTGCTGTTGAACTTAACGGCACTGACGCCACCACCGCCGCTGCCGACCTCGGCGTTGGAGACGTAGATCCAACCCGTTCCATCGGCGAAGCACTCGCCGCCGTCGGGTGCCTTGTGCCAGGTGTGGTTGGTGCCGGGCACGGTCTGGGTGGAGCGGGCGATCACCCGGCTGGTGAACCCGGCCGGGAGCATGATGCCGTTGACATCGGCCGACCGCAGGGACCCGTACGGGCTGGTGCCGGGGAGAGCGGGGTAGGCGGCGGCCTGCCGCCACAGGGAACCGGAGAAGGCTGCCGCGCCGGCGCCGACGACGGCGGCACGGAGAAGAGAACGGCGTTCCACATCTACTCCTTCATCGAGAAGGGACGGATGATCGTGTTGAGCGCCGCCGACTGGTCACCGAGGACGGTAGAACCCTCGTCCCCCGGCCATAACACTCCGGGAAATGAACACCTCTCGGCTGTACGGTAATTGAATATCATGCAGAAACGATTAAACACGCCCACCTGGTACCACAGTCGAGGCCGAAGTAGGAATATGAGTTCGAAGAGTCGAACTTCGTCTACGGTGAAGGATCGAACGCCCTGGCACCTTCTTCCACGTACTGCCACAAGTCTTTCGGCGAATCAGTTCAGTGGTTGGCGTCGGCGGCTCATCGTCACGGGGACCCAGACCGACGCGTGCATCCGGGTGACCGACACAGCGGAGGTGACTTTCGCGTGGGCGACGCGGGCTGGGCCGTACGTCCCCGATGAGAGCCCGGTCTATCCGCTCTCCCGGAGTGAGGCCGGACTGGACAGCACGGTTGGGGGGAAGCCGGAGTCCTGAGTCGGCATCCGACCCTTGTCGGCGAAGACAAGGCACGACTCCAACGCGCCCAGCAGCGCCTGGCCGCAGAAGTCGCCGCCGTACGGCAGTTGGAGGAGCCGGGAGGCGACCCAGGCGTAGCAGTTCCGGTTCCGAACGGGGACCTGATGGGAACAGCAAGACAAAGAAGGTCCGCGAAGGATCGTGCAAGATCGCTCCGCCGCCTTCTCTCATCTGGCCGCTGACCTGCGGAAACCGCGAAGCATCAAGCCAGATCAGGCAGGACCAGTGAGCTTATGATCGTGCTCCTAAAGCGGGTGTCGCAGGTTCGAATCCTGCTGAGGGCACTACAAAGCTACAGGTCAGCACACTGAAGGCCTTCCAGGGAACCTCTCTGGAGGGCCGTCAGGCACGCAATGGGGACGCCCTGGGAACATTGAACTGCGCATTGTTCATACTTCGGACATTGGCGTGCCGGAGGCGAGGTGTCCGGAGCTGCGGCTGCGTGTGCTACGCCGAGTTCGGCGACGTTCCCCAGGCCTTCGACGACCTCGACACCCATGTCATCAGTCTGGAGGCCGCCCGCTCCCACATGCAGGTCGCCCGAGAGCTGGCTTCGCCCGGCTATCCGCGTGAGGCAGGGCCCGGTGTCTAGGACATCCACTCCCCGCGGATCCCCAGCGTGGACGAGGCGGCGGGTCTGCTGCGCAAGGCACTTGGAGCCATCCCGACCGAGCGGCTCCGGGTCAACCCGGACTGTGGCCTGAAGACCCGCGGCTGACCCGAGGTCCGGGACTTGAACAGAGAGGTGATCTGGATGGCGGCCGCGAAGTACACGGCGACCACACCGCAGGCCTGTGCCACCGGGTTGGCCTCGCGCGCGAAGGGAACCAGCAGCTCGACCCAGCCGAACGAGAACACGGGGAGCAGTCGAACCAGTCCGCAGCCGATTCGCTTTCCGACGCGAGCAGGGGCTCCCCACTCCCGCAACGGGCTGGGAAGCCCTCAAATGCTCCGACTGCTCGTCAGCTGATTTGCGGCGCGCCCCACCCTTCAACGCGTGGCGGCAGTACGAGGCAGGAGCAGGACCACTGCCACACCGACCGCCGCAAATATGGCGCCGAGCGCGAACACGACGGTGAAGGCACCCTCGCTCGGCAGCGCCGAGCCGGTGACTGAATGGGCGCTGAGGATCGCGATGGCGACCTGGGTCCCGATGACACCGCCGACTGTGCGGACGACGGTGTTGAGGCCGTTGGCGGTGGCTATCGCATGTCCCGGAGCGAAGCGGACCACGAGCGACGGCAGTGCCGCAAAGCTGAAGGCAGCGCCCGTTCCCAGCAGTACGGAATCGGCGAGCACCTGCACCGGAGTGGCATGCCAGCGTGCCAGCGCCAAGCTCCCGGTGAGTACGAGCAACAGTCCTCCGAGCAAGGGGGCGCGATAGCCGAACGCCCGCTCCAGCGCCGGTACGAGCGGCGCCACCACAACCTGCAGCAGCGCCGAGGGGAGCATGAGCAGGCCGGCGGCGGTCACGGTGAAGCCGAATCCCTGTGTGGCACCTTCTGGCCCGTGCGTCGGCAGTTGGGCGAGGGTCGGCACGAGGAGGAAGAAGATTAGGGCCGCGGCGTAGAAGAGCGCCGCAGCGCAGTGGGTCAGCAGCATCGGCCGGTCGAGGAAGACGCGCGGTTCAAGCAGCGGGTGCCGCGTGCGCGTCTCGGCCACCGCCAGGGCGGCCAGCAATACGGCAGCGGAGATGAAGAGGCCGAGCACCGGGGCGGAGAGCCACCCGGCGTGCGGGCCCTGGGTGATCGCGAGGAGCAGGGCCACCAGGCCGAGCGAGAGCAGAATGGTGCCCAGTGTGTCCTGAGGTTCGTCCCGGCGCGCCGTGTCGTTGGGGATCCAACGGGCCACCAGCAGAAAGGCGACCGCGATGACGCCGGCGAGTACGGCGAACATCCACCTCCATGACGCGTGATCTATCAGCAGGCCGCCGATGACGAAGCCGAGACCGGTGCCCGCGCCGATCATCGCGGATACGATCCCGAGGCCTTGGCCGATCCGCTGCTTGGGGAGCAGGGCGCTGATGAGGCCGAAGGACAGGGGAAGTGCGGCCGCACCGGCCCCCTGCGCCGCGCGCGCCAGTAGTAGGACGGGGAAGTTCCAGGCCAGGGCGGCCAGCACGGTGCCCGCGCCGAAGACGGCGAGTGAGGCGAGGAGGACCCGGCGCTTGCCGCACCGGTCGCCGAGTCGGGCGAGTACAGGAGTCAGTACGGCGCCGGAGAGCAGGTAGAGGGTGAATACCCACGCGGCCCAGTCGCCGCTCACCTCGAAGTGCCGCTGGAACGTGGGCAGGACCGGAGCGACCAGGGTCTGCAGCAGCCCGTAGGCCAGCACCGCTACCGAGAGCGCGGCGACCACACGGCCGGCAGGCGGGCTGGTGTCCGGGCGGCCACCCTCGGGAGAGACGGAGGAAAGGGCGGTGGATCGGAATTCCTGAGACATGACGACCTCTGGTGCGGGACGGGGTGACCGGCAGACCCGTCACCGCGCCGAGGAGAGCTCGGTGCGGTGACGTCCGCGAGCGGAGGAGCAAGCGATTGGCAGAGCGGTCCGCTCGGCGGAGTTACTGGCTCGCGGGGGCGAGTTCGTCCAGCGTCTGTACGCGCTGAACGATCTCCCACTTGCCGTTCAGCTTGCGGAGCTTGTCGGTGTAGGTGCCGGTGGCGTAGACGGCGTGCTCCTTCTCGGTCTCCGCGACCCAGTACCAGGAACGGGCGGTGGCGGTCGTGCCGTTGGTCTCGATCATGGCCGGTCCGCTCATGTGCCGCTTGCCCTTGGTGAAGCCCTTCTCGGCCAGGTCGATGAACATGGCCTTGATCTCGCTGCGGCCGTCGGCGGAGCCGAACGGGCTCCGGTAGTGGCCGTCCTTGGCGTACAGGTTGGCGTAGCTGTCGGCGTCCCTCAGATCGATGTACATCTGGTGACGGTCGATCACCTCGCGGATGGCGAACCGGTCACTACGAGCGTCGCGCTCCGTGGCGGTGGCGTTCCCACCCAGCAGCAGACCCGTGGCCACAGCACCCGCGAGCACACCGACGACGGGTGCGGCTGCCTTCCGGATGGTCTTCATGTCGACTCCTTCACCACATTTAGTCAGGTCTTTGATAGTCAATAACTGTGACTACATTGATCGTATTCCCATCCGAGGTCCGGCGTCCAGCGCCGAAGGAGCAAGGAGCCGGTCAGCGCGAAGCCGCCGGACCAGTGCCCCGCGCGCGGGCGACACACTCCCGGACGGCGGGCACCACTTCTTCGGCGAACCGCGGCAGCTGACGGCCGACAGGCCCCCTGGGGAAGAAGACGAAGGTGTCCATGCCGCCCTCGACGACGAGGCCGGTCAGCTCCTCCACCCACTGCTCGACAGGCCCGACGAGAAAGCCCTGCCCCGGCCCGTCGGTGATCAGGCCGTTGACGTTGTACAAGCGTCGGATGCCCTCGGGGCACCGACCAGCCGACCGGGCGGCGTCGTCGATCCGGGCGTGAGCCTCCGGCAGCCGGGGCGGCGGCAGAAACGGCGACGAGGGCACCCAGCCGTCTGCCAGTCGTCCGGTCAGCTCCAGGGAGCGCGGTCCGAGGGCACCGAGCCAGATACCCATGTCGTGGACGGGGAGCGGCCCCGGGTGCGCGCCGCGCAGTGAATAGAACCGCCCCTCATAGCGCACCGAGGGCCGCTCGCTCCAGAGGAGCCGGATGACCGCGATCGCCTCTTCGAGCGCCGCGACCGCCTCTCCGGCGGTACGCCGCTCGCCGCCGTACGCCTCCACCGCCTCCCATGCGCCACCAGCCCCCAATCCGAGTTCGAAGCGGCCGCCACTGATGACATCCAGAGTCGCCGCCGACTTGGCGATCAGCGGCGGAGGCCGCAGGGGCAGATTGGACACGTCGGGAAAGAAGCGGATCCGCTCGGTGCGGGCGGCCAGGCTGCTCAGCAGCGTCCATGTGTCCAGGAACCTTCCCTGATACGGATGGTCCTGGATGCCCACGAGGTCAAGTCCCAGCCGCTCAGCCAGCAGGACCGCATCCAGTACCTCGTCGTACCGCCCGGGCTCGGTGGAGTACCCGAACTCCACCGGCCTGCCGTAGTCCGCCATGACGCCTCCCTCTCCGGCACCGGGCCGCCCGGCACCTCGGTCTGCATTCCTCCCGGCCCTGGTGGCGGAACTCCGGTCACCGCCGCACAGTGATCCCAGGAACTACCCAGGGACACCTCGGAAGTTTGGTCAAGATCAGTGACTATTCAATCTCTGACGAAAGTGCGATGCCGTGGATACGACCGCCGATGTCATCCAGATCACCGAGTCGCTCAACCGCCACCAGATCTATATCGACCTGCAGGACGCAGATGGGTACGCCGACTTGTACACCGAGGACGGACGGTACGAGAGCCCCTTCACCTCGGCGACGGGGCGAGCGGAAATCAGAAGGATGTTCATCGGCCTGCGCGACCAGGGGTTCACGGCCGGCAAACGGCACATGACCGGTCCAATCATGATCGACGTGAACGGCACTCGCGCCACGGCCCGGTCGTGGTACTGGGTCGCCGAGATCGAACAAGCACCCGCCGTCCACGCCACCGGCACCTACACCGACGAACTGCATAAGATCGACGGTCACTGGAAGATCGCTCACCGCGTGCAGACCCTCGATCCAAGCGCGACTCGCACCGGGTGACGGGGCGGATCCACGACGGGCGCACGACGGCAGCCCTGACCACCCCCCTCTGTGCCCACTATTATTACGGATGGTGACAGTCAATAACGGTGACGAGGAGGGTGTCGCAGTGCGGCGCAGCGAACGCAAGCTCAAGGATCCGGACCTCGGGATTCTGTCCACGCGCCTGCTCTTCTCGATCCAGAAGGAGCTCTTCGAGACGCTGGCCGAGCAAGGTCACCCCGAGCTACGGCCACAGCACGGCGCCGTGATGGGCTTTCTCGACGAGGAGGGCACCCGCGCGACGGAACTGTCCCGGCAGTCGGGCACTCATAAGCAGGTCATCGGCAACCTGATCGACGAGCTGGAAGCCCTGGAGTACGTCGAGCGCCGGCCCGACCCCCGGGACCGGCGGGCCAAGCTGATCGTCCCCACCCGCCGGGGCCGGGACCAGATGGAGAAGTCGGACGCGATCATGGCCGCCATCGAGCAGCGGCACGCGGAGGCGATCGGCGAACGGAAGTACGCGGCATTCAAGGGCGCCTTCCGGGATATCACCGCCCAGCAGCTCGCGCATTTCGACGAGACCGCGGCCAGCAGGCGGGAGCCACGGAAGGACGCCGGGCGCTGATCCCTTCTCACAGCGGGACCACTTCGAAGGCGACCGCCAGCGGCACTCCCGCGCGGCGTCCGGCGTCAGTGGCCTGACGGCGCAGGAACTGCTCGGGGTCGAAGCCTCCCGCAAGGTTGTCGAGGTACGCCTCGTGCGCCGCCAACGACTCCACACCCCGGTCCAAGTGTGCCGTGACGTCGACGAAGTGCTCAGCCTCCGGCGACGAGCTGAACAAGGCGCAGCGGACTCCGGACCACGGCTGGAGTCCCTCGTCGAGCAGCTCGGGGAACACCCACCGGTTCGCCGCGTCACGAACCGCGTCGATCAGCGCCGAGCCCACGGCGCGGTGGTCGGCGTGGTTGAGCGCACCGCTGTCGAAGCACTCCCGGAAGTTGAGCGAGATGATCACGTCGGGGCAGTGGTGGCGGATGGCGCGGGCGAGGTCACGGCGCAAGGCGATGCCGTATTCCACCGTGCCGTCGGGGTGGGCCAGGAACTCGACCCGATCCACCCCGACGATCCCGGCGGCGGCGACCTGCTCGGCCGACCGCACCGCCGCGGTGCGCTCGGGAGGCATGGACTCGATTCCGGCCTCACCACGGGTGACCAGCAGATCGACCACGGTCTTGCCCTGAGCGGTCCACCGGGCGATCGCCGACGAGGCCCCGAACTCCAGGTCGTCCGGGTGGGCCACCACCGCAAGCCCCCGGCGCCAGTCCTCCGGGACTTGACACCGGAGCATCCGGCTAGTGGTCATAATCTTGATGGTCACGATCCTTACTATACACGCTTAGCCGTCGGTCGGGTCAGTCAGAGGCATGGATCGATCAGGATGCGCCCTCCGGAGTCGCCGCGCTCGACGGCTTCACGTCGCTTCCCAGGAAGTGCACCGTGACGTTCGGGAAGCCCAACTGCCAGAAGGGGATAGCCGGGCGTGCCCCGTCGGTGGCGTAGGCGGCGATCACCCCGCCCCCGGCGAGTATCTCCAGATCGGTGTCCGCATTGGCCCCGAACGCCACCTCGAGCACCCAGGGTCCCGCAGCGGACCGTCCATGAACAGGGCGCGGTGCGCGGTGATCCCGGAGATCCCCAGACAGGCACCCTGCTCGAAAGAGACACCATCGGAGAGGTGCACCGCCTACGCCGGCGCCGTCCGAGTGCGGGATCGCCCGGGGCCAGCCATGCCGTGGCCGGTCCAGTCCTGCCGCTTGATCACGTCCCCGTGGTTGATGCCCGAGGCGTGCACACGGATCGGCACCTCCCCGGGGCCGGGCTGCAGATCCTCCATCTCGCCGACCCGCCGCACCTCCGACGCGAGGCCCGTCGACTCGTACCAAGCGGGCGCGCATGGCGCTCATTCCCCTCCGGTCGGGAGAAGGTCTGGCAGTCGCCGCACTACTCCCTGCCAGGAAGGATGATCCGGATCGATGACATCGAAGTGGTCCGCGTCCGGGACCTGGACGTACTCCACCTGATCGCCACGTTCCAGGGCGGCGGTGATGTACGTGTGGCTCTGGGCGGGTGGAACCCCCTATCGGCGTCCCCGTGGACGACGAGCTGAGGCACACCCAGGGGCAGGCGTTCGAGGGGCGAGGCCAGCGCGTAGCGGTCGGGCACATCATCCGCGCGGCCACCGAGCAGTGCGGCGGTCGTTCCGTGGGGCGTCACGTACCAGGACCGGGGCGAGTTCGGGCCGGGCCGGAGCGGGAGCCTTCGCCGGAGGCGGTACGGAGGGGTCACCGAACCGCGCCCCCAACTCGTCGACGTCCGCGGCACGCAGGTCCAGCACGCCTGCCAGTGACACGCTTCAGAGGAAGGATCGCGGAACACGGTGGCTCGGCGCCAGGGCGGACCGCATCGCCGAGACCTACCCACGAGATCATCGAGTCCGACGCAACCTCGGCAAGCTGGAAGCTGGCCACAGCCGCCGCTCCATCGGTCGGCGACTCCACATGACCTACCGCACCGCCAAGAGCCTCGCCGACGCTGCTGAGCTGGAAGACCTCTTCCGCGGCCAGTGGCAGTACAACAGGACCCTGTCCTCGACGAATACAAGCCCTAATTCGTTGGTAGCGGCACCGGCGCGGCTTCTTGGAGCACTGCCGGACTGTTCGAGTACGGGACTGTGACGCCTTCCTGGACCCAGGCTGGTGAGGCCTTCACTGAGAGCGGCGCACGGCCCCAGTGCTCGAGGTGGTGGCGGGCGCGTGGACGCCGGGCGGACAACCTTTACAAGCCCCGGCCTGCGAGGCCTCTAGGTAGAGCGGTGACGTTCGTCGTCGTCACGGCCGCCACCACCCGCGGCGTATTCACTCGTTGGAGTTGGTGGTGCGGGCCCGTTTCACAATGACCTCTTACCAATCCCGAGCCCCGAGCTCTGGACAAGACCGAGGCCCGTGGGATGCGCTGGTGCCGCGAACGGCTTGTGAGATGTCGGACCGAAGAGTCCTGGAATTAGGGAGCCGCGTGGCCCGCATGCGCTCGTGACCAGCGCAGATGCCAGCGCCGAAGGGGAGGAGCAACTTGATCTACTGCGGGATCGACTGGGCTGAGAAGCATCACGACGTCGCCCTGATCGACGACACCGGACAGCTGCTGGCCAAGCGTCGCGTCACCGACGACGCGGCTGGCTACCGGCTGCTGCTGGACCTGCTCGCCGAGTACGGCGACACGGAAGACGACCCGATCCCGATCGCCATCGAAACCAGCCGTGGCCTCCTGGTCGCGGCCCTGCGGCAGGGCAATCGGAAGGTCTTCGCGATCAATCCGATGGCCGCTGCCCGCTACCGCGACCGGCACGGCGCCTCCCGCAAGAAGTCCGACCCTGGCGACGCTCTGGTGCTGGCCAACATCCTGCGCACCGATATGCCCATGCACCGGCCGCTGCCGGCCGACACCGACCTCGCACGCGCCATTGCCGTCCTCGCCCGCGCCCAGCAGGATGCCACCTGGAACCGGCAGCAGATCGCCAACCAGGTCCGCTCACTGCTACGCGAGTACTACCCCGCCGCCCTGGACGCCTTCGCCAGATGGACAAACGGCCTGTGCCGTCCCGAAGCCCTCGAACTGCTCAAGCTTGCCCCTACCCCGAGCCAGGCCGCCCGGCTCACCCGCGCCCAGCTCCGATCCGCCCTCAAACGAGCCGGCCGCAGCCGCGGCATCGAAGGCGAGGCCGACCGGCTCCGCGAGGTCTTCCGCGGCGATTACGCGAGCCAGCCGCAGCTGGTCGAAGACGCGCTCGGCAAGCAGGTCTTCGCCCTCCTACGGCAGTTGGAAGCCGCCTGCCTCGCTGCTGACGAGCTCGCCGAGGCGGTCGAGGAGTCTTTTCTCCAACACCCGGACGCCAAAGTCATCTTGAGCTTCCCCGGCCTCGGGATGCAGCTCGGCGCCCGGGTGCTGGCCGAGATCGGTGACGACCGCCAGCGGTTCGTCGACGCACGTGGCCTGAAGGCCTACGCAGGTTCCGCCCCCGTCACCCGCACGTCCGGCAAGAAACATCACGTCGGGCGTCGCATGGTCAAGAACGACCGGCTTAACCATGCCGGCTACCTGTGGGCCTTCTCCGCTCTGCGGTCCTCTCCCGGCGCGGACGCCCACTACCGGCGCCGACGCGAGCAAGGAGACTGGTACGCGGCCGCCCAGCGACACCTGTTCAACCGCCTGATCGGCCAGCTCTACCACTGCCTTCAGGCAGGCGAACTGTTCGATGAACACATCGCCTTCCCCTCCGAACTGGCCACAGCAGCTTGACGACTTGGCATCGTGAGATGTCTCGGTGGGCGGGAGGCCGTCCCCGCCTGCTCAGCACTGACGACGAGGACTTCGTCATACAGACGGCCACCACCCGCCCCACCAAGCTCGGTCAGCCCTTCACCCGCTGGTCCATCCGCAAACTCGTCGCCTACCTGCGGAAAGTGCACGGCCGCGTCATCCGGATCGGCCGTGAGGCGTTACGGTGCCTGCTCCCTTCGACGAGTTCGGCCCGCTCGGGATCAGGCCAACCGCAAGCTCGGGCTGGGCCGAGCGCAAACATCCCGACCGGCTGCCGGCCACCTACCACCGCACCCACGGGGTGCGGTATTTCCACGGCTGTTACTCGGTCGGGGACGACACTCTGTGGGGCGTCAACCGCCGCGGGAAGGGTGCCGCCAGCACGCTGGCCGGGCTGAGGTCGATCCGTGCCGCCCGGCCCGACGGCGCACCGATCTATGTGATCCTGGACAACCTGTCCGCTCACAAAGGCGCCGACATCCGTCGCTGGGCGAGGAAGCACAAGGTCGAGTTGTGCTTCACCCCGACCTACGCCTCGTGGGCGAACCCGATAGAGGCCCACTTCGCGCAGCGAGAAGGGCATCCGCTGGGGCGGACGGCCTCTCCAAGCCGCGGCCTGAACG
>NZ_BJND01000098.1 GCF_006539505.1 Streptomyces spinoverrucosus
ACTGAAAGAGCTCAGTGAGTGCCGCTGCCCGTGGACCGCGCTGGGCTGTTTTGCCGGGTGCGGGTGGGCGGGTTGCGGTGGCGGGCACGCCGGTGCGGGGACTGCCTCGGGGTGTGTGCCGTCGCCTATAGGGCTGGTGGGGGTAGTTCGAGCACGGCTCTGGTGCCGTGGGGTGTGGCGGGGGTGAGGGTGAGGGTTCCGTCGGCGTTTTCGATCCGGATGCGCTGGGAGGCGAGTCCGATGTGTCCGGCGGCGGGGGCTGCCTGGACGGCGCTGTGTGTGATGCCCCGCCCGTCGTCGGTGATCTCCAGGAGGATGCTGCCCGCGTGGCCGGTCAGATGCACGGTGACGTGCTGAGCTGCGGCGTGCTTGACCACGTTGGTCAGCAGTTCCCGGGCGGCTGTGAAGACCAGCTGCTGCTGGGGGTGGTGGAGGCCCTCCTTGCACTGGACGTCGACGCTGAAGGCGCCGCGCTCTGCGGCGGCGTGGGCGGCAGCACGTACCGCTCCGGCCAGCCCGAGGTTTTCCAGTACCGCGGGGTGCAGCTCTGCGGCGACGGAGCGCATCTGGCGGGCGGCGTCGGTGAGGGTCCGTTCGGCGCGTTCCAGGGACTCTGCCGGGGACGTCGCCGCGCGGGCGTCCTCGATGTCCTGGCGTGCGGCCAGGACGCTTTGCAGGGCGTTGTCGTGGAGTGCTTCGGCCAGTGTGCTGCGTTCGCGTTCTTCGACGTTGAGGACTTCGATGAGCAGCTGGGAGCGGTCTTTGACCAGGGTGTTGATGGTCTGGACGCGGGCCCGGTGGACCCAGGACGTCAGGGCACAGGCCATGCCCACGGTGACGAGGAACAGGGTGTGCATCAGGGCGGCCAGCAGGCTGCGCGGGCCTGCGCCGGCGCCGGTGGCGGCGGCGAGATACACCGAGGCGGTGAGCGTCATCAGCGCGATGGTGGTCCTGGGCTGCAGTTGGAACGAGGCCATCATGGCGACCACGAAGAAGGCGTCGTCGATCAGGGCCAGCGAGGTCTCCGGGACGGGGAATCCGCGGGTGAGTACCACGAGCCCGACGAGCACGGCCAGGTCGACGATGAGCACTGCCCAGATCAGCCGGGGATGTGTCTGTTCCCGCCACACCGCCCGCAGCCGCAGCACCGACCACACGCCGTAGGCGGCGATCAGTGCGTTCCCGGCGGCGACGTTGTGCCGGTCGGGGAAGACGGAGGCCTCGACGACCAGGAGCACGACCAGCGCGCATCTGAGTACCGACTGGACCCGCGCAACGCCCTGGGGGTGTCCCAGGGCCGCGGGCACAGCCGCCGCAACGGCCGTCCTGCGGCCGTAGTGGTGCTTCATGGCGTATCAGCCCCGGGGCCCGGGCCCGTCGGCGCGGACCTGTGCGACGGACACCGCATGCGCACTGTGGCCCGGGGCGTGCCCATGGCGGCAGGTGCAGCGCCCGAGCAGCCCCCCGCGGCTGCCGCGGCCGGGCTGCCTCCGACAGCGCGACGGCCTCGGCGCGGGGGCAGCCCCGGCAGGAACCGAGCGAAGGAAGGAGACATCACCAAACGTCCCGGACATCGAGTGCATACATAATGATCGAAATGGGCTTTTTGGGATGATACGTCGCCGATGTGGGTCTGCGGGCGGCCGCCCGCGGCTGCGGTGGGCACGGCGGCATCGCGAGGGGCGGACCTGCCCTCGGGGACGTCCGGGCCTCGGCCGCACTGGCGGCCGCGTGGCTGCGGCACATGCCCGGATGTGCCGCAGGTGGGTGTACTGGCGCGCGCCTGCGTCGTCGAGGGCCGCAGGGGCGTGGCACGGTGCATCACCTCCGGCCGGCGGCGCCGCCGGACCTCGACCACGTTGTTGCCCCCCCGCTTGTTCTGATCGCCGGTTCGAATCGCGCGCGAGGTTCCCCGGTGTCGTCGGCCATGACATCCGGCATCCTGACGATCCTTCTTCGCCGCGCCGGATGCATTCCTTCAGTGGCGGCACGGCGCAACCGCAGCGGTGTGCCGCGCGCCCCGGGTGGCCTGGAAGGGTTGGGGGCAGCGGGTGGTGGTCTGTGAACCGTCGGGGACGGACGGCGTGCGGCGCCGCCGTGTGCCGCACGCGGTGCCACGGCCGCCGTCTGTGAGGGCGTGGCACCGGCGGGCCCTGCGGGCCGGTGCTGTCCTGCATGGACCGCCGGATCCCGCACGTCCCTGATGAGTCGCTGTGCGGAGATCACCCCTCGCGGACGTCGGCGACACCTGCAGGGGGCCGGCAGGGGGCGCTGCGTGCCGTGCGCGCCTCCACAGGCCCGCGGAGGCGCGACCGGTGGCGCGTCGGGGGAGTGTCCGATAGACGGCGGATCCGATGATCAAGGAGACGCCTGATGAGCGAGACCATCACCGAGCACGAGGCCGTCGAGGAGCCGGTCGTCGAGTCGCCTGCGGAGGCGGTGTCGGACGAGCAGTTGATCGCGATGCTGGTCGACCGTGCCCGGAACGATGGACTGGAGCTGACCGGGGAGGGCGGGCTGCTGCAGCAGCTGACGAAGCGGGTGCTGGAGTCCGCCCTGGAGGGCGAGATCACCGACCATGTCGGCTATGGCAAGCACGACGCAGCGGGCCGGAACAGCGGCAACTTCCGCAACGGCACGCGGGCGAAGACTGTGCTGACCGACGTCGGACCGGTCGAGGTCAAGGTGCCGAGGGATGTGGCCGGCACCTTCGAGCCGCAGATCGTCAAGAAACGCCAGCGGCGTCTGACGGGTGTCGACGAGATGGTGCTGTCCCTGTCCGCGAAGGGCCTCACTCACGGGGAGATATCAGCGCATCTGGCCGAGGTGTACGGGGCTCAGGTGTCCAAGCAGACCATCTCCACGATCACCGATGCGGTGATGGAGGGCATGGCCGAATGGCAGTCACGCCCGCTGGATCGCGTCTACCCGGTCGTCTTCGTGGACGCCATCAACGTGAAGATCCGGGTTCTGTCGACGATCTTGTGATCCGGACGGCTGAGTACATTGCGCCGCCTGTTCGCGATCATGCATTGCGTGCTCTCATGATGTGCTCCTGGAGCTGTTTCCGTACCTGTCCGCGTTGCTGATCGACGGGGTCGAGCGGCGGCCGGACCAGGTAGTGCTGAGAACGCGGGTGCGAGCGACGACTGGATCGTGTCGGTGCGGTACGAGGTCGGCCCGGGTGCACGGTCGGTACGTACGCAGGCTGCGTGATGTCGCCGCGGGCGGGCTCGGTGTCGTGATCGAGTTATGTGTTCGCCGCTTCCGCTGCGAGAACCCTGCCTGCACGGCGGTGACGTTCGCCGAGCAGGTCGTGGGACTGACCATCCCGCACAGTCGGCATACCCCGCTGCTACGCGAGGTGTTGACGCAGATCGGGCTGGCCCTGGCCGGCCGGGCAGGGGCCCGACTGGCGGCCTCGGTCGGCCTCACCATAGGCAGGGACACGCTGTTGCGGCTGGTCAGGTCCCTGCCCGAGCCGGATATCGGCGAGGTGGAGGTCCTCGGTGTCGACGACTTCGCCTTCCGCAAGGGCCGCCACTACGGCACGGTATTGATCGACATGGCCACCCACCGGCCGGTGCACCTCTACGACGGCCGCGATGGGGAGGACCTGGCTGCCTGGCTCCGCAATCACTCCGAGGTGAAGGTCATCTGCCGGGACCGTTCCAGCGGATACGGGGAGGGCGCTCGGATCGGGGCGCCGCAGGCCGAACAGGTCGCGGATCGCTCTCACCTGTGGGCCAACCTCGGCCAGGCGGTCGAGAAGACGGTCAACGCCCATCGCTCCCGCCTGGCCAAACCGCCTCCAGCACGGACCAGCAGCCACGACACTCCCGCGGCGGAGCCCGAGGTGGTGCAGCCCCCGAAAGAACTGAAGATCGTGGCCCGGCTGCGTGAGCAGCACGCCGCCGCCCATGAGCTGTGGGGACAGGGGATGTCAAAGGCGGCGATCGGCCGGAAACTCGGATTGCATCAGGCGACCGTCCGCAAGCTGGTGAGCGCTCGCTCCGCCGACGATGTCGTCGCCAAGAGCCTGCAGCGAGCACATATCGTCGACCCATACGTCGGCCACCTGCACCGGCGCTGGAACGAAGGCATCCGAAACGCCGCCCAGCTCTACCGGGAGATCCAAGAACTCGGCTATCCGAGCGGCGAGCTGGCCGTCCAGCGCCACCTGCGGCGCTCCCGGACCAGGCTCGGACACGCACCCGAACCGCGACCCAAGCCTCTGTCGGTCCGCGAGGTGACCTCCTGGATCATGACCCACCCCGAGCATCTGCGGGACGAGGACGCCGACAAGCTGCACCGGCTGCGTGAGCGCGACCCCGAACTCGACCGGCTCACACTTCACATCAGGAAGTTCGCCGCAATGATGACCGGCCGCCACGGCGACCGCCTCGAAGACTGGATCACCGACGTCGAACGGGACAGCCTGGTTCCGCTTGCTGGCTTCGCGCGCAACCTCCGCCGCGACTTCGACGCCGTCCGCAACGGCCTGTCCCTGCCTCACAGCTCCGGCGCCGTCGAGGGCAACATCAACCAACTGAAAATGCTGAAACGGCAGATGTTCGGCCGTGCCAGCCTCGATCTCCTTCGCAAACGCGTTCTGCTCACACGATGAGTCCCAACCCACCGAATCACAAGATCATCGACAGAACCAAGATCCGCGACGGCCAGGTCGCTAACCGTCCGATCTACGTTGCCATGGCGGTCACGGTCGAGGGCACCCGCGACATCCTCGGGATCTGGGCGGGCGACGGCGGTGAGGGCGCCAAGCACTGGCTCCAGGTCTTCACCGAGCTCCGCAACCGCGGCGTCGAGGACGTCCTCATGCTCGTCTGCGACGGCCTGAACAGTCTGCCCGGCGCGGTCGAGACCGTCTGGCCCCGAACTGTGGTGCAGACCTGCATATTTCACCTCATTCGGAACAGTATCCGCTACGCAGCCCGGCAGGACTGGGACAAGGTTGCCGAGGATCTGAAGCCCGTCTACACCGCCCCGAGCGAGGCCGCGGCGACCGAACGGTTCCTGGAGTTCTCCGAGAAGTGGGGCACCAAGTATCCGGCCGTGATCAAGCTGTGGTCCGACGCCTGGGCCGAAATGGTGCCCTTCCTCTCCTTCGATGTCGAGATCCGCAAGGTCCTCTGCAGCACCAACGCGATCGAGAGCGTGAACGCCCGCATCCGCAAGGCCGTGAGGCCCGGGGCCATTTCCCGTCCGAGGGCGCCGCGTTGAAGTGCGTCTACATGGCGCTGATGAGCCTGGACCCGACTGGCAAGGGCCGGCGCCGCTGGACGATGCGCTGGAAGGCACCGCTGAACGCGTTCCAGATCGCCTTCGAAGGCCGCCTGACCCCCCACCACCAGCCACTGACCCTCAACAACCAAGATCAGCCGTTGACTGGACACGCCCGCTCAGTTCTTCGTTGCCGGTATCAGGCGGGGGGCGGGGGAGAATGGGTACCAGGTGTGGTCGAGGGGGCGGGTCGGGGTGAGTGTGATTGCTGTGGTGGTGCCGGTGATGGTGGCCCGGGCGGTGGGGGTGCCGCCGGCGGTGCCGCTGGGGATGGTCGTGTGGGGTGTGACCGTTATGGTGGCGGTGGTGCCGGGCCGTCCGGTTGCCTTCAGCTCGCCGGCGGCGGCGAGGGGGATGCTGGGTCCCCATCGCTGGTCGAGGCGGGCGAGGATCTCGCCTGTGCGGACGATGGGGGCTGTGACGAGGCTGTGGTCGGCTGCGGACAGCAGACTGCGGGCGGCCGCAGCCGGGGCGGCCGGGTCGGAGGCGGGCTGGGCCATGACGGCGCCGATGACCAGTCGGCTCCGGCCGGCGATGTAGCGGTGTGCGGCGAAGACGAGGTTCTTTCCTGCCTCGCTGGTGGTGCCGGTCTTGCCCATGAACACACCGTCCTGGCCGAGCAGGGGACTGGTGTTGTGGTGTGTGGTGCCCCGGAAATCGGTGTAGGAGGATGCGGCGATGGTCGCGAACTCGGGCAGGCGGAGGGCGGCGCCGAGGAGTTTGACCTGGTCTGCGGCGGTGCTGACGGTGGTGGGATTCAGGCCGCTGGGGTCGGTGTAGAAGGTGGACTTCATGCCCAGCTGGTGTGCGGTGCGGTCCATCTCGGTGAGGAACGCGGTGCGTGTGGGGGCACACCAGCGGGCTATCTCGTCGGCGATGTTGTTCGCGGACATGGACATGAGGGCCTGGAGGGCCTGGCGCTCGGTGATGCGCTGGCCCGCCTGTACGGGGGCTACGGACTCGGAGTTCGCCAGACGGGAGTGGTAGCGGGCCGCTTCCTCGGCGGAGATGGTGAAGGTGGGCCCTTGTTGTCCTGGTTGGAGGGGATGGCGGCGCAGCAGGAGGTACGCGGTCATGATCTTGGCCGTGCTGGCGGTGGGAATGGGTGCCTGGTGAGGTGAGGACTGGGTCCCGTAGCCGTCGATGGTGAGGGAGGCTTGTCCGGTGGCCGGCCATGTGGGGGGTGCGGCGGTGCCGGGCAGTGTCCGTTTGATGGACACAGCGCCGGTCATGGCGGTGGCCGGGGTGGTTGCCAGCCAGAAAGTCAGTGCGATCACGATGAGGCACAGCACTGCGGCCGCCACTGTGGTGATGATGCGCAGGCGCCCGCGGAGTGTTGCCTTCACCAGTGGGCTGGCTGTCGGCTGAGGCCGGGCCGGGCGGCATGGTGCTGTCCCTGGCTGGGCTGGGTGGTGGGCGGCGTGGCGAGGGGGCTGGTCGGCTGTGCTCATGGCGGTCCGGTGTCTCTTGCGTCTGGTCGGAGTTGTTCGGCAGGGCGGGGTCGCTGGAGGCGGCTGACCGGTCGGTGTGCTGTGCCGTGCCGGGTTTGGTGGGCGCACATGCCGGGGTGTGCGGGCGCTTACGCGGCGGCTCTGCTTGGTGCTGGGCGGCCGAGGGCGCTGGTGATGAGGGTGTCGAGGAGCTTTGGGTAGGGCAGTTGGGTGGCGGCCCAGATCTGCGGGTACTGCGAGGCTTCGGTGAATCCGGGCAGGGTGTTGACCTCGTTGATCAGGGGTTCGGTTTGGTCGAGGAGGAAGTCGACGCGGGCCAGGCCAAAGCAGCCGAGGGAGTCGAACGCGGTCAGGGCGAGTGACTGGAGCCTGTGGGTGAGGGTGTCGTCCAGTGGTGCGGGGATGGCGAAGCGGGTGGTGTTGTCACGGTATTTGGCGTCGAAGTCGAAGAACTGCTGATGGCCGCGGACCTGGATTTCCAGGGGTGGGCCGGCTGTGAGGGATCCGTCGGGCTGCTGCAGCACGGCGATGTCGATTTCGCGGCCGATTACGGCCTTTTCGACCAGGACCTTGGGGTCGGCGCGGCGTGCGCGGGACAGGGCTGCCGGCAGGCTGTCCCAGTCATCGACGCGGGTCACGCCGATGCTGGAGCCGGAGCGGGCCGGTTTGACGAACACGGGAAGGCCCAGACGCTCACGGTCGGCCTTCTCAAGGGTGCAGGCGGGGTGCTTGAGCAGGGCCCATGGCACCACCGGCAGTTGGTCGGCGGCCAGGAGGCGTTTGGTGACGTCCTTGTCCATGGCAGCGGCGCTGGCGGCGATGCCGCTGCCCACGTAGGGCACACGCAGCACCTCCAGCAGGGCTTGAACGGTGCCGTCCTCGCCGTAGGGGCCGTGCAGGGCGGGGAAGACCACATCGGCACAGGCGAGCGCGGCCGATGCGCTCATGAGGTCGGTGACCGGCCGGGTGAGGGCGGGGGCGGGGGTGAGCCGGAGAAGGTCGTCGGGGGTGTAGACGCCTTCGGGGGTGTCCACCGGCCCGATGGCCCATCGGCGGTCGCGGCTGATGCGTACCGGCTGCACCTGGTAGCGGGAGCGGTCCAGGTGGGTGATGATGCCTGCCGCGGAGCTGCAGGAGACGTCGTGCTCGGTGCTGGGCCCGCCGAAGAGGACCGCGATCCTGGTTCGTTGCCGGTGATTCAAGGCGTGCGTCCTTCCAAGAGGTGGTGCGGGGTGTGGGGGGCTTCCTGATAGTGGCGCAGCACCCGTGGGCCGATCCCGGTGAGGATTTCGTGGGGGCTGGTACCGGCCCATCTCGCCCAGTCCTTCACGGTGGGTTCGCCGTGGTGTCCGGGGCCGAAGACGATGACCTCATCTCCTGTTCCCACTGCGGCTGCGGCGCCGGCGTCGAGGACGCACTGATCCATGGCAATCCGGCCGACCACCGGGCGGCGCTCACCGGCCAGCCACATTCGGGCTCCGGGGGAGGCGGCCCTGGGCAGCCCGTCTGCGAAGCCGACGGGCACCAGCGCCAGGGTGGTCGCGGCGGGCGTGGTGTAGTCGTGCCCGTAGCAGACGCCCTTCCCGGCCGCCACCCCGCGGGTCATCAGTACCCGGGTGTGCAGGGTCAGCGCCGGACGGAGCCCGAAACCCGCCCCTGTCACCGGTTCGATCCCGTACAGCCCCAGTCCGGCGCGGGCCAGGTCGTAGTGCGTCACAGGCGCGTCCAGCGCGGCGGCGGAGTTGGCGAGGTGGCGCAGTGCGGGGCGCAGCCCGGCGTCTTCGGCCTGCGCCACGGCCGTGTCGAAGGCGCGGATCTGCCCGGCGGTGTCGGGGTGTGTGGGCCGGTCGGCGTGGATGAGGTGGGACCATACGCCGTGGACGTCGAGCAGGCCGCGTTGTTCGAAACCACGGGCCACGCAGATGAGCTGAGGCCAGTCAGCGGCCTCGGCACCGCCGCGGCGCAGCCCCGTGTCGATCTTGAGGTGGATGCGGGCCGGAATGCCGGTTGCTTCGGCTGCGGCGGCGACCTGCCGCAGCTGGCCCACACAGGCCACCGACAGATCAACGGCTGCCGCGAGGGCGGCCTCGATCTCCTCTCGCGTCAGATACAGCCAGGCCAGCACCGGTTGGGTGATTCCGGCGGTGCGCAGTGCCAGTGCCTCGGCGACGCACGCCACCCCGAGCCAGCTCGCGCCGTGGGCGAGGGCGTGGCGTGCCACCTGCACCGCGCCGTGGCCGAAGCCGTCGGCTTTGACCACCGCCATCAGCTCGCCCCGGGCGTGCTGGGCCAACAGCCGTGTGTTGTGCGCGATCGCGGCCAGGTCGACCACGGCCCGGGCGAGCGCGGGACGGGCAGGCTGTCCGGTGGTGTCCGACAGGCGTTGGCTGACGGTGCCGGGGACAGGGATGCCCCTGGCCTCCTGGCACCGGCGGGCAGCGGCGGCAGATGCGTCGGGATGCATGGAATTCCGTCCTTGTGCGATCCGTGGATGAGGTGCGCCGAAGCCCGGTGCGGGGTGTGCGGACGGTGAACCCGCCCCCTCCGCGGGGGGCGCGGGTTCACCGGCTGGGGCCGCTTGGGCCCGCTGCGGCCAGTTGCAGCGCCGTGTCCTCCAGGCCGACGGCGTGGGATCCCTTGAGCAGCACCACGTCCCCGCCTTTGACGTAAGTGATCAGCAGGGTGAGCGCGGCGTCGCGGTCGGGCACCCAGGTGGCCCTAGCGCCGGCCGCGGCGGCCCCCTGCCGGATCAGCGTGGCGTCGCCCTCGCCGACCGCGATCACGTCACTGACGCCTGCCCGGGCCGCGCGGTGGCCGAGTTCGAGATGGTGGCGGGACGACTGCTCACCCAGTTCCCGCATCTCACCCAGCACGGCGACGGCGCGGCGGCCGCCGGCCATGGACGCCAGGGCGGCCAAAGCGGCTGCCATCGAGTCGGGATTGGCGTTGAAGGCGTCGTTGATGACCACCACGTCATCCGCCCGTTCAAGGACCTGCATCCGTCCGGGCGTCAGCCGCCGCGCCCGGCAGAGGGCTTCGGCGACATCGCTCAGTGCCATGCCCACACCCATCGCGGCGGCTGCGGCCGCCGCCGCGTTGGCGACATGATGAGCACCGTGCAGACGCAGCCGGATCCGGGCCTTCTCCCCCTGGTGGTGCAAGGTGAACGACGGCCGGCCGCATGCGTCCACCTCGACGGCCGTCGCCCGCACGTCGCCGCCGTCCAGGCCGAACGTCATCACCCCGGCCGCCGTCCCGCGGCGCATGGACATGACCGCATCGTCATCGGCGTTCAGCACCGCAAGACCATGCCCCGGCAGCGCCGCGACGAGCTCGCTCTTGGCGGCGCAGATGGCCTCCTTGCCGCCGAACGCACCGATGTGCGCTGTGCCGACGTTGGTGACCACACCCACGTCGGGCGGGGCGATCGACGTCAGATACGCGATATCCCCGGCAGCGCGCGCCGCCATCTCCAGCACCAGGAACCGGGTGTGTTCATCGGCGCGCAGCACGCTCAGCGGCAGGCCGATCTCATTGTTGTACGACGACGGGGCGGCTGCGGTGACATCCTGCGCGGCCAGCACCTGAGCCAGCAGATCCTTGGTGCCGGTCTTTCCCGCCGAGCCGGTCACGGCGATCACCGTCGGCCGGTGCAGCCGGGCCAGCACGTGACGCGCCAGCTCCCCCAGTGCCCGCCGTGCATCGGGCACAACAATGGCCGGCGCGCCCACCGGGTGCTCGGCCAGCACGGCTGTCGCACCCGCCGAGACGGCCGCGTGGGCGAATCGGTGCCCGTCGGTGCGCGCCCCACGCACCGCGACGAACAGCGAACCCGGCGCGGCGTGCCGGGAGTCGACCACGACAGGCCCGTTGACGACCACGCGGGCATCAGGAACATCGCACAACTCACCCCCGACGAACCGGGAGATCTCTTGCAAGGACAGGGCGATCACGACAACTCCAGCACTGATAGGGCAGGTGGACGGCGACCCCGCGGGCCGGCCGACCACCTGGAACCGGGCCGGCCCGGGCCCGCACGCAGGCCAGGCCCTGACCGGCCCGCCCGAGCGCCCAGCCGACGGGGAGCCTGCACCGCTCGCCCACCCTGGGCACACCACCCGCACGCGATGCGGCATCACACACGTCCCACCTGCATCCGGCAGGAACGGCGCGTGCACTCCACACTGCAGGGGCGATCCCGCGCGCACCCTCCCCCGACAGGTGGTCTGCGCGGCTGACCACCGCATCAGCCGGTCACCCGGTCGCCGACCCGAACCAGGGGGCGCGATGGCCGCGCGCTCTCCCGGCCGAACTCTTGCACAGACCGCGCGCCGCCTGCATCAACACGACGTCGTAGTGCAACGGGCCCTGGAAGTACCCGCGCGCCGAGAGCCGGCTCGGCGTCCTGGCGGTGGAGCCAGGATGCCGGCGCGGCCGGCGCGGATGCTTGTTCGTCATTTCTGGGATCTTCGGCTTGCCCCGGGTCGGGCATTCCCGCACTGCGGCCCCCTGGCGGCATGGACCACGTCACGGTCCGGGGCGTGGACGATGACCCGCCAGCCGGTGGCCCAGACCGGCCGCGGCCACCGGCTGGCCAACGTGGCCGACGCCGCGGGCCTCGGGCTGCTGTGCGTTACGGGGACCATCAAGGCGCACGAGTACGGCCTCGGCCTCGCTTCCTGCGCCGCCCTCGGTGTTGTCACCGCCGTCGGCGGCGGTGTCCTGCGCGACGTACTCGCCAACGAGGTCACCGCGGTCCTGCCCGGCACCGCGGCCTCGGCGCCGTCACGGCTGTCGTCGGCGCCGCGATCGCCGTGCTGTGTATCCGCATCGATGCGCTCAACGCCGTCACCGGCGGCCTTGCGGCGATCACGGCCTTGCTGCTGCGGCTTCTCGCGTTGCGCTTCCACTGGCGGGCACCGGGTGCTCTCAGCCGCCGGCCGGCTGCCGCCGAGGTGACCGCCTCGGAAGGCCACCCCGCAGGGACGTACCCTGCGCGGCTGCGCCCCGGCGCGCAGGGCGCTGGCGCCGGCCGCCACCGGATGCAGCGGGGCCGGCCGCTTGACCGCTGCCACCCGCAGCCCGCGCATCGCGGGCGTCTGCGACACGGAGCCGCCCGCCAACGGTCACGGTGAACGCGGTCCGCGCATCGCAGTTGCTGGACGCTGTGCTCGGGGCGGCGCATGCCGGGGCTCGTACCCGGTGCGGGCAGGGGGAGTGTCAGCGGGTGAGGAGAACCAGCGCCAGCGCGACCGCTGCTGGTGCGAACTGGACCAGGAGGATACGCCGGTTGACGGTGGCTGCTCCGTAGAGACCTGCCGCCATAACACACACCAGAAAGAAGATCTTGAAGTGGAGTCCGGCCGAACCCGGCGCGATCAGCCCCCATATAAGCCCGGCGGCCAGGAAGCCGTTGTACAGCCCCTGGTTGGCGGCGAGCGGGGCCGTCGCCAGAGCCATCTCCCCATCCATCCGGGACAGAGCGCGCCCCTTCGGTCCCTGCCACAGGAACATCTCCAGCACGAGGAAGTACACGTGCAAAGCGGCGACGAGCACGAGGAGAGCCGACGATGCCAGTTTCACAGCGGACTACCTGCTTTCGGTTTCGGAATCGACACAACGTCGCCCTGCACAGGGCCGGCCGAGCGGGCATGGCGGTGTAGGCCCTGAGACCGGCACTTTGCGATGTCGGAGGTCGGCCCAGGACTTAGCCGGGGATGACCGGCTCATCTGCGCATGGGGTCGTTCACCTGCCGACAGCCGTCACAGGGCTGCCTCGGTGAACCGCACTGCCGTGAGGGCCCCGCTCACCGGCAGGAACGACGCCGATGTTCTGCCGCAGTGCAGTCGGCCACGCCCCAAGGGACCTCCATCTCCCACGGCAAGAGCACTGCTGCGCCCGGCGGTTCGCGACAGTGCCGTCGTTGCCCTGTGCCTTCCGAGAGGTGCTGTCACGTACATGCCGTTGACTTTAGGTATCGGATCCTGCCGAGACCCTGGGGAAGATCCCTAGGCCGTACCTACTGGACGGGGGAATATTCACTCTAGAGTGAATATTCCCCCGTCCAGTAGGTACGGCCGGAGCAGGGGCGTCTGCAATCGGCCGCAGTCAGAATTGAGGGCGTCAGGCGTGCGCGTCCGGGCAACGCCGTCGACCTCCTCCGAGCGACTTGAGCGGCGAGGATTCTCGGCCGACGGGTAATGCTCGTAGGGTGAGGGTCACCCGCTCCGGGGTGGGCTGGTGGTTCCTTCCCCACGGGGTGGGGCTGTGTGCGCTGCCTGTGCATCCACTGGTCCTGCGTGCGATTTGCAGGCGCTTGCCGCTGCCGGTACCGGCGTCGGGCCCCGGTTTGGGGCGGTTGGTGCTGCCGATGGGGCCGCGATCGCGCCGGCGGCGTCGGTGCTCGGTTGGTTTGTGTCCGGCACCTGGCCGGTCGGGATCGTCACCAACGCCGTCCTCTGCAGGACCGGACCCCGGCCGCCGCCCGGCCGTCGGCTACGCGGGCCCGGCCCGACCGTCGTCGCCTCCCTGTTGTGGGGCAGCGTACTTGTGTGGGCCTGCTCGACCTCCTCGCCGCCTGCGCACAGGGCCCGTCCCTTTCGGTATGGGGCGCAGGGGGGACGGACCGCTCCGGATGCGCGCGCGGCGTCACAGGGCCGGCGGGGGAAGGTCGACGAGGGCCCTGGTGCCGCAGGGCGTGGCGGGGGTGAGGGTGAGGGTTCCTCCGGCGCTTTCGATGCGGATGCGCTGGGAGGCGAGGCCGATGTGTCCGGCGGCAGGGGCCCTCTCCGCGGAGGCGGGCTTGATTCCCCGCCCGTCGTCGGTGATCTCCAGCCGCAGGCCGCCGGCGTGACCGGTCAGGCGCACGGTCACGTGGCGTGCTGCGGCGTGCTTGACCACGTTGGTCAAAAGCTCTCGGGCGGCGGTGAAGACCAGCTGCTCCTGAGGATGGCGCAGACCCTCCTCGCAGTGGACGTCGACGCTCAGCCCGCCGCGCTCACCGGCGGCGTGGGCGGCGGCCCGCACAGCACCGGCCAGCCCGACGTGCTCCAGCACCGAGGGATGCAGCTCCGAGACGACGGAGCGCATCTGGCGGGCGGCGTCGGTGAGGGTGCGCTCGGCCCGGTCCAGCCGTGTGCCGGCTGGTCCACTACGCGGGCGTCCTCGATGTCCTGGCGCGCGGCGAGAACGCTCTGCAGGGCGTTGTCGTGGAGCGCTTCGGCCAGTGCGCCACGCTCACGCTCCTCGACGTTGAGGACTTCGATGAGGAGCTGGGAGCGGTCCTTGACGAGGTCGGCGATGGTCTTCACCCGGGCCCGGTGGACCCAGGAGGTCAGTGCACAGGCCATGCCCACGGTGACGAGGAACACGGTGTGCATCAGTGCGGGCAGCAGATCCCGCGGCCCAGCTCCTCCACCGGTGGCGGCCGAGGTACACCGAGGCGGTGAGCGTCATCACCGCGATGGTGGCCTGGGCTGCAGCTGGAACGAGGCCATCATGGCCACCACGAAGAACGCGTCGTCGATCAAGGCCAGTGAGGTAACGGGGATGGGGAACCCACGGGTGAGCAGCACAAGCCCCACGAGGACGCTCAGGTTTCGACGATCAGCACCGCCGGAGGAGCCGCGGGCGTGCCCGCCCCCGCCATACGGCCCGCAGCCGCAGGACCGACCACACGGCGTAGGAGGCGATCAGCGCGTTCCCCGCGGCCACGTTCTCCCGGTCGGGGAAGACGGACGCCTCGACGATCAGCAGCACCACCAGCACGCACCGCAGCAGAGCCTGGACCCGCGCAACACCCCGGGCTTGCCCCAGGGCCATGGACACAGTCTCCCTGACGGCCGGCCAGCGGGGGCCGTTGAAGCGCTTCACGGTGTATCAGTCCGGCAGCCGTCCCGCCCCCGCTGTCACGGGCTCGCGGCACACTAGCGGCCGCCCTGGCGAGAACCGAGTGGATTAAGGAGACATCCCAAACGCTCCTAAACGACTGATCAGACAGGCAACGATCAAGACTGATCCCTTCTGGGGGATATGCAACTTATATCGATCCGTGGCGGCCGCGCGCTCCTGGGCGGCGCCGCCGGTGTCACAAGCGGCGGACGGGACACCGCCTGTGCGTGCGTCGCGCAGAGGGGGTGCGACACGCGCTGAGCCCTTTCAAGTTGGCCACTGATCGGGTGACGAAGCCGTTCCCGTGACGGCGAGGCCCTCGGTCTGTTGAGCGAGATGTCTGAAGTCTCAACACCACAGTCCGGGGGCCTCGTTGGTTTCATATCGTGCCGCACTCGATGTTCCGCATGCACTCGTGGAGTGGGTCACGATGCTGATCGTCACCCGCGAGGATGATCGGCGGTGCTAGCTCCCACCATCACGGAGAGCGCTGGTCGCCCTGGTGTACCTGCGCAAGAGCGACACTCTCGAGCAGATCGCTGCGGTTCTCGATCAGCGTTGGGCACGGCTCACGCCTGCGTGCACGCGGTGGCCACTGTCCTGGCGGCCGGGGCACCGGGCTTGACCGCGGCCTTGAGGGCAGCAAACGCCCGCTACGTGTTGCTCGGTGGCACTCTCGGTGCGACCGGGTCGGCGACAGCCGGGCCGACTGCTCCGGCAAGCATCGCCGGCACGGGATGAACCTGCAGGTCGTGACCGCTCCGGACGGAACACTGGTGTGGATCTCCCCGCCGCTGCCAGGACGCGCCCACGACCTCACCGAGGCCCGCCGGCACCTGATCATCGCCACCTGCATCCGCCTGGGCATTCCCGTCCTCGCGGACAAGGGCTACCAGGGCGCCGGCGACAGCGTCGCCGTGCCCACCCGACGACGCCCGGCAAAGCCCTCACCGTCAAAGCCGAGTCCGTCAACCGGGCACACGCCCGCCTTCGGCACCCCGTCGAGCGGGCCATCGCCCGAATCAAGACCTGGCGCATCCTCCGCAAAGCCGGACTCAGCCCGAACAACTCACGTCAATCACCAAAGCCATCCCCACCCTGGAGACTCACCGCTGAAAAGGGCAGCTCAGGGCGTGAGCTTGCCGGCCAGGTGCCCGGAATGTTGCCTGTCCGGCATCCCTCGCAGTTCTGTGGCTGCGGGGAGGGTTAACGGGAGTCTTAGCCGTGCTCACCACCCGCTGATCACTACCTGCTGCGGAGTCCGGGTTTCCGTGCTCCCCGAGGTGGCTGGCTTCTCGGCCTCTGGCGACGTCAGCGTTCTCTGGCCGGGATGTATCAGTCGGGTCCACCTTTCGAACTCAGGATGTCACGTATGCCTAGACGTCACTCTCGCCCCTTCTGGCTTAGGCGAAAGACGGTAGCTGCGCTCGCTGGAGCGCTGGCCGCGGGCTTGATTCTGCCTGGTGCTTTGGGCATCGCCGAGGCGACCGGCACCACCACCGACTCCCCCCATCCATCGGGGCGACTGGTCAATGGCGGGTTTGAGGAGCCGTCCATTCCCCTTGCTACCAATCGTTATCTCGATGAGATTCCTGGCTGGTCGTCGGTCGATGCGTCGATGTCGACGCAGGGCGAGCAAATGGAGCTCTGGGCTACTGGATTCCCGAGCGATGCAGGCAAGGTTCCCTCTGCCACCGGTAATCAGTTCCTCGAGCTGAACGCCAAGGGTCCCACCACTGTGTTCCAGGACGTGGAGACGAAGCCAGGTGAGGAGATGGTGTGGAGCCTGCACCATCGCGGTCGCTTGGGCGAGGACACCATGCTGGTCCGCATCGGCCCCCCCGACCACGATCAACTGCAGCCCCAGAACCCGCAGGGCAGGTCCGGCCCTGACATCGTGGATGGAAACAAGGCATGGGGACACTGGCAGGGCACCTACGTCGTGCCTGAAGGCCAGACCAAGACCCGGATTGCGCTGACGGCGAAGAGTGCTTCTGACCCTACCGAAGGCAACTTCGTCGACTCGGTCTTCTTCGGGGCGAAGGCTTCGCCGACGGTGCTGACCAAGGTCAGCGATGACCGCGCGCAGCGCGGGCAGGAACTGCTCTACACGACAGTCGTGGACAACAGCGTCGGCGACAGCCCCATCAGTGATGTCGTGTTCACGCAATCCTTGCCGCCCCGCACTGAGTTCGTCCCTGGATCGCTGACGATTGACGGCCACCCGGTCACGGAGGGGACCGATGACGACACCGGTTCCGTAGACGGCGAGGACATCCGCCTCAACCTCGGCGCGGGAGCTACATCCAGTACCGGCGGCAAGCTGGAACCCAAGAAGCAGAGCACCGTCGCCTACAAACTGCGACTGGCCAAGGACGCACCCCTCGGCACCGAGGTACGGCATCGCTCGAATGTCTCCTACACCACCCCCACCGGCGGGGCGCAGACCGCGATGGCCAACGAAACCGACACCGCTCTCGCCACCGCGGACCTGTCCGTGAGCGGAGTGGTGACGCCGACGCCGCTGAAGGCCGGCGAGCCGGGGCAGTACACGGTGACGGTCACCAACAACGGGCCCGATCCGGCCATAGATGTGATCCTCACCAGCGACATCCCCAGCCCTTTCACCGAAGCCTCTGTCACCATGGACGGCGCGTCCTGCGAGAAGCGGGAGGACCAGGCGGTGTGCGAACTGGTGTTGCTCAGGGCCGGCCAGACTGCCGAGATGACGGTCAAAGGCGATGTGCCGCCGAACTATGATCCTTCTTCCGGGGCGACGGTGAAGGCAAGCGCTGCGTCGTCGACCGCGGACCCGGCCCCTGAGAACGACAGCCTCACTTTGGATGTGTCGGCAGAGGCCAGCGCGGACCTGTCCGTTGTGATGGGGATCGACAACGACAAGCCCAAGGCAGGCGGTACCGCAACCTACACCGTCACGGTGCACAATGCCGGACCCTCCGATGCCCGGGAGGTGCAGGTTACCGACGAACTGCCAGAAGAGTTCACCCTCGAGAAGGCCACGCCGTCCGATGGCGCCTTCACGGCGAAGGACGGAGTGTGGGACCTGGGCACGCTGCGCGTGGGCCAGGATGCCGAGCTGACTCTGACGGGCGTTGTGCCGGCCAATGTGCCGGAGATGACACACAGGGCACAGATCACCCGCTCCGCCACGCCGGACCCCGACTCGGAGCCCGGGAAGGGCAAACCGGGTGACGACCACCTGGCATCGCTGACCACCACGGTCAGCCAGGTCGCCGATCTCGACGTGGACAAGTCCGTCAACACCGAAGAGATGCAGGTGGGCGACGACGTCACCTTCGACATCACCGTCACCAACCAAGGCCCCTCCGACACCACGCAGGTGCACGTGGAGGACCGTCTGCCCATGGGGCTGACGCACCTCTCGGACGACTCCGACGGTTCCTACGATCCCGCCACCGGTCAGTGGACCGTCAAGAGCCTGCCCGCAGGGGAGAGCCGCACTCTGAAGATCGAGGCACGCGTCGACGCCGCAGGGACTATCACGAACCAGATCAACACTGTTGTCTCCGGCGTCGAGGACCCCTCACCCTGTGTCTGGGACTGCGCAAGGGCAACGGTTCAGGCCGACTTCGGGCCGGGCGAGAGCCCCTCACCGGAACCGACGAGCACTGTCTCCGGCACGCCCTCTGCCAAACCGTCCCAGGAGCCACAGCCTGACTCCACTGGCAGCCTGGCAAGCACAGGCTCCGCCGGCGTGGCGATGACTGCTGCGCTCGCTGGCCTGGCCGTCGTAGGAGGAGCGCTGACTGTGTACGCGCTGCGCCGACGAGGCTGACCGCACGCCCGGGAGCGGATGGGGGGGCCTGCTGTGCATCCGCTCCCGGCCCGCCGGCGCTGACATTCCTTTGGTCTCGGACCATCCCAGGCAATTGCGGCCGACATTCGTGCCCAGCCCCGGGAAACGAACGCACCCACGCAAGGCAGGGATCCACTGGGCCGCCGCAGTCCAGCCGTTCGCGAACGTCTGGCTGCCGGTAGTTCGTTAAATCCGGCGGTAGAGGTCAATGCCGTGGTGACCGCGTCGGGGGCTTGACCCCGGATCTTGGACACCCGAGACACTTGGATCTTGAGTCCAGGAGAACGGATGTCCCGTGGTCATGAAGCACTATCCGCCGGAGTTCAAGGCGGACGCGGTCGCGTTGTACGAGTCGCGGCCGGAAGCGACGATCAGGTCGGTCGCCGCTGATCTGGATGTGAACCCGGAGACTTGCGGAACTGGGTCCGGGCGGCCGGAGCAAGCCGGCCACGGGGACGCCGGGCGGAGGCGCCCGCCGAGCCGCCCACGCCGCTGGAGGCGGAGAACGCGGCCCTGCGCAAGAAGGTCCGCGAACTGGAGGAGGAACGCGAGATCTGCGCCGGGCGGCGAAGTATTTCGCCGGGGAGACGCGCTGGTGAGGAGCCGTCACTCAACTATTGCCTGAGTTGATCTCGCTGTCGTGCTGTTCGATCACACGGTTCAGGGCTTCGAGGGTTCGGGGTGGATGGGGCCGGCGGGTGAGGAGCGGGGTGAGCTCAGGGCCGGTGAAAGCCAGTAGTGGCCTGGTCCGGTGGGCGTGGTAGCTCAGGGTGTTGCGGTCCCGGCCGATCAGTTGGCCTGCGAGAGTCAGGGTGAGGGTGTTGCGGCTGCTGAGGACGGCGGCCAGGACCCGGTGGCGGTGGTCGAGGATGCCGAAGCCGGGGTTGCGGCCGCGGCGGTCCCTGCCCGCGCTCTGACGCTCGGCCTTGGCGACCACTGTCGGCAGGGTTCGAGCCGGACGACGAGCTGCTCGAACTGCTCGCGGGTCATGCCGGTCAGTGCGGGGTGGGTGAGCAGGAAGGTGGCCTCGGAGGGATCGGGGCCGCAGGTTCGTGCCGCGGTTCTTCCGGCGGTGCCTGGTCGGGGTCCCAGGGGGCGATGATGCGTCGGCAGGCACGGTCTTCCACTCGGATCACGGGGCGTAGAGAACTCCATGATCTTGGGAGCCCGTGCCTGTCTCGTTCCCGGATCAGCATTTAACTGGCAGATCGTAACGAACCGGACGTCCCGCGACTGCATCGAAGCCCTCGCCAAGACCCAGGGGAACTCCCCAGTGCGTTCCGCCCTCGCCACATGCTGTTATCCACCCGGGCGTGCATCGCGAGATCGGCTTGTCTTGAGGTTATGACTGCCCAGAACTCCTTCCTGCGTTGCCACTTTCCCATCGAACACGGAAGGGATCCCAGGATGAAACGTAGAGGACACAAAATCGCAGACAAGGTAATGAGCTGGGTTGCGCTCGGTCTCGGCGCCGTGCTGATGCTGGTATGGCTGCCCGCCGGTACGGCAGCGGCCTTGGAGTGGCCGGCAAAGCTTTGCTCGGACGGGAATCGGTCTGGCCGTTGCTCGGAAATCACGAAGTCCATACCCAACATCAGCTCCCTGCCTGTGGGTAACGACGCTGTGTCGTCCCTGTCCACTGGAATGCAGGACATAATCATCTACGAAGACTTCGACTACAAGGGCGGGTGCGAATATATCAGCGCCTGGACGACTGACGACAATATGCTCGACAACTTCGTCTACAATGACAGAGTTTCGTCGGTATGGGTCGTCAAAAATGATGGAAAGGACAAGAAGTGTGAACCCTGGATGGAACTCCCCTCATGGGAGTTGCCTGAAGATTTCAGCCTCTCGATTCCGGAGTTCCCCGAAACGCCCGAATCGTGGGGGCCCGAGACTTTCCTCGGAGAGTTGGGGTGCGCGGCGGCTTACGACGACCGCTGCTGGTTCCATGCGCTGAAGCAATACGAAGAAACGGGTGACCCTATCCGGGGTAGCCACATCCTTAATAACTGCATCCCTGATGGCACCAGGGACCTGACGCAGACAATCACGGAAACGGTGACTGTCGGGACTACGCTTACAACGACGCATGACGAGACTCTCCAAGTCGGCGGCGGTGGAACGGCAAGCACGAGCGGCGGAAAGACAGGCCCTGATGGCCAGGTGGCGATTCCCACAGCCGCCCTGAACTTCAGTATTTCCAAAACATGGCACGATGGCAGGAGCACGCAAGTCAGCGAGTCCACGGCCACATCCCAAGCCGAGACGCTGACTGTTCCCCCGGGTCAGGTGGGGTGGCTGGAGTTCTATCCCCAGGAATGGGTGTCCAACGGCTATATGAAGGGTGACACCGGTGGCTGGTCATGGCTGCAACCTGGTCGCATTTTCTACTACCCGGAGGATGGGTCGGATGGCCTGCAGGCGCGGTCACCCATCAAATTGAGCAACGGGAAGGTGGACGGATACTGGAAGCCTGGCTACGCCCCTTGTAAGTATGAAGTCAAGGGGAAGGCGAGCTCGAAGATGCTGGACGTGGAAAATCGGTCCCAACAGGACCTCGCTAGGGTCGAGATCAGGCCTGCCAGCGATGAGTTCTCTCAGGAATGGATATTCCGGCGCAACGGCAACGGCACCTTCCAGATCGTCAATTCCGCATCGGGTAAATGCTTGGACATCTATGAGGCAGAATCCGGTGATGGTACTCCCGTAATTCAATACTCCTGCACGGGTGGCTCGAACCAGCGCTGGCGCGTCAAGGCGTCCGGGACCGCCTTC
This sequence comes from Streptomyces spinoverrucosus, assembly GCF_006539505.1. GTDB lineage: Bacteria > Actinomycetota > Actinomycetes > Streptomycetales > Streptomycetaceae > Streptomyces > Streptomyces spinoverrucosus. The sequence goes on from NZ_BJND01000098.1 coordinate 21,263, forward strand.
CAAATTGTCAGCGCCATGAACAGCAAGTGCCTTGAGGTCTTCGGCGGCACATCTAGAGATGGCGACGATGTCGCGGTTTGGTCCTGTAATGGAGGAGACCACCAGAAGTGGCTCCTTGCTGAACCTGACAGCTGGCTCCTTCGCGACGACATCGGTTAATAGCAACTCCTCCAATATCCCGTGGGGCGGCCGGATGAAGTCGGTTCGCCCCACGGATCTGTCGCTGAGGAGCGGGCGCAACAAAAGAGCTCCCTATTGATCCGAAGCGGTGGGTGTTCTGGGTTATTGATCCCGGTGTGAGTGAACTGGTCGGGGATGCACGGCAGTTGTCGCCGTCGGCGCTGGAGGCCGTTCGGCTGCGGGGCGGGGGCTGGTGGCGGGCCGGACTCGCGAGGATGCCGCGGCAGTGTTCCGGGTCTTGTTCAAGGCGGTGGAGAGGCGGGTCGGTGAGCACCGGATTCTCGACGGGGTTGGACAGCAGGCGATCCGGCAGGCTGTATTAGCCTCGATCGTTCATGAGGGTCCGTCAGCTTGATGAGGGGCCCTTTGTGGTGAGTGTTGGTGGGGGTTTTCGGGGTCTGGGCAGGTTGAGTGCCCGGCTGATGCCCCTATGGATGTCAAGCGGCTGGTGCTGGTGTCACCGCGGTTGGCGGGTGATCGTCTGGTAGATCTCTCGTGCGATGTACCGTTTCAGGCAGCGGATGGCTTCTCGGCGGGTCTTGCCCTCGCTGATGCGTCGCTTCACGTAGTCGCGCGTGCGGGTATCCCAGCGCAGGCGGGCCAGGACGATGGTGTAGAGCGCGGAGTTGGCCTGGCGGTCGCCGCCGCGGTTGAGTTGAGCCTGCGGCGTTGGGTCTTGCCGGAGGATGCCTCCACCGGGCTGACGCCGCAGAGTGCGGCGAAGGATGCTTCGCTGCCCATCCGTTGTGGGTTATCACCGGCCGTTATGAGCAACGCGGCAGCGGTGTCCGGGCCGACGCCGTAGTGCTCCAGGATTTTCGGTGCACGGGCGGCGATGGCGGTGGTGATCCGCGCGGTGAGGTCGTTGATCTCTTCGGTGAGATGCTGGATCCGTCGGGCCAGCAGCCGGAGTGTGTGCCGGGCCGCCGCTGCCGGGCCGATCCCGTCCACGGCCTCCAGCTCGGAGCACCGGCGGATGAGCTTGGGGTTGCTCAGCCCGGTCAGTGAGCTCTTTCAGCGCTGCTGCTCCAGAGTGAGGACGGCCGCGGAGATTGACGACATTCGATTCGGGGTGTCGTCACCCAGGGGCCGGCTCCCATGT
>NZ_BJND01000099.1 GCF_006539505.1 Streptomyces spinoverrucosus
GCTGAAAGAGCTCAGTGCCCGGATACAAGAACGGCCACCGGCTGATCTTCGAGTTGTCGAAGGCTCGAAGGAGATCAGCACGATGACCGCACCAGACAGTCTGCCCCTGCACGCCCTCGCAGAAGACAACCTCGCCGCGGCGAGTCCCGGTCTGCTGCGCGCGATGGTCAAGACGTTCGCCGACGCGCTCATGTCCGCAGAGGCAGACGCCCTCTGCAACGCCGAATACGGGCAGGTCAGCGACGAGAGAGTCAACCACCGCAACGGCTATCGCCCCCGCGAGTGGGACACACGGGCCGGCACCGTCGAACTCGCCATCCCCAAGCTCAGATCCGGGAGCTACTTCCCGCACTGGCTCCTCGAACGCCGACGGCGGGCCGAGCAGGCCCTCATCTCGGTGGTGGCCACCGCCTACTTGTTGGGCGTCTCCACCCGCCGTGTCGAGAAACTCGCCGAGTCTTTCGGCGTCACCCAGCTGTCGAAGTCGCAGGTCTCGGCCATGGCCCGGCACCTGGACGAGCAGGTCACCGCCTTCCGCGACCGGCCTGAGTCCGGCAGTGAGAGCGGCTATGGAAGTGCTGGCCGTCATGCAGGTCTTTGGGGGGTAATCGACCGGAGACTCATCCGGGAGGGGCGGCAAGACGGGCAAGCCCGTCACAGAGGCGCAGGCGTGAGGCCTCTCCAACTTGTTTGCGGGCCACGCCGGGTTGGGTTGACGGAACAGTGAGGCTCTCCGGGTAGGTGGGTTGCCAGGCAAGAGCAACCTTTCCGGCGTGCCCGGAGCTTCGTTGTCGTGCTTGTCCATCAGTCCGGCGGAGCTGTCCACTGGTTGACTGTCGCGGCGTAAACCGGCCAGACGAACCGGGCCCTGCCCGCCCTGCCGGGAGCGATTTACCACGTGCGCGCGACCTGCGCCCCCAGAATCGCCCGCCGCGCCTCCGGCGGACCCACATGGCAAGGACCATTCTGGTCTCCTCTGATGAGGATGGTCGAAATTGGCTCTGTCCGCAGTTCCGTGAATCGCCAGGTCAGCGAGGGGAACGAGGGATCGTTTCGGCAGAGTGTTTCCGGCCATGGCGAGCAAGACGGTCGAGGCTGTGCTGTTTCCCGGGATCGATGTGCGAGTGGAGCGCGTCAGCGACTGCTCCGACGTCCTTGTGGTCGGAGGGCGGTGTCCACCGCTCGCCCGGGCCGGTGCCCGGACTGTCGGACACAGGCGAGCCGCATATACAGCTCAGCTCCTACCAACACACCCTGAATGAAATACCGTTGGGCTCTCGCCGGGTCATAGTCCGGCTGCGGGTGTGCCGGTACTTCTGTGACCGGAAGAGTTGTTTCCGCAAGACGTTTGTCGAGCAGGTGCCGGGATTGTCCGAGCGGTACCGCCGCTCCAGCACCGGACTGACAGGCTGGCTGAGGTCGATCGCGATCGAGCTGGGTGGACGTCCGGCCGCGCGGTTGTGCCGCCGCCTGCAGCTGGCCGCGCGCAAGACCAGGCTGCTCAGGCTGCGGCGCCGAGGGTGTCGGACCCGTGCGCCGCGGGTGCTGAGGGTGGATGAGTTCGCCTTCCGCAAGGGCTGCACCTGCGGCACAGTGCTGGTCGACGTCGAGGCCGGCCGGGTCGTGGACGTGCTGCCCGATCGCACCTCCGAAACGTTCGCTGCCTGGGTCAAGGGCCATCCCGGAGCCGAAAACATCTGCCGGGACCCGGGCCCAGCGTTTCTCCAGCAGGCGCGGGATGTCCTCGCAGCGGTGGCGAGCACGGTGCCCGGGTGCCTTGGGACGTGGCCTTACCGGTCACGGGCCGCCGCCCTGACGCCGTTCCCTGGGGCGGATTAGGCTGGGCTTGTGTCGTGGTGCGGCGCGTTCATGTGGTCGCCCGGCGCCGTCGCCGGGGCTCACGCAGCCGTGGACGGCCGCCGCCGCTCCTCCCCGGGTCCGTTAAGGGCGGTGCGTGCTGCGTCGGCCAGGAGCACCGCCTCGTAGCCGATGGCACCGATGTCGCAGTCCGGCTTGGTCAGCACGGCGAGGGTGTGACCGCTGCCCGTGGGCACGAGTAGCAGGAAGCCGTCGTCCATGTCGATCAGCAGCTGGGTGACCGGCCCGCCGGACAGGACGCAGGCGGCGCCGTCGGCCAGGGATGCCAGTCCCGAGCCGAGGGCGGCGAGCTGGTCTGCGTGGTCGCGGGAGAGGCCGCTGGAGAGCATATGGGGCAGGCCGTCGCCGGAGACAACGGCGATGTGCACGATGCCGCTGACGCGCTCGGCACAGTCGTCGAGGAGTTGCTGCAGATCGGTCATGGTGAGACTGTCCGAAGGCGGAGGCGGCGTTGTGGGGGTGGTCTGCCGGATGTCGGCCCAGGGCATGGGGGATCCCTCCTTTTACGTGCACCGCTGCGGGATCCACGGCCGGCCTGGGCGCGGGGTCGGCCGTCCCAGGCGGCGCAGGCATTCGGCAAGGCGGCCCAGCCGGGGCTGCTGCGGCTCGTGGCTGTGCGGCCGGGCCGCCTGACGCCGAGCGTCTGCCGGCCGGGCGAGGTCGGCGCGCGCCTGGCGCATCAAGCGGACCATGCCGATCGCCGCGTGCGGGCACTTGTCGTGGCCGCAGGCCGGGCAGGCGGACGCGCAGCGGCCTGCGACGGGCTCGGTGCTGGTGGTGAGGGTGCTCATGGGTTCGCCTTCGGTACGTGACCAGGGTGTGGTGCCCCCGGATCCCATGAGATCAAGGCCCCCGCCCGGTGGGCGGGGGCCCGCCGGGGGAGTACGTGGGGGAGTTCTGCATCCCCCGATCAGCCCCGCGGGGCTCCGGCCCCGGCGCCCCGGCACCGCAGTCCCGGGGCCGGGGCCGGTTGGCCCGGGTCAGCCCCGCGGCGTGCCGTAGAACGGCAGGTGGGCTGCGGGCGTGCTGTGGACGGGTGTGTGGGCTGCGGGTGTGCCGTAAGCCGGGTAGGGGACGGTGAGCGGCGGTGGGAACGGCGCCGGGACGGGCACGGGCTGCGGCCCCGACCCTTCGGGGGTGTGTCGGCCGAAGGCCTGCCAGTCGGCGACCAGCGACGCGTAGATCGGCGTGGGCATCTCCAGGCGGGTGGTGTGGTGATGGGGCATGGCGGTCTCTCGTGGTCGGCCTGTGTAAGGGCCCGATCAGTGTCGGGGGCCCTGGGCGTGCCGTGAAGGCGCGGCCGGGCAGCCGGTCGGGTAGTCCGGTCCCGCGCGGGCACGGTCTTGCGGCGCAGGTCGCACGCGGTCCGCGCCGGCCCGGCCGGCCTCGTGGTGTCGACCTATCCTGAATGGGCAAAGGGGATGAATCTCTCAGGGTGCCCGCCGCATGGCGTGCGCGAAGGAGACGGTGAAGCGCGGATGTCGACGCAAGGCAGGAAGGTCACGGTCGTCGTGGCCGACGACCACCCGATCTACCGTGAAGGGATCGCCCGGGGCCTCGCCCTCAGCGGCCAGATCGACGTGGTCGCCGAGGCCGGGGACGGCACGGCCGCGTGGGAGGCGATCAGCGAGCATGTCCCGAACGTCGCCGTGGTCGACTACCGGATGCCAGGTCTGGACGGGGTGGCCATCGTCCATGCCGTCACCCGCGACAAGCTCTCCACACGCGTGATCCTGCTGTCCGCCGTGACCGACAGCGGGGTCGTGTTCAAGGCGATCGAGGAAGGCGCGGCCGGCTATCTGCCCAAGGATGCGAGCCGTTCGGACATCGTGCAGGCGGTCCTGAAGGTTGCCAAGGGGCTGACGGTGATCCCCCCGGAACTGGCAGGCGACCTGGCGGGCGAGATCCGGCTGCGCGCCGCACACAGCGCACCGATCCTGAGCGAACGCGAACACCAGGTGCTGCGCGGGTTCGCCCGTGGCCTGAGCGTCCCGCAGATCGCCGCGGAGCTCTACCTCGGCGTGAGTACCGTTAAGTCCCACACCGCCCGGCTCTACGAGAAGCTCGGCGTGTCGGACCGGGCGGCGGCGGTCGCCGAGGGCATGCGCCGGGGCCTGGTGGAGTGAGCGGGGCTGAGCCCGACGGGGCGGAGGGGGGCTGACGTAGGCCGCCGCCACCGTGAGTGACCGCACGGGCATGGCCTGCGCAGTGGAACCTGCGCGTGAGACGGTTCTGTGCCCGTGCCGATGGCTGCGTCGGCCAGGTCATCGGGGCCGTCGTGACAGCGGCAGCGCCGCGCCGCCTGGGAGTCTCGGCTCGCCCTGGGCTGCGGGCCGCCCGGCAGGACCGGGCATGGCGGCCGCCGGCATCGTGATCCGCTCCGACGACGCGGGCACCGTCGGCGCGGACCCGGGCCGGTTGTGCTGTCCGTCGGAAGTGACGCTCACCTGGGGCAGGCGACTGGGCAGCCCTCTTGTCCCTGCCTGCTGGCCCTTCCGGCCGCCAGCCTTCTGCTGTCCGGCGTTTAGCACCGCGACAGCACACGGTGCAGCGACACTGGCCACCGGCCTCTACCAGTGGCCGCCGGGCGGCGACCGTCCCGCTCGCCATGCCCCACCACTGCCACCCGCCGTATCCGTGCGCGTCGTCGACGCCGCGCAGTTCCGTGCGCCGGCCTTGCGGTGGGCACCGGGGCGCGCGTCATTCGGGGCAGCCCGTGACCAGGACACGAGAGGAAGCAGCCACCCATGAGCGCAGGCCGTCACAGGGCCGCCCGCACGTCCCGCCGAAGCGGCAGGCCTCGGCGTTCCGGGCGCCGGCGGGCGTTGCGCCTGGTGGTCGGTCTGCTGGTGGTGGCCGCGGTCACCGGCGCGGGCAGCGCCGTGTGGGCGTACTACAAGCTCAACGGCAACCTCACCACCGCTGACATCTCCGGGCTCGTCGGCGACGACCGCCCGCCTGCCGTCTCGACGAAGGCGCTGAACATCGCGCTGATCGGATCGGACAGCCGCAAGGGACTGGACGGCCAGTACGGCACGGGCCTGACGTCGGCCCAGTCGGACACGCTCATGGTGCTGCACCTGTCGGCCGACCGGAAGCGGGCGACCGTGGTCTCCGTCCCCCGTGACTCCTGGGTCGAGATCCCCTCCTGCGACCTGGGCGACGGCGAGAGGTCCAAGCCCCACTCCTTCAAGATCAACGAGGCCTTCGCCCTCGGCAGCGCAGACGGCGGCGTGGCCGGGGGAGCGGCCTGCACGATCAGGACGCTCGAGCACAACACGGGGCTGCGCATCGACCACTTCGTGGAGGTCAACTTCGCCGGGTTCAAGGACATGGTCAACGCCCTCGGCGGCGTAAAGATGTGCCTGGAGGAGCCGGTCAAGGATACGAAAGCCCACCTGGACCTCCCGGCCGGCTGCCAGACCATCAAGGACGAGGATGCGCTCGCCTACGTACGGGCCCGCTACAGCCTCGGTGACGGCAGCGACATCGGCCGCATCGGACGACAGCAGGAGTTCCTTCAGGCTCTTGCCGACAAGGCCCGCAGCAAGCTGTTCGATCCTGCCGCGCTGTACGCGTTCCTCGACGCGGCGACCAAGTCCCTCACGACCGATACCCAGCTGGGCAGCCTGAGCAAGCTGACCGACCTGGCGAAGGACCTGAAGTCGGTGCCCCGCGACCAGCTGACGTTCGTCACCGTGCCCAACGTCCCCCGCTCGACCGTCGAGCCTTCCGACCAGGCGAACGTCATCTGGAAGAAGCCGCAGGCGCAGAAGTTGTTCACGGCCCTCGCCCGCGACGAGCCCGTCGACGCGGACAGCGTCTCCGCCCCGGACGGCAACTGACGTGGGCGTAAGCGGATTTTGCCGTCCGGCAGGGTTCGCACAGCTCCCGGACAGCACCCGAAATGGTTGGGTTCGGCAAGAGGCGCAGTGCACAGAGCAGGAGTGGATTCCGGCATGCGGCCATTCGACCGGGAGCAGTCCCCGACCTCCGCGATGCCCGCAACGGGGCGCACAAGGGCAGGCGCGCGGCGCGGCACAAAGGCCCGCACCGAACGGACGGGCTGGCGGCGCCTGCTGCCCACCTGGCGCATCGCGCTCGGCTCGGCCCTGCTGTTCCTCCTGCTGCTCATGGGAGCCTTCGGCGCCGGCTACGTCCTGGTCGACATCCCCGCAGCCAACGCCGCCGCCACCGCGCAGAACAACGTCTACCTGTACGCCGACGGCTCCGTGCTGGCCCGCAAGGGCGAGACGAACCGGCAGAACACCGCACTCACGCACATACCCAAAGGCGTTCAGGAAGCGGTGCTCGCCGCCGAGAACCGCGACTTCTACACGGAGTCGGCGGTGGATCCCTCGGCGATGGCCCGTGCCGCATGGAACACCCTCACCGGCAAGGGGAAGCAGTCCGGCTCGACCATCACCCAGCAGTACGTGAAGAACTACTACCTGGGCCAGGAGCAGACCCTGACCCGCAAGGCCAAGGAACTGTTCATCGCGATCAAGCTGGAGCAGCAGACCAGCAAGGACGACATCCTCACGGGCTACCTCAACACCTCCTACTTCGGACGCAACGCCTACGGCATCCAGGCCGCGGCCCAGGCCTACTACGGCACGAACGCCGAATCCCTCGACACAGCCCAAGGCGCCTACCTCGCGTCGCTGCTCAACGCGCCCAGCCTCTACGACGTCGTCACCCACCCGGAGAACCGGCCCCGGGCGGTGGCGCGCTGGAACTACGTCCTTGACGGCATGGTGAAGCAGAAGTGGCTCACCCCCGCCCAGCGCGCGGCCATGACGTTCCCCGAGCCGATCCCGCCCAAGGCCGCCAGCGGACTGTCCGGGCAGCGCGGCTACCTCGTCGAGGCCGTCAACGACTACCTGACCAGCCACGGCATCATCGACGAGAAGACGCTGGCGGCCGGCGGCTACCGGATCACCACGACCTTCGTGAAGGAGCGTCAGGACGCCCTCGTCAAAGCCGTCGACGACCAGCTGACGTCCAAGGCCGATCCCGGCAAGCGCGTGCAGGACCGCACGGTGCGCGCCGGTGCCGTCTCCGTCGATGTGAAGTCCGGCGACGTCGTCGCCATGTACGGCGGCACCGACTACACCAAGCAGTACGTCAACAGCGCCACCCGCCGCGACTACCAGGTCGGCTCCACCTTCAAGCCGCTCGTGTTCACCTCCGCCGTCGACAACGACTCCACCACCCAAAACGGCGCTGTCATCACGCCGTCCACCGTCTACGACGGCGACAACAAGCACATGGTCCGCGGCCCCGACGGCCCCACCGGCTACGCGCCCGAGAACCAGGACCAGGTCTCCTACGGGCCCATCACCGTCACCACCGCCACCGACAAGTCGGTCAACTCCGTCTACGCGCAGATGGCCCAGGACGTCGGACCCGCCAAGGTGAAACACACCGCCGTCGCGCTCGGCGTCCCGGAGGACACCCCGGACCTGACCGCTTCGCCCTCCATCGCGCTCGGCGTCGCCACCGCCAGCGTCCTGGACATGGCCGACGTCTACACCACCCTCGCCAACCACGGCCGGCACCAGCCGTACACGCTGGTCGAGAAGGTCACCAAGGGCGGTCAGGACCTCACGCCGCCGGAGCGGGAAACCACCCACGCCGTCAGCCGTGTGGCGGCGGACACCACCACCCAGGTCCTCAGGAGCGTCGTGGACAACGGCTCGGGCGAGGCGGCCGCGCTCCCCGGCCGCGAGGCGGCCGGCAAGACCGGCACCGCGGAGGACGACAAGGCCGCCTGGTTCGCCGGCTACACCCCCGAACTCGCCACCGTCGTCGCCGTACTGGGCCAGGACCCCGACACCGGGGCGCACACCCCCCTGTACGGGGCGTTGGGGCAGAAGCGGATGGGCGGCGGCGGATTCCCGGCACGGATCTGGCAGCAGTACACCTCCGGCGTGCTCAAGGGCGTCCCGGTGCAGGACTTCGACCTCGACCTGCGGCACGCATCCGCCGAGCCGTCCGCCCCCGCACCGGAGCGGGACGCCAGCACCCCGAGCGGCCAGTCCGCGCCGCCCCGGACTCCGGCGGAGCCGGGCACCGACGCCTCCGGCGGAACGGACGACGACCCCGGCAACGGCACCACCGGCGGAGGCGGTGACAACGGCACCACCGGCGGTGGTACCGGCGGGGACACCAGCGGCGGTGGAACGGACGGTGGTACCGGCGGGGACACCAGCGGCGGTGGAACGGACGGCGGCACCGGCGGGGACACCACCGGTGGCGGAACGGACGGCGGCACCGACGGCGGCGCGGACGGCGGAAAGGGCAGCGGCGGAGCGCACGGTGGCGGAACAAACGGTCCCGGAACGGATGACGGCGGATGGGGCGGACCACGCGGACCGCAGGACTGGCCGCCGCAATAGCGGCCGCGGGACGCTGCCCCCTCCGATCGGCCAGTCCCCGCTCCTGCGCCCGGTCCGCCTATAGGCGGGTCCCCGATCCCTCGCGCCCGCCCATACGGTGAACGGGCTGTGAAGCGCCGCCCGGCCGCGGCCCGGCGACGGGCCCTCCCGCACTCATCATGAGGAGCCGCCTGATGCCCTACGTCGAACCCGGACTTGAGGGAGTCGTCGCGTTCTTGACAGAGATCGCCGAGCCTGACAAGGAGGGCGGCGCGCTGCGCTACCGAGGCGTCGACATCGAGGATCTCGTCGGCCAGGTCCCGTTCGGGAACGTGTGGGGGCTGCTGGTCGACGGGGCGTTCGACCCCGGTCTGCCGGCCGCGGAGCCGTTCCCGATCCCGGTCCACTCCGGTGACGTCCGCGTCGACGTCCAGTCGGCGCTCGCGATGCTCGCGCCCGTGTGGGGCCTGAAACCGCTCCTCGACATCGACGAGGCGCAGGCCCGCGAGGACCTCGCCCGGGCCGCCGTGACGGCGCTGTCGTACGTGGCACAGAGCGCCCGCGGGCAGGGGCTGCCGATGGTGCCGCAGCGCGAGATCGACAAGGCCGAGTCGGTCGTCGAACGCTTCATGATCCGCTGGCGCGGCGAGGTGGACCCGAAGCACGTCAAGGCCATCGACGCGTACTGGACGTCGGCCGCCGAGCACGGCATGAACGCCTCCACCTTCACCGCCCGCGTCATCGCCTCGACCGGCGCCGACGTGGCGGCGGCGCTCTCCGGGGCGGTCGGCGCGATGTCCGGTCCGCTGCACGGCGGCGCCCCGTCCCGGGTCCTCGGCATGATCGAGGAGACCGAGCGGACGGGCGACGCGACGGCGTACGTCAAGCAGGCCCTGGACAACGGCGAGCGGCTGATGGGCTTCGGCCACCGCGTGTACCGGGCCGAGGACCCGCGCGCCCGTGTGCTGCGGCGCACGGCGAAGGAGCTGGGCGCACCGCGCTTCGAGGTGGCCCAGGCGCTGGAGAAGGCCGCGCTGGAGGAGCTGCACAACCGGCGCCCGGACCGGGTCCTCGCGACCAACGTCGAGTTCTGGGCGGCGATCGTGCTGGACTTCGCCGAGGTCCCGGCGCACATGTTCACGTCGATGTTCACCTGCGCCCGTACGGCCGGCTGGTCGGCGCACATCCTGGAGCAGAAGCGCACCGGGCGCCTGGTGCGCCCGTCCGCCCGCTACGTCGGCCCGGGCGGACGCGACCCGCGCCAGATCGAGGGCTACCGGAACAGCGCCTGCTGACCCGGCCCCTGGCCGCGGCCGGTACGCCCGTAGCCGTGCTGCCCGTTAGGGCAGGTGACTCTGCACGATGGGCTTCCTCGACGAGACGGAAGAAAAATGAACAAATCGGAATGATGGGGCAGTGGTTCCCTCCCTGTCTCTGCAAGCCTGAAGAAAGTCACAGCCCGTCATGACCACACTCCGCGTCCCGGACTTCGTGCACGACAGCAGCCTGCCGCCGCTTCCGTGCGCGTCCCACCGCATCGATCCCGACCTGTTCTTCCCCCACTGGAGCGACTCCACGACCAAGCAGCTCGCCGAGGCGATCTGCGGTCCGTGCCCGGTACGCGACGCCTGCCGCGCCCATGGCCGGGATCAGCGGGAGCGGGGCATCTGGGGCGGGGAGACGGAGACGCAGCGCAGGCGTGCGGTCAACGTGCCGCGCAAGGGCACGTCGAAGCGGCGAGTGCGCACCTGATCCGGTCGGTCCGGGCGGGAAACGCGGCGACGACCGCGTGCCTGGCGTGACAGCGGCTGAGCGGGCCAGCCTTCGTCACTGGGGCGGCATCGGTGAAGTCCCGTGCAGGGAAGCCAGGACCTCGCCGACCTTGGCCACGTAGTGGGCAGACCGTGGTGACCCGATCCCGAGAAACCCCCGCGAGCCGGGCTCGGCCCCATCACCTTTCGGACACTCAGCTCGGTTCAGGGACGCTGTCCAGTTCGGGCCAGTCATCGGCGAGGTGCTGTGAGCCCGACATGCGGTCGTAGTACGCCGCCTTGAGGCTGCGTTCGCGCTTCTTCGTGTCGTCCAGGTCCAGTCCGGGCTGCAGCCTGCATAACACCCGCGACGTCGTCCATATGGGCTCGAAGGCGAAGAGAGCTGTGTCCCGCATGAGGCCGGAGAGGCTGCTGTACGTGTCGGCGCCCACCGTAATGACGGCGAGGTCGGCATCGCTGAAGTGCTGCCCCATCAGCTCCTGTACTTGGCGTAACAGTCAGCTTGGTGCCTGTTCCAGAAGTGGACGTGCAGCGTCAGCCAGTTCGGCGGCTGCGGTACCAGGAATGGTCACCCTGCCGTCGTTCTCCTGCCGCAGGACATCGTTCTGCAGGCCGCAGACGACGTCCGGCGCCCGGAACCACCGGCCGCCCAGCACATCATCTCCTCGTACTGCTCCGGAGGCTCGGATTCTTCGATGTTCTGCTCCGGAAGGTCGGTGATCACGATACTGAGCCCTTTCCATCTTCAGTCTGAGCTGGCCAGATGAAGGGTGAGGACAGCTTGGGCGAGGCTCGTGATCCGGGTCGTCGAGCAGCGGAGTTTGCGGAGGAGTCGCCAGGACTTGAGGGTGGCGATGGCCTGCTCGACCAGGGCGCGGATCTTCGCTTGGGACTGGTTGACGGCCTGTTGCCGGCGGACAGCTTGTCCCATCGGCCGCGGTACGGGTGACGGACGGTGCCGCCCGCGCCCTGGTAGCCCTTGTCCGCCCAGCAGTCGATGCCGGCCTCGGTGAGGGCGTCGATGATGCCGTGCTCGCGTGCGGCCCGCACGTCGTGGATGGCTCCGGCCAGGGCTGGTGAAGCCCACAGAAGACGGCCGCCTGGGTCGGCGATGACCTGCACGTTCATGCCGTGCTTCTTGTGATTCCCGAGTAGAAGGGCCGGTCGGCGGCGATCCGGCCGATCGGCAGAAGCGTCCCGTCCAGGAGCAGATACGCCTTCGTCGACGCGGTCCGTACGGCTTCGGCGAGCGTGGGGGCGAGGGCCGCCAGAAGCTCGACGGCCTCGGTGACGTAGCGGTAGACGGTGGTGGTTCCGACGCCGAACCCGGCCGCGAGCTGGGCGTAGGGCTGGCCGCTGCGGAGGTGGGCGAGCGTGAGCAGAGCCTGTCGTCCCCCGTTCAGCCGCCGCCACCGGGTGCCGAGAACACGGCGATATTGCCGCAGACAGGCGGACAGGAAGCGAAGGGCAGAGCTGGACACATCGACTCCGGACAGGTAGACAATCACGCGAAGCCTCTGGTGGACACGGTTCTCTTGGTCGAAACCCGTCTACCAGGGACTTCACCACGCTGTCAGACCAACTGACAAGCTAACGACGCAGGTTGGAAAAGGCTCACTGTCGCGTCTGCCGTCCCACTTCCACCGCACGGTGGTTGTACCGAGCACGTCCTCGCCCTTCGCAAGCCGTACCCCCGAACTGACGAACTCTGTTCCCGAGGCGGGACTGGATCGGGCAGTGCTGCGGCCCTTCCACCCAGTAGTTCGTTCTTCTTGAACTGGTACCACCTACCTTCCGGATCGGACTTCTGGGCCCACTTGAGCAGCGAACGCTGCGCCTCGGCATCCTTCGTGGCTTTGATCGCCTCGCCCGTCAGGACCTCTCGTGCGAACCGGTGGTCCTGCACGAACTGTCCAGATTCTGGATCTCGAGGTATTGCGACACCTCCACGATCTGGTCATAGGTGAGCCGCTGGGCGCTCTTGATGAGCTTGCACACATTCAAACTCGCCGCTGGTCTGCTGGGCCAGGTACCCGGCGTACAGGTTCAGCCACTGTCCATCGGCCTCCTTGAAGCAGTTGAGGACGCCGTCGGGGAAGCTTCCCTCAGGGAGGTATTTCGGGAGCCACTCGGGATTTGTGGTGAACATTCCTTCTCCTTGTCCTCATGCGCACAAGGGGCGTGAGACTCCGCCTGCGGAGTGCACGCCCCGATCATCTCCCCCTGGGGGACGGTAGGGGCGCAACGGGAAGTAGAGGAGAGGACTTCGGGCATCCGTAGGTGTCGGTAACGGCTGAATCGTGGGTGTGGACACCAGATGAAAAGTGGACCTCACGCTGTCAGTTGATGTTGGTCATTCCCCGGTGTCGGCGGCGGGAACCCGTCCGAGGTCGCGGCTGCATGCGGTAGCTGTCGCCCTTGTCCGGCCCGGCAGGCCCGGATGCCCAGGCCGGTGGCCAGGTGGGTCTTGCCGGTGCCGGGCGGCCCCAGGAAGATCGCGTTCTCCTTGCCGACGACGAAGTCCAGCGTCCCCAGATGCGCATGGTCTCGCGTTTGACGGACCGCTGGTGGTCGAAGTCGAAGTCCTCCAGCGACTTGCGGGAGGGGAAGCGGGCCGCGCGGATGCGGCCCTCGGCGCCATGGGAGTCGCGGGCGGCGACCTCCCGCTGCAGGCAGGCGGCCAGATACTCCTCATGCGTCCAGCCCTCGTCCCGGGCCCGTTCGGCCAGCCGGGCGGCCGCATCCCGCAGGGCTGGTGCCTTCAACGCCTTGGTGAGATGGACCAGTTCGGAGGAGACATCGCGGCCGTTGGTGGTCTGCTTGCCGACCATCAGGCGACCCCCTCACCGCTGGACAGGCCGCCGTCGCTGACGCCGAAGATCCGGTCATAGGTGTCCAAGGGCCGCTGCTCGACCTCGAGTTGGTCGGCAGCAACGGGCCGTTGCCGGGCCTGTTCGCGGCCGGCCTTCGCGGCGGCCGCGTGGGTCGGGTCGGTGATGGACTGGTGACGGGCCCAGCAGCGGGCATGCCGGGCGACCTCGGTGCCCTCGCAGAAACGCCAGGACCTGGTCCAGGTCGGCCTTCACCTCGATGCGCCGGCCGATCGCCAGCGGGTGGACGGAGTAGTCGTTGGTGTCGACGCGGACGTAATGGTCGCGGGGCAGCCGGAGCGAGGTCCGCCACCAGCCCGGCGGATCGACCGGCGGCAGCGGCAGCATCCTCGCTTTGTCCGTCTCGATCCGGTCGGCCGGACGGGCCTGCAGGGTGCGGTGGATGCGCCGGTTGGCCTTGACCAGCCAGTCGGCAAGCTGGATGTTGAAGTCGGTCGGCGAGGCAAAGATCCGTCCGGGCAGGAAGCTGGTCTCCAGATAGCCATTGGCCCGCTCGACCAGCCCCTTGGCCTCCGGATCGCCCGGGCGGCACTGGATGACGCGGATGCCGAGCAGGCCGCGAACGCGGCGAAGTCCTCCGTCAGCTGCGCCCTGCCGCCCCGCCAGGACCCCACGGCTGCCTCGTTGTCCCAGACAAGAGCCCTGGGAACGGCTCCCAGGCCGGTCAGCAGCCGTCAGTGCCCGGCGATCAAATCGGCCGCGGTCTTGCTCGGCAGCATCCTCGCCATGATCCACCGCGAGTAACCGGACACCACCACCAGCACCGGCGGACACCCTGTCTGCCCGAACCCCAGCGGGATCTCCGCGGACGGGAACCACAGATCGCACTGCACCAGCTCGCCGGGCTCATAACCGGTCCGGGAGGCCGGATCCGCCGGCAGGTAATCGAGCCTGAGCTCACGCACCCGATCACGCAGAACGGTCATCCCGCGCTGCCAGCCGATCCGCTCGGCCACCACGGTCGCCGGCATGTCCGGCCACACCTCGAGCAGCTCGCGGATCCTCGGCTCGACCGCGTCCATGATCGACCCCTTCAAAGCCCGCTCGTACTCCGGCGGCCGGTCGCTGGCCACCGCACGTCGCACCGTGGTCCGCGAGATCCCCAACTTCCGTGCGATCGCCCGGATCGGCATCTGCTCAGCCCGATGCAACCGGCGGATCTCCGCCCAGTCCTCCACGCTGATCACCCATCCTCCCGGCCTGACCCAACGAGTCAGGCCGCCCAGGAGGGCCACAATTCATCCGGTGGAAGTGGTCTCACATTGAGTCGTTGCCGACACGTAGGGGCAGTTTCGTCGATTTCAGCCGAGGAAATGCTGGGCAGGTACCCCTCGGGAGTCGGCCTCGAGCTTTGGATGGCGGACGTCAGGTCAACTCGCGGGCGATTACGGTGTGCTGAGCCGGAGGTCGACAGTCCAGTGGCGCGGACGGCACGGATGTGGTTCTCGGCCGTCGAGCGCCCGAGGGCCGCCGCCTGGACACCTACGACATCAACGCCGGGGAGTGCAGTCGCGACTGAGCCTGCCGCCCGCCGCAGCATCACCCGCGCCCCTGCCACGGCTGTCCGCCGGTGAACAGCGACGGCACACCGGGGCCCGACGCCGAAGCCATCTGCATGCTCCCCGAGTTCTTCGAGAGGCACGGAGCCCGCCAGGACACCGAACGAGCAGGTGCGTAGTCCCCATCGGCTGCCCGCAAGGCCCTGGTTTCACGCCGCGTCTCCATAAGAGGGTGATGCCGAGATTGAGGGTGCTGGTCCGGCTGAACGAGCAGGCCGAGGCCGAGGCGGACGAGGCTCGCGCACCGGCCCCCGGGCAGGTGGCGGTCGAGGCCCTGCACCACATGAGGGACACCACTTTCGCCGGGGAGCCTCGCGGCTTCGACCGGCAACGCGCCCCGCACCATGGCGACCCGGCGCAACCTCGCCATCGGGATCCTCCGCCTCGCAGGCCCCCAAGTAGGCGCTGCCGCACCGAGCCGCTCCGCACCCCAAACGCCCGCTCGCCCTCCTCGGCCTCGAGTGATCACGAACCGGATATTGCGAGACTACGCCAAAGCTCTGGCCGCGCGGGGAAGTTTCTTCAGCGTGAAGGGGCAGCGCAGCGTGCGTCCACTCGCGATGCGAACAGCCCGCACGTGATCTGGCAGCCGTCCGGCGGGCCCTCTTCTGGGGGAGGCGTTCACGGCTTCGGTGCGGCCCTCACACAGTCGCCCGGGGAGTTGCTCAGCGGGCGGCGGAGCTCGTCTCCTCGGTGCTGGGCCGGGGCGGCTCATAGCCGTTGGAGGGGGACTGGGCCGGGAACAGGTCGTGGTGCACGGCGCGGGCAACCTGCTCGATGGTGTCGATGCCGTAGTACCAGCCGTAGATGGCGGGCTGACCGGTCGGCACCCTGTTGTTCTCCGTGAGGACGACGAGGCCGTAGTCGTGGTGGTCGCCGGTGAACGCACCCATGCTGTTGACCTTCCAGTCGCCGCGGTCGAAGGGGTCCTTGGGGCCGTACTGCGAGCGCTGCAGCCACCCGTTCTTGACGTGAATGGTGGATGTCTTCGGGGCCCCGGCGGGAGTTCCCCACCGCTGGTCGTCCTGCACGTCCCGCATGAGGCCCAAGGCGTAGGTGCGGGCCTGACGGCTCAGAACCGTGTTGTCGGCCCCGGTGAACAGCTTGAGCAGTCTGGCCTGATCCGCCGCGGTGATCTGGGTGAGGCCCCAGGAGCCTTCGGGGTCGAGCCTGGTGTCCTTCATCCCGGCCGCGTTCAGGAAACGCTGGATGCCGACCGGATCGGGCTTCTGTGGATCGCTGAGGTCCGACAGCTGCTTCCACAGTGTGGTGGTGGCGGCGTTGTCGGAGTTCACCACCATCTTCCTGGCGAGCGTCTGCTCCTCCTGGGTCAGATGTCCGCCCTCGGCCAGCAGAAGTGCCCCCAGGACGATGGGTTTCACGGCACTCGCGGAGTCGTACCCCTTGTGGGCGTCGTATGTGCAGGTGGTGTGCGTCATGCCGTCGTAAAGCGCCACCGACGCCATGCTGTGGCGGCCGTTCAGCCTCCTCGCTATGTCACGGGAGAGGCGCTTGGCCAGCTTGGGATCGTTTGAAGTGCACGTGACGAATGTGCTGCCCACCCTGCTCTGTGCGGGATTCCCTGGCTGCCCGGCCGGAGGCGTCTGCGGGAGAGTGGCGGCGTATGCGGGTGCGACAGCCGAGGCGGAGGCTGCGAGGGCCACTATCCCCATGGTCAGCTTCGAGGCTTTCTTGCTTGTCGGCATTCTTCCTTCTCCGAGGGAGCTTTCTCAGTCGGCTCTCGGTCAGTGCGGGGAAGTCTGGAAGGCCTTCAGGTCATCGACGCGCGGTCGATCGGTCCTTCCATCGGTCCTTCCGCCGGGCCGTCGGATGCGCCACCGATGGCGGAGTCGGGCGGTGGCGCCGCGTCCCGCCGTCTGATCGTTGCGTTCGGGCGGCTTGAGGTCGTCAGGCGGCGACGGCTACTGGCACTGTGCGGCCGTCCGTTGCCGTTCCGGACGCTGAGGTCCGGCCGCGGCTGGACGGCCGGATGGTGCCCGACGTGATTGTCCAGGCCCTTGCCATGGTCTGCTGGCCGGATGGGTGTGCGAGTGGCGTCGCACCAGCGGCCGCCGGCGCTACGCCCCCCTTGCTCGCACGCCGTATGAGACGCGGCTGTCAGGCAGGAGAGATCAACGGGAGAGCCCGAGCTGCTGGGAGCAGGACGGCCACGCGTGCCATCCCTGGGCATGCAGCACCCGCTCGGCGATGACGATCTGCTGTTCCCTGCTGGCCTGGTCAGCGGTGGGTGCAAAGGCCGTGCCGCCGAACTCACGCCATGTCGAGTCCGTGAACTGAAGGCCGCCCCGGAAGCCGTTGCCGGTATGGGTGGCCCAGTTTCCGCTGCTTTCACAGGCGGCGAGGCGGTCCCAGGTGCCGGCGTCCGCCGCGTGCGCCTGGCCGGCGGCCGCCGCCGGCAGGGAGATTCCCAGGGCGCTGACAGCAACCAGGACGGCCTTCTTGGCGAACGAGACGCGAGCGGAGGCAGAGAACATGGACACTCCCGAGGTTGAGGAACGTTGACTTCCCCCAAGCCTTGAGGAGTTCGGCGGCCCGCCAGACCGGCTGACCGTACGCCGGCCCCAGCCTCCCGAGCTCCTCCGATCGACGGAGGGGCGCTTGGGCCTCGGGGCTGACGGATGAGTACCGGTGCGCACCGACCGCGTCGGCCCGGCCACCGCGGGCCGGGCCGGCGCCGTGCCTGAGCCGGCGTGGCCCGGACCCGGGTGGAGCGAGGCGGTCGGTGCAGCTCAGCCGGGCGCTGTGGAGCGTGGTTCAGCCGCCGACGGTGGTCTTGGCGCCGGCCGGCACCTCCTGCTGGGCGGCCATCGCCGGGCACTGCGGGATGTCGGCGCCATCATGGACCTTCATGTAAGCGCCGCTGGTCCAGCCGACAACCTCCTCTTTGCCATCCGTGCGCGAGGTGTCGAGCTTGTACCAGACGGTGGACTTGGTGCCGTCGCGGTCGATCTCCTTCCCGTTGTCGATCTTGCACTCGAGTCCCGCCTTGGTGTGGGACGGCAGGGCTCCCACGTTCTCGGCGACTTCTTTAGGGGTTGAGCGGACGAGAAGCTGCGCCGCGGCGGTGTCGACCGTTCCGTATGCCGGGGAGGGGGCCGAAGCCCCGGGAGCCGCGAGCGCCGGTCCGGCGCCGAGCAGGGAGGCGCCCACGGCCGCCGCGCACGCGCCACCCGCCAGCGCGGTGTACCGGGATCGTCGGGAGATCTTCTTCAGCATGCGAAGCCTTTCTGGTCTGCCGCAAAGGGATACGTGAATGGAGCGAGCACAGTTGACCTTGCTGTCGCCGCCACGGCCATCAGCCGATCAGCGGAGGCACCGGTGGACCCTCCTCGGCCCGGCCGGAGAAACCGGGCCGGCAGACCAGCCCGGGGCGGCCGCCCGGCACAGGACATGGTCTCTACGAGGCCTGGCGCCACCAGGCGAAGGCGACCGCGGGCTCCATGCTGATGCGGGCAAGTGCCGTCTCGACGGGGGTGCTGTCAGGACCCTCCGCGGTGATCTCGGCACGGAGGCGGACCTGGCCGTCCTCGGGGACGGCGGTGGAGGCGACGGCGTGCAGACGGCTGCTGGAACCGGACAGGAACTTGACGAGCAGGGCGCGCACGTGGGCCTCGTCGTGCGCGGCGACGACGGCC
Source organism: Streptomyces spinoverrucosus (assembly GCF_006539505.1). Lineage (GTDB taxonomy): Bacteria > Actinomycetota > Actinomycetes > Streptomycetales > Streptomycetaceae > Streptomyces > Streptomyces spinoverrucosus. The sequence goes on from NZ_BJND01000099.1 coordinate 18,137, forward strand.
TCGACGGCGTAGGGGACGGCGACCTCGTCGCCCGATCCCGGCCGGCGGTCCAGACGCCGGGCGACGGACCGCAGTCCGGTGTTGACCGCGACCACGGCAGCGGCGCCGGCCAGCGCATAGCCGGGCAGTCCCGCCCCCGCCAGCGAGCCGGCGGCGGCCGAACACCACAGGGTGGCCGCAGTGTTGATGCCGGTCACATTGAGGCCGTCGCGCATGATGACGCCGGCGCCGAGGAAGCCGACACCAGAGACGACCTGGGCGGCGACCCGGCTGGGGTCACCCGCGCCGAACGAGCCCGACAGCAGGACGAACAGGGCGGCGCCGGCCGCCACCAGGGTGTGGGTGCGCAATCCGGCCATGCGCTGGCGCCACTGGTGCTCGATGCCGATGAGGGCACCAGCGAGCAAGGCCTCGCCCAGGCAGGCGGCGAAGGTCAGGGCGTTCATGGCGCTCACCGCCTGCGCAGCGTCGAGGGGCCCGTTTCGAGGTGGTACTCCTGCGGCTCGGCGTCGTAGGAGTACAGCTCGGCGTAGCGGCCCCAGTCGGTGGCGGTCTCCAGCTGGCGGGTGACCTGTTCGCTGGTGAAGTGGTGGGCGAGCAGGTCGCGGAAGAATCCGGCGCGCAGGGTGCCAGCAGGGTTGTTCCGCAGGCTGCTGGTGATGAGTTTCACCAGTGGCGCGTTCATCGCTGCCTCGGCGAAGAGCGTCTTGGAGCGCTGGACATCGGCTGCGGCGAAGGCGGCCCCGGTGCTGGTGAGCAGCAGGTCGTCGCCGCGGACCACAAGGAAGCCGAGAAGGTCGAGGGCGTCGACCAGCGGCAGGATGTCGTCGAAGTCCAAGCCGAGGTCGTCGGCGAGGTCCGCGAGGTCACAGCAGCCGCCGCGGTGCAGCACAATCTCGGCCAGCCCCGACAGACCGTCGACGCTGGCCGCGGGCAGCGCAGCGGTGGCTGGGGTGCGCTTGTCCGTTCCGGCGCCGTCGGTGGCTTCGGGGTGGCCGGTCGGCCGGAGGTCCTTCGGCCGTCCGGTCATGGTGCGGTAGACGCGGTCGATGAGGTCCTGGAACGCGGCGGAGTCACGCTCGCGCGGGCGGTCCAGGCTGACCTCGAACTCGTCGCGGATCGTGCGGTAGGGGCGCGAGCCCAGGATGACGATCCGGTCGGCCATCAGGACGGCTTCTTCGATGTTGTGGGTGACCAGCACGATGGAGCGGGTCGGGAACTGTCCGGACTCCCACAGCTCCATCAGTTCGCCGCGCAGGTTCTCCGCGGTCAGCACGTCGAGGGCGGAGAACGGCTCGTCCATCAGCAGCACGTCCGGCTCGACGACGAGTGCGCGGGCGAAGCCGACGCGCTGGCGCATGCCTCCGGAGAGCTCCTTGGGGTAGGCGGACTCGAAGCCGTCGAGGCCGATTAGGTCGATCGCGCGCAGAGCGGCGTCGGCGCGCTCGGCGGCGGGTACCCCCTTGGCTTCCAGACCCAGTTCGACGTTCTGCTGGACCGTGAGCCAGGGCAGCAGGGCGAAGTTCTGGAACACCATGGCGGTGCCGGGGTTCGCCCCCGTCAGCGGTGTGTCCTTGTAGGTGACGGTGCCGGAGCTGGCGGGGATAAGCCCGGCCAGGCAGCGCAGCAGGGTGGACTTGCCTGAACCGGACTTGCCGAGCAGGGCGACGACTTCGCCCGCGCGGATCGTGAGGTCGATGCCGGACAGCACGGGCAGCTCGCCGTCGGCGCCTGCGTAGGACTTGGTCAGGCCGGTGGCGGACAGCAGCACCTCGCCGTCGGCGGGACGCGGGCCCCTGGCGGTCTGCCGGGCGAGAGTGGCACGGGCGTAGCGGGCGGAGCGGAGGTGGTGCAGGGTGCTCAGCGCCATGACAGAAACTCCAAGGAAGAAACAGCGGGAGGGATACCAGGACCAGAGGGGGTGTGTCAGAGGGCGTAGCGGTGTTCGGCGAGCCGGTAGAGCGGGCGCCAGAGAAGGCGGTTGAGGGCGACCACGTACAGGCTCATCACTGCGACCCCGGCGATCAGGTGCGGGAAGTCGCCGGTGTCGGTGGCGTGGGCGATGTAGGCGCCCAGGCCGGTGGCGGTGAGGGTGGTGGTGCCGAAGGTGACGATCTCGGAGACGATCGAGGCGTTCCAGGCACCCCCTGAGGCGGTGATGCCGCCAGTGACGTAGGCAGGGAAGATCCCTGGGATGATCAGCCGCTTCCAGCGCTGCCAGCCGGTGACGCCCAGGTCGTCCATGGCCTCGCGCAGATCGGCCGGGATGGCCATGGCACCGGCGATGGTGTTGAAGAGGATGTACCACTGGGCGCCGAGCGCCATCAGCACGATGCCGCCGATGTTGATGTCGAGGCCCGTCTTCAGGAAGAACCACGTCGCCAGCGGGAAGAGGAAGTTGGCGGGGAAGCTCGCCAGCACCTGGACCAGGGGCTGGGCGATCCGGGTGAGCCGTGGCGAGAAGCCGATCCACACCCCGACCGGCACCCAGACCAGCGTGGCCGCGACCATGAGGACGACGACCCGGGCGAGGGTGACCAGGCCGAGCAGCAGCGGCTCGCCGAACACCCCGAGCCCCGTACGGTCGTTGAGGTAACGGGCCAGGTCGGCCAGACCCCACAGGGTCAGAGCGCCTGCGACGGTACCGAAGACGATGTCGCCGGTGCGCTGCTTGGTGCGGTCCACGTGCAGACGCCGGTCGTCGGCGCCGAAGACACGGCCGGCGCGGGCCAGGGCGTGCCCGGCCGGGCGCAGTATGCGGCCGATGATCCGGGGCCAGTGGGAGCGGCGCAGCAGGTCCAGCACCACCGAGCGCTGGCGCTGCCCCGCCTCGGACTGCTCGTTCTTGAACTTCTCCGCCCAGGCGACAAGCGGCCGCCAGAAGAGGAAGTTCACGCCGATCACCATGACCGCCATGGTCAGGACGGCCCAGCCGACCTTGCCCAGGTCGCCGTCGGCGATCGCGGCACCGGCGTAGGATCCGACACCGGGCAGCGCGTAGTTCTGGTTGTTGACGCTGATCGCCTCGGACGCGACGAGGAAGAACCAGCCGCCGCCGAAGCTCATCATGCCGTTCCAGACCAGGCCGATCATTCCGGCAGGCAGCTCCACCTTCCAGAACCGCATCCACCGGGTGAAGCGGAACGAGCGGGACAGCTCGTCGAGTTCACGCGGCAGCGAGATGAGTGACTGGTAGAAGCCGAACGTCATGTTCCACGCCTGCGAGGTGAAGATCGCGAAAACCGACGCGCACTCCAGGCCGAGCATAGAGCCCGGGAACAGGGCGATGAACCCGGTTACCGCGACGGTGAGGAACCCCAGGACCGGCACCGACTGCAGGATGTCCAGCGCCGGGATCAGGATCCGCTCCAGCCGACGGCTCTTGGCGGCCGCAAAGGCGTAGCCGAAGGTGAAGACAGTCGAGGCGGCGAGCGCCGCGAACATGCGCAGCAGCGAACGTGCCGCGTCGTAGGGCAGGCGCGCGGGATCGGTGCTGACGTGCACGTCCTGACCGGGCGTGAACGAGACCGTGGTGCCCTGGCCGACGCGCAGCGTCGCGTACAGCAGCACCAGCACCGCTGCCGCGACCACCATGTCGACCCATGGCATCTGCGGCCTGTGCCCGGCCACACCGGCGCGGACCGCCGCACGCGGGACCGGGGCGGTGTCCTTGGGGGACAGCTTCACATGTGTGCGAAATGACATCACGAAAGACCTCCGCTCCAACGCCGGACACGCATCGAGCCCTGGCCTGCGCGGCATGTCGCGCCGCGGGAAGAGGACGGGTCTGCCGGCGTGGAGAGAAAAGAATCGGATCGCGCCGCCCCGGGCGGTCTCACGGACCGGATGAGCCCGCGGCGCGGCCCCGTGGAGCGTCGGGGGCCGGTGCGCGAGGCCCGCACCACCCGCGGCCCAGGGGCAGGGAGAGAAGTCAGGAACTGCCGAGGAGGCAGTGCCTACTGGGAGGTTCCAGACTCATGGCCGCCTCCTTTCGTGATGTGTGCGGCCTCCGTGCGGAAAGCGGTAGGCCCGGGCCTGAAGAGTCTGACACTTCTTCGCCTTTGGGCACAAATAAGGGTTGGAGGACTCTTGCTGCGATTAACGCAGTCCTGTCTCCGGCCTCATCCCAGGGATCCGGCCGTCCGCTTAACCATGGTCAAACGATGCGGCAGGAAGCCCTTAAGTCCCGTCATGGAAGCTTTCAAAGGAACCCGGACCAACGGCACACCTCTATCCGCCCGCGATGACGCACTTCTGCGCGGGTGTGCCACAGAAGGCAGGACATGAACTTCCCCAAGTCTTTCTCCACCGTTGTCATGAAACTCCTCAGCATGACAATGCCTGTCCCGGTGGCCGGTACCTCCCACGGCCTGGCCGCACCCGCTGCGGTAAGGCGGACCACTT
>NZ_BJND01000100.1 GCF_006539505.1 Streptomyces spinoverrucosus
CCTTCGCCTCACTCGACTCAGTGCCAACGGGAACGGGGAGCGATGATCGACGCGTACGAGGATCCCGGCACGCCCGACAGCCGAAGTCCCGCCCGCTATCTGTGGTGGCTGGTGCGCAGTCAGCCGGGCCGGTCGGTGGCCGGGGCATTGCTGGGGATCATGTCGCTGGCGTTGCTCGCGGTGGTGCCGTATCTGCTGGCCCGCGCGGTCGACGACGGTCTCGAACCCGGTGACCGGGCCGCGCTGATCGGCTGGGCGGCGGCCGTGCTGGTGGCCGGGGCGCTCGACGCCTGGCTGAACATCGCCCGGCACCGCACGATGACCCGGGTGCGGATGGACGCCAACTTCCGCACGGTCAAGGTGGTGGTCGGGCAGGCGGTCCGGCTCGGTGCCTCGCTGCGCCGGCAGGTCGCCGCCGGGGAGGTCGTCACGATCGGCGTGGGCGATGTGCAGACCATCGCCATCTCCCTGACCGTGATCGGCCCGGGCGTCGGCGCGGTCGTCGGGTACGCCGTCGTCGCCGCGCTGCTGCTCGCGGTGTCCCCGCTGCTGGCCGCCGTGATCCTGCTGGGCGTGCCGGTGATCGGCGTCCTGGTCGGGCCGCTGATGGGCCGCCTGCAGGGCACCGAGGCGGCCTACCGGGAACGGCAGGGCGCGCTGACCGCACGCATCGGCGACCTGGCCGGCGGGCTGCGCGTACTGGGCGGGCTCGGCGGCAAGGAGCTGGTCGCGGAGGCCTTCCGCCGCGACTCGCAGCGGCTGCGCGCCGAGGGTTACCGGGTCGGGGCGGTGACCAGCTGGATCCAGGCGCTGGGCCTTGGCCTGCCGACGGTGTTCCTGGCCGTGGTGACCTGGCTCGCGGCCCGGCTGGTGGCCCAAGGGGACATCACCGTGGGCGAGTTGGTGTCCGTGTACGGCTATGTCGCGGTGCTGGTGGTGCCGGTGGCGTACTTCCTGGAGTTCGGCCAGCAGGTCAGCCGGGGGCTGGTGGCCGCGCGCCGGGTCGTACGGTTCCTGCGGCTCGACCCGCTGGACGACGGCGGGACGCACGACGCACCGGCCGAGCCGTCCGTGCTGCACGACCCGGCCTCGGGCGTGCGGGTGCTGCCGGGGCGGCTGACCGCGCTGGCCTGCGAGCGGCCCGCCGACGCCGCCGAGGTCGTCGACCGGCTCGGGCGGTACACGCCGTCGGACGCCACCTGGGGCGGCGTACGGCTGGACGAGATCGCGCTCGCGCAGGTGCGGGAGCGGATCCTGGTGGCGGACCACGAGGCCGACCTGTTCGCCGGGACACTGCGGGACGTGGTCCTCGGACGGCGAGCCGACGCCGACGACGCGGCCGTGGCGCGGGCCGTGCATGCCGCCGTGGCCGACGACATCGTGCGGGGTCTGCCGGACGGGCTCGACTCGCGGATCGACGCCCAGGGGCGCAACCTCTCCGGCGGTCAGCAACAGCGGGTACGGCTGGTGCGGGCGCTGCTGGCCGACCCCGAGGTACTGCTCACTGTCGAGCCGACGTCCGCGCTCGACGCGCACACCGAGGCGGCGGTGGCGGAGCGGATGCGGGAGGCGCGCACGGGCCGTACGACCGTCGTCACCAGCACCTCGCCGCTGCTGCTGGCCCGGGCGGACACCGTGCACTTCCTGGTCGACGGAAAGGTCGCGGCCAGCGGGACGCACGAGGAGCTGCTGGCGCACGCGCCCGGGTACCGGGCGCTGGTGGCGCGGGACGCCGAGGACGACGTGGCGGACATGGATTCCGAGGAGGCCGTGCGATGACGTCGGTGGCCGCTACGACGGACCGCGCGGGCCAGTTGCCCATCGCCGGGCCCGCCGAGGTGCGCCGGGCCATGATGGGGCTGATCCGGGTCGACGGGCGGGCCTTCGCCGCCGTACTGGCGCTGAACGCGCTCGCGGCCGGGGTCGGGCTGGCGGGGCCGTGGCTGCTGGGGATGATCGTCAACGAGGTGCGGGCGGGCGGCGGCGTCGCTGTCGTCGACCGGCTGGCGCTCGCGCTCGTCGGGTGCGCGCTGGCGCAGTTGCTGCTGTCGCGGTGGGCGCGGTACGCCGGGCACCGGTTCGGGGAGCGGACGCTGGCGCGGATCCGGGAGGGGTTCGTCGACCGGGCCCTGTCGCTGCCCGCGTCGGTGGTGGAGCGGGCCGGGACCGGGGATCTGACGGCCCGGGGCACCGCCGACGTCACCGCCGTCGGCACGACGTTGCGGGACGCCGGTCCCGAGCTGCTCATCGCGTCGTTGCAGGTGCTGTTCCTGTTCGGCGCGGTCGTCGCGCTGGACCCGCTGCTGGGCGCCTGCGCGCTGCTGGGCTGGCTCGGCATCTGGTTCCCGCTGCGCTGGTACATGCGCCGGGCTCGCTCCGCCTACCTCGCCGAGGGCGCGGCCACCTCGGACGTCGCCGAGGTGCTCGCGGCCACGGCGACCGGGGCCCGCACGATCGAGGCGTTCGGGCTCCACAAGCGCCGGATCGCGGCGAGCCGGGACGCGCTGGAGGAGGCGCGGCGCACCCGCCTGCACACCCTGTGGCTGCGCAGCGTGTTCTTCCCGCCCGTGGACTTCGCGTACGCCTTCCCGGTCGTCGGCGTGCTGCTGGTCGGGGGCTTCCTGCACGAGCGGGGGACCGTGACCCTGGGAGCGGTGGTGGCGGCCGCGCTGTATCTGCGGCAGGTCACCGAGCCGCTGGACACCATCCTGATCCGGGTGGAGCAGTTGCAGATGAGCAACGCCTCCTTCGCCCGCGTGGAGGGGCTGGCGCTGGCGCCCCGGACGGCTCCGGCCGACACCCCCGACCCGGACGGCGACCGCATCGACGTGACCGGCGTGCGCTATGCCTACGACCGGGGCGGCGAGGTCCTGAGGGGCGTCGATCTGACGATCCGGCCCGGGGAGCGGCTCGCGGTCGTCGGCCCGTCCGGCGCGGGCAAGTCCACGCTGAGCAGGCTGCTGGCCGGGGTCGACGCGCCCAGCGCGGGCAGTGTGACGGTGGGCGGGGTGCCGGTCGCCGGTCTGGGTCCGGAGCGGCTGCGCCGCCAGGTCGTGCTGGTGACGCAGGAGCACCATGTGTTCCTCGGCACGGTCCGCGACAACCTCCTGATCGCCGAACCGGCCGCCACGGACGAGCAGTTGTGGGCCGCGCTCACCGCGGTCGGCGCCGACGCCTGGGTGCGCGAGCTGCCCGACGGCCTCGACACCGAGCTGGGTACGGGAGCGAGCCGCACCGACGGCTCGCAGGCCCAGCAACTCGCCCTCGCCCGCGTCGTCCTGGCCGACCCGCACACGCTGATCCTGGATGAGGCCACCGCGCTGCTCGATCCGACGACCGCCCGGCACACCGAGCGCGCCCTGGCCGCCGTACTGAAGGGCCGTACGGTCATCGCGATCGCGCACCGGCTGCACACCGCGCACGACGCGGACCGGGTGGCGGTGATGGAGTCCGGGCGGATCACCGAACTCGGCACGCACGAGGAGCTGGTGGCGGCGGACGGGGCGTACGCACGGCTGTGGCGGACGTGGCACGGGGAGACGGCCGGGTAAGCACGGGGAGCCGATCGGATAACAGGCGTTCTGTTCGTATACCGAACGCGAACTCCCGGACAACGAACGATTTCCGGCCAAACTTTTGACGCGCTCCTGACAGTCCACGCCCACGGTGTCACGCTTCTCACGGCCACTCCACAGCAACCCCACGTCCACACCGCTGTGTTGTTCCCGTGGCCGCGTGCACCTGGTTTCGCGTTCTGCCCGGACGGCCCATCGCCGTCCGGATCTCCCCTGGCCGCGTGATCCGCGGCCACGCAGAAGGAGTCAGTGTTGAGCAGCAGTTCCTCATCGAGCAACGGTTCCTCCCACAGACGCACCCCCCGCGTAGCGGCCGTCGCCCTCGTCGGCGTCGCCGCCTTCCTCGCCGCCGCCGTGCAGTCCGGCGCCGCGACCGCCGCCCCGGAGAAGGCACCGTCGGCGTCGGCCACGGCGGACCCGGGCGCCCTGCCTGCGAAGCTCACCCCGGCCCAGCGCGCGGCGCTGATCCGCGAGGCGGACGCCGGGAAGGCGGACACGGCACGGGAGCTGAGCCTGGGCGCCCAGGAGAAGCTCCTGGTCCGGGACGTCGTCAAGGACGCCGACGGCACGGTCCACACCCGCTACGAGCGGACGTACGCCGGCCTGCCGGTCCTCGGCGGTGACCTGGTCGTCGAGACGTCGAAGGCCGGGGCGACCGAGTCCGTCACCAAGGCCACCCGCGCCACCATCAAGGTTTCCTCGCTCAACCCGGCCGTCGCCCCCGCGGCGGCGGAGCGGCAGGCGCTCGGCGCCGCCCGCGCCGAGGACGCCAAGAGCCCCGACGTCAGCCGCGAGCCCCGCAAGGTCGTCTGGGCCGCGAGCGGCAAGCCGACCCTCGCCTACGAGACGGTCGTCGGCGGCCTCCAGCACGACGGCACCCCGCAGGAACTGCACGTCATCACCGACGCCACCACCGGCGAGAAGCTGTACGAGTGGGAGGCCGTCAAGAACGGCACCGGGCACACGGTGTACAGCGGCACGGTCCCGCTCACCACGACCCAGTCCGGCTCGACGTACAACCTCACCGACGGAGCGCGCGGCAACCACCGCACGTACAACCTCAACCGCGGCACCTCCGGCACCGGCACGCTCTTCTCCGGTCCGGACGACGTCTGGGGCAACGGCAGCCCGTCCAACCTGGAGTCGGCCGGCGCCGACGCGCACTACGGGGCCGCGCTGACCTGGGACTACTACAAGAACGTGCACGGCCGCAACGGCATCCGCGGCGACGGCGTCGGCGCCTACTCGCGGGTCCACTACGGCAACAACTACGTCAACGCCTTCTGGTCCGACAGCTGCTTCTGCATGACGTACGGCGACGGATCGGGCAACGCCAACCCGCTCGTCTCGATCGATGTGGCCGCGCACGAGATGACGCACGGCCTGACCTCGGCGACCGCCGGACTGATCTACAGCGGCGAGTCGGGCGGCCTGAACGAGGCGACCTCCGACATCCTCGGCGCGGCCGTCGAGTTCTACGCGAACAACTCCTCCGACGTCGGTGACTACCTCATCGGCGAGGAGATCGACATCAACGGCGACGGCACGCCGCTGCGCTACATGGACCAGCCGAGCAAGGACGGCGCGTCGAAGGACAACTGGTACTCGGGCATCGGCTCGATAGACGTCCACTACTCGTCCGGTCCCGCGAACCACTTCTTCTACCTCCTGTCGGAGGGCAGCGGCGCCAAGGTCATCAACGGCGTAAGCTACAACTCGCCGACCGCGGACGGGCTTCCGGTCACCGGCATCGGCCGGGCGAAGGCGGAGCAGATCTGGTTCAAGGCGCTCACCACGAAGTTCACGTCCACCACCAACTACGCGGCCGCCCGCACCGGCACGCTGGCGGTCGCCGGTGAGCTGTACGGCACGACGAGCGCCGAGTACAAGGCGGTGCAGGACGCGTGGGCGGGCGTCGCGGTCGGTTCGCGGCCGGGCGGCCCGGGCGGCGGTACGTCCTTCGAGAACACCGGCGACGTGTCGATCCCGGACAACGGGGCGGCCGTGACGTCGTCGATCGCGGTGACCGGACGGGCGGGCAACGCCCCTTCGAACCTCCAGGTCGGCGTGGACATCATCCACACCTGGCGCGGTGACCTGGTGATCGACCTGCTGGCCCCCGACGGGACGGCGTACCGCCTGAAGAACTTCAGCTCCTCGGACTCGGCGGACAACGTGCAGACGACCTACACGGTCAACGCCTCCTCCGAAACGGCCAACGGCACCTGGCGGTTGAGGGTGCAGGACCAGGCACGGTACGACACCGGCTACATCAACAGCTGGAAACTGACGTTCCCGTAGGCACGTTGGTTATGGCGGCACCCGGCGGGAAGGCGACGCCGGGTGCCGCCCTACTCTTGGCCGCATGTCGTTCACGTACGAGGATGTCGGCGCGACCCGCGAGTCGGGCTTCTGCCCGCCCGGCTTCCACCCCCTGCACGTGCGTACCCGGATCGGCGAGGGCGAGCGGGTGTTCCACCGGGCCGCCGAGGCCCTGTGCACCTGGGAGATGCACCGCGCGATGGGCGTCGGCATCGAGGCCACCGCCGACCGCGCCGCCCCCGGCGTCGACGTCACCGTCACCCTCGCCGGCCTGATCAAGGCCCCCTGCCGCGTCGTCTGGACGCTGTCCGAGTACCGCCGCGCAGGCTGGGCGTACGGCACGCTGACCGGCCACCCGGAGTGCGGCGAGGAGGCGTTCGTGGTGGAGCGGACGGGGGACGGCACGGTGTGGCTGACGGTGTCGGCGTTCAGCCGGGGCGCGAAGTGGTACGCCCGGCTGGGCGGGGCGGCGACTCGGGGGTTCCAGGCGGCGTATGCGCGCAGGTGTGGCACGACCTTGCGGAAGCTGTGCGCGCCGTTCGACGAGGACTGACCCGTTGGCCGCCGGCGTTGCCGTCAAAGCCAGCGGTCACCTCGGTGTGGCCTGCTCGATGAGGGTCTGCAGGTACAGGCCGCGGGCGGCGTCGAGTTCGGTCGGGGTTCGGGTGCGCAGGGCGGTGGCGAAGTCACGCCGGAGGATGGGCCAGCACTCCTCGTGGTCGATGCCGGCGGTGTCGTAGACCGTCGGCGTGCCGGAGCCGAAGAGCTCGATGCGGGTGACGGCGCGCGGCACCTCGACCGCGCCGGACAAGGATGCCTGACTCACAGCGCCGTTCGCGTGTTCACAGGTCAGCTCGATCCAGCGGCGCGGATCTCCGGTGCCGCGGATGTGCGTGATGGGGCCGATCGCGGCGTCGAGGAGGTCGAGGAGGTGCGGACCCAGATCGAGCAGCGCGCCGTGTTCCAGGCGCCAGCCGGTGGCGAACTCCCCGCTCAGGAAGGCGCCGTGAAGGTAACAGGAGCGGGCGCCGGTCACGTCGAGCGTGCGGGCGGTCTCAAGGAAGGCCCGGGTGGTGGGGTGGTAGCGCTTGGTGAGGACGAGTTGGGAGATGACGCCGGCTTCGGCCACGGCGTCCGCGAGCCGCCCTGCCGATGCCAGATCGGGGCCGAGGGGCTTTTCCAGCAGGAGCGCCTTGCCCTGCTTGGCGGCGAGCGGTGCGAGTTCGGCCTGGACGGCGGGCGGCACCGCGAAGGCGACGGCCTCGCAGCGGTCGAGCAGGTCCTCGAAGTCGACCGCGACGTGCGCCCCGTAAGGAGCCGCGGTCTGCTGGGCGGCTTCGGGTCGGCGGGCCCAGACGGCGGCGAGCCGGGTTTCCGGTCCGGCGGCGAGCATGCGGGCGTGCATGGCACGGGCCCAGGGGCCGGCGCCGACGAGACCGACCTCGACGGGACGGTGGGCCCACGAGGCGGGTGTGCTGCTGGTCACGATGTTCCTGTCCGCGGGGGACGGCCCGCATGGTCGGAGAGCATGAGGCGGTTGAGTCGGGCGTCGGCGCGGTCCGGTGCGTAGAGCAACTCGACGACCATGGCGGTGGCGCCGATCAGACCGGCGTGGTCGCCGAGACGTGAGGTGACGATCTGCAGGTTGGCGGTGGTGCGGGGCATGGCGCGCTGGTACAGCAGCTCGCGGACGCCGGTCATGAAAGGGACACCGGAGAGGTCCCCGGCCAGCATCAGCACCCCCGGGTTGAGCAGGGTGACGACGGTGACGAGGACCTCACCGGCCCGTCGGCCGGCCTCCCGGGCGAGGCGGATGGCGTCGGGATGCCCCTCGGTGAGGAGGCGTTTGACGTCGTAACCCGAGGTGGTGTCGACGCCAAGGGCAGACAGTTCCTTGGCCAGGGCCCGGCCGCTGGCGACGGCGGCCAGGCAGCCGTAGGAGCCGCACATGCACAGGGCGTCCGGCCGGTCGTGGAGGCGGATGTGGCCGATGTCGCCGGCTCCTCCGTCGATGCCCCGGTAGACGTCGTTGCCGATGACGACGCCCGCGCCGATGCCGGTGGAGACCTTCACCAGTACGAAGGCGGAGCAGTCCCGGTGGTTGGCCTGGTGCTCGGCCAGTGCCATGAGGTTGGCGTCGTTGTCGACGAACACCGGGACGGGGCCGTCCTCGATGCTGGGCCCGACATGGTCGGCGTAGGCCTTCTGCATGCGTTCGCGGACGGGGTACTGGTCCCAGCCCGGCATGATCGGGGGTTCCACCACCCGGCCCGTCTCCCAGTCCACCGGGCCGGGGACGGACAGTCCGATGCCGCAGACATGGGTGGGTTCGATGCCTGCGGCGGTGATCAGTTCCGGGAACCACGCGGCGAGTTGGTCCAGCACGTGGTCCGGGCCGTCGGTGATGTCCATCGGCCCGGCGTGTTCGGCGAGGATCGTGCCGGCCAGGTCCAGCACGGCGATACGGGCGTGCCGGGTGTCCAGGTCGACGGCGATGACCGACGCGTGGGACGGGTCGAAGACGATCCGGTGGGAAGGCCGGCCGCCGGTGGAGGTACCGGTGGTGTGCCGCAGCCAGCCGGCGCGGTTGAGGAGGTCCAGGCGGTGGCCGACGGTGGAGCGCGACAGGCCGGTGGCGCGTTGCAGGTCGGCGCGGGTGTTGGCGCGGCCGCTGCGGATCAGTTGCAGCAGTTCGCCCGCGCTGACCTGGTTCGGCGTCATGGAAGTTTCCCTCAAGGTGTCAGCTCTTGTCGGCGCCGCTGGTCAGGCCCTCGGTGAGCAGGCGCTCGGCGGCGAAGAACAGAAGTACCACGGGGATCGTCAGCACCACCGATCCGGCCATGAGGACGGTCTTGGAGACCTCGATGCCGTTGGAGAGCTGGGCCAGTCCGAGGGGGACGGTCCACTTGTCGGGCTCGGCGGCCAGGAAGAGCAGGGCGAAGAGGAACTCGTTCCAGGCGATCATGAAGATGTACAGGCCGGTCGCCATGAGGGAGGGCAGGGCGAGCGGCAGGATCACCTTCCGCACGGTCTGCAGCCGGCTTGCGCCGTCGATGGCGGCCGCCTCTTCGATGGAGTAGGGAATGGTGACCAGGTAGTTGCGGAGCATGTAGATCGACACCGGCACGGTCTGGGCGACGTAGACGATGGCGAGTCCGACCAGGCTGGAGGACAGTCCCAGTTTGGCGAAGACGACGAACAGGGGAACGGCCAACAGGGTGGCCGGGAACATGTAGACGGCCAGGAAGAGCGCGTTGACCTGGCGGTGGCCGAAGAACTTCAGCCGGCTCACGGCGTAGGCGCCGGGCACAGCGGCCAGCAGGGTCAGTGCGACCGTGCCGAGAGCGACAAGTGCGGAGTTGAGCAGGAACTTCAGGAAGCCCTGGCCGCCGTCGTCGGTGGAGCGCAGCACGTCCCGGTAGGTGGACAGGGTGAAGTCCTTGGCCGAGACCCACAGGGATCCGGGGTCCAGCAGCAGCGCGTCGATGGGTTTCAGCGACAGCAGCAGCATGTAGTAGAAGGGCACGACGGTGATCACCGCGAGGAACGCGATGACGAACCAGCGCAGGACCGCGAAGAGTCGGTCCTCGAATCGGGCCCGGGTCAGGGCGGCCTTGCGGGTCACGATTCCTCCTGCACCTTGTTGCCGAAGAACTTGAAGTAGAGGCCCAGCAGGATCATGAGCGAGACGGCCAGGACGAGCGCCTGGGCGGCCGCGGCCCCCACGTCGTAGCGGGCGGTGAGGAAGTCGTAGACCCGGACGGCCGCCACGTCGGTGCCCGCGCCCCCGCCGGTCAGCAGGTAGACGTCGTCGAACTTGTTGAAGGTCAGGATGAACCGCAGCACGCACAGCAGGGCGATGACCGGCATCAGCTGGGGCAGCAGGATGTGACGGAAGCGCTGGGTGATGGTGGCGCCGTCCACCAGGGCGGCCTCTTCCAGGCCGTCCGGGACCGCCTGCAACCGGGCGAGGATGAACAGGAAGGCGAAGGGGAAGTAGCGCCAGCACTCGAAGGCGATGACGGTCAGCAGCGCCAGCGGGATGTCGAAGTGCAGGCCGAGCAGGTGCACTTCGTACTCGCGGGTGGAGAGAAAGGCGACGGGGTCGTCCCAGCCGAACAGGCGCCGGCCCCAGTCGTTGACCACGCCGTACTGGGGGCTGAGCGCGACCTCCCAGACGAAGGCCACGGCCACGACGGGGGCGACATAGGGCAGCAGCATCGCGGCGCGCAGCAGACCGCGGCCGCGGAAGGGCTTGCGCAGTGCGAGTGCGGCGACAAGACCGAGGACGACGGAGCCGAGCGTGGCACCCGCGGTGTAGACGAGGGTGGTGGTCAGGCTGGACCAGAAGCCCGCGGAGTCGAAGACCTGGGCGAAGTTGTCCAGGGACCAGTTGCCGAACAGGCCCATGCCCTGGATGTCGACGAGCTTGGCGTTCTGGAACGCCAGCAGCACGGTCCACAGAATGGGCAGGATGACCACCACGAGGACCACGATGAAGGTGGGGGAGACGAACGCGAGGCCCGCACGGTTGGCGCGACGGCTGGCGGTCATCGGGCGGCGGCCCGGGGGCGCGGGACGGTCGGCCGGCCCGGGGCTGATGTCCCGGCGCTGTGGTGCGCCGGCTGGAGCTGTAGTCATGAGGGGACCTTCGTGACGTGCATGCGGGCGGCTACTGCAGAGACTTCTTGAGGGCGGAGACCTCGTCGTCGGCTTCGCGTGCCGCCTCCGAAGGAGAGATCTGGCCGCTGGTCATGCCGCCGATGGCCTTGGGCACGGGCAGCTCACCATTGGTGGCGCCGACGAGCGCTCCTTCGCCCTGGGTGATGCCCCAGCGCCGCATGTTGCTGACGCCGTCGGCGAGCTGGTTGAGCAGGCTCGCGGGGTAGACCTGGTCGAAGGGCTTTTTGGTGTCGACGCCGATCTCGCTGTGACGCCAGGCGTCGATGTAGCGCTCGGGCTGTGCGGCGGTGCCGTGCCGGACGGGGATCTTGCCCTCGGGCGCCATGCCGAACCAGGACTCGTAGCCGGTGCCCATCATGTACTCGATGAACTCGCGGGAGGCGTCCGTCTCGGCGGTCTTGGTGGTCACCCATGAGGTGATCTCGCCGAACTGCGCGGCCTCCTTGGCGTCGGGGCCCTGCATCGCCGTCACGATGCCGCTGTTGGACGAGAGGTACTCCGGGTCCTTCCGGCACTCGGGGCAGCTGGGCAGGGCGTCCTTGCGCAGGCCGGCGAGTTCGTCGAGCAGGAACGAGGACCAGATGATCATCGAGGACTGGCCCGCGAAGTAGGTGGCCCGGGTGGAGTCCACGGTCTGGGTGCCCGGGGCGCCGTAGACGCGCGCGAGTTCGTCGTAGGCCTTGAACGCGGTTTCGCACTGCGGGGATTCAAGGGCGACTTCGTGCCGGCTGTCGACCAGTTGGCAGTCGTTGGCCAGGGCCAGGCTCTCGAAGCTCTGCGAGGTGAAGACGTCACCGGGGTCCGTGGCGGCCGACATGCCGTCGTGTCCCTTGGTGGTGAGTGCCTTGGCGGCGGCCAGGGCCCGCGCGTAGGTGTCGGGGGCCGCGAGGTCCTGCCGGCCGAACTGGTCCTTGCGGTAGACCAGCAGCTGAAGCCAGGCGTCGGAGGGCACGCCGAGGCTGGTGTTCCCGTCGGAGGTCAGGTCCAGGGCGTTGGCGTTGAAGGTGCCGCGCCCCAGCTCGGTGATGATCTCCTTCGGTATGTCCGTGTTGAGCAGGCCGTTGGTGTACATCTGCCAGACCTGGCCCATCGGGGCCGCGCCGATGACGTCCGGCAGTGTGCCGGAGGCCGCCGCCGACATGATCAGTTGAGGCATCTGTCCCTCGTCGACCCCGACGAGACGGACCTTGACGCCGGTCTGCTTCTCGAACCCGTCGATGATCTTCTGCTGCGCCGCGACGCGGTCCGGCAGGTTCTCCTGGGACCAGACCGTGATCTCGCGATCGGGCTTCCCGGGCCCCGTGCCGCCGCTCGAACAGCTGGTGAGCAGCCCGAATCCCAGGGCTGCCGTGACGCCCACCGCGATCGTCGTCGATCGCCGGCTCTTGGTGCGCATTGCGTGTCCTCGTTCCGACTTACGTCCACTGAGCACGCATCACAGCACCACTTTTGCGTGTTGACAAGACATAAGTTGAAGCTATTGTCGACGCAACCGCCACCCGCAACCCTTCCGGAGCCCTCCGTGGAACGCGTCGTCCAATTCACCGGCCCCCGCCAGGTGGAGGTAGCCGAGCACGTCAGAGCCGATCTACCGCCCGGGCACCTCCGAGTCCGCACCCGCTACTCGGGCATCTCGGCCGGCACCGAACTCACGGCCTACCGCGGCACCAACCCGTATCTGACGCGGACCTGGGACCCCGAGGCCCGGCTGTTCCGCGACGGCGCGGCCGGCATCCAGTACCCGGTGGCCGGCTGGGGCTACTCGGAGGTGGGCGAGGTCGTCGAGGTCTCCCCGGAGCTGGCGGGCACCGCAGGGCTGCCCCAGCCCGGCGACCTGGTGTGGGGCATATGGGGCCACCGCAGCGAGGGCATCGTCCCCGCCGAGCGCATGATCGGCCACACCCTGCCCGCCGGTGTCGAACCCCTGGCCGGCGCCTTCGCCCGGGTCGGAGCCATCGCGTACAACGCCGTCCTGGCCGGTGACATCCACCTCGGTGAGGACGTCGCCGTGTTCGGGCAGGGCGTCATCGGCCTGCTCACCACCCGCCTCGCCCAGCTCAACGGCGCACGCGTCACCGCCGTCGACGCGCTCGACGGTCGTCTGGAGACCGCCAAGCGGTATGGCGCACATAACACCCTGAACGCCCGCACCGACGCCGTCGCCGAACGCATCCGCGAGGCCACCGCCGGCCTCGGCGCCGACCTCGCCATCGAGATCAGCGGCGTCTACCCGGCCCTGCACGAGGCCCTGCGTTCGGTCGCCGTCGGCGGCCGCGTGGTGGCGTCCGGCTTCTACCAGGGCGACGGCATCGGCCTGCGCCTGGGCGACGAGTTCCACCACAACCGCGTACAGCTCGTCTGCTCCCAGATCGGCGGCGTTCCCCCGCAATTGTCGGGCCGCTGGACGGTCGAGCGCCTGCAGCAGACCTTCCTGCGGCTGGTCGCCGAGGGACAGGTGGACGTCGCCTCACTGGTGAGCCACGTGGTCCCGGCCGCCGACGCCGCCGACGCGTATGTGCTGCTGGACGAGCGCCCCGCGGACGCGCTGCAGGTCGTGCTGGAATTTTGAGAGTTCTGAAAGGCCCCTCATGCTCAACACCGCCGTTCAGGAGCAACTCCTGCCCGGAGACACCCTGCAGGCCAAGTGGGACTTCGCCCAGCAGGCCGGCTACGACGCCATCGAACTGCGCGGCAAGGGCGACTCCCATTTCGCCTCCCGCCTCGACGAACTGAAGCAGGCCCGCAAGGACGGTGTGGTCATGCCGACCGTGTGCGTCGACATGCTGCACTTCCTCGGCGCCTTCGACGACGAGCAGCGCCGCGACGCGATCGCGCAGATGAAGTCCCAGCTCACCGTGATCGCCGAGATCGGCGGCCTGGGCGCCCAGACCCCGGCCTCCTACGGCATGTTCTCCCGCCGCCTGCCGCCCTTCGAACCCCCGCGCAGCGAGCAGGAGGACCGCGAGGTACTGCTGACCGGCCTCGCCGAACTGGGCGAGCACGCCCGCAAGGAGGGCGTCACCCTCTTCCTGGAGCCCCTCAACCGGTACGAGGACCACATGGTCAACCGGCTCGACCAGGCCGCCGACCTGATCCGCGCGACCGGCCTGGACTCCCTGAAGATCGGCATCGACAGCTACCACATGAACATCGAGGAGAGCGACCCCGCCGCCGCGATCCTCGCCCACGCCGACGTCATCGGCCACGCCCAGGTCTCCGACTCCAACCGCTTCCAGCCCGGCGCCGGACACCTCGACTGGCCCGCCTGGCTCGGCGCCCTGCACACCATCGGCTACGACGGCTACCTGGCCGTCGAGTGCCGCCTGACCGGCGACCCCGTCGACGCCGTGCGTTCCGTGCCCGCCTTCCTCAAGAGGTCCGGCGCGTGAAGACCCTCCTGGACCGGCCCGCGCCCACCGCCGCCGCAGCCCTGACACTGCGGCGCGGTGCGGTGCGGGTCCTGTTCGACAACTGGACCGGCACCTCCACCGTTCCCTCCCGCACCCTCTACCCCCACCAGTGGAGCTGGGACTCCGCCTTCATAGCCATCGGGCTGCGTCATCTGTCGGTCCGCCGCGCACAGCAGGAACTGGAGTCCCTGCTGGCCGGACAGTGGGCGGACGGGCGCATACCGCACATCCTCTTCAACCCCGCCCTGCCGCACGACGCCTACTTCCCGAGCCCCGACTTCTGGCAGTCCTCCCACGCCGGCCGGGCAGCGGGCGCCCCAACGGCGCCCGAGAGCTCGGGCATCGTCCAGCCCCCGGTACACGGTCTCGCGGCCTGGCTCGTGCACCGGGCCGACGCCGGCGCATCGCGGCGCCGGGGCTTCCTGGCCCGCGTCTATCCCCGGCTCGCGGCCTGGCACGACTACCTCCTCACCCGCCGTGACCTCGGCGGCGGGGGCCTGGCGGCCGTCGTCCACCCGTGGGAACCCGGCATGGACAACAGCCCGTGCTGGGACCGGCCCCTGCAGCGCGTCGCGCCCGCGCCGCCCGACGCCTTCCACCGCGCGGACCTGGACCACGGCCACCCCGCCGACCGCCCCACCGACCTGGACTACGGCCGCTACGTCCGCCTGGCCACCGACTACCGCGAGGCGGGCTACGACGACCGTGCGACCCGGCACGGCTTCGCCGTGGAAGACCCCTGCTTCAACGCGCTCCTGATCGTCAGTGAGCTGGCGCTGGCCGCCATGGCCCGGGACCTGGGCGCGGCCGCCGAACCCCACACGGCGCGCGCCGAGGAGCTGACCCGCCGACTGGTGGGCCGGCTCTGGGACGACGACGCCGGCCTGTTCCGCGTGCGCGACCTGGGCAGCGACACCCTGGTCGACGAGCGGAGCGTCAGCGGTCTGATCCCGCTCGTCGTCCCGCACCTGCCGACCGGCATCGTCGGCCGGCTGCGCGAGACGCTCGACGGCCCGCACTTCACGGCACCGGCCACACGACTGGTCCCCAGCTACGACCTGACCGGCCACGCCTTCGCCCCCACGCGCTACTGGCGCGGCCCGGCCTGGTTCAACACCGCCTGGCTGATCCACCGCGGACTGAGCACCCACGGTCACCATGAGGAGGCCGAACGCCTCCGACAGGGCTTCCTCGCCGAGGCGGGACGGTCGGAGTTCGCCGAATACGTCGACCCCACCACCGGAGCCGCCCGCGGCACCCGTCACTTCTCGTGGACTGCGGCTCTGACCCTCGACCTGCTGAGCGGCGAGCACCTGCCGGGCGGCGAGGACTTGCCGCGGGCCGAGGGCCTGCTGGGCGCCGAGGGCCTGCTGGGCGCCGAAGCCCTGCCGCCCGCCGGTGACCTTCGCCCCACCGCCGAAGCCCTGCCGCCCGCCAGTGACCCGCCACCCGCCGGTAACCTTCCGCCCGCCACCGAAGCCCTACCGCCCGCCGGTGACCTTCGGCTCGCCGCCGAAGACCTACCGCCCGCCGGGGCTCCGCTGCGCGCCTACCCCGAGGAGACCACACGATGACCGCGGCCGACACCCGCGTCCAGCTGGTGCGCGACGCCACCTTCGCCCGCATCGGCACCGACGGCGGCATCACCGGCACCCGCGGCAGCGCACCCGACGGACTGTTCCTGCGCGACGCCCGCCACCTCAGCCGCTGGCAGCTGACCGTCGACGGCACCAGCCCCGTGGCCCTGGTGCCCGCCACGGCGGAGACGGACCACACCGCCGGCAGCGTCCTGACCCCCAAGGGCACGCGGGACAACCCGCCCGCCTACACCGTCTTCCGCCAACAGACCGTCACTGCAGGGATGTTGACCGAACATCTGCGCCTGGTCAGCAACCGCCCCGACCCGGTGACCGCCCGCGTCCACCTCACCGTCGACGCCGACTTCGCCGACCTGTTCGAGCTGCGCGCGGACGACCGGCGCTACCTGAAGCCCGGCGCCCGGTACGAGACACGGCCCACGGACGAGGGCCTGCGCTTCGACTACCGGCGAGGCGAATGGCACGCCCGAACCACCGTCACCAGCCGCCCGGCCCCCGACGCCGTCGAACCCTCGCCGACGGCACCGGAGTCGACCGCCCGCACCCTGACCTGGACCCTGGAACTCGACGGACACGGCCAGGCCGACCTTCAGCTGACCGTCCGCGCCCACCCGCACGGGCCGGCGGCCCACCTCGCGGCCGTGCCGCACCCGCACCCGCACCCGCAGACTCCGACGGCGACGGACGACTTCTCCCGCACCTGCGAACGAGGCCTGGCCGACGTGGACCTGCTGACCATCCCGGTCACCGGCGTCGACGGCGAGGAGGTGTACGCTCCCGCCGCCGGCATCCCGTGGTTCCTCACGCTGTTCGGCCGTGACTCCCTGCTGACGTCGTACTTCCTGCTGCCCTACCGGCCCCAGACGGCCGCCGCCACCCTGAGTGCGCTCGCCGCGACCCAGGGACAGCGCTACGACACCTTCAGCGGCGAGCAGCCCGGACGGATCGTCCACGAGACCCGCCACGGCGAACTCGCCCACTTCCGCCAGGTCCCCTACGGCCGCTACTACGGCGCCGTCGACGCCACCCCCCTGTTCCTGATCCTGCTCCAGGCCCACCACGAGACGACCGGTGACCGCTCCCTGGCCGTCCGCCTGGAGCGGCACGCCCGGCAGGCCGTGGACTGGATGCTCACCGACGGCGGCCTGGAGAAGCACGGCTACCTCGTCTACACCCCCGACCCGGGCGGCCTGGTCAACCAGAACTGGAAGGACTCCGCGGGCGCCATCTGCTTCACCGACGGCACCCAGGCCGAGGGCCCGATCGCGGTGTCGGAAGCCCAGGGCTACGCCTACGACGCACTCGTGCGCACAGCGGACCTCGCCCAGCACGTCTGGCGGGACGAGGCGTACGCGCACCGCCTGCGCGAGACCGCCGCCCGGCTGAGGGATCGCTTCCTGACGGACTTCTGGATGCCGGGGGCCGACTTCCCGGCCCTCGCTCTGGACGGCGACGGCCGCCAGGTCGACGCCCTCGCGTCGGACGCGGGGCACCTGCTGTGGTCGGGCATCCTCGACACGGACCACGCTCACCGGGTGGGCAGGCGCCTGCTGGAGCCGGACTTCTTCTCCGGGTGGGCCATCCGTACCCTGGCCGCAGGCCAGCAGCCGTACCACCCGCTGTCGTACCACCGCGGCAGCGCCTGGCCGCACGACAACGCCGTCATCGCCCTGGGCCTGGCCCGTCACGGGCTCGCCGACGAGGTCGCCACGGTCGCCGAAGGCCTCATCGCGGCGGCGGCCCGGCACGGCTACCGCCTGCCCGAGGTCATCGCCGGCTATGCCCGCACCGCGACCGCGGGCCCCGTTCCCTACCCCCACGCCTGCTCGCCCCAGGCGTGGGCGGCTGCGACACCGCTCGCCCTGCGGACGGCACTGCGGCAGGTCCGGCGGGACGTCCCTGCCCCCCACCCCGCCACATGACGGGGTGGGCGGCATCTGCGGGGCCGAGCCCCAGTCCTACCTAAGCAACACCCCCGCCCCCTCCACCACATCCCCCGCCGGCACCGCCACCAGCCCCAGCTCCGCGCTCGTCGCCAGCAGCCGGTGCGCGGGCAGGATGCGGACCGTGTAGCCGTACGGCCCCGTCCGGTCCAGGGACAGCGGGCCCTCGTACATCCACCGGCCCTCCAGGTCGGGCCCGCCCGCCGGTTTCAGCGGCACCGTCGACGCGTCGGCGATGCGGTCCTCGGAGTCCACGCGGCCCGAGACCGCCTGGACCTCCACGTCGTCGGGGGCGAGGTCGCCGAGGGCGACGCGGACGCGGAGGGTGAGGGTGGAGCCGAGTTCGGCCGTCGCCGTGGTGGCGGAGGTCTCGACGTGGTCGACCCGCACGCCGTGCCAGGACCGGCGCAACCGGGCCTTCCACTCGGCCAGTTCACGCGCCGCGTCCGGGTCCATCGTGCGATGGGCGCGGGCCGCGGGGGCGTACAGCCGCTCCACGTACTCGCCGACCATCCGGCCCGCCAGCACCTTCGGGCCGAGCAGCATGAGCGTCTGGCGGACCATCTCGATCCAGCGGTCGGGCAGGCCGCCGGGCCCCTGCTCGTAGAAGCGGGGAGTGATGCGCTGTTCGAGCAGGTCGTACAGCGCGGCCGCCTCGATGGCGTCGCGGCGGTCGGGGTCGGTGCCCGCGCCGTCGGCGGTCGGGATCGCCCAGCCGAAGTCGGGCTGGAACCACTCGTCCCACCAGCCGTCCAGGACGGAGAGGTTGAGGCAGCCGTTGAGCGCGGCCTTCATGCCGCTGGTGCCGCAGGCCTCCAGGGGGCGCAGGGGGTTGTTCAGCCAGATGTCGCAGCCGGGGTAGAGCTTCTGCGCCATCGCCATGCCGTAGTCGGGCAGGAACACGATCCGGTGCCGCACCCGCGGGTCGTCGGCGAACCGCACCAGCTCCTGGATCAGCCGCTTGCCGCCGTCGTCGGCCGGGTGCGCCTTGCCCGCGACCACGATCTGGATCGGCCGCTCGGGGTGCAGCAGCAGGTCCATCAGCCGGTCACGGTCGCGCAGCATCAGCGTCAGACGCTTGTACGACGGGACGCGCCGGGCGAATCCGATGGTGAGGACGTCCGGGTCGAGCACGCCGTCGATCCAGCCCAACTCGGCCGTCCCGGCCCCGCGTTGCCGCCAGGAGGCCCGCAGCCGCTCCCGTACCTCGGTCACCAGCTGCTCCCGCAGACTGCGGCGCAGCTCCCAGATGTCCTGGTCGGGGATGTCGGCGACCGCGTCCCAACGGTCTCCGCCGCCGCCGGTGAAGGCGTCCTCGGCGCGCTCGGCGCCGACCTGCCGGGCGCCGAGCTGGAAGACCTCGGGGGCGATCCAGGTCGGGGCGTGCACGCCGTTGGTGACGGAGGTGATCGGCACCTCGTCGGGGTCGAATCCCGGCCAGAGCCCGGAGAACATCTCACGGCTGACGTTGCCGTGCAGCAGGGAGACACCGTTGGCGCGCTGGGCCAGGCGCAGGCCCATCACGGCCATGTTGAACAGGTTGGGTTCCCCACCCGGATACGTCTCCATGCCGAGCTGGAGGATGCGCTCGACGTCGATGCGCGGGAGCTCGGCGTCGGGCCCGAAGTGCCGGGCTACCAGCTCGCGGTCGAAGCGGTCGATGCCGGCCGGGACGGGCGTGTGGGTGGTGAAGACGGTACCGGCGCGGACGGCTTCCAACGCGGAGTCGAAGCCCAGCCCGGCATCGCCCAGCTCGGCGATCCGCTCCAGCCCCAGGAACCCGGCGTGCCCCTCGTTCGTATGAAAAACCTCGGGCTGGGGATGCCCGGTGAGCCGGCAGTACGTCCGCACGGCCCGCACACCCCCTATCCCGAGCAGCATCTCCTGCAACAGCCGATGCTCACTGCCACCGCCGTACAGCCGGTCGGTCACGCCTCTCTCGCGGAGGTCGTTGTCCTCGATGTCCGAGTCGAGCATCAGCAGCGGCACCCGGCCGACCTGGGCCAGCCAGATCCGGGCGCGCAGGTGCCGGCCGCCGGGCAGGGCGAGGGTGACCTGGGCGGGCGTGTCGTCCGCCTCCTTGAGCAGGACGAGGGGCAGCTCGTGGGGGTCGAGGACGGGGTAGTGCTCCTGCTGCCAGCCGTCCCGGGAGAGGGTCTGCCGGAAGTAGCCGTGCCGGTAGAGCAGCCCGACCCCGATCAGCGGTACGCCGAGGTCGCTGGCCGCCTTGAGATGGTCACCGGCGAGGATGCCGAGGCCGCCGGAGTACTGCGGCAGGGCTGCCGTGATGCCGAACTCCGGGGAGAAGTAGGCGACGGCGGTGGGCAGTTCACCGGACTGCGCCTGATACCAGCGCTCCCCGGTGACGTAGTCGTTGAGGTCGTCGGTCACGGTGGTCAGCCGGCGCAGAAAACGGCGGTCCTCGGCCAGCTCGGCGAGCCGCGCGGGCGGGACGCTCCCCAGCAGCCGCACCGGGTCACCGCCCGACGCGGCCCACCGCTCCGGATCGACGGACTGGAACAGCTCGCGCGTCTCCGTGTGCCAGGACCAGCGCAGATTCCGCGCCAGATCACTGAGCGGCCGAAGGGGTTCGGGGAGAACGGGTCGGACAGTGAATCGACGGATCGCCTTCACATTCCACCTCGTCAGCGTGCGGAAGAAGGACGCACAGCGGTGTGCGTCCCGTCATCGATATCGACGGTAGTGGCTACCCGGCGCCGCCGTGGCCGACTCCGGGCGTGGCCTTGAAACGGCCTTCATCCGCCCTCCGTGGGCGATATGGCCGATTCCGCCCGCACACGCGTCCTTGTGGTGGTTCACACCGCACGAGAGGCTGCCAACCGGCGTGCCGCGCCGCGCGGGCGGAGCGGTGGGCGTCGAAGTGAGGAGGGGAACGCAGACCATGGCACGGACGCGAATATGGCGTCTGCGCCGGGTGGGGGGCCTGACCGCGGTGGCATGTGCCGTGGTCCTCTTGGCCGGTGTCCCACCCGCGCAGGCCGCACCGGAGGGGCGGATCCTCGGGGCCGGAGCACCCGGTTCCGTCAGCGGCAGTTACGTGGTGACGCTCAAGGGGGGTACGACGGCGTCGTCGGCGGACGGTCAGGGCATCGCCGACCAGTACGGGGCGAGAATCAGCCATGTCTACGGCAGCGCGCTGAACGGGTACGCCGTACGGGCCGACGAGAGACAGGCGAAGCGGCTCGCGGCCGATCCGCGCGTCGCCTCCGTCGTCCAGGACACCCGCGTGGTCGCCGAACACACCCAGAAGAACCCGCCGTCCTGGGGGCTGGACCGCGTCGACCAGCGGAATCTGCCCCTCGATCGGCGCTACACCGCACCTCCGTCGGCAGGCAGCGGGGTCACGGTGTACGTGATCGACACCGGCATCCGGATCAGCCACAAGGAGTTCGGCGGACGGGCCAGTTACGGCTGGGACTTCGTCGGCCGGGACAGGAGCGCGGGCGACGGGAACGGCCACGGCACGCACATCGCCGCCACCATCGCCGGCAGAAACCTGGGCATCGCCAAGAAGGCAAAGGTCGTCGCCGTACGCGTGCTCGACAACGCAGGCGGCGGTACGACCGCCCAGGTCATCGCCGGGATCGACTGGGTGACCCGACACGCCCGCAAACCGGCCGTCGCCAACCTCAGCCTGGGCGGCTTCCACAACGCCCAACTGGACGCCGCCGTACGCAACTCCATCGCCTCCGGCGTCACGTACACCGTCGCCGCGGGCAACGACGGCCTCCCGGCCGGGCTCTACTCCCCGGCGGGCGTCCGCGAGGCGATCACCGTCGGCGCCACGAACCGCACCGACGCCCGGCCGTCGTTCTCGAACTACGGCTCGGCACTGGACCTGTTCGCGCCAGGCGTGTCGATCACCTCCGCGAGCCACCGGAGCGACACCGCCAGGGCGACCTTCTCCGGTACGTCGATGGCGTCCCCGCACGTCGCGGGCGCGGCCGCGCTCCATCTGGCCGGTCGGCCGAAGTCCACACCGGCGCAGGTCTCCAAGGCGCTGGTGGCGGGCGCGGTCTCCGGAAAGGTCTCCGGGCGGGGCCTCGGTTCACCGAACAAACTTCTTCAAGTACCGCGGTCGTAGCGGCGTATTCCAGACCTGGTGCCAGCATCGGTCCCGTTCCTGCCGAACGGGGCCGGTCTTGTGCGTAGACATACGCGTGAGTAGTTAACAAAGTTCCGGATTGCCCACCCGAATAGGGTGGGAAGGCTCCTGCGGTACGCCCCACAGGTACACCCGCGCACGACCCCACCTCCCCACAGCCATCCGCCCATCCACTTGACGCGGAACGGAGCGGTGATGCCCGCCACGCACCACTCGTCAGCACCCCTGACAGCCAGCACCGACAGCGCCGAAGCACTCTCCGTGCGCCCGGTCGACGCCGGTTCGCCGGCCCCGGAGTCACCCTCCGCGGGCGACGTCACCGCCGTCGGGCGCATACCGGTCCTCGACGTCCGCCCGATCGTCCAGCACGGGCGCCGGCCCGCGAAGGCGGTGACCGGCGAGACGTTCGAGATCTCGGCCACCGTGTTCCGCGAGGGCCATGACGCGGTCGCCGCCAACCTCGTGCTGAAGGATCCGGACGGCCTGCCCGGCCCCTGGACGCCGATGCGCGAACTCGCCCCCGGCACCGACCGCTGGGGCGCCACCGTCACCGCCGGCCGGCCCGGCCTGTGGACGTACACCGTGGAGGCGTGGGGCGATCCGGTCAGCACCTGGCGCCACCACGCCCAGATCAAGATTCCCGCGGGGATCGACACGGACCTGGTCCTGGAGGAGGGCGCACGGCTGTACGAACGCGCCGCCGAAGGGACGCCCGACAGCGAGCGGTTCGTGCTCCGCACCGCCGTCGCCGCACTGCGCGACGAGACCCGCCCCGCCGCCTCCCGGCTGGCCGCCGCGTTGACGCCGGAGGTCGATGCGGTGCTCGCGGCGTATCCGCTGCGGGAGTTGGTGACCGCG
>NZ_BJND01000101.1 GCF_006539505.1 Streptomyces spinoverrucosus
GCCCGCACCGCCGTCCCGGTGGAGGGGCAGCGTGACGGGTTGACCGGCGCGGGCCGTGCCCGCACCGCCGCCCCGGTGGAGGGGCAGCGTGACGGGTTCACCGGCGCGACCCGTGCCCGCACCGCCGCCCCGGAGGAAGGGCACCGCGACGAGATCACCGACACGACCCGCGCCCGCACCCCCGCCCCGGCAAAAGGACACCGCGACGACACCACCGACACCACCCCCGCCCCCACCGCCACCCCGGCGGATGGGCAGCGTGACGGGTTCACCGGCGCGACCCGTGCCCGCACCGCCGCCCCGGCGAAACGGCACCGCGACGACACGACCGACACCACCCGCGACCGCACCCCCGCCCCGGCGAAACGGCACCGCGACGACACCACCGACACCACCCCCGCCCACACCCCCACCCCGGCGCCCCACCCACACCCCACGGCCCACGTCGAAACCCCTGCCGCTCACCCCCGCACCCCAGCCCACCCCCACCCCGTCGACGACCTCGTCGACACCGCCCTGCGCTGGTACGCCGCCGCAGCCGAACGCACCCTCACCGCCATCGTCGAACCCGGCCTCGACCAGGACGACCGCCGGCGCCCCACCGCCGCACAGCCGTCGGAGCATGCCGCGTACGTCACGACGGTCGCCGCCTTCGACGCGGCCGAAGCGGCGTTCGCATGGGGTGACGGCGAGCTCGGTAACGTCGTCGCGCTGGTCGAGGCGTACGCCGACGGCGCCTGTGAGCGTCGCGCCGCCTACCTGTCCACCCTGCTGCGGCTCCTCTTCCCCTACCTTCACCGCAGCGGCCGTGTCCCCGAGATGGAACTGCTCGGGCGGGCCGCGCTCGGGTTGGCGCGGCGGCTCGGGGACGCGGCGGCCGAGGCGTACGCGCTGGGCGACCTCGCCGGGATGCACTTCCTCACCGGGCGGCAGAACGAGGCGCTCGCCCTCAACGACCAGGCACTGGCGATCTGGCGGCGACTCGGAGTCGTCTCCTGGATCCGGCGCTGTCTCAACAACCGCGGACTGCTGCTCGAAGGGCTGGGACGGTACGCCGAGTCGGAGGACGCGCTGCGGCAGAGCCTCGGGTACTCGCGCCGGCTGAACGATCCGTACGGCGAGGCCGTGACGTACAGCCATCTCGGCAACCTGTACGAGCACACCGACCCCCGCGCCGCCATCGAGCACCACCGCCGCTCGCTCGCCCTCGGCGCCGGGATCGGCGCCGTCATCGTGCAGCACACCGCGCACTGCAACATCGGCTACGCCCACCTCGCCCTCGGCGAACCGGCCGCCGCCGTCGAGCACTTCGAGGAGAGTCTGCGCGTCCTCGGCGGCTACGCCGACTGGCACGGCGAGTCCCAGACCCGGCTCGGCCTGGTCCGCGCGCTGCGGCAGCTGGGCCGCACCGAACGGGCCGAGCGCGAGTGCGCGGAACTGCTGCGCCGTGCCGACGCCCGCTCCGACCGGTACACCGGCGGCCTCGGCCGTCACCAGTACGGTCTGCTGCTGCGCGACCAAGGGCGCGAGGACGACGCGCACCAGGCGTGGCACACCGCTCTCGCCGATCTGGACGGGACGGACGAGCGCGCGGTCGTCATGGAACTCCGGTCCCTGGTCCCGAACACCCGCTGATCACTTCGCGTCCGCATAGCACTCCACCACCGCCGTCGTGAACGGGAACCGCACCGGCGTCTCCCCGAACGTCAGCCGGGCCGCCAGCGCCGCCGCCTCCCGGATCGCCGCAACGACCGTTTCCGCCTCCTCCGCAGGGCAGTGCACGATCACCTCGTCGTGCTGGAAGAAGACCAGCTCGGCCGCCATGTCCGCGCAGGAGCGACGCAGCGCGGCGAGCAGCAGCAGGGTCCAGTCGGCCGCGCTGCCCTGCACGACGAAGTTGCGGGCGAAGCGGCCCCGGGCGCGGGCGTTGGTGGAGGCGTAGCCGGGGACCCATCCCTGACCGCCGACGACGGCTTCGAGGGGCTCGTCCTGCGGGATGCCCGCCTCCTCCGCCGCGTCCTCGCCCGCCCCGGCGGCCGGCGGGCAGGTCCGGCCCAGCCACGTCCGCACCAGCCGCCCCTCCTCGCCCGCGCGGGCCGCCTCGTCGACGTACGCCACCGCCTTGGGGAACCGGCGTCTGAGCGCGGCGAGGTTCTTCAGGCCGTCGCCGGAGGTCTGGCCGTAGATCGCGCCGAGCACGGCGAGTTTGGCCTGGGCGCGGTCGCCGGAGAAGGCGCGGTCGGAGACGGACTGGTACAGGTCGCTCTCGCGGCCCGCCACCTCCATCAGGCCGGGGTCGCGGGAGATCGCGGCGAGCACACGCGGCTCCATCTGGTCGGCGTCGGCGACGACCAGCCGCCAGCCGGGGTCCGCGACCACGGCACGCCGGATCACCTTGGGGATCTGCAGGGCGCCCCCGCCGTTGGTCACCCAGCGGCCGGTGACCGTGCCGCCCGCCAGGAACCCTGGCCGGAACCGCCTGTCCCGCACCCAGTCCTGCAGCCAGGACCAGCCGTGCGCGACCCAGATGCGGTACAGCTTCTTGTACTCCACCAGCGGCTTCACCGCCGGGTGGTCCAGGGACTCGATCTCCCAGCGCCGCGTGGAGCCGACCTTGATCCCGGCCTGCGCGAAGGCCTTGATCACGTCGGCCGGCAGATCGGGCCGCACCCGGCGCCCGAACGCGGCGGACACGTCGTCCGCCAGCTCGGCCAGGCGGCGCGGCTCGCCACCGCCCGCGTACCGCTCGCCGAGCAGTTCGTGCAGCACCTCGCGGTGCACCTGCGCGCTCCAGGGCACCCCCGCGCGGTTCATCTCGGCCGCCACCAGCATCCCCGCCGACTCGGCGGCCGTCAGCAGCCGCATCCGGTCGGGGTGCGCGGTGCGGTCGTGCCGCCGCTGCTGATCGGCGTAGACCGCGAGGAGGTCGTCCAGGGGCAGGCGAACGCCCTGGGGCTCGAACAGCGGGGACTGCGCGCCCGGTTCGGCGGCGCGCGGGGGCGGGTCGGGCGGTACGGGGCCACCGCGCAGGCGGGCGAGCGCGGCGGCGGCCGAGCGGGGTTCGCCGTACCGCCCCTCGTGGCCGAGGAGGAGGGTCTCGGCGTCCTCGATGTCGTAGCACCGCTCCACTCGCACCCCCGTGGCGAGCAGTCGCGGATAGACCTCGGCCGTGGACCGCCACACCCACCGTGTGACGTACGGCCGGCTGCGCACCGCCTCCGCCAGGTCCCCCTCCCGCCGCACCGGCGCCGCGGGCAGCCCGTCCGGACCGAGGGGGGCGACCTCCACGCCACCGTCCTCGGCCGGAGCGAGCGCCCATCGATCGGCCATGCATGCGAGTGTCGCAGCAGGGTCTGACAACGCCCTCAGCTCTGCGCTTCGCCCTGCTCGTCGAAGGCCACCTTGATCTTGGCGAGTGCCTCGGCGAGGTACTCCTCCGTCGCGGGCTTGGTGAGGCCGAGGCCGGACAGGACGCCCTGGCCGTTCTCGAACTCCAGCAGGGCGAGGAGGATGTGCTCGGTGCCGATGTAGTTGTGGCCGAGGCGGAGGGCCTCGCGGAAGGTGAGCTCGAGGACCTTCTTGGAATCCGACCCGTAGGGGACGAGTTCGGGCGCATCCTCGGCGGCCGGCGGCAGCACCGCCTCGGCCGCCTCGCGGACCGCATCGAGGGTGACTCCCTGGGCCGTGATCGCCTTGGCGGCCAGGCCTTCGGGTTCCGCGAGCAGCCCCAGGATCAGGTGCTCGGGCAGTCCCTCGGCGTGACGCGCGTGCTTCGCCGCGCTGTGCGATGCCACGACCACCGCGCGCGCCCGCGGCGTGTAGCGGCTGAAGCCCTGGCTGGGATCCAGGTCCATGGACTCCTTCGGCACGAAGCGCTTCTGCGCGGCCTGCCGGGTGACGCCCATGCTCTTGCCGATGTCCGTCCAGGACGCGCCGGAACGCCGGGCCTGGTCCACGAAATGGCCGATCAGATGGTCGGCCACGTCGCCCAGGTGCTCCCCGGCGAGTACGGCGTCCTGGAGCTGGTCGAGGGGCTCGTCGTGGACCTTCTTGATGGCCGCGATGAGGTCGTCGAGACGGATGGATGACGTGATGTCGGGGTTCGTCGCCATGTGTCAACCGTAGGTTGACAGTCGTGGGGCGTCAACCCCGAGTTGACACTCATCTCCGGCTGGCGGCGTGGGCTCCCGGAACGCATGACACGATCCCCAGGTGGACACCAGCACCGTCGACCGCGCCTTCCGCGCCGCCCTCTACGCCCCCACCGATGACCACACCGCCCTCGACACCGGCGCGTCCCTGCTCGCGGCCGACCCGGCGGCGGACGCGGAACTCACCCGGCGTGGGCTGGAGTTCGTCGCCGGGGCCTGGCGGCGCGGCTGGCAGCCCGCCGACGTCGTACGGATCGTCCGCCGCGAACTGGACGACGTACACGAAGCCCTCGTATCGGCGCTGATCCTCGAACAGGCGCCGGAGGACCGCCCGCGCGGCCCGCGCTGGGCGGCGCAGCTCGCCCAGCTCGCCGAAGAGTCTTCCGTGACCCCGCCCCGCGCCGACCGCTTCACGCACGCCACGGCCGTTCTGGAGCTGTACCGCCTCCTGCTCCGTCTGCCCACGCTCGAAGCCCTGGACGAGACGCACCCATCAGCACATCCTCAGTCACACACACATACGAAGTCCGAGTCACGCATGCTGACCCGTATCCGCGCGCTGCTCGCGAAGGCAGAGGCGACCGGGTTCCCGGAGGAGGCGGAGGCGCTCAGTGCCAAGGCGCAGGAGCTGATGGCGCGGCACAGCATCGACGAGGCGCTGCTCGCGGGCCCGGCGCAGGGCGGTGGCGGGCCGACGGCCTGGCGGATCGGCGTCGACCAGCCGTACGAGCAGGCCAAGGCGGTGCTGCTGGACGCGGTCGCCGCCGCCAACCACTGCCGCGCGGTGTGGAACGAACCCCTCGGCTTCTCCACCGTCGTCGGCTTCGAACCCGACCTGGAGGTGGTCGAACTCCTCCACACCTCGCTCCTCGTCCAGGCCACGACCGCGATGACGAAGGCGGAGGCCGCTCAGCGCGCGGGCGGGCGCAAGCGTACGAAGACCTTCCGGCAGTCCTTCCTCGCCGCGTACGCCCACCGCATCGGCACCCGTCTCGCCACCACCGCCGAACAGGCGGCCACAGAGGCCCTGGTGGCGGACGACCTGCTCCCGGTGCTGGCCTCCCGCGAGGTCGCGGTCACCGAGCGCATGGAGAGCATGTTCCCGGACACGACCACGACCCGGCTGCGCGGAGTGACCGACGCGGCGGGCTGGACGGAGGGCTCCCGCGCGGCGGACCGGGCGGAGATGAGGTCGCGACGGCGGCTTGACTGACTGGTTGCGGCCCTGGCAGCTGATGCTGACTGGTGCGGCCCCCCTCGACTGACCGGTCCGGCCCTCGCCTCGGACGACAGGTCCCGCCTCGCCTTCCCCTCAGTCGCCCGCCTGCTGAAACGCCCCCACCGTCGCGTCCGGCGCTCCACCCGTGACGAGTGCGACTGGGCCGTACGACCACTCGAAGCTCTGCGTCGCCGGCGCGCCCGGCAGGGCGATCTTCACCGTCGTGGCGTCGAGGTCGCCGCCCGCCTCACCGCGTACGTACGTGATCGTGAACGTCGCCGCCGTGTCCTTGGCCAGCGTCAGCTTCTGCGGCTTCGCCGCCTTGTCCGCCGGTACGGTCGCGGACGTGCCCTCGGCATTCAGGTCGACGGCGGGGAAGCCGTCCAGGGTGCACTCGGCGCCCTCGTTGGTGACCGTCACCGGGATGTTGCCGGTGTCCCCGGCGACGGGCGCGGCGTTGGCGGGGCCGATCTCCACGCCGACCTCGTCGAGCGCGCACGCGGAGGTGTCCTGGCCACCGCTGTCGCCTTCACCGCCCCCACAGGCGGTCAGCAGCAGAGCGGCGGCGAGGGCGGCGGAGCCGACGGTGAGGGAAGTGGCGCGCATGAGTGGATCCCCTGGGTTCGTGACGATGCCCCTGGATCATCACCTACGCCCGCCTCACGTCAAGAGCCGAGCCCCGCCGTCGGCAACCCCGAGGGCATCTGCCCGCTCTCCGCCTTGGTGTACGTCTCCTCGCCGAGACCGCCGTCCCACGTCACCTTCAGAGTCGTGGCGCTGACGGAGTCGACCGTGCCGGTGCCGCGCTTGTCCTTGCCCTGCGTGCAGGTGAGCCGGATCGTCTGCCGGTCCGACACCTCGCCCACGCGCCCACTGCACACGGTCCCGCCGGTGGCGAACAGCCCGGCTTGCTCGCCGGTGACCACCAGCGCCACCGCCTGACCCTCGCTGGTGGCCAGCCAGCTGCCCTCCAGCTCCCCAGCAGCGGCGGACGGCGAGCCGCCACCCCCACCGGTACCGGCCGACGACGTACCAGGGCTGGGGCTGGAGCTCGCCGAAGCCCCGCCCGACGCCGACTCCGCCCCCGACCCCGAGTCCGAGCCTCCGCCCCCGCTGCAGCCAGTCAGCACGACCGCCCCCACCACACCCGCGGCCACGGCCGCGATCCGCCACCGCCCGCGCACCACACTGCGCGCGCAGGCCGCCGAAGTCGTCGCGGAAGTCGTCGCGGATGTCACTGCATGCCCCCAGGGGTGAGCCGGTTGCCGGTGGCCGGTAGCCGATCGGCCGTACGAGCCGCGTCGCCGCACAGCCCTATTGCGGTACAGCAATACAGCCGTACGACCACAAGGCCGCACGATCGCATAGCCGTACGACCACACAGCCGTATGACCGCATAGCCGCACGACCCCACAGCCCTATGACCGCATAGCCGCACAACATCACAGCCCTACAGCCATACGACCGCATTGCCGTACAGCCCTACGACCGCAGCAAGCTACCAGCCCGTAACCGCACCTACCAGGACGACTTCCGCACCCCCGGCAGATACCCCGCATGCGCCTGCTCCCGCAGCCCCACCCGGGACAGCCCGAACGCCCGGAAGTACCCGCGCGGCCGCCCGTCCACCTGGTCCCGGTTGCGTACGCGCGTGGCGCTCGCGTCACGCGGCTGCCCGCGCAGCTCCCGCTGCGCGGCGAGCCGCTCCGCATCCGTCGACGACGGCCGTCGGACG
This sequence comes from Streptomyces spinoverrucosus, assembly GCF_006539505.1. Lineage (GTDB taxonomy): Bacteria > Actinomycetota > Actinomycetes > Streptomycetales > Streptomycetaceae > Streptomyces > Streptomyces spinoverrucosus. Next base: position 7,106 of record NZ_BJND01000101.1, read on the forward strand.
ATCTCCTTCAGTTCGGCCCGCCGGGCGGCGTACCGCGCGACGATCTCCTGCCGCTTCTCGTTCTTCGCGATCTTGCTCTTCTTGGCCATCAGACCTTCACCCCCCGGGCGCGAATGCGGGCCACCGCCGCCTCGACGCCGATCACATCGACCGTCTTGATCCCCTTGGTGCTCAGCCGCAGCCGTACGTAGCGGCCCTCGCTGGGCAGCCAGTAGCGCTTGGTCTGGATGTTGGGATCGAAGCGGCGTGAGGTGCGCCGGTGGGAGTGGGAGATGCGGTTGCCGAAGCCCGGCTGGGCGCCGGTCAGCATGCAGTGGGCGGACATGGGTGACGTACCTCTCCATGGTCTCTGTCGTAAATGGAATTCATTTTCAGTAACATAGCAGCATGGCACGCAACGAACTCCGCCCGGTCATCAAGCTCCGGTCCACCGCCGGCACGGGCTACACCTACGTCACCCGCAAGAACCGCCGTAACGACCCGGACCGTATGACCCTGCGCAAGTACGACCCGGTCGTCGGCCGCCACGTCGACTTCCGAGAGGAGCGCTGAGCCACCGCCATGCGCAAGGGAATCCACCCGGACTACGGTCCCGTCGTCTTCCGTGACCGTGCCGCGAACTACGCCTTCCTCACCCGCTCCACCATGACCAGCGACAAGACGATCGAGTGGGAGGACGGCAACACCTACCCGGTCGTCGACGTCGAGATCTCCAACGTGAGCCACCCCTTCTACACCGGCACCGCCCGCGTCCTGGACACCGCCGGACGCGTCGAGCGCTTCGAACGCCGGTACGGGAAGCAGGGCTAGCCCATGCCCGAGCTCTCCGTCGTGATCGTCGGCGGCCTGCACGTCGACGCCCGCAAGGCCGCCGTCGAGCAGCTGCTCGCCGACGTGCCCGGCAGTGTCGTACTCCACCACGACCTGGCCACCGCCGCGGCCGGCACGGTCGTACGGACCGTCCGCGACGCCGACGGCATCCGGGACGCGGGTGAGACGCCCCTCGTCAACGACTGCGCGTGCTGCGCCCTGCGCGAGGACCTCGTCCCGGACCTGGAGCGGCTCGCGGACGCCGGTGACACGCCGCTCGCGGTCGTCGAGCTGTGGGACTCCGTCGAGCCGAAGGCCATGGCCGAGGTGGTCACGTCCGGCGGGCTCACGGTCACCGGCGTGATCACCGCCGTCGACCCGGCGCTGCTGCTGCCGTACCTCGGCAACGGCGACGACCTCGCCGAGGGCGGCCTGGCCGCGGCCGCCACCGATCAGCGGACCGTCGCCGACACCTTCGCGCGGCAGCTGGAGTACGCCCCCGTCCTCGCCGTCCTGGACTCCCCGGAGGCCGACGACGAGGACCGCGAGCTGCTGGCCCAGCTGCACCCGACGGCCCGTCAGGTCCCGATCGGCCACGGTGACCTGGCGGGCGCCCAGCGCACAAAGGGCATGAGCGGCGCGCACTCACCCCTCGCGCACGCCGCCCTCGCCGGCTTCGACGTGGAGGCCGCTGCCGCGGCCCAGCACCCCGCCTGCGCCCTCCTCCCGACGGAGGCCGACGCGCACGGTGTCTCCACCCTCGTCTGGCACCGGCGCCGCCCCTTCCACCCGGAGCGGCTCTACGAGGCGCTGGAGGACCTGACCTGCGCCGCCGCGCGCAGCCGGGGCCGGTTCTGGCTCGCCGACAGGCCCGACACGCTGCTGCACTGGGACGCCGCCGGCGGCGCGCTGTGCGTGGAGAGCGCGGGTCCGTGGCTCGCCTCGCTGCCCGACGCGGCCTGGGACATGGTGCCGCCGGTGCGCCGTGCCGCCGCCGCGCTGGACTGGCACCCGCAGCACGGCGACTGCTGCCAACACCTGGTTTTCACGTCCCCCGGCCTGGACCGCGAGGGGCTCGCCCAGCTGCTGGAGTCCTGCCTGCTCACCGACGCCGAGTACGCCGCCGGGCGCGACGCCTGGAAGCAGTTGCCGCCCGCCTTCGACACCCTTCTGGAGGTCTGACCCCGCCATGCCCCGCAAGACCGAGCGCAAGCCCGCCAAGAACCGCCCCAACCCGCTGGACCAGGCCGGGGTCACGTACATCGACTACAAGGACACCGACCTGCTGCGGAAGTTCATCTCCGACCGGGGCAAGATCCGCAGCCGCCGGGTCACCCGCGTCTCGGCCCAGCAGCAGCGGCTGCTGGCGCGTGCGATCAAGAACGCGCGGGAGATGGCGTTGCTGCCCTACTCCAGCCGCTGACGTCCGTCCGCCGCCGAGGCCCGCGGCGGCGGACGGATCATTGGTGGGAGATCCCCTACGGTTGACTCGTAGGGGATCTCCCATTTGTCGTTGTTCCGCACTGAACCCTGGAACAGCAAGGGCGCGGAAGGCGTCTGTTCCTAGTGAACGGGGGCCGGTGGTCGCATGTCATGCGATCCGTGGGGCAGACGCTGGAACGACTTCGGTAAAGCGGTCGTCAAAGCTGTAACCGCAGGAACACCCCCCGTGCACGTGCATCTGCCCATGCATCTGCACATGAACAGGGTTATGATCCGCCTCAGTTGACCACTGCATCTATGGCCACACCAGCCAGTGCACCACCGGGGAGCGACCTGTGGATCACGACGTGTACGACGGTGATGCGTACGACGGTCACGTGCACCACGGCGCCGGCGCGTCCGGCGTGTACAACGGCATGGCCGCCACGAAGCTGCGCGGGGTGACCTGGCAGAAGAGTCGGCACAGCAACTCGCAGGGATCCTGCGTGGAGTTCGCCCGGCTGCCGGGCGGGAGAGTGGCGGTGCGCAACTCGAACTTCCCGGACGGGCCGGCGCTCGTCTACACGCGCGCGGAGATCGAGGCGATGCTCCTCGGTGTGAAGGACGGCGAGTTCGACCACCTGATCGTGGGCTGACGCAGCGGCGAGCGGGAATCGGGGAAGCGGCCGAGGGTGATCGGCCGCTGACCCGCCGTAACGCGCGTAGAACCTCGGCACACGAAGGTGCCGAGGCGCCTCACGCTTCCGGCTGCAGCCGGAACATCGCCCAGACGACCTTGCCGCTCAGCGTGCCGGCCAGCGGGTGCCAGCCCCAGCTGTCGCAGAAGGAGTCGACGAGGAACAGTCCGCGACCGGACTCCGCCGAGAAGTCGTCGGCCTCGCGCGCGACCGGACTGTCGTTGCTGGGGTCGCGCACCGCGCACACCATCCGCTCGGTCCAGCGCATCAGGTGCAGCCGCACCTGCGGCGGCTCGTGCTCACCGTCCCGGTCCGCCGGGCGCGGGGCGACGGCCGGCAGGGCATGCCGCAGAGCGTTGGTGACCAGTTCGGAGACCACCAGGCAGACGTCGTCGAAGCGATGGCCGACGTCCCACTGGTCGAGCGTTCTGCGGGTGAAGTGCCGTGCCTCGCGCACCGCTTCGTAGCGGGCGGGCAGAGCACAGGAGGCGGCGTTGGACACGGCCGTGGGATCCAACGGCGGAAGGCCCTGCCGTAAAGGCTCGAGCATGGTCGATCCATTCGTCCCCATGCGAGGCACTCCCCCGGGAATTCGCGGTCGTGGCGATGCAGCGGTGGCGCGGGACCATGGTTTCGGATGCGTACAGCAGATGCAAGGGCAGATGCACGTGCACGCGACCGAATTGGACCCTCCCGTACCGCTTGTTGGCCATTTTTTCCGCCATCTTCACGCCGTCCGCTTGTCTTCTCCTTGCCCCGGGACCCCTGAACCGATCCGGAATCTTTGGCTTCTTTCCGTCTGTGTAATCGGACGAGTACAGCTCGGAGTGTTTTAGTGGCAGACTGCGGGCCCTGAAGACGGTTGGGGAGGCTGGAACGTGAGCGCGGGAGAGCCCGGATCGGTGGTGCGGCGCATGCTGCTCGGCTCGCAACTCAGGCGGCTGCGAGAGGCGCGCGGCGTCACGCGCGAGGCGGCGGGGTATCACATCCGCGCCTCCGAGTCGAAGATCAGCCGGATGGAGCTGGGCCGGGTCAGCTTCAAGACGAGGGACGTCGAGGACCTGCTGACGCTGTACGGAATCGTGGACGAGACGGAGCGGACCTCACTGGTCTCCCTCGCCCGGGAGGCCAATGTCGCGGGCTGGTGGCACAGTTACTCGGACGTCCTGCCGAGCTGGTTCCCCACCTATGTGGGCCTGGAGGGCGCGGCGTCCCTGATCCGCGCGTACGAGGTGCAGTTCGTGCACGGGCTGCTGCAGACCGAGGCGTACGCGCGTGCCGTCGTCCGGCGCGGCATGAAGGGCGCGAGCGACGCCGACGTGGAAAAGCGCGTGGCGCTGCGTCTGGAGCGGCAGAAGCACCTCGTCGCCGAGAACGCCCCCGACTTCCACATCGTCCTCGACGAGGCCGCCCTGCGCCGCCCGTACGGCGACCGCGAGGTGATGCGCGGCCAGCTCCAGCACCTGATCGACTTCTCCGAGCGGCCCAACGTACGGCTGCAGATCATGCCGTTCAGCTTCGGCGGCCACTCCGGCGAGTCCGGCGCCTTCACCATCCTCAGCTTCCCCGAGTCCGACCTGTCGGACGTGGTGTACCTGGAGCAGCTCACCAGCGCGCTGTACCTGGACAAGGCGGAGGACGTCGCCCAGTACGAGAAGGCGCTGAAGGAGCTCCAGCGGGACAGCCCCGGGCCTGCCGAGAGCCGGGACCTGCTCAGGGGGCTGCTCCAGCTGTCCTGAAAGGTTCTCGGTTCTCCTGAGAGGTTCCCGGAGAGTTACTCCAACTCTGTTGCATCACAAGTACGATGACGCGTGATCAGGCACTGCTTCACCGGCAGGGATTGAGGGGTCACATGTCGTCCTACTTCACCGATCTGGCTCAGCAGTACATCGACGGCGAGTGGCGTCCGGGCACCGGTTCCTGGGACATCATCGACTTCAACCCTTACGACGGTGAGAAGCTGGCCGCGATCACCATAGCCACGGTCGACGAGATAGATCAGGCCTACCGTGCCGCCGCCCGCGCCCAGCGGCAGTGGGCCGAGGCCGGGCCGCATGTCCGCCGCGCCGTGCTGGAGAAGGTGCTGCGGCTGGTCGAGGAGCGCGAGCAGGAGCTCACCGAGGCGATCATCGCCGAGCTGGGCGGCACGCGCGTAAAGGCCGGTTTCGAGCTGCACCTCGCCAAGGAGTTCCTGCGCGAGGCGGCGAGCCTCGCGATGCGAACCGAGCACCGGCTGATCCCCTCCCCGGACCCCGGCAAGGAGAACCGCCTCTACCGCGTCCCGGCCGGCGTCGTCGGCGTCATCAGCCCCTTCAACTTCCCGTTCCTGCTGTCCCTGAAGTCGGTCGCCCCGGCCCTCGCCCTGGGCAACGCCGTCGTCCTCAAGCCCCACCAGGACACGCCGGTCGTCGGCGGCACGGTCATCGCCAAGCTGTTCGAGGACGCGGGACTGCCCGCCGGTCTGCTCAACGTCGTCGTCACCGACATAGCGGAGATCAACGACGCCTTCCTGGAGCACCCGGTCCCCAAGGTCATCTCCTTCACCGGCTCCGACAAGGTGGGCCGGCACGTCGCCACGGTCTGCGCCCAGCACTTCAAGCGCGCGATCCTCGAACTCGGCGGCAACAGCGCGCTGGTGGTCCTCGACGACGCCGACCTCGACTACGCCGTCGACGCAGCCGTCTTCAGCCGGTACGTCCATCAGGGCCAGGTCTGCATGGCCGCCAACCGCGTCCTGGTGGACCGCTCGGTCGCCGACGCGTTCACCGAGAAGTTCGTCGCCAAGGTGAGCGGCCTGAAGGCCGGCGACCCGAGCGACCCGGAGACGGTCATCGGCCCGCTGATCAACTCCTCGCAGTCGGAGGCGATCACGTCGGTCGTCGAGCAGGCGGTCGCCGAGGGCGCCACCGCGCTGGTACGCGGCTCCACGCGCGGCAACCTGGTCGAGCCGTCGATCCTGACGGACGTACCGAGCGACTCGGCGCTGCTCCGCCAGGAGATCTTCGGCCCGGTCGCCCTCCTCGTCCCCTTCGACGGCGAGGAGGAGGCCGTACGCCTCGTCAACGACACCCCGTTCGGCCTGAGCGGCGCCGTGCACACCGCCGACGTCGAACGCGGCGTCCGCTTCGCCCAGCGCATCGACACCGGCATGTTTCACGTCAACGACGGCACCGTGCACGACGAGCCGCTCGTCCCGTTCGGCGGCGAGAAGCACTCGGGCCTGGGCCGCCTGAACGGCGAGACGACGCTGGAGGCGTTCACGACGCTGAAGTGGATCTCCGTGCAGCACGGGCGGAGCACGTTTCCGTTCTGAGGTTGACCGCCCGGGCGAACCGGCAGACATGGCGGCCTAATCTGGACGGCATGTCAGCGATCCGTCTCCTCGTGCTGGGTGCCGTCCGCCAGCACGGGCGGGCCCACGGGTACCAGGTGCGCAACGACCTGGAGTACTGGGGCGCGCACGAGTGGTCCAACGCCAAGCCCGGCTCGATCTACCACGCGCTGAAGCAGATGGCCAAGCAGGGCCTGCTGCACGCGCACGAGATCGCGCCGTCCACCGCGGGCGGCCCGCCGCGCACCGAGTACGAGATCACACCGGCGGGCGAGCAGGAGTACTTCGCCCTCCTGCGCGACGCGCTGACCTCGTACGACCAGAAGGTCGACGTCAAGTCGGCGGCCATCGGCTTCATGGTCGACCTGCCGAGGGCCGAGGCGGTCGCGCTGCTCAAGGAGCGCATCCGACGCATCCAGGAGTGGCGCGACGCCGTCACCGACCACTACGTCCCCGAGGGGGGCCCCGAGCAGCTGGGCCACATCGGCGAGATCATGAACCTCTGGCTCCACACCGCCGACGCCGAGGCCGACTGGGCACGAGGCATGATCGGCCGTATCGAGGGCGGCGCCTACACCTTCGCCGGCGAGGGCGAGCCGTTCGTCGGCGTGCTCACCGAGGGCGAGCAGAACCCGTACGCGACGGGGGAGCGGCATCCGGAGGACGCCCGCTAATCAAGTTTGACCAATGGATGGCCAGGGCATTACGTTGCTTCGGTAGTCAAGTTTGATTACCAGTTTGGGCTAGCGAGGGAGTGGCTCAGTGGCCGACACGGCGATCACCGTCGTAGGAGCACGCAAGAAGTACGGCAACGGAAAAGACGTCAAGCACGCACTGGACGGGCTCGACCTCACGGTCGCGCGCGGCGCGGTGCACGGAGTGCTCGGGCCGAACGGCGCCGGCAAGACCACCCTGATCCGCATCCTGTCCACGCTGCTGCGCCCCGACGCGGGCCGGGTCGAGGTGGCCGGGCACGACGTCGTGCGGGAGGCGTACGAGGTACGGCGGCGCATCGGCCTGCTCGGCCAGCACGCGGCCGTGGACGAGGAGCTGAGCGGCTACCAGAACCTGGAGATGTTCGGCCGCCTGTACCACCTGGGCGCCCGGCACGCGCGCGTACGGGCCGGTGAGCTCCTGGAGCGCTTCGGCCTCGCCGACACCGGCCGCAAGGCCGTCAAGCAGTACAGCGGCGGCATGCGGCGCCGCCTGGACCTCGCCGCGTCCCTGATCATCGACCCGGAGGTGCTGTTCCTGGACGAACCGACCACCGGCCTCGACCCCCGCGGCCGCGCCGAGGTGTGGGCGTCGGTCCGCTCCCTGGCCGGCGGCGGTACGACGGTGCTGCTCACCACCCAGTACCTGGAGGAGGCCGATCAGCTCGCCGACCGTATCTCCGTCGTCGACCAGGGCCGGATCGCCGCCGAGGGCACGGCGGACGAACTGAAGGCGCTGACCGGCGGCGACCGGATCGACGTCGTCCTGCGCGACGCGGGCCACCTGGGCACCGCCGTCGCGCTGCTGCCCGTACCGAAGGACGGGATCACCGTCGACGCCGACCGGCGGCTGCTCAGCGCGCCGGTCACCGACCGGATGGCGGCGCTCGCCGGAGTCGTACGAGCCCTTGAGGAGGCCGGTATCGAGGCCGAGGACGTGGCCCTGCGCCGCCCCACCCTGGACGAGGTGTTCCTGCACCTCACCGCCGACCGCGCGAAGGAGGCCGCATGACCACGCACGCACTGACCGACTCCTGGACCATGACCCGCCGTGAACTCGCCCACTGGGCACGGCAACCGGTCCAGGTCGCCGTCAACGTCGCCTTCCCCGTGATGCTGCTGGTGATGTTCGGCTACCTCATCGGCGGCGGCCGGGCCGTCACCGGCGACTACATCGACTACCTGCTGCCCGGGATGCTCGCGCTCACCATGGCCTTCGGCCTGGAGGGCACGATGATCGCCGTCACCGAGGACCTCAACAAGGGCGTGATCGACCGCTTCCGGTCGATGCCGATGACCAACGGCGCGGTACTGGTGGGCCGTTCGGTCGCCGACATGCTCCAGTCGGCGCTCGCCCTCGCCGTCCTCATCGGCGTCGGCCTCGCCCTGGGCTGGCGCGCGCACGGCGGACCGGTGGCCTTCCTCGGCGGCGTCGGGCTGCTGCTCCTGTTCCGGTTCGCCATGCTGTGGATCGGCATCCACCTGGCGATGGTCGCCGGGAGGACCGAACTGGTGCAGGCCGTGCAGATCCTGGTCTGGCCGGTCGGCTTCCTGTCCAACGCCATCGCCACACCCGAGGCCATGCCCGGCTGGCTCGGCACCGTCGTCCAGTGGAACCCGATGTCCCAGACGGCGACGGCCGTACGCGACCTGTTCGGCAATCCCGGTGGCGAGGCCGGACACGTGTGGGCAGCGGTCGTATGGCCGCTGGTGCTGCTCGCGGTCTTCTTCCCGCTGGCGGTACGGCGTTTCGCGCGCCTGAGCCGATGAGGCCACGCTGCCGCCGATTTCGGCTTGCACCTAACGTTGCGTGAGGGCTCAGCGTGGAGGGCGTACCGAGAAGGGAGCGGAAGTGAGCCACTCCGTGGGACAGGTCGCCGGGTACGCCGGGGTCACGGTGCGCACCCTGCACCACTACGACGACATCGGCCTGCTCGTGCCCAGCGAGCGCAGCCACGCGGGCCACCGGCGTTACAGCGACGCCGACCTCGACCGGCTGCAGCAGATCCTGTTCTACCGAGAGCTCGGCTTCCCGCTCGAAGAGGTCGCCGCCCTGCTCGACGACCCGGACGCGGACCCGCGCGCACACCTGCGCCGCCAGCACGAACTGCTGACCGCCCGGATCGAGAAGCTGCAGAAGATGGCGGCGGCCGTGGAGCACGCCATGGAGGCACGCAAGATGGGCATCAACCTCACGCCCGAGGAGAAGTTCGAGGTGTTCGGGGACTTCGACCCGGACCAGTACGAGGACGAGGTGCAGCAGCGCTGGGGCGACACGGAGGCCTACCGGCAGTCGCAGCGGCGTTCGGCCTCCTACACCAAGGAGGACTGGCTGCGGATCCAGCGCGAGGCCGAGGAGATCAACGGCCGCTTCGTCGCGCTCATGGAGGCCGGAGAGCCGGCGGACTCCGAGGCGGCCATGGACGCCGCCGAGGAACACCGCCGGTGGATCTCCGGCAATCACTACGACTGCGGGCACGAGATGCACACCTGCCTCGGCGAGATGTACGTGTCCGACCCGCGGTTCACGGAGACGTACGACACGGTCCGCCCCGGCCTCGCGGTTTACCTGCGCGACGCGATCAAGGCCAACGCGGCCCGGCACTCTTCCTGACGTCCTGGCCCGGGATCCCGCTCCCGGGCCAGGAGTACCGGGAACCCGGTGCGGACACCTTGCGTTGATAGCTTTGTCCAGCCGTATTGGATGCCGTACTTCCCGACCCCTCAGGAGCCCGGAACCGTGACGACGCTTGCCCTCGGACCGAGCTGGCTGGATCCGAACTATCTGCTGGACACCTTCGGTATCTGGGGCCTGCTCCTCATCGTCTTCGCCGAATCGGGCCTGCTCATCGGCTTCTTCCTGCCGGGCGACTCGCTCCTGTTCACGGCCGGTCTCCTGATCACGTCCAAGCAGCTGGACTTCCCGCTGTGGGCGGCCATCGTGCTGATCTGCATCGCCGCGATCCTCGGCGACCAGGCGGGTTACATGTTCGGCAAGAAGGTCGGCCCGGCGCTCTTCACCCGCCCCGACTCCCGCTTCTTCAAGCAGGAGAACGTCGCCAAGGCCCACGAGTTCTTCGAGAAGTACGGCCCGAAGTCCCTGGTCCTGGCCCGCTTCGTGCCGATCGTGCGCACATTCACGCCGATCATCGCGGGCGTCAGCGGCATGCGGTACCGCTCGTTCCTGATCTTCAACGTGGTGGGCGGCATCCTGTGGGGCGCGGGCGTGACGCTGCTCGGCGCCTGGCTGGGCAACATCGGCTTCGTCAAGGCAAACATCGAGGCGATCCTGATCCTGATCGTCTTCGTCTCGGTGCTCCCGATCATCATCGAGCTCTTGCGAGCCCGCTCGAAGAACAAGAAGAACCCCCCTCAGCAGCCCCAGCACCAGCCTCCGGCCCAGCAGCAGCCCCTGATGGACGACGCCACGACCCAGCTGCGCCGCATCGAGCCGAACCAGCAGCAGGACCAGGGCTACGGTCAGCAGGGTTACGGTCAGCAGGGGTATGGCTATGGCCAGCAGGGATACGGCGACCAGGGCTACCCGCAGCAGTACCCGCAGCAGGAGCCGTACGCCCAGCAGTACCCGCAGCAGCAGCAGTACGGCGGCCAGCAGCAGTACCCGTACGACCCTTACCGGCAGAACTGAAACGCCCCCAAGGGGCGCGGGGCTGTATCGATATGCGCCTCCGCCGCGTGGGCGCGATCAACCCACCACAACCCGCAGCCGCCACCAAGCGGACGCCCCGAGTTCGTAGGCGCCCGGCGTCAGAACCCCCGCGTCCGCTTCGCAGCCCGCCGCCCCCCGGCGGAGCCCCCCGGCAGCCGCAGGAACAACCGGGAGATCTCCGACCCCAGATTGACCCCGATCGCAATGGCCATCGCCAACGCCGCGGCCTTGGTCAGCGACCCCAACCCCGGATCCACCTCGTTCTGCGCGATCGACAACAGCCCGAAGTACGTCGCGGACCCCGGCAGCAACGGCCCGATCGCGGCCGTCGTGTACGGCAGCGCGGACGCGTACCGGTACCTCGACAGCAGCTGCCCGAACAGCCCCACCAACCCCGCGGCCACCGCCGTGGAGGCCACCGGCGAGATGTCCCCGGCGTAGTGCATCGCCCCGTACACGCTCCATGCGACACCCCCGTTGAGCGTCACCGCGAGCACGGTGGACCGTTCCTGCTGCAACAGCACCGCGAAGGTCAGCGACAGCAGCATCGACGCGCCGATCTGCACCCACGGCCGCTCGGCGATGTACAACGCCGCGTCGGGGTTGAGCTGGGCACCGAGCTGAACGCCGAAGTACAGCACGACCAGCACGCCCACGACGATGCCCACGAAGAAGTACATGACCTCCAGCAGACGCGCCGCCGCGGTGATGTAGAAGCCGGTCAGCCCGTCCTGCACGCCCGCCACCAGCGCCCGCCCGGGCAGCAGCGCGAACAGCCCACCGGTGATCACCGCGGACGCCTTCACGTCGACGTGCAGCAGCGTGAGCGCGACCCCCATCGCGGCCGGCGGCATCGCGGCCACCGTGAACTGGTAGAACTCCGGCAGCCCGCGCCCGGCACACAGCCAGGCCAGCCGGTCGCCGAGCATCGCGCCCAGCGCGGCGGCGACGAACACGATCAGGTCACCGCCGACCAGCACGGAGGCCGCACCGGCGAGCAGCCCGCTCGCGGAGGTGAGCACCCAGGTCGGGTACGGGTGCCGGTTGCGGCGGATCTCCGCGAGGCGCCCATAGGCCTCCTCCAGGGAGATGTGGGTCTCGGGGTCGCTGAGATCGTCGACGAGCTGGAAGACGGCCGCCAGGCGCGTGTAGTCGGTGCCCCGGCGGCGTACCGTCCGGGACGCCGTCACGGGGTCGTCGACGAGGGACGGCTGGTACGAGATCGACAGCAGCGTGAAGGTGACGTTCGGCTCACAGCGGTCCAGGCCGTAGGAGCGGCAGACCGCGAACATCGCCGCCTCGACGTCCTCGGCGCCCTCACCGCCGGCCAGCAGCAGCTCACCGATACGCAGGGTCAGGTCGAGGACGCGCGGGACGGCGGGGCCGCCCTCCTCCTCGGTCTTGTGCACCGGCTCCAGCGCGGGCCGCTCGGCCACCGGCAGCCGCAGCATGGTGCGCATCCGGTCCTGCCAGGGCACGTCCTTGGTGAGCCGCACCGCGGGGATCCCGCTCGCGGGCGTGAACGCGGCCGGCGCGCCGCGCGAGCTGTAGGTCTTCGGCGGGCTGAACGCCGACCCCTCGGGCTCGGCGGCGGACGGGACGTCGAGTCCGTCCGGTACGGCGAACTCGGACGTCGTCTCAGGCTCACCGCCCGTCGTCGCGACGCCCAGCCCCTGGGGAATCGCGAACTCGGACGTGACCTCGGGGTCGAACGTGGTCCTGGCCTCGTCCGACTGCGGCTTGCGGTCCTCCGCCTCCACCTAAGCAGTGCTCCCTGTCCCAATACGTCCCTGTACGACACACCCGATGGCCCAGTATGCGCACGGACACGCGGACGGGCCGCACGCGTGCGCGTGCGGCCCGTCTACCCGGGATACGGGGCGCTCAGTGACCGCCCTGCTCCTTGAAGCGCTTGTAGGACCGCTCGATCTCGGCCTCGGCCTCCGTCCGGCCCACCCAGTTGGCGCCCTCGACGGACTTGCCGGGCTCCAGGTCCTTGTAGACCTCGAAGAAGTGCTGGATCTCCAGGCGGTCGAACTCGGACACGTGGTGAATGTCGCGCAGGTGCTCCACGCGCGGGTCGTGCGCCGGAACGCACAGCAGCTTGTCGTCGCCGCCGGCCTCGTCGGTCATCCGGAACATGCCGATCGCACGGCACTGGATGAGGCAGCCGGGGAACGTCGGCTCGTCCAGGATGACCAGCGCGTCCAGCGGGTCGCCGTCCTCGCCGAGGGTGTTCTCGACGAAGCCGTAGTCGGCCGGGTAGCTGGTCGACGTGAACAGGCGGCGGTCCAGGCGGATACGACCGGTCTCGTGGTCCACCTCGTACTTGTTCCGCGAACCCTTCGGAATCTCGATCGTGACGTCGAACTCCACCGGTGGCTCCTCCATGATCAGCACACAGTTCTGGTGGTTAAGTGTCCCTCACGCAGCTGTGTGATCGCGAAAGGGGCTGGTGGTCGTGCCCGAGCTGAGGCCTTGGCAGGCCGCGAGACCGCGTGTGGCGCGGATCGCGAACGCCGTACGTCCCCGTCTCGCCCGGGCCCGCGCGGCCACCGCGCCCCGGGTCGCCCGGTGGGCGTCGGCCGCGAAACCGCAGGTCGGGAAGGTGATGGGGGCGACTCCGTGGCCGTACACCGCGGTCGCCGCCATCGCGGGCCTCGTGCTGGCCGCCGGTGTGGTGACCGCCGCGGGGCCCTGGGACTCCTCCGGCCAGCGTACGGCGGAGCGGCACCGGGCCGCCGCCCAGGAGGACACGGGTGGCGCAGATCACGGCGGTGACCCCGGCAGGGCCGGCGCGCCGAAGCCCGCACCCAGCGCCGCATCGGTACTGACCGGCCTCGGCGGCGCCGCGAACGTCGTGAAGTCGGCACCGAGCGGCAGGGACCTGGCCGGTGTCCTGGACCCGCTACTGGCCGATCCGGCGCTCGGCAGCCGCCGTACCGCCGTGGTCGTCGACCTGGCCACCGGCAAGCGGCTCTACGCCGGCGGCGCCGACGAGGCGCTCATCCCCGCCTCCACCACGAAGATCGCCACCGCCGTCGCCGTCCTGTCCGCCCTCGGCCCCGACCACCGCCTCACCACCCGCACCGTCTACGAGCCCGACACGAAGGAACTCATCCTCGTCGGCGGCGGCGATCCCACCCTCACGGCTCACGAGGACAGCGCAGGCCAGGCCAGTCTGCGCACCCTGGCCGCCGACACGGCGGCCGCCCTGAAGGAGCGCAACGTGCGCGAGGCGACGCTGTCGTACGACACCACCCTGTACGCCGAGACCGAACTTCACCCCATCGGTGTCAACGACAACATCGCCGCCGTCAGCGCCCTGATGGTGGACGAGGCCCGCACCGACGGCTCGACCAGCGGGCCCGCGCCCCGCGTGCCGGACCCGGCGGCCGACGCCGCCCGGCAGTTCGCAGAGCTCCTGAACGAGCACGGCATCAGCACGACGTCCCCCGGCCCGTCCAAGACGACCAAGCGCGCCCAGCCCCTCGCCCAGGTCCAGTCACCGCCCCTGTCGGCCCTGGTCGAGCGGATGATGACCAACAGCGACAACGACATCGCCGAGGCCCTCGCCCGCCACACCGCCCTCGCGACCGGCGAACGCGCCGACTTCGACGGGGCCGGCCGCGCCATCCACGCCCAGCTGCAGAAGCTGGGCCTGCCGCTGCAGGGCGCCCGTTTCAAGGACGGCAGCGGCCTCAACCGCGAAGGCCGCCTCACCGCGAACCTGCTGACGCGCCTGCTCCTGAAGGCCGCCGACCCCTCCCGCCCCGAGCTGCGCCCCACCCTCACCGGCCTGCCCGTGGCCGGCTTCACGGGCACCCTGACCGGCCGGTACGCCGACGGCGCGGCCGGCATCGTACGCGCCAAGACCGGCACCCTCACGGGCGTGAACACCCTGGCCGGAACGGCCGTCACCCGGGACGGTCATGTCCTGGGCTTCGCCTTCCTGGCCTCGGAGACGACCGACGCGACGGCGGCCCAGACGGCCCTGGACCGGGCGGCGACGGCCCTGACGACGTCCCACTGAACCGGCGCCTGGGCGCCGGGCCGCCGATGGCCAGGGCCCTGCCCGAAGCGGGTCGCGACGCGGGCCCGGACGGCCTGGATCGGGCGGCGAACGGCCCTGACGGCCTCCCGCTGACGGGGGCGCCGGGGTGCGGGCCTCGGTCCCGGGTGATCGTCAGGCCCGCCCGAGGCGGGTCGCGATGGCGGCCCGGGCGGCCTTGGATCGGGTGGCGACGGTGCTGGCGGT
>NZ_BJND01000102.1 GCF_006539505.1 Streptomyces spinoverrucosus
GCACCGAACCCCACTCAGGCAGCTCCGACGGCACCGCACCGAACCCCACTCAGGCAGCTCCGACGGCACCGCACCGAACCCCACTCAGGCGGCTATCTCCTCCGCCAGAGCGACCGCCTCCGCCAGCGAATCCACCACCGGCGCCCCAGCCTCCTCCAGGCTGGCCCGCCCGTGCGATCCGCCGGTGTAGAGCACGGCCTTCGCTCCCACATGCCGCGCCGCCACCGCGTCGTCCGCGGCATCTCCGATCACCACCGTGCGGGACGGATCCACCCCGGCCAGCGCGGCCACATGCCGCACCATGTGCTCGGCCTTGCTGCCGCCGGACGGCCCGGTCCGCCCGTCGACCCGTATGAAGTGCGGCTCGATCCCGAACCCGCGCA
The DNA here is from genome assembly GCF_006539505.1 of Streptomyces spinoverrucosus. Taxonomy (GTDB): domain Bacteria; phylum Actinomycetota; class Actinomycetes; order Streptomycetales; family Streptomycetaceae; genus Streptomyces; species Streptomyces spinoverrucosus. The sequence continues at coordinate 384 of NZ_BJND01000102.1, forward strand.
CCAGCGGCACGAGTTCGTCATGCACATACATGCTCAGAATCGACTGGCTGCGCCCGCCCGCCACCCAGTCCATGAGCAGCTGCTCCGCCCCCTCGGTCAGCCCGCACCGCACGCGGTGCTCGGCGTAGTACCGATGGAAGGTCTCGTCCATGACGAGCCACTCGGCATCAGTCGGCAGCCGCCCCATCAGCCGCTCGTAGAACTTCGGCACCGGTACGCAGTACAGCGCCCGGTACTGCTCCAGCGTGATCGGCTCCAGCCCCAGCTCGGCGAAGGCCGCGTTCGTCGCCCCGATGATCGCGTCATTGTCATGGAACAGCGTGCCGTTCCAGTCCCACACAATGTGCGAAGCTCCCTGCATCCCCATGCCCAAAAACGTTACCCGCCCCCACTGACAATCAAGAGAGTCCTCAGGTCAGCGGGGTACGCCGGGGTGACGATCAGCGGGGTACGCGGGGCGGGGACCAGCGCGGTACGACCCCGTCAATCCCCCAGCCCCACCAGATTCGGGATCTCCTGCCTCGCGTACCACAGCAGTTCATGATCCTCGGCCCCGTCCACGACGAACTGCGCGTCGTCGTCCCCCGCGTCCGCCGCCTGCAGGGCCTGCGCCGCGGCGGCCACGTCCGGCTCCGCCTCCGTCGAGTCGACATGCACCGACGCCACCTTGGCCAACGCCACCGCACCGGCGACCCGCACCTCCCCCAGCGCCGCCGGATCGGGGCCCCGCCCGGGCTCGGCGCTCGCCTGCCCGTCGGGTACGTCGACGGCGACCACGACCCGCCGCCGGGGCGCCCCGGGGTCAGCCGCGAGCAGCCGCAGCGAGGCCAGCGCGGCCCGGCTCAGCGCCGCGTACTCCAGCTCCTCGATGTCGTCGGAGAGGTACCACTCGCGCAACGCGGGCGTGACGGCATACGCGACGAGCGGCCCGGCCCCCACCTCGCCCGTCTTGTACGCCTCGGCGAGCCCGGGGAGGGTCAGGGGGACGTAGACGCGCATGGCTGGCCGCTTTCGTGGTCGGAGGGCTCCACAAGCCCGCGTGAAGGGCCTTCAGGATACGTGCGAGGGGTCCCCTTTCGAGTCCCTCCCCGCACCCCGGGCAGCGTCCACCCCAGGCCGGAAATTCACCCGGTCCGCCCCCGCAATCATGGGCTTTCACCGCCACCAATCACCCGGATAGGTGAAGTTTCCGGCCCCCTCGGCCCCGCGCCCGTCGGCTTGCCGCCCCGCGAACCGGCCCCGTACAAGATCCCCAGCAGAAAGTTACCGCCCGGTACGGACCAGGTGACCGGGCTCAGCGAAACGGGGATCCCCATGAACAAGGTCATGACCAGGACCGCACAGCGCCACGCCACCTCCCGTCCCCCGACCCGCCGCGACACCCGCCGCCCGGGCGGCAGCCCACCCCGCCCCCGGGGCGCCGCTCCCATCCGTACGACGCCCACCGCCACGCGGCCCGCCGTCCCGCAACTCCGCCCCATCGACCTCTTCGCCGACCGCCTGCTCCTCGTCCTCAGCGGCCAGCGCCCTGTCCACGCCATGCTGCGCCACACCGCAGGACCGGCCTACGACGACCTGGCCCGCCTCGCCGAGGACGGCCCCCTGCGCGCCCGCGGCCCCCGCCCCGTCATCCGCGACATCGGCTACTTCGAACCCCGCCCCGGCGCCATCGAGGCCTTCGCCCGCATCGGCACCGGCAACCGCCTGCGCGCCATGGCCTTCCGCCTGGAACTGGGCCGCGACCACCGCTGGCGCTGCACGGCGGTAGAACTCGGCGGCCCGCGTCCACGCACCACGGACGACAACTGATCCCATGCCGAAGGGCCGGACACCCTGAGGTGACCCGGCCCTTCGTTCCATCCGCTACGGCGCCACAGGCACCCGCGCCGTCACTTCTTCCGGCGCCGCCCGCTCTTCGCCTGCTTGCGGCGCTCCGCGCGCGTGAGGCCGTCCGCCGCCGAGCGCACAGGCTCGCCGTCCTCGCTGAAGTCGCCCTCGATGGTGCCGCCCTCACCGTCCACGGTCGGCGCGGTGAAGTGGAGGTTCCGCCGCTGCGGGGCCTCCAGGCCCTTGGCGCGGATCTCCGGGCGGGGCCCCGCCTGCGCGGGCACCGCGTCCTGCTTCTCCAGGCTCGGCCTGGCTTCCTCGACGGGGACCTCGACCTCCTCGACCTGCTGCTCGACCTGGACCTCCAGGTTGAACAGGTAGCCGACGGACTCCTCCTTGATGCCCTCCATCATGGCGGTGAACATGTCGAAGCCCTCGCGCTGGTACTCGACCAGCGGGTCCTTCTGCGCCATCGCGCGCAGGCCGATGCCCTCCTGGAGGTAGTCCATCTCGTAGAGGTGCTCGCGCCACTTGCGGTCCAGGACCGACAGCACGACCCGGCGCTCCAGCTCACGCATGATCTCGGAGCCGAGCTGCGCCTCACGCGCCTCGTACTGCTCGTGGATGTCGTCCTTGATGGACTCGGCGATGAAGTCGGCGGTGAGCCCGGCGCGGTCGCCGGCCGCCTCCTCCAGCTCCTCGACGGTGATCTTCACCGGGTAGAGCTGCTTGAAGGCGCCCCACAGCCGGTCCAGGTCCCACTCCTCGGCGAAGCCCTCGGCGGTCTCCGCGGCGACGTAGGCGTCGATCGTGTCGTCCATGAAGTGCTGGACCTGCTCGTGCAGGTCCTCGCCCTCCAGGACGCGGCGCCGCTCGCCGTAGATGACCTCGCGCTGCCGGTTGAGGACCTCGTCGTACTTCAGGACGTTCTTACGGGTCTCGAAGTTCTGCTGCTCGACCTGCGACTGCGCGGACGCGATCGCGCGCGTGACCATCTTGTTCTCGATCGGCACATCGTCCGGGACGTTCGCCATCGACATCACGCGCTCGACCATCTGCGCCTTGAACAGCCGCATCAGGTCGTCACCGAGGGAGAGGTAGAAGCGCGACTCGCCCGGGTCGCCCTGACGGCCGGAACGACCGCGCAGCTGGTTGTCGATACGACGGGACTCGTGCCGCTCGGTGCCCAGCACGTACAGCCCACCGAGGTCCTTGACCTCTTCGAACTCGGCCCGCACCGCCTTCTCGGCCCGCTCCAGAGCGGCGGGAAGCGCGGCAGCCCACTCCTCGATGTGCTCCTCGGGGTCGAGGCCGCGCTGGCGCAGCTCGGCCTCGGCGAGGTCGTCGGGGTTGCCGCCGAGCTTGATGTCCGTACCACGGCCGGCCATGTTGGTCGCCACGGTCACGGCGCCCTTGCGGCCGGCCTGGGCGACGATCTGCGCCTCACGGTCGTGCTGCTTGGCGTTCAGCACCTCGTGCTGGATGCCGCGCTTGCTGAGCTGCTGCGAGAGGTACTCGGACTTCTCGACCGAGGTGGTGCCGACCAGGATCGGCTGGCCCTTCTCGTGCTTCTCGGCGATGTCGTCGACGACCGCGTCGAACTTGGCGACCTCGGTGCGGTAGATCAGGTCCGACTGGTCCTTGCGGATCATCGGCCTGTTGGTCGGGATCGGGACCACGCCGAGCTTGTAGATCTGGTGGAACTCGGCGGCCTCGGTCATCGCCGTACCGGTCATGCCGGAGAGCTTGTCGTAGAGGCGGAAGAAGTTCTGCAGGGTAATCGTGGCGAGCGTCTGGTTCTCGTCCTTGATCGGCACCCCTTCCTTCGCCTCGATCGCCTGGTGCATGCCCTCGTTGTAGCGGCGGCCGGCGAGGATACGGCCGGTGTGCTCGTCGACGATCATGACTTCGCCGTCGATGACGACGTAGTCCTTGTCCTTCTTGAAGAGTTCCTTGGCCTTGATGGCGTTGTTCAGGTAGCCCACCAGCGGCGTGTTCACCGACTCGTAGAGGTTGTCGATGCCCAGCCAGTCCTCGACCTTGCTGACGCCGCTCTCGTGGATGGCGACCGTGCGCTTCTTCTCGTCGACGTCGTAGTCGCCGGTCTCCTCGATGCCCTTGAGCGGCTGGCCGGCCTCACCGCGCTTGAGGCGGGTGACCAGCTTGGCGAAGTCGCCGTACCACTTGGTGGCCTGGTCGGCCGGGCCGGAGATGATCAGCGGCGTACGGGCCTCGTCGATGAGGATGGAGTCGACCTCGTCGACGATGGCGAAGTTGTGGCCGCGCTGGACCAGCTCCTCCTTCGACCACGCCATGTTGTCGCGCAGGTAGTCGAAGCCGAACTCGTTGTTCGTGCCGTACGTGATGTCGCACGCGTACTGCTCGCGGCGCTGGGCCGGCGTCATGTTGGCCAGGATGCAGCCGACGCTCAGGCCCAGGAACCTGTGAATGCGGCCCATCATCTCGGAGTCGCGCTCGGCCAGGTAGTCGTTGACCGTGATGATGTGCACGCCGTCTCCGGAGAGGGCGTTCAGATACGCGGGCAGGGTGCCGACGAGGGTCTTGCCCTCACCGGTCTTCATCTCGGCGACGTAGCCGAGGTGCAGGGCGGCGCCGCCCATCATCTGGACGTCGTAGTGCCGCTGGCCGAGGACGCGCTTGGCGGCCTCCCGCACCGTGGCGAACGCCTCGGGGAGCAGGTCGTCCAGGCTCTCACCGTCGGCGTAGCGCTGCTTGTACTCATCGGTGAGGGCCCGCAGCTCGGCGTCGGAGAGGTCGACGAAGTCCTCTTCGATGGAGTTGACCTGGTCCGCGATGCGGTGCAGCTTGCGCAGGATCTTGCCTTCGCCTGCACGCATGATCTTCGAGAGGACGGACACGGGGGTTGGTCTCCTTGCCGGTCGGGCCTGGGACGGTCGGTTTCCTTCTGACGTACTGAGCAACGGCCATCGTATGCGAGGACCCGGCCGCGCCGGGAGGCCTGCCGTGACGACGACCGCACACTGCCGCTCGCCTGATGCACATTCTCTTCAAAGGGGACAACGGACGGGGCCCGCGGATGGTGCCGCGCACGGTCGATGAATTGCGCGAAGTGTGAACACGCCATCACGGACGGCAAAGGAATGGCGCCTGCGACGCGCCCTGAGCAGAATCGGCCGATGGAACCCGTCACGCTCACCACGGACCGCCTCCTCCTGCGCACGGTCGGCCCGCACGACACCGAGGCCGTGTACGCCGCCGCCCAGGACCCCGACATCCAGCGCTGGACCACGATCCCCTCCCCGTACCTGCGCGAACACGCCGAGAGCTTCACGGAGCACCTGGTCCCGGAGGGCTGGGCCAACGCCTCGATGTTCACCTTCGGCGTCTTCCTCCCCGCGGGGGAACTGGCGGGCATGCTGGGACTCACCATGCGGTCCCTGGCCATGGCCGAGGTCGGCTTCTGGGCCACCAAGGAGCACCGCGGCAACGGCTACATCACCGAAGCCGCCCTCACCGCCTCCCGCTGGGCCTTCACCGAGCTGTCCGTCGACCGGGTCGAGTGGCGCGCGGAAGTGGGCAACAGCGCCTCCCGCGCGGTGGCGGAACGCGCCGGCTTCACCATGGAGGGCACCCTGCGCTCCGCGCTCAACAACAAGGGGGTACGCCGGGACTGCTGGGTGGGTTCGCTCCTGCCGTCGGACCTGGGACTGCCGTCGACGGCGCCCTACCTCCCCGCGGAGCGGTAGCGAAACCGCAGCTCACCCCGCGTTGTCAGTGCCACCCCCTATCGTGCGGAAGCATGACGACGCCGCGCCCCGCCACGGATCTGACCGCCGACGAAGCCCGCCGTATCGCCCTTCGCGCCCAGGGCTTCCTGGGCACGCCCCAGCGCAGGGCCGGCGTCCGCGGCATACTCCGCCACCTGGGCGCGATCCAGCTCGACACCATCTCGGTCCTCGCCCGCTCCCACGAACTCGTCCCGTACGCCCGCCTGGGCGCGGTGGGCCGCACCACCGTCGCGAACGCCTACTGGAAGGACACCCACGCCTTCGAGTACTGGTCGCACGCCGCGTGCATCCTCCCCATCGAGGAGTGGCCCCACTTCGCCTTCCGCCGCCGCGCCTACCGCGACCGCCCGCACTGGAACCACGAACTCCCCGACGGCACCTACGACCAGGTCATCAAGCAGCTCCGCACCGAGGGCCCCCTGACGGCCACGGAACTGGGCGGCGCCAAACGCACCAGCGAGTGGTGGGACTGGTCCGGCACGAAGGTCGCCGTCGAACGCGCCCTGATGTACGGCGAGGTGGTCTGCGTTGAGCGCCGCGGCTGGAAGCGCGTCTACGACCTCGCCGAACGCGCCGTCCCCGAAGCCCTGCTGCACGACGAACTCGACGACACCGAATGCCTGCGCCGCCTGGTCCGCCTGGCCGGCCAGTCCCTCGGCGTCGGCACGCGCGCGGACATCGCCGACTACCACCGCCTCAAGGGCGAGCAGGTCGACGCGGTGATCGCCGACTCGGGCCTGGTCCCCGTCACCGTCGAGGGCTGGGGCAAGCCGGCCTGGGCGGACCCGGCGGCCCTGGAGACACCTGCGCGCGGCCGTCACCGCACCACACTGCTGTCCCCCTTCGACTCCCTGATCTGGGAGCGGGCCCGCACCGAGCGCATCTTCGGCTTCACCCACCGCCTGGAGGCCTACGTCCCCAAGCAGAAGCGGGTGTACGGCTACTTCGCGATGCCCGTGCTGTCCGGCGGCCACCTCGTGGGCCGCGTCGACCCGGCTCGCGAGGGCCGCACCCTCGTGGCCAAGCAGGTCACCCTGGACGGCCCGAAGGCGGTCCCGGCGGTGGCCCAGGCCCTGATAGAGGCGGCGAGCTGGGTGGACTGCACGAACGTGCGTGTGGAACGGGTGGACGCGCCGGATCTGCGCGAGCCCCTCACCAGGGAGCTCGCCCGCGCACTGGCCTGACCGGGATCAGCGGATCTCGAGGATCTTCTCCCGCATGGCGTAGACCACGGCCTCCATCCTGGAGTGCAGTTGCAGCTTCTCCAGGATGTTGCGCACATGGTTCTTCACGGTGTTCTCGGAGATGAACAACTCCTTGGCGATGTCCCGGTTGTTCATCCCCGTGGCGACCAGCTTGAGCACTTCCAGCTCACGGTCGGTCAGCCGCGGCGCGGGCACCAGCCGCCGCTCGTCCGTCCGCTGGATCATCGACTTGAACTCGGTGAGCAGTTTCGACGCCATGGACGGGCTGATCTGCGACTGCCCGTCGGCCACCGCGCGGATCGCCGTGGCCACCTCGTCCGTGGAGATCTCCTTGAGGAGATATCCGGTCGCCCCCGCCTTGATGGCGTCGTAGAGGTCGGCTTCCTCGTCGCTGATCGTCAACATGATGATCTTGGCGCTGGGCGCCACCTCCTTGATGGAAGTGCACGCCTCGATCCCGCCCCGTTTCGGCATCCGTACGTCCATCAGGACGATGTCGGGCAGCAGGTCGGCGGCCTTCTCCACGGCCTCGGCCCCGTCGCCCGCCTCCCCGACGACCTGAATGTCCTCCTCGGCCGCGAGCACGATCTCCAGGCCACGGCGGAAGAGGGCGTGGTCGTCCACCACCAGGACACGGATGGGTTCCTGGCGTGAAGAGCCCTCGTCCGGGCCCATGCCGACGACGCCGTCGTCGGCGTCCTCGTCATGCATCGGTCCGAAGCTGTCCGCCATCGTTCCTCCCCCTGAAGGCTGTGGCCTGTGGTCCTGTGCCATCGCCAACCCAAGGCAACGGCCCACCGGTTGAGCCGTTGCGGCCATGATTTCATGCCCGGACGACACTCCGGTGTCGAAGCGGTGGGTGAAGTGGTCGCACACGGGTGCCCCTGGGAGCGCACACGCACTCCAGGGGCACCCGGATCAGCTGTCGTCCGGAACAGTCAGCCGCCCAGCGGGCCGCCCGCCTCAGGAGAGGGCGCCTGAGTGACCATCGTGTCCGTCCTGAGGTGAATCACGCCGTAGTCGTACGCGTGCCGCCGGTAGACGACACTCGGTTCCTTCGTCTCGGAGTCGACGAACAGATAGAAGTCGTGCCCGACCAGCTCCATCTCGTAGAGCGCCTGGTCGAGGGTCATGGGTGCTGCGACGTGGGTCTTCTCGCGGACCACGAGGGGGCCGTCGCCCTGTACTTCCAGCGAGCCGATCTTCTTTTTGGGCACTCCCTCCGGCTCGTCCGCCTGGAAGGTGTTGCGGTTGCCGTTGAGTGTCGCGGCGCCCGGAACGTGGTCGGGGACCTCGGCTGCCGTCAGCCTGCGCACGCCCCGGCGCGTGTGACGCTTGTCGTGCTGCCTGCGCAGCCGGGCCTCCAGCTTCTCCGCGGCCAGGTCGAGAGCCACATACGGATCGCTGGCCGCTGCCTCCGCCCGGATCACCGGACCGCGGGAGCGGAGCGTGATCTCCACCCGGTCACAACGGTCGGCCTGTCGGGGGTTGGGCTCCTTGGACACCTCGACGTCGAGGCTGATCACCTTGCCATCGAGCTTCTGGATCTTGTCCAGCTTCAGCTTCTCGGCCACGTGCTTGCGGAACCGCTCGGGCACCTCGGTCTTGCGGCCCTTGACGACGATGTCCACGCAGAACTCCGTTCCCGGATCGCTCCGCTCCACTGGCGGAGCATCTCCCTTGTGCACCAGGTCCCGGTGAACCCCGGAACCTCGGACTCGGCGACGTCCACCTCCTCCCCCATGGGCAAGATCTCCACCCAGCCGGCCCGGGTGATTGCGGAAAACCCGCAGCACGGCATTCGGATAAGCGAGGTGTGGCCTGCGGCTTTCCCTCACAACCGAACATATCTCGCCCGGACGGATGTCGTCACCCTCTACTGCCGCGTACCTCCGTTCCGGCGAATTGACCCTCCCACTACCTGCAACGATGCAACTTCGCAGTCAGTTCCGGTTTATTTCGAAAGAATCCGGCGGCGCCGCGATCACCGCAGCGCGGATCACGTCACAGGCACTGTTCGCCTTTCCCGGCACGGCCCCCTCACGGTCCGTGCTGCCTTCCATTGATCCCCTCATCCGTTCCCCTGTCCTTTCCCCATTGACTCCCACGTACACAGCCGTCACCACATCTCCGCGCGTCGCAAATGCCGCACCGCCGTAACCAGCCGTTTCCTCCGCCAACGCCACCCGGATGGCCCGCGCCGCCTCGGTCAGGGACGCGCCCGTCGTCATCAGGTCGTCCACCAGCACCACCGGCCCGGCCCGCAACAGCCCGGCACCACCGGCGGCCACCGACAGGGCGCCCGCGAGGTTCTCCAGCCGCTGCCGGGCGTCGAGCCCCGCCTGGTCGGCGACCGGCCGCCGCTGCCGCAGCACCGCGAGCACGCGCGCCGACGTCCCCGTACGGCGCAGCTCGGCCGCCGCCGCGAGCGCGATCCGCCGGGCCGGATCATGCCCCCGCGCCCGCACCGCCCCACGCCCCGACGGCACGGGAACGAGCAACAGCGGCCCATCGAGCGAAAACCCGGACAGCCCCGCCCGCACAGCTCCCGCGAGAGCCACGCCGAGCGGCCGGGCAAGCGGCAGCGCACCCCGCTCCTTGTGCGCCAGCAGCACGGCCCGCACCTCGTCCGCGTACGGCGCCGCCGCGTACACGACCGGCAGTCCCCACGGCTCCGGCACCGGTCGCACTCGGCGTGGTACGGCCCCACTCAGGGCATCACGGCACTCCGGGCAGAGCACCGTGCGAGGCCTACCGCAGCCTCCGCACTCGGCCGGCAGCACCAGGTCGGTGAGGTCCTGCCACCACCCCCGCATGCCCACCACTGTGCCAACGCCCGCTGCGCCCCACCACCCCTGTGGACAACTGCCTGTGGATAACTCCACGCAGGCCCACGACAAGCGGAAACAGTGCTGAAGAACCCGACCCCGCCCGGGGACGAACAACCGACCCTCAGCCCGGATACACCGGCGCCGACCCGTCCTTCACCACCGTCTGCCACTGCGTCCCGTCCGGCAGCCGCACGATCCCGTCCACCGAGTACGCCACCAGCGGCAACCGGTCGTCCTCGGACGCGGCGATCTCCTTCACCCCGGTCAGCGCGTCGGGCGCCGGAACTTCCGGCATGGACCCGTCGACCTGGACGTACCGCATCTGCTGCACGCCCCCCTCCTCGCGCCCGACCACCACGAGCCGGCCGTCACCGGCCCAGGACATGGTGGTGACCTCCTCCAACTGCGGTGCGGCGGACCGCAGATCGAGAACCGACACCTGCGGCTTCCCGGTCACCCGGTCCTTCTCGCCCCGATCGATCCGCCCGACCTGCAGGGACTGCTTGCCGTCCTTCTCCACGATCAGCGCGATCCGTACGCCGTCGGCCGCGACCCGCACGGACTGGATCCGCCCGTCCAGCCGCGGAATCTGCACCGTGAGCGGCTCCTCCTTGCCCTCGGGAAGCACGAGCAGCCGCGGGTCGTCCGGGTTGCGGTCGGCCACCCACAGGTCGCCCCGCGCGTCCCAACTGGGCGTGGTCAGCCGGTCCTTCTCCGTCCGGCCCGTACTACGCACCACCGGCTCCCCGAGCGAACCGCCCGACGCGAGCGACCCGACGTACAGCGCCTTGCCGTCCAGGGCGACCCCGGCCGCGGTGTGCTCGTCCCGCGACACCGCCGCCGAGCGCAACGCCCGCACGCCCTCGCCCAGTTCGCCCGGCACCGGTTCGGCCACCGCGCTCCGGCTGCCGGCCGGAATCCGTACGAGCCGGTTCTCACCGTCGACGAAGTACAGATAGTCGGCGTGCCTGGCCGACCCGCGCGCGGCGACGGCCGCCGCCCCGTCCTCGTTCAGCACGCACAACTGCGCACCACCCGCCTGCAGTTCGACCTCATCCACCGCGGGCGTGAGGTTCTGCAGGGTGAACAGCAACTGGGCGGCCATCTCGTTGCACTTGGCCGGCCCGATCCGGGCGGCCTTGTCGTTCAACGGCACGGTCAGCCGGTTCTGGTCGTCGGGCGTCAGCTCGCTGACGCCCTTCTGCAGCGCCGTACCGCTGGGGAAGCTCGACCTGACCGCGGGCCCAAGCCAGGTCGTCGGTCCGTTGAGCAGGGAGCGCACCATCTGCGTCATCGGGTCCACACGCCGGCGCACATACACGGGGTCGGCGACCGCCGCCGGCTGCGAGGACGCGCCCACCGCGGAATCCAGGGCGAAGTAGTACTTGTTGACGGACATGTAGTTGCGCTGGAAGTCCGACTGGCCCATGACGACGCCCTGCGGCAGCCCGTCGATGCGCCACTGCCTGCTCTTCTCGTCCCGCGTGAGGTGCACCTGCCTGCTGTAGGAGCCCTCGGTCGGCGTGTACGACTGCTGCGCGTCCACCAGGGCGACCTTGGTGCCCGTCAACGTGAACGAGAAGTCGAGCCCGTCCTCGCGGGTCCCCGCGGAGTCGGCCTGGGTGTCCGGCCCGTCCGCGAGCACCGTGGTGGAAAGCTCCGGCTGCCATGCCTTCGCGGCCGTCGCCGTCAGATACTGCTTCGCCGTCGCGTAATGCGGATCATCGCTGGTCAGCGCCTCCAGAAAGCCCTGCACGATCTCCGACGGCGGTGCGTCCTCACGCGGCGGCATGGGGAAGACCCGCACCTGGGTGTCCTGGCGAGGCGTCGACTCCACGCCCCGCAGGTCCCCGCTGTCGGGCATCGAGGCACACCCCGCCAGCAGTACGACGCCACACGCGACGTACGCCACCGCGCGCCCCGGCGTGCGCCGGGCGCCCCCCTCGCGGTCAGCGACCACGAACAGCCTCCCCTTGATCGTTCGACTCCTCCGGCCCGGCGTCCGCGGCACCGGACGGGGCCGTACTGCGCGCCGCCTCCACGACCGGCTGCTCACCCTGCCGTCGCGCCGGTCCTGCGGGCCGGGGCACCACGCGCGCGCCGTTGCCGGGCAGCGCCGTCGGGTCGGCCGTCGGGGCCACGGCGGCCAACCGGGGTGCGATCGGGTCCCGCGTGGGTACCTGGCCGCCGCCCGTCGGCTGGGCCGGCACGGTCGCGGTCTTCTCGCCGCCGCCGCGCGGCAGCCCGGCGTCGTTGAGGCCGCGGTTGCGTCGCGAGTCCTTGGGTTCCAGCGGTATCGGCGAGCCCCTGAGCGGTTCGTCCGCGGTCCGCGGCAACGTCAGCCGGAACTGCGAGCCGCCGCCCGGCTCACCCCACGCCTGCAGCCAGCCGCCGTGCAGCCGGGCGTCCTCCAGGGCGATGGACAACCCCAGGCCGGTACCGCCGGTCGTACGCGCGCGTGCCGGGTCGGCCCGCCAGAACCGGTTGAAGACGCGGGTCGCCTCCCCCGGCTTGAGCCCGACGCCGTAGTCGCGCACCGCGACCGCGACCGCCCCGCCCGCCGCGGCGAGCTTGACGACGACGTCCTTGCCCTCGCCGTGCTCCACGGCGTTGACGACGAGGTTGCGCAGCACCCGCTCAACCCGCCGGGCGTCCGCCTCGGCGACGACGGGCTGCTGGTCGCCCACGATCCGTATGTGCGTTCCCTTGCGCTCGGCGAGCGGCTCGGCACCGCTGACCACGCGCCGTACGACCTCCCTGAGGTCTATCGGCTCGGCCTCCAGCGCCGCCGCGCCCGCGTCGAAGCGGCTGATCTCCAACAGGTCCGACAGCAGTGACTCGAACCGGTCCAGCTGGTCGGCGAGCAGCTCCGCCGACCGCGCGGTCACCGGGTCGAAGTCCTCCCGCGCCTCATGGATGACGTCGGCGGCCATCCGTACGGTCGTCAGCGGCGTACGCAGCTCGTGCGACACGTCCGACACGAACCGCCGCTGCATCCGCGACAGGTCCTCCAGCTGCTGGATCTTCAGCTGCAGGTTCTGCGCCATCTTGTTGAAGGCCTCGCCGAGCCGCGCGATGTCGTCCTCGCCGGTGACCTTCATCCGTTCCTGCAACCGCCCCGCGGACAACCGCTCGGCGATCCCGGCCGCCATCCGCACCGGCGTCACGACCTGCCGCACCACCAGCCAGGCGATGGCACCGAGGAGTACGACGACGAAGAGACCGGCCGTCGCAAGGGTCCCCTTGACCAGGCTCAGCGACTTCTCCTCCTGGGTGAGCGGGAAGAGGTAGTACAGCTGGTAGGGGTCACCGTTGGGGTCGTTGACCTCCTTGCCGATGACCAGCGCGGGCTGGGAGTCCTTGTCGCCGCTGTAGATGATGCGGGTGTAGCTCTGCGCGGCCGTCGTACTGCTGTTGACCCGCGCGCGCAGATCCTGGGGCACGCTCTCGTTGGGGTCGACGCCACCGGAGGCACGCGGCCCGCGACCACTGCCGCTGTTGTCACCCGCGGGCAGCGTGACCACGTCGAAGGCGCCCTGACCACCGCTGGACAGCGAGGAGACCAGGTCACTCATCCACTGGATGACGTTCTGCGAGGACCGCCCGTCCACCGCGGTCGGATCGTCCGCGGTCCGGCTCGCCGCCTCGTCGGCCCGCTGCTTGGCCACCGCGAACCCGCCCGTGGCCTGGCTCTGCGACGCCTTCACCTTCGCGTCCAGCAGGCCGTTGCGCACCTGCCCGATGACCACGAAGCCGAGCAGCAGCACGACGCCCAGCGACATCAGCAGGGTCGTGACGACGACCTTGAGCTGGATGTTGCGCCGCCACAGCCGCATGACGGGCAGCAGCGGACGCCGCACCCAGCGCATGAACAGCCGAAGGACGGGGCTGCCCTGGACTCCGCCCTGGAGCAGCCCGCTCTCCAGGAACCGTCCCCAGCGGGAGCCCGCCGCCTTCCGGCCGACAGGCCGCCCCGCACCGCCCCCGGACCTGCCGGGCGCCGAAGCGGCACTGTCCCCGGACATGTCAGCTCGGCCCGGCCTTGTAACCGACACCACGGACGGTCACCACGATCTCCGGCCGCTCCGGGTCCTTCTCGACCTTGGAGCGCAGCCGCTGCACATGGACGTTGACCAGCCGGGTGTCCGCCGCGTGCCGGTAGCCCCACACCTGCTCCAGGAGCACCTCGCGGGTGAACACCTGCCACGGCTTGCGGGCCAGCGCCACCAGCAGGTCGAACTCCAGCGGCGTCAGCGCGATCGACTGCCCGTCCCGCTTCACGGAGTGCCCGGCCACGTCGATGACCAGGTCACCGATGGCGAGCTGCTCGGGCGCGGGCTCCTCCGACCGGCGCAGCCGCGCCCGGATCCGGGCCACGAGCTCCTTGGGCTTGAACGGCTTGACGATGTAGTCGTCGGCTCCGGATTCGAGCCCCACGACGACATCGACGGTGTCGCTCTTCGCGGTGAGCATCACGATCGGCACCCCGGACTCCGCCCGGATCAGCCGGCACACCTCGATGCCGTCACGCCCGGGCAGCATCAGATCGAGCAGCACCAGATCGGGCTTGGTCTCCCGGAACGCGGCCAGCGCCTTGTCGCCGTCGGCTACGAAAGACGGCTCAAAACCTTCACCACGCAGCACAATGCCGAGCATCTCGGCCAGTGCGGTGTCGTCGTCGACGACAAGGACTCGTCCCTTCATAAACGACATCATCCCATTCTCATAACAGTGAAGGCGGCGCAGGTGAGCAGGGTCACTGGCCAGTGACGATAGTCGTATGGGGTCACTACTGTCTGCCTTGATCGGATGCCACGACCCCTCTCCCCGCAGAACTCCGCAGGTCGAGGAGCCCAAACCCGTGGATCAGGCCGACATCATTCCTCAGCCGATCGCCACGCCCCGCGACCTGTCGCACATCTCCGCCAGCGCCTCAGCAGTCACAGGCGACACCACACCCTCCTCGGTGACGATCGCCGTGACCAGCTCCGGCGGCGTCACGTCGAACGCCGGGTTGTACGCCTGCGTCCCCAACGGCGCCACCGGAACCCCGCCGCCCGCGCCCGTCACCGGCACGTTGGGCGCCGCCACCTCGGTCACCTCGTACCCCGCCCGCTGCTCGACCTCGATGGACGCCCCGTTGGGTGTCTCCGGGTCGACCGTCGTCACCGGCGCCACCACGATGAACGGCACATGGTGATACCGCGCCAGCACAGCGAGCGGATAGCTCCCCACCTTGTTCGCGACCGAGCCGTCGGCCGCGATGCGGTCGGCCCCGATCAGCACCGCGTCCACCTCCCCGGCCGCGAACAGCGAACCCGCCGCGTTGTCGGTGAGCAGGGTGTACGCCATACCGCTGCGCGCCGCCTCGTACGCCGTGAGCCGAGCCCCCTGCAACAAAGGACGCGTCTCATCCACCCACAGCCGCCGCAGCTGCCCCGCCCGCTGCGCCGCGAGCGCCACGGCGAACGCCGTGCCCTCCCCGCCCGACACCAGCGACCCGGTGTTGCAGTGCGTGAGGATCCGGTGCCCGCCGCCCGGCAGCAACTCGCCCAGCAGCGCCAGCCCGTGCTCCGCCATCCGGGCACTGGCCTCGGCGTCCTCCCGGTGCAGTTGCCGCGCCGCCGCCAACGCCGCCTCGGCGGCCTGCTCGGCGCCGGCACCCCGGGCGAGCGCGGCGTCGTACGCGGAGCGGGCCCGGCGCACGCCGACGGAGAGGTTCACCGCGGTGGGCCGGGCGCCCGCCAGCGCGACCGCGGCCTCCTCCACGTCGAAGCCGCGCGCGGCGGCGAGCGCGACGCCGTACGCGCCCGCGATGCCGAGCAGCGGCGCCCCGCGCACGGCGAGCGACCGGATCGCCTCCACCAGCGCGGGGGCGTCCGTACAGACCAGTTCGACCTCCTCGGCGGGCAGCCTCGTCTGATCGAGAAGGACCACGACCGGCCCTTCCGGGGGTTCGTCCCAGCGGATCGCCGGAATACCGGTCGACTTGTCCTCGCCGGATTGCGCGTACTGATCAGCCATGCGGTCAGTCTGCCCGCTGTACGACGGACAATTGAAGGTGTGCCGCCCATACCGCGGCCGGTCCCTGGGTGAACACCCCATGGCACGATGTCTGCCAACCTGCCGCCGCGACCGCGGACGGGCACCGTGAAGGAGCGATGATGAACGACACTCCGGGCTGGGCCTCGCCCGGATCCGCCCCGTCCAACGGGCAGGAGCCCGGCACGCCCGGCCCTGCCGAGCCGGCCGACCGGCCCGCCCCCGCGCAGCCCTCGCAACCCGAGGACCAGCCAGGCCCCCAGGCGCCGGACCCCGGCGCCAAGTGGTCCAAGGAGCAGCCGCCACCCGCGCAGTGGTCCGCCCCGACCGGCCCGCCGAGCCCCGGCCAGGCTCCCCCGCCCCCACCGCCCGGCCCCGGCTGGGGCGGCACCCAGCCCCCCGGCGGATACGGCGGCGGCGGGTACGGCAACTGGCAGGGCCCCGGCGGCGGCTACGGCGGTTGGGGCGGCCAGTGGGGCGGCCCCCCGCCCGCGGCCAAGCCCGGCGTGATCCCGCTGCGCCCGCTCGGCGTCGGCGAGATCCTCGACGGTGCCGTCTCCACCATGCGCACCTACTGGCGCACCGTGCTCGGCATCGCCCTCACCGTCGCGGTCGTCACGGAGATCATCGTCATCCTGCTGCAGGGCCTGGTCCTGAACGAGCAGACCAGCGCAGAGGCCCTCGAAGACCCCAGCGCCACCCTCGGCGAACTCACCCGCGCCCTGGGCGACGCACTGCTCAGCTCCGGGGTCATCTTCCTGATCTCCCTGATCGGCACCATCGCGGCGACCGCGCTGCTGACCATGGTCACCAGCCGCGCCGTACTGGGCAAGCCGGTCACCACCGGTGAGGCCTGGCGCGACGCCCGCCCGCGCGTGCTGAAGCTGTTCGGCCTGATCTTCCTGCTGCTCCTCATCGCCCTCGGTGTCGCCCTCGTCGGCGCCGTGCCCGGCATCCTGGTGACCCTGGCAGGCGGAGGCGCCGCCGGCGCCGCTCTCACCGTCCTGGGCAGCCTGTGCACCGGCATCGTCGCCCTGTGGCTGATGGTCCGCTTCTCCCTGGCCTCCCCGGCGCTGATGCTGGAGAAGCAGGGCATCGTGAAAGCGATGAGCCGCTCCGCCAAGCTCGTCCGCAGCGCCTGGTGGCGGGTCTTCGGCATCCAGCTGCTCGCCACGATCATCGCCAACATCGTCGCGGCGATCGTCGTCATCCCCTTCACGTTCCTCGCCGCGGCCCTCAGCGGCGACGGCGTCGGCGGGTTCCTCAACGGCACCGCCGACTTCGGCTGGACGTTCCTGATCATCAGCGGGGTCGGCTCGGTGATCGGTTCCATGATCACGTTCCCGATCACGGCCGGCGTCACCGTGCTCCTCTACATCGACCAGCGCATCCGCCGCGAGGCCCTCGACCTCGAACTGGCCCGCGCCGCCGGTGTCCAGGGCTACGGCTCCGGCACCACCGACCCCGCCCCCGGGAGCTGATGCGGTGAACCTGGCCGGGGGAGTCCTCACAGCCGCGCCACCGCTGCCGGGCGCCGGTGAAGCCGCCATACGCGCCTGGCTGCGCGCCGGCGACCTGACCGTACGACCGCCGCACCGCACGGGCGGCATGTCCCTGCTGTCGCTGCCCGCCTCCGACGACGAACCGCCGCTGACGATCCCCCGCGACCCCGCGCGGGAAGCGGCCCGCCGCGAGCTGTCCAGGCGCATGTACCACGAGGACGACCCCGGCCTGCTCCAACGCGCCCTCGACGCCTTCTGGGAGTGGCTCGGCAAACTGCTCCGCCTCGCGTCCGACGCGACCCCCGGCGGCACACTCGGCCTCGTCGTCGTCATCGTCGCCGTCCTCGCGGTCCTGGGCGCCCTGTGGTGGCGCCTGGGCACCCCACGCCGCCAACCGGTCTCCTCCGCCACCCTGTTCGACGACCGCCCCCGCACCGCCGCCGAACACCGCGCCGCCGCCGAGGCCCACGCCGCCCAGAGCCACTGGAACCAGGCCCTCCAGGAACGCATGCGCGCCATCGTCCGCTCCCTGGAGGAACGCGCACTCCTCGACGCCCGCCCCGGCCGCACCGCCGACGAGGCAGCCGCCGAAGCGGGCCGCGCCCTGCCCTCCCACGCGGACCGACTGCGAGCCGCCGCCCGGGACTTCGACGACGTGACATACGGCGGCCGCGCCGCGACCGAGGCGTGGTACCGCCGCATCGCCGAACTCGACCGCGACCTGGAGCGCACCAAGCCACAGCTCACCAGCAGCAGCGCCCACAGCGCGGACCACAACGCCCGCCAGGGAGCCGCCGGATGACCCCCGAGGCCACGCTCCCCACCACTTCGGCCTCGCGCACCCCACGCCAGGTGTGGACCCGCGCGCGAGGCATCGCGCTCGCCCTCGTCATCCTGCTGGCCGGAGCGATCGTCATCGCCCTGGTCCGCTCCGACGCCCAGCGCGGCAGCCTCGACCCGCGCTCCACCGCTCCCCAGGGCAGCCGCGCCGTCGCCGAACTCCTCTCCGACCGCGGCGTCTCCACCCGCGTAGTCACCACCTTGGAGGAAGCGCGCACAGCAGCCGCCCCCGACACCACCCTCCTGGTCGCCGTCCCCGACATGTTGACGGACCGTCAAAAGAGCCTGCTGCGCTCCACGGTGGCCGACTCCGGCGGACGTACGATCCTCGTCGCCGCCGGCAGCTCCTCCATCGAGCAGCTCGCACCCGGCGTCCACGCGGACCCCGCCACCAGCCTCCAGTCGACGCTCGAGCCCAACTGCGACTTCCCTGCTGCCCTGCGCGCGGGCGCCGCCGACACCGGCGGCCTCCGCTACACCACCACCCACCTCGACGCCGACGAGTGCTACCCCAGCCAGCGCCTGGCCAGCCTGGTCCGCGTCCCGGAGGCAACCGGGGGCGACACCGTCGTCCTCGGCGCGCCCGACATCCTGTACAACGAACGCCTCGACAAGCAGGGCAACGCCTCGCTCGCCCTCCAACTCCTCGGCTCCCGCCCCCATCTGGTCTGGTACCTCCCCTCACTGTCCGACGCCACCACACCGGACGACGAGCGCGGCTTCTTCGACCTGCTCCCCTCCGGCTGGCTCTGGGGCACCCTGCAGCTCTTCATCGCCGCAGCCCTCGCCGCCCTGTGGAGGGCACGCCGACTCGGCCCCCTCGTGCCCGAAAGACTCCCCGTGGCGATCCGCGCCTCCGAAACCGTCGAAGGCCGCGCCCGCCTCTACCGCAAAGCAGCCGCCCGCGACCGCGCGGCCACCGCTCTTCGCTCCACCACCCGCACTCGCCTCGCCCCCCTCGTAGGCGTCCCCGTCGCCCAGGCGCACACGCCCGAAGCCCTGCTTCCCGCCCTGTCCACCCACCTCCGCGGCGACGGACAGTTCCTGCACACCCTCCTCTTCGGCCCGCCGCCCAGCGACGACGGAGCCCTCATCGCACTCGCCGACCAACTCGACGCCCTCGAAAGAGAGGTACGCCGTCCATGATGGACCCGACCACTGACAACGCCGGGCAGACCGGGGACCCGGGCAATGCCCGAGCCGCCCTGGAGGCCCTGCGCGCCGAGATCGCCAAGGCCGTGGTCGGCCAGGATCCCGCCGTGACCGGCCTTGTCGTCGCCCTCCTCTGCCGCGGACACGTTCTCCTCGAAGGAGTCCCCGGAGTCGCCAAAACGCTGCTCGTCCGCGCGCTCGCCTCCGCACTCGAACTCGACACCAAGCGCGTCCAGTTCACCCCCGACCTCATGCCGAGCGACGTGACCGGCTCTCTGGTCTACGACGCCCGTACCGCCGAGTTCTCCTTCCAGCCCGGCCCGGTCTTCACCAACCTCCTCCTCGCCGACGAGATCAACCGAACGCCCCCGAAGACCCAGTCCTCCCTCCTTGAAGCCATGGAGGAACGCCAGGTCACGGTCGACGGCATCCCCCGCCCCCTCCCCGAGCCGTTCCTGGTCGCCGCGACCCAGAACCCGGTCGAGTACGAAGGCACATACCCCCTCCCCGAAGCCCAGCTGGACCGTTTCCTTCTCAAACTCACCATCCCCCTCCCCTCACGCCAGGACGAGATCAACGTCCTCACCCGCCACGCCGAGGGCTTCAACCCACGCGACCTGCGCGCCGCCGGCGTACGCCCCGTAGCGGGCCGGGCCGTCCTGGACGCCGCACGCGCGGCCGTCGCCAAGACCACGATCTCCCCAGAAATCACGGCCTACGTCGTCGACATCTGCCGAGCCACCCGCGAATCGCCGTCCCTCATCCTGGGCGTGTCCCCGCGCGGAGCCACCGCCCTCCTCGCCACCTCACGCGCGTGGGCATGGCTCACCGGCCGCGACTATGTCACCCCCGACGACGTGAAGGCCCTGGCACTCCCCACCCTCCGCCACCGAGTCCAACTCCGCCCGGAGGCCGAAATGGAAGGCGTGACGGCCGACTCCGTCATCAACGCCATCCTCGCCCACGTCCCCGTCCCACGCTGATGGCACTCACCGGACGCGCCGCACTCCTTGCGGCCCTCGGATCCCTCCCCGTCGGCCTGTGGGACCCCAGCTGGACAGGCATCCTGGCCGTGAACGGCCCCCTGGCCATCGCCTGCGCCTGCGACTTCGCTCTCGCGGCGCCGGTACGACACCTGGGCCTGACCCGCTCCGGCGACACCTCCGTCCGCCTGGGCGAAACGGCCGACGTCACCCTGACCATCACCAACCCGTCCCGGCGCCCCCTGCGCGCCCACCTCCGCGACGCGTGGCCCCCCAGCAGCTGGCAGCCGGGCACCGAGGTCGCGGCCTCACGCCACCGCCTGACGGTCCCCGCGGGCGAACGCCGCCGCCTCACGACCCGCCTACGCCCCACACGCCGAGGCGACCGCCAGGCCGACCGCGTGACGATCCGCTCGTACGGCCCCCTGGGCCTGTTCGCCCGCCAAGGCACCCACAAGGTCCCCTGGACCCTACGCGTCCTGCCCCCCTTCACCAGCCGCAAGCACCTCCCGTCCAAACTCGCCCGTCTCCGCGAACTCGACGGCCGCACGAGCGTCCTGCAACGAGGCGAGGGCACAGAATTCGACAGCCTGCGCGAGTACGTCCCCGGCGACGACACCCGCTCCATCGACTGGCGCGCCACCGCCCGCCAGTCCTCGGTCGCCGTACGAACCTGGCGCCCCGAGCGCGACCGCCACATCCTCCTGGTCCTCGACACCGGCCGCACCTCAGCCGGCCGAGTGGGCGACGCCCCACGCCTCGACGCCTCCATGGACGCGGCCCTGCTCCTGGCCGCCCTGGCCTCCCGCGCCGGCGACCGCGTCGACCTGCTCGCCTACGACCGCCGGGTACGCGCCCTCGTCCAGGGCCGCACCGCCGGCGACGTACTGCCCTCTTTGGTCAACGCCATGGCGACCGTCGAACCGGAACTCATCGAAACGGACGCCCGCGGCCTCGCCGCCACAGCACTCCGAACGGCCCCCCGCCGCTCCCTGATCGTCCTGCTCACCACCCTGGACGCGGCCCCGGTGGAAGAGGGCCTACTGCCCGTCCTCCCTCAGCTCACGCAACGCCACACAGTCCTCGTGGCATCAGTGGCGGACCCCTATATCGCCCGCATGGCGGCCTCTCGCGGAGACACGGAGTCGGTCTACGACGCCGCAGCCGCCGCCCAGGCCCAGTCGGAACGCCATCGCACCGCCGAACAACTCCGCCGACACGGGGTTACGGTCGTGGACGCGACCCCAGATGAATTGGCCCCGGCGCTGGCGGACGCGTATCTGGCCCTCAAGACGACGGGACGTCTGTGATCTGAGGGCCTTTGGGTGCCCTAGGGCCCCTGAAGGGCCTTGAAACGCAGAAAACCCCCGCATCCGA
>NZ_BJND01000103.1 GCF_006539505.1 Streptomyces spinoverrucosus
CCACCCCGGCCGGACCGGGCACCACGAACGGCGCCGCCAACTCCCGCAACCCGCCCACCCGTTCACCCCCGCCCGCGACTCGAAGACCCCCGTCACCGCAGTCAACGAGCACCACCCGCACAGGTCACCCGTTCGCCCCAAGAACTCCCGTTCCCCTCCGGAAGCCGGACCCAGAACACAGCCATGGCAACGGAGAAGACCCCCGGCACACTGCGGATGACCAGACCCACACCCCCGGCCCCCGGCACTCACTCACACTCACACGCACCAAAAATCGCTACCGCTCACTAAATCGGCAGCAGTTCGAAACCCCGCGTGAACCGGGAATGCCGTCCAGGAATGCCGCCCGACACCCGAATTGTTCCACTCATCCTCTGTGTCCTCCTATGCCGATCGCGGGTTTTCCCCATCCCTCCATTTCGATTCGGCCAACCCTCGCCAAACATCCCCCTGTTGCGTAAGGCTGAGCGATCGTCCGGGACCGGATTCCGGACTGTCTCGTTCCTTGACCAGCTAGGGATGCCGATGACACTCACCCCCCAGAGCGATCCGATACCGGGCGCGAGACGCGTGGCCCGGATCGCCGTGGCCGCCGGTCTCGTCGCCGCGCTGGCCGCGGCCGGGCCGATACCCGTGGCCCTCGCCGCGGACCAGGCCCCCTCGGCGGCCGACCCGAGCGTGAAGTCCGCGCACGACAAGCTCGGTTCCGACGACGCCGAGCTGCTCGCCGAGGCCAAGGCCGACGGCGACAAGAGCGTGACCATGATGGTCGCCACCGCGCCGGGCAAGACGGAGCAGGTCGCCGAGCAGCTCGACTCGGTCGACGGCGGCCTGGTCGGCCGTACGTACGACAAGCTCGGCTACGTCCGGGCCACCGTGCCCACCGGCAAGGCGGACGCGGCCATCGCCGCCGCCACCAAGTTGTCCTCCGTGCACGGCATCGACCTGAAGCAGGAGATACCGCTGGAGGACCCGCGGCCGAACGCGGGCTCCACGAAGGGCACCGGGGCCACCGGCAGTTACCCCGCCCCCGGCAAGAACACCCCGGCCAAGAACCCGTACAACCCGTCCTTCGAAACCGGTGCCGTCGACTTCGTCGAGGACCACCCGAAGGCGGACGGCCGCGGTATCACCATCGGCATCCTCGACTCGGGTGTGGACCTCGGCCACCCCGCGCTGCAGAAGACGACGACCGGCGAGCGGAAGATCGTCGACTGGGTGACCGCGACGGACCCGGTCGTCGACGGTGACGGCACCTGGCGCCGGATGACCACCTCGGTCAGCGGCCCGACGTTCTCCATCACCACGCCCACCCTCGGCACCGAGACGTTCAAGGCGCCCGAGGGGGCGTACAAGTTCAGCTACTTCGCCGAGTCCGCCACCACCGGTGGCGACATGGCCGGTGACCTGAACCGCGACGGCGACACCACGGACGTCTGGGGCGTGCTGTACGACGCCGCGTCGGGCACCGCGCGCGTCGACCTGGACGACGACCTCGACTTCACCGACGACACCGCGATGAAGCCGTACAAGGACGGCTTCCAGATCGGCTACTTCGGCACCGACAACCCGGCGACCGAGATCGTCGAGCGAATACCGTTCGTGGTCGAGATCCGCAAGGACGTCGTCTACAACGCGGCCGGCGCCAAGGCCGACTACGTCAACATCGGCGTCATCGAGGGCTCCCACGGCACGCACGTGGCCGGCATCACCGCCGCCAACAGCCTGTTCGGCGGCAAGATGAACGGTGCCGCGCCCGGCGCCAAGCTGGTCTCCTCCCGGGCCTGCACCTGGTCCGGCGGCTGCACCAACGTAGCCCTCACCGAGGGCATGATCGACCTGGTCGTCAACCGGGGCGTCGACATCGTCAACATGTCGATCGGCGGCCTCCCGGCGCTGAACGACGGCAACAACGCGCGCGCCGAGCTGTACACGCGCCTGATCGACGAGTACGGCGTCCAGCTGGTGATCTCCGCGGGCAACTCCGGCCCCGGCGCCAACACCATCGGCGACCCGTCCCTCGCCGACAAGGTCATCTCGGTCGGTGCGACCATCTCCCGGGAGACCTGGGCCGCCAACTACGGCTCGAAGGTGGAGAAGCGGTACGCGATGATGCCGTTCTCCTCGCGCGGCCCGCGTGAGGACGGCGGCTTCACGCCGACGCTGTCCGCGCCCGGCGCCGCAATCAACACCACGCAGACCTGGTCGCCCGGCGGCCCGGTCGCCGAGGCCGGTTACAGCCTGCCGCCCGGCTACTCCATGCTCCAGGGCACCTCGATGGCCTCCCCGCAAGCGACCGGCGCCGCAGCGCTGCTGCTGTCCGCCGCGAAGCAGCAGGGCATCGAGCTCACCCCGGCGACCCTGCGCACGGCGCTCACCTCGACCGCCGACCACATCAAGGGTGTGCAGGCGTACGAGGAGGGCGCGGGCCTGGTCGACATCGAGGACGCCTGGGACGCGATCCGCGACGGCGCGAGCGCGCACACGTACGCGGTGAAGGCTCCGGTCGACACCGCGATCGACCAGTTCCTGAAGACCCCGGGCTACGGCACCGGCCTCTACGACCGTGAGGGCGGCCTGAAGGCCGGCCAGAAGAAGACGTACGAGATCACGATCACCCGTACGTCCGGCGCCGACAAGGCGATTTGGCACGAGCTGGACTTCGAGAACAACGCGGGCGGCACCTTCCGGATCGTCGGCTCCGACGAGGTGCGGCTCCCGCTGAACCAGCCGGTCACCGTCAAGGTGCAGGCCGCGCCGAGGTCCGCCGGGCTGAAGAGCGCGATCCTGGAGGTCGACGACCCGCGCACCGAGGGCATCGACAAGCAGATCCTGAACACGGTCGTCGTCTCGGCGCCGCTGAAGTACACCTACTCGGCGTCCGGTTCGGTGCAGCGCAACAGCACCAAGTCGTATTTCGTGACCGTGCCCGAGGGCGCGAAGTCGCTGGAGGTCGCGATCGGCGGGCTGAAGGGCAAGAGCCAGACCCGGTTCATCGCCATCCACCCCTACGGCGTCCCGTTCGACCCGACGTCGACGATCAACTGCTACCCGAACTACGACAACCCGGCCAACACCTGCCGCCCCGACGTGCGTTCGTACGCCGACCCGCAGCCCGGCGTCTGGGAGATCGAGGTCGAGTCGCGCCGTACGTCGCCGCTGCTGGACAACCCGTACAAGCTGGACGTCACCGTCCTCGGCGCGGCCTTCGACCCGGAGACCGTGACCGTGCCCGAGGCCAAGGTCGGCACCCCGGCCGCCGCCTCGTGGAAGGTGACCAACGGCTACGCCGCGATCGACGGCAAGCTGGTCGGCGGGCCGCTCGGCTCGTCGAAGACCACGCGCCCGACGATCAAGCAGGGCGAGACCCAGACGAGCACGGTCGAGGTGCCCGAGGGCGCCACCTCGCTCGACGTCGTCATCGGCAATGTCTCGGACGCGGCCGCCGACCTGGACCTGACGGTCTACGACGCGAGCGGCAAGCAGGTCGGGCAGTCCGCCGACGGCGACTCCGAGGAGCAGGTGACGATCGCCTCCCCGAAGGCCGGCACCTACACCATCGAGGTCGTCGGCTACGCGGTACCGGCCGGCTCCACCGCGTACGACTACCGGGACGTCTTCTTCTCCGCCGCCCTCGGCAGCGTGAGCGTCGACGGCTCGGCAGCGGTGCAGCTCGGCACGGGCGACTCGGCGACGGTCTCCGGCAACGTCACGGCCGCCGCGGCCGCGCCCGAGGGACGTGAGTTCTTCGGCCAGGTGCGGCTGGTCAACGCGCGCGGGACGGTCGCGGGCGTCGGCAATGTGAAGATCGAGAAGGTCACGCCGTAAGTCACCGGTACGGCAATGGGGGCGGGCGTCCGGATGGGCGCCCGCCCCTTCTCATGGGCCCTTCATCGGGATTCGGCAGACCCTCGCATCGCCGACCGGCTACCGTACGAACACGCCGCGTTGCCCACGGTCACCCGAGGAGGAATCCTGTGTCATCGCCCTGCGACCCCGAGCACGCTCCCGTCGGCGATGTGGGCGCGGCGCTCATGATGGTCGACTCTCGGCTCAAAGCCATCTACGACGACAAGACCCGGACCGACACCGAACAACAAGCGCTGACCGAACAGGCCGTCGCGTCCATGGGCCCCGGCGGAGTCGATGATCTGCTGGACGGCGTGTGCACGCTCATCTACATGTTCATGCAGTGGCTGCGCAGGGCGCACGAGGACCACGACAGGGACGTCATCGAGTACGTGGTGCCAAGCCTCGTGGCCTCGATGGGCATGATGCGCAAGAGCGTCCGCCCCGAGGCCATCCCCACCATGGCCGGCCTGGTCATCGCGGCAGGTACGGGCCTGAGCCCCAGCCTGTGGCGCATGCAGTACGGAGACTGGACCGGTGACGAGATGAACGCGCTGGAAGCCACCGCCCTGTTGCTCGCCGAGCACATCAACCGGATCACCGACGACCGTGACTTCGCCGCCCGTCTGATCGCCAATGCTCTGTCCAGCGTGGACCAGTAGTCGGACATGAGGAACATGAGGAGGGGCCGCCCGGTATCGGCCCGGGCGGCCCCTCCTCTCCCCTCCTGATGCGGTCCCGGTCCGTCACTACCGGGGCAGCACCACCACATACGCCGCCGGATCCCGGTCCGCCGACGCCATCAGTGCCGTGCGTACGACCGTCGCCTGCTGTGCCATCGCGTCCCGCAGCTTCTTCGGCGTGATGTGTACGACCGTGATGCCCAGCCGCTCCAGGTGCTCACGCTTGCGGGCGTACTCCGACCACAGGGCGTCGTCCTCCTGCCGATGTCCCGGGCGGGGGGCGCGGGTGTCGAGTTCCAGCGCCACCGCGTGCTCCGGCCAGTAGGCGTCCAGGCCGCCGAGGTGCGGGCCGCCGGGCAGGCGCAGGTCGACGTTCCACACCGGGTCGGGCAGGCCGTACTCCCGGACCATGCGGTAGAGGCGGTCCTCCGCGATCGCCCGGCCCTCGGCCAGCAGCGAGTCCACGGCGTCCACCACATGCGGGCGGCTCAGCAGCCTGGCCTGGTTCAACGCCCGGACGACCGCGGCCGGTTCGCAGTGCCCGCCGCGTACCGCCTCGGTGAGCAGCCGCCGTACCGCCCCGGCGTCCGCGAGGTCGGCCACCGCGTCCGCCAGGGCGCGCGGCACCGGAGCGACCGGCAGGCCCGTGCGCGCTTGCGGCGTGGGCAGCGCGGGGGTGCGCAGCACGCGGATGCAGCCCGTCGAGCGGAGCCGGCGCAGCCGGGGGACGAGGACGTCGATGCGGTCCAGGGAGGGCAGCGGAGGGACGGCGGCGAAGCCGTGCAGGTTCAGCGCGGCGAGGCCCGTGATCATCGCCTCCGGGTACGGCGGGCGGTCCTCCTCGGCGCCGGGTTGGGCGGGGACCCCGGGGGAAGGCTGCCGGGCGGCGTACATGAGCACCGCGTGCAGCCGTTCCTCGCTGGTCGGCGGGCCGGGGTGGAGCAGGTAGACGCCCGGGAGCAGCTGCTGCCAGGGCCCGCCGGGCTTGCAGTGCTCGTTCGTCTCGGCGGCCGAGACACCGTGCGCCCGCAGCTGGGCGGCCGTCATGACCCGACGCCGGCCGTCGGACAGGTGGTGCAGGGGGCGGGGGGAGAGCGGGGTGTCGTGGTTCATGACCCGGGGATTCCCGCACCCGATCGGCCCTTTAACCGTTGTTACACGGCCGTCGACAAAACAGGACAAGCTCGCCCTAAAGGACGCGTGTTCGGATGCCGAGTGGGCAGCCAAAACCCCTGGTCCGTTCGGGTGTGGACCAGGGGTTACGGCTACTGTTGCCTGAATTTCGTAACGGTGACCAACGGCCCAAGCTCAGGCCAAAGCTGCTGGTCAGCTCTCCGCTGCCGCGTCACACGCCTGGCCCCGCAGCGCCCGCGCCAGATCGTCCCGGGCCTCCAGCACCAGCCGGCGCAGAGCCGGGGCGGCGCCCTCGTGCGCCGCCAGCCACGCGTCCGTCGCCGCCAGCGTCTCCGGCGAGTCCTGCAGCGCCGGGAACAGCCCGCGCACCACGTCCATGCCGATCTGGATCGACCGCTCGGTCCACACCCGCTCGATCGCGGCGAAGTACTTCTCGGCGTACGGCGCCAGCAGCTCCCGCTGCGAGGCCTGCTCGAAGCCCGCGATCGTCGCCTCGACCAGCGCGTTGGACAGCGCGTCGGACTCCACGACCTGCGCCCACGCCTGCGCCTTGACCGCCTGCGACGGGCGGGCGGCCAGGCAGCGCACCTGGTGGCGCTTGCCGGAGGCGGTGTCGTCCCGGGCCAGCTCCGCGGCCAGCACCTTCTCGTCGGCGCCCCCGTGCGCGGCGAGCGGCTCCAGGAACGCCCACCGCAGCTCCTGGTCGACGTCGAGGCCCGCGATGGCCGCCGTGCCGTCCAGCAGGTCCCGCAGCAGCTTCAGGCCGACCGGATCCTCGGCCACGCGCGCGTAGAACCGGGCCCACGCCAGCTGGTGCTCGCTGCCCGGCTCGGCGTCGTACAGCTCGCGCCGCGCGCCCTCGGCGAGCAGCCGGCCGCCGGTTTCGCGCCAGTCGGGCGCCGCGTAGTGCTGAAGCGCCGACTCGGCCCAGGCGTGCAGCATCTGCAGCACCCCGATCTCGGACTCGCGCCCCGCGAACCGCAGCACCAGATCCACGAAGTCCCGCGCCGGGAGCAGCGCGTCCCGGGTCATGTTCCACAGCGCCGACCAGCACAGGGCGCGCGCCAGCGGGTCGGTCAGCGCGCCCAGGTGCTGCCGCAGCGTGTCGAGGGACGTCTCGTCCAGGCGGATCTTGCAGTACGTCAGGTCGTCGTCGTTGACCAGCACCAGCTCGGGCGCGGCGGCTCCGGCCAGCTCCGCGACGACCGTGCGCGCGCCGTGCACGTCCACCTCGGCGCGCGCGTACCGCTCAAGCGCCCCCGCGTCCGTACGGCGGTACAGGCCGATCGCCACCCGGTGCGGCCGCAGCTCCGGGTGCGACTCCGCGGCCTCCTGCACCACGGCCAGTTCGTCGATCCGGCCCTGCGTGTCCAGCAGGACCTGCGGGGTGAGCGAGTTGACCCCGGCCTGCTGCAGCCAGGACCGCGCCCACGCCGCCATGTCCCGGCCGCTGGTCTCCTCCAGCACCGACAGCAGGTCGGCGAGGCGCGTGTTGCCGTACGCGTGCCGCTTGAAGTAGCGCCGCGCGCCCTCCAGGAACGCGTCCTGACCGACGTACGCCACCAGCTGCTTGAGCACGGACGCGCCCTTGGCGTAGGTGATGCCGTCGAAGTTGAGCTTGGCGTCCTGCAGGTCGCGGATGTCGGCGGTGACGGGGTGGGTGGAGGGAAGCTGGTCGGCGCGGTAGGCCCAGGCCTTGCGGCGGTTGGCGAAGGTGATCCAGCCGTTCTTGAAGCGGGTGGCGCCGACCAGGGAGAAGGCGCCCATGAAGTCCGCGAAGGACTCCTTCAGCCACAGGTCGTCCCACCACTCCATGGTGACCAGGTCGCCGAACCACATGTGCGCCATCTCGTGCAGGACGACGTTGGCCCGGTTCTCGTACGACGCCTGCGTGACCTTCCCGCGGAAGATGAACTCCTCCTTGAAGGTCACCAGTCCCGGGTTCTCCATCGCGCCCAGGTTGTACTCGGGCACGAACGCCTGGTCGTACTTGCCGAAGGGGTACGGGTAGTCGAAGTGGTCGTGGAAGAAGTCCAGGCCCTGCTTGGTGACCAGGAAGACGTCGTCGGCGTCGAAGTAGGGTGCGAGGCCCTTGCGGCACATCGCGCCGAGCGGGATCTCCAGCTTCGTACCGTCGTCGAACGTACGGGTGTAGGAGTCCGTGACGTAGTGGTACGGGCCCGCAACCACGCAGGTGATGTACGTCGAGATGGGCTTCGTCTCGGCGAACCGCCACGCCCCGTCGGTGCGCTCGCCGACGCCGTTGCTCCACACCGTCCAGCCCTCCGGCGCCCGCACCTCGAAGCGGAAGGGTGCCTTCAGGTCCGGCTGCTCGAAGCCCGCGAAAACCCGCCGCGCGTCGGCCGGCTCGTACTGCGTGTACAGGTACACCTCGCCGTCCTCGGGGTCGACGAAGCGGTGCAGGCCCTCGCCGGTGCGGGAGTAGGCGCACTGGGCGTCGACGATCAGCTCGTTGTCGGCGGCGAGGTCCTCCAGCAGGATGCGGGAGCCGTCGAAGACCTCGCTGGGGTCGAGGTCGCGGCCGTTGAGGGAGAGTGCGGTGACGCTCGGCGCGATCAGGTCGGCGAAGCTCGCCGCGCCCGGCTCGGCGCAGCGGAACCGGATCGTGGTGACCGAGCGGAAGGTGCGCGGCTCGCCGTTCCCGTCGCCGACGGCGGAACGCACGTCGAGGAACACGTCGTACCCGTCGACGGCCAGCAGGGCGGCCCGCTCCCGGGCCTCGTCGCGGGACAGATTCTCACCGGGCACGGGCGGCACTCCCTCGGGTGGTGTTCAGCATGCGGACAGCACCGATCCTGCCATGCGCTGCTGACCCGGGGCAGCCGGGAATGGTGGGACGCGTGGCGGTGTTGTGCGGACATTCCCCGGGAGAATCGCTTCCTCATGAGGAGAGAAATGTCGGACAAGACCCCTGTCGACTTCTGGTTCGACCCGCTGTGCCCCTGGGCCTGGATGACCTCCCGATGGGTGCTGGAGGTGGAGAAGGTCCGTGACATCGAGGTCCGCTGGCATTTGATGAGCCTTGCCGTGCTGAACGAGAACAAGCTGGACGAACTCCCCGAGGAGTATCGCGAGATGCTCTCCACCAAGGCGTGGGGTCCGGTACGGGTCGTCATCGCGGCGCAGCAGGAGCACGGCGCCGAGGTGCTCGGCGACCTCTACACCGCGCTCGGCATCCGCATCCACAACCAGGACCAGGGCGCGGAGAAGGAGACGGTCGCCGCCGCCCTGAAGGACGTGGGCCTGCCCGAGTCCCTCATGGACCACTGGGACTCCACCCCTTACGAGCCCGAGCTGCGCGCCTCCCACAAGGAGGGCATCGACAAGGTCGGCCAGGAGGTCGGCACGCCCGTCATCTCGGTCCCCGGCCCCGACGGCCAGGAGGTCGCCTTCTTCGGCCCGGTCGTCACCCCCGCCCCCAAGGGCGAGGAAGCCGCCCGCCTGTGGGACGGCACCCTCGCGGTGGCCTCGGTCCCCGGCTTCTACGAACTCAAGCGCACCCGCACGAAGGGGCCGGACTTCAGCAACCTGTGAGCCGCCGCCCGATCACCTGAAGGACTCGGGGAGACTGAAGCCCTTGGCCTGGTTGAAGTACGGCTGGACCCACAGGCACCCGCCGTTGGCGCAGCGCCAGTAGCCAGGGGCGTCCTTGATCCCGACGCGACCGGCGATGAAGGACTCCTCCGTCGCGGTGACCTTGCGGAAATCCTGCAGCGTGCCGCCGCAGTTGGGGCAGTGCTTGGTGTCCGGCATGGCCCGGGAGACTAGCCGCCCCCCGCCGTGACGAGGCAGACCGGAATCCGTCCCGCCGCGGCACATTCCGGGCAACCACAGCAGAGGCCCCCCGCGAGTCACGTCCTCGCGGGGGGCCTCCTCTCATCCGCCTGCCCGCGTGAAAGGTGAGAAGACGATCACGAGGCAGGACGATCAGGGGTGGCGGGCTCAGGGGGCCAGGAGCAGGACGTTCGTGCGGGACTTGGCGGCCTCGTAACGCCTCGCTACGTCCTGCCAGTTGACGACCTGCCACATGGCCTCGATGAAGTCGACCTTCTGGTTCCTGTACTGGAGGTAGAAGGCGTGCTCCCAGGCGTCGAAGACCAGGATCGGCGTGGCGCCCTGCCCGACATTGCCCTGGTGGTCGTACACCTGCTCGACGATGAGGCGACCGCTCAGCGGCTCGTACGCCAGTACGCCCCACCCGGAGCCCTGCGTCGTGGCCGCGGCCTTGGACAGCTGCGCCTTGAAGTTGGCGAAGGAGCCGAAGGACTCGGCGATCGCGCCCGCCAGCTCGCCCACGCCGTCCTTCTCCAGGGGCTCGCCGCCGCCGTCGCCGGTCATGTTGTGCCAGTAGATGGAGTGCAGGATGTGCCCGGAGAGGTGGAAGGCCAGGTTCTTCTCCAGGCCGTTGATCGAGCCCCACTGCTCCTTGTCCCGCGCATCGGCGAGCTGCTCCAGTGTGTCGTTCGCCCCCTTCACATAGGCCGCGTGGTGCTTGTCGTGGTGCAGCTCGATGATCTCCGGGCTGATCACAGGGGCGAGTGCGGAGTAGTCGTACGGCAGGTCAGGCAGCGTGTAGACGGGCATGGAGGGTCCCCTCTGGGCTCTTATTGCAACTAACTTGCAACTACAACCTAGCAAGAAGAAGGCCCCCACGTGTGCACGTGGGGGCCCTTTCGGACGGTCGAGCGGCGTCAGCGCCGGGCGCGCGCCCGCTGCCAGGCGTAGCCGACGGCCGCCAGGAACAGCGTCATCCCGCCCGTCGAGTACAACTGCACCCGTGTGCCCGGCTCCCGGGCCATCAGTACGAAGATCGCCGCCATGCCCGCCAGCGCCACCCAGGTCAGCACCGGGAACGCCCACATCCGCACGACCAGCTTCCCGGGCGCCTCCCGCTCCAGCCGGCGGCGCAGCCGCAGCTGCGAGACGGCGATGAAGATCCAGACGACCAGGATGACCGCGCCGATCATGTTCAGCAGCCAGGGGAAGACATCGTCCGGCCGCCAGTAGCTGAGCACCACGCACACGAAACCGAAGAAGCAGGATGCGAGCACCGCGATCCGCGGCACCCCGCCCGACACCCGGCCCAGCGCCTTGGGCCCCTGGTCGCGCCGCACCAGCGAGTAGGCGATGCGCGAGGCGCCGTAGATGTTGGCGTTCATCGCGCTCAGCAGCGCGACCAGCACCACCACGTTCATCAGCTGCCCGGCGCCCGGGATGCCCAGGTGGTCGAGGGTGGCGACGTACGGGCCGTCCTCGACGACGGCCTTCGAGTCCCACGGGA
This sequence comes from Streptomyces spinoverrucosus, assembly GCF_006539505.1. GTDB lineage: Bacteria > Actinomycetota > Actinomycetes > Streptomycetales > Streptomycetaceae > Streptomyces > Streptomyces spinoverrucosus. The sequence goes on from NZ_BJND01000103.1 coordinate 10,969, forward strand.
CGAGAGTGACGACGACCGCCATCGAGCCGATGTAGAACAGCGCGATGCGCCACATCGCCGTACGGACCGCGCTCGCCACACCCCGCACCGGGTCCTCCGACTCGGCCGCCGCGATGGTGACGGTCTCCAGACCGCCGTACGCGAACACCGAGGCGAGCAGGCCGATCACCAGCCCCTCCCCGCCGCCCGGCATGAAGTCCGTCAGATTGCTCGCGCCGGGGGAGTCCGTACCGGGCAGAACGCCCGCGATCGCCAGTACGCCCAGCACCAGGAACAGCGTGATCGCGCCGACCTTCAGCGCGGCGAACCAGAACTCGAACTCACCGAAGTTCTTCACGGCGGCGAGGTTCGCCCCGCAGAACACCAGCATGAACAGCGCCACCCACGCCCACTCCGGGGTGCCCGGCAGCCAGCCGCTGACGATCTTCGCGGCACCGATGCCCTCCAGCCCGACGGCCGTGCACAGCAGCACCCAGAACGCCCAGCCCACGGTGAACCCGGCCCACGGCCCGATCGCCCGCTCGGCATGCGCGGAGAACGACCCCGACGACGGATACGCGGCCGACATCTCGCCCAGCATCCGCATCACCAGCATCACCAGGACGCCGGAGAGGATGTAGGCGACGACGATCGACGGCCCGGCGGCGGCGATCCCCGCGCCGGAGCCGACGAACAGCCCGGCGCCGATCACACCCCCCAGGGCGATCATCGACAGATGGCGCTGCTTCAGTCCGTGGGACAGGGACGCGTCCGCCTCGGGCGGGGCCTCTACGGGGGTGGTGCGGGACATGGGGCGCGGCTCGTCCAGTACGTGAGGGGACAATGGGGACAACCGTACGGAGTGTAGAGGCCGGGGCCGGGTTTCCCCGTGTCCGCCCATTTGGCGAGACCCTACAGACCCCGTATCGCCCCTCCCGAGTGAGCCACACGTCGCCACCTCAGTGACCGGTATCACGCCCGTTCACGTGTAACCACCACTCTTTGTAAGGAGCCCACCACAGTCGCGCTCGCGCCTTTGTCGGGCGGTGACGGTGGTCGGCCCCGGGGCCCTGGGTTAGCGTCACGGTGTCCCGAACCGCCCTCACTCGCGGAGTCCCCATGAGCACCGCTGCCGCCGCCCCCATTCGCCCGGGCCAGGTCCTCGCCGACCTGCTCCCCGCCTCCCGCGTCCGCGACGTCGCGCTCGTCCTGGGCGGCGCCGTGCTCACCGGCCTCGCGGCCCAGCTCGCCGTGCCGATCCCGGGCACCCCGGTGCCGGTGACCGGCCAGACCTTCGCCGCGCTGCTCGTCGGCACCGCCCTCGGCGCCGGGCGCGGCTTCCTCTCGCTCGCGCTGTACGCGCTCGCCGGTGTCGCCGGTGTGCCGTGGTTCGCGGACGGCGGCTCCGGCGCGGCCGCCCCGTCCTTCGGCTACGTCATCGGCCTGCTGCTGGCCGCCACCGCCGTCGGCGCACTGGCCCGCCGGGGCGCCGACCGCTCGCCGTGGCGGATGGCGGGCGCGATGCTCCTGGGCGAGGCGATCATCTACGCCGTCGGCGTCCCGTACCTGGCCCTCGCCACCGGCATGTCCGCCTCCGCCGCGCTCGCGGCCGGACTCACGCCGTTCCTGATCGGGGACGCGGTGAAGGCGGCGCTGGCGATGGGGCTGCTGCCGGCGGCGTGGAAGCTCGTCGGCAAGCGCTGATCGCCTGGTGGGTGTTACGGAGGGCCGGGGCGGCGCATCAGCCGCTGCCCGGCCCTCCGCGCTTTTCTGCTGTGCCGCGTTCTTACGCCGGTTGCCGCCGGGACCACCACAGTCCCGCCGCCCCCGCCGCGACCAGCGCCGCGCCGGCCGCGCCCAGCGGCAGGACGTCACGGACGGGACCGGTCCTGGGCAGCTCGTCGCCGCCCGGTGCCACCGGCTTGTTGTCGGTGCCGAGCAGCAGGGGCGTGGCCGGGGCGTTCGGTGACGGGTTCGTCGTACCGAACGGGACCGGGCCCTGCTGCCAGAACGTCTTGCTTCCGTCGCTGTTCTGGACGGGCAGACAGATCTTTCCGGTCTTGCTCAGGTCGTAGGTCGCGTCGACGTCGTACGACTTCGACGCACCCGCCGCCAGATTGTCCAGCGGGCAGGCGAAACCGCTGTTGGAACCCTCCGGCAGATCACTTTCCGGTATCGCGGAGCAGCCCTCGACATTCGTGACCGTCAGCCCGTCGAAACCGACGACCAGGAGTTTGACCGGACCGCTGTCCTGCGCCCCCTCGTTCTTCACGGTGGCGGTCATCGTCGTTTTCTCCGAATCATTGTCGACCGAGATCTTCTCGGGCAGGAGCGTGGTCAGTTCCACGCCCGCCGGTGCCTTGTCGATGGACTTTCCCCCCTTGGCGCTGCCCGGTCCCTGGTCGTCCGCCCCGGCGGTGCCGGAAAGGATCAGTGCGGCCGAGAAAGATGCCGCTACCAGCGATCCGATGATGGCCGTCGTGCGGCTCCTCTTCCGACGAGAACTCATGTTCGTCCCCCTTGTCTGCGCCTGAATTCGCAGTACTTGAAGAGGTACCACAAGATTTCTCCGCACTATGCTGGTACGGCCTGACGTGTGGCCATTGGGGCGGCGTTGAGGGGGGTGCAGCGAATTGCCGGGGAATACGCGAAGTTCCGGTGTTCCAGGGTTACTGGTGGCAGGGCGCTATCGGTTGGCCGAAAGCATTGGGCAGGGGGGAATGGGGCGGGTGTGGCGAGCCGCCGACGAAATGCTCGACCGGCCGGTAGCCGTCAAGGAAATGCGCATCGACGGTCTGGACGCCGAGGACGCCCGCACCCGCCGCGAACGCACCCTGCGTGAGGCGCGGGCCACCGCGCGGATCGACCATCCCCACGTCGTGCGCGTCTACGACGTGGTGGACGAGGGTGAGCGCCTGTGGATCGTCATGGAGTTGGTGGCCGGGCGGTCCCTGGAACGGATCATGGCCGAGGACGGGCCGCTCGGGCCGGGCGAGGCCGCCCGGATCGGGCTGGGGCTGGTGGAGGCGCTGCGCGAGGTGCATGCGCGCGGGGTGCTGCACCGGGACATCAAGCCGGGGAACGTGCTGGTCGAGGGGGCCGGACGCCGGGTCGTGCTCACCGACTTCGGCATCGCGGCGATCCAGGACGCCAAGGCGCTGACCATGGCCGGGATGCTGGTCGGTTCGCCCGACTACATGGCCCCCGAGCGAATCTCCGGGCGGCCGCAGGGGCCACCGTCGGACGTGTGGTCGCTCGGAGCGACGCTGTCGGCGGCACTGGCCGGGCAGTCCCCGTTCTCCCGGGACACAACGCTGGCGACGTTGCACGCGGTGCTGTACGAGGAGCCCGAACTGCCCCCGTCGGCGGGTCCGTTGAGGGGGCTGCTCGGGGCGCTGCTGCGGAAGGATCCCGGGGGACGGCCGGGGTTGGCGGAAGTGGAGGCGGTGCTGCGGGGGGTGGGGTTTCCGGAGCCGAGGGTCGTGCCTTTGCCGACGGTTGTTGTGGGTGAGCCGGGGGTGGGGGCGGTGGGGCCGGGGGCTGAGATGGGGCTGGGGGTCGGGTCGGTGGCGCCGGGGGTGGAGACGGGCCTCGGGGCGGGGCCGTCGGTGCCGGGGCCGGAGATGGCGCCGGGATTGGAGACGGGGCTGGAGGGCGGGCCGTTGGTGCGGGGGCGGGAGGCGGCGCCGGGATTGGAGACGGGGCCGGGGTCCGGGCCGTCGGTGCCGGGGCGGGAGGCGGCGCCGGGATTGGAGACGGGGCCGGGGGTCGGGCCGTCGGTGCGGGAGCCGGAGGCGGGGCTGGGGGTCGGCTCGTCGGTGCGGGGGCCGGAGACGGCGCCGGGATTGGAGACGGGGCTGGGGTCCGGGCCGTCGGTGCCGGGGCGGGAGGCGGCGCCGGGATTGGAGACGGGGCTGTGGGCCGGGTCGTCGGTGCCGGGGGCCGTTTCGGGTTCAGCGCCGGGACCGGGGGCATCGCCCGTTCCGGCTTCAGCGTCGGCGCCGGGGTCCGTTCCCACGCCGACGCCGACGCCGACGTCGGCTCCGGCTGACGCGCCGACGCCGGTTCTGGTGACGCCTCCACCAGTAAAGCGGGCCGGTGTCTCCCTGGCGCGGGCGCAGGCCGTGACCGAGCGGCGTGCGGTGCCCGGAGTCGGGGAGGTGCCGCCGGGGAGTGAACTGCCCGGTCCCGCGGGCCCGTCCGGGCCGTCACCTCGGTCGCGTCGGACGACGGTGGTCGCCGTGGCGGGCGTGCTGACGGCTGCCGCGGTGGCCGGGATCGTCTGGTCGGCGACATCCAGGGCGCCGGACGGCACCCGGACGGACGGCTCACCACCACCCGCGGCGGCCTCTCCTACGGTCGCGGGCACGTCCCGGCCGCCGACCCTGCCGCCGGGTGCGCACGAGGAGGCCGGGGGTTACGCGTGGGTGACACCCGAGGGCTGGCGGCGGGATGTGAAGACGGGCTCGGAGGTGCACTACACCTCTCCCGACGGCACCCAGGAACTGGTCGCCAAGTCCTCCCTGGCCCGCGGCGACCTGATGGACACCTGGCGCACCTCGGAACGCAACGCCCACCAGGGGCGGGACTATCGCAAGATCCGCCTGGAGGAGACGACGTTCCGCGGCTACCCGGCGGTGGTCTGGGAGTACACCTTCACGCTGGACGGCGTCCCGTGGCACGCCCGGCTGCTGGGCTTCGACGCGAGGGGGAAGTCGTACCAGATCAATACGTGGTACCAGCCGGCCGGGGAGGACACAGCACTGGCGATCTACGAGAACGTGAAGGAGAGCTTCACGCTGCTGTGAGGGCACAGCGGCGTGAAGCTCTCCCCGGGCGCTGCCTAGTCCCGCACCTTGGTGGTCTGCGGGTCGGCCTGGAGGGCGTCCCTCTTCGACGTCCGCTGCCGGACCACGGCGATGGCGAGCACCACCGCCGCGACGAGCAGCGACAGCAGTACGGTCTTGCGTCCGTCGTGCTCGGTGTCGGTCAGCATGTAGCCGAGCACGAAGACGATCAACGCGGCGGTGGCCCAGGTCAGATACGGGTACAGCCACATCCGCACGACCAGCTTCTCCGGCGCCTCCCGCTGGATGATCTTCCGCATCCGCAGCTGCGAGAAGCAGATGACGAGCCAGACGAACAGCGCCACGGCACCGCTGGAGTTCACCAGGAACAGGAAGACGGAGTCCGGGAACTTGTAGTTGAAGAAGACGGCCACGAAACCGAAGACGACGGAGACGAGGATCGCCGTCCGCGGCACGCCCTGACCGGTGGTCCGCGCGAAGGACTTCGGCGCGTCACCGCGCTGGCCGAGCGAGAAGGCCATGCGGGAGGCGGTGTAGAGGCCGGAGTTGAGGCAGGACAGCACGGAGGTCAGCACGATGAAGTTCATGATCTGACCGGCGTGCGGGATGCCGAGGGAGTCCAGGGCGGCGACGTACGAGCCGTCCTTCTGGATCGACGGGGCGTCCCACGGCAGCAGGGCGACGACGACGAAGATCGAACCGAGGTAGAAGACGGCGACGCGCCAGATGATGCTGTTGGTGGCCTTGGTGACCGCCCGCTGCGGGTCCTCGGACTCACCGGCGGCCAGGGTGGCGATCTCGCTGCCCATGAAGGAGAACACGACGAGCAGCACACCGGTCAGGATCGCGCCGGCCCCGTTGGGCAGGAAGCCGCCGTGGTCGGTGAGGTTGGCCAGCCCGGCCTGCTCGCTGTCGACGCCGGGCAGCAGCCCGAAGACGGCGAGCCCGCCGATGACGATGAACGCCGAGATGGCGACGACCTTGATCCCGGCGAACCAGAACTCGAACTCGCCGTAGGAGCCGACGGAGACCAGGTTGGTGGCGGTGAGCACCACCATCACGATCAGGGCCCACCCCCACTGGGGAACGGCCGGAATCCACCCGTTGAGGATCACGGCACCCGCGGTCGCCTCCACGGCCAGCACCACGACCCAGAAGAACCAGTACAGCCAGCCGATGGTGAACCCGGCCCAGGGCCCGAGCGCCCGGTCGGCGTGCGCCGAGAACGAACCCGAGGTCGGATTGGCCGCGGACATCTCACCGAGCATGCGCATCACCAGCACCACGAGCGTGCCGACGAGAGCGTAGGAGAGGAGGATGCCGGGGCCGGCGGTGGCGATGCCGGAGGAGGACCCCACGAAGAGTCCGGCGCCGATGACACCGCCGATGGCGATCATCGACAGATGGCGGTTCTTGAGCCCTGCCTGGAGGCCTGTTCCGGAACCGGGATCGCCGGTTCCACCGTGGTCTCCGGGGCCGCTTCCGGCCTTCGTCAGGGTCGGCTGCGAAGTCATGGACGGATTTCCTTTGCGCCGGGTGAGCTGTTTCCCGTACGAGCGGTGTACGAGTCGGACCAGTGAATCCGAGGTGAAGGAATTCTTGAACCTTTGATTCCGGATCGTTACTTGAGGTTTTCCTGAGCTTCGGTGGTGTTGCTCACACTTTTCGGGCAGTTTTCGGCGGCGGCCACCCGGCCCTGCTGCCCCGCCCGGCGCATGTCACACTCGTCCCATGCGCGTGTACCTCGGCTCCGACCATGCCGGCTACGAACTGAAGAACCACCTCGTCGAGTGGCTCAAGGCGGCCGGTCACGACCCCGTCGACTGCGGCCCCCACATCTACGACGCCCAGGACGACTACCCGCCCTTCTGCCTCCGCGCCGCGGAGCGCACGGCGTCCGACCCGGAGTCCCTGGGCATCGTGATCGGCGGCTCGGGCAACGGCGAGCAGATCGCCGCGAACAAGGTCAAGGGCGTCCGCGCGGCGCTGGCCTGGAGCGAGGAGACGGCGTCGCTCGGCCGACAGCACAACAACGCCAACGTGATCGCGGTCGGCGCCCGGATGCACACGCTGGACGAGGCGACGAAGTTCGTGGAGACGTTCCTGAACACGCCGTTCACGAACGAGGAGCGCCACGTCCGGCGCATCGAGATGCTGTCGGCGTACGAGACGAAGGGTGAGCTGCCGCCGATCCCGGCGCATCATCCGCAGCAGGACTGAGGCTGCCCTGCGGGGCTGGGCGGCGGGAACTGACGCTGCCCCTGTGGGGCGCGGCGGCAGGGAAGAAGACTGCCCTTGCCGGGCTTGGCGGCAGGGACTGAGACTGCCCTTGCCGGGCTTGGCGGCAGGGGCTGAGACCGCCCCTGCGGGCCTAGGGCGGTAGGGATTGGGACTGCCCCCCGGGGCTGGGCAGCGGGATTGGGACTGCCCTGCGGGGGTGGGCAGCATGATTGAGATCGCCCCTGCGGGGCCGGGCGGCAGGAACTGAGACTGCCCCTGCGGGCCTACGCGGCAGGGATTGACACTGCCCCCGGGGGGGGCTGGAAGGACCAGGAACCGTGCCAGAGGGGCACACGATTCACCGGCTGGCGCAGGACTACGCCGCCCGCTTCTCCGGCACGGCCCCTCGGGTCACCAGCCCCCAGGGCAAGTTCTCGGACGCCGCGGACCTCCTGGACGGGGCCGTCCTGACCGCGACCGAGGCCCACGGCAAGCACCTCTTCCTGCGCTTCCGCGACGCCGACTGGGTCCACATCCACCTGGGCCTGTTCGGCAAGGTCGCCTTCGGTGACACCCCGGCCCCGCCGCCCACCGACACCGTCCGCCTGCGCCTCGCCAACGACACCGCGTACGTCGACCTGCGCGGGCCGACCACCTGCGCCCTGATCCCCGAGCAGGAGAAGCAGGCGATACACGACCGCCTCGGCCCCGACCCGCTCCGCGACGACGCCGACCCCGGCGCCGCGTACCGGCGGATCTCCCGCAGCCGCACCACGATCGCCGCCCTCCTCATGGACCAGAAGGTCATCGCCGGCGTCGGCAACGTCTACCGCGCGGAAGTCCTCTTCCGTCACCGGATCGACCCATACCGCCCGGGCAAGGACATCACCCCCACCGAGTGGGACGCGCTCTGGACCGACCTCGTCGACCTCATGCGCGAGGGCGTACGGCACAACCGCATCGACACCGTCCGCCCCGAGCACACCCCCGAGGCCATGGGCCGCCCACCCCGCGTCGACGACCACGGCGGCGAGGTCTACGTCTACCGCCGGGCCAACCAGCCCTGCCACATCTGTGGCGGCGAGATCCGCACCGCCGACCTCGCCGCCCGCAACCTCTTCTGGTGCCCCACCTGCCAGCGCAACTGACCGCCCGGACCGGGGTCGGCCGTCAGAACCCGTGCGGCAACCAGGGCGCCACAGCACCCCCGAACCCCACCGCCGCCTCCGCCAGAGCCCCGGCCCGAAGCTCCCGCACCCGCCCGGCCGCCCCCAGCGCCCGGAGGCTCACCCCACCGAGATACGCCGCCCCCAGCTCCCGTACCGACAGCGCGAGATCAGCCGCGTCGGACGTACGCGAACACGTCGCACCCTTCGCGTCCCCCGACAGCCGCCAACGCCCCGCGTTCCAGGGGCAGAATTCGTCCTCCACCTCGAACACGACGTCCACCGGCCCCTGATACGTACGGGCCTCCAGCGCGGCCCCGACGTCCACCAGCCGCACGTACAGCGAATCCCGCGACCGCCTCCGGCAGCGCCGGATGTCGGACACCTGGTACTGCCACACGTCATCGACCGGCCGCCCCCGCACGGTCAGCGTCGTCGTCAGGTCGATCCCGAACAGAAACCGCCACAAGGCGCCCTCGGTCGCCGGATCGAGCGCCGCGAAGTCGTCCGGGATCACCGTGCCGTTGTGCCCGGTCTCGCCCCACCCGAGCTTGACCTGGAACCGCGCGTACCCCGCGACCTCGCCATCCCGCTCGGCGACGACACACTGCAACGGCGACGCCCCGTCCCGCTCGCTCTCCGGATCGAGCAGCCCCACCCGCTCCCACCCCGGCTGCCGCGCCAGCATCCCGGGCCGCAGCGGCACCAGCCGGGCGTACACGTCCTCACACACGTCGAGGACATCGGCGGGCGCCGCGTACCGCAGCCGTACGTCATCGGCGCCGGCCGGCACCGACAGCCGTACCCGACTGGTGTCGATCTCGGCGCTCAGGCTGTAGGTCGCTGCGGCGTACCCGAAGCGGCCATAGATCGCGGGTTCGGACGCGGTGAGCACCGCCAGCGGCTCACCCCAGGACCGTACGTCGTCCAGCTGCCGCCGCATCATGGACGTCAGCACCCCGCGCCGACGGTGTGTGGCCGCCACCCCGACCATCGTCACGCCCGCCGCGGGCACCGAGGCCCCGCCCGGCACGGTCAACCGGAACGTGAACGCCCCGGCCGTACCCACGCACGCGTCGCCCTCCCAGACCGCCAGCGAAGGTCGAACTCGGTGAGCGCGTTCCACAGCTCCCGCTCCTCGGCGGACTCCGGCACCCCGCCGAAGGCGCGGATCAGGGTGTCGTACCACGGATCGAAGTCGTCCGGTCGCAGCACCCGCAGCTCGGTACCCGGGCCGGTCAGGAAGTCAGTTGCCATGGGCCATGCCTATCAGGGCATTGAGGGACGAGCGAGGGAATTTCCCTCTGACGTCTCTTTCCGTGAAGTTCACTGTGAAGTCGAGCCTCGGACGGGGGACAAGTGGGACCTCCCGTGCCAAGGAGCTGGTCCGATGGATAGGGTCCCGAACTAATGGCAGCAGGACGAGAGCGGCGCGCGGCGGCCGAGACGTTCACGGCCCGGTTGAAGATGAAGTGGCACCGGGCCCGCGTCGGCCTGCGCAGAAGCGGCGTCGACTACTTCCGCGGCGACGGCTCCGACTGGGTCGCCCTGGCCGGTCTGCTCCTCACCATTCCCCTGATCACCGCCGGCACGCTCGCCAACTCGGTGTGGTGCTCCCCGGCCGTACTGGTCCTGCCGATCGTCGCGGGCGGCCTGCTGCTGCGCCCGGCCAGCCTGCTCGGCCTGTACGCGGCGGCCGCCACGGCACTGATCGTGGAGTCGATACAGCTCGGCCCGTACACGGAGGGCCCGTCGCGGGTGACGCCGGGCGTCGTCCTGGTCGTCGCCGCGTGCGGCTTCTTCGGTCTGCTGATCGCCCAGTTCCGCAGCCGCGTCGGCGTGCCCTGGCGGCGCGGCGGCACGATGCTGTTCGACCTGCGCGAACGCATCCGGGTGCAGAGCAAGCTGCCGAAGCTGCCGCAGGGCTGGCACCGCGAGATGGCGCTGCGCCCGGCGGGCGGCCAGTCCTTCTCGGGCGACTTCGTGGTCGCGGCGCGTACGAACGGCGGCCGCACCCTGGAGGTCGTCCTCACGGACGTCTCCGGCAAGGGCATGGACGCGGGTTCGCGGGCGCTGTTGCTGTCGGGTGCGTTCGGCGGCCTGCTGGGCAGCCTGCCCCCGCACGCCTTCCTCCCGGCCGCCAACGGCTACCTGCTCCGCCAGGACTGGGACGAGGGCTTCGCGACGTCCATCCACCTCGTCCTCGACCTGGACTCCGGCGACTACGAGCTGTACTCCGCCGGGCATCCGCCAGGGCTCCAGCTCAGCGCGGGCAGCGGCCGCTGGGAGGAGAAGGCGGCCGAGGGGCCGCTCCTGGGTGTGTACGACGGCGCCCAGTTCGACCCTGTAAAGGGCTCTTTGCGCCCTGGTGACGTATTGATGCTCTTCACGGACGGCCTGGTGGAAACCTCCGACCGCGACATCGTCGAGGGCATCGACCGCCTCACCGGCGAGGCCGACCGCTATGTCACCGGCGGCTTCCAGGGCGCCGCCTGGCACCTCATCGAGGCGGTGGCGAAGGACGTCAACGACGACCGCGCCCTCCTCCTGATCTGCCGCGAAGGCCCGACGGCGGCTGCGGCACGCTGAGTCGTGCGGGGCCTGTCCTGCGGAACTTCTGTAGCGCAGCTGTGAAGTTGAGTGGTTGCGGGTGCGATGGCCGGCTGTGAACATGGTGGAGACACAAATGTTCAGCGAGACCAATGTGCGTATGGGGGA
>NZ_BJND01000104.1 GCF_006539505.1 Streptomyces spinoverrucosus
GGCGGCCGGCTGCTGCTTCGCCCGCCGCAGCTCCCAGCGCCAGGCGAACACCGGCGTGGCGGTGATCAGCATCGCGAACGACGCCCAGATGATCATCGCGGGGTGGGAGTGGCCGAAGTAGTAGCCGGCGGCGATCGAGCCACCGAAGATCAGGACGAAGTACCAGTGGTACCGGAACGTCCCGAACCAGCGGTCCGGGCTCGCGGAGTCGCCCTTGGGCGTGACCACGAACTTGCTCTTGCGGCGCAGCACCGAGTCGATCAGCGCCTTCGCGTACAGCGGCGCCGACAGCGCGGACATCACCATGCCGGCCACACCGCCGGAGCCCTCCGGCTCGTGCGGGGAGACGTTGTGGCGGCGGTTCCAGACGTACAGGCCGATCTGCAGGGCGGAGGCGTTGCCGTACAGCATCAGCCAGACCGCCGGGTCGATGTTCACACCCGAGGCACCGAGGCCCAGGAACAGCGCACAGCTCAGCGCCGCGAGGATCCAGTTCAGGGCCGACATCGGATAGAAGATGATCATCATCGTGTAATTGAAGAGCTTGGTCGGCGGCAGCGAGTACCAGCCCTTCCAGTACTGCTTGAGGATCGTCTCGTACGTTCCGCGCGACCAGCGCATCTGCTGGGTGAAGAAGTCCGTCCAGGCGCTCGGGCCCTCACCGACCGCGAGCACGTCCGGCGTGTACACCGAGCGCCACTTCCTGCCGGTGGCCGGGTTGCGGTGCCGGTGGATCTCGAAACCGGTCGCCATGTCCTCGGTGATCGAGTCGTACAGCCCGCCGATCTGCTTCAGCGCCTTGATCCGTACGGCGTTGGAGGTGCCGACGAACATCGGGGCGCCGTAGCGGTTGCCGGCCCGCTGGATCAGCGCGTGGAAGAGGAACTGCTGCGACTCGGCGGCCTTGGTGACGAACGTGTCGTAGTTGCCGTACACCTGCGGGCCGATCACGAAGCCGACGTCCGGGTCGCGGAAGAAGCCGAGCATCCGCTCCAGGTAGTTCGGCAGCGGTACGTGGTCGGTGTCGACGGACGCGAAGAAGTCGTAGTCGTCGCCGTGGGCGTCGAGCCAGGCGTTGTAGTTGCCGTGCTTGGTCTTGGCGCGGTGCGGACCCTTGGCCTGGTTCCACTTCGCGACGCCCTTGCGGGAGAAGTGGTGCACGCCGAGCCGGGCGCAGACATCCTTGACCGCCGGGTCGTCGCCCTCGTCGAGCAGCCAGACGTGCATCAGGCCCCGGTGGCGGATCCTCACCGCCGCCTCCAGGGTCTTCGTCACCATCTCCAGCGGCTCCTTGCCGGGCACGAAGGAGGTGAGGAAGGCGACTCTCGTGCCGATCTCCGGCACCACCGGTATCGGGTCGCGGGCGACCAACGTGGCGTGCGCGTTCGACAGCACGTTCATACAGCGGAAGAACTCGATCAGACCGATCGACACCAGCATCACGACGTCCAGCGCGGGCAGGAAGTCGTACGCCGGGTAGTCGCGTTGGGTCCAGTGCGCGGGCTGGAGCAGCCAGACCAGCAGGACCAGCGAGAGCAGAGGCGCGGCCGCCAGCATCAGGGCCACGCGGACGCGGTGCGGCTCCTGGGAGATCAGTGAGCGGTACCGCACCTTGTACGGCTTGTCGGGATCGGGCTCGGTGAGGGGGCCGGCCAGCCGGCTGTAGTGCTCGTAGTCGTACCGGGGCAGGGTCTTTCTGATCCGGCGGAACGTTCCCGTGGTGCTGGTCCGGTGCGCAGGCACCCTGAGCGTCATGAGTCATCCCCCCACACGCGGCTGAAGTCCGCGTGTCCCTCCGTAGACATGGAACTGCGCGACGTCCCGGTCGCGTGACGCCCCCCGGCATCACTCCATGAACGGGGCCCCCTCCCCGCACCACCTGCAACCGGTTTCTATCCCCCCAATTGGCGCGCATCCGCGGCCTGTTGAAAACCAGGGTTCTACGCCGTTCTGCATGATCGCAAGATGGGATACAGGGTATTTACCCGTTATACGGGCTCATTCGGACGCAAGTTGGTGTCTGCTGGTGCGCTTGAGAGCAGTCGGGTACGAATGTGGCGGAAGTGGTCTCTTATGGCTTCCTCGGCGCGGAGCGAGTCGCCGGACCGGACCGCGTCCAGGATCTCCCGGTGCTGTCGGCAGGTGATCCGCGGGTCCTGCGGCACCTCCACAAGGTCCCTGCTCACCCGGTGGAAGGCGTCCCAGAACGCCTCCAGCACCTCGCTCAGCAGCACGTTGTCCAGGCCTCGGTAGAGGGTGGCGTGAAAGGCCCGGTCGGTCTCGGCGAGGCCGGTACCCTGTGCGGCCCGCTGATCCATCCGGTCCACGAGAGCTTCCAGTTCCACGAGGTCCGGCTCCGGGAGCCGCCCCGCGAGCCGGGACACCAGTCCCGTCTCCATCGCCTCACGCAGCTCCAGCAGCTGCAGCAGGCTGTCCTCGCCCCGGTGGTGCCCGGTGACCGTGCGGAAGGCGAGGCCCTCGATCATCGGGGCGAGGGACATACGGCCGACATAGGTGCCGAAGCCGTGCCGTATCTCGACGATCCCCATCGCCTGGAGGGCCTTCAGCGCCTCCCGGACCGAGTTCCGGCTCGCCCCGAGGAATGCCATCAGCTCGGGCTCGGTCGGCAGCGGCGCCCCGGAGGCCAGCCGGCGGTCGACGATGAGCTTCTTGATCCTCTCCTGGAGGTCACGCGCTGCCATGGCCAGAGGGTAACCGGCGATAACCGAGGAGGACCCTCTTCCGACCCTCTTCCGCCCATGCAGAAGGCCCCTCACCACGGTGAGAGGCCTCGCTGTCGAGTGCGCCGCCAGGGACTCGAACCCCGGACCCGCTGATTAAGAGTCAGCTGCTCTAACCAACTGAGCTAGCGGCGCGTGCTGACGTCGTTAACTCTACATGACCTCTCGGGGTGCTCCGGACCGCCGGGGAGGGGCCCCACCGGGCCCGGGACGGGATGCCGTACATCATTCGGACCGTCAACATGCGCGCCCGGAAGACAGTTGTGAAACTGATCAACGTGCACTGGCCCGGAAATTCCCACCTGGAGTGTGAGGGGAATCGCATGGAAACTCCAGTATTCGAGGAAATCGATCCCGCGAGCGACTGCGACTGCCCCGGATGCGCCCACTGGCGCCGCGTACTCCCGCATTCCGCCCCCCGCCGCCTCACCGCCCACCCCGCCGCCCGACGTGCCCTCGCCCTGGCCGCCGTGACCTCCACGGCCCTCGGCGTCGGCTGCACCGCACCGGCTCTCGCCGCCGCCCACGCCCCCCTGCGACCCGGCGTTCCCGCAGGTGACGAGCCTCAGAGCCCCCAGGGCGGACGGGCCCCGCTATACGGCCCGGCCGGGACACCGGTCAAGCCGTTGGACGCCGGGAAGATCCCCGAGATCACCCGCGCGAAGATCATCGAACGCGCCCAGAAATGGGTCGACGCCAAGGTGCCGTACAGCATGACCTCCTACTGGGAGGACGGTTACCGGCAGGACTGCTCGGGCTTTGTCTCGATGGCCTGGAGCCTGCCGCAGAACGAATGGACCGGCTCGCTCCACACCTTCGGCACCCGCATCACCAAGGCGGAACTCCAGCCCGGCGACATGCTGCTCTTCCACAACCCGGACAACCCGCAGAACGGCTCGCACGTCGTCCTCTTCGCCGGCTGGACCGACTACACCCGGACGGGCTATGTGGCCTACGAGTCGACCCGCCCGCATGCTCGTCGGCAGATCACCCCGTACGCCTACTGGAAGAACTCCGACCGATACGTCCCGTATCGCTACAAGGGTGTAGTGGAGGAACCACCAGCGACGCCGCCCGTGACGCCACCCGCGACCCCGCCCGCGACGCCGTATCCGGGCCGGGCGATGTTCCGGCCCGGCGCGAACAACCCGTATGTCACGCAGCTCGGCCACCAGCTGGTGAAGAAAGGATTCGGCAGGCACTACCCGAACGGGCCGGGCCCGCGCTGGGGCGAGGCGGACCGGCGCGGCGTCGAGGCCTTCCAGCGCACCCAGGGCTGGCGGGGCGGCGCGGCGGACGGCTACCCGGGGCCGGAGACCTGGCGGCGGCTCTTTTCCTGACCGATTTGCCCCCCCGTACGGCCTGTTCCCGCGGATGACCCGTCCCCACGCACGACCTGTCCCCACGTACGAACGCATCTGGCGCGGAGGCTGGAGACACGCATGACCACGACCACTCCCCAGACCCCCGACCCCGGGGGAGCCGAGCAGAACCCGCCGCCCCCGGCCCGGCCGGCCCGGCTGATCCAGAACGAGGCGACCACCGAGATCCCCGTCCATCTGCTGTTCCGCGACGACCCCGACCCAGTGTCCGTGCAGCTGCGGCCCGCCGTGGTGAACCGTCGGCAGGGCACCGGCGAGCAGCCCCGGCTGCGCCGCCCGGTTCCGTCGCGGGCCCGGCCGGTGCCGCAGGTCGACCCCGCCCTGGTGGAGCGGCCCGCGCGGGTGCTGCCCGCGACGGTGGGGCTGCTCGCCGGTGCCGCCGGGGCGGCCGGGTGCGCGGTCACCTCGTGGTGGGCGGGCACACTGCCGCCGGTCGTGGCGGCGGCGTTGGGGCTGCCGGTGTCCGCGGGGGCCGGGCCGGGTCCGGCACAGTGGGCGGCGTATGCCGGGGCCGGGGCGCTGGGGCTGTTCGGGTTCGGCGGGCTGACGCGGGGGCGGACCGGGCGGGCCTGGGTGCTCGGGCTGTTCGGCCGCTACCGGGGGACCGTCCGGCGGACGGGTCTGATGTGGGTCAACCCGCTGCTGCTGCGCCGCGGGGTCGACGTACGGCTGCGGCACTGGCGCAGTGAGCCGATGCCCGCGGCCGACGGGAGCGGGGTCGCGCTGCGGGTGGTGGTGCTCGTGGTGTGGCGGGTGCGGGACACCGCCCGGGCGGCGCTGGCGGTGGAGGACCACGAGGCGTATCTGCGGGTGTGCGTGGAGGCGGCGCTGGCGCGGGTGCCGGTGGAGATGCCGGGCGCGGCGCGGCCCGCGGTGGACGCGGCGGCCGACGCGCTGACCCGGCTGGTGGCGGCGGACGCGACACCGGTGGGGCTGGAGGTGTTCTCGGTGCAGCCGGTGCGGGTCGAGTACGCACCCGAGGTGGCCGCGGCGATGCACCGCCGCCGGATCGCGGCGCTGGACGCCCAGCACCGGGCGAGCGTGCTGACGTCGGTGGTGGACTCGGTGGAGGACACGGTGACCCGGCTGACCATGCGGGGGCTGGTGGAGCTGGACGACGACGAACGCAAGGTGCTGGTGAAGGACTTGACGGTGGCGTTCTGCGCGGGGCGGGGAGAAACAGGTCCGTGATTGGTATGGACATGTTCAACTAACGGCCATACGCTCAGACTTGGTCTAGACCTGCAAGCTCACTGAACTTCCCCCACGTTCTCCAGGAGCGGCAGTATGCGCAAAAAGACCAAGTTGTCCGCCGCGATGGTGGGTCTCGCGACCACCGGCGCTCTCGTACTCTCCTCCGGCGGAGCAAGCGGCCACGGCTACACCGATCTGCCCATCAGCCGGCAGAAGCTCTGCCAGAACGGCACGGTGACCAACTGCGGCCCCATCCAGTGGGAGCCGCAGAGCGTCGAGGGCCCGAAGGGCTTCCCGGCCGGCGGCCCGGCCGACGGGCAGATCTGCAACGCAGGACTGGGCCAGTTCGCCCAGCTCAGCGCACCGAGGACGCCGTCCGGCGCCGCCTGGCCCGCCACCAAGGTGAACGGCGGTCAGAGCTACACCTTCCGCTGGCAGTTCACCGCCATGCACGCCACGACGGACTTCAAGTACTACGTCACCAAGCCGGGCTGGAACCAGAACCACAACCTGGCCCGCTCCGACCTCAACCTGACCCCGTTCCTCACGGTCCCCTACGGCGGCCAGCGCCCGCCGCAGACCCTCTCGCACAGCGGCACACTGCCGTCCGGGCTCAGCGGCCGGCATGTGATCGTCGCGGTGTGGACGATCGCCGACACGGCCAACGCGTTCTACGCCTGCTCGGACGTCACGTTCTGAGCGCGCCGGACACGCGAAGGAGCCCCCCGCTCACCGCGAGGGGCTCCTCTTCTGTGCGCCG
This sequence comes from Streptomyces spinoverrucosus, assembly GCF_006539505.1. Taxonomy (GTDB): domain Bacteria; phylum Actinomycetota; class Actinomycetes; order Streptomycetales; family Streptomycetaceae; genus Streptomyces; species Streptomyces spinoverrucosus. Next base: position 6,078 of record NZ_BJND01000104.1, read on the forward strand.
CCAGGGACTCGAACCCCGGACCCGCTGATTAAGAGTCAGCTGCTCTAACCAACTGAGCTAGCGGCGCATGACTCCCGCCGTCCGCGTTCCGCGGTCGGCGACGTAGAAAATACTACCTGGTCCGCGGGGGTGCTCCCGACCACCGCCCGCGCACTAGATCGCCAGGGAGAGCAGCACCGGCGTCGCGCTGCGGTTCAGGGTGTCCGCCGCCCGGCGCAGCCGGTGGGCGTGCTCGACCGGGAGGGACAGGGCCAGGCAGCCCACCGAGGAACCGGCGGTGATCGGGACGGCCGCGCAGACCGTGCCGATCGCGTACTCCTGCAGGTCGAGCACCGGCACCGTCGGCGGCTGGGCCTCCAGGCGGGAGAGCAGCACCTTGTCGCTGGTGATCGTGCGCGAGGTGAGTCGGGCCATCTTGTGCCGGGCCAGATGGTCGCGGCGGCCGGCGTGGTCGAGCTGGCCGAGCAGGCTCTTGCCGACCGCCGTGGCGTGCGCGGAGTAGCGGAAGTCGACCCACTCGTTGACCGCCGGGGTGGCCGGGCCGGCCGCGTACTGGGTGACCCTGACCTCGCCGTCGAGGTACCGGCTGATGTACACGGCCGCCCCGACGGAGTCCCGGAGCCGGTCGAGGGTGCGCTGGAGCTGCTCGTGCAGGGCCTCGTCGCGGTTGTGCGCCGAGCCGAGGCGGGCCAGCGTGGCGCCGGTGACATATGCGCCGTCCGTGACCTGTTCGACGTACCCCTCGCGGCGCAGCATCCGCAGCAGTCCGGTCAGCCGCTCCGCGCCGAGGCCGGTGTGGCGGGTGATCTCGGCGACGGTGACACCGACGGGGTGCCGCGCCACCGCCTCCAGGACGCGCAGCGCGTCCTGGGTCGAGTGGTACGGCGCGGTCGGCTCGACCCTCATGGCAGCTCCCCTCGCTATGGCGTCGCCGGACACGTGCGGGCCGGCCGGGGGTCCGGGGGTTGTCCCCCGGGATAACACAGCAGCGCCACGGTGTCCCCCCTGCGCGCTCGCTTCCCGTCCAGGGCCTGTCTTCAACGATAACCGGCAAGAGGCCGGTAGCGAGCGGCAGTTGACGAGATTGCGACCCTCTCAGCAGGGGCGTAACCGCGTGGCATATGCCACTGACGCGAGCCATTCGAGATGTCACAGCACTGCGCTGAGGAACTCCCTCGTCCGCTCGTGATCGGCGTCGCCGAAGATCTTCTCCGGCGGGCCCGACTCGATGACCCGCCCCGAGTCGAACATCAGGACCTGGTCGGAGATGTCCCGGGCGAAGTTCATCTCGTGGGTCACACAGAGCATCGTGATGTCCGTGGAGCGCGCGATGTCCCTGAGCACGTCCAGGACACCGGCCACCAGCTCCGGGTCCAGCGCCGAGGTCACCTCGTCGAGCAGCAGCACCTGCGGCCGCATCGCCAGCGCCCGCGCGATCGCCACCCGCTGCTGCTGCCCGCCGGACAGCTGGGACGGCTTGGCGTCGCACTTGTCGGCGAGGCCCACCAGGTCCAGCAGCTCCCGGGCGCGCGCCTCCGCCTCGTCCTTCGACAGGCCGAGCACGGTGACCGGCGCCTCGGTGACGTTCCTCAGCACGCTCATGTTCGGGAACAGGTTGAACTGCTGGAAGACCATCCCGATCTTCTTGCGGACCTCACGGATCTGCTTCTCCGACGCCGGGAAGAGCTGCTCCCCGTCGACGGTGATCGTGCCCTCGTCCGGCTTGGCCAGGGTCATCAGCAGCCGCAGGATCGTGGTCTTGCCCGACCCGGACGGCCCGATCAGGGTGACGTGCCTTCCTGCGTCGACGGAGAAGTCGAGGTGGTCGAGGACCGTGTTGTCCCCGAACCGCTTGGTGACCTGCTCCAGGCGGATCAGCGGGGCGGGACCGCTATGGGTGCCGTCGGCGGGCTGCTTGTTTGTTTCAACGGACAAGACGTCGCTCCAGGGTGCGCAGAAGTACGGAAGCCAGATACGAGACGAGGATGAAAGCCACGCCGATCACGGTGAGGGGCTCGGTGAACCGGAAGTGCTCCTGGGAGAAGAGCCGCGCCTGGCCGAGCATGTCCAGCACGGTGATCGCCATGAGCAGCGGAGTGTCCTTCAGCATCGAGATCACGTAGTTCCCGAGCGCGGGCACCACCCGGCGGACCGCCTGCGGCAGGATCACCACCTGCCAGGTCCGCACCGTCGGCAGGCTGAGCGCCGTCGCGGCCTCCCACTGCCCGGCGGGCACCGCCTCGATACCGGCCCGGTAGACCTGCATGGTGTACGTCGAGTAGTGCAGGCCGATCGCGAAGACACCGGTGGTCAGCGCGGAGAACGTCAGTCCCCACTCGGGCAGCACGTAGAAGAGGAAGAACAGCTGCACCAGCAGCGGCGTGTTCCGCACGAACTCCGTGAACACCCCGACCGGCCAGCGCACCCAGCGGCTCGGCGTGCGCATCAGCAGCGTCCACACCAGCCCCAGCGCGAACGAGATCAGCGACCCCAGCACCAGCGCCTGCAGGGTGACGAGCAGGCCGTCCCAGAACTGCGGCATGAAGTCGCGGACGGCTTCCCAGTCCCAGTTCATCGGGCCACCCCCGCCTTGAGTCGTTGCTCAAGACCGCGCATCAGGCGGGTGAGCAGGAACGCGATCACGAAGTAGATGAGCAGCACGTACGTGTAGATCTCCGCGCTCTCCTGCAGGGCGAGCCGCACCAGGTTGCCGCTGAACGCCAGGTCGCCCATGCCCATGATCGACACCAGGGCGGTGCCCTTGAGCAGCTCGACCAGCAGGTTGGAGAACGGCGGGATCATCTCCGGCACCGCCTGCGGCAGCAGGATCAGCCGCATCCGCTGCCACGGCGTGAAGCTGAGCGCGATCCCGCCCTCACGCTGCGCCGGGTCGACGGAGTTCAGCGCGCCGCGCACGATCTCCGAGCCGTACGCCCCGTAGGTCAGCCCCAAGGCAAGGGTGCCCGCCCACAGCGGTACGAGCTGCCAGCCGAAGGCGGGCGGCAGCACGAAGAACACCCAGAAGATCATCACCAGTGCCGAGGTGCCGCGGAACACCTCCGTGTAGAAGCCCGCGGCGAACCGCACGATCCACAGCCGGTGGGTGCGCGCGACACCGACCACGAAGGACACCACCGCGGCCAGCAGCGCGCTGAGGACCAGCAGCTGGATCGTGGTCCAGGTCCCCGTGAGTACCAGTTCCCAGAGTCCCGAGGTCATCCGCCGCACAGCTCCTTCGCCGTCAGGTCGGTCATCTCGGTCTCGGTGAAGCCGAACGGCTTGAGGATCCGGAAGACCTCGCCGCTCTTCTTCATCTTGTGCAACTCGACGTTGAAGGCGTCCCGCAGCTTGGTCTCGGTGGGCCGGAACGCGAAGGCGCCCCCGGCGAGCTGCGGCTTGCCGTCGATGATCGGGGTGAAGGGCTTGGTCGCCTCCGCCTTCGCGGACGTCCGCACGACTGTGCGGGAGGTGACCGCGGTGGCGGTGAAGAAGTCGACCCGGCCGGCCTCGACGGCGTTCAGCCCGGCTACCTGGTCGGGGACGATGAGGATGTCGCCGCGCCGGTACCCGGCCTCGACGGCGTGCTCGATCTGGGCGTAGCCGGTCCCGGTGGCGATCCGCGCCTTCTTCGCGAAGGCGTCCTTGTAGTCGCGCAGCCCCAGCGGATTGCCCTTGCGCACGACGAACGCGTCGGGCATCTGGTAGTCGGGGTCCGCGAAGATGACCTGCTCACAGCGTTCCGGGGTGACGTACATCCCGGCGGCCACGACGTCGAACTGCTGCGAGTTCAGGCCGGGGATGAGCGAGCCGAACTCGGTCGGCACGGGCTGCACCCGGTCCACCCCGAGCCGTTTGAAGATCGCCTTCGCCAGCTCGGGCGCCTCGCCGGTCAGCTCGCCGTTCTTGTCGATGTACCCGAAGGGGACCTCACCCGCGATGCCCAGGCGTACGACACCGGCGGCTCGCATCCGGTCGAGCAGGTCACCGCCGTTCGTACCGGACGCGGTGGCCACGCGGCTGCACCCGGCGGCACCCAGCGCGCCGAGCGCCGCGACCCCCGCGAGCAGCGACCGGCGGGTAGGTCTGGACATGGGGTGGCTGTTTCTGAGTGGTGAAGCCATGGGCGCGCGGCTACCCGAGAGCATGCGATGTATGCCCCCTGGGCACGTGGGAACCCATGAGTGTTCGGTTCATCGAGGTCTCACTGGCCCGGCGCGGGGTGCGCTGCACGGCGAAACTGCTGGACGACCGTGCCCCGTTGACCTGCGCGGCCGTGTGGGACGCCCTGCCGCTGTCCGGTGACGTCTACCACGCCAAGTACGCACGCAACGAGATCTACGCCCTGTTCCCGCCGTTCGCGGAGACGGAGCCACCCCTGGAAAATCCGACAGTTACCCCCATTCCGGGCGACCTGTGTTATTTCACCTTCCCGGGCGCGGAGTTGGGCACGAAGTCCTACGGCTACGACCGCGAGGTCCGCGCCGGTACGACCGTCGTGGACCTCGCCCTGTTCTACGAACGCAACAACCTGCTGCTCAACGGCGACGTCGGCTGGGTGCCCGGCATCGTCTGGGGCCAGATCGTCGAGGGCCTGGATGGCATGGCCGAGGCGTGCAACGACCTGTGGCGCTCCGGAGCGGCGGGGGAGACGCTCAGTTTCCGCCGGATGTGACACCGGCCTCGTACAGGGTGTGCGCCGCCCGCAGCACCAGGTCGTCCCGGTGTCGGGCCGCCACCAGCTGCATCCCGATCGGCAGACCGTCCCCGTCCGTCCCGACGGGCACGGTCGCCGCGGGCTGCTGGGTCATGTTGAACGGGTACGTGAACGGCGTCCAGCCCGTCCACCGCCGGTGCCCGGAACCCTTCGGCACCTCGGCGCCCGCCTCGAACGCGGTGATCGGCAGGGTCGGGGTGAGAAGCAGGTCGTAGGTGTCGTGGAAGCGGCCCATCCGGCGGCCCAGATCCATCCGGATGTCCACCGCGGCCAGATAGTCCAGCGCCGAGTAGCCGGCGCCCTGCGCGCAGATCTCCCGCAGCCCCGGGTCCAGCAGCTCGCGCTGCTCCGGCCCGAGGCGCTGGGTCACGCGGGCGGCGCCGCTGAACCACAGGGTGTGGAAGGCCTCCACCGGGTCGGTGAGGTCGGGGTCGGTCTCCTCGACGTACGCGCCGAGCTCCGCCAGCCGCTGCACCGCCCGCCGTACCGCCGCCGCGACCGCCGGGCGCACCGCCACCTGCCCGCCCAGCGTCGGCGAGTACGCCACCCGCAGCCCGCGCACCCCGCCCGCCAGACCGTCGGTGAAGGCCGCGGCCGCCGGTCCGAGCGCCGACCAGTCGCGGGAGTCAGGATGGCCGATCACGTCCATCAGCAGCGCCGCGTCCGCCGCGTCCCGCGTCATCGGCCCCACATGCGCCAGCGTCCCGAACGCGCTCGCCGGATACAGCGGCACGCGTCCGTACGTCGGCTTCAACGCGAAGATCCCGCAGAACGCGGCCGGGATACGGACACTGCCGCCGCCGTCCGTGCCGAGCGCCAGCGGCCCGGCGCCGAGCGCCACGGCCGCCGCGGCGCCCCCGCTGGAGCCGCCCGCCGTGCGCGTCCGATCGTATGGATGGCGCGTCACCCCGCTGAGCGGCGAGTCCGTGACGCCCTTCCAGCCGAACTCGGGGGTCGTGGTCTTGCCGAGGAACACCGCGCCGTGCTCGCGCAGCCGGGCGACCGAGGGCGCGTCCTCGTCCCAGCGGCCGCCGGGGTCGACGGTCTTCGAGCCGCGCAGGGTGGGGGCGCCGCGCAGCAGCAGGATGTCCTTCACGGTGACCGGCACCCCGTCGAGCAGACCGACCGGCGCGCCGCGCCGCCATCGCTCCTCCGACTCCCGGGCCCGCCGCAGCGCGTCCTCCGCGGTCAGCCGGACGAAAGCGTTCACCTCCGGCTGGATCGCCTCGGCCCGCCGCAGCGCCGCGCGGGTCGCCTCCACGGGGCTGAACTCGCCCTTGCGGTAGCCGTCGAGGAGTCGTACGGCGGTCAGCTCGGTGAGCTCGGTCATCCACCCTCCAAGGGACGTCAGTGTCCGGGTACGTACCCGCGCTGTTTGTCGACCACGTTCGGCAGCGGCCGTCCCGCGTCCCAGGCCTCGTACAACTCCACGAACTGGGCCCCGAGTTCGTCCCGCCAGCCGGCGGTGTCGCCGCTCATGTGCGGGGACACGATCAGGTTCGGCACCTGCCACAACGGGCTGTCCGGCGGCAGGGGTTCGGCGTCGAAGACGTCCAGGGCGGCGCCCGCGATCCAGCGCTTGGCCAGCGCCTCGGCGAGCGCGTCCTCGACGACCAGCGGGCCGCGGCCGACGTTGACGAACCGGGCGGAGGGCTGCATCACGCCGAAGCGGCGCGCGTCGAACATGCCCCGCGTCTGCTCCGTGAGCGGTGCCGCGGCGATCACCCAGTCCGCGCGGGACATCAGCCGGTCCAGGTCGTCGGGGCCGTGGATCCCGGTGCGCGGGGTGCGGCCGACGAGGGCGGTGATGACGCCGAGCGCCTTGAGGGTGCGGGCGATCGCCCGGCCGATCGGGCCGGAGCCGACCACGACCGCCCGGGTCCCGGTGACCTTCTGCGACTCGCGGTGCCGCCAGGTCCGCTCCCGCTGGAGCTGAAGCGTGCGGGGCAGGTCCTTGGCCATCGCCAGGACGAGGGCGGCGACGTACTCGGCGATCGGCTGGTCGAAGACGCCGCGCGCGTTGGTCACCACGGTGTCGGACGCGGCGAGTTCCGGACACATCAGGTGATCCACGCCCGCGCTCGCCGTGTGCACCCAGCGCGGCCGTGGCCCGTCCCCCGGCCAGGCCTCGCGCACCGCGTGCGAGGTGAAGTCCCACACGAGCAGCACATCGGCGTACGGCAGCCGCTCGGCGAGCGTCGAGGCGTCCGCGTGCTCGATCCGGGCGCGGCCGGTGAGGCGGCCGAGCCGGGGCAGCGGGTCGGCGTCCAGGACGAGCAGGGTGGGGGTGGTCATGGGCAGCCGTTTCTCCAGCCGTTCGCGGGGGCGGGCCGAGTGTGGCGGGTCGGCCGGTGACGAGGTGTCAACGGGGTTTAACGGGGTGTTGACCTGGGGGTGATCCGGGCGGATTGACCACGCTCGCACCCGAACCTACCGTCGTCAACACGGGCGTTCCCCACGATCCGTTGCCCACCCGTCTGCCGAGCGTGAGGCCGGTGCCTGCCATGGACGTCGCATTTCTCGGCGGACCGGCTCCGCAGCGCGGGGTCGGTGTCGTCGCCCCCTTCGACTTCGCGCTGGACCGCGAACTGTGGCGCTGGGTACCGGACGAGGTGTCCCTGCACGTCACCCGCACCCCGTACGTGCCGGTCGAGGTCAGCCTCGACCTCGCCCGCCTGGTCAGCGAGCACGAGACGCTCGGCGAGGCGGTGCGCACGCTGAACGCGATCGAGCCCGAGGTGGTCGCCTACGCCTGCACCTCGGGCAGCTTCGTCGGCGGCATCGTCGGCGAGCGCGCGATGTGCGAGGCGATGAGCCGGGCGGGCTCCGTGCCGGCGATCACCACCTCGGGCGCGCTGCTGGAGGCCCTGGTCGAGCTGGACGTCCGGCGCGTGGCGCTGGTGACGCCGTACACGGTGTCGGTGACCCGGGCACTGGAGGGGTACGTGGCGCAGGCGGGCGTCGCCGTCACGGGCTGCGCGTTCATGGGGCTGACCCGGCACATCTGGAAGGTCCCGTACCGCGAGGTCGTGGACATGGCCCGCCAGGCCGTACGCGGCGCCGCCGACGCCCTGTTCATCAGCTGCACCAACCTGCCGACCTACGACGTGATCCCGCAACTGGAGGCCGAGCTGCGCATACCGGTGATCTCGGCCAACCAAGTGACGATGTGGGCGGCGCTGCGCCGACTGGGTACCCGTGCCGTGGGGCCGTATCAGGCGCTGATCGATCCGGCGGCGCGCACCGGCCCCGTACTGCCGGGGCCGGCCCCCGGTGCCGTAGTGCCGGAAGAAGAGCAGCAGCAGGAAGGCTGGACATGACAGCACTGGGATTCCTCTACCCGGGCCACTCCGCCGAGGACGACTATCCGCGCATCGAGCAGCTCCTGGGCAGCGACATCCGGGTGGACCTGGTGCACACCGACATCGGCGAGGACGCCCACCGGGTCGACGCGCTGCGCGAGATGGGCTCCCCGGAGCGCCTCTCGGCCGGTGTCCAGGAACTGCGGCACGCCGGTTGCGAGGCCGTGGTGTGGGCGTGCACCAGCGGCAGCTTCGTGCACGGCTGGGAGGGCGCCCACGAGCAGGTGCGCACCCTGGCCCGGGCGGCCGGCATGCCGGCCTCCTCGACGTCCTTCGCCTTCGTGCACGCGGTACGGGAGCTGGGCGTGCGGCGCGTCGCGGTGGGGGCCACGTATCCGGAGGACGTGGCGGCGTTGTTCGCGGACTTCCTGGGGGCGGCCGGCATCGAGGTGACCGGCGTGCGCAGCTCCGGGATCATCACGGCGGCCGAGGTCGGCACCTGGGGCGAGGCGGAGGTCTTCGCGCTGGCCCGCGCAGCCGACGCGCCGGACGCGGAGGCGGTCCTCCTGCCCGACACGGCCCTGCACACGGCGGCGCACATCCCGGCCCTGGAGAAGGAGCTCGGCAAGCCGGTCCTCACCGCCAACCAGGTCACCGTCTGGGAGGCGCTGCGGCTGGCGGACCGCCGGGTGAACGCGCCGGCGCTGGGGGCGCTGTTCACCAGGGAGCCGATCGTGCAGGTGTGACTGGCAGTGGAATAAGCGGAGACTGTCTCCTGTTAGCGCCGTGAGGACACGGACACCGCACGGCCCAGACCAGGAGGCATCCCTTGCCCGACGACCAGCGCGACGCGCGTGACGAGCACGACGAGATCCGCGGGACCGCCCACGGCACCGCCCCCGTCCCCCTCTCCGTACTGGACCTGGTCACCGTCGGCGCGGGCCGCACCGCCACCGACGCCCTGCGCACCAGCGTCTTTCTGGCCCGCCTCGCGGAGGCCCGCGGCTTCCACCGGTACTGGGTCGCCGAGCACCACTCCATGCCGGGCGTCGCCTCCTCGTCCCCGGCCGTGATCCTCGCCCACCTCGCCGCCCACACCGACCGCATCAGGCTCGGCTCGGGCGGTGTGATGCTGCCCAACCACGCCGCGCTGGTGATCGCCGAGCAGTTCGGCACGCTGGAGGCGATGGCCCCCGGCCGGATCGACCTGGGCCTCGGCCGCGCCCCCGGCACCGACGGCGCCACCGCGGCCGCCCTGCGCCGCACCGACCGGCTGAACGAGGGCGCCGACGACTTCCCCGAGCAGCTCGCCGAGCTGACCCGGTTCCTGGACGACGACTTCCCCGACGGCCACCCCTACCGCCGTATCCACGCGGTCCCCGGCCCGATCCAGGCCACCTCGCCGGGCGGCGTGCAGTCCCCGCACCGCCCGCCGATCTGGCTGCTCGGCTCCTCCGGCTTCAGCGCCCGGCTGGCCGGCCTGCTCGGCCTGCCCTTCGCGTTCGCGCACCACTTCTCCGCGCAGAACACGATCCCCGCGCTCGACCTCTACCGGGAGTCCTTCAAGCCGTCCGCCGTCCTCGACGAGCCGTACGCCCTCATCGGCGTCTCCGCGCTCGCCACCGACGACGAGCGGGAGGCCCGGCGCCAGGTCCGCGCCGCCGCGCTCAGCATGATCCGGCTGCGCACCGGACGGCCCGGACTCGTGCCGACGCCCGAGGAGGCGGAGGCATACGAATTCAGCCCGATGGAACGGGAGTTCGTCACCTCCTGGAACGCCAACGTCATCCACGGCACCCCGGACGAGGTCCGCGCGGGCCTGGACGACCTCCACAAGCGCACCGGCGCCGACGAGTTGATGCTCACGGCCAACGCGCACACCGGCGAGGTACGGCTGCGTTCCTACGAACTCATCGCGGACGCCTACGCGTTGCCGACCGCCTGACCGAACGGGCAGTCCATCAGCTGAGAGATACGATCCGGCGGCACCGGCCGGGAGTACAGCCACCCCTGTCCGGTGTCGCACCCGATCCGGCGCAGCCGCCCGGCCTGCGCGGACGTCTCGACGCACTCCGCGGTGACCGTCAGCCCCAGCCGGTGCGCCAGCTGAATCATCGCTTCGACGATGACCTCGTCGGCCGGGCTCGGGTGGGCGCCGGAGTCCTCGTACTGGAAGCCCCGGACGAAGGACCCGTCCAGTTTCAGCACCGACACCGGCAGTCGGCTGAGGTAGGCGAGGTTGGAGTAGCCGGTGCCGAAGTCGTCGATGGCGATGCGGACGCCCATGTCGCTGAGGGCTTGGAGGGCCTGCAACGGGCGCCCTGCGGAGCCCATTACCGCGGACTCGGTGAGTTCCAGCTGGAGCAGCTGCGGGGCGAGGCCCGTCTCGGCGAGGATCTCGGCGACGTCCGCGACCAGGTCGGAGTCCCAGACCTGGCGTACGGCCACGTTGACCGAGACGAACAGGGGTGGCTCGTCGGGGCGTTCGAGCTGCCAGCGGCGGGCCTGGCGGCAGGCGGTGGCGAGCACCCAGCGGCCCAGCGGGACGATCGCGCCGTCCTCCTCCGCCAATCCGATGAACCGATTCGGCGTCAGCATGCCGAACTGCGGATGGTTCCAACGGACCAACGCTTCCACCCCGCTCAGCCGTCCGTCCGCCATCCCGACCAACGGTTGGTACTCCAGCACGAACTGGCCCCGGTCGATGGCCGGGCGGAGCGTCGAGGCGAGCGCCTGACGGGTCATGCGGTGGGCGTTGCGCTCCGGGTCGAACAGCGTCCAGCGGGACTTGCCGTCCGCCTTCGCCCAGTACAACGTCGTGTCGGCGGCCTGCATCAGACCGGTGGCGGTCGTGCCGGCGGCCTGTCGTTCGACGACGCCGATCGACGCCGACAACGACAGCCGCTGACCGGCCAGATCGAAGGGCTCCTGAAGCGCCGTCAGCACGGACTCGGCCAGGTCGGCGAGTTGCTCGGTGCCCGTGGAGTCCTCCACCAGCAGGGCGAACTCGTCACCGCCGAGCCGGGCCACCAGCGGCGCGCTCGCCCTGCCGTAACCGGCCTCGTCCGCACAGCGGTTGAGGCGCTCGGCCACGGCCGCGAGCAGCCGGTCGCCGACCCGGTGGCCGAGGGTGTCGTTGACCGCCTTGAAGCCGTCCAGGTCCAGATAGCACAGGCCGATCCGGCCGGTGCCGCCGCTTTCGTACGACTCCACGTCCAGGGCGGCCGAGAGACGCTCGAAGAACAGCGTGCGGTTGGGCAGCCGGGTCACCGGGTCGTGCATTTGCAAGTGCCGCAGTCTGCCCTGAAGTTCACGCCGGGCGCTGATGTCGGCGGCGGCCAGCAGGACACCGTCCGCGCCGTCGGGCAGCGGGGCGACGGTGACCTGGACCCAGGCGTTGTGCCCGTCGGGGTGCTTCAGCCGCCGTGCGCAGCGCAGTCTGGCGTCGCGGCCGCGCAGCAGCTCGCGGTACGCGTGCCAGGTGCGGGCGTCGGAGGCCAGGTCGACCAGGTCGGCGGCGACCCGGCCGGTGAGTTCGCCGGGGCCGGTGCCGAGCAGGTCGGCGAGCGCCGCGTTGGCGCTGACCACCAGGCCCTCGCGGTCGACGACCGCCATGGCGAGCGGGGCCGCGGCGAAGGCGGAGCGGTAGGAGTCGGAGGCGTCGGCCTCGGTTCGGCAGGGGTCGTGGGCGTCGGTCCCGGTACGTCGCGACGCCTCGTGGTTACTGTCTGTGACGGCCGGCCCGATGAGGTCTGCCGCGGGCGTCGGCCCTTCGGACGTTCCGCTCACCGCTCGCTCCCGCAGTGCACTCGATCTGCTCGATCTGCTCGATCTCTGTCCGGGCAGGAAAGGGTCAGGAAAGTGTGCCGATCATAGAGGGCCGCCAAGGGCGCTCGCAGCCCACTGTCCAGTGTCGCCGACCGCGCGCGGAACGACCCGCCCTCCCGGCAGATCGTTTCTGCCTGCTCGGGGCCCGGTTCCCCCACGCTGCGGCCGATAGTGACGGTCCGTGAGCGGTCCGGGGGTGTCGGCCGGTTCAGTGACCCCGTGTGGACTGCGGGCACCTCACTCGTCCGGTGCAGGCAAACAGGGCATACAACATTAAATTCACACAGGCTGGATGCGGTGTTCCGCGAACCGCATCCGGAGGTCCATGTGCCGCGCCAGCTGCCCCTGGGGGAACGCACCCGCGAGGCCTTCAAGGGGCTCGGCCGTGCCACCGCCCGCCCCCGACTGCGCAAGCCCGCGGCCGTGTTCACCACCTTGTCGGCGGTCGCGGCGACCTCCCTCATCACCTGCCCCTCGGTCGCCGAGCCCTTTGGAGCCGCGCCCTGCGCGCTCACCCGAACGCAGGCCCACCACTCCGAGGGCCTGGACACCTGGAACACCGCCTATCCACGGCCGACCGGCACGCTGGACGCGGTGATGGTCTTCCTGTCCTTCCCGGACTCCCGCCCGCTGACCACCCCCGCCGAACTGACCGCCGACCACTTCCCGGCCACCAGCAGCTACTTCGAACACGCCTCGTACGGCAAGTTCCGCCTCCACCCGCACCCGCTGCGGCACTGGATCCGCATGCCCCTGCCCTCCACGGCGTACGCCATACAGCGCGACTGGGCGGCCCCGCACCGGGCCGCCTATCTGCGCGACGCGCTCACCGCCGCCGACGACCAGGTCGACTTCTCGCGCTACGACGTCGTCTACTTCGTCGCCGACCCGCACGCACCCGGCGTCGACTCCGACGCCACGAAGGTCGTCAACCTGGACACCCCGCTGCGTGCCGACGGCGCCGACATCCGCCGGGTCGTCACGGTGTTCGAAAACCATCCGCCGGACCGGCTCGTCCTCGCCCATGAGACCGGCCATGTCTTCGATCTGCCCGACCTGTACCACCGCCCGGTCGACGGCAAGGGCGACTGGGACACCTATGTGGGTGACTGGGACCTGATGGGCAGCCAGTTCGGACTGGCCCCGGATCTGTTCGGCTGGCACAAGTGGAAGCTGGGCTGGCTGGGGCCGCGGCAGGTGGTGTGCGTGCAGGGCAGCAGGCCCGTACGGCTGACGCTGGAGCCGCTCGGCGCCGGGCCCGGACTGCCGACGTCCGCCGCGGCCGGCGCCCCGGCCTTCGGGCTGGGCCGGGGGACCAAGCTGGCGGTGGTGCGCACCGGGGCCGACAGCGCCCTCGCCTTCGAGGCCCGCGGCCCGGTCGGCAACGATCAGAACAGCTGCCGGCAGGGCATCCTCGTCTACCGCGTCCACGCCGGGGCCGAGTCCGGCGGCGGCCCGGTCCAGGTGATCGACGCCCACCCGCACACGGAGGCGTGCTGGGAGGGCTCGGTGTACCCACCCCTCGCGGACGCGCCGGTCGCGCTGGGGGAGAGCTTCACCGTGCCCGGGGCGCGGGTGCGGGTGGAGGTGGAGGGGCGTACGGCGTCCGGGGCGTGGACGGTGAAGATCGCGAACGGCTAGCAGCTGCGCCCGCACAGGAAAAAACCCCTCGCTTCTGCGAGGGGCTTTCTCCTTGTCGTGCGCCGCCAGGGACTCGAACCCCGGACCCGCTGATTAAGAGTCAGCTGCTCTAACCAACTGAGCTAGCGGCGCCTGCTGACGTCGTAGACCTTAGCACCCTGGTCGGGGGGAGGAAAAATCGATATCCGCACCGCGGAGCGGGCCGCCCGGACGGCCGCCCAGAGCAGGATTTCGGGGCCCGGGAGCCAGGGGTGACGGGTGTCGGGGGCGACGACCCAGCGGGAGCCGGAGACCTCGGCCTGCCCGGTGGGGGCGGGGACGGTGACCGCGTCGCCGGTGCCGTGGCACAGGAGGGGCGGGACGGCGGCCGTACGGCCGTGGGATCCCGGGCCGGTGGCGCCCCACTCCTCCCACTCCAGCAGCGAGGGCAGCCGCTGAGCCGTGCCCGGCGTGGCGAACAGCAGCATCCGGCCCCGGAACACCGCGACGGGGCCCGATCCCGGGCCCTCGTCCCACAACCGGTCCAGCATCTGCCGCCCGAACATCGCGGGCGCGCTCACGATGTCGAAGGCGGAACCGCAGGGCAGCACCACGGGGGCGTCCGGGCGCTCCTCCCAGAAGGCGAGGGTGCTGCGCGGATAGGTTCCGGCCGAGGCGAGCCAGGCGGCGCCGTCCGAGGTCAGTGTGCTGCTGCTCATGGCATCAATAGGTACCCGGTGTGAACGCTTCGTTTCGTTGAGTTGCCGGAAATCGGGACAGGAGGGCGTGGGAGGGGGTACCTTACGCGGCTGGCATATGCCGAGAGGGTGGGCGAGTCCGGGGCCTTGGGGGAAGCTGCTCAGACGGGATCGGGTCCCCGCGCGTCGGCCCCGCGCAGCAGATCCCGGCCGTACTCCACCATCTTCTTGGCGTAGTCCTCGGTCCACTCGGCCTGCTCGGCGATGTCCGCGGCCGTCAGCCGGTCGAACCGGCGTGGATCGGCGAGCTGCGCCGCCGCCATGGCCTGGAACTCCACCGCCCGGTCCGCCGCCGCCCGGAACGCCTGCGTCAGCTCCGTGGCCCGCGCCAGCAGCGTCCGGGGGTCGTCGATCGACTCCAGGTCGAAGAAGTGCTCCGGGTCGGAGGCCGCCTCCGCGGGCTCGAAGAGCAGGGGCGCGGGGCGTAGCCGCGGTTCGTTCCGACGCGGCGTGGGCTCCGCCATGTCCTCATCTCCTCCTCGTACGGTTCCGATGGCGCCGCCTGTTCAGGGCGGGCCACCCTCAATTCTCTCGCGCCCGCGCAAGGGGGCCGTGGGGCGGGCCGCCCGGCGCGTTTCGGGGCGTGCTGTGGCAGGCGGCGCGGTGTCGTTCATGGTCGCCACTTCACCCGGTGCTCGGCGAGGTGGGCCAGCACGGCGTGGTTCGCCTCCCAGCCGTCGGGGCTGTATTCATTGGCCGCCTCCGGCGGCGTGCCGGACTCCGTCCGGCGGTTTGCGGCGTGGCAGGCGGCGCCGGTTGGGTGGT
>NZ_BJND01000105.1 GCF_006539505.1 Streptomyces spinoverrucosus
GCTGTATTGCCCTGAGAGGTTGGGGACGCGGCTGGCGGGTGGTTGGCCCTTGAGCGCGGTGTGTCCGCGGTGGTGATTGTAGGTGTGCAGCCAGTCGGGGAAGGCGTCGCGTCGTTCCTGCTCCGAGTGGTAGGGGCGGGCGTAGGCCCACTCGTCGAGCAGGGTGCGGTTGAAGCGTTCGACCTTGCCGTTGGTCTGGGGCCGGTAGGCGCGGGTGCGCTTGTGCGTGATCCCGGCTGTGGTCAGGGCATCGCGCCACAGACGGGATTTGTAGTACCGCTTCGCGAACGGCTGGACCAGCAACGACGACAAGCACGACTCCCTGGAGTCCGTGATGAAGGAGGCATACGAGAACGGCGACGTATTCCGCCGCCTGTACGGTCCGATAGCCAAGCCGACCGCGAGAAGCCCCTCTACAGCAACCAGGCATACCCGGGTGCTCCCCTCGCCTTCTACGCACTGGAGCAGAAGGAGGGGGAGGCCAGGTTCCAGCAGATCGAGAGGGCCTTCCTCACGGCCTAGAAGGACAAGTCGGCGACCACCGACGACTACATCGACCTGGCCGACCGAGTGGCACCCCACCAGGGCGCGAAGGCGTTCCTCAACGCGTGGTTCAAGGACACCACGACGCCGCCGATGCCGCACCACGATGACTGGAAGGCGACGTCCGTGTCGGAACAGGACGCACCGAAGCGCGAAGCCGACCTCGCTCGGGACAAGGAGCTCAAGGAACTGCTCTCCTCAGGCGGTCCCCCCTGACCGCGGCTCCGCCCGGGCGCGACAGCCCCTGTGCCAGGGACCGGCCTCAGCCGAAGGAGAGGAGAGCGCAGCTCACCTTCGTGCCCCGTTGCTCGCCGTGGCTCCCCACGTTGGCCTGACTGATGGACGCGGGACTCATCCAGCCGGTCATCCGCTTGGACCTTCGGTCGCTCTGTACGGGCATTGCAGTATTGGAGATCACCAGCGTCGCGGAGGGATCTCTTTGGCATGAATCCCAACACTCGCGAGCAGGCCGAAGGAACGCATCGGAGCCGCACGGCACCCGTAGCAGCCCCGGCGCTGCCCACCCGGACGAAGCACGAAGGAGCGCGGCTATACGAACTCGACGCGCTGCGCTTGGCCGCAGCGCTGTCGGTCATGATCTACCACTACACCTTCTCCGGACCCGGTGGTGGACTGATCAGCCTGTCGTTCCCGGGGATCAGCCAGGTCACCCGGTACGGGTACCTCGGCGTCGACGCCTTCTTCATGATCAGCGGCTTCGTGGTCCTGCTGAGCGCATGGGACCGCACCCCGCGCCGGTTCCTGGTCTCACGCGCGGTACGTCTCTACCCGGCCTACTGGGCGGCGGTCACCCTCACCGCGATCGTGTGCGCAGTCCTGGGCGCCGGCCGGTTCCCCGTCTCCGGGACCCGGTACCTGGCGAACCTGACCATGCTGAACGCGCCACTCGGAGTGAAGAACGTCGACGTCGTGTACTGGACGCTTTGGTCGGAACTCCGGTTCTACATCGTCGTCTTCGCGCTCGTACTCATCGGGCTCACCAGACGACGAGTCACAGCGGTGCTCTGGGGCTGGCTCGGCACAGCCGTTCTCATCGAGACAGGGCTCCTGCCCCCGACTGTCTCACGGGCGCTGGAAGTGCTGGTGCAGTCACAGTGGGCGCATTACTTCATCGCCGGAATGGCACTCTGCCTCCTGCGCAAGTACGGACCCAGCCGCTCGGCCATCGCCCTCGTCCTCGCTGCCTTCGGCAACGCCCTCTACCGCGGCATCGGGTTCGCCGAGGCAGTGGGAAGGCGCTACGGTGACGCGTTCAGCCCCACCGTGGTCTCGGCCGTTATCACCGCGATCTTCCTGATCATGGTCGGCGTCGCCCTGGGATGGACACACCGCCTGGGACGATCCTGGTTCGTCGAAATCGGCGCCCTGACGTACCCGCTGTACCTGCTGCACGCCTACATAGGATTCATCCTCTTCAACCAGCTCCAAGGAACGGCCGAACCCCACATCCTCCTCGCTGCGGTGTGCATCATCATGATCGCCAGCGCATACGCCGTGCACCGCTGGATCGAAAAGCCGATCGCCTGGGCGCTCAACCGGGTCCTCGCGCGTGCAGCCGATCCCGTGAGCACCACCACGGGCTGACGCACGCGGCGCTGGAGGTCGGGCGGATCCAGGAGAACGGCGCTTCGGGCCGCCGCGGGCCTCGACGGCATCGCCCGCCACCGGGGCGGGGCTGATCGCGGACTACTGACCTGGTCGGCGGCCCACCGGGCCCACTCGCGCTGCATGGCGGTCAGCCGCAGGCCGTACTCCAGGGCGAGGCGGCCGTGGAGAGAGAGGCTCTCTTCGTCCCAGGGCGTGGACTGCTGCAGCCGCCGAAGGCTGTCGTGGCGCTCCTCGGCCGCCCCGGCTTCGTGCAGAAGGAAGTCGCGAGCCTCCTGTGGGGAGAGGGTGCCGAGGAAGAACACGCGCAGCAGCATGTCGTTGCGGCGGGGCCGCTCGGGCTCCACCTCGGTGAGCCAGCGCTGCAGTTCCTGCCTGCCCGCCGGGGTCAGTGCGTATTCCTTGCGTCGGCGCGGTCCTTCCGCGGCCGCTGTCAGCAGCCCCTCGTCGGCGAGACGGGTGAGTTCGGAGTAGAGCTGGCTCTGGGTGGCCGGCCAGACGTTGGCCAGCGACTGGTTGAACGTCTTGAGCAGGTCGTATCCGCTGGCGGATGCTCGGCGAGCAGGCCGAGGACGGCATGGCGAAGGCTCATGGCCGCACTGGAATGTCGGGAGGTTGGTCATCGGTTATGCGTACCTGCGCAGTTTTCTTCCGTGGATCGTCTTCGCGGTGGTTTCGACCCGGGGGGACTGGCGGTATGCCGCGCTGATCGCCCTGGCCGTGGCGGCGTGGGCACTGCATGACCAGCTGGCTGCCGGCCGTCCCTGGGACGCCCTGGTGATCGAGGCCAGCGCGGCACTGTTCCTGGCCGCCGTGGGGGCGTTCGCCCTCGCCGTGCCCGACTCGCCGCTGCGGCCGTACGCGCCGGCGCTGGCCGTGGGCTGGATCGCCCTGACCGCGTGGGGATCACTGGCCGCCGGGCGGCCCTTCACCCTCGGCATCGCCCGGCAGGCCACGGCGAGCGACCTCCACGAAACGGCGCTCTTCCGCCGGGTCAACTCCGTCGTCACCGCGGTGTGGGCCACGAGCTTCACCCTCACCGCGGCCGCCGCGGCGCTCCTCCTGCACGAGGCGCCGCACGCCGTCCTCGCCCTGCTGGCGGTCAAGGCCGCCGGCTTCACGCTCCCCGACTCTTCACCGCCCGGTATCCCGCCGCCGCACGGGCCCGCCACAGACTCTCCCGCTCTTCTCAAGCCGACACCCGCTGAAGGGACCTCACCGTGACCGTGACCGCCCCCGCCTCTCTCCAGGGCCATCTGGCGCCCGTCCCCGATGAGACCGACGCGCTCGGCCTGCCCGTCACCGGCACGCTGCCGCCCGAGCTGTGCGGCCGGTACATGCGCAACGGCCCCAACCCGCTGCCCGGACAGGATCCGGGGCACTGGTTCGCCGGACACGGGATGATCCACGGAATCCGGCTGCGTGAAGGCCGCGCCGAGTGGTACCGCAATCGCTGGGTGCGCACCCGCAGTCTGGACGGCGCACCGTTCATCCGGCCGGGCGCGGCACCGGACCTGACCGCCGTCCCCGCCAACACCCACGTCACCACCACGGTGAGAAGATCCTCGCCCTGGTCGAGGTCAGCCTGCCGTACGAGATGACGCCTGATCTGGACACCCTGGGGCCCTGCGACTTCGGGGGCAGACTGACCACCGGGATGACGGCCCACCCCAAGCAGGACCCGGTCACCGGCGAACTGCACTTCTTCGGCTGCTCCTTCACCCCGCCGTACCTCACCTACCACCGCCTCTGCGCGGCAGGCGACCTCGTGGAGAGCCGCGGGGTGCCGGTTGCGGGGCCGACGATGATGCATGACTTCGCCCTGACGCAGAACCATGTCGTCTGGCTGGACCTTCCGGTGGTCTTCGACCCTGCACTGGCCGGCCGGGGCCTGCCCTACCGCTGGGAGGACTCCCACCGCGCCCGGCTCGGCGTCATGCGTCGCGACGGCACCGGCTCCGTCCGCTGGTACGGCATCAGCCCCTGCTACCTCTTCCACGTCGGCAACGCCCGCGAGGACACCGGCGGGCGCATCGTGCTCGAAGCGGTCCGCTACTCACCGGGTGTCTTCGCCACGACATGGGCACAGGTCAGTGGCACCGGCGACCCCGCCTCAGCGGCGGCCCGGACCTCCGGGGGACACCAGCACCGGTGGACACTCGACCCCGCCACCGGCGTGGTGGCGGAGGAACCGCTCGACGACCGCGGCGTGGAATTCCCCACCATCAACGACGAACGCACCGGCCGCACCAGCCGCTATCTCTACACAGTCGGCGACGACACCATCATCAAGTACGACACCCTCACCCAGGCTCTGCTCATCCACCCCATCCGGGGCGAGAGCCCGGCGAGGCGGTCCTCGTACCCGCCGCCGACCACACGCGGGAAGACCACGGGTGGCTGCTGTCTATCGTCACCGACCGCACGGGCGAACGCTCGGACCTGATCGTCCTCGACGCCGCAACTCTCCAGCAGGCCGCCGCGGTACGGCTGCCGCGCCGCGTGCCGGCCGGGTTCCACGGCTCGTGGATACCGGATGTGTGACGGGCGCACCCCGTACCTCCACCACGTCGCCCTCAGACGGCCGACCGCGACCACGGGTGGGCCGAGCCGTCTCGTCAGGGCCCAGGCGCCACTGGGACGAGCAGATGATACTCGTGCCTCCCGCCGGTGTGCAGGACCGTCTCCACGCGCGGACCGCGTCCGTACCAGGCCGGGAACTGGCCGCGTACCGGGTCGCGAGAACCACCGGCCCTGGATGTCCAGCCTGAGGGTGTCGCCGGCGCGGTACAGCGTCGCCGACGGCAGCAGGGCGATGTCCAGCGGGGCGACCTCGTCCGGGGCGAAAGGACGGCGGGTGCTGTGAGCGTGGACCGGCATGCCGGGCAGGGACAGTTCGGGATCCGCCTCCCGGTGGGAGGCGACCAGCCAGCCTTTGGCCACCAGATCCCGTTCGAAGCCGTACGAGCCCTCGAAGGTGATCTCACGACCCTCTCTGAACTTGCGGACGCCCGCGAACAGATGGGCGTCGTCACCGCCGCGCACCTCGACGTGAAGGCGCAGCGCCATGGGCCCGGGGAGCACAGTGTCCTCCTGGAAGACCCAGGCGAAGGAGGCGACCCGGCCGCGCCCGTCGCACGCGACGCTCGCCGCAGCGGGCACCTGCTGGTCGGTGAGCCGGCCGGTGCCGGCGTCCAGTGACAGCTTGCGCCACACCGTCCCCGGCGGCGGGAAGCCGGAGTCGTGGCGTACCGCATGGACCGCGTTGCCCCGGTCGCGGATCTCGAGCCGGACGCGGGGCGTGGTGGCCTGGCCGTTGTCCTGCCCTTTGAGGCCCAGTCGAAGAAGCGGGCCCGCGCCTGGGCGGCCTCGGCCCGTAGTAGGTGGACCACTTGCCGCCGCGGTGGGTGTACAGCCACTTGTGGCGCGAGCCGATCCTGCGGAACGCCTCGAAGGAGCCGCGGGAGTGAAGGCTGTGATCGGAGAAGCTCGCGCACACCAGCGCGGGGACCTCGATGCGCTCCAGATCCGGGCACAGCGACCGCCACCAGTCGTCGATGAGCGGACGTTGCTCCTGCTGGGCCCTGATGTCGATGCCGACACGTCCGGCGTGGCGCATGCCCGTGCTCCAGATGCGCATGAACCCGCTTTCCGCGATCCCGCCCGGCCTGGCGAAGTCCCGGTAGAGGTCGCTCAGTCCCTCCCACGGGCAGATCGCCGCCAGGTGCGCAGGCTTCATCGCGGCGACCTTGTACTGGACGATGGCCAGATACGACACACCGTCCAGGCCGACCCGGCCCGTCGACCAGGGCTGGGTCCCTGCCCACTCGACGAGTTCGCAGCAGTCCTGCGCCTCCTTGTCGGAGAAGGGCGCTCCGACGCCCTGGGACGCGCCGAAGCCGCGCAGGTCCGCGTTCACCACGGCGTACCCTCTCGGCACCCAGAAGGCGGGATCGGGGGCCTCCCATCCGGTCCAGGCCGAGAACTCGATCCTCTCCGGATGCCGGAACGTCCGGTACTGCCCAACGGGCCGGTACCTGTCCCGACGCAGCCGCGGGAGGCGGTCCTTGCCGTACGGGTGCGCGGAGAGGATGACCGGGAACGGCCCCGGCCCCGCGGGTCGGTAGACATCGACACGGAGCATCGTGCCGTCGGCCATGGTCACCGGGGTGTCCTTGTCGCAGCGCACATGCTCCGAAGGCGGCCGGGTGACGACCACGTTCCCGGCGCGCGCGGCCCGAAGCCGGCGGCGAAGCAGACGTGCCCAGGCGGTCACGGTCTCACCTGTCCCCAGTACGAAGGTTGAGCGACATCCGGCGCGAACGTCCCCTGCCGGCTCCACGATGTGCCCGCGCCCTCTGCGGGCAGAGGCCGCGAGACGGTCGGCCCCCGTGGAGCACCACGGTGCCACCTCGCATACGGGCGCCTCGACGTGCAGATTACCCAGGGTCGGCGCACTGCAGGCCGTGGGTGCCGCTTGCTGATCGCGAACTAGGGACTCTCCCTGGGGTGTGCCGTGAGGCGAAGCAGCACTCTGATCATCGATCAGTCCGAGGGCCGCCGTGCCGGGGGATCGTCCACGCACCGACCGAGCCGAGAGGCGCGCCGCACATGCGCAGAGTTGTCGAGGAGCTGCTTGTGCTCACCATCGGCACGGTCGCGGGGTACCGGCCGCCCACGGCTCGGGCACGGCCCACGTGGTCCAGTGACGGAACGACATGCAGGAGTGCGACACAGCGTGAGCACCGCCGGAACCGGCGAAGCCGGGGACAGAACAGAAACTTGCTATGCGAGTCGGCTTGAGCTGTTCCGCCCGGCGTTCGTAGCGGTCGCCGTACAGTTCGCCCACGGCCTTCAGCGCCATCCGGGACCAGAACGGTTCGCCCGGCTCCCGGTGCTGCTCTTCTCGGCGTGGTGGACCTGGGGGAACGTCACCGCCTCCAGCGGCGTCGCGGCGGCCGGCTGGTGCGCTTCGCCCCGGGGTGGCCGGTGGTCTTCGCCGCCCGCGCCGGCGGCCGGTGGCCCACTGCCTGGTGTCGGCAGGACTGTGGGCGGTGTCCGCGCGGTGCCGGAGCCGTCTGGGGAGCCGCTGATCAGCCTCGTCGGTACCGTCGGTCATGCCCGGCTGCCGGCACGGGACCGGATGGGGCACTCGCCTTCGCGCTGCTCGCATCGTTGGTGGTCATACGTCCACTTGGGTATCCCGGCCGCGCAGCGGCGGTCGGGTGTCCGGCCCGGGTCTGGTGTTTGCCGTTTGACCCAGGGGGCCGTCGTTCCTCACCTCTCGTGGCGGCCGGAAGCAGCGCCCTCGCAGCCTGGCTCAACACCGCCGTCAAGGAGGCCGGCCAGCGTCATCCGACCACCGCAATGCCGCTGGGGCGGCTGCCCGGCGCCGGGCATGCCCATCCCCGCGATGAGGCACGCGGCGTAGGTGGCGTCCGCGGCGCGCGCACTCATGACACGGGGATCAGCCGTCCCCGCCCGTTGACCCCTGCCGACACCCCGCGTGGCCAGCACGCCTTGGCCATCCTCCCCTCCCGCGGGGTGCCGGCAGGCCTCAGCGACGCGCCCGGGCACGTCACTCAGCCGCCAGACGTCAACCCCGCCGCCTCAGCATCAACACCCGTTCTTGCCACGACCGACCCGGGAGCACCATGCGCCACGCGCCGCTGACCCAGGAGATCCCCATGCCCGAGACATCACAGGACCGGCTCCGCGCCGCCCTCATCCACTCTCTCGACGAGCAGCGCCTGCGCGCCGTGCTACACCGCTGGTACAGCTTCTACGAGAACGAGGCGAACAGAAACCTCACGCACCATGGCGAGCTGGTCACCGACGACTTCGCCCTCGTCCGCCCGCCCGACAGCCCGCTGCCCAGCACCACCGGACGCCAGGCCTACCTGGACAGCCTCGCCACCGCCCACCCCGGCCAGTACAACAGCCACCAGCTGCAGACGCTGCAGCTCACCCGCACCGGCGCAGCGGCCCTGACCGGAACGTGCACCCACACCTTCCAGACCCACGGACCGCACCTGGGCGGCGCGGCCCTCATCGGCTACACCTTCGACGTGGTGCAGGAACCGCACGAACGGCTGCCCCGCCTCGCGCGCCTGCGGGAGCACATCATCGAAACGCGGCAAGACCCCTTTCAGGAGGGATACATCACCAACCGCACCAGGGCGTTCGCGCACTACTGGCTGTCCCTGCTCGAACGACCCGCGGACACCGCTGGGCCCCTGCTCGCCCTCCTCGACGACACCTTCATCATGACCATGTCGGACGAGCGCACCCTCACCACCCGGGACGATGTCGCCGCCTGGTATGCCGACATACGTGCCACGGCCGGCATCAGCACCCACCACATCACCGCCTGGAACCTCACTCCCGGCCGACGCGGCACGCACCGGCTGGTCATGGAGCTTCGCTGGCAGTCCATCACCCCCGACCGGCAGACGGTGACCACCGCCACCCGCCACCGGTGGACCCTGCGCGAGACCGGCGACCGATACCTGCGCCTGAGCGACTTCCACGTCGCCCGCATCCGGCCCCTGGCCCGTGTCACGGCACATGAGGCCCTCGGTGACTACGAGGATGCCCGCACGTCTGCCCGCTGAGCCATCCCCGCGCATCCGGCCGACGGCAAGGCTGGATGGCGGGGAAGCCGCCGCCCGCGCCGTGCCCGCCCAGCAGCCGGCGGTCCGCCCGCGCGCGCTCGCGCAAGCAGCCGACGACACCAGTGCGGTACGCAGCAAAGGAACAACCCATGGACGAACAACAGGATGACCAACTGTGCCGCAGGGGGTGACGGAAGGTCCTCAGCCTCAGGACATCTTCGTGGGCCGCCTACGGCAGCTTCAGGCGCTGTCCGCATGCGCGGGCCGGGCACGATCCGGGCATCCCCAGGTCGTTCTCGTTCAGGGAGAGGCCGGGATCGGCAAGTCCGCTCTGATACGGCAGTGGCTGACCGGCGAACAGGCCGACGGATTCCGCGTCCTGCGGGCGGTGTGTGACGCGTCCGAGGCCGATGTCACCTTCGGAGTCGTCAACCAGCTGCTGGCCAGCGTTCCGCCCGCCCTTGTGCGGGAGATCCGCCCGTCCCACGCGGACATCCCGCCCGACACCACTTCCTTCCACGCTGGCACACAGGTGCTGCGCCTGCTCGACCAGCTGCAGGCCGATGGTCCGGTGGTGATCGTCGTGGACGATGTGCACTGGGCGGACCGCGGCTCCGTGCAGGCCCTGAGCCTGGTCCTGCGGCGTCTGCAGGCCGACGCCGTCCTCACCGTCCTCACGACCCGGACAGGCACCGGGACTACGAGGCCGATGTCCACGGTGGAGGACGACACCTGCCGCCTGATCGCCGGCCGGCAGGAGATCACCCCCCTCTTCCTGGGCGGCCTGAGCGCGGCAGACATCGCCGAGCTGAGCGAACAGCTCACCGGCCGGCCCATGAGCCACGCCGTTACGCAGCGGCTTCACCACCACACCCAGGGACACCCCGTCCACCTGCGCACGGTGATCACGCAGGCATCCCCGGCGCAGCTGCGCGGCGGACGCGAGCCACTGCCGGTGCCGATGTCGCTGGCGGCCGCCGTCGGCAGGCAACTGGCGGCCATGCCGCACGCCGCCAGGGCGATGGTGGAGGCAGCGAGCGTCCTCAACGCGCGGACACCGCTGGCACTGGTCGGCCGGGTGGCGGACGTCACCGACCCCACCGCGGCCCTTGAGCCGGGACTCGCCGCGGGCCTGCTCTCCTGGTGGCCGAGTGAACCATCGATACCCGTCGCCGTCTCGCACCCCCTCTACCGCCGCGCCGTGTTGGACCGGATAAGCCCGAAACGGCTGAGGGCCATGCACGCCGCTGCCGTGCCCGTGGTCGACGCCGCCGCGTCCTGGGCGCACCGGGTGGCCGCCACGGACGGACCGGACCGCACGCTCGCGGAAGAACTGGAGAAGGCCGCCGTCGAGCAGCTCGCCGCGCACAACGCGCCCCGCGCAGCGACCCTGCTGCTGTGGGCGGCGGACGTGTGGGACAGCCGCGCCGAACGCGAACGCTGCCTGCTCGCCGCGGCCGTGTACCTGATGGAGGCCGACCAACTGCCCCGCGTCCAGCAGCTCCTGCCCGAGGTGGAGTCCTGCGCCCCCTCACCACCACGCGATCTGGTGCTCGGCGGCTGCGCGGCCGCCCAGGGCGACCTGACCGCCGCGGAGGACCGTCTGACCGGGGCCGTGCGGGCCGCCCAGGCCACACGCGGGCTGGAGCAGATCGCCGCCCTGGGCGGAGTGTGGCTGGGACGGGTCTATGCGATGCTCGGCCGCGGCCGGGAACTCGTCGAACTGTCGGAGTCGATGCTGGCGACCGCGCAGTTCAGCCCGCGCCTCATCCACAACATCAGGGCCAATCGGGCCACCGGCCGTGCTTTCAGCGACGGACCGCAGGCGGGCTTGCGCGAATTCGCCGACCTTCCCGAGGCCGCCCGGGCACGCGCGGCAGACGCCGAACTGCTCGGCCAACGCGGAGTCCTGCGCGTCTGCAGCGGACGGTTCCACGACGGCATCGAGGATGTGACCGCCGCACTGCGGTTCCACCGCGGCAAAGCCCGCCCCGTGCTCCTGCACCCCCTGTTGAGCCTGGCCCAGTACTCGCTCGGCGCCTGGGACGACGCCGTCATCACCGCCGAGAAGGCGGTGGAGATCCCCCTGGCCGAGGAGCAGCCCTGGGCCCTGCCCATCGGGCTGGCGATCGCCGCCCTTGTCCCCGCCGGCCGCGGCGAGTGGGACCAGGCCCAGGACCTGCTCGCCCGCGCCGAGCGATGGGCGTGGCGCATGTCGGAGACAGCCCTGGCAGCCGTGGCCGGCGCCCAGGCGGCGCTAGCCCGGGCGCAGTCCGATCCCGAGGCGATGCTCACCGCACTGCAACCCCTGCGCCGTCTTCCCCACGCCAGCGCCGTCACCGTCGCACAGCTGTGGTGGCGCCCGCTCGAGGCCGAAGCACTGCTGGGCACCGGCCGCCTCGACGAGGCGGAAAGGGCCCTACGCGGACTCGAACGGCTCGCCGGCTCCGCGCCGTGCGCAGGCACCCCGGCCTCCCTGCTGTCCGGCCGGCTCGCCCAGGCCCGCGGCGACGCAACCCGAGCCCGGGCCGCTTACGAGCGCGGGCTGCGCCTGCCCTCTCCGCCCGACGACATGCCCCTCTACCGGGGCCTGCTCGAGCAGGCGTACGGAAGGACCCTGGCAGCGGACGGAGAGGCGGAGCAGAGCACCGTGTGGCTCGCCCGGGCCCGGGACCGCTTCCTCTCCCTGGGCGCCCGGCCCTTCCTCGACCGCTGCGAACGCGACCTCGCCGCCCTCTCTCCCGCGAGGATCCCCCAGCACGGCACTAGTCTGCTCGAACTGTCCGGACGCGAACGCGAGATCGCCCACCTCATCGCGCGCGGTCTCACCAACAAGGAAATTGCGGCCGAGCTGTTCCTGAGCGTCAAGACCGTCGAATACCACCTCGGTAACATCTACCGACGCTTCAACCTGACCGGCCGCCGCCAGCTCCGCGACCACGTCCAGGGCCGCAGCATCATGCTCCAGGACCGCGGGACCGGGCTGATCTGACACCCCGTCCGTCCCCGCACCCGTACATAGGCAACACCCGTTCAGCTGCATCGGGCACTCCACGACGAGAAGACCGCAGTGGTCAGGGTCACATGAGCCCCGGTGTGTGCGCGGGCGCGCGCTCAGCGGGAGCGCAGGAGGACATCGACGGCCCTCACCGCCGCAGTCTCCACCTGGCGGATACCCGCCCCCATGGACTCCTGGTCGTCCGAGACAACAGCGACCAGGAACCGGTGACCGCTGTGGTGGACCTCGCCGATGCTGTTGACCACCCACCGTCCGGTCGAACTCCGGGGCAACCAGCCATTCTTGAGAGGTCGTGGCACTTCTGGGGTCGGCGGCAGCGGACACGCCCCAGGACTGGGCCGGATGGACCCCGCGCATCAGCCCGCACATAGGCGCGGCCTGTGGCGGTCAGCGCGGAGCGGGGCGAGGCGATCGCCCTGAGCAGGCGGATCGGATCCGATGCCGTCTTTGTAATGATGCCCCACGCCGCATCGGGCGTGGTCTCCACGAGCCCGAGCCGCTCATTGGCCATGACAAGTCCGGTGGGCCGCCTATGGCCCGCCACAGGCGGGTGGCCGCGTCATTGTCGCTGAGCCGGATCATCCACTGGGCATCCCGCCGCTCGCCGACGGTAAGCGGTCGGCCTTCCTGCTGTGCCTTCAACAACAAGGCCGCGAGGGTGTTCACCTTGACGATACTGGCCGTGGCGAACCGGTGCGACGTGGGGGCGTAGCGGGCATGTGCTCCGGTGTCCATGTCCGTGACAGCCACGGACAGACGGCCGGAACCATGCGTCCCGGCCGCGTTTCAGCGCGGCGGCGAGCGCGGCGTCCGGGTCGTCTCCGGCAGCAGCGACGGCGGATGCGCACAGAACCGGGACCAGGGCCGCCGCCAACGCAGATGAGGCCGCGGCCCTTCTGACACGGCCCGCGGGGATATGCCTCTTCGAGCCTGCGGGAGCAGCCGGACGCAGGGCTGTGCGCACGCACGCCGCGGCCCGGGAGAACCGAAGGGTCCCGGGCCGCGTACGACGGGCCGTCCTGGTCACCGCTTCCCGACGATGAACTGGGTCGATGCCAGCACCCGGCCGTGGTCTCCGAACAGCGTCACGGTGTAACGGCCGGGAGTTTTCACCACGGTGGCGTGCGCGCTGAAGGCCGTGGGGTCGTTCCTGTCGATGACCGCCCTGCCGCCGGTGAAGCCGTTCGACGCGATGGCCCTCACGGTTCCCAGCGGCCTGCCCTGGCGGGTGGCGACAGTTCCGGAGACGTGGATCGTCGTGCGGGGGGCCACGTACGCAGAGGAGACCGAGAGCCTGGCGGGCTCAGGCCTCGGCACGGGTGCGGGCCTGGGCGCCCCCGCGTCGATGAAGTACGTGCGTGCGGTTCCGTTGCTGCAGGTGACGGTTACGGGGTATGTCCCTGGCCGCTTTACCGTCTGCGCCGAGGCGGTGAAGGCGTCCGGCCTGGCACTGGAGATCCGCGCCGGTGCGGCGAAGCCCGGAGAGGTGATGGCGATCACCGTGGGGAACCGCGCGTGCCAATCCGTGGGAATGGCACACGTGCCCGAGATGCTCACCTGCTCGCCGCCTGCAACGACACGGGGTCCGACGGTGACGTGGGCGGGCTCCACCCTGGAGTTCACAGAACCCGGCTCCGGCGGCGTCGTTGACGGGGAAGCCGCATCAGCCCACGCGGAGCCCGTTCCCAACGCGAGCGTGCCAGCGGCCAATACGGCCGCGGCGCTGACAGCAGAGATGCGCATGGAGGACCTTCCTGCTTCGGTGTCGTGCCCGCCGGTGGACCTGTCCACCCGTGGACCTGAAAGGCGTCACCCACGCCCCGCTTAGGTCTTCCGCGGGGCGCTTTGGTGCCGCACCGACACCGTCCCTCCCCACCGTGGCCGGCCAGGTCGGCCGGTCGGAGGACCGCCCGGCCCAAGCACCGCCCTCCGATCGGCGAACCCCAGAGGCGGACTTGTCACGGACGCCGGCCAGGAGGCGAGGGCATCCCCGCGGAGCACCGCAGCACCTGCCCCGGGCGAAGCCCCCGGTGGCGCGTGTGCAGTGTCACCGAACGCACTGGGCTGCCTTGCGCCTTCCGGCGGCGGGAGCCCAGGAGCGGGCGCCGGCGGCATGCGGATCCGTGGCCGAGCGGGCTTGCCGCCGCAGGCCCGATCACCATGATCGCTGCGGTGCCCAAGAGCCGGTTGCGGAAGAGCGCCAGGTTGACCAGAGGATGCTCGGCCCGGGACTCGATCACCATGAAGGCGGCCAGCAGGACAACTCCAGCCGCCAGCAGCCCCAGCGTCCGCGGTGACGTCCAGCCCCACAGCCTGCTGCGGTCCACAGCGCCGGTGACGGCGGCGACCGCCACCGTCACGGTCGCCAGGCCAGGCCAGGCCAGTCCACCGAACGGGGAGCCCGCCCGTCGCGGGACTCGGCGACCCGGTGCGCCATGAGCGCGGCGGCGGCCGTCAGGGGCACGTTTGATCAGCCGAAGATTCGGCTGGTCGGTGGTGGCGTTCGCCTCCGCCGACTCGCTGGGGCTGATCGCTCTGCACGGGACCGTCGTCGCCCCCCAGACCCTTCCGGGACTGGCAGGGCAGGCCGAATGCCGGTGGTGAACTGCGTCGGTGAGCCGTGTGCGGGAGAACCGCACGGTTCGATGCGGCGGGGGCTGGAAACGGAGCGGACGTACTCCGCCACCGCGCCAGCCCCCGACCCTACACGAGGTGGGCTGTCCGACTGGTATCAGATAAGCGAAAAATGCCTCTGACCAGCGAGAATGATGATTGTCGAGGTCCCTGTTCCCGCCGTCGCCGGAGGCACTTCAAGTGAAGAAGCGTATCGGGGTCCTACCCGCGTGTCCGTATCGAGGGCGGTGGACGCGGCGTGCTGACGCAGGCCGGGGCCGTGCTGCTGGTTGAGACGGTCCGCAAGAGCGGCCTGGACATGGTGTCATCGGCGCTGGCGCCGTGGCGCAAGCGCGGGCGGTGCACGATCCCGGCAAGACGCTGTTGGACATTGCGCTCGCGGTGGCCTTGGGCGGGGACTGCCTGGCGATGTAGGAACACTGCGGGCCGAGTCGGCCGTGTTCGGGCCGGTGGGGTCGCCCCGGCCGTGACGGTCTGACTCTTGCTTACGACTGACCCTATGGGTGTCCTGGCGTTGATCTGTCGACCGTCCGGCCGGGGCGACCTTGACGATTCCCACGGACACCGGCGGATTCCAGCAACTACTGGACTGGGCAGTCTCGTTCGGCAGGTCCTGGCGTTCGGGGTCGAGGGCACCGGCTCCTACGGTGCCACGCTGGCCTCGTTCCTGCACCGGGCCAGGCACAAGGTGGTCGAGGCAGGCCGCCCGGACCGACGGCTGCGGCGGATGAACGGCAAGCCCGACACTCTGGATGCCGAGAACGCCGCCCGCGCGGTCCTGGCCGGGTTCGCCACCGCCACCCCCAAGAGCGCTGACGGCGAAGCCGAGATGACGAGTTGACAAGCATAGGAGCGTCAACGCCGTGGCGAGGCGTTCAGCAGCGTCCTCAAAGTGGAGGATGTGCACCGGCACAACTTCCGCATCCGCACCGAGGCCCGCATCAAGATCGCCCTGGCCGCCCGCGGCGGCCGGGTCCGCGGCGTCGTCTTCCACACCGACAGGGGCGCCCCAAGCAGCGCGGCCGACTTCGCCGAGGTGTGCCGTCGGCACGGCACCCGCCGCAGGCATGGGCCGCGTCGGCTCGAGATATGAATCAATGCCCTCGCCAAGTCGTACTTCCAGTGCCTCAAGCGCGAATTGCTCCACGGCAGGCGCTGGACCTCGAAAGCGCAGACCCGCCTTGAGCTGTTCCGCCGGCTGGCCTACGACATCCGGTGCCGTCCGGCATTCCGCGCTTGGTCACCTCACACCGGCCGACTTCGAACAGCAACTGATCACATCATATACGCTGTCACTCGTCGCATGAAACCGGTGTCCACCCGGGGATCGGCTCCGACGGTGCCGTTACCCGATCAGTGGCCACGCTGGAAAGCTCAACGGCCCCTCACGGATGACGCACCGTGGCTGGTGGTGGCCATGCCAGAGAAGTCAGAAGCTGATAGTCACACGCACAGCCACATCTTCCCAAGACGGGATCTCGCCAGAAGCTCTCGGCGCCGCGGATGTCATTCTGTGACAGATATCAGTGGGGATTTCAAAACCCTTGAGTTTGCTACGGGCTTCTTTAGCCTTAAATGTTATATCGCTCTTGCTGCTGTACCTTTTCGTCTCCACGATGGTGAACTCAAATTCTCCACTCGCCCGAAGGTATAGAGCGTGATGGCCGTGCATCAGCACACACGCGTGGTCATATGCGACCGCGTTCCAGAGGCGCTTTCCCCATTCCGCATCCGTGAGATCATCATGATGGTCTCGGTGGCATACACTCGCCTGGATGTAAGTCCCAGTCAATGGACGAGCAAGAACCGATTCAGATACCTTGCTAATGTGGTCTTCAGGCATCCCCGTAAGCCTGCGCCGGGGCTCATGAAATACCTTAGGCAGCGACAGTACAAGACTCATTTCATAAGAATCACGATGCCCTTTGTTGGTGAGTTTGGGAAATTCATCACTAAAGTCCTGTACGGCCTCCAACTTCTGCATCACTCTCCCCCATACTCCATTGAGATCCAGGAGTACCTTTGCCTTCTCCCGAGCAGTCAAGCTACTGGTGTCAGAAGTAGTTTTTGCAACTTCCCGCTCTATGTAAGCGAACACCTCCCTGGCTTGGGAGATCCGGGACCCTACATGCCGCTCGACAGTACGGCCCTCGTACTTCTTGTTCTTTACTTCAGCAGGTGACGCATCCAGCTTTGCTTGAATTTTGTCAGCTAGCTTCTTGCCGACCTCAAGCAGGCCAATAATTGTAGGAGTCTGGGTTCTGATGTAGTTGTGAACAGACGCCGAAATACACGTATTGAGAAATTGCTGCCCTTCTCGCACATTGGCGGCGAACATAAAGTCTGCCGCATTCGAGCTTGTGACGATTTGTTCAAAAAGGGGATTTTCTACAATACCCTTCCGTACGTCGGGAGCCATATTGAGCAGCGCAAGCCTGGCCAATCTTTCACTTAGTTGACCTTCTGGCTTGTACCTAATGTCACCGAGCCCCGACGTCATTGGACTCAGTTCTGCGAGATCCTTCGCTACTTTCGCAAGGACAACAGTCAGGGCGGCCGGGCTCAGGACTTCCAGTGCTTGTCTGTTACCATTTTCGTATCTGACAGGGACCAGGCTCGACGAAATAAGTAGATCATTGATGATGTCTTTGAGGTTGTCGATGTTTTCATCTACGTCAGACCTAGTACTGATCCGATGCGTCAGTCTCAGATTAATCTTCTGAAGCCAGTCCCGCACGCCCTGATCATTTAGCGTCTGGTCCACATAAGAATTAAGTTCACCGCCTCCGGCGAGGTTCTGGAAAGTGTTCAGTCTATTGTGTAGATCGTCGCCACTAAGCTTCAGTGCGGTCAGATTCTTCATCGTCTCCTGATAGGAAACTGCGAACCTTGAAATAATATCCGGGATTACACTTGCTGGCGTTGCCACACCTAGCCTCCTGAAACGACTCCCTATCTAAGGGCTGAAAATCTCACGTATGTGTCGACTGGAGGGCACACCCCTCCCTCTCCAATGAGTTCTTGAGCCTTTCCTGGTCTACGGCCGACCCGGTGAGCAGAACAAACTTCCTCCGTGCGACACATAGCAAGTTTCCCATGGGGTACTCCGCAAGTCTCAGGACCTCAAACGTCTGCACCATTTCGTGCTTTCGAATGATGAGATTTTCACCAATTTGAACGAATGGCACTGGTTCATTTACGGCGCAATTAGCCAGCACCTCCTGTGTCTCCTCTCTTTCAGTTAGGTCCACCTCCACCCGGATCGTCTTTTGGTCTGCCGCCCACCAGACGTGCAGTGTTTTTTCTAGTGTTTTCAGGCCGTCGGCATTCTCGATGATATTGCTCACCGTGCCGTCACGGACCCCGCAACTCTTGGCCTTGTTTTGGAAAGAGACAAGATTACTGAACCTAAGCACCTTCCGGCCGCCACCCTTAACGGCCGTGCTCGCTGGCGGTACTTGAGTTTCTAGACTGGGTCTCGACTTAGGAACGGCTCGGTTTTGTTCGTTGACGTAGTCATCCGCCCGCATAGTCAAAGGGTAATGACTCAATTTGATCCAGCCGTTCTGATCGTCGTTGGGGGGACGCCAACGCTCGGAGCCATACCAGACTACGCGACTAGCAAGTTCAAGCTCCGCAAGAAATTCCGGATACCTTGCCTCCAGGTGCTGAGAAAGAATCTGGTGAAGCCGTTCAGTAAACTCCACTCTTACATATTCACCTGACAGATAGAGGTCCCATTCCTCCGCCTCGCCAGGAAATCCAAGTTCACCTTTATGTCGATCATGATTTAGCTTAAGCCATTCAAGCACCATGGATTGTTCGTCTGCGGTAAAGCCCTTGTATGTCGCCGCGATATCACACGTGAGTATGGAATCCCTTGCGAATCGGAAAATCACCTCCTCTTGGCTGCTGTACTCCAGCAGAAAATGACTGAAGAGCCAGGCCCAATCCACAGGGCTTCTCTCACGGTAAACGAGATCCAAAAAATTCGAAGGAATTGGGTGAGTTCGAATCGTATGAATGGTTCTCCAATCAAGACGCATTTTTTCCCTCCCGTGTTTCGTCTAAGATGGTGCTGCAGTGGATGTCTTGGGAAATTCTCTGGTTCATGAGAGTCGGTTTATCGACGCTCCGTGCGTTGGTCAGTTCCGCATCTTCCCCATATGGGCAGTCGCTGTGCAGGAATGCAGTGAACGGCACCATTCAACGAGGGCAGTGGTAGCGGGGTCTTGCGCTATCAGGCAGGCATAAAGGCTGTCCTGTATCACGCGCGGCTCGGATGCGGTCCTCCGCGCGGGCCCGCAGCCGGTGGCGGAGCTCGAACGCGGCGATCGGCCGGGTCGGGGGTGTTCGCGGCGAACCGGTGATCCGCATGCCGTCGGCGTCCGTGATTCTCAACTGGGCACCGGGGTGGGGCCGTTCCCTGCGGACGATCAGCCGCATGCCCTTGGGCCAGCCCGCGAGCGAGTCGCCGGTGAGTTCGGTGACCCAGGCGCCGTCGCGGATCTCGCCGTCCGTCTCGATGGCCGGTCCAGGCCGATGCCGGGATCTTGAGGACGTGCTGATGGATGGCCTCGGTGATCACCATGCCGACCGAGTAGGACAGCCAGCGCCCGCGCTGGGCGAGCCAGGCGACGAACTCGTGAGTGCCGCCTGCGGAATCGCAGCGGATGAGGGTCTGCCGCGCGCCGGTACTTCTTCGGCAGCTGGGCCAGGGCGAGGCGGGCGGTACTGATGTGGTCGGCGGCCGTTTCGAACCCGCTTTGCCCGGCCTCAGCAGGGCTGCCACCGGCTCTCCGGTTCCGCCCGGGCAGTGGTCGACGAACCCCATCAGCGGGTGGTGGCCGTAGGTCTTCTTCCAGGTTGGGGCGGCGTCCTGCTTGTCCGAGTGCGCGACGACCAGCACTCCGTCCAGGTCCACGGTCACCTGCCCGTCGGCGTCCGGAGCCCGAACCTGCAGCCAACTTCCAGACGTGGCTGCGGACTTCGGCCCGAGCCGCGCGGATCGCGGTCAGTGCCTTTCCGCCGGCGGCGGCGAGGGTGTCGATCAGGCGGGAGACCGTCGGGTCGGAGGCCACCGGTCCGAACACGGCCGGCTCGGACGCAGCAGTGTGAACGTCGGCGAGGCAGTCTCCGCCGAGCGCGAGGTTCAGCAGGACCTTGCCCGGGTCGTGGACGGCCCGCGGTTCGCGCCAGGGGGCGAGCGCTGCGGAGATGGCCCGGTCAAGATCTTGCGGACCGTTTCGACCAGCAGAACCGAACCGGCCTGCGAGACCACGGCTCGGCCGTCCCGGACACGGACATGGGGGTAGGACCCGGTAGGCTGCTTCACCTGGAATGTGCCTCCGACAGGGGCGGGAACAAGGACCTCAGCAATCCTCATTCTCGCTGGTCAGAGGCTTTTCGCTTACCTGACCGCCTGTCGGACAGCCCGCTTCATGAAAGCGCGAGGTTTAACGACAGGACGACCAAGCGGGCACTGGCCTCTGCCAGCAGCGGCTCGAGCTCGTGGCCGGTCGTCACCGACGAGGTGCCGAGCACACAGAAGCAGCAGTGGACTCTGCGCTACATCGGCACCAACCCCTACTGCTATAACCTGCCGATGTTCCAGATCGTCAACAGCACGAGCAGCAAGTGCCTGACGGTGGCCCCCACCGAGGTGGCCCCCGGAAACGAGACCTCATCGACAGGCCTGCGGGACGAACCCCGTCAGCAACGCACCCGAGTTGGTGGTTCATGTTCCCGAACACGACGGACAGCTGGAGGCAGATCATGCCGTTCTCGTACCCGTCCATGATGGTGACGGCGCCCACCGAGGGCTGTGGCAGCCTTTGGCGGCCCGTACGTGGCCCGCAAGCGGGACTGTAAATCGTTCGGTGTAACTTCC
>NZ_BJND01000106.1 GCF_006539505.1 Streptomyces spinoverrucosus
ACCCTCACCTGACCTGATCTGATCTGACGCCGCCACGGTGTGATGTCACCGTGCCGACCACGAAACCGATCCCGGCAACCGAACCTCTGGTTGCCGGGATCTGTCGTTCTGGAGCCGATGGCTGCCGGTCGCAGGTCAATGGTCGCTGAGCGAGGGCCTGGAGGTTCCCAGACCTGGCACCGTCATACCCAGGTGTGAGGCCAGAAGTCAGCACCTGGGTGTGACGTGCGTTCCCACTTCGCTCTCCTACCTTCAGCGCGCCCCCGACAACCGCCCGTCAGCACGGAGCGCGCGCATGCACCAGCACATCGACGTCGATCACATTCGTAGCCTCTACCGGACCTACGCCGACGATCTCGGTCCGCGAGAAGCAGCGCGAGCTGCTCGCACCGCCGCTCGACGCCCCACTCAGGAGCAGCTCGGACAGCCCCGTGGCCTTCTCCGCCCTGCGCTGCAGACGCGCTGACAGGGGCCATGTACGGGCCTCCCTGCACACATCCAGTCGGCCGTCCGGTCGCAGCCCTCGGAGATCGCCATCAACACCGCACAGGGACAAACGCACCCTCTTCTGAAGCCTGCCGTCGCTCGGTCCCGGCGTCCGCGACGTGAACCGCATGCCGCACTTGCGGTCGTCATGCCCATGCTGGTCGCGTTGGCCCTGGGCCTGTGGGGCATACGCCGGAAGAACAGCATGTGGGGCGACGAATCCGTCACCTACCAACTCGCGCACCGCAGCATGGCGCACATCTGGCGCACCGTCCAACACGTGGACCTCGTGCACGCGCTCTATTACACGCTGATGCACGGGCTGTTCAGGCTGTTCGGCGGTGAGCTGCTGACGTTGCGCCTGCCCTCAGTGGTGGCGATGTCCTTGGCGGCAACCGGCGTCGGACTCCTGGGACGTCGTCTCGCCGGTCCTCGTGTCGGACTGCTGGCCGGTCTTGTCTTCCCCCTGATCCCTCAGATTCAGCTGTACGCGCAGGAGGGCCGCTCGTACGCCATGGTGTGCGCTCTGGTCACCTGGTCCACCTACCTGCTCGTCCGCACCGTCTCCCGCCCGTCCCGAGTGCGGTGGTGCGCTTACGGCCTTGCCATGCTGCTCGCCGGCCTGCTCCACGAGTTCGCGATCCTGGCCGTGGCCGCCCACGGCGTGACCCTGCTCGTCTCCGGGGTCCCTCGCCACGTGATGCGGGCGTGGACGGTGGCGGCCTGTGGCGCCGCGGCGGGGCTGCTGCCACTGGCGGTGTTCAGTGCGGGTCAGTCCGGACAGGTCGCCTGGATCGCCTGGCCCCACCCGGTGCAGTTGCTGGGCCTGCTGGCCATGGCGGTGGTGGGGATCTGGTGCGCGCCAAGCCCCGTGACCGGGCGCGGGCCCATCAGCCTGGCAGCTCTGGCACTGCCGATCCTGATCCTGCCCGGTCTGGTCCTTCTCCTGCTCGCGCCCATCAAGCCTCTGTTCGTCGACCGGTACGTTCTCTACAGAACCATCGGTTTCGCGTTGCTGCTGGGCGCCGGCATCGATCACGCCTTCCGCCGGCCGCCGACGGGATGCGCCTCGTGGGCGGTGGCGGCCGCGGTACTGGCCTCCCTGGTGCCGGTGAGCATGCACCTGCGGACACCGCAGAGCCGCCACGACGACGTGGTCGCCATCGGCCGCGCGGTACGGCAATCAGCCCGCCCCGGCGACGGTCTCCTTTACCTGTCGGGCCGCCACCGCGTCTGGACGCAGGCACGCCCCCAGGACACCCGGGTGCTCACCGACCTCGCGCTGGCACAGGACGCCGTGTCCTCGGACACGCTGTCCGGCACCGAGCTGCCCGCCCAGGACATCGCCCACCGCATGCGGGCCTTCCGACGGATCGTCGCAGTCCGCGACGCCGCGGGCGCGCACTCGGACATCACCGCCCAGGAGCTGGTCAAACACCGCACCCTGGAACGGTACTTCCACGAATGCACGACCAAGAACGTCACCGGCGCCCGCATCACCGTCTACGCGCGCGACGACGTCCCGTGCCCCGGCCAGGAGAGCGGAGGAACGGATCAGCGGTAGAAGTTCTTCTGCCAACGGTGCTTGGCCAGCAGCGCGAGCTCCGCGGCGGTCAGCGGCGGTGCCTCGGTGACCGCGGCATTGCGTTCCACGTTCGCCAGTGACCGCATCCCGACGATGACCGTGGAGACCGCCTGCCCGGCGAGCGCGAACCGCAGTGCGGTGGAGGGGAGTTGATCGACGCCGATCCCCAGGTCCGCGAGGAGCGCGTCCACGCGCTTCTCGACCTGTGCGGGCCGGTCGTCCCTGAAGTACCAGTTGCGCCAGTCGCCCTCGGGGAAGGTGACACCCGTACGGATCGAGCCCGTCAGGGCCCCCTCGTCGAGTGCGACCCGCCCGATCACACCCACGCCGTACTCCTCGCAGGCCGGCAGCAGCGCGTCGGACGGGGCCTGCTCGAAGACGTTGTAGATGACCTGGACCGCATCCAGCACCCCGGTACGCAGCACCGTGAGCACGTTCTCGGGCTGATGGTCCTTGACGGAGAGCCCGAAGAACCTGATCTTGCCCTCCTGCTTGAGGGTGTCCACCGTCTCCAGCCAGTCGCCACGGCCGGTCCACTCGTCCTCCCAGGTGTGCAGCTGAAGGAGGTCGACGTGGTCGCGGCCCAGTTCGCGCAGGCTGGTCTCCAGGCTCTCGCGCAGGTGCGAGCCGGGGAACGCCTCCATGGGGTCGAGCCCGCTGGGCGCCAGCGAGACCGGGACCTTCGGCCCGACCTTCGTCGCCACGTACACGCCGTCACCGCCACCCGGAAGCTCCCTGAGCGCGCGGCCGACGACGCGCTCGCTGCGGTCGTACGCCCTGGCGGTGTCGATGAAGTTGACGCCAAGGTCGAGGGCACGGTGCAGGGCGCGTACGCCGGAGTCGTCGTCGGCGCCGACCCAGGCCCCCTGGCCCAGCCCCCAGGCGCCGTAGCCGATTTCGGACACGGTCAGGCCGGTGCGGCCGAGTTCCCGATAACGCATGTGCTGTTCAGGCCCCTTGCTGACGGTCCATGGCGAGGGCCGCTCTGCACGTGCCCCTCAATGCCACGACTTGCCTGCACGACCGTACAGACGGTGGCATTCGGTCACCACCTGCGGAGGATCACTGAAACTTTCGCTCGCACCGAGTGCGATGTCCGATGCCTCACGCCCGGCACCGCTCCGCAGGCAGGGTCGCCGTGACCTCCCAGCCCCGGCGGTCGGAGCGGGGTCCCGTACGCAGCTCGCCGCCGAGCGCTGTGACCCGTTCGGTGAGGCCGACCAGGCCGAAGCCGCCGCCGCGCGCGGCCTGCGGCAGCCGGGTGCCGCCGCGGCCGTCGTCGCGCACCGTCACTTCCAGCACGCGGCCGCCGTAGGTCAGGCCGACCGTCACCTCGGTGGCGTCCGCGGCGCGCCGCCGTACGTTCGTGAGGGCCTCCTGGACGACCCGGTAGGCGGCGGCCTGCACCTCATGGGGCAGGTCGTCGGGTACCGAGGGGTCGCGGCGCAGCGCGGTCTCGGGGCCGACGGGCCCGCGGAAACCCTCCACCAGCTCGGGGAGCGCGGTCAGATCGCCCCTCGGACGGCGGTCGTCGGTCCCGGCCTCGGCGGACTCGGGGACCTCGCGCAAAAGACCGACGGTGCGGCGCATGGAGGCGAGGGCCTCCACGGCGGCGCGTTCGACGTCCTTCAGAATCCCGCCCAGACGCTCGGGTTCCGTGGTGGCGATGAGTCGGGCCAGCTGCGTCTGTACCAGGATCCCGGTGACATGGTGGGCCACGAAGTCGTGCAGGTCGGCGGCCATGGCGAGGCGTTCCGCCCGCTGTGTCTCGGTGACCGCGAGGCGGCGGCGGTGGTCCAGGCTGCGCAGGTACCCACCGAGTCCGGCGGCCGCGCCGACCAGCAGCAGCATCCCGAGGGGGTTGACCGAGGAGAGGTCGGAGGTGTCGGCGGCCTCTCTGTAGGACAGGGCGACCACCGCCGCACCGTCCAGAACTGCGCAGACCGCCGCCCACCGCACGGGGCAGTCACGCACCGCGATCAGGAGCAGGTACAGCAGGATCGCGAGTTCACCCGGGCCGTACACCGCGTCCCGGCCGGACAGGATCGCGGCCGCCGTCATGGCGCCGGAGAGGACGGCGGGCACGGCGGTCCGCACGGGTGCGGTGAGCCACGCAGGCCTCCGTGCGGCGGGCCAGAGGATTGCGGCCAGACCGATCAGCAGCACCACCAGCTGAGGCCACAGCGACTGTTCTTCGCCATGCGCCACCAGCAGGTCCACCGCTGCCGCGAGCAACAGCAGCACGATGCCGAACACCCGCGGAAGGACCTGCCGGCGGGCAGCCGGTTCCGGTCCGCCGGACACATCAAGGGCACGCACGGGTCTCAGGAGATCCACGGCCCGACCCTAATCCCCCGCCGGCACAGCCGGATCAGCCGAAAGGCCACGTGCCGCAATGCGGCAGGGCCGCGCAATCGGCCGAACGGCCAAGACTTCCCGGGAACAGGACTTCCCCCCGATTTTTCAGTGCCCGCGACGGGCTACTGACCAATTCCCCCGGGTCCAAGACTCGGTTCCGACCGGACGGCATCCCCCCGCCGACGGTCGCAGGCGGCCCCGGCTCACGTGTCCCCCTCGTGCAGCCCGGGGCCGCCCCATGCGCCCGCACAGGCGGGCGCGACTCGGGACCATCCACCGACCTATGGGGAAGCGAGAGAGCACCTTGCGGAACAAGCACGACACGAGCAGGAAGAGACTGACGGTGCGAGGTGTCGCGTACGGGATACCGGCTCTGCTGGCGCTGGCCGGGCTCACCGCCACCACCGTCACCCCGGCGGCAGCGGGCCCGTCGGCGGCGGGCCTGTCAGCCGCGGCGGCAAGCGGCTCGGCCCGGGCCGCCGCCCGCGTGACACTCGTGACCGGCGACACCGTGAGTATGGACGGGACGGGCCGGGTGACCGATGTGCGGCGCGGCAAGGGCCGCGGACACATCGGCTTGTCCATACGGCGGTTCGCCGGCCACACCTACGTCGTCCCGCAGGACGCGACCCGGCTGCTGGGCAACGGACGGCTGGACCGCCGCCTGTTCGACGTCACCCAGCTCGTCAAGGACGGCTACGACGACGCCCACTTGGGGCGGCTGCCGCTGATCGTCTCCTATCGGGGCGGCAGCGGCACCCGGGCCGGTACCAAGCGGGCTCTGGCCGCCGCCGACGCCGAGGTCGAGCGTCTGCTGCCCGCCATCCGCGGCGAGGCGCTGTCCGCCGACAAGCCGGACGCCGGCGACGTGTGGCGGGCGCTGACCGACCCGGTCGCCGAGCGCACCGCCGTGACCACCGCGCCCGGCATCGACCGGGTGTGGCTCGACGGGCGGGTCAAGGCGGCAGCCCAGGACGACAGCGGCGACCCCGACCCCGAGGGCGGTGTCGCGCAGATCGGTGCCCCCGCGGCCTGGAAGAAGGGCTACGACGGCAAGGGCGTGAAGGTCGCCGTCCTGGACACCGGTGTCGACGCCACCCACCCGGACCTGAAGGGCAGCATCCTCAAGGCGAAGGACTTCTCCGACTCCGGCTCGACCGACGACAGGCAGGGGCACGGGACCCACGTCGCCTCCACCATCGTCGGCTCCGGCGCGAAGAGCCACGGCAAGTACAAGGGTGTGGCGCCCGGCGCGAAGCTCCTGGTCGGCAAGGTCATGGACGACACCGGCTTCGGAACCGACTCGGCGATCATCGCCGGTATGCAGTGGGCCGTGGCGCAGGGCGCCAAGGTTGTCAGCATGAGCCTGGGCTCCACCGACACCCAAGGGGTGGACCCGATGGAGAAGGCCGTGAACGATCTGTCGGCCTCCTCCCACGCCCTCTTCGTGATCGCCGCGGGTAACGAGGGCCCGTCCGACACGACCGTCGGCTCTCCGGGCTCGGCCGCGGCCGCGCTGACCGTCGCCGCGGTGGACCGGCACGACAAGATCGCCGACTTCTCCAGCCGCGGCCCGACCGCGGACGGCGCGCTGAAGCCGGACATCGCCGCGCCCGGTGTCGACATCGTCGCCGCGCGGGCCGCCCACGGCAGCGAGGGCGAGGAGGTGGCGCCCGGTTACGTGTCGATGTCGGGCACCTCCATGGCCACCCCGCACACCGCGGGTGCCGCCGCGATCCTCGCCCAGGAGCACCCCGACTGGACCGGCGAGCGGATCAAGGCCGCGCTGACGGCCTCCGCCAAGCCGCTGACCGGCACGACCGCGTACGAGGCCGGGGCGGGCCGGGTCGACCTGACCCGGGCGACCGGCGCCGACCTCACCACCGACCCGACCTCCGTAGGCTTCGGCACCGCCACCTGGCCGCACAACGACGACCAGCCGGCGA
The DNA here is from genome assembly GCF_006539505.1 of Streptomyces spinoverrucosus. Classification (GTDB taxonomy): domain Bacteria; phylum Actinomycetota; class Actinomycetes; order Streptomycetales; family Streptomycetaceae; genus Streptomyces; species Streptomyces spinoverrucosus. The sequence goes on from NZ_BJND01000106.1 coordinate 6,376, forward strand.
TCCGGACGCTGACGTACCGCAACCCGGGCACGAAGCCCGTCACCCTGGACCTGACCTCCGACGCCACCGGCCCCGACGGCGCCGGCGCACCCACCGGCATGTTCACCGTCTCCCCGGCCCGGCTGACCGTCCCGGCCGGCGGCGCCGCGCAGGCCACGGTCACCGCCGACACCCGGCTCGGCGGCGCCGACGGCGTCTACTCCGGCGCGGTGACCGCGACCGGCGGCGGACAGAGCGTGCGCACCGCCCTGGGCGCCATCCGTGAGGTTGAGTCGTACAAGCTGACGCTGACCGTCACCCGCCGCGACGGCAAGCCCGACGACGCTCCCGGCGTCACCGTGGCGAACCTGGACACCGGCAAGCAGTACACGCCCTTCGACGACGACAAGGACCACCCCGACGGCAAGGTCACCCTGCGGCTGCCCAAGGGCCGTTATCTGGTCGACGCCCAGAGCATCGACCCCCGGGGAAGGACCGCCCTGATGGTGGCACCCCGCCTGATGCTCGACCACGACACCACCCTCGCCCTCGACGGGCGCAGGACCAAGCCGGTGAAGGTCACCGCCCCCGACCGCCGGGCCACCCTGCGCGACGCGCAGGTCCTCTTCGCGGCCCGCGGCACCAAGCCGGCCTACGACTACGCCGGCGGAAGCACCGTGGACGCCGACACCTCCCTCGGCCAGGTCGGCCCCGGCTCCTCGGCCGACTCCTTCGTCACCCAACTCGGCGGGATCTGGCAGCGCACCGCCACCTCACCGACGTACAACCTGGTCACCCAGCGCACCGGCTCCTTCTTCACCGGTCTGAACCGCACCTTCTCCTCCCTCCGGGGCATGGCCCGGGTGAACACCTCCGTCGCCACCACCCTGGCCCGGGCCCAAACCGCCCCCCAGGCGGACTGGTCAACCCCCGACTGGCCGCAACTCGGCAGGGCGTCCCTCGGTGTGACGGGCGTCCCGCGCAAGGCGCCGACCGCGTCGCCCGTGCAGTACCTGAGCACCGACCACGGCCTGCGCTGGAACCTGGGCGCCCGGGTCGCCAACAGCCTGCACAACGAGGACACGGTGTCCTTCCTCACCGACCGCCGTTTCGAGCCGGGCCGCACCTACCGCGTCGGGTTCAACGGCGGCGTCCACGGCCCGGCCGTCGCGCCGGCGTCCGGAACCGGCGCCAAACGGCTCGGCGGGTCCTACTACGTGTGCGTGCCGATGTTCTCCGACGGCCCGGGCAACTTCGCCTACGTCCCCCAGGCCACCCTCACCACCCGGCTCAGCTCCGGCTCCCGGGTCTTCACTTCCACCACGGACGACACCTGCCTGAACGTCTACGGCGGCCTGCCCGCCGCGCCGACGCGCTACCGGCTGTCCATCAACGCCGACCGCACCAAGGACTACAAGGTCAGTGACCGCGTGGAGGCGGTGTGGACCTTCACCTCCCGCGACAACGGCGAGACCAAGGGGGTCCCCTTCCCCCTCTCCGTCGTCCGCTTCCACCCGAAGCTGAGCCTGACCGGCACCGCCAAGGCGGGCGCCCGCATCACGGTGCCGCTGTCGGTGCAGGGCCCGGCCGCGGCCAAGGGGCATCTGAAGTCGCTGACGGTGCGCGTGTCGTACGACGGCGGCCGCACCTGGAAGCCGGTCACCGTCCGCACGGACCGCACCGGCAAGCGGTACCTGACCCTCACCCACCCGAAGCGGCCCGGCACCGTCTCCTTCCGGGCAGCCCTGGCCGACACCGCCGGCAACACCGCCACGGAGACCATCCACAGCGCGTACCGCACCGTGCGCTGACTCCGGGGCGATCACGCGACGTGTCTCCGGCCGCACCGGCCGGAGACACGTCCGTGTCGGTGCCCCGTCCGCGTGATGGGCCGCAATTGCCCCTGCTCGGCAGCCGCACGTAGGTTGGGCGCCGATCACTGGTGTTGTTTGCAGGGTGAAAGGTACGGCCCGGTGGGACGACGCGAGAAGCCGCTGGACCCGGATGCGGGGCCGGTGCAGCGGCTGGCCCACGACCTGCGGCTGCTGCGTGAGAAGGCGGGCAAGCCGCCGTACCGGGAGATGGCCGAGCGGGCGGGCTACTCGACGACCGCCTTGTCCCAGGCGGCGGCCGGCGACCAGCTGCCCTCGCTCGCGGTCGTACGGGCGTACACCCAAGTGCTGGACGCCGACCCGGACGAGTGGGAGCGGCGCTGGCGGGAGGCGGACGCGGAAGTGCGGGCGCCCTCGGCGGAGGAGCGGGCGCCGTACCGGGGGCTGGCCCGCTACGAGCCTGGGGACAGCGACCTGTTCTTCGGCCGGGACAAGCAGGTCGGCGAACTTCTGGGTCTGGTGCGCGGGCACCGGTTCGCGGCGGTGTTCGGTCCCTCCGGCAGCGGCAAGTCGTCGCTGCTGCGGGCCGGGGTGATCCCGGCGCTGCGGCAGGCGCGGGACGCCGACCGCCCGGCGGTGATCCGCGTCCTCACCCCGGGCGAACGGCCCGCGCACACGCACGAGGAGGCCCTCGTCCCGAAGGACGGCGGCCTGGACACCTGGGTGATCGTCGACCAGTTCGAGGAGGTGTTCACCCTCTGCCACGACCGCGAGGAACGCGATCGCTTCCTCGACCTGCTGCTGTCCGCACGCACCCCCGAGAGCCGACTGCGCGTGGCCATCGCCGTCCGCGGCGACTTCTACGGCCACTGCGCCGCCCACCCGGGACTGGCCGAGGCGGTGAGCCGTGCGAACCTGCTGGTCGGACCGATGAGCCGGGACGAGCTGCGGGACGTGATCACGCAGCCCGCGACCGCCGAGGGCCTGAACGTGGAGCGCGCGCTGACCGCCCGCGTCATCGACGAGGTCACCGATCAGCCGGGCGCCCTGCCGATGCTCTCGCACGCCCTGCTGGAGACCTGGCGCCGGCGCCGCGGCCGCACGCTCACCCTGGCCGCGTACGAGGCGGCAGGCGGCGTGCGCGGCGCGATCGCCGCCACCGCCGATCAGGTCTACGGCGAACTCGCGCCGGAGCAGGCCCTGGTCGCCCGCCGCATCCTGCTGCGCCTGATCGCACCCGGGGACGGAACCGCCGACACACGCCGTCCGGCGTCCCGGGGGGAACTGGGGCCCGACACGCCGGACGCGCTGGAACGCCTCGCCGCCGCCCGGCTGGTCACCCTGGACGGTGACACCGTCGAGCTGGCCCACGAGGTGCTGATCACCGGCTGGCCCCGGCTGGCCGGCTGGATCGAGGAGGGCCGGGAGCGGCTGCGCGCGCAACGGCTCATCGGGGAGTCGGCCCGAGCCTGGGAGCAGCTGGACCGTGACGCGGGCGCGCTGTACCGGGGGGCGCGCCTGACCCAGGCCGAGGAGTTGTTCACCGGGCGGGGCCGGGACGATCTCGCCGAGTTGGAGCAGGCGTTCCTCGACGCCTCGCGCGCCGCGCGCGACGCGGAGCGGGAGGCCGGGACACGGGCCGCCCGGCGTACCCGCCTGCTCACCGTGGGACTCTCCGCGTTCCTCGTGCTCGCTCTGGCCGCGGGCCTGCTGGCCTGGCAGCGCGACCGGGCGAGCGACGAAGAGGCGGCCAAGGCAGCCGCCCGCCGCCTGGCCACCATGGCCGACAGCCTGCGCTCCGCCGACCCCCGCACGGCCGCCCGGCTCTCCGTCGCGGCCTGGCGGCTCGCACCGCTGACCGAGTCCCGTTCGGCCCTGCTCGACGCCCTGGCCCGGCCGGAGCGGGACGCCTTCACCGACCCGCAGACGGGTGAGAACACCCAGCGCTTCCTCACCGATCAGGGCCGCGCCCTCGTCACCGTCACGGGAACCGAAGTGACCGTCCGCGACGTGGCCGACCACCGTGTCACCGCCACCTACCGCCTGCCCGGCGGCACAGAGGCCTCGGACGCCGGCCTCGATGCCCGCTTCCTCCTCCTCACCGGCCAGGACGGCGTCGAGCTGTGGAACCTCGCCGCCCGCAGAGCCGTCGCCGAACTGGGCGACGCGGCCTACTGGGCGGCGCCCGACGGCAGCGCCTACGGCACCTCACCGACGGACGGTCCCGGTTGGGTCAAATTGCACCGGGCCGGCGACGGCAAGGTTCTGTTCAGCACGGACACGCCAAGCGCCCTCACCGCCGCCGCGGTCGGCCCGGGCGGCCACCTCCTCGCTCTGTGCCCCGCCGACGGCGCGCCCCAGGTGTGGGACACCGTCCACGGCAAGAGGCTCCCGGGTGCCTGGGAGAAGTCGGGCGGCACCGTGTGCGGCACCGGCTCGGGGGCGGACGGGGGCTCCCGTCTGCTGCGGTTCAGCGGGGACGGCCGGCGGCTGGCCGTGCTCTCCGGGAACACGGCCACCGTCTGGAACATCTCCGACGGACGGGAGGTCGCCGACTTCCAGAGCAGCGGCACCAGCGGCTTCACCCAGGCCGTCCTCTCTCCGGACGGGCGGTTCCTGGCCACGGCCGACGACCAGGAGATCGCCGCGTGGTCACTGGATCCGGGCAGCGGGGAGCTCTTCCGCACTCCGTTGGCCGGTGCCGAGGTGAGCGGCCTGACCTGGGCCCCGGGCAGGAACCGGACGCTGCGCTATCTCGACGGCGCCACGGTCCGCACATACGACCTGAGCGACCGTCTGGACGCCCACTGGCAGAGCACTCCGGCCAACGCGACCGCGCTCAGCCCGGACGGCACCGTCCTGGCCACGGCCACCCGGTCCGGGTCCGGCTACCGCTTCGAACTGCGCTCCACACTCCCCCACTCTCGGCTTCGCTCGAGCGGGGGGACCCCCATGGGCGCCGTCCTGGCCCGCACCACGCTCGGTGCCCTGCCGACCGACGGCGACGAAGGGCCTCCGCAGCTTGCCTTCAGCCCGGACGGCCGGGCCCTGGCCGTCGCCGACACCGTGTCCTCGCACGGCGCCCTGCGGCAGCGCTTCACCATCTGGGACGTGCCCGCTCACCGGGTCCGTACGTCGTTCGAGACATCCGGTGCGGCGGACCGCGTCGTCTCCGCTCTCGCCCTCGGCACCGACGGACGGACGCTGCTGGCCGCGCGCTCCCCCAACGACGACGGCACGGCCGAGGTCTGGGACACCGCCGCCCACCGCCGCACAGCCACCCTGAGCGCCCTCGATGCGGGCAGGCTCGGCCTGCGACCCGACGGCCGGCTGCTCGCCGGCTCCGGCGACCGGTACGCCGAGCTGCCCTCCGGTCACGTGAGCGGACGCGCCCTGGCCGACGGCCGACAGGTCACCGCGCTGGCCTTCAGCCCCGACGGCACCCGGCTCGCCGTCGGCGACTCCACCGGGCACGTCACCCTGTGGGACGGCGCCCTGCGCCACCGTATGGGCATCCTGACCGGCACCTCCGACACCGTCACCGCGGGCGAACCCGAAGCCGTGGGCGCGCTCACCTTCTCCCCCGACGGCGCCACCCTCGCCGTGGGGGGCCGCAACGGCACCCTGCGCCTGTGGGACACCGCCGGGCAGCGCCTCCTCGGCTCCGACCTGCCCACCGCCGGCGACGAGATCGACACCCTCGCCTTCACCAGCGACGGCGCCACCCTGTACGCCGGCGGCCCGAACGTGCTGCTCCAGCGCCACCCGGTCGGCCCGGACGACATCGCCCGCGTCCTGTGCGGCCGGGCCGGCGGAGGACTCACCGAGGCGCAGTGGCGGACGTACGTCCCCGACGCGCCGTACCGACAGGTGTGCCCCACGACACGCTGAGCGGCGAAGGCGTGCGAAGAGCGGGACCTTTTTGTTCACAGTGACTTCGACGGTCGCTGAAAAACGCCCCTGACCTGGACGATCGGAGCCCGGTAAGCCCCCTAGCCCAGGTTCTGGTCCCATGCGCACACGCCTCCTGCTCCCCTCCCTCCTGCTGCTCGGCTCGCTCTCCCTGACGGCGGCCTGCTCGTCCGGATCCTCCGGGACGTCGGACTCCACGGCCGCCGGGGCACGGCCCGGGTCGTCCTCCGGCACCCTGCCGGTGCGGGCCGTGGACCCCTCGAAGATCAAGGGTCTGCGGATCGTCAACAACAGCAGCGAGAACAGCTCCTGCCCCTTCGCGACCAGCTACCCGGACGTACCCGGCGCCGAGGCGATGACGGCCGCGATGAAGAAGTACGTGGAGCAGCGCCTGGCGACCTTCCGCTCGACGTGCGGCGACAGCAGCGGGGCCGGCGACGTCGGCGAACTCAACATCAGCCACCAGTTCCTGGTCGCCTCCGGGAACGTCCTCGGCGTCCGGCTCACCAGCCAGGACCACACCGGGGCAGGGGGTGGGATCACGCGCACCTACTGGTACGACGGACAGGCGGGCGCGTACCGCACGGCCCTCGGGCTCGTCGCCGACGGCTCCCGGGACGCCTTCATCGCCGCCCTGAAGAAGCAGCTCCAGGGCCGGGACGGCACAGACGCGGAGACGGTGGACGAGGCGTTCGCCGACCGGTCGGAGCTCGCCTCCCTCCTGGACGACATGACCTTCACCGCCGACGGCGGACTGCGGGTGACCTTCGGCCGGGGTCAGGTCGGCGCCGCCGCCGCCGGCTCCTACGTCGTGACCCTCTCCAGGGCGACGGTCACCCCGTGGCTGTCCGCCTTCGGCAAGCGCGCCCAGCGGCAGACCATACGTCCGTCCGGCTCGCTCGACCTCGGGGCGGCCGCCACCCCCACGCCCGCCGTGCCCACCCACACGGCATCCGGGGATGACGACACCGACTGCGAGAAAGTCATGTGCGTCGCCCTGACCTTCGACGACGGCCCCGCCGCCCCGGAGACCGCGACCCTGCTGACCTACCTCGCGCAGTACAAGGCACGGGCCACCTTCTTCACGGTCGGCCAGAACGTCGCCGCCCACCCCGACCTGGTGCGCGCCGAGGCACGCGCCGGCAACGAGGTGGGCAACCACTCCTGGAGCCACCCCGACCTCACCAAGCTCACCTCCGAGCAGGTCGCCTACCAGCTGAACCGCACGAGCGCCGCGATCAAGGCCGCGACCGGCAAGGCCCCCACCCTTTTCCGCCCGCCCTACGGCGCCGTCAACAGCACCGTCCGCCACGCCACCACGCTCTCCCCCGTGCTGTGGACCCTGGACACCGAGGACTGGAAGTACCCCGATGCCGCGAAGGTCGCCCAGAGTGTCATCGGCAAGGTGAAGCGCAACGACGTCGTCCTCATGCACGACATCCACGCCACGTCGGTCGCCGCGGTACCCGAGATCCTGCGCACCCTCAGCGCCCGCGGCTACCACTTCGTCACCGTCAGCCACCTGCGCGCCACGATGTGACCCGTACACCGCCCAGAAGTACCTGGCCGGCGCCGAAGGCCGGAACCCGGTCCGCCGACCGCGGCCGAGGTGGCAGGCACACCGCCCGGCTGCAGCACCCCCGCCCGCACAGCGCGGTGACCTGCGATGAGGCCAAGGCAAAGTAGTCGTCGCGGCTTCGAGGTCCGGCTGCGCAGCCCTCGGACCAGACCCGTAGTTCGAGCGCCTCGTGGGAGAGACATCTGTGGCACATCCTGAGAATCCGGTGGATCAACCTGCATCTGCGCGCGCAGGTCACTCGCCGCCCGGGGCACTGGGGTTACCGCGGCTTCCGCCGGGCCGAACCGCGCACGACGCTCGACCTGTCCGGAGCCGTCGACACCGGCCGCGCCTGGAAGCTCGCCTGGGACGGCGGCCACGGCGCCAACGGGGACGCCGACGACTTCATCCAGTGGATCGCCCAGATCACCGGCTACGGGAAGCAACCTGGGAACATGCCGCAGGACCAGGGGTATTGACGGTGGTGTCGGCTGCCTCTTACGGTCCATCCGGCAAAACGAACAATGTTCGATATATCGATCGCGCGTGGTGAAGGACAGTCCCCTCCCGAGGGTGAAAGGACGAGCCGCCCATGCCTTCCATGCCCGACCTGCGCCGCCCTCCGCGGCGCCTGCCCAGACCCCTGCTGGTTCCGCTCGTCGCCGCCGCGGTGGCGTGCGCCGCGCTGCCCGCACAGGCGGCGCCCCCGTCGGCCGCCGACCCGCAACTCACAGCGGCCGCCGCCGCATTGACCGTGTGGGACGCCGACGACATACGCGGTTACCTCACCCTCCCCACCACGTCCCTGCACGGCGCGACCGTTCGGTGGACGTCCGACAAGCCCCGCACCATCACCCCGACCGGCGAGGTCAACCGCCCCGACCGCGGCCGGCCGCCCGCCCATGTCACCCTGACGGCCACCGTCCGGCTCGACCACCACCAGACCAAGCGTCGCTTCGACGTCACCGTCCGCCCCCTCCCCGAGCGGAAGCCGATGGAGGGGTACTTCTTCCCCTACTTCGCGGGCGAGCGCTACACCGACGGCGAGCAGGTCCACTTCGGGGCCTCGCGCGGCAACGACCCCCTGCACTGGGACGACCTCAACGACAACAAGCCGGTGCTCACCTCCACCCTCGGCGAGAAGGGCGTACGCGACCCGTTCATCATCCGCTCCCCCGAGGGCGACAAGTTCTACCTCGTCGCCACCGACCTGAAGATCAACGGCGGCAAGGGGTGGGGCTACGAGATGCGCTTCGGCAGCCAGTACCTGGAGGTGTGGGAGTCCACCGACCTCGTGCACTGGTCCGAGCAGCGCCATGTGAAGGTCTCCGGCGACCAGGCCGGCATGACCTGGGCACCGGAGGCCACCTGGGACCCGAAGCTGGGCGCGTACGTCGTCTACTGGGCCTCCAACCTCTACGCGGCCGAGGACACCGAGCACACCGGCCCCACCTACCCGCGCATGATGTACGCCACCACCCGGGACTTCCGGACCTTCAGCGAACCGAAGGTCTGGAACGACCCGGGCGGCGGCGTCATCGACTCCACCGTGGCCAGGGACGGGGACTGGTACTACCGCGTCACCACCGACGACAAGGTTGTCGGATCCTGCACCCGCGACGTCGTACTGGAACGCTCCCGCGACCTGACCGCCGTCGACGATCCTGGCTCGTCCCCCCGCAACTGGCAGCTGGTCGACGACTGCGTCCGCACCGGCGTCGGCACCGACTGGGTCGAGGGACCCACCGTCTTCAAGGACAACTCCGGTGACGGCTGGTGGGTGTTCATGGACGAGGCCGGCGGACGTGGATACCTGCCCTTCCACACCGACAGCCTCGCCGAGCCCGACTGGTCGCTGCCGAGCGACTACCAACTCCCCTCACGGCCCCGGCACGGCACAGTGCTGCCCGTCACTGCCGAGGAGCTGGCACGGGTCCGTGCCGCGTACCCGAACTCCTGAGCCACACAGGGCCCTACGCCTGGCCACCTGCCACGAGGCGGCCAGGCACGGCCAGTTCGACCTGCCTGGCCGCCGACCCACAGACCCGGACCGTCGCGCTCTCGTCGTGCGTCGTGCACTCCGACGAGGTGTCGTACGCGCTCCCGAGCCACGGGGAACTTCTGTTGCGCCGGCACCAGGACCTGGTTCTGGCTCGGGATCCGGACGGCAGGCCCACCGAGGTGGTCGTGGCCGACCGCGACGCAACCAGCAGCCATCGCTGGGCGGTTGAGGCTGCGGCAGCAGAAGCCGCTTCCAGGTCCCGCACGTAGCCGGACGGTGCGAGAACGCGACGGGATCGGCGGCAACGGCATCGAGTGGGTCCAAGCCGTGAATCACTCCCGGCGCGGATCCGAACCGTCCATGTACGGACGGCAACTCCTGTGAAAGTACGCCCGAACTCTCGACAGGCCCCAGGTAACCGACGGTAACTTCTGCCGCGTCCCCACCACAACCGCTTTCTCTCCTCAGGAGACACATCCCCATGCGCAGACTCTTCGCCTGCCTGGCGGCCGGCGCGGCCGTTCTCGGCGGGCTCACCGTGGCCGCCCCGCCCGCGGCGGCCGCCGACTCGGGCAGCTTCAGCGTCCTCACCTACAACGTGGCCGGTCTGCCCGAGGCCATCTCCAGCGCGCCGACGCCGCGCGAATCGAGTACCACGGCCATCGGTGAGCGGATAGCGCCGTACGACATCGTCCACGTGCAGGAGGACTTCAACTACCACGCCTACCTGTACGCGGCCGACACCGCGCACGCCTACCGCACCCCCACCAGCGGCGGCGCCGGCATCGGCAGCGGCCTCAACACGCTCTCCAAGATCTCCTACGACGAGGACGACTTCGAGCGGGTGGGCTGGAACACCTGCACCTACGGTTCGGGCGACTGCCTGACCCCCAAGGGCTTCACCTTCATGCGCGAGCGCCTCGCCGAGGGCGTGTACGTCGACTTCTACAACCTGCACACCAACGCCGGCACCAACGACGACGACCTCGCCGCACGCAGGGACAACCTCAGCCAGCTCACCGACTTCATCGCCACCCACTCCGCCGGCAACGCCGTCGTGGTCATGGGCGACACCAACACCCGCTACACCCGCTCCGGCGACACCATCGCCGAGTTCGCCGCCGCCAACGGCCTCACGGACGCCTGGGTCAAGCTGATCCGCGGCGGCAGCGCGCCCGCCAAGGGCAGCGACGCGCTGGTCTGCGACCAGACGGGCACCACCGTCCCCAACACCTGCGAGGTCGTCGACAAGATCCTCTACCGGGGCAGCAAACTCGTCACGCTCAACGCCACGTCGTACAACAACGAGCACTCCAAGTTCCTCACCGACGGGCTGATGCTGTCCGACCACGACCCGATCACCGCCGGTTTCACCTGGTCGCGCAACACCGCGTTCCAGCTCAGCGACCAGTTCGGCGGCCCGCACGGCGACTACTACAACGACATCGACAGCGTGCCCGCCGGCGCCCGCGCCACCACCATCGCCCTGCGCGCCGGGTCCCGGGTCGACCAGTTGAGCCTCACCCTGTCCAACGGCACCACGCTCGCCCACGGCGGGACCGGCGGCACCGCGTCCTCGCTGACGCTCGGCAGCGGGGAGTACGTGACGACGGCGTACCTGTGCCAGGGTCAGAAGGACGACCACACGCGGATCTTCTACGCCAAGTTCACCACCAACCTCGGCCGCACCCTGGCCGGCGGCACCACGACCTCCGACTGCGTGACCCGCACCGCGCCGTCCGGGTGGCAGATCGCCGGATTCCACGGCCGCTCCGGCGACGAGGTCGACAAGGTCGGCTTCATCTACACCCAGCGCTGATGCCGCTCGCCCCGGGGCCACTCGCGCCCCGGGGCCCCACAGGAAACACAAAAGCATGACAGGAAGATTGACGAGCACATGACCTGGCTCTACGGTCTGATCGATTTTCCGAACTTCGTTCGAAATACCGGTCACTTCGGGTGCCCCCGCACGCCACCTTGGAGCACAGATGAGCGAAAACCCCCACCTGTCCCGTCGCGCTCTCCTCGGCATGACCGCCGCCGTTCCCCTCGCCCTGACCCTCGGCTCGGGTACCGCCCACGCCGCCGACTCGGCGTACGCGATGGTCTACTTCACCGAGTCGACCAACCTCGGCGACGGCACCGACTACGGCCTGCACCTGGCCGTCAGCCCCGACGGACTCAACTGGACGCCGCTCAACCAGAACAACCCCCTGGTCACCCCCACCTCGGGCGCCCTCGGCCTGCGCGACCCGTTCCTCATGCGCAAGCAGGACGGCACCTTCGTGGTGCTCGCCACCGACCTCCAGGGCACCGACTGGAGCCGCGACAGCGTCTACATCCACGTCTGGGACTCCACCGACCTGCGCACCTTCACCGGCTACCGGCTGCTGAAGCTGCACGACATGACCGACACCCACAGCTGGGCACCGGAGGCCTACTGGGACGCCTCGCGCGGCCAGTACGGCATCCTCTACTCGTCGGTGAACAGCAGCGGCCACAACGTGATCATGGTCAGCTACACCACCGACTTCGTGACCACCACCAGCCCCCAGGTCTTCTTCGACCCCGGGTACGACGTCATCGACGGAAACCTCACCGTCGGCGTCGACGGCGTCAACTACCTCTACTACAAGAAGGCCCAGACCCTCGTCGGAGCGAGATCCACCTCCCTGAACCCGGGCAGCTTCACGGAGTTCAGCACGGGCGTCGCCCATGGCGGCACCGAGGCCCCGACGGTCGTGAAGTCCCTGACGTCCAACACCTGGTGGCTGTGGGGCGACACCTACACGCCCAACGGTGTCTTCTACGCCTGGCAGTCGAGCAGCCTCGCCTCCGGCAGCTGGACGGCCCTGGACCAGAGGACCTACACCCAGCCGGTCAACTCCAAGCACTGCGGCATCACGACGATCACCACGACCGAGTACGACAACCTGCTCGCCAAGTGGGGCTCACCGGCCTGGAACCGGCTCAAGTCCTACAACTACCCGGCCCGTTACATCCGCCACTCCAACTACGTGGGCCGGATCGACGTGTACCCGATCGAACCGTACAAGGACTCCCTGTGGACCCTGGTCCCCGGGCTCGCCGACAGCTCCGGGGTCTCCTTCCGGTCGGTCAACTACCCGACCCGCTATCTGCGGCACTACAACTACGCGCTCCAGCTGGACGCGAACGACGGCACCTCGACGTTCGCCGCGGACGCGACCTTCTACCGCACGGCGGGCCTCGCGGACGCGAGCTGGGCGTCCTTCCGCTCGTACAACAACCCCACCCGCTACATCCGCCACTCGGACTACGTCCTGCGCATCGACCCCATCTCCACGACCACGGACCGGCAGGACGCGACCTTCCGGGTCGGGTACTGATCATGAAAGGCTCCCCCATGCCGTACAGCTCCGTACGTGGCTGGGCCAGACGCGTCACCGTGCGCGTCCTCGCCCTCGCCCTCGCCCTGGCCGGCCTGACGGCCCTGGCCGACCACGATTCGTCGGCACCGCTGTCCGCCGAGCCGACCGCGGTCAGCACCACGCAGGCCGCCGTCACTCCGCCGCCGATGGGCTGGGCGTCCTGGAACAGCTTCGCCAGCAGCATCGACTTCGACGTCATCAAGCAGCAGACGGACGCCCTGGTCTCCTCCGGCATGGCGGACGCCGGCTACCAGTACGTCAACCTCGACGACGGCTGGTGGCAGGGCGACCGCAACGCCGACGGCTCCATCGCCGTCGACGCGGACCTGTGGCCGGGCGGCATGCAGGCCGTCGCCGACTACATCCACAGCAAGGGTCTGAAGGCCGGCATCTACACCGACGCCGGCAAGAACGGCTGCGGCTACTACTACCCCACCACCCGCCCCGCCGCTCCCAACACCGGCATGGAGGGCCACTACCAGCAGGACCTGGAGACCTTCCAGCGCTGGGGCTTCGACTACGTCAAGATCGACTGGTGCGGCGGCCGCGTCGAGGGCCTGGACCAGGAGACCACGTACAAGCAGATAGCCGCCGCCAACGGGGCCGCCACCGCCGTCACCGGCCGCAAGCTCGTACTCTCCTTCTGCGAGTGGGGCACCGGACTGCCCTGGAACTGGGCCACCGGATACGGCGACCTGTGGCGCACCAGCACCGATGTCATCTTCTGGGGCCAGACCCCGACCACCGGCATGATGCTCGCCAACTTCGACAAGGGGCTGCACCCCGCGGCCCAGCACACCGGGTACTACAACGACCCCGACATGCTGATGGTCGGCATGAGCGGCCTGAGTGACGCTCAGAACCGGCTGCACATGGGCCTGTGGGCGATCTCCGGCGCCCCGCTGCTGG
>NZ_BJND01000107.1 GCF_006539505.1 Streptomyces spinoverrucosus
CCCGCCTACCGTGCGGGCGTGTACTGGCTGGCCGTGGCACTGATCAGCGTCGTCGGCACGCTGATCAGCGACAACCTCACCGACAACCTGGGCGTGCCGCTGGAGTTGAGTACGACGGTGTTCGCGATCGTCCTCGCGGTCGTGTTCGTGGTCTGGTACCGCCGTGAGCGGACGTTGTCCATTCACAGCATCGACACCCTGAGCCGTGAGTCCTTCTACTGGCTCGCCGTGCTGTTCACCTTCGCGCTCGGTACCGCCGCCGGTGACCTGGTCGCCGAGCGCATGTCGCTCGGCTACTGGGTGTCGGCGCTCCTGTTCGCCCTCGCCATCGCCGCGGTCGCGGTGGTGCACTTCGCGCTGGGCTTCGACGTCGTGTGGAGCTTCTGGATCGCCTACGTCCTCACCCGGCCGCTGGGCGCCTCGGTGGGCGACTACCTCTCCCAGCCGACCGCGGACGGCGGCCTCGGCCTGGGCACGGTGGTCACCAGCGTGCTGTTCCTGGGGGTGATCCTCGGCCTCGTCGTGTTCCTGACGGTGACGCGGAAGGACGTCACCGAGCGGGAGCGGGTCACCCTGCCGGCAGGCTGACCACGAACCGCGCTCCGTGGGCGCGCAGTTCGTCGTAGGTGACCTCCCCGCCGGCGGAGCGGGCCAGGCGTCGCGCGAGCGGCAGCCCCAGGCCCGCTCCGCCGTGCCCGTCGCCGGGTTCGGCACGCCGGCCCGGCTGGAAGAGCTGCCCGGCGAACGAGGGCGGTACGCCGGGGCCGTCGTCGGTGACATCGATGCGTACGCCGTCCGGCTGCCGGCGCGCCACGACGGTGACGTGTGAGTGCGCGTACCGCAGGGCGTTGTCGAGGAGGGGACTGACGATGCGTTCGAGGAGCGCGGGCGGGACGCCGGCTTCCAGACCTGGGTGCGTGACGTCGACGACGACCTTGACGTGTCCGGGGATTTCAAGACGTTCGGTGAGGAGACGCAGCACGGGCAGGACGTCGGCGGTGCCGGGCGCGGTGGAGGCGCTGTCGCGCGCGTCGTCCAGCAGGGTGTCGCAGATCGTGCGCATGGACTGGGCGGCGTCGCTGATGGCCGCGTGGGTGGTCCGGGTGTCGGCAGCCGAGCGGAGCCGGGCCTGCCACCAGTCGAGTTCGGCGACGATCCGGCTGAGCGGGGTGCGCAGTTCGTGCGACAACTCGCGGGTGAGCTGCTGTTCGTGGCGCAGTACGGCCCGGATGCGGTCCAGGAGGGCGTCCAACGACACCCCGAGGCGGGCGAGTTCGGTGGGCTGTTCGGCGGCGCCGAAGCGCTCGGTGGAGGCGACGGCGCTCCACTGGGTGGCCTGGTCGGTCATCGTGCGGACGGGACGCAGCGCTCGGCCGACGGCCAGGCGCGTCAGCGCGTAGGTGCAGGTGAGCACGGCGGCGTCGAGAGTGAGAGAGGCGAGGAGCAGAGTGTCGGCCGAGCTGCGGTAGGGAGACAGGTTCAAGGCGGTGACCACGGTTGCGGCGCCGCCCATGGCCTGCGCGCACATCCGTACGGGGCCACCGGGGTGCTCGTCGAGGGTGGTGCAGTGCTGCCCGCCGCGCGCGGCGAGCCGGGTGGCGGCGCGGGTGACGGGGCTGGTGGGCGACGCGGAGGGCGGCCGTTCGAGCAGGCGGGTGCCCGCGTAGATCCACACGTTGGTGTCGAGGAGTTCGTCGTTCGACGTCTCCCGGACGCGTACTCCGGCACGGCCGGTGTCGATGGTGGTGGCCACGGCGGCGGCCCGGGTGCGCAGTTCGTCGTCCGCCTGCCGCTGGAGGTGCTGTCGGACCACGGCGTTGAACACGACGGTGAGGATCACCATCAGGAACGCGGCGGCGGCGAGGGCGACCAGGGAGAGCCGGCCGCGCAGCGTGCTGGGCGCCAGACGGGAGAGCGGGCGGGAGACCGGCCGGGTCAGGAGTGCGGTCATGACAGACGGTGGCCGATGCCGCGGGCGGTGGTGACGGTCAGTTCGCTGCCGCTGTCGCGCAGCTTGCGACGTAGCCGGGTCAGGTACTGGTCGAGGGTGTTGTCGCTGACGTGCGCGCCCTCGGGCCAGCCGGCTCTGACCAGCTCTCGTCGGCGCACGATGTCCCCG
The DNA here is from genome assembly GCF_006539505.1 of Streptomyces spinoverrucosus. Lineage (GTDB taxonomy): Bacteria > Actinomycetota > Actinomycetes > Streptomycetales > Streptomycetaceae > Streptomyces > Streptomyces spinoverrucosus. The sequence continues at coordinate 2,120 of NZ_BJND01000107.1, forward strand.
GACGCGGCCATGAGCGCGGCCAGCAGGCGGAATTCGGTCGGCGTCAGGTCCACCCCGGCGCCACGTACGGTGAGACTGTGCCGGACGGCGTCCAGGACCAGGTCTCCGGTCGCGGTGACCGGACGAGGGCCGGCACGTCTGACGGCGGCCCGCAGCCGGGCGGCGAGTTCGGCCAGGTGGAAGGGCTTGGGCAGGTAGTCGTCGCCGCCGGCGGAGAATCCGCTGAGCCGGTCGGTGAGCCGGTGATGTGCGGTCAGGAACACGACCGGAGCCAGGAATCCGTTCGCCCTCATCGCCTGGCAGACGTCCCGGCCGTCCGCGTCGGGCAGGCCGACGTCGAGTACGGCCGCGGCGAGGTCGGCGGTGGCCAGGCGCAGGGCGGTCGCACCGTCCGGCGCGGGCACGGTGTCGAAGTCCTCGTCGCGCAGACCGCGCAGCAGGACGTCACGCAGGGCGTGATCGTCCTCGACGACCAGGATCCTGGGGCGCATGCTCCACCACCTCCTCCGCGGTGTCCGTCGTACCGGTCACCGTCGTGTCTCCGGTACCCGAGATGACCTGTTCGGGCGCCCACTTGGCCAGGGCGGCGAGGCACAGTCCCAGCCAGCCGCCGAGGACGTCGGTGAACCAGTGCACCCCGAGGTAGACGCGGGTCAGTCCGACCAGCGCGCCCCAGCAGCACGCGGCGAGGGCGAGCAGGGTTCTGCCGCGCGCGCCGCGCACGAGCACCGCGACGACGAGCAGCCCGGCGGTGAGGACGGCGGTGGTCGTGTGCCCGGAGGGGAACGACCATCCCGAGGCGTGCGTTGCCCACTCCGCGCGGGGCGGACGGGGCCGGGCTATCAGCTGCATCACCCCGTATCGGGCCGCCTGCCCGGTCCCGAGGCAGGCGAGGCAGAGGGCGACGGCGAGCAGACGGCCGCGTACGGTACGTCCGGCGACGAGACCCGCCAGCACGGCCAGCGCGTACGGGACCACACCCGTGCCGGTGGCGGTGAGCCCGCGGGCCAGTGTCACCGCCACCACGGGTTGGTGCGCCAGGGGCCAGGAATGGAGGTCCTCGTCCGCGTACAGCACGGCGCCGTCGCCGACGACTACGACTACGACCAGGGCCAGGACACCGAACGCCGCCAGGGCGCCCAGCCCGGTGCAGCCGGCCAGATCGGCGATCTCCCGGCGGTTCACCGCGCAGCCACCAGCAGGGGACGTATCCGCGTCGCGGTGAGCCGTCGCGCCAGTGCGTCGGGGCGGCTGTGCACCACGGCCGTCAGCAGCGACGCGACGAGAGCCCCGACCAGCACGCCGGCCACGACGTCGTGCGGATAGTGCGCGCCGACCCAGACCCGGGAGGCGGCCATCGCGCAGGCGGCCACCGCCGCGACCGTACCGAGCCGGCGGGAGACGAAGAGGAGCGCGACGGCGGCCGCGGCGGCGACGGCCGCGTGATTACTCGGGAACGACCAGTCACCCGGCGCCGGGCACGCCTCCAGCGTCACCACCCGCAGGCTCTGGCAGGGCCGGTCCTCGCGCACCACCAGCTTCAACGCGTCGTTCACCGCGTACGCCACCACGACGGTCACCGGCGCGGCCAGCGCGACCACGGCCGCACGGGCGCCGACGTGCCGGGCCCGCCACCAGCCCACGGCCATCAGCACGGCGAGCACCGCGAGCCCGTACGTCGACCAGGCCGACACCAGGCTGTCCAGCCAGGCCGGTGAGCGGCGGGCGAGATCCACCACGTCCGTGTAGGCGGAGCCGTCGACCGAGGCCCCGTCGAAGGCGAGCATCATCCGCGTGCCTCCTTCGCCTTCGCCCGGCGGGACCGGTAGAGCTCGGCGGCGAGGGGGACCAGTGACAGGGCGATGACGAGCGCGACGATCGGCAGCAGGTAGCGGTCCACGTTCGGCACGGACGAACCGAGGGCGTACCCGGCGAGGATCAGGCCCAGGCTCCAGACGAGTCCGCCGGCCAGCTGCCACACGGTGAACGTCCGTATGGGCACCCGCAGGGCGCCTGCGATGGGGTTGAGTACTGTGCGCACCACCGGCACGAAGCGGGCCAGCACGATCGCCTTCGCGTGCCCGTACCGCTCCAGCAACTCCTCCGCGCGCCGGGCTCCTTGGTGCAGGCGGGCCGAGTCGCTGCGGTCGAGCAGGGCTCCGCCCGCCTTGCGCCCGATCACGTAGCCGCACTGGGAGCCGGCCAGCGCGCCCACGGCGGCGAGCAACAGCGGCGTCAGCGACAGCCGCAGGCCGCCCGGGGCTGTCCCGGTGGCCAGCAGGCCGGCTGTGAACAGCAGGGAGTCGCCGGGCAGGAAGAAGCCGATCAACAGCCCCGTCTCGGCGAACAGCGCCACGCCGACGCCCAGCACGCCGAAGCCGGACAGCAGGGACTGGGCACTGAGGAGATTCACCGCCAACTGCGCGGCCGCGGGAGCGGCCGTGGTCGCGAGCCCCGTCATACGCGAGCCCTTTCATACTGGACGGACGGGAGCACGCGGACACGGCACCCGGCTGACTGCTGGTGACCACCTACTGACTACAATCCTGTAGACGGTCTACCGCACTGTAGACGAAGACGGGGTGAGGATCGTTCCCATGAACGACGCGAAGGACGAACGCCGACCGGCGGGCGAGCTCGAGGCCAGTGTCATGGCCGCACTGTGGGCCGCCGACGGCCCGCGCACACCGGGGCAGGTACAGGCCGACCTCGCCGTGGACCTGGCCCGCACCACCGTGACGACGATCCTGACCCGCCTGCACGACAAGGGCGTCGTCGGCCGCGAGCGGCAGGGCCGCGGCTACGCCTACTTCCCCGTCGAGGACGCCCCCGGCCTCACAGCCCGCCGTATGCACGGCGAACTCAACCGGGGTTCCGACCGTGAGACGGTCCTGGCCCGCTTCGTCGCCCGGCTCAGCTCCGACGACGAACGGGTCCTGCGCGAGCTGCTGGAATCGGGTGAGCAATGACCGCTCTGCTGCTGATCCCCCTCTTCCTGCCGTTCACGGCAGGACCGCTCGCCGCCCGCGCAATCGACCGCCTCGCCCCCGTCGCCGCGCTGTGGACACTGACCATCGCAGCGACCGTGCTGGCCGGCGCCTCCGTGTCCGCGCTCGGCGCGCTCGTCCTGACGGGCTTGCTCAAGCTGCCTGTTTTCGCCACGTTCGGCGAGTTGGTCCACCCGCTGCCCACGCCGTCGGAGGCGTTCGTCCTGCCCGCGGCCGCAGCCGCCACCGGCGCCCTCACGGTCAGCGCCTGGACGCTGCTGCGGTGGGCCCTGCGCCAGATCCGCGCCTTGCGCACCGCCCGTCGGCAGGCCGACCGCAGCGGTACCGCGGGCGACCTGTGCGTCGTCGACTCGCCCCTCCCGGACGCGTACGCCCTGCCGGGCCGCCCGCACCGCATCGTCGTCACCACCGGGATGCTCCGCAGCCTCGCCCCCGCGGAGCGCCAGGCCCTCTTCGCCCACGAGCGTGCCCACAACGCGGGCGGCCACTACCGCTTCCTGCTCGCCGCCGAGCTCGCGGCCCACTGCCACCCCGGGCTGCGCCGTGTCCGCGATGCCGTCCGACTCGCCGCGGAACGGGCGGCAGACGAAGCCGCGGCCACCGCGGTGGGTGACCGGCGCCTGACTGCGCGGGCCATCGCCCGAGCCGCTCTCGCCACCCACGCCTCGCCCTCCGCTCGCCCGGACTTCGCCTCCGCCGCGACCACCGGCCCCGTCCCCCTGCGGGTCGCGGCCCTCCTCTCGCCACCGGCGCAACGCCCCCGCATGGCCTCCTGGATCGCCCTGCTTCTCGCCGCCTGCGCGGCCGTCTCGGCCTGCGCCGCGGCGACCGGCGTGATCGCGTTCCACCACGAGGTGGAGATCGCTCAGGGCGAGGCACGACGCTGACCGGCCATCGCATTCAGAACGTCGGGCAGGAAATGGCAACTTATGCACCAGAAGCCGAAAAGCTATGGCAAAAGCACCTGGGCCGGGGCCAGTTGACCATGTCATCGTGCGGGCCATGACGACACAGCACCTCCTTGATGACCGGCGTCGCGTTCCCCTGCGCCCGATGGCGAACAAGGTGCCCGAAGTGACCGCCTGCTTTTGGATCATCAAGGTCCTGACGACCGGCATGGGGGAGACGGCCTCCGACCTCCTGGCCCGCGTGGTCGGCCCCGTACCGGCGGTCGCTCTCGGCGGACTCGCCCTGGTGGCCTCCCTGGCCGTCCAGTTCACCGTCCGCCGCCACATCGCCTGGGTGTACTGGACCGCCGTCGTCATGGTCAGCGTCTTCGGCACGATGGCGGCCGACGTCCTGCACGTCGGCCTCGGCGTCCCCTATGCGGTGTCGACTCCCGTCTTCCTGGCCACGCTGACCGCCGTCTTCGTCCTCTGGTACGCGAGCGAGCGGACGCTGTCCATCCACGGCATCCACACCCGTCGCCGCGAGGGGTTCTACTGGGCGGCCGTCCTGGCCACGTTCGCCCTCGGTACCGCCGCGGGCGACCTCACCGCCACCGCGGGTCTCGGCTACCTGGGTTCGGTCGTCCTCTACGCGGCCGCGATCTGCGTACCGGCCCTGGCCCACCGTTGGGCCGGCTTCAACGCGGTGGCCGCTTTCTGGTCCGCGTACATCATCACCCGTCCCCTCGGTGCCTCCCTCGCCGACTGGATGGCGGTCGGCCACACCCGCGGCGGCCTTGACCTGGGGTTGGAGCCGGTCACCCTCGCGTGGACGGCCGCCATCCTGGGCTTCGTCGCCTACCTGGCGACATCACAGCGTGACAGGCGCGGTGGCGTCGCGACCTGACCGGATGCGCCTGACCGCCGCCGGCCCCCCGGCGAGGCGGGCGGCTCCCGGGCGCAGAACCGTGACGCGTCCCGTGATACCGCGGACGACGTGGTGCGCAGTTGGCGAGGACGCGGGTGACGTCGGCCCCGAAGGAGCCGTAGATGGCGGTGCCGGTGTGGTTGACGAAGGCGTAGACGAGTCGGTGGCCCACCTTCCTGTCGCGGTGGCTTGGCTACGGGGGTGTGTCTCGCCATTGAGGACGATTCGACACTTCGTTTCGCACTTAGGGCACGCAGAGGGCACGCCACACCGAATTGGCCTGGACAACAAACGAACCCCAGGCCACTGACCTGGGGTTTCTCTCTGGAGCGGGTGACGAGAATCGAACTCGCGCTCTCAGCTTGGGAAGCTGATGTTCTACCATTAAACTACACCCGCGTAAGACGCCGACCTAGATCGGTGTCGGAACGCTCGCTTACTGTACCTCATCACAGGCTCCCGGTGCTCACACCGCGGGGCCTGCCGTTGTTCGGGGGGTGGGATGCGACTGCGGGGGACGGGAGTTGGGGCGTACGGTGAAGGGGTGGGAGAGGGGCTGGGCGGGGTCGGAGTGCCGCCTGGAGGGGCGTCCCATTCATCCCGTAATGTGGCCTTCCTCGTCAGGGCGTCAGCCAGACGCGGCTCTTTGGGGAAGGGACTTCAGGACTTGATGGAGCGCACCGTCGTCCGTTGTGCCGATGGGCACGTGTTCACCACCGCTTCGTTCCCGATGCAGCAGGCCGAGCGCCTCGGCCCTGGTCGGCTTCTCCGCTGTCCTCGATGCGCGCGCTTGCGCAGCGTCGTGCCGGTGGCGCTGCAGAAGCGGTAACAGGAGAGAGCAGAGGAGAGACTGGTCTCGCCGTGGGCGCGTGGAGTCGTCGCGATTGTGGTGGCTCCGCGCGCCTTGCGTATCCTCGGGGCGTGCTTCTCTCTGACAAGGACATCCGGGCCGAGATCGACGCCGGGCGGGTACGGATCGATCCCTACGACGAATCCATGGTGCAGCCGTCGAGCATCGACGTGCGGCTGGATCGGTATTTCCGGGTGTTCGAGAACCACCGGTACCCGCACATCGACCCCTCCATCGAGCAGGCCGACCTGACGCGGCTGGTCGAGCCCGAGGGCGACGAGCCGTTCATCCTGCACCCCGGTGAGTTCGTGCTCGCCTCGACGTACGAGGTCATCACCCTGCCCGACGATCTCGCCTCCCGCCTGGAGGGCAAGAGCTCCCTCGGCCGGCTCGGGCTCGTCACCCACTCCACCGCCGGGTTCATCGACCCGGGGTTCTCCGGTCACGTGACGCTGGAGCTGTCCAACCTCGCGACGCTCCCCATCAAGCTCTGGCCCGGCATGAAGATCGGCCAACTGTGCATGTTCCGGCTCAGCTCGCCCGCGGAGTTCCCGTACGGGAGTGAGCGGTACGGGTCGCGGTACCAGGGGCAGCGCGGGCCCACCGCCTCCCGGTCCTTCCTCAATTTCCATCGGACCCAGGTCTGAGCCCCTCGACCAACGTGAGTGACTTCAGCGACATGAGTGACGTACGAGAGAACCTGACCTACGAGCAGTTCGGCGTCGCCGTCCGTGAGCTCGCGCAGGCCGTCGCCGACGACGGGTACGAGCCCGACATAGTGCTCAGCATCGCCCGTGGCGGGGTGTTCGTGGCCGGTGGGCTCGCCTACGCCCTCGACTGCAAGAACATTCATTTGGTGAATGTGGAGTTCTATACGGGCGTGGGGACCACCCTGGAGATGCCTGTCATGCTTGCTCCCGTCCCCAACGTCGTCGACTTCTCCGACAAGAAGATCCTCATCGCCGACGACGTCGCCGACACCGGCAAGACGCTCAAGCTCGTCCGCGACTTCTGCCTCGACGCCGTCGCCGAGGTGCGCTCCGCCGTGATCTATGAGAAGTCCCACTCCCTCGTGCAGTGCGAGTACGTCTGGAAGCGCACCGACGAGTGGATCAACTTCCCGTGGTCCGTTCAGCCGCCCGTGGTGCGGCGTGCGGGGCAGGTGCTCGACGCCTGAGGCGTCGGGACAGACGTATCAGGACAGACGTATCAGGACAGCGACGAAAGGGCCCCGGCGGTATCGCCGGGGCCCTTTCCGTCAGTGTCCGAAGAGGCGGACGACTACACCGTGCCCAGCTTCACGATCGACAGCAGCGCTATCAGCTGGATCGCCGACGCGCCCAGCGCCTTCGGCCACGGCAGGTCGTGCGACTTGGAGACCATCAGGGTCAGGAGGGCGCCGCCCGCGACCCACGTGGCCCAGCCGAGGATCTGGACGAAGGGGGCGTCGCCGCCCATGAACATCGCGACCAGCAGACGGGGTGCGTCCGTGATGGACATGATCAGCATGGAGAGGCCGACCGTCGGCTGCCACGCCCCGTCGCCGCCCAGCTGGCGGGCCAGGGTGTGCGTGACCACGCCCAGGATGAACGCGCTGAGCACCATCGCGACGGCCGTCGTCAGGACGATCGGGATGGCGTTGGAGAGGGTGGCGTTGATCGCGTCCTCGCGGGCGCCGTCGAAGCCGAAGACCGCGAGCAGGCCGTAGAGGAAGGTCACGATGAGGGCGGGGCCCCACATCGTGTAGTCGCGCATCTGGAGGAACGTCTGCTGGGGGGCCAGGACGATGCCCCTCAGCAGGTCCTTCCAGTGCAGCCGCGGCCCGACCGGGGCGGCCGGGGCCGAGCCCGCGCGGTAGGTGTCGCCCTGGCTGTACGGGTCCTCGCCGACCGCGAAGGCCTGCGTGTGGCCCGGGTTGTTCGCGGCGTACGGGTCCGGCCCGCCCTGCTGGTACGCGCCGTCGTCGCCGAAGTACTCGGGCTCGCCGCCGCCCGGACCGCCGTAACCGCCGTTCGTCTGCGGCCAGGGGGCGTTCCCGTAGCTCTGCTGCCCGGGGTACGGGTGCGGCTGCGGGGCCTGGGGGTAGCCGTACGACGGCCCCTGCGGCGCCTGCTGTCCGTGCGGGGGGTGTTGCGGTCGCGTGTGCGGGGCGCGGTCGTTCCGTCCGCCGCGTCCGATCCTGAATCCAGCCACGTCATCGAACGTACCTGGTCTCGGAGAGCGGTGGGCCGAGCCCCGGGTTCCGGGCCCGGCTTTGCGGCCGAGCTGTGACATCCCTTACGGAGATCCCGTGTTGATCCCTTACGGGGTCCCCCGTTGATCCCTTACGGGCCTCCCGGTACGTCCGCTGGGGCACCCCTACGGGTGCGTGGCACCGGGGCCCTGCGCGGGGCGGCCCGGGGCGTCGTACCCGCGGAAAACCGGGCAGGATGGAGCCATGAGCGTAGTCAAGATCAATGTGCTGACCGTTCCCGCCGAGCAGCGGGAGGTCCTGGAGAAGCGGTTCGCCTCCCGTGCGCACGCCGTGGAGAGTTCCGACGGCTTCGAGTGGTTCGAGCTCCTGCGCCCGGTCGACGGCACCGACAACTACCTGGTCTACACCCGGTGGCGCGACGAGGAGTCCTTCCAGGCCTGGATGGAGGGTCCGATGAAGGCGGCCCACCAGGGCGCCGGTGAAGGAGCGGGCGGGGAGCGTCCCAAGCCCGCGGCCTCGGGCTCGACCCTCTGGTCCTTCGAGGTGATCCAGCAGGCGGCGCCGAAGGGCGAATAGGCGCGCGATCGTTCGGCTGTCAGGGTGGTTGCCGGACAGCGGTGGTGGCGCAGCCACCACCGACGGCCGCCGCGCCAGCACGATGGCCGCGTTGAGCCACCGAGAGGGCACGGTGGCACGTACCCCCGGAGAGCCCGTGACCGACCAGTCACCGACCGCCGACGCACCGCCCACCGACACACCACCCACCGACGCACCGCCCGCGCGCTACGACGACCTGCGCGCCCTCGTCTTCAACTGCACGCTCAAGCGGTCACCGGAGCGCAGCAACACCCAGGGGCTCATCGACCGCAGTGTGCGCATCATGGAGGGGCAGGGCGTCCAGGTCGACGTACTGCGCGCTGTCGATCACGACATCGCCACCGGAGTGTGGCCCGACATGACCGAACACGGCTGGCGGAGTGATGCCTGGCCGGCGCTGTACGAGAAGGTCCTGGCGGCGGACATCCTGGTGCTGGCCGGGCCGATCTGGCTCGGCGACAACAGCTCGGTCACCAAGCAGGTGATCGAACGCCTCTACGCCTGCTCCAGCCTCCTCAACGACGCGGGACAGTACGCCTACTACGGGCGGGTCGGCGGCTGCCTGATCACCGGGAACGAGGACGGCGTCAAACACTGCGCCATGAACGTCCTCTACAGCCTCCAGCACCTCGGTTACACCATTCCCCCGCAGGCCGACGCCGGCTGGATCGGCGAAGCCGGCCCCGGGCCCTCCTACCTCGACCCCGGTTCCGGTGGCCCGGAGAACGACTTCACCAACCGCAACACCACGTTCATGACCTGGAACCTGCTGCACCTGGCGCGCCTGCTCAAAGACGCGGGCGGCATCCCCGCCTACGGCAACCAGCGCACCGCCTGGGACGCCGGCTGCCGCCGCGACTACGAGAACCCGGAGCACCGCTGACATCTGTGCCCTTTGTCAGGTTTAGTGCCTTCCTTGCGGTGGCGGACGAGGGCAGCATCACCCGGGCCGCGGCGCGCCTGCATCTCACCCAGCAGGCGGTGAGCGGCCAGATCCAGCAGTCGGAGAAGGTCGTCGGGACCACGCTGCTGCGCCGTACGCCGCACGGGGTGACGCCGTCGGCCGCGGGGCGGGAGCTGGCCAAGCGCGGCGCGGCGTTGCTGGATCAGGCGGAGGACATGCTGACCGAGGTGCGGATGGTCGGCGCCGGGCGGTCGGGGCGGCTGCGCATCGCGTTCAAGGCGCAGAGCACCGCTCACTTCATGAATGGCCACCGTCTCCCCAGGGCCGGCGCCGGAGTGCCGCAGGGCGTTGAAGACGGTAATGCTGGCGCACATCGAAGGCGCGGCCTCCTCGAAGGGCACCTGCTCGGGAATCCGGGCGGGCGCGTCCTGGGGCGCCACCATGTACTCCGCGTGGCCCCCGTCGTAGGAGAGGCCGACGATCTTCCGGTCGACGCAGTTCACGAAGTCGCCCGAGCCGCAGAATGCGCAGCGGAAGCAGCTGCCGCCGTGCCGGCCCACGCCCACCCGGTCACCGACCTGCCGCCGCACACCCCGCATGCGTGAACCTTCACCCGCACCTGACGCGGCCCCGGCTCTGGTACGGGCACCTCGCTGAGAACGAATTCCCCGCCCGCCTTCACTGTCTGCGCTGCCTTCATGGCTGGTCACCTGCCAGGAAATGCGGTGTGTGCCGATCTCGCGGTAAGTACGGCTGAAGTGAGTACGACGCTCGGCGTCCCCTTGGGCTCTTCGATTCTGGGCCGGAGCCCGGTAGGTGCGCCGACCCGGCGGCCGTCGCCACCGCCCGCTCCGTGACGGCCCGCCGACTTGAGCATCTGGGTCATGGACGACGAAGTGTTCTTCACCGAGCTCATCGTTGGCGAGCTCGTCATCAACGCCATCCGGTACGCCGAGCCGCCCGTGAGACTGCGCCTGATCCGCGACCGGACGCCGAGCGTCGAGGTGTCCGACGGCAGCAGCGCCGCTCCGTACCCGCGGCCCGCCCGCACGACGTGCGACGCCGATCTGGGACGAGGAGCCCATCTCATCGGCGGCCTGACGTCGATGCCGCCGGACGGGCGGGTCAGCCCTGGAGCAGGATCGTCAGGACGAGGCGGTTTCCCTCCCCGCTGTTGGGAGTGAAGCGGCGCTCCCAGCCCCACTGCTCGTGGAAGCTCTGCATGTTCTGTCGGGGGCCGTACATCTGGAAGTACCACTGGGGATCCCCGCCGCTGAGGGTCTTGGCCTCCTCGTGCCGGGCGTAGTTCTCCATGGTGACGTGGTCCTCTCCGCTCTTGGCCACCACACCGGCGAAGTGGAAGTCGAGCCCGCCCGAAGTGGCGTTGCCCTTCAGTGCCTTGATCATGAAGACGTCGCCGATACCCGCGGGCGGGGTGAACTCGTTGAGTTTGAACTTCGCGTACGCCGCCTTGAGTCGATCCGCGTGCGCCGGGTCGTCGCGGTACGCCATGACGCTCCGGATCATGTTGGCCATGACACCGGACAGCGCCGTGGCCGCGGCGTCGGTGTGCTCCGCGATGGCCCGCTGCCGGGCCCGTTCCAGGGGTGCCCTGAACTGCTCGGCCGTCCGGTCGGGCGACAGGTGGCCCAGCACGTCCGCGAGGGCGTTGAAGTAGCGCCCTTCGCCGCTGTCCGCGAGGCCCTGCTTTCCGGTGACCTCGGTGGCGATCTCGTTGCAGCGCTGGGCGAGCCGGACGTCGAGGCCGCGCTGCTGGGTGGCCGGACGCAGGACCGTGGCCGGGCGGTTCACGACCGGTACGACCTGCCACAGGGTGAGTTCCTTGTCGCGGGTGATGATCTTGAGGATCTTCGTGGTCCTGCGCAGCGTCATGTAATTGTCGGTCTGGTCCAGGCTCACCCTGCCCCGAAGCCGTTCATTGGTCTGGTTGATGCGTTTCTCGGTGGCGAAGAAGGTCTTGGCCTGGCGGGGGTCGTTGCCGGTGTCCTCGACAGCCAGGTCGAGGTTTCCCGCCAGGCGCAGCGGGACCTGCCCCCGGTATTCGATGTTGAGGTTGCCGTCGGCGTCCACGAAGCTGTGGACCGGCTCCTCCTCACCGGTGTGTGGGTCCTTGACCATCCGGGGACGAGCCACCTGCCCGGGGAAGAAGTCCTGCGCCGCCGCACCTGGCCGGCCGTTCGCGTCCACCGTTCCCAGGACGGGATACTGCGCCGTGCCGGGGTGGACGACCGCGTACCGCTGGACGTGCGGGGTCTCCCCGCACGACCGCTCCCGGTCACCTTCGTGCGCCGGACCGGCGTCCCGCTCGGGCACCGGGCGGGCCAGTGCCGCCCGTGCGTTGCGTTCCGCCGCCTGCTCGAAGCGATCCGAGGGGTCGCTGACCTTCAGGCCCGAGCCGTTGTCGGTGCCGGCCACCGGTCCCTGGCGCTGCTGAATCACATGCGTCAGCTCGTGCGCCAGGGTGTGCCGGTCGCCGCCGCCCTGGCCGATGACGACATGACTGCCCGAGGTGTACGCCCGCGCGCCCAGCTCCTGTGCCGAGCGCTGCGCCGCGGTGCCGGTGTGCAGTCGTACGTCGGAGAAGTCGGCGCCGAGTCGTGCCTCCATCTCGGCCCGCAGGGGTCCTGCCAGCGGCCTTCCGGCGTAGCGCAGGACATCGGGTGCCGAGGAGCGCTGCACCGGCCCCTCGACGGACGCCTCCCCCCGTCCCCGGAGCATACGCGTCACCGCCCTGTTGCCCACCGTGCGTTGCAGGGCGGCCACGGATGCCGGGGGCGCCTGACGTCCGTCGCGGGGCCGGGCCCCAGCAGGAAGGTCGCGTTCCCGCTCCGGTGTCCGAGTCGGTGCGCTCCGGCCCTCGTGCTCTTCTTTCCTCATACGCATGCAACAGCCTCCCTGTCGCTGCCCCACCGGGCGGCTTGTCAGCTTCGCTGGAAGAACTCGACTTCCGCCAGGGCCAGATGGCGGCCCTGACTCAGGCCGACGGCCGAGCGCAGGACCAGGCGGACCGTTTTCACGTCGCTGATCCCGGTGGGGATCGTCTGCGGGCCCGGTTTGTCGCTGAGGGTGAGCTCCTTGTGGTGCTTCTCGCCGTTCTGCGTGGTCACCTCCAGGTCCAGCTGGAGCGCGCGTGCCTGGCGGGCGTAGTCCTCCGGCTTCGTGGACGCGCCGTTGGTGATGATCAGGTCGACCAGCCGGAACGGCTTGCGGAAGGTGTACGTCACTGAAGCGCCCTGCGTGGGCGCGCCCCAGTAGCGGTTGCTCAGCCCGTCCGTCGTGTTCGTCACCGGGTGCCGGGCGACCTCGGCGCTCGCCTCGATGTCGGCCGGGGTCACGGGCTTGGCCTTGCCCAGTTTGTCCCGGGTGTCCTCGATCAGGGCGCGTCCGGCCGGGAGCAGGAGGAGACCGGCCGCGCACAGGGCCACCACCACGGCCAGGATCACCAGCAGCCGCACCGCCCGACCCGAACTCGCCCGCACCCGGCGCCGGAACGGCCACACGGTCCGCCACCACGGCAACGGGTCGGGCTTGGCTGCGGGGTTCAACTCGGCCGCGCAGCGCCGGCAGAACCGGCGGCCCGGTTGGTTGGGCGTGCCACAGGCAGGGCAGGGCGTCCCCGCGACGTCGTCCGGCACGGCCACGGGTCGCACGACGGGGCGGGGGGCCACCGGCTTGGCGGGGCGGACGGGGACGGGGTCTGGTGTCGGGGGGGTGGGGGTCCGGGTGGGGGTGGCCGGGGGCCGGGGGGCGGGCGCGTTGCGGTTGGTCGGCGCATCGGAGGTAGGGGCGGCCGGGGACCGGGGGCCGGGCGCTTCGCGGTCGGTGGGCGCTTCGGGGGCGGGGGCGGCGGCGTTGTGGTTGGTCGGCGCTTCGGGAGTGGGGGCGGCCGGGGACCGAGGGCCTGGCGCGTCGCGGCGGGTAGACGCATCGGGGGTGGGGGCAGCCGCGTCGCGGTCGGTCTGCGCACCAGGGGCGGGGGTTGCGGCGTTGTGGTTGGTCGGCGCTTCGGAGGTGGGGGCGCCCAGGGGCCGGGGGCGGGTCGCCTCGCGGTCGGTCGACGCATCGGCGGTAGGGGCGGCCGCGTCGCGGTCGGTCTGCGCACCAGGGGCGGGGGCGGCCGGGGGTTGCGGTGGGCGTGTCCCCGTTGCGGTTGCGGCGTGCTCCGGCCCTGGAGTGCCATCCGGGGTTTCGTCGTCGCCGGTGGTCGAGCCATGCGCGGGGGCGGCGGGCTCGGTGCGGGCGTCGGCGGGGCCGGGCTGGGGCCGAGAGCTCGTGGTCTCCTCCTGGCCGGGGCGCCGCGCCGCGCCGCGGCCGCGGCCCGTCAGCCGGGTGCGCAGTGCAGAGGCGCGGCCGGGCGTCGCGGCGGGCGCGGGCGCCGCAGGCGCGTCCGCCGGGGTGGTGTCTGGTGCGGCCGGGGGCTGCGACGGTGTGCTCGCTGCCGACGGCCCTCTGGGCTCCGAGGACGCACTGAGGGCCGACGGTCCCCCGGCCTCCGAGGGCGGACTGAGCGCCGACGGTCCCCCGGCCTCCGAGGACGAACTGAGCGCCGACGACTCCCCGACCTCCGACGGCGCACCGAGGGCCGACGACTCTCCAGCCTCCAAAGGCGCATTGAGGGCCGACTGCTCCCCGGGCTCCGGCGGCATGCTCGGGGCCGCGCGCTCCGGGGACTCCGCCGGTGCGCTCGGGGCCGCGTACTCCGGTCGCTCCGCAGCTGCGCCCGCCGCCGCTGTCGTATCGGACCACCCCAGATACGCCCCGCAGTTGCCGCAGAAGTCGTCCCCGGAGCCGTTGGACGCCCCGCACGCGGGACACGTGCGCATGGCGTCACCTCCCTTCGTCGGCGGGCGGGCCGGGCAGGACCTCCACCCGACAGACGGTGTGCACCGGGCACATGGCCCGGACGATCTCGCGGACCCGCACCGGGTCCACTCGCTGCTCGCGGCCCGGCCACACCCGGACCAGCGTTTCGGCGGCAGGCTCCGGCGGCAGGTCGGCACCGGCGGTGCGCGACCACACCGCGCCGCCGTCCCCGGTCACCTCCGCATGCACGCCGAGCGCGAGCCGCAGGGCCTCGACCATGCCCCGCCTGGTACCGCGCCACCGGTGCAGCTCCACCGCGCGGACGACCGCCTCGCGGCGCTGCTCCACGGGCCACTGCGGGTCGTCGGCGGCACCCACCCACGACGCCAGCCAGGCCAGGAAGTCGGTCGGCGTCACCCGGGGGTCGAGGTAGGCGGTGAGGTTGTCGAGCGTCGCGAACACCGGGGCGAGGACGGTGTCGAGACCGGCGGTGAAACGCTGCGCGAAGTCGTCGTCGGCGTACAGGGCGGGGAGCTGCTCGCCGATCGGGTGGCGGCTGGACAGACCGGGTACGGCGGCGCGGCTCATCCCCGCACCTCCCCCGGCTCTACGACGGCGCGCCTCATCCCCGTACCCCAGCTCTACGGCGGCACGGCTCATCCCCGCACCCCCTCCGGCCCTACGACGGTGTCAGCCACCCGCATCCCCGCGCCCCACCCCGCCCCAACTGCCGTAACGACCCCGCTCATCCCCGCACCCCCGGCTCAACCGCCGTCACGACCACCTGGTGCTGGTGCGAGAAGACCAGCGCGCCCCCGGCCAGGTCGATGCGGTCCGTCGGTGCTCCACGGCGGCCGGTGATCGGGTCGGCGGGGAACAGGCGGATCTCCTCCACCAGGGCGTTGCCGGTGGCGCGTTGCAGGACGCCGAATATCTCCCCGTACTGGACCGGACGGCCGAAGGGCCAGCCGGTGCCGTCCGGACCGCCGCGCAGGGGGTTGAGGTGGCGGAACAGCGCGTCGAGCGCGGCGTCGCGGACGCGGTCGGTGTCGCCCGGCGCCGCCGCGAGGCGGGCCACCACGGTGACGCCCTGGTAGACCGGCGGCTCCACCACGAGGCGGGTGCCGATCAGGCGTCGCTCGTCGAGGCTCGCGGTGATGGCCTGCAGTACCTGGTCGGAGGGGATCAGTTGCTCGAAGCGGAGGCGGTCGTCGCCCTCGTCGGCCACCGCGTCCGGTACGACGAGGACCCGTACCGCGCCCGCGCCTTCCGCGGCGGGCAGACAGCGGACCCGGCGTACCGAGGGCGCGGCCTGGCGGCTGATGATCTCGTAGTCCTCGGCGGTCACCGCGCGCTCCTGCATGCGCAGCACTTCCGGCGCCCGCAGCTTGGCATTCTCCACCGTCTCGCCCGCGACGCCGCCGCGCGCCGCCTCCCGGTTGGTGACCTGCGCGATGTACGGAACGGAGCTGAGTAGTACGGAGATCGCGCCGCGGGCGACGTTGCCCGCCGGGCCGCCGCCGGTGCGGTAGCGGGCTACGCGTATCTGGGCACCCTTGGGCGGTACGGCGCCGCACTGCCGCAGTGTGCCGTCGGGCTCGCGCAGGACCGGCGGGAAGGCGAACTCGCCGGTCGTGGCGTCCACGCGGACATGCCGGTCGTCTGGGCCCGAGCGGCCGAAGTGGTCCACCACGTCCCAGCGTTGCCAGCCGTCGGCCGAGGAGACCTCCACCAGCGGGGGCTCGCCGTCGAGGAGGACCGGCGGGCGGGCGAGGCGGAACGTCTGCCCGGCGACCCCCTCCGAGGTGCCGAGCGGTACGTCGGTCACCGTCTCGGCGTGCTCGACGGACATGGTGCCGCCTACGGTGAACACCTCCGCCTCGCGCACCGTCGGGGACTCCGAATAGAACGGCTGACCCGGCTCCGCCTCGGTGACCCGGCAGCGCAGCCAGCCCGCCCGGGTCCCGCCGATCACCGACGCCGTGTGCCCGGCCGGTACGTGCACGATGACCTCGCCGGGCCGGTTCAGCCCGCCGGTGGTGTCGGTGCCGGTCTCGCACACCCGCCAGCCGCCGCCGTCCCACGCCTCCCACACCAGCGGGGGCTGGCGCGGGTCCACGCCGACGCCCTCCACGCGGCTGTCCAGACGCACCGCGACGATGCAGCGCGGGACCGCCGTCGGCAGGCCGAACAGCAGCGCGTCGCCCGGCTGCGGAGCCGCCTGGAAGCAGCGGATGTCGTGGCCCTCGGCGAGCGTGCCGGTCACGTCGGTCTGCTCGCCGGTCCGGGGCGCGGTCACCAGGCGGGTCAACTCGCTGGGTACGATGCACAGTTCGTCCGTCGTCGCGAACACCACGGGCTCGTCGCTCTCGCCGCCCGCGGTAGTCACCTCGGTGCCCGCGGGCAGGGCGACCGTGTCGGGCTGCGGTGCCGAGAGCCAGAAGTCGACGTCGGCGGAGGCCGCGGCGGGCGGGAACAGGCGGATGCCCAGCAGGTCCAGGAACGCGGTGTAGTTCTTGTCCGGGACCCGGTTCAGCCGGTACAGCAGCTGGTCCACCATGTAGGCGAACGTCTCGATCAGGGTGACGCCCGGGTCGGAGACGTTGTGGTCGGTCCACTCCGGGGTGCGCTGCTGCACGTACCGCTTCGCCTCGTCGACGAGTTGCTGGAACCGTCGGTCGTCCAGGTTGGGGGAGGGCAGGGCCATCAGTCCGCGACCAGTTCCTCGGCCCCCTCCTCGGAGGGGATCGTGTAGAAGGGAAAGACCAGGTTGCGCCGGTCGTTGGTGGAGCGCAGGGTGTAGTGCACGTCGATGTAGAGGGTGCCGTCCTCGACGGCGTCGAAGGCGACGATCACGTCCTCGACCGCGATCCGCGGCTCCCACCGCTCCAGGGCTTCGCGCACCTGCTGTGCGATACGTCCGGCTGTGGCGCCGTCGCCGGGGGCGAAGACGTAGTCGTGGATGCCGCACCCGAACTCGGGGCGCATGGGCCGCTCACCGGGCGCGGTACCGAGCACCAGCCGGATCGCCTCCTCGATCTCCCGCTCCCGCTCGACCATGGCGACCCCACCGGTCGGCCCGACCCGCAGCGGGAACGCCCAGCCGCGTCCGATGAACCGCTCGCTCATCACGCGCCCCCGGCGAGGGAGTTCATGCCGCCGACCAGAACGGCGTCGCACGCGGAACGCCCGCCCCGCAACCGGAGCAGAGAGCAGCGCCGAATGAACTGCTCGCTCATCACACCCCCGGCCAGGACGTCCAGGGTGCCGGGCAGGATCGGAGCGCTGCTCACCACGCACCCCAGATCAGCAGGGCCGCCGATCAGAATCACGGCGCCGCACCCGGAGCGCCCGCCCCGCAA
>NZ_BJND01000108.1 GCF_006539505.1 Streptomyces spinoverrucosus
CCCGCCGCACCGCGGCGGCGAACTCGGCGGGCGAGCGCCTGCCGCGCAGCTGCCGGAAGGCGAGGTTGGGCTGCGGTGGCTGGTTGGGCTGGGGCGAGGTCGCGCTTGACGACGTCATGGCCGGGTCCTCTCGTGCGAACCGTCGAACCATGCCGGGTCGGGGCGAGTTGAGCGATTTGTCAAAGTGACGCCCTGATTCCGGCGGGCAAGAACGTACCTGCTGTGTCGGGCCCGCCACGCAGTGTTTAGCTACAAACCGGATATCTCATCCGGGATCTGCCATGAACTGCCATCCTTTGCGGCGCACTTCCGCCGTAGCCGTTGACGCCGTCCGGCGTTGAACCGGGTGGACCGGGAGCCGCCCGACTCCCGACCTGCTCGCCCAAGGAGGGGTTCCGTGGTGGAGGCCGGGATGGAGACCAGCCGGAGCATCGCTTCGCGTACGCCGCTGCCCGAGTGCGACCTCGTGACGGTTCCCACCCGGCAGGGGCTGGAGGCGGTGGACATCCTCCGGCGCGGCGAGGTCGAGGCCGTGGGCCCGGTCCTGCACGACGACGACGGCGACACCCTCTGCTTCGTGGTGCCGCCCGGGACGGCGGCGGCGTGGGACGTGCCGGGCAGCACGTGCACGGAGACCAACGGGCGCGGACTGACCCTGGCCCCCGAGCCGCCGGCCGGCGGACCCGAGGTGCTCCCCGGCTCGGCGTGGCTGCTGCCGCCGAGCGAGGCCGAGCTGGCGACCGACCCGGCGGTGCTGCGCCGGGCGCTGGGCGAGGCGGCACGGACGATCGAGGCGGCGGACAACTGCCGCTGACGGGCACAGCGGCCTCGGGCGGGCCGCAGACGCGAGCATCTCGCGTTGCCGTCCCAGCCCGCACCGGCACTGGCTGAGCTGATCCCGTCGTACCCGCCGATAATGGCTGAGTGGGAAAGTCCAGGAAGTCGCGGCGGGCGCAGGCCGCCCTCGAAGCCGTCGTCGAGACCGTCGACGGTGGCCTCGCCCAGCTGATCCCGGACCGGGACCGGGCGCGGGCCTGGACCCTGCTGATCGACGGCGCCCCGCAGTCGCACGTCGATCTGGACGACCCCGCGTTTCTGTCGTTCGAGTACCAGCGGCGCCTCGGTCATGTCATCGACCTTGCCGCCCCGCCCGGCAAACCCCTGCAGGCCGTGCACCTCGGTGGCGGCGCCCTCACCCTCGCCCGTTACGTCGCCGCCACCCGCCCGCGCTCCACCCAGCAGGTCGTCGAACGCGACGCACCGCTCGTCCAACTGGTCCGCCGCGAGCTGCCGTTGGCGCCGGGCGCGCGCATCCGGGTGCGGTCGTCGGACGCCCGCGAAGGGCTCGGCAAGGTGCCGGACGGGTGGGCCGACCTGGTCGTGGCCGACGTCTTCAGCGGCGCCCGTACACCCGCGCACCTCACCTCGACGGAGTTCCTCGACGAGGTCCGCAGGACGCTGCGGCCCGGTGGGCTGTACGCCGCCAACCTCGCCGACGGCCCGCCGCTCGCCCACCTGCGCGGTCAGATCGCCACCGCCGCCGCCCGGTTCACGGAACTCGCCCTGGTCGCCGACCCGGCGGTGCTGCGCGGAAAGCGTTTCGGAAACGCGGTCCTCGTCGCCTCCGACCACCCCCTCCCGATCGCCGAACTGACCCGCCGCGCCGCCTCCGACCCCCACCCCGGCCGCGTCGAACACGGCAGCCGGCTCACCGACTTCACCGGAGGCGCCACCCCGGTCACGGACGCGGCGGCGGTCGCCTCACCGGCACCACCACCGTCGGTCTTCCGCTGAACGCGGAGCGCTCAACGCGGAACGGGGGGGCGACCTAAGCGGGTCGGACCAAGCCACTGCGGTTCGGCAGCGCACGGAAGGGGCGCGGGGCTGTATCGATATGCGGCTCCGCCGCGTGGGCGCGATCAGCCACGATGGCGCCGCAGACGAACGACGGCACATCGCGGCACTTCCAGCGGAGCGCTCAGTACGTACCGATCTCCACCCGCGGCGGCCCGTCGTGCCACGTGCAGAACACCGACACCCGCTCGGCGCCCGCGGCGAACTCCACCCGGATCCACGTCTCCGTCTTCCACACCTGCATCGACCAGCCCGCGTCCGGGGTCGCCGACACCAGCGTCGCGGAGCTTTCACCGAGGTCGAAGACGACCCGGCCGCCATCGGTCGCGTAGCTCTTGACCTGCCCCGACGCGGAAGCGGAGGCGGTCGTGGCCGGGCTCGTGTCGGTGCTCGCGTCAGCCGAGGGCGTCGGCTTCCGGGGCGGCGACAGGCTCGGGCTCCTCGAAGGTTCGGGTCGCTGTGTGCTCGCCGCGGTGGACCGAGGCTCCGGCTCACGCGTGTTCGTGTCGGCCGCGGTGACAGGGAGGGCGCGCGGCGGGTCGTACGCCGTGCCTGCCATGACCGTGTGGACACCCCACCACGACAGCGTGGTCGCCGCGCCCGTGGCGAGCGACCAGGCCAGTACGTGTACGACTCCTCTGAGCATCGCGGGCCATACTGCCTCACCCACGCCACTGCCGTCCCATCTGTCACGGGAGATGAGAAGTTATCCACAGGCGCCGAGTTGTCCACAGGCGCCGGACCGGGCTCGCTCGCATGGCGTACGGTGCGGCGCATGGCAAGTGTGCTCGTGGTCGAGGACGACCAGTTCGTACGCTCGGCGCTCATCCGGCATCTGACCGACGCCTCGCACACCGTGCGCAGCGTCGGTACGGCACTGGAGGCGCTGCGCGAGGTCGCCCATTTCCGCTTCGACGTGGTCATCCTGGACCTCGGACTGCCCGACCTCGACGGGTCCGAGGCCCTGAAGATGCTGCGCGGCATCACGGACGTACCGGTGATCATCGCAACCGCGCGGGACGACGAGACGGAGATAGTACGGCTGTTGAACGCCGGCGCGGACGACTATCTGACGAAGCCGTTCTCCGTCGAGCACCTGTCCGCCCGGATCGCCGCGGTCCTGCGCCGATCCCGCGCAGCCGGGGGCGACGCCCCGCCGTCCCCGGTGCTCCGGGTCGGCGGACTGACGGTGGACCCGCTGCGGCGCCAGGCCGAGCTGGACGGGGTACGACTGGACCTCACCCGGCGCGAGTTCGACCTGCTGGCCTTTCTGGCCGGGCGGCCCGGTGTCGTCGTGTCACGCAGGGAACTGCTCGCCGAGGTGTGGCAGCAGTCGTACGGCGACGACCAGACCATCGACGTCCATCTGTCCTGGCTACGACGGAAACTGGGCGAAACGGCCGCGCGGCCGCGCTATCTGCACACCCTGCGCGGCGTCGGCGTGAAGCTGGAGCCGCCGGGCGCGGAGGCGCGGCCATGAGGTGGGCGCTGGTCAAGGTCTCGCTGGCGGTCACCGCCATGGTCGTGGTCGCCTTCGCGGTGCCGCTCGGGCTGGTCATCAAGGAGATGGCCCGCGATCGCGCGTTCTCCGACGCCGAGCGGGACGCGGCGGAGATCGCCCCCGCGCTGTCCATCACCACCGACCGGTCCCAGCTCGAACGCGCGGTCGCCGCCGCGGGTTCCGGCGACGGGATGGCCCTGCACATACCGGGCGGCGAGGGCACGCAGGCCGTCGACATCGGACGGCAGCGCGCCGCTGACGCGGACATCGAGGCCACCCGGGAGATGGGCCGCGCCTCCACGGCCGAGGCGCCGGGCGGTTCGGCCCTGCTCCAGCCGGTGGCGCTGAGTTCAGGTCAGCTCGCCGTCGTCGAGGTGTTCATCCCCGACGCGGCGGTGGCCAAGGGTGTGGGTACGGCGTGGGCGGTGCTGGCCGGGGTCGGGCTGGCGCTGATCGTCGGGTCGGTCGCCGTCGCCGACCGGCTGGGCGCGCGGATGGTGCGGCCGGCGCAGCGGCTGGTCGAGGGCGCGCGGGAGCTGGGCGAGGGCAAGCTGGGCGCCCGGGTGCCCGAGGAGGGGCCGCGGGAACTGCGGCTGGCGGCGGTGGCGTTCAACTCGATGGCCGACCAGGTCGTCCAGCTCCTCGCGAACGAGCGGGAGTTGGCGGCGGACCTGTCCCACCGCCTGCGCACGCCGCTGACCGTGCTGCGGCTGAACGCCGCCTCACTCGGGGACGGCCCGGCCGCCGAGCAGACCCGGGCCGCGGTGGCCCAGCTGGAGCGTGAGGTCGACACGATCATCCGGACCGCCCGGGAGGCCAAGCCGCAGACCGCCGCGGCCGGTCCCGGCGCCGGGTGCGACGCGGCGGAGGTGGTTCGGGAGCGGATGGAGTTCTGGTCGGCGCTGGCCGAGGACGAGGGCCGTAAGGTGCGGATGGCGGGCGTGGACCGGCCGGTGCGCATACCCGTGGCGCGCGCCGACCTGGCCGCCGCGCTCGACGCGCTGCTGGGGAACGTCTTCCGGCACACCCCCGAGGGCACCGCCTTCGCGGTCGATGTGCACAACGGCGAGGACGCGGTGATCGTGCTCGTCTCCGACGCGGGGCCCGGCATACCCGACCCCGAGGCGGCGATGGCGCGCGGCCGGGGTTCCGGCAGCGACGGTTCGACCGGCCTCGGGCTGGACATCGTGCGGCGGCTCGCGGAGTCCACGGGCGGCGACGTGCGGATCGGGTCGTCGGTGCTGGGCGGTACGGAGGTGCGGATCTGGATCCAGCTGGACGGGCGTGAGCTGCCGCCCGGGCGGCGCAGTCACCGTGGGTCCATGAGACGCCGCAGACCGGGCAGATCGAGCGCGACCTTTAACCGCCCCAGATCCCTTCCTTAAGCGCACCATAAGATCCCCAACGCCGGTCTGGATCAGGCGCTTTGCCCGATTCCGGCTCGCTAGCGTGCTGCCGCAATCCACCCCCCGTGAGCAGCGAAGGCAGGCACGTGATGAGCACGCACCGGCGCAGGATCAGTGGCAGGAACAAGGCGATCGGCGGCGTGGTCGCCGCGGCCGTGGCGGGGGGCGGCGCGTTCCTGTTCACCGGCACCGCGCAGGCGGCCGGGATCGGCGCGGCGTACACCAGGACCAGCGACTGGTCGACGGGGTACACCGGGCAGTACGTCGTCACGAACAACAGCGGTCGGGCGCAGGCCGACTGGACGCTGGAGTTCGACCTCCCGTCGGGTGCGAGGCTCAGCTCGCTGTGGAACGGCGAGTCGAGCGTGAGCGGACAGCACGTCACCGTGCGGCCGCCGTCCTGGGACAAGGACGGCCTGGCGCCCGGCGAGTCGGTGACCGTCGGCTTCGTCGTCAACGGCTCGGCGGACCCGGCCGGTTGCCTGATCGACGACGCGAAGTGCTCGACGGACGACTCCGCGACCCCCGAGCCGACGGGCCGCCCGACCGACGCCCCCACCCCCAGCCAGACCCCTTCGGCCACCCCGACCCAGGCCCCCACCCCGACCCCCACCGCCACCCCCTCCCAGAGCCCCGGCACCGGCACCCCCACCACCGCCGGTTTCGCCCCGTACGTCGACACCTCCCTCTACCCGGCCTTCGACCTCCTCGCCGCGGCCGAGGCGACCGGCGTGAAGGACTACAACCTCGCCTTCATCACCGACGGCGGCGGCTGTACGCCGAAGTGGGGCGCGGTCACCGACCTGGCGAGCGACGCCGTGGCCCAGCAGATAGGCGCCCTGCGGGCCAAGGGCGGCGACGTCCGGGTGTCGTTCGGCGGCGCGGCCGGCAGTGAGCTGGCCACGGCGTGCCCGTCGGCGGACGCGCTGGTGGCGGCGTATGGGAAGGTCGTCGACGCCTACGACCTCACCAAGGTCGACTTCGACGTCGAGGGCGGCGCGCTGCCCAACACGGCGGCCAACACCCGCCGCGCCCAGGCCATCGCCGAGCTCCAGCAGCGGCACCCGGACCTGGACGTCTCCTTCACCCTCCCGGTCATGCCCGAGGGCCTCACGCAGGACGGCGTGAACCTGCTGGCCGACGCCAAGAAGAACGGCGTCGACATCGACACCGTCAACATCATGGCGATGGACTACGGCCCGGCGTACGGCGGCGACATGGGCACCTACGCCGAGCAGGCCGCCACCGCCACCCAGGCCCAGATCAGGAGCGTGCTCGGCCTGTCCGACAGCGCGGCCTGGAAGACGGTCGCGGTCACCCCGATGATCGGCGTCAACGACGTCGTCACCGAGGTCTTCAAGGTGGAGGACGCCACCCAGCTGGTGAACTTCGCCAAGTCCAAGGGCCTCGGCTGGCTGTCGATGTGGTCCGGCACTCGCGACAAGGCCTGCCCGGGCGGCCCGAAGCCCGCTGCCGACGCGACCTGCAGCTCCATCGACCAGGACAAGTTCGCCTTCGCCAAGGCGTTCGCGGCCTACAACTGAGGTCGGCCCCGCACACCGACGGCACCTTGGCGGAACCCCGCGACGCCGCCGCGGCGACTTGTAGCATCTGAGCACCGCGCGACAAGGGGGACGCATGATGGAACTGGTCGGCGTTGGCGGCGAGCACTGATCGGGGGCTGCGGTCGGAGCGGGCCGCGGAGATCATCGTAGGGCTCCCGGGTACGGGACGCCGTGGCTCGGGATACCTCGTCGCACCGGGACGGGTGCTGACGGCCGCGCACGTCGTGGCGGGCGCGGTCGGCGTGCGGGTGCGGTTCGAAGCGGACCGGCCCGGCGAGCGGACCGTCGAGGCGTCGGTGGCGTGGGCGCACGCGGGGATCGACGTGGCGGTGCTGACGGTGCCGGAGGACGGCGACGTACCAGCGGTGTCGTACGGCCGTCTGGGCGAGCAGGACGCGGTGCTGCGGTGCACCGCGCTCGGCTTTCCCCGCTTCAAACTCCGCACCGGCGCGGACGGTTCCCGCTTCCGGGACGCCGAGCACGTCCACGCGACCTGCGCGGTGCTGTCCAACCGGCGGGAGGGCACGCTGGACCTGGGCGTCACCCCGGCCCCCGCCGAGGACCCGGACCACGGGCGGGACGCCTGGGAGGGCATGTCCGGCGCCGCCGTCTTCAGCGGCGACCGGCTGGTCGGCGTCGTCACGGTCCACCACCGTACGGACGGCCCGGGCCGGATCGCGGCGAGCCGGGTGGACCGCTGGGCCGAGGCACTGGACGCACCCCAACAGGCCGTACTTGAAAGGCTGCTGGGGCACCGGCTCGGTCTCTCCGCACTGCCCTCCGCCGCACCCGGCACGAGCGCCGACCTCGTCCAGGAGGCCTACCGTGCTCAACTCGCCGACATCGCGCCCGAGTACCTGACGGGGCGGGCCACGGAGCTCGCGGACCTGGTCTCCTTCTGCGCGGACCGGGAACCCTACCTCTGGCTCCAGGGACCGCCGTGGGCGGGCAAGACGGCGCTGGCGGCGTGGTTCGCCCTGCACCCGCCGCGCGGAGTCGTCCCGGTCTGGTTCTTCATCACCGCGCGCTACGCGAGCCAGTCCGACAGCGACGCGTACACCGCGGCCGTCATCGACCAGCTCGCCACCCTCGCGGGCCGCGCGCCGGCCACCACCGGCTCCCCGACCGCCCGGGACGGCGAGCGTCGGCTGCTGCTGCGCCAGGCGGCGGAGCAGGTGGCGCGGGACGGCGGCACGCTGCTGCTGGTGGTGGACGGCCTGGACGAGGACCAGTCCCTCACGCCCGGCGGCTCAGGCACGAGCATCGCCTCCCTCCTGCCCGAACGTCCGCCACCCAACGTCCGGGTCCTCGTCACCAGCCGTACCAGCCCGGGGCTTTCGGCCGACGTTCCGGGCGGACACCCGCTGCGCAGCTGCCGAGTGGCGAAGGTGTCGGCAACGGCCGCCTCCCGGCACACCGAGTACGAGGCCAAGTACGACCTCCACAAGGCCCTCTCGGGCGACCGCCTGCAACGCGACCTCGTCGGCCTCCTCACCGCCGCACGCGGCACCCTCACGGTCGACGACCTGCGCGAACTCACCGGCGAACCGGCCTATGAGCTGCGCGGGCGGCTGGGCAGCGCGTTCGGGCGGATTCTGCGGCTGCGCGGTGACGCCGGTGGCGAGGGAGGAAGCGGTGGCCCCGAGGGCTACGGCGACGACCTGGTCCTGTACACGTCCACCCGCGGCTATCTCTTCGCCCACGAGACGCTGCTCACCGTCGCACAGGACGAACTCGGTCCGGACCTGGGCACTTACGTGGAGCGTCTGCACGCGTGGGCGAAGTCGTACGAGGAACGCGGCTGGCCCGAGGACACCCCGCTGTATCTCCTCCAGCCCTACGGCCGCCTCCTCGCGTTCCTCCAGGAGGCGGGCCGTCTCACGGACTTGGCGGTGGACGTCCGGCGCCGCGACCGGCTGCTGGAGGCCACGGGCAGCGACGCGGCATGCCTGGCGGAGATCGCCACGGCACGGGAGACGGTACGGCGGCTCGCTCCCGACGACCTGGGGGCGCTGGCGGCGCTCGCGGTGGCGGGGGATCTGGTGGCCCAGCGCAACGAGGGCCTGCATCCGGACATTCCGGCGGTGTACGCCCGGCTGGGACGGACCCGGCATGCGATCGGGCTGGCCCGCAGTGTCTTCCGGGCGGCGGACCGGGTGCGCGCCCTGGTCGCGGTGGCGCGCGTGCTGGCGGAGACGGGGGACCGGCGGGCGGTGGGAGTGGCGGCCGAGGCGGTCCGGCTGAGCAGGGCGGAAGCGAAGGCCGAGGGCCCGCACGCCCCGGACTCCGTGTCGGCACAGGGAGTTCTCGCTACGGCGTTGGCACACGTCGGCCGAGCCGACGAGGCGGTACGGGAGCTGCGCGCACTGCCCCTCCCGACCAATGGCCGGAGCAGCGAATCCTTCGTCGAGGCGATGACCACGACCGCCCGTGCGCTCGACGACCCGGTGCGTGCGGCCGAGGTGCTGCGCCTGGCGGAGCGGGCGGTCGAGGCGGTCTGGCCCCGGCACGAACGCATACCGGGGCTGGTGACGGTCGCCGAGACCTGGGCGGCCACGGGCTCCGCCGACGACGCCGAGCGTCTGTACGACTTCGTGATCGAGTTCTCCCGGCGCCATGCGGGCGGGCCGGGGAATCTGCCCGCCGTGGCCGCGGAGGCCCTGCGCACGGCGCGCCCGCGCGACGCCGAAGCCCTCGCCGCGTTGGCCGCGCCGGCACATGGTGAGCCGGAGCGGCCCAGTGACATTTGGCAGCTGCGGGACGTGGTGCGCGGACTCGCCGTCATGAACCGCTTGCCGGAGGCTGAGCGTCTCGCGGAATCGGCGGTGGTCGAGCCCGATCTACGGCAGATCCGGACGCGGCACGACCTCTGGTCGGTGATCGTCCTGGGGTGGGCGTCGGCCGGACGGGCGGCCGAGGCGTGGAGGCTGCTCGGAGACGGAGCACGGTGGGGGTATGGCAGCCCCGTAAGTGGTCTCGCAGGGCAGACGGTGCGGCTCCTCGCGGCGGCCGGTCA
Organism: Streptomyces spinoverrucosus; assembly: GCF_006539505.1. GTDB lineage: Bacteria > Actinomycetota > Actinomycetes > Streptomycetales > Streptomycetaceae > Streptomyces > Streptomyces spinoverrucosus. Next base: position 9,343 of record NZ_BJND01000108.1, read on the forward strand.
TGCCGACGTGCTGCAGGTACTGCTCGTGAACAGCGCCGACTCGCACCTCTGGGAGGTGAGGGCCGAGGCGATGGCCGCGCTGGCCGCTCACCTCGCCCCCGACAATCCCGAGCGGTCACTGCGGCTGCTCCGCCAGGCCGAGCACGCGCACCGCACGTCGATGTCCGGAGTCTCCCTCGGGAACGAGGTGACTCTCGGCGTGTTCGCCGGGTCGCTCGCCGCGATCGGCCGACCCGACGACGCCGAGCGGCTCCTCGGGGCAGTCGGCGAGCCCCTGGTGCGCTCGTGGGGATGGGCTGCGGCGGCCCTGGCCCTGGCGCGCGCGGACCGGGACCGGGCGCTGCTCTTCGCGGAGCGGGCGTTCGAGGAGGCCTTCGGTCCCGACCGCCGCATGATGGGGTCCGTGCAGATCGCCGCCGTTCAGGCCCTTGGCGCCGCCGGGGCGGCTGAGCGGGTCCTCGAAACCCTGGAGAAGGTCCCGGAGTGGGGAGCCCCGTTCTACGCGGGCGACCGTGACCGGGACGACGCCTGGACATGGGTGGTCGAAGGACTGTGGCCGCACGCCCAGGAACCGGCCCGGCGATGGCTCGACGGCGTCCTCCCGGGTCTGCGCGACGCATCGGTGCTGCAGCTCGCCCGGCTGCTCGTCGCCGTGGGCGGCCATGACCCCGAGCGCGGCGCACCCATCCGGCGCGTCCTGCGGGACCGGGCCGCGGACCCCGGCCTCCGGCAGCAGCTCGAAGACTACGAACAGGCCGTCCTCACGCTGTCGGTGCTGTCCGGCGCCTCCGACCTGGATGCGATCGCGCGCAGGCGCGACGAGTGGCTTCCGCACACCCGGACGACCGTCGTCCTCGCGCTGGCCTACGCCGCACAAGGCGACCACGAGGCGGCCCGGAGCACCGCCCTGCGCCTGACGAGCGGAAGGGAACGGGCGGAGGCGTGCGCGCATCTCGCGGCGTTCACCGCATGTGTGCGCAACGAGATGACGGTCATCCACTTCCTCAGCGGCCCCCTGGTGATCGCCCCGACCGCCCGCCGCCTCGCCGCCCAGCTCCACCCGCCGCGGTCCGGTCCCGACCTCCCCCGTTCCCGAGCCCTCCTGGCAGAGGCCCTGACCCCCGAGGGCTGGGACGAAGCCGCCCAGGTCCTCACCGAGATCGACCCGGACGCCGTACTCCGCGCCCGCGACGTCGTCTTCGCCCACCTGGGGCTCGACGGGACGTCCCTTCAGTGAACGGCGGGGCGCGACACCCCCCGGTGCCGCGCCCCGCCTTCTCCCCCCAACCCCGCCTACACCCCCTCGACCGGCGGCAACGTCCCCGACCGCGCCGCCTCGCCGTACCACAGGGCGCTCGACTTCGGCGTCCGCTCCAGCGTCGCGTAGTCGACGTACACGGCGCCGAAGCGCTTGCCGTAGCCGTACGCCCACTCGAAGTTGTCCATCAGCGACCACAGGTAGTAGCCCCGGACATCGGCGCCGTCCGTGATGGCCTGGCGGACCGCCGACAGGTGGCCGTGCAGGTAGGCGATGCGCTCCGGGTCGTGGACGCGGCCGTCGGGGTCGGGCTTGTCGTCGTAGGCGGCGCCGTTCTCGGTGATGTACAGCGGCAGGCCCGGCGCCTCCCGTGTGTACCGCATGATCAGCTCGTGCAGGCCGGACGGGTCGATCGTCCAGCCCATCTCCGTGCGCTCGCCCGGCGTCTGGTGGAACGCCACGTTGTCCGCGCCCGGCCAGGGGGAGTGGGCGCTGGAGCCGTGGCCGTCGGCGCGCGGGCCCTTCGCCTCGGGGTCCGCGGCCGAAACCAGCGTCGGCGTGTAGTAGTTGAGGCCCAGCGCGTCCAGCGGCTGGTGGATCGCGCGCAGGTCGCCGTCCTGGACGTACGACCAGTCGGTCACCGATTTCGTAGCGGCAAGCAGCGTCTGCGGGTAGACGCCGTGCAGCATCGGGCCGTGGAAGACCCCGTTGGCCAGGTCGTCGATCGTGCGGGCCGCCGCCAGGTCGGCCGGGTCCTGCGAGACGGGGCGGACCACCGACGAGTTGAGGGACACCGCGATGGAGTTGCGGGCCGGCATCACCGACCGCAGCGCCGACGTGCCCAGCCCGTGCGCCAGGTTCAGGTGATGGGCCGCCCGCAGCGAGGCCGCCGGTTCCGTACGGCCAGGAGCGTGCACCCCGGAGCCGTACCCGAGAAAGGCGCTGCACCACGGCTCGTTGAGCGTGATCCAGTGCTCCACCCGGTCGCCCAGCGCCTCGCCGACGATCTGCGCGTACTCGGCGAACCGCAGCGCCGTGTCCCGCTCCGGCCAGCCGCCCGCGTCCTCCAGCTCCTGCGGCAGGTCCCAGTGGTACAGCGTGATCGCCGGCTTGATCCCGGCGGACAGCAGCTCGTCGACCAGGCGCCGGTAGAAGTCGAGGCCGACCTGGACGGCGGGGCCGCGGCCGGTGGGCTGTACCCGGGGCCAGGAGATCGAGAAGCGGTACGCCTTCAGGCCCAGCTCGGCCATCAGCGCCACGTCCTCACGGAAGCGGTGGTAGTGGTCGACAGCGATGTCACCGGTCTCGCCGCCGGCCGTTTTGCCCGGCGTATGGCTGAAGGTGTCCCAGATGGACGGGGTACGGCCGCCTTCCCGCACCGCACCCTCGATCTGGTAGGCGGAGGTGGCCGCGCCCCAGAGGAAGGCGGGAGGGAAGGACACCGACGATTCGGGTTCAGGCATGGAAGCGCTCCCATCGGAGGTCGTGGGGACCCACGAAGAAGTAGAGGGGTGGGGGAGAGGAAGGGGGCCGAGGCGGCGGTGACCCGGCCCCCTGGGTGAGCGGTCGTCAGCCCTTGACCGCACCCTGCATGATGCCGCCGACGATCTGCTTGCCGAAGATCGCGAAGACCAGCAGCAGCGGCAGCGTGCCGAGCAGCGCACCTGCCATGATCAGGGACTGGTCGGGGGTGTAGCCGCGGCCCAGACCCGCGACCGCCACCTGGACGGTCGGGTTGCCGGTCTGGGTCAGCACCAGGAACGGCCACAGGAAGTCGTTCCAGGTCTGCACGAACATCAGCATGCCGAGCACCGCCATCGCGGGCCTGGCCGCCGGGAACACGATGTGCCACACCACGCGCCAGCTGCTCGCGCCGTCCACCCGCGCGGCCTCGATCAGCTCGTCGGGCAGCGCCTGCAACAGGTACTGACGCATGAAGAAGACGCCGAACGCGCTCACGATCGACGGCAGGATCACCGCCTGGAGCTGATCGGTCCAGTCCAGCTGGGCGACCATCATGTACAGCGGGATCACGCTGAGCTGCGGCGGCACCATCATCGTGCCGATGACGATCAGCATGAGCGCGTTACGGCCCTTGAACCGCAGCTTGGCGAAGGCGAACCCGGCGATCGTCGACAGGACCACGATGGTGATCGCCGAGATCCCCGCCACGATGGTGGTGTTGAGGAAGGCCTCGCCCAGGTTGGCGTCCGTCCAGGCGATCTCCAGGTTGTCCATCAGGTTCGAGCCGAACCAGAACGGCGGCGGCGTCTCGGCCAGCCGCTGGTTGTCGCGGGACGCGGCGATCGCCGTCCACACCAGCGGGAACAGCGAGCCGATGGTGAACAGGGCGAGGATCGCGTACGCGACCGGCCCGGCGTGCAGGGTCCCGCCGGCGCGCGCGGCCTTGGGTCGCCGGACGCGCTTGGCCTGTTCGGCCGGCGGTTTGGTCAGTGTCGTCGTCACGGCCGGTCTCCTTAACTACTGGCGCGCAGCCGGCGCGAGATGACGTAGTTGACGATCCCGATCAGGATGAGGATCAGGAACATCGTCCAGGCGATGGCGGAGGCGCGGCCCAGGTGCTGGTTGACCCAGCCCTGCTCGTACAGATACAGGCCGAGCGTCTGGAACTGGTGCTGGGACCCGCCCGAGGCGCCCTTGTTCGCGTCGAACAGCAGCGGCTCACCGAACAGCTGCGAGGCGCCGATGGTCGACACGATGACGGTGAACAGGATCGTCGGGCGCAGCGACGGCAGCGTCACATGGAAGAACTGCTGCCAGCGGTTGGCCCCGTCCAGCGCCGCCGACTCGTAAAGGTCCTGCGGGATCGCCTGCATGGCGGCCAGGTAGATCAGCGCGTTGTAGCCTGTCCAGCGCCAGATGACGATCGTGGACACCGCGATCTGCGAGGGCCACTTGTCGTTCTGCCAGTCGATGTTGTCGATGCCGACGGCCCCCAGCGCCCAGTTGATCATGCCGTAGTCGCGGCCGAAGAGCAGCACGAAGACCAGCGAGGCGGCGGCGATCGAGGTGGCGTACGGGGCGAGCATCGCGACCCGGTAGAAGGTGGAGGCGCGCAGCTTGTAGTTGAGGATGTGGGCCAGGCCCAGCGCCATCAGCAGCTGCGGGACGGTGGAGATGATGCCGATGGTCAGGGTGTTGCGGGCCGCGTTCCAGAAGAAGTCGTCGTCGAAGATCCGGGTGTAGTTGCGCAGGCCCACCCAGTTCATGTCGGTGGGCGCGGTCAGCTCCACCTGGTGCAGCGAGGCCCAGCCCGTGTAGACCAGCGGGAACAGGCCGAAGGCCAGGAACAGCAGGAAGAACGGCGAGACGAAGGCGTACGGGCTGAAGCGCATGTCCCGCTGCCAGCGGCGGGACAGCCGGGCCCGGTGCCGCCGTTCCTTCTCGGTGACCGGTGCGGCGGACGGGCGGCCCGGGGCCGCGCCCCCCTCCTTCGCGGGGGACGCGGCGGTGTCGTGCCCAGTGGTCATACGGGTCACTGGTCCAGGTTGTTGTCGATGGTCTTCACGGCCGTGTCCCAGGCCTCCTTGGCGGACTTGCCCTGGGCGACGAGGATCACGCCGTTGTCGGTCAGGCCCTGCTGGATGACCTGGTCCTTCGGACCGATCACCTGCACCGGTGCGCTCTTGGCGGCCTCGGCGAAGATCTCGCCGATGGGGGCGTCACCGGTCATCTCGTTCTTGGCGCTCTTGACCTCGGGCATCTCGTACGCGGGCGGCGTGCTCGGGAAGTTGCCCTGCACCTTGAACAGCTTGGCCTGCTGCTCGGGCGCGGTCAGCCAGGCGGCCAGCTTCGCCGCCTCCTCGACGTTCTTGCCGGACTTCGGCACGGCCAGGAAGGAGCCGCCCCAGTTGCCGGACTTGGGCGCCGCGGCCACGTCCCACTTGCCGGCCGCTTCCGGCTTGGACTTGCCCTTGATGTAGCCGAGCATCCACGGCGGGCAGGACATCGCGGCGAACTTGCTGTTGGCGATGGTGGTGTCCCAGGCGGGCTGGAACTGCGTCTGGTTGCCGACCAGTCCGTCCTCCGCGGCCGCTGCGGTCAGGTCGAAGGCGGCCTTCACGGCCGGGTTGGTCTTGTAGATGACCTCGCCGGAGGAGTTGTAGAACCGCTCGGTCTCACTGCTGAGGATGGCCTGGATCAGACCGCCGGGGGAGTCCAGGAAGGTGGTGCCGTCGGGGGCGTTCTTCTGGTAGTCGCGGCCGACGTCGACGAACTTCTCCCAGTCGCCCGCCCACAGCTTGCCGACTTCCTCACGGTCGGTGGGCAGTCCGGCCTGCTGGAACAGGTCCTTGCGGTAGCAGATGGCCATCGGGCCGACGTCGGTGCCGAGGCCGATCGTCTGGCCGTCGGGGGTGGCGGCCTGCTTCCACTTCCACTCCAGGTAGTCGCTCTCCTTGCCGTACTTCGACAGGTCGACGAGCTTGGAGCCCTGGGTCTGTGCCACCTCGGCTATGTTGCCGACTTCGACGGCCTGGATGTCCATCAGGCCGCTGTTGGTGGTGAGGTGGTTGACGAGCGCTGGGTAGTAGTTCTCGTTGCGCTCGGTGACGTTCTCCTTGATCGTGATGTCCGGGTTGAGCTTCATGTACTCGTCGTACAGCCCGGCTTCCTTGAAGCCCATCGTCCCGAAGAGCCCCAGGGTGATCGTGGTCTTGCCCTCGCCGCCCGACGAGCCGGAGCCGCCCTCGTCGCCGCCGTCGTCGGCACAGCCGGCCAGCAGCCCGGCGCCCAGCGTCGCGATGGCCGCGAGGACCACCGACTTACGTGCTCGCATTGCGTCCTCCTGTTGCCCTGACGTGCCGACCCCCCGGCCAACTGCATGGTTGGGCCCGTAAGTTGTACTCGCTGCGGCTCGGGCGGGGAACGTGCGGGTTGTGTATGTGTCAGGTACCGTGGGAGCGCTCCCACAAGTGATGTGTTGAAGGGTCGTCGGTTCCCGCGGGGGTGTCAAGGGAGCGGACGGCGGGAGATGTGTTCAGTTATCGGGCTGTTAACTGGAACCTGAGAGTCCGGGTCGCGCGCCGCGAGGAAGCGGTTCCGGCCCTTCTGGGGCGCGACCGGCGATGGCCTGGGGGCGCGACCGGCGATGGCCAGCCCACCACACGGGACTGTTAGATTCCAGGCCAGCGTGATGAATGGCGGCGGAAGGCGGAGCCCATGGCAGGCCACGGAGCGCGGGGCCGGAGCGGTGGCCGGCCCACCCTGGAGGAGGTCGCCGCGCGCGCCGGCGTGGGCCGGGGCACGGTCTCCCGGGTGATCAACGGCTCGCCCCGGGTCAGCGACGCGACCCGCGCGGCGGTGGAGGCGGCAGTCGCCGAACTCGGCTACGTCCCGAACACGGCGGCCCGCGCCCTGGCCGCCAACCGCACGGACGCGATCGCCCTCGTCGTCCCCGAGCCGGAGACCCGGTTCTTCGCGGAACCGTACTTCTCGGACATGCTGCGGGGTGTCGGCGCCGCGCTGTCCGACACCGAGATGCAGCTGCTGCTGATCTTCGCGGGCAGCGACCGGGAGCGGCAGCGGCTCGCCCAGTACCTGGCGGCGCACCGGGTGGACGGCGTCCTGCTGGTCTCGGTCCACGCCGACGACCCGCTCCCGGATCTGCTCGCCCAGCTGGAGATCCCGGCGGTGATCAGCGGTCCGCGATCGGCGGAGGAGACCCTGACGTCGGTGGACTCCGACAACTACGGCGGCGCCCGCTCCGCCGTAGAACACCTGATCGCCCGGGGTCGCCACCGCATAGCGCACATCACCGGCCGCCTTGACGTCTACGGCGCCCAGCGGCGCATCGACGGCTACCGCGAGGCGCTGCGCGACGCCGGGCACGTGGTGGACGAACAGTTGATCGAGGCGGGTGACTTCACCGAGGAGGGCGGGCGACGGGCGATGACTCGGCTGCTGGCCCGCTGTCCCGACCTGGACGCGGTCTTCGCGGCCTCCGACGTGACCGCGGCGGGCGCCCGCCAGGTCCTGCGCGAGGCGGGTCGCCGTATCCCGGAGGACGTGGCGCTGGTCGGCTACGACGACTCGGCGATCGCCCGCCACATGGACCCGCCGCTCACGAGCGTCCGTCAGCCGATCGAGGAGATGGGCCGGAGGATGATCGACCTGCTCCTCACGGAGATCGCCGACCGGCGGCCGGCGGTGTCGCGGGGGTTGGAGCGGCGGCAGGTGGTGTTGGCTACGGAGTTGGTGGGGCGGGCGTCGTCGTAGGGGCGTGGGTGTGGGCCTGGTGCGCCGGGTGGTGGGGTCGGGGTGCGTCGGGTTGTGGGGCTGGGTTGCGCCGGGGGGTGGGGCTGGGTTGCGTCGGGGTTGTGGGGTAGGGGTGCGCGGGGTGGCGTCGCCGTCGAGCGCACGATGGAGGCCTTCGGCCGGGTCGACTACCTGGTCAACAACGCGTGAGGCCGAGGTGCGCCGGGTTGCGGGGCCGGGTTGCGCGGGGTTGTGGGGCTGGCGTGCGCGGGGTTGCGGGGCTGGGTTGCGCGGGGTTGTGGGGCTGGCGTGCGCCGGGTTGCAGGGCTGGGTTGCGCGGGGTGGTGAGGCCGGGGTGCGTCAGGTTGCGGGACCGGGCTGCGGGAGCGGGTTGCGCCGGGTGAGTCAGGGCAGCCGCCCGGACGGCCCGGTCGGAGGGCGGGCTCCGCGGGCCGTGCATAGGATCCGCCGCGTGGCACACACCTTCGAGGAACTTCTGGCGAAACAGCGGGCCGCGGACGAGGCGCACATGAGAGTCCTGGAACTACGGGACGCCTACGGTCCGCCCACCCAGGAGGGCGGCTGGAACGAGCCTCAGCGCGAGACGTACGAGACGGCGTGGCGTGCCTGGCGCGACCTCGACCGCGACCTGGGGCAGACGGTGACCGAGTACGCCAGGGAGGAGGGAACGACGCGGGCGGAGGTCGAGGCGGAACTGCGCAAGGTCCTGCCGGACCCGGAGGAGCGGTGGGGGACGACGGAGGGCTGACCTCTGGATCTCGGCATTCCCGTCAGTGGTGACATGCCCGTGTCGCTTATTCGGCGATCTGGACATGTCGACGTTGGGCCGGTCACTCGGCTGACTCGCTCACCAACTCGGCCCAGACCTGTTTTCCCCAGCGGTACATGTCGGTCCCCCAGCGCTCGGCCAGGGAGTCGATCAGGAGGAGCCCCCGGCCGCTGGTGAGGAGGTCGTCGCTGGGCTTGGTCATCTCCGGCATCACGCGGGCCTTGTCGACCACACCGATCCATACGAACCGTTCGCTCGGCCTGGAGACGATGACCCGGATCGCACGGCTGTTGGTGTGCTTGACCGCGTTGGCCACCAGTTCGGAAACGAGCAGTATCGCGGTGTCCGTGAGGTCCTCCAGGCGCCAGGCGGCCAGAGCCGTCCGTACGAGCTTGCGGGCGACTTGGGCGCTCTCCTCCTGACCGGGGAGGGTCTCGGAGTATCCGGGATGCCCCGTCAGGTGCGGCTTCGCTGACACGATCATCTGGTCCTCAGGGGTGTCGGTGTACGACGGCCTTGATTAAGTCAACGACCACTCGCCTGAGACGAAGAGGAAAAGTCGGTCGGGTGTGTATCGGGGACGACCGGAAATTTCCGGCTCGTGCCATCACTGATGGGGCATCAGTGGCTACCGTGGGTACGTGGAGGGGAACGGGAGCCTCAGCGGTGCCATGCTGGAAGCGGGCTTCACGCAGGGCGAGTTGGCCGAAGCGGTCAACGACCGACTGCGGGCGTCCAACCACGAGGGCACGGTGAGCGACCGGACCGTCCGGAACTGGCTCACCGGAAAAACCCGTTGGCCTCACCCGCGTCAGCGGGCGGCGTTAGAGGCAGTATTCGGATGTACGGCCGAAGAGCTGGGCTTCAGCCCGCCAATGGCAAGACGTTCCACCACCGAACCGGAGCCACCCGTGAGGCGCAGGAACTTCCTCACCGCCACCACCGGCACGGCCATTGCCGTCGTGGCGCGTGTCCAGGACTCCCGGCCGACCTCGGTCGGCACTTCCGACGTGATCCGCCTGCGCAGCGGCCTCGACGCCCTGATGGCCCTGGACGCGTCGCGAGGTGGCCACGAGGGCCTGGAACGGGCTGCACTCGCCGGGGCGGACGAGGCCCTCGACAAGGTCAAGCTCGCAGCCTCCCAACGCATCCGACAGCGACTGTTTTCCGTGGCCGCCAATTACACCGCCACGGCCGCCTGGGCAGCCATCGACGGCCGTGGGCTCGACCGGGCTCAGGCCCGCCTGGACCGCGCCCTGTACCTCGCCGGGATGGCCAAGGACCCCGTCGTGGAGATGCGGGTCTGGAACTCCTACGCGATGCTCGCCCGCCAGCGGGACCAGTACACCGAGGCCGTGGACGCCGGGTATGCGGCCCAGGCGACGACCATTGCCCGGCGGGATCGCTTCTACGGGTCGCTCGCTCACGCTCGTACGGCCCTTGCGCACGCCAACGTCGGCGACCGCCAGGCCGCCATCAGGTCCCTGGGGTACGCCCAGGAAGCCATGGAGAAGGCGCCGCAGGACGAGCCCCGGCCGAGCTGGGTGAGCTTCTACGGAGTGGCCGAGCTGACCGCGATCACGGCCATCGTCCGGGACCGGATCGGGGACGCCCCGGAGTCCGAGGCCGCGTCACACCAGGCGCTGGCCGCGATCCCCAAGCACTTCCGCCGCAACCGCGCTCTGGCCACCACACAGCTGGCTCTGGCACAGGTCCACCAGCGTGAGGTCGAGCAGGCATGCGCCACGGCCGCGTCCGTGTTCGAGCTGATGTCCGGCAACCCGATCCCGGGCCGGTTGCGGTCCCTGCTCGGAGACTTCTACCGCGACTTGATCACCCTTGCGCCGGACGCGGCCGTCGCACAAGAGTGGGGAGACCGCTACCGATCCGAATGGAGCCGAGCTTGAGCGCCGTCGACTTGGACGTCCGCCACTACACGCATGACGGCCTGCCGGAGATCCGGCAGACGCTCATCGACATCCACGCGGACGCACAGGGCGAAGCC
>NZ_BJND01000109.1 GCF_006539505.1 Streptomyces spinoverrucosus
TCGTTGCCTTCCGCGATGACGTCGAACCAGTCCAGCGCCCAGTTGAAGAACTCCGGGCGGGGCCAGCGGAAATCCGCATAAGCAGTGACATAGTCCTCGCGGTGCTCCAGCAGAAAGTCCCGTGCCCTGCGGAACTCCTCCGTCGCCGTCGTCATCTGTCCTCCTAGGAGCCGTACCGACGCAGGTGTCACTACCCGCGAACGGGGGTGTGTGCCCACGCATAGGCGGCCCCCGGTACGGGCAGACCATTCACCTGCCGGTCGTCTGAATTTGCCCATGCACCCCTGTTGTTATTTCCCTCACCATCTCGGCACTCCGGATTTCAATGAGTTGTTGCCTAGAATTTGGCCCGGACACGACACACGGAGGGAGCGGTGACCGTGCGACGGGACTTCAAGGAGCCTGCCAGAAGCCGCCCCGACCTGGTCATCGGCCGGGAGGAACCGTTCACGGCGGCCCGTGAGCAGCTCGGTCGCGGGGGCAGTGTGCTGCTGCACGGGCCCGCCGGAATAGGAAAGTCGACTGTGCTGCGGGCATTGGCCGCGGATTACGCCGAGGCGGCCCGGACCGTGTTGCGCTGCTCGGCGACGGAGTCCGAATCGCATCTGCCGTTCCTGGCCCTGGCCGACCTGCTCGGTCTGGTGCTGGACGAGGTGTCCGACAAGCTGCCCGCCGCCCAGCGCACCGCGCTGGAGTCGGCGCTCACCGGCCGCGGCGAGTCCACCCTCCAGCGCGACGGCCTGGCGCTGCGCCTCGCCGTGCTGTCCGCGCTGCGCGCGCTCGCCGCCGAGGGGCCGGTGCTCGTCGTCGCGGACGATGTGCAGTGGCTGGACTCGGCCAGCTCCGAACTGCTCGGCTTCGCCGCCCGCCGCCTCGGCGACACGCCCGTCAAGATGCTGTGCGCGGTGCGCACCGACGGCCAGGAGTACGACCGCCATCTGCGCACCTCTCCCCCGGACACCCTCGCCGTCCGGCTGGGCCCGCTCTCCCGCGCCCAGGTCTCCGCGCTGCTCGACCACCGCGGCTACACCGGCCTGCCGCGGTCCACGGTCCGGGACATCCACCGCACCAGCGGCGGCAATCCGCTGTTCGCGCTGGAGCTGGGCCGTGCCCTCGCCGAGAACCCGACCCCGCCGCGCCCTGGCGAGCCGCTGCCAGTGCCGACCTCGCTGCGGGCGCTCGTCCTCAGCCGGCTGGAGATGCTCTCCGCCGAGGCCCGGCACACCCTCCTCGTGGCGAGCGCGGGCGCCCGGCCCACGCTGTCGCTGCTGCACGCGGCCGGCCGGGAGAACGCCGAGGCCGAGACCGCCCGGGCGGCCGAACTCGGGCTGCTGGCCACGGAGCCGGAGGGTCCCGCCGTACGCTTCGCGCATCCGCTGGTCTCGGCCGCGCTGTACGCGGAGGCGCCCGCGCATCAGCGGCGGGCCGCGCACGCGGCGCTGTCCACAGCGGCCTCCGATCCGATCGAGCGGGCCCGGCATCTGGCGCTGGCGACGACGGGGACGGATCCGGAGGTGGCGGCGCGACTCGCCGGGGCCGCCATACTGGCCCGGGACCGGGGGGCGCCCTCGGTGGCCGCCTCGCTCGGGCTGCTCGCGGCGCGGCACGCGCCGGCCGACAGTGTGCCGGGGCCGGACGAGCGGCGGTTGCAGGCGGCCGAGGACGCGATCACCGCCGGTGAGGTGGACCTGGCCCGGGACATCGCGCGTGAGGTGCTGACGCGGGCCACGGTTCCGGCGGAGCGGGTGCGGGCCTGGATGGTGGTGATCGAGGCGGCGGGTCAGGCCCTCGGGGAGGTCGACGCCGTCTTCCCGCAGGCGCTGGCCGACGCGGGCGACGACCCGCGGCTCCTCGCGCTGGTGCACTACCAGCTGGCCTGGCGTGCGCTGGTCGTCGAGGGCGACTTCGCCGAGGGCCGCGAGGAGGCCGCGCACGCCGCGGACCTGGCGGCGCGGGCCGGGGACCGGCGTACCGAGCTGCTGGCGCTCGCCTTCCAGGCCCAGGCAGAGACACTGATGGGGCACCCGGACGCGCCCGCGACCATCAAGCGGGCGCTGAAGGAGCCGCAGGACCCGCAGGTGGCGTGTCACCACAATGGGGCGGGTTCGACGCGTTTCCGCTGGCTGCTGATGAGTGACCAGCTGCCGGAGGCGCGCAACACGGTCACCGCGCTGCTGCGCGAGGTGCGGCGGCGCGGGATGGTCGAGAGCGAGGTGCACTTCCTGCGGCTGCTGGCCGAGACCGAGCTGCGTTCGGGGCACTGCGGCCGCGCTCTCGACCTGGCCCGCGAGAGCCTGCGGCTGGCCCGCGACTCCGGCATCGGCGAGGTGGCCTCCGCGATGCTCACCTCGCTCGCCGAGGCCTCGGGCGGCAGCGTGGACCAGGCGCTGGCGCTGGCGCGGGAGGCGGTGGAGCACGCCGAGGAGGACGGCGACCAGATCTACGTCTCGCGCGCGCTGGCTGCCCTCGGATACGTCCAACTCGTCGCCGGGGACGCCCCGGGGACCGTTCGGTCGCTGCGCCGGGTGCGGGAGCTGGAGCACGGGCTGGGTGTCACCGACCCGGCGCGGGGCCGTTGGCACGGGGACCTCGCGGAGGCGCTGGTGCGGATCGGCGAGTTCGCGGAGGCGCAGGACGTCATCGACGTGACGCGCGAGCAGGCGCTGCGGCTGGGGCGGGAGAGCGTGCTGGCCGTGCTCGACCGGGCGGAGGCGCTGGTGCGGGTGGCGGGCGGCGAACACGAGGCGGCGGTGGGCCAGTTGACGTCGGTGCAGGACCGGCTGAGCAAGCTGGGCTACGGCCTCGAAGAGGCGCGCGCGGCCTTCGAACTGGCGCGGTTGCGGGCCCGGCGGGGGTCAGGGCCGACGTCGTACGACGAGGCGGCCCGGCTGTTCCGGCGGTGCCGGGCGCTGCCCTGGCTGCGGCAGGTCGACGCGGCCGTGGCGGCGGGGGCGGCGCCGGACCGGCAGGCGGTCCCGGCTGCCGCGCCGACCGCGCTGGACGGGCTCGCCTCGATGGAGCGTCAGGTCGCCGCGCTGGTGATGGAGGGCGCGACCAACCGGGAGATAGCCGGGCGGCTGTTCATCAGCGTCAAGACCGTCGAGGCGACGCTCACCCGGGTCTACCGCAAGCTGGGGATCCGATCGCGGGTCGACATCGTCCGACTGGCGGCGGGGCGGCACGTCAAGTAGGGGCGGGGCGGCAGGTCAAGTAGGGGCGGCGCGGCAGGTCAAGTAAGGACGGCGGCACCCGACCGAGGGTTTTCCCTGCCCCAACTCCCTTAGGGGGTTCCCTCATTGGGGCGCACGTGTGCCCGCCCTAGCGTAGTCCTGTGCCGCTCGCCGGGCACACGGGGGTCGGTCCCGAGACCCCCGTGCTCCACCCCCACCCGCGCGACCCCCCACCGGCAACCCCTTGAGGAGACTCATGTTCGGGCTCACCCGTGCCAGAAAGACCGCCGCCGTCCTCGCGGCGACCGCTGCCGCCGCCGCGACCGCGCTGCTCACCGCCCCCGCCGCCGTCGCCGCCCCGCAGCCCATCGTCGGCGGCACGACGACCACCACGACCGCGTACCCGTTCATGATGCAGATCACGGACGCCTCGCAGGACCAGTTCTGCGGCGGCACCCTGGTCTCGCCGACGAAGGTCGTGACCGCCGCGCACTGCATGGTCGGCGAGAGCACCGGCAGCGTCCGCGTGGTCGGCGGCCGCACGTACCTCAACGGCACCAACGGCACGGTGAGCCGGGTCAGCAAGATCTGGATCCACCCCAACTACAGGAACGTCACCAGCGGCGACGACGTGGCCGTACTGACGCTGTCGACGTCGATGCCGTACACCACGGCGAAGTACGTCTCCTCCTCGCAGACCTCCGTGTACGCGGCCGGCACCACGGCCCGCGTCCTCGGCTGGGGTACCACCTCCCAGAGCGGCAGCTCCTCCAACCAGCTGCGGACCGCGACCGTCCCCACGGTGTCCGACTCCAGCTGCCGCGGCTCGTACGGCTCCGACTTCGTGGCGAGCGACATGGTGTGCGCCGGATACACCTCGGGCGGCGTGGACACCTGCCAGGGCGACAGCGGCGGTCCCCTGCTCATCGGGGGCGTCCTGGCAGGGATCACTTCCTGGGGCGAGGGCTGCGCGCAGGCCGGTTACCCGGGCGTCTACACCCGGTTGACGACCTTCTCCAGCCTGGTGACCGCGCAGGTCAACTCGTAACACTCCGAAGGACTCCTGAGTATCCCTCAGGTAAGTAAGCCGGGGGGCGTTGCGGGCCTCCACGAGCGGCCCGCAGCGCCCCCTCTCCATGCGCCCGCTCGGGCGCGGGTCACGGGATCACGGTCCCGAAGCGGATGTCGTACGACCCCTGGTGCAGCACCTGGAGCATGCGCGCCCCCTCCTCGGTCACCTCCTCGCGCTGAGCCCGGGTGAGACTGCCGAACGGCTCGATGACCAGGGCGCCGTCGACCAGCCGCCAGACGCCGGCCAGGAAGCCGTCGACGAGAAGCGGGCAGTAGACGGTGTTCACCTGCCAGGTACGGCCGTGGTGCGCGGGCGGCACCACACGGGTGCGGTCGGCGTGCGAGAGCAGCAGATTGTCGAACTCGGGCAGGAAGCGGGGCGGGGCCGGGGTGTCCGGGTCGGGGCGGGGCGCGTCGGGCAGGTCGAAGAGCTCGACGCCACCCTCGTCCCGGAAGGTGATCAGCTGCGGGCGAAGCCGCTCGAACACCGGACGCATCCGGGTCAGGCCCGACCAGGTCTGCATGTCCTTCACGGAGGCGGGACCGAAGGCGCCGAGGTAGCGCAGTACGGCGCTCTCCTGGGTGGCGGCCGGTTCGGCGGGGCGATTCAGCCAGTGCTCGGCGGTGGTGAGGGCGACCTGGGCGCTCTTGCCCCACAGTCCGCGCGGGGTGACCTGGACCAGCGGGAGCGTGCAGCGGGCGGCCACGGCGAGGGCCTGCGGGTCGGCGTCCGGCCACTCGGTGAGCAGGGCCTCGCGCAGCTGCCGCATGGTGCGCGGCTCGGCCTCGACCAGCTCGCGGGCGATGGCGGCGAGCCGCTCCAGGTCGACACCGGTAAGGCCCTTGCGGAAGATCTTGATCTCCCGGTCGGGGACGGACTGCACCAGCGGCCGCAGGATGAGGGAGTCGTCGGCGGTGTGCAGGTGGATGGTCGAGCGCAGGGTGACGATACGGACCGCCTCGCGATCGGCCAGCAGCCCGGACAGCTCCTCGGGGCGGAAGCCGTCGAGGCGGGCGGCGAGCGCGTAATACGGCGGCTTGACCTCCTGGGCCTGCAGTCCGACGAGGTGCTCCACCGCCGCCTTCGCGGACAGCGGCGCGCGGCGCAGGAGCAGCTGCCGGTCGAGGGTGGCGCGGTTGAGGGCGCGGGTGCCGAGCACGGGCGTCGTCCGGTTCATGCTCCGCACGCTAGCGCCGCTTGCGGACAGCTTGTGTCCGCAATCCTTTCTCAGCGCCCCGTCACGATGCCGTTTGCCCCGTATATCCTGGCCAACGATCACACTGCCGCAGGCCAACCAGGGAGGTGCCCCATCGCCTGGAAGAACGCATCGAAGAGGTCCGGCTGGCGACGAGCACTCCCCCCGCAGCCGCCGAAGTCCGACCCGCCACCCACTCCGAATCCGTCGGCCGCGCAGCCCTCGGAGATCGTCAGCGTGGTCGAGGCGGCGCTGTACGAGGACGGCGTCCGCGTCTCCACCCCCGCGACCCTCGCCGACACCTACCGCGAGCTGCGCGAGAAGCCGTCCGGCATGGCCTGGATCGGCCTGGCTCGCCCCACGGAGAGCGAACTGCTGTCCCTGGCCGAGGAGTTCGACCTACACCCGCTGTCCGTAGAGGACGCGATGGAGGCGCATCAGCGGCCGAAGCTGGAACGTTACGGCGACACCCTCTTCGTCGTCCTGCGGGCGGCTCGCTACCTCGACGCGCCGGAGGAGGTCGAGTTCGGCGAGCTGCATGTCTTCGTCGGCCCCGACTTCGTGATCACGGTCCGCCATGGCGCGGCCCCGGACCTGTCCGCCGTACGCCGCCGTATGGAGGAGACGCCGGAGCTGCTGAAACTGGGCCCGGAAGCGGTGCTGTACGCCATCCTCGACGCGGTCGTCGACGGCTACGCGCCGGTCGTCGCGGGGGTCCAGAACGACATCGACGAGATCGAGACCGAGGTGTTCCGCGGCGACCCGGAGGTCTCTCGCCGAATCTACGAACTCTCCCGCGAAATGGTCGAGTTCCAGCGCGCCACCCGCCCCCTGGTCGGCATGCTGCACGGCCTGATGGCGGGCTTCGCCAAGTACGGCACGGACGAAGAACTCCAGCGCTACCTCCGGGACGTCGCCGACCACGTCACCCACACCAGCGAACGCGTCGACGGCTTCCGCCAGGCGCTGACCGACATCCTGACGGTGAACACGACTCTGGTGACCCAGCAGCAGAACGCGGAGATGCGGGCGCTGGCGGAGGCGGGGTTCGAGCAGAACGAGGAGATCAAGAAGATCTCGTCGTGGGCGGCGATTCTCTTCGCCCCGACACTGGTCGGGACGATCTACGGGATGAACTTCGAGCACATGCCGGAGTTGCACTGGGTGTTCGGGTACCCGTTCGCAATCGCCCTGATGGGGGTTGTCTGCACCGGTTTGTACGTCGTCTTCAAGCGGCGGGACTGGCTCTGAGTGATCGGCCGCGCGAGCTCGGGTCCTGCGAGCCCGGAGCAACGCGTACGCGTGCAGCAGCCTCTCTCGGGCCGCTGGGGAGGATCTGGGGAGAATGAAACGCGCTCCGTTCCGGCGGGTTCTCCCCAGCATTGGCGGGCACGGCACGGCACGCTCGGGGTGGACGGCCTACCGCCGCCGCTTACGGTCGCGGTGCGCGGACACGTGGACCCGCGTGGCGCACAGACGTGAGCAGTATGCGCGGCGGCCGTTGCGGGACACGTCGACGAAGACGGCGCGGCAGTCTGGTGCCGAGCACCGCCCGAGACGGCAAGGATCCGTCTCGGTGAGTACCAGGGCGAGCCCGGCCGCGGTGGCGGCCCGCACGCGCGTGACGACATCGGCGTTCTCGTCGGCGTAGTGCAGGTGCGGCGGCTGGCCGTCGTGTGTGGACACGTACGGGCGGGCCGCCGCATCGGTCAGCAGCCGGTTGACGGCACCGACCTGCTCCGTCGTGGTGGGGGCCGCGAACGCCTCCCACAGGCGCAGGCGCCAGGCCAGCAGTAGCTGGAGCTGCTGGTCGGTCAGCTCGGGGCGGGCCACCCGATGCTCGGCCAGCAACGTCTCGACCGTGCGGGCATCGCACCCGTCGTCGAGGTTGGCCAGGCCCGCCGCCAGCAGGGCCGCGTTGCCGCCGTAAGCGTTGAAATGCATTTACTCATTGCATCACGCTCACGGCATGACTTCATGCCACTTCCTCACCTTGTCGAAGCACTCGACCTCCCTGGGCTGGGTGCGCTACCAGCGCTGCGCCTGCGGCCGCCTCCGTGTGCTGCTGGCCGGGGATGTCCTCAAGGACGGGCCTGCGCCGCCACGCGGGCCGTCAACTGAAGAGCCGGTGACGGCGGTCGGGCGGGCAGCCGGACAGGCAGCCGGTGGCGGTGAGCCGGCGTGCTAGGACTCAGCTGGGCCCAACTGGGCTCCTTCGTCGTGCTCTGCCTTGTCCTTGCGGCAACACCGGGCGCCAATCTCACAGTCGTGCTCGGCTGCGCGCGGCAGGGCGGTCAGCGTGCCGCAATCGCCGCCACGGTCGGCTTGACGCTCGGCAAGGTCTTCTGGGCGGCAGGCTCCGTCCTCGGGCTCGCCACGCTGCTGGCGACCTCGCGCGTGGCATACGACGTGCTCCGGCTCGCGGGCGCGGCCTACCTGATCTGGCTCGGCGTGCAGGCCCTGCGCTCGGCCCGGCGCCGGCCGGCGGTCCAGCCGCCCGACGGTCTCATGCCCGAGCTGTCCGCGCTCGGCGGATTCCGCCGCGGCCTGATCGGCGACCTGCTCAACCCCAAGGTGGGGATCTTCTACACCACCGTTTTCCCGCAGTTCATCGGGCCGGACGATGCGGTCGTCCCGGCGGCCGCTGCGCTGCTCGCCGCTCACACCGCGGTGCTCATGACGTGGTATCCGGGGATGAGCTATCTGCTGACCCGGGTGGGCCGCCGGCTCGCGAGACCCGGACTCTCGGCAGTGCTTGACGGGGTCATGGGTTCCGCACTCATTGGGCTCGGCATCCGACTGGCGATCGTTCCACTCTGAAGTGCCCAGCCGCCCGGCGCTCGGCTACACAGGTCCGCGCCATCGGACAGGTCACCGCCTCCCCCCTCCCGTGTGCCGACAGCCGTGTTCGTCGCCTGACGGTCGTCGCAGAGCGCGGTCATGTAGATGGCGTCACATGGGCGCTGTGCCGGAGGCAGGACGGCGCAGGCGCCGGGCACCTCACGGGTGCCCGGCGCCTGACCTGGATGCGGGGTCTTGCCCACCGCGTGCGACGGTGGCCGGGCGATCACAGCCCGATGTCGGCCAGCCACTGGCTCGTGGTCCGAGGGGTGACGCCCAGCAGCTTCTGGGCGGAGGTCTCCGGCACGATCGAGCGGCCCGGCATGGCGCTCATCGCCTGGTAGGCCCCCGCGATATCGGTAGCCGCGCCCTCCCCGGTCGCGGTCACCCGAGACGGTGAGGTGCGCTGCTGGTCACCCAGGGCGCGCCGGGAGCTCCAGCGCGTCCGGTGCCGGTCGGTAAGATTTGCGCCTCGTCGACGATCGACTGCGCGCGGCCGGGGGGGCCGCTGGGGAGGGGCTGGTTGTGGGCACGTTGCCCGAAGTGTTCGCGCTGCCTCGGACGCTGCGGCATTTCGCGGCCACCGGTGAGGGGCTGCCGCCGGACGGGGCGGTGGAGGTCGACGCTCCGGACGCAGCCCTGCGGGCCGCGCTCACCGCGGCCCGGTCCGGTGCCTGGGAACCGGCGGCGGAACTGATGGCACAGACGCGGACCGCCCGGGACTGGGACCGGCGCGGTCAGTACAGCACCGCCCTGGCCGAGCTCGCCCTGCATCACACCGGGTGGCTCGCCGAATGGCGGCAGGACCGCCCCGGCGACCCGGATCTCGCCCTGGTGGCGGCCGAATTGGAGATCGGCCGCGCCTGGGAGATACGTACCGCCGCGCGCGCCCGCCATGTGTCGCGGGAGCAGTTCCAGGCATTCCATGGGGTTCTGCGCGACTCCGAACCGATCCTGCGGACGGCCGCCGACACCAACCCCGGCGACCCCGTTCCCTGGCGGATCCTCATCGCCCATGCCATGGGACTCGGCGCTCCCCGAGCGGTGTTCGACGACTACCTGACCCGCGGGCGCGAAGCCGACCCGCACCATGTGGGCCTGCACGCCCGCGCGGTGCAGTACCTGGCGAAGAAGTGGTACGGCTCGCACGCCGAGATGTTCGAGTTCGCCGAGTCGGCCGCCGTGGCAGCCCCCGAGGGTTCACCACTGCGCGGACTGCCCCTGCACGCGGTCACCGAGTACGCGCTGGAGCACGAGGCGGGAATCGGGCAGGGGCCGGTGGCCTGGTCCCGGATCGAAGGGCTCGTCGAGGCAGGGCTGGAGCTGTCCGCCGCGTACGAGCCGGGCGACCGGCGCGCGGCGGGCTTCCGCAACCACCTCGCGCTCGCGCTGATCCGCTCCGGGCGCGAGGCCGACGCTCTGGAGGTCTTCCGCCTCATCGGCACCGACGCGCGCACCTTCCCCTGGGCGTACCTGGGCGACCCGAGGGAGATCTTCCTCCTGATGCGCCGGGGAGTCCGCGTCCATGTCGCCCGCCGGACGCCGTACTTCGGCGGCTCCGTACCGGCACCGGCGGTCGCAGGCCCGTCCGATGGAGCGGCCCCGGCAGACGCCGCCACCGCCCCCGTGGCCATGGCCGTCGCGCTCGCCGGCGCTCCGCTGCCGGACGTCCGCGAGGCGGTCCTGATCACCGGAACGACCGTGCGCCTCGCCCCGGCACCCGGCGGCGGCACGTTCGTCGAGATCGCACCCTCGGCGGATCCGCCGGGCCGCCGCACGGGCATGCGCGGGACCCTGCTCGGCGAGGACGGGCTGCCCCGGCTGGCCGGCACGTTCAGCCGGGGGGAGGAATGGCCGGTCCTGGTGGCGGTCAAGGAGGGCGCCGACTACACGCTCCACCTGTACCGCGACGGCCGCCTGGTGGCCGCTCACGCCTGGTGGGCCGACCTGGCCGAGATGCCGACGCAGCAGGAGGCGGTGGACCGGGCGACCGCGCTGGCGGCGGCCTACGGGATGACGGACCACCGCCCCCTCACCGCGGTCCTGCGCGGCACCGGCGATCCGCGGCAGCACCTCGACGAGGCGTTCACGGCGCTCGGGCTGCCCTCACTCCCGGCCGGCTTCGGGCATCGCACCGAACCCCTGTCCGAACTGCCGGGGGCGCAGCTGGTGGAGCGCCGGTCCTTCTTCCGGGCGATCAAGGAGTCACTGTCCGCGCACAGCGACGGTGCCTCCGGCGGAGAGCTGCCCCCGCTGTCCTGACGAGGTGCACCGCAACATGCGGTTGCGATCCTGGGGCACACCAAGTCCCGCTGCCCCGCTAGGAGCGGAGGGAGGCGGCGCTGCGACGCGTCTGTTCGAGGTGGGTGTCGATGTACCGGGTGAGGATCAGCGCATCCTGGGGCTCGTCGGCCTGGAAGGTGACGCGGCGCAGCAGGCTGACCCCGTCGAGTGCGACGCCTTCACGGGCGAGGACGAAGACGAGGGTGAGGAAGGCGGCCCGTGCGTTGCCGTCGTCGAAGGGATGGAAGAAGCAGACGTCGAGGTAGGCGCGTGCGGCCCGGGCGGTCAGGGGCAGTGGCCGCCCGGCGTCCTTCGCACTCTCGGCCAGGCAGGCGTCCAGGCGGGCGCGTGTGTCACGGCTGATGCCGTAGCGTTCCCTGCCCCTCTTGGCGAAGGCGGGCAGGCTGCGGAACGGCGGCGGTTGCGGTGTGTCCAGGACGTGTTGTTGCCATCGCTGGATCAGCTCGAAGTCGAGGGAAGCGCCGCGCGCCGCGTCGGCCCGCAGGAGCTCCAGTGCAGCGAGCAGGCCCTGGGCGCGGGTGGGGTCCAGGGCGCCGTCGAAGGCGCGGATGTCCTCCGCCGCGCCGTCGCGCGACGGGGTCACCGGTTGGCCGCCGCCGTCCGGGGACTGCTCCCACGGCACGGCGTCGCGTACCGCGAGCCAGCGCTGCAGGTGGTCCGGCGCGGGCCCGGCGGATCGTGCGCCGTCGTCCGGTCGCAGCGATCGTGCGAGGCGCTCCGCGACGTCCTCGACCAACACCGGGTCGGGGCCGGTCCAGCTCTGGAAGCGCCCCCCGACCGCCTGATCGACCAGCTCCTGCGCAAGGTCGGCTGCGACGCCCCAGCGGGTGAGGAACCAGGAGAGCACCTGATGGCAGTGGCCGTACCAGCCGCTGCCGCAGCCGGTGCGGTCGACGACCTGCAAGATCAGGTTTCGGGCGGCGCGGTCCCACAGGATCCGCTGTTCCTCGACGTCGGCCAGATCCAGCGGGTAGGCCTCGAACCACCCGGCGAGGCTCTCCAGCCACGCCCGCCACTCACACAGCGCCGCGATGACACGGTCGAGCGTCTCCTCGGGGGTGGTGATCGAGTCCTGTGGGCAACACCAGTTCCCGACCGGCCCTCCGTCGAAGTCCCCTTCGTCGTGCGCCCAGCGCCAGCCCACGACCCAGCGGCCGTAGTGCTCGGCAAGGGCGTGCGACATGGCATCGGCCCAGGGCTTGCCCTCCTCCCAGCTCCAGGTACTCATCGCCGGGTCACCGAAGGGGATCTCGGGACGACGGGGCAACCTCCGGGCCGGCCCGAGCGACCGCACCACCTCCGCAGCCGACGTGCTGTCGAAGGGATGCCGGGCGGGGTCCACATCGTCCCAGCTCAGATGACCAGGGGCCAGTTCGACAATCACCGCGCAAGCCTGCCATGTCCACCCGAGTGCGGTTCAAGCGGATTATGGAGCCTGGCCTGGCTTACGGTCCCTGACGAGGAGTCGTGCGGGGAGGCGGCCGGGCCGTGACGGCAATGTGAGGGCTTGGGTGGACTGGGGCTGTAACGGGGATCAGCCTCTCGGCGTGACACCAGGAGACGATCGCAGCTGGGGCGATGAAGCCGGCGCGTTCGTGAGGCCCGCCAACGTAGTGGCGTCCTCCGTGATGAACAGCGGGTTCATCGGGGCAGGGACGTCGTCGCCTGTGGGCCGACAACCTCACGGACAACTACTTGAGTCACCGCCTCCGAATGCGCGGCGGGCAGCTGGCCCACGTGACCGGAAGCGGTTCCGGATCCCGGCACACTGAGGAGATGTGATGCGCAAAGCGGTGTTCGGCTTGTTCGTGGCATTGGCGGCGGTGCTCGCGGTGGCGCCGCTGGCCAGTGCCGACCAGACCCAGACCGTCGCCTGCTGCGGCGGCACGCCCATTCCCCCGTAAAGAGCATTCGCGTCAGCTGGATGTTGCCTGAGGGCCCGTCAGCTTCCTGGCGGGCCCTTTTCCCTTCGTTCGGAACGGCGGTCAGACGGCAGCCGCCCGCACGGTGCGGGGCACCGCTCACCTTCCAGGAACGCCTCGGCCGCATCCGCCGCCTCGGCTACCCCGTCACCCGCGGCGAACCAGCGTGGCCGCCCTCGCCTCCCGGGTCTACCCGGAAGCCGAGACGGAGATCGCCCAGAAGGTCCTCGCCACAGCACAGGAGACCGGCGGTGGATGGCGGTCGTCGCGGGGTGACCCCGCCGACGAAGGTGACCTGATCGCAGCTGGGAGAATCCCCGCTGCGACGGCCGCTGCCCGCACCGGAGTGGTACGCGAGAGATACGAGCCCGGCGCGGAAGCGCACCGCCACCGAACGGAGCTCAGTGCAACGGGTCGGAACCATGGAGTGACGCGGCCATCGACCCGCAGGTCGCTGACGGGCAGGACGCCCGACCACGACGGAGCCCCGATCAAGCGCCGTCGACTGTCCCGGGTGCCGGCCCGCCCCGGCGAAGCAACCGCGCCCCCGCCGGAAGCAACGCGCTGACCGTGCGCATCCGCTGTGGATGGTCAGTCTGTGCCGTCGGGGTGTCGTTCGCCGTGGCGGGAAAGAGGCGCTGAACGGCGGCAACGACGGCGGCGCGCCGGGCTGCCAAGGAGGGGTCGCGGACCTGGTCGACGGCCACCGGCCTCCTGAGCTTTACGCAGCTGCTCGACCTTCCGGCGCATGGTCTCCTGGGTGGCGACGTCGGCGGCAGTGCCCGCGAATTCCAGTCGGCCCCAGCTCATGAGCCGGAAGGGGTCGGGGGTGAAGTAGTCGTGCACCCGCCCGGCGTATTCGGGCAGGTCGGTGGGGTCCAGGCGGGTCGCCTCGGCCACCGCGGCCATCTCCTGTTCGGCGACGAACCGGTACAGGGCCTCTTTGCCGTGGAAGTAGACGTACAGCCGCTCCTTGCTGGTCTTCGCGGCCTTGGCGATCCGGTCGATCCGCGCACCGGCGATCCCGTACCGCGAGAACTCGGCCCGAGCCGCGGTGACGATGCGGTCGCGGGTGGAGTCCGCGCGTCACAGAGCTCACCTCAGTCCGGGACGGGCGGTCCACAGCGCGGAGCGCGGGCGGGCGGAAGCGTCCCACCCCGTTCACAGGGTGCTGCTGCTGCGGCGTGCGGCTGCCAACCCGTTCCGACCGCCCTAGCATGGAGACCAGGGCAGCAAACAAGCCACCGCGTGCACCTCGCGGAAGCGCATGCGGTACGCCACCGGGCAGGTGCCACCCGCGCCCTCGCCACTTATGACCGAGCCGACCCTCCCCAGTGCCGAAACACCGCCCGCCCGGAGGCGCGGCCATCCCGTCCAGCGCATGGGCGCCAAGACCGGAAGGGCAAGCCCGATGCCTCCCACCCATCCACCCGATTTCGAGACAGCGCCGGACATCGTTCAGGTGGGACAGCACATTTCGCCTGGGCAACTGGAAGCGGCACTGGAGCAACTTCCCCACGACATCCGCAAACTCCTCCTCCCGCCAGCTGCCTGAGCAGGAGCTGACGGTCACTCAGAGTGGCAAGTGCAACAGCGCTTGCGACCCGGCCCTTCACCACCTCGTGAGGGAGCACGACATGACGCAGAACCCTTCCCCTGAATCCGATGCCACGCTTGGGACGGAGGCCCGGTTGAGCCGGCTGGAAGCACAGGTCGCGACCCTGGCCGAGGCCGTCCGGGTACTCGCCCGTGGGCTGGAGAACATCCCGTCGAAGGACGTTCCGCCCGAGGAAGCGGAACGCGGCGCGCGACTCGCCCACGAAATCCTGCTCTCCCAGGGCCTGTAGCCGCGGCGTCGCGTCGGAAGAGGGAGTCGGCCATGGCGCATCCAGCAGGACGTAAACCCATCGTGGTCGGCGTCGACCCCGATCCGGACAGACGCGCGGCGCTCGCCTGGGCTGTCGACGAGGCGGCCCGACGGCGCCTGCCACTGCTGCTGGTCCTCGCGCAGAACGTGCCGACCCCCGGGTACCGGCCGACGGGCGGTCGGCCGTCCTGGGAGAAGTGGAACGAGGCACTGCACGAGACAGGGAATCGCGTGCTGAATGAGGCGGTGGCCTTCGCCGAGTCCCGCCGTCCGCAGGTCGCGGTGTCCGGGCTGCTGGCGGAGGGGCATCCGGCCTGGGTGCTGCGCGAGCACGCGCAGGACGCCACCGAGGTCGTGCTCGGTTCCTGGCACCTGAGCGCTGCCCGGGAGCTTTTCATCTCCGCCGCTGTCGCCCTGCCGCTCGTCTCCCACGCGCCCTGCCCGGTGGTGGTCGTACCGGAGCGGGAGCACGTCCCCCGGCAGCCACCGCATTTCGTCGTCGGGGTCGACGGGAGCCCTCAGTCCGCGGCCGCCGTCGACTTCGCACTCGAGGAGGCCGCGCTGCGCGGCGCGGCCCTGCGGGCCCTGTACGTGTGGCGCCCTCCGGTCCTCGGAGTCCTGAACGAGGAGGCGGCCGTCCAGGAGTGCCACAGGCTGCTGTCGGAGACGGTTACGGTGCGTAGCGCCGCCCATCCGGAGGTAGCACTGCACCAGGAGGTCGTGAGAGGCCACCCGGTACAGGTCCTCACCAAGGTGTCCGAAGACGCCCTCGGCCTGGTCGTGGGCACGCGCGGGCATGGCGGCTTCACCGGCATGCTGCTGGGCTCCGTCAGTCAGGGCGTGCTGCACCACGCCCGCTGCCCGGTCATCACCGTTCCATACGCGCACGACCAGTAGCCCACGGTCTCCAGCAGGAGGACCTCACGCCGGAAGGCGAAGCATCTGGGGCGACGCCGAGTGCCAAGTGCCCGCCGTGACTCTCGCCGG
Organism: Streptomyces spinoverrucosus; assembly: GCF_006539505.1. Taxonomy (GTDB): domain Bacteria; phylum Actinomycetota; class Actinomycetes; order Streptomycetales; family Streptomycetaceae; genus Streptomyces; species Streptomyces spinoverrucosus. The sequence goes on from NZ_BJND01000109.1 coordinate 15,359, forward strand.
GGCAGTGCGGGCGCTCTCCAACGGGCGGACAGCGAAGATCGCGGAGCACGACATCACGGCGGTACCGGTGGTCGACGACCAGGGCCGCCCGATCGGCGTGGTGTCAGAGGCGGACCTGCTGCGCAAACAGGAGAGCCAGGCGGATCCGGGCGGACATCTGGCCGCGGCGCACCTGCTGCCCGCGGAACGCGCCAAGGCCCACGCGCTGACCGCCGAGGGGTTGACCCGACGATCCGCGAGGAGATCATGACGGATGCTCTCACCCGAACCCTCGGCCTGCTTCTCCCACCGGGAGCCCGTGAAGGTCCATCTGTACCAGGATCACCGACATGAGATTCGACGATCACCGCGTGATCATTACCGCCACCGGCCGCGATTTCGGACGCACTTTGGCCATCCGTCTCGCGGACCTCGGCGCCGAGATCTTCCTCTCCGCGCGCACTCTCGCCGCCGCTGAACGTGTCCGCGACGAGATTCGCGGCCGAGGGCACCAGCATGTCCACGCCTTCGCCTGCGACCTGACCGACCCGGCCTCGATCCGCGACTTCGCTGCCGACGTCGCCCGGCACACCGACCGCATTGACGTGCTGATCAACAACGGCTCCCGCTACCTCCAAGGACCAGACCTCCAATCGGCCTCCGACGCCGACGTCGTCGACACCATCGCATCCGGCGCAACTGGCACCGTCCTGACCGTGAAGAACTTCCTCCCTCTGCTACTCAACTCGGACAAGCCAGACGTGGTGACCATGGTCTCCGCCTGCGGAACGGCCGGTCATCACCGCTCGGACGCGCACGACGCCTTCTACGCGGCCAAGAGCGCCCAGGCAGGGTTCGCCGAGATCCTCTCCAAGCGCCTGCGGCCCATGGAGTCCGGGTGATCTCCCTCTACCCGCCCGACTTCGCCAACCCTGACCCGCTCTCCGAGGAATGGGAGACCACACCACGCGAGGCCAAGGACGCCCTCACCGCACAGTCACTCGTGGCGTGCATCCTCTTCGCCGTCGCCCAGCCCCGCGACTGCTTCATCAAGGCATTCCACTTCGAACAGGTCTGACCGATCCCTGGCCCACGTCGAAGACGCCTGGATCCGCCCGGGCCAGCGGGCCGCGGCTCGCTTCGAAGGGACCCGCTGATGAAGCGGAACCTGCGCATGGTCGCCGCCCCGACCTCGACATCATCTGCGAAGTGCTCCACTGTGATGGAAGGGGAGCCTGAGGAGGGCGTGCAGGCGGCCGCGGCGCTGGACTTCACGACCGGCCACGTCCGCGAGCTCCGCCGCGTGCCCGCCAGGGACGCCGGCTACACCTGGCTGATCGCCGACGCGGGGGACGAGGCCGCGCTGCTGACGTCCGGAAGCTGCGACGAGACCGCGCTGACCACCCTCGACCGCTCCGGCGCGCGGGTCGCCCCGGCCGACACCATCCCGCTGTTCACGGGCGGCACCCGTTGCCCCGTCGACGCGGCCGTGCTGGGATCCGACGGCACGGCGGTCGTGCGGCGGTCCGTCTCGGACGGCGGGGACATCGTCTTCGTCGACACCGCGGCCGGGGAGGTGCGCTGGCGGAGGACGGATCCGTACCCGGGCACCTTGTCGCTGGTCGAGCTTCCGCTGGGGGGTACGTTCGAGGGCCGCCTGCTCGCCCGCGCCATCAGCCGCGACGACGAGTACGCCATGCTGGACCCCGACACCGGCAAGGTGCTGCGGACCTGGGCCGACGACACCCCCGGTGCGAAGGACGCCAACCTCCATCTCCTCGGTTGGTACGGCAGTGCCGACGACGCCGCCGCCTACCGGTTCGAGAGGTTCGAGGAGGACGGCAACGGCGACGAGGTCTCCTGGCGGCTGTCCTGGCTCGATCCCCGGACCCTCCGGCCGGCGGACACGCCGCTGTTCGAGATGAGCGACCCGGGGCCGGATCCCGTGGCCGCCGAAGGGAACTACCTCTTCGTCGAGCAGCGCGGGAACATCATGGCCCTGACCGCCGACGCCTCCCCCTGATCGGGGACATGGCGCCGGGTCGCGTGCCTTCGCGGCCCGATCAAGCCGTCGGCCGCGGCGTTGAAGACGTGCGTCGGCAGACCGTATTCGCCCATGTGGCCCAGGACATGCCTCCGATCAGTTGACACGAGCCTGTGGGTGATGGGATCGCTGGCCGTTGTGGGGCAGAAAGGCATTGCAAGTGTGCGCTGATCCGGTTGGCCGGACCGAAATCGGGGCGGCACTCAGATCGCGAACAACTAGGAACCGCAGTGGCCATGCATGCCGAGACCCCACCCAGCACGTCGCCTGAGGACTTCTACGAGAACGAGGTGCCCGTCCGGCGCAGGCGGCCCGGGAATGTGGTGGTGAAGTGGCTTACCACCACCGATCACAAGACCATCGGCACCCTCTACATGACCACATCGTTCGGCTTCTTCTGCCTCGGCGGCATCCTGGCGATGGCCATGCGCGCCGAACTCGCGCGTCCGGGCATGCAGATCGTGTCGATGGAGCAGTACAACCAGGCGTTCACGATGCACGGCCTGATCATGCTGCTGATGTTCGCGACGCCGCTGTTCGCCGGCTTCACGAACTGGATCATGCCGCTGCAGATCGGCGCCCCGGACGTCGCGTTCCCGCGGCTGAACATGTTCGCCTACTGGCTGTACCTCTTCGGCTCGCTGATCGCGGTGGCCGGTTTCCTCACCCCGGACGGCGCCGCGGACTTCGGCTGGTTCATGTACAGCCCGCTCTCGGATGCCGAGCATTCGCCCCATGTCGGCTCGGACCTGGCCATCATGGGTCTGGCCTTCTCCGGCTTCGGCACGATCCTCGGTGCGGTCAACTTCATCACCACGATCATCTGCATGCGCGCGCCCGGCATGACGATGTTCCGGATGTCGATCTTCTGCTGGACCGTGCTGCTGACCAGTGTTCTGGTCCTGCTGGCCTTCCCGGTCCTCGCAGCCTCGCTGTTCGCGCTGGAGGCCGACCGCAAGTTCGGTGCGCACGTCTTCGACGCGTCCAACGGCGGAGCGCTGCTATGGCAGCACCTCTTCT
>NZ_BJND01000110.1 GCF_006539505.1 Streptomyces spinoverrucosus
CCCCCCCCCCGCCACACCGCCCCCCCCAACCACCCCCCACAGCACCCCGCCGCACGCGCGCGTGTGCGGCGGTGCCGTTTCACCCGATTGCCAGGCCGCTGCCGGGCCGCTGCCAGGCCGCCCGGATAAATCACCCGCCAGCCGTCGACATTTACTAGGACGTCCAAGTAAATTCGAAGGTATGGGTATGGACGCTGACGCCATCGAAGAGGGCCGCCGACGCTGGCAGGCCCGGTACGACGCGGCGCGCAAGCGCGACGCGGACTTCACCACGCTCTCCGGCGATCCCGTGGAGCCGGTGTACGGGCCCCGACCCGGGGACACCTACGAGGGCTTCGAGCGGATCGGCTGGCCGGGGGAGTACCCCTTCACGCGGGGCCTGTATCCGACCGGCTACCGAGGACGTACGTGGACGATCCGGCAGTTCGCCGGGTTCGGCAACGCCGAGCAGACCAACGAGCGCTACAAGATGATCCTCGCGGCCGGCGGCGGCGGCCTCTCCGTCGCCTTCGACATGCCGACCCTGATGGGCCGCGACTCCGACGACCGCCGCTCGCTCGGCGAGGTCGGCCACTGCGGGGTGGCCGTCGACTCGGCCGCCGACATGGACGTACTCTTCCGCGGCATCCCCCTCGGCGACGTCACCACGTCGATGACGATCAGCGGCCCGGCGGTCCCGGTCTTCTGCATGTACCTGGTCGCAGCGGAGCGCCAGGGCGTCGACCCGTCCGTCCTGAACGGCACGCTCCAGACGGACATCTTCAAGGAGTACATCGCGCAGAAGGAGTGGCTCTTCCAGCCCGAGCCGCATCTGCGCCTGATCGGCGACCTGATGGAGTACTGCGCCGCACGCATCCCGGCGTACAAGCCGCTGTCCGTCTCCGGCTACCACATCCGCGAGGCAGGCGCGACGGCTGCGCAGGAGCTGGCGTACACGCTCGCGGACGGCTTCGGCTACGTCGAGCTCGGCCTCTCCCGCGGCCTGGACGTGGACGTCTTCGCCCCGGGCCTGTCCTTCTTCTTCGACGCGCACGTCGACTTCTTCGAGGAGATCGCCAAGTTCCGCGCCGCACGCCGCATCTGGGCCCGCTGGATGCGGGACGTCTACGGCGCGAAGTCCGACAAGGCCCAGTGGCTGCGCTTCCACACCCAGACCGCCGGTGTCTCCCTGACGGCCCAGCAGCCGTACAACAACGTCGTCCGCACGGCGGTGGAGGCCCTCGCCGCAGTCCTCGGCGGCACGAACTCCCTGCACACCAACGCGCTCGACGAGACCCTGGCACTCCCCTCCGAACAGGCCGCGGAGATCGCCCTGCGCACCCAGCAGGTCCTCATGGAGGAAACCGGCGTCGCCAACGTCGCCGACCCGCTGGGCGGTTCGTGGTACGTCGAGCAGCTGACCGACCGGATCGAGGCCGACGCGGAGAAGATCTTCGACCAGATCAAGGAACGCGGCCTGCGCGCCCACCCCGACGGCCAGCACCCCATCGGCCCGATCACCTCAGGCATCCTGCGCGGCATCGAGGACGGCTGGTTCACCGGCGAGATCGCCGAATCGGCGTTCCGCTACCAGCAGGCCCTGGAGAAGGGCGACAAGAAGGTGGTCGGCGTCAACGCCCACACCGGCTCGGTCACCGGCGACCTGGAAATCCTGCGGGTCAGCCACGAGGTGGAACGCGAACAGGTCCGGGCCCTGGCCGCCCGCCGAGCGACCCGCGACGACGCGACCGTACGCGCGGCCCTCACCGCGATGGTCACCGCCGCACGAGACGGCTCCAACATGATCGAGCCAATGCTGACGGCCGTACGAGCAGAAGCCACCCTCGGCGAAATCTGCGACGCCCTGCGCGAGGAGTGGGGGGTGTACACGGAGCCGGCGGGTTTCTAGGCCCGCCGGGTGTAGCGCAGGATCGGCCACCCGCACTTCACCTTCATGGGGGACTGGCGGGTTCCTCACCGGCGCCCGCCAGTCCTGTCAGGAGCACCTGGGTGAAACCGCGCACCCACTCCTCGTCCGCCGGTTCCGCGCTCACCAGCGTGCGGTGGACCACCGCCCCGGCCACGATGTCGAAGATCAGGTCGACCGTGCGGGCCGCTTCCTCAGAGGCGGTCTCCGGTGGGAGTTCGCCGCGCCCCTGAGCGCGCGCCCGGCCCTCCACGACCAGGCGCTTCTGGCGTTCCACGATCGATGCACGAATGCGCTCGCGCAGCGCCTCGTCCCGCGTCGACTCGGCCACCACCGCCATCAGGCCGCTCTTGGCCTCGGGGCGGGCCAGGATGGCGGCGAACTGCAGGACCACGCCCTCCACGTCGCCGGCCAGGGTGCCGCTGTCGGGCAGGCGCAGTTCGTCGAAGAGTTCTGCCACCGCGTCGACGACCAGTTCGTTCTTGCCCGCCCAGCGGCGGTAGAGGGTCGTCTTGGCAACCCCCGCGCGGGTTGCGACGTCTCCCAGGGTGAGCTTCGACCAGCCCAGTTCCACCAGCGCCGCCCGGGTCGCGGCCAGGATCGCGGTGTCGGCGGCGGCGCTGCGCGGGCGTCCCGTGCGGCCGGCGGGAGTGCGGCTCTGCATCCCTCGACCATATCCGGCGGGTTTCGGGCGGCCGGGTGCGGCAGTGAGGGAGATCACTGGGCGGGGGTGTCTCAGGGGCTCCGCCTGCCGTTACGCTACGACTCGTAGCGAAAGCTTGAGCTTTTGCGTCGTACGCGAGCGATGACCACCGGCGTGGGGTGGGGACCCGGCGCCGTACGCACGCACGGATTCACGGCATTTTTCACACGCGCGGGGAACGGGGGAGGATAGACGCATGCAGCCACGGAACATGTCCATGAGCGGCGTCGTCGACCTCGCCGCAGTGAAGGCGGCCCAGGAGGCCAAGGCGAAGGCGGAGCAGGCGCGCGCCGAAGCGGCCCGGCAGGGCGGGGGCGGTGCCGTCTCCCCGGCCGATCTCGTCATCGACGTCGATGAGGCCGGATTCGAGCGTGACGTCCTCCAGCGCTCCACCGAGGTCCCGGTCGTCATCGACTTCTGGGCCGAGTGGTGTCAGCCCTGCAAGCAGCTCAGCCCGGTGCTGGAGCGGCTTGCCGTCGAGTACAACGGGCGCTTCGTCCTCGCCAAGATCGACGTCGACGCCAACCAGATGCTGATGCAGCAGTTCGGGATCCAGGGGATCCCGGCGGTCTTCGCGGTCGTCGCGGGCCAGGCGCTGCCGCTCTTCCAGGGTGCGGCCGGTGAGGCGCAGATCCGGGAGACCCTCGACCAGTTGGTCACCGTCGCCGAGCAGCGCTTCGGCCTGACCGGTCTGACCGTCGACCCGGAGGCCGAGCCGGGCGGTGGCCAGGCGCCCGCGCAGGCGCCGGCCGGTCCTTACGACGCTCTGCTGAACGCGGCCGCACAGGCGCTGGACGCGGGCGACATGGGCGGTGCCATCCAGGCGTACAAGAACGTCCTCGCCGACGACCCCGCCAACCCGGAGGCCAAACTCGGTCTGGCGCAGGCGGAGTTGCTCCAGCGGGTGCAGGGGCTGGACGCGCAGCAGGTGCGCAAGGACGCGGCCGACCGGCCGGCCGACGCGCAGGCGCAGATCGCGGCCGCCGACCTGGACCTGGTGGGCGGTCATGTGGAGGACGCCTTCGGGCGGCTCATCGACGCGGTGCGGCGTACGGCGGGTGATGACCGGGATGCCGTACGGCTGCGGTTGCTGGAGCTGTTCGAGGTGGTCGGCGCGGAGGATCCGCGGGTGACCGCGGCGCGGCGGGCGCTGGCGCGCGCGCTGTTCTGAGCCGTGCCGGGGGCCCGGTTCTGACCAGTTGCTAAACGTCGGGGCGTGTGAGCCCTGAGTGAAGGCTTGGTCGACGGGACGTCAGAGCGGCCGCGCTTTGCCAAAACTTGGTAATCGCGGCCGCTGTTACTGCCAGTAAGTCACGGGCGTTGATCTGTCGGATTCTGTCCAGCGATCAATAGTTTTGTCCTGCCCCTAGTTGACACCCAGCGTCGCTGTGCGAGTCCCGCTGGTCGTTGTTCGGTTATCCGGCCGTTACTAGTGAGTAACGAACCCCCTTGTGCGGGCGGCGAGAATGCACCACGATCGGCGACGCTCGGTCCATTCCCGTACCCCGACAGCCAATCGGGCCGCGGGACTTCCTGGGTCCCCACCGAGCAGAGCCGACGTCACTGGCGCCGGCTCTTGGACAGGGGGGTCTTCGCCCACCGGCGAAGCCTGTCCAGCAAGGTTGTGCGTGATGCGTGTCAGGCGCGACCAGTGGTTGTCGCTCGGGGGTGATCGCCGGTGATTCGGGCGCCGTTGTGCGCCGCCGAGCGCGGGCGCTCTCCTTCCCGAGGACGTAGCACTTCTCCCATCCCTGTCCGGTTGAGCCGCCTTTGGGGGCCGGTCGGGGCAGGCGATGTACGTCCGAGAAGGAGGAAATATGGAGTCCCAGGTGCGTGGTGGGACCAGATGGAAGCGGTTCGCTGTGGTCATGGTGCCCAGCGTCGCCGCCACGGCGTGCATAGGTGTCGCTCTCGCGCAGGGTGCTCTCGCGGCGTCGTTCAGTGTTTCGGGTCAGTCGTTCAAGGTGACTGCGAAGGAGCTCAACGGTACGGGCTTCTCGCAGTACGGGGCCAAGGAGACGGGCTACACCCTCACGGGTGAGAAGGTCAACCACCCCGTGGCCGTCTCCGTGTTCGACACCGCGCGGATCGAAGAGATGTGCCAGTCCGTGGTCACCCCGGGCATCCCGGGGATCGGTACCGTCACGCTGAAGCTGACGGCCGGTGAGAGCTCGGACCAGAAGCAGCAGGTGACCGCCGACAACCTGTACATCGACGTCGCGGACCTGGGCGCAAACGCCACGTTCGAGGACATCGACATCGGTGTGTCCGCCGGAGGGATCAGCCGCGGTCCCGGCATGAACAAGTCGGAGGTCGCTCAGCAGAAGGCGAACCCGTTCGGCTTCGCCCAGCAGGCCAGGACGGCCAAGCTGACCGACGTGAAGCAGACGGCGTGGGCGACCACGGCCGGAACCTTCACGCTGCCCGGGCTCAAGATGAAGCTGATGCTCGGAAGCGGCGAAGGCAAGGAGTGCTACTAAGCACTCGGTGACGGGCGGGGGAGCCGAAGCGGTGCCCCCGCCCGCCCACTCTCCGCGCGCTGCGCACCATCCCCCTTCACATCGCAAGACACCCTCACCACAGCAACGCCGCACCAGGGAGCTGTTTTCCATGAGCGCCGAGACTCCTGCCGCCACCGGCCAGTTCACCCGCCGGAGACTGCAGTTCCGCGCCTGGCGGGGCACGCGGCCGTTCTGGGCCGGCCTGTTCGTCATGATCGGTGGCGTACCGATCATGTACTTCCCGTATGCGAACCTTCAGATCGGTCATCTGACGCTGGCGATGTCCACCACCGCGGGCGCCGGGTCCCTGATCATCGGCGTGCTGCTCATCGTTCTGGGCTTCACCCTCTGGTTCCAGAAGCACATCCAGATCTTCGCCGGAGTCGCCGCGATCCTGCTGGCACTGGTGTCCATCCCGGTGTCCAACTTCGGTGGTTTCGTCGTCGGCTTCCTGTTCGCGCTGATCGGCGGCGCGATGGCGGTGTCCTGGGCGCCGGGCGTGCCGCCCGAGCCGGAGACGACGAAGGACACCGAAGAGGGCGACGACACCCCCTCGGGCGCGATCCCCGAAGCGGACCAGGGCACCGTGGGCGAGCTGAACGACCTGTCAGGAACGAGCCCGGCGAACGGGGCGAACGGGAGGCACAGTGCCGGCTGACGAGGTGGCCCACGTGGCCGATCTGGACGGGCCCCGGGTGAGAACCGGGCCGCGTCACGCGGCACCCAAGAAGCCGCTGTTCACCAGGTTCAACATGCCGGCCGGCAAGGCGATAGCCCTGGCGGCGATGCCGACTGCGGTCCTCATGGGTATGGGATTCACGCCCAAACTCGCCCTCGCTGACGAGCAGCCGGCGTCCCGGAGCCTGCCGGCCGACGAGTACGCCGACCAGGCCGACCAGTACAAGGACTGTGTCGCGGCGCTGGACCCCGAGGCGAGCGAGGACGCGTCGCCGACGCCGTCGCCGTCCGCCTCGGCGAGCGAGAGCGAGTCCGCCGAGCAGGCGGAGCCTAGCCCTTCGACATCGTCCGACGACAACTCCTCGGACGGGTCGGGGACTTCGGGTGAGGACTCTTCGTCGGATTCAGGTTCCGACGACGGTTCCCAGCCCAAGCCGTCCCCCTCGTCCTCGGCGCCCGCCGCGGAAGGGAAGAGCGAGGCCGAGGCGGCCACGCCGAGCCCGTCGGCGTCCGAGAGCAACAAGGGCGTGCTCGACACCATCGGCGACGCGATAACCGGCGTCGTGGACGGCATAACCGGCGGCGGCGCCAAGGAGTCCGCGAGCCCGACGCCGTCCCCGTCCGCCTCCCCGAGCGGGAGCGCCGACGCGCCGTCCGGGAATACGGGCGACTCCGGCGACTCGGGTAGCTCCAACAACTCCGGCAGCGGCAAGGACACCTCCGACGCCGCCGAGGATGCCGCCGGGAAGGTCACCGACACGGTCGAGGACACTGTGGGCGAGGTGACCGACGAAGCCACCGAGTCGGCCGACCCGGCCGACGAGGCCACCGCCACGCCGAGCCCGTCCGCGAGTTCCACCGTGGACCCCGAGGACTGCCCGAAGGCCACGGACGCCGAAGGCGGCGTGGACAACCCCATCGCCGTGGCGGACGACCCCTGGTACCTGGAGGCCAGTTACCTGGATCTGCAGGGCGCGGACTACCAGGGCATCGTCGAGGTGAGGACCGCCAGCGGCAAGACCAAGAAGGTGCTGAAGTACGTCATCTCCGGCGGTACCAAGATTGGCGATCTGCACCAGATAGTGAAGGACAAGCAGATCGGCAAGACGTACCACGTGCAGGCGGCGAAGGGCTCGGAGTCGACGATCACCGACGGCGAAACGGTGATGTACACCGAGAGTATCTCCGGCAACCTCCTCGGCCTGGTCCCGCTCACGTTCAGTCCGGAGCACCCGCCCCCGCTGAACCTCCCCTGGATCTACTTCACCAACGTGAAGGTCACGCAGGCAGCCCAGTTCGGCGGGACCCTGACCATCCCCGGGATGCATGTGTTCACCACCGACTGAACACCCCACGAGCCCATCCGGGAGCCGCAAGTAAGGGCGCCCCCCGCCACAGGGGGGCGCCCTCACTGTCGTACGCGAAGTACCGAACCCGGCCTCAGTCCCGCGCCCCGCCGCCCAGGTGATGCACCCGCACCATGTTCGTCGTCCCCGGCACCCCCGGAGGCGAACCCGCGGTGATGATCACGATGTCGCCGGGGCTGAAGCGGCTGAGCTTGGCGATTTCCTGGTCGACCAGGTCGACCATCTCGTCGGTGCTGTTCACGAACGGCACGACGTGCGACTCCACGCCCCAGCTCAGCGTCAGCTGGTTGCGGGTGGACTCGTCCGTGGTGTACGCGATGATCGGCTGGGCCGCGCGGTAGCGGCACAGGCGGCGGGCCGTGTCGCCGGACTTGGTGAAGGCCACCAGGCCCTTGCCGCCGAGGAAGTCGGCGATCTCGCAGGCCGCGCGGGCCACCGAACCGCCCTGCGTACGCGGCTTCTTGCCGGGTACGAGGGGCTGCAGGCCCTTGCTCAGCAGCTCCTGCTCGGCCGCGGTGACGATCTTCGACATCGTCTTGACCGTCTCGATCGGGTAGGCGCCGACGGAGGACTCCGCGCTCAGCATCACCGCGTCCGCGCCGTCCAGGATCGCGTTGGCCACGTCGGAGGCCTCGGCGCGGGTCGGGCGGGAGTTGGTGATCATCGACTCCATCATCTGGGTCGCCACGATCACCGGCTTGGCGTTGCGCCGGCACAGCTCGATCAGGCGCTTCTGCACCATCGGGACCTTTTCGAGCGGGTACTCGACGGCCAGGTCACCACGGGCGACCATCACACCGTCGAACGCCATCACGACGTCCTCCATGTTGGCCACCGCCTGCGGCTTCTCCACCTTGGCGATGACCGGGACGCGGCGGCCCTCCTCGTCCATGACCTTGTGGACGTCGTTGATGTCCTTGGCGTCCCGGACGAAGGAGAGGGCGACCAGGTCGCAGCCCATGCGGAGGGCGAAGCGGAGGTCCTCGACGTCCTTCTCCGACAGCGCCGGGACGTTCACGGCCGCGCCGGGCAGGTTGATGCCCTTGTGGTCGGAGATGACGCCGCCCTCGATGACGATCGTCCGCACCCGCGGGCCCTCGACGTCCACGACCTTCAGCTCGACGTTGCCGTCGTTGATCAGGACCGGGTCGCCGATCGCGACGTCACCCGGCAGACCCTTGTAGGTCGTACCGCAGATCGTCTTGTCGCCGGGGACGTCCTCGGTGGTGATGGTGAACTCGTCACCGCGCACCAGCTCCACCGGCCCCTCGGCGAAGGTCGCGAGCCGGATCTTCGGGCCCTGCAGGTCGGCGAGGACCCCGACGGCCCGGCCGGTCTCCTTGGCGGCGGCACGGACGCGGTCGTACCGCCCCTGGTGCTCGGCGTGCGTGCCGTGGCTGAAGTTGAAACGGGCCACATTCATGCCCGCCTCGATCAGCGCGACGAGCTGCTCGTGGGAGTCGACCGCGGGGCCGAGAGTACAGACGATTTTCGAACGGCGCATGGGGGCGATCCTATCGGTTTGTTTCGCTGCGGAATATTCCGTCTGGCGGAAAATACAAAAGGGCGGGATGCCGCTCAGGTGAGGCCCAATGACGGCCCTATGAGAGTCCTAAGACGCCGACCGTCCTAAGACGCCTTTACCAACGCGTACGTCTGTGTCGCAATCTCCAGCTCCTCGTCGGTCGGCACCACGGCCACCGCCACGCGCGCGTACTCGGGCGAGATCAGTCGCGGTGCGTCGCTGCGTACGGCGTTCAGCTCGCCGTCCACCACGAGGCCCAGCTCCTCCAGGCCCGCCACGGCAGCCTCCCGCACGGGCGCCGCGTTCTCGCCGACCCCGGCGGTGAACGCGATCGCGTCCACCCTGCCGAGCACGGCGTAATAGGCGCCGATGTACTTCTTCAGACGGTGAATGTAGATGTCGAAGGCGAGTTGCGCCTCTTCGTCACCCTCGTCGATCCGGCGGCGGATCTCCCGCATGTCGTTGTCACCGCACAGACCGATCAAGCCGCTCTTCTTGTTGAGAAGAGTGTCGATCTCGTCGGCGGACATTCCGCCAACACGCATCAAATGGAAGATGACGGCCGGGTCCATGTCACCGGAACGCGTACCCATCACCAGCCCCTCCAAAGGCGTCAGCCCCATGGAGGTGTCCACGCACTTCCCGCCGCGTACGGCGGAGGCGGACGCCCCGTTGCCGAGGTGCAGCACGATGACGTTCACCTCCTCGGGCGCCTTGCCCAGGAGCTCGGCCGTGGCCCGGGAGACGTACGCGTGCGAGGTGCCGTGGAAGCCGTACCGCCGGATCCGGTGCTCGTCGGCGGTCTTCACATCGATCGCGTAGCGGGCGGCCGACTCCGGCATCGTCGTGTGGAACGCGGTGTCGAACACGGCGACCTGCGGCAGGTCCGGGCGCAGGGCACGAGCCGTGCGGATGCCGGTGAGGTTGGCCGGGTTGTGCAGCGGGGCGACCGGGATCAGCCGCTCGATCTCGGCGAGGACCGTGTCGTCGATGACGGTCGGCTCGGTGAAGTGCTTGCCCCCGTGCACCACCCGGTGGCCGATCGCGACCAGCTCCGGCGAGTCCAGGCCGAGCCCATCCTTGGCCAGCTCCGCCGCCACGGCCTTCAGCGCGGCGTCGTGGTCGGGGATCGCGGCGGTGAAGCCGCGGGTCTCCCCGGTGCTCAGGGGGGTGTGCTTCAGCCGGGAGGACTCCTCGCCGATCCGCTCGACGAGGCCCACCGCGAGCCGGCTGCCGTCGCTCATGTCGAGCAGCTGGTACTTCACCGACGAGGAGCCGGAGTTGAGGACGAGGACGCGGGACGAACTCACAGCTGGGATGCCTTCTCGCTGGGGGACTGGGCCTGGATCGCCGTGATGGCGACGGTGTTGACGATGTCCTGGACGAGCGCGCCGCGGGACAGGTCGTTGACCGGCTTGCGCAGACCCTGCAGCACCGGCCCGACCGCGATCGCGCCGGCCGAGCGCTGCACGGCCTTGTAGGTGTTGTTGCCGGTGTTGAGGTCGGGGAAGATCAGCACGCTGGCCTGCCCGGCGACCTCGGAGCCCGGCAGCTTTGTCGCGGCGACGCTCGGCTCGACGGCGGCGTCGTACTGGATCGGCCCCTCGATCTTCAGATCCGGCCGGCGCGTGCGCACCAGCTCGGTCGCCTCGCGCACCTTGTCGACGTCGGCGCCCGAACCCGACGTACCGGTGGAGTACGACAGCATCGCGATCCGCGGCTCCACACCGAACTGCGCGGCGGTGGACGCCGACTGGATGGCGATGTCGGCCAGCTGCTCGGCGTTCGGGTCGGGGTTGACCGCGCAGTCGCCGTAGACGAGCACCTTGTCGGCGAGGCACATGAAGAAGACGGACGACACGATGGAGGCGTCCGGCTTGGTCTTGATGATCTCGAAGGCCGGCCGGATGGTGGCGGCCGTGGAGTGCACGGACCCCGACACCATGCCGTCGGCGAGGCCCTCCTGGACCATCAGGGTGCCGAAGTAGTTGACGTCGGAGACGACGTCGTACGCCAGCTCGACGGTCACGCCCTTGTGGGCGCGCAGGGCGGCGTACTGCTCGGCGAAGGCGTCGCGCAGCTCGCTGGTGGCCGGGTCGATCAGCTGGCAGTCGCCGAGGTCGATACCGAGGTCGGCGGCCTTCTTGCGGATCTGGTCCACGGGACCGAGCAGCGTCAGATCGCATACGCCCCGGCGCAGCAGCACCTCGGTGGCGTGCAGCACCCGCTCCTCGGTGCCCTCCGGCAGGACGACCCGCCGCTTGCCGGAACGGGCCTGCTCCAGCAGCTTGTGCTCGAACATCATCGGCGTCACCCGGTCGCTGCTCGGCGCGCTCACCCGCCCCAGCAGGTCGCCGGTCTCGACGTACCGCTCGAACAGCCCGAGCGCGGTCTCCGCCTTGCGCGGGGTGGCCGCGTTGAGCTTGCCCTCCAGGGAGAACAGCTGTTCGGCGGTGGGGAAGCTGTTGCCGGACACCGACAGCACCGGGGTGCCCGGGGCGAGGCGGGCGGCGAGGGTGAGGATGTCGTCGCTCGGCACCTCGTTCAGGGTCAGCACCACGCCGGCTATGGGCGGGGTGCCCGCGCTGTGCGCGGCGAGCGAGCCGACGACGATGTCGGCGCGGTCGCCCGGGGTGATGACCATGCAGCCGGGGGTCAGGGCGCTGAGGAAGTTCGGCAGCATGGCGCCGCCGAAGACGAACCCGAGCGCGTCGCGCGCCAGCCCCGAGTCGTCGCCGAGCAGCACCTTGGCGCCGAGGGCGTGGCCGATCTGGGCCACCGTCGGGGCGGACAGGGCGGGCTCGTCGGGCAGGACGTAGCAGGGCACGGGCAGCCGGGTGGCGAGCCGGTCGGCGATCTCGTCGCGCTGCTCGCGGGCGACCCGGTTGGTGACCATGGCCAGGACATCGCAGCCGAGCCCGTCGTACGCCCGGTAGGCGTTGCGGGTCTCGGCGAGCACGGACTCGGCGGTCTGCTTCCGCCCGCCCACCACCGGGATCACGGACGCGCCGAACTCATTGGCCAGCCGGGCGTTGAGGGACAGCTCGTCCGGGAACTGGGTGTCGGCGTAGTCGGTGCCGAGGACGAGGACGACGTCGTAGTCCCGCGCGACCTGGTGGAAGCGGTCGACGAGCGTGGACACCAGCTCGTCCGTCCCCCGTTCGGCCTGCAGCGTGGAGGCCTCCTGGTAGTCCATGCCGTAGACGGTGGCCGGGTCCTGCGACAGCCGGTAGCGGGCGCGCAGCAGCTCGAAGAGGCGATCGGGGCCGTCGTGCACGAGGGGACGGAAGACGCCCACCCGGTCGACCTGCCGGGTCAGGAGCTCCATGACCCCCAGTTCGACGACCTGGCGGCCGTCGCCGCGGTCGATACCGGTCACGTACACGCTGCGCGTCACGCGTGCTCTCCGTTTCATCTTGATTGGGAGGATTTGGTGGGGAGGGGGCCGCAAAAATCGCCCACCGGGGTGAGCGGAACCCTCTTGACAATACCTCCCGACATAGCTAAGGCGCCCGTCAAGGTGTCGTCGTGCTGAGCGCCTGAGGGACATGAAACAATCGGGAGTGGCTCACCGGTGTCCACAGCGAGCAGGAGACACAGCACGATGCGTATCGGAGTTCTCACCGCAGGCGGCGACTGCCCCGGCCTGAACGCCGTGATCCGGTCGGTCGTGCACCGAGCGGTCGCGCAGTACGGCGACGAGGTGATCGGCTTCGAGGACGGTTACGCCGGTCTGCTGGACGGCCGCTATCGCAGCCTCGACCTCGACTCGGTCAGCGGCATCCTGGCCCGCGGCGGCACCATCCTCGGCTCCTCCCGGCTGGAGCGCGACCGACTGCGCGAGGCCTGCGTGAACGCCTCCGACATGATCCGTGACTTCGGCATCGACGCGCTGATCCCGATCGGCGGCGAGGGCACGCTGACGGCGGCGCGCATGCTGTCGGACGCGGGCCTGCCGGTGGTCGGCGTGCCCAAGACGATCGACAACGACATCTCGTCGACGGACCGGACGTTCGGCTTCGACACGGCCGTGGGAGTCGCCACCGAGGCGATGGACCGCCTGAAGACGACCGCCGAGTCCCACCAGCGGGTGATGGTGGTCGAGGTCATGGGCCGCCACGCGGGCTGGATCGCGCTGGAGTCGGGCATGGCGGCCGGTGCGCACGGCATCTG
The DNA here is from genome assembly GCF_006539505.1 of Streptomyces spinoverrucosus. Lineage (GTDB taxonomy): Bacteria > Actinomycetota > Actinomycetes > Streptomycetales > Streptomycetaceae > Streptomyces > Streptomyces spinoverrucosus. Next base: position 12,854 of record NZ_BJND01000110.1, read on the forward strand.
CCTGCCCGAGCGTCCGTTCGACCCCGCCGATCTCGTCAAGATGGTCGAGGAGCGGTTCGCGCGCGGCAAGAAGTTCGCCGTCATCTGCGTCGCCGAGGGCGCCCACCCCGCCGAGGGCACGATGGACTACGGCAAGGGCGAGATCGACCTGTACGGCCACGAGCGCTTCCAGGGCATCGGTACGGCACTGGCGTACGAACTGGAGCGCCGCCTCGGCAAGGAGGCCAAGCCGGTCATCCTCGGCCACGTCCAGCGCGGCGGCACACCGACGGCGTACGACCGGGTGCTCGCCACCCGCTTCGGCTGGCACGCGGTGGAGGCGGCGCACCGGGGGGACTTCGGGCGGATGACCGCGTTGCGGGGGACGGACATCGTGATGGTGCCGCTGGCGGAGGCGGTCACCGAGCTGAAGACGGTGCCGAAGGACCGGATTGTCGAGGCGGAGTCGGTTTTCTAGAAGTCGGTTTTCTAGGAGTCGGGTTTCTAGTAGCCGTGGCCCTGGGCGGTGTTGCTGTCGACGGCCGCCCAGAAGTGGTCGACGATGCGGTCGAGGAAGTCGCGGCCGTTGTCGCTGGATTCCCGGCTCCCGCCGCCCCAGCTGAGGGTGGCGACCATCTGCCCCTGGTACTCGCCGTGCAGTTCCTGGAGTACGACCTCCAGGACGCCGCGGTCCAGGGGCACCGTTTTGCCCACGGGGCGGACGTAGGCCTGCCAGCGGGTGGTGACGGCGCTGCGCAGCAGGTCGGCGAGTTTGGCCTCGCGGCCCGTGACGGTGACGAAGTCGGGCAGGTCCAGGCCGAGGATGTCGGCGAGTGCGGCGGACTGCCGCTCGTTGCCGCGCCAGGTGTCGCTCTCCTCCATCCGTAGATAGGCGGAGAGTTCGAGGCCGACGCCGCGGGCGACGTCCTCGGGGGCGAGGCCGCGGGAGACGCGGTGCTCGCGGAGGGTGCGGGGGCGTCCGATGAGTTCACCGGGGGAGCACCACAAGACGCCCGCGAGAGCGGTGAGTTCGGGGCTGCTGGGGTAGGTGACCCCGCGTTCCCAGGCGATGACGAGGTCCGGGGTGACGTACGGCAGTCCGTACGAGGCACGCATGCCGTAGGCGACGTGCTCGGGGCCCATGCCGAGGGCGGCACGGAGCCGTCGGGCGGCGGGGGCGTTGAACGGTGGGGTGGGAGGGGTGGGCTGGTTCGGGTGGGCTGGGGGTTGGCGCACGGGCACAAGCTAGGGGGGTGCGGGTGCGGTGACTACGGGCTGTTCGGCCAGGAACACGGATTGTAGGATCGTACGGCTCCGGTCGTGTCGGTAAGTCGAGGATGGTGTCGCGTGTACGAGGTGAAGGACAAGGTCGAGGGCCATGTGCGCGAGCGTCTGCTGGCGCCGAACTTCTGGCACCTCGCGACCGTCGGCCCCGACGGCGCGCCGCAGGTGTCGCCGATGTGGGTGGACCTCGAAGGTGAGTACGTCATGGTCAACACGGCGATCGGGCGGGTCAAGGAGGAGAACCTGCGGCGCAATCCATGGGTGTCGCTGTCCCACCACGACGCCGAGAACCCCTACGACCGGGTGGAGATCCGGGGACGGGTGGCGCGGTTCGTGGAGGGGGAGGAGGCGGAGCGGTCGATGGACCGGCTGACGCGGAAGTACATCGGGGAGGAGCGGTATCCGTGGCTCCTGCCCGGGGAGCGGCGGGTGATGTTGCTGATCGAGCCGCTGCGGGTGCGCAGGGTTGTGGGCGTGGAGCCGTTTCGGCAGGGGGTGCTGCCGGAGGGGTGACCACGTGCTTCGGGCCGGCGAACTCACCCCTTGACCGCCCCACCCAACGCGAACCCCCCACCCAACCGCCGAGCCACCAGCACATACAGCAGAATCACCGGCGTCGAGTAAATGATGGAAAACGCCGCCAACTGCCCATACACCACCGTCCCCCGATTCCCGAAGAACTCATTGATGCTCACCGCCGCCGGCATCTGGTCCGGCGTGAGCAGCAGCATGAACGGTACGAAGAAGTTCCCCCACATCATCACGAACGAGAACACCGTCACCACCGCCACGCCCGGCCCCATCAGCGGCAGCACGATCCGGACCAGTGACTGGAGCGACGACGCCCCGTCCGTCCACGCCGCCTCCTCCAGCTCCTTCGGCACCCCGTCCATGAAGTTCTTCATCAGCCAGATCGCGAACGGCAGTTGAGAGGCCGCGAAGAAGAAGATCGTGCCCTGCATGGTGTCGATCAGGTTCACCTGCACGAACAGCGCGTACACCGGCACCATGATCGCCGTGATCGGCAGGCTCGTCGCGAAGAGGATCGTCAGCAGGAACGGGCGGTTGAGGCGGGACCGGAACCGGGACAGGGGGTACGCGGCGAGGGCGGCGCAGGCCACCGTCAGCAGCGTCCCCCCGCCGCACAGCAGCAGGCTGTTCAGCAGCGGCGTGAAGGTGATGTCCGGGGTGAGGACCGCGTCGAAGTTGTCCAGCGTCACGCCGTCCGGGAGTTTCACCTGAAGGTTCGCGTCCGGGTCCAGGGAGGACAGCAGCACCCACAGCAGGGGGAGGGAGAAGGCCGCGGCCACCAGCAGGAGACCGGCGTCGGCGGCCAGGCGGTGCGTGGTCCTGCGGGAAGAGGGAGTCCGTGGCACGTGAGTCAGACCTCCGTTCGCAGCAGGCGCAGATAGACCACCGAGAACAGGGAGCCCACCACCAGCAACAGGAGGGCGACTGCGGTGCCGTAGCCGATCATGCTTTTCTGGAACGCCTCCTCGTACATGAAGAGCGGCAGCGTCTGGCTCTTGCCGCCCGGGCCGCCCCTCGTCATCACCCAGATCAGGCCGAAGACGGACAGGGTCTGGAGGGTGATCAACATGAGGTTCGTGCCGATGGAGCGGCGGATCATCGGGAGGGTGATGTGCCACATACGGCGCCAGCCGCCGGCGCCGTCGACCTCCGCCGCCTCCGTGATCTCCTTGGGGATCTCGTTGAGGGCCGCCGAGTAGACCAGCATCGAGAACGCCGTGCCCCGCCAGACGTTCGCGAACGACACCGCCAGGATCGGGAGCGTGAACAGCCAGTTCTGGCTGGGGAGATGGAGCCAGTCCAGGATGGCGTTCAGGGTGCCCTCGCGGCGGAAGAAGGCGTAGAGGAGGAAGCCCGCGACGACCTCCGGCAGCACCCACGCCGTGATGACGATGCCGCCGACGAGTGTGCGGACCGGCTTCGACGCGCGCTGCATCAGGGCCGCCAGGGCCAGGCCGAGGGTGTTCTGGCCGATCAGTGCCGATACGACCGTGAAGACGAGGGTCAGCCACACCGCGTTCAGGAACGCCTCGTCCCCGAACGCCGTACGGAAGTTCTCGAAGCCGATGAACGACTCCTCGGCCTGGCCGGTGAGCTGGAGGTCGGTGAAGGCGATGTAGGCGCAGTAGGCGATGGGGCCGGCCAGGAAGAGGAGCAGGAGGATGACGGCGGGGGTGAGGGGGAGGACGCGGATGGCGGGGGTGAAGGACAGGGCGCGGTTGGTCCTCATGCGCGGGAGCTCACCTCTCGATCACCTGGTTGTCCGTCGCCGACCTCAGCTCCTCGTCGTACGCCTTCGCCGCCTCCTCGACCGACATGTCTCCCGTCGTCACGCCCTCCATCGCCTCCTGGATCGCGGTGGAGACCTTCGGGTACGCCGGGTAGGCGGGCCGGTAGTGGGTCGTGGCGACGAGATCGGTGAAGAACTTGATGCCGGGCTGGGCGTCGACGTACGCCGGGTCGGCGGCGACGTCCTCGCGGACCGCGATGCCCGAGTTGGCGATGTACCACTTCTGGGCGTTCGCCTTCGTCTGCATCGTCTTGATGAACTCGAAGGCGAGGTCCGGGTTGCCCGCCTTGGCCGGAATCGCCCAGGTCCAGCCGCCGGACATGCTCACCTTGCCGGGGGACTGGCCGTTCTGGGTGGGCATGGCGGCGAGGCCCAGCTTCTGCGACCACTCCGGCCATTCGTGACCGCTGCCCTCCAGCCAGTCCTGCGGGAGCCAGGAGCCGTCGAGGTTGATGCCGAGTTTGCCCTGGGGGAGGAGTTCGCCGCGGACGCGGGTGGCGAAGTTCGGGTCGAGGGCGTCGGCGACGTCCGGGCCGAGCTTCTCCTTGTAGACGGTTTCCACGAAGGTCAGGGCGTCCTTGAAACCCTGGCTGCCCGCGATCCACTTCTTCGACTTCTCGTCGTAGAGCGGGTCTGCCGTGCCGTCGCTCGTGCCGTAGAGCAGCATCTGGAAGCCCTGCATGGTGGCCGCCTCACCGGCGGGTTTGCCGGTGTAGACGTTGAGGGGCGTGACGCCGGGGACCTTCTGCTTGATCGTGCGGGCGGCTTCGAGGACGTCGTTCCAGGTCTTCGGCTGCCAGTCGGCCGGGAGACCGGCCTTCTGGAAGATGCCCTTGTCGAACCACAGGCCCCGAGTGTCCGTGCCGTCCGGGACGCCGTACGTCTTGCCGTCCTCGCCCCGCGCGGCCGACTTCGCCGTGTCGATGAACTGGTTCCAGTCCGGCCACTTGGCCAGGTAGTCGTCGAGGGGTTTGAGGTAGCCGCTGGTGATGTCGGAGTTGATGAGGAAGGTGTCCTCGTAGACCAGGTCGGGGGCGGTTTTCGGGGAGCGGAGCATCTGCTGGAGCTTGGTGTAGTACTCCGAGTCCGGGGCCTTGATCGGGACGAGCTCGACCTTCTTGCCGGGGTTGGCCTTCTCGAACTGCTTCTTGATGTCCGCGAGGTAGGTGTCCATCACCTTCACGGAGTTGTCCGTGGACTGTTTGAAGGAGACCTTCACGGTGTCCGGGTCACTGCCGGATCCGGTGCCGCAGGCGGTGAGCGTGCCCGCGGCGGCGAGGGTGAGGGCGAGAAGGGAGGGGAGGGCGGCGGTGGGGCGCACGAGCATGACCTCCTGGGGCCTACGTCGTTGTGGCCTGGGGTTATGAACAGGTAGCGACGGGACTTGAGCGTGTTCTGGCAGGTATGAGTGAGCGTCCGGGCTGTGACAGGCACGCTCCCGCAGTGGGAACGAAGGTTCTTGCATCGAATGTGTGACCTTGGCCGGTGGTGGTCGTTGGGGGTGGTGGCGGATTTCTTCGATGGACCGGGGGTGGAAAGGGGTGGGTGGACTGCGGGAGTTGGCCTTGCCGTTCGTGGTGCGCGGCCCCTCGGGGGTCGCGATCCGCACCCGGCTCAAGCATCTGACCGCCGGGGACGAGAAAGTTCTTCGCCTGGTCGGCGACCTGCTCGGCACGCTGGCTTCCCGTGATCTGAAGGCGCGCTGCGCGGCCGGGCTGGAGCACGACAGTGAGCAGTGGGCGCAGCGTAAGCGTGTCCTGACCGAGGAGTCCTCCTCGCGCTGGGCCGGCAGCATCACGAAGGCCA
>NZ_BJND01000111.1 GCF_006539505.1 Streptomyces spinoverrucosus
ATTGACCGAGGATGTCGTGGTCATGGCTCTGCTTTCGTGATCCTTTTTCGGCCCTCGTGGCCTCGGTGGTGTTCTTGGAGATCGAGGGCTGTGGGGCGCGCCCCGGCGCCCCGCAGCCTTGTCAGACGTCAGCCTGTGATCTGCACGTAGAAGTAATCCCGTGCGTTACCGTCCAACATGCGGTTGAAGGAGTAGAAGTTCCCCAGCTGGGCGCCGCCGGAGCGGTTGTCGCTGTACGAGATGGGCCGGGCGGAGTAGTTCGTGCCGGCGTTGAACGCTCCCTGGTGGGTGGATTTGAACGGGTACTCGTCGCAGTCGAGTGTGCCGTTGGCGCTGTAGTCGGGGCCGTAGTACTGGTAGCAAGTGGCCACCGCCTTGTCGGTGTTCTTCTGTTGCAGTGCCGTGTCGACGGTTCGGCTGAGCGGCATCGCGGAGTCGACGGAGCCGGGGATCTGCTTGTTCGGATCCGACGGTCTGGTCGTTTCGGGGTAGTACTGGGCCTGGTAGACGTGCAGGGCCTCCTGAGTCGCGCCTGAGTTCACGCTGAGGGAGAAGACCGAGGTCACATCCGGAAACACACAGCCGGTACCGGCTTGTGTGGACACGATGTACGGGGCGGAGTCGCAGCGGAAGGTGTTGGATCCGAAGGAGGCCGAGGTACCGCCCGTGAGGCTGACCGTTGTCTGGAAGTCGTACTGGCCGATCTTCTCGTCCCCGTACCCTCCGGCAGCAGGTGAGTCGAAGCGGAAGTAGGTCGTTGACGGCTCGATGGCCCACTGCGCGAAGGTCTGCGTTTCGGCGGGGTAGGCGGCGACGCAGCTCGCGCCGACCTGGGTCAGACAGCTCATGGAGACAGTCATGGAGTGCGTCCCGGCGTCGCCGTCGAGGTCCCACTCATCGAGGACGTCGACGAAGTCGACGTATCGGGAGACCTTGTCAGCATTGTTGTAGCCGCGGCCCAGGACGGTCTGCCGCCAGTCGGCGGTACCGGTGGTCCTGCACGTTGTGCCCCACCAGTAGGTGGTGCATACCTGGAAGGTGGCTTTGAAGTAGCTGACCGCGCAGTAGTCGAAGTGGTCGATGACGTGACCGGAACTGCGGTATGCCTGCCCGTCGTTCTGGCATGACTCGGCGGTGATGCTCGGCCCGTAGGTGGCTGAGGCCATCGGCCGGGGCCCCGACGTAAGCGCATCGATGCTCGCCGCCGACGGGCTGTTCTCGGTGCCGTCGGTATAGACGCTCTGTCCTTGAGGAAGCTTCGCCACCGGAACGGTTTCGGTGTCGACCGTCAGGGCCTCGGCGCCGGTCTGGGTGGGCTCGGTCAGCGTGGTCGCGCTGATGGGCTTGCCACCGGCATCCGGCGGCCCGTCGTAGCGGGTGATCGTCGTGGTCTCCTTGGTGGAGGCGTCTGAAGCCTCCGCTGCCACGGCGGGTGTGTCGTTATCAGCAGCATCGCTGCCGTGATCATGAGAAGCGCTTGTCTGCGCATGGTCTCCTGCCGGGAAGGACAAGGACAGCGACGGGGTGTCGTGTCCTTTGCTTCACGCAGCCATGGAGTGCATCCGTCGGTAGAGGTTCACGAATCTTCCTGACAGCCCGTCACCGGTGTGGGCAGGGGCGGCGGTGTCGGGCCGCCTGCATCAAACGCGCAGGCCGCGTCATCCGACCCGAGCCGCGCCGGGACACTGGGAGTACTGACGTGCAGATCCGGCGCGGGAACGGCCTCCACCGCAACTGCGGGCAGGGCCGGGACATCCAGAGGTACAGCAGGGGAACCGGCGCCGGTCCGCGGGCTTCTCATCGACGCCGTCGCGCCAAGCGAGGCAGGTCTTTCATCCGGCACAGCTGTGACCTCAGGTGGCCCTGCGCTCACTGGCACAGCAGGTCCTACAAGAGATGCGGAAGTGGAGGGAGCGCGGTCGGAGTCGCTTTCACCTCGTATCTCCGCGGGCAGGACACGAACCTCCGGTGGGCGCTCCGGATCGGCACTGGGCTTCATCGGCGAAATGACGACCACCACCGCCAGGGCGGCCGCGGCGACAAGCGGCGGGGATGTCGGGGCCAATCGGGCGGCGTCCGCAGCCCATCTCCGCCATGCGACGACGAGCCCCGGCGCAGACGCCAGAACGGCTTTCAGGGTGCACCTCGCCCGGGCCAACAATGACTCAGCCGTCCGATAACTGACCTCGAGCCGCTCCGCTACCTGCCCGACAGTGAGGTCCTCCGCCCGCAGCCGCAACGCACGGGCCTGCCGCTCCGGCAGACGCGAGACCCCCCCGCAAGCCACTGAGCCTCCGCCTGATCACACACACGCTCATCGACCGGCACCACCACGTGAACAGGCACGCGATCCCACCGGCGCTGCTCACGGACACGCTCCCGATGAGCGTCGGCACACAAATGCACCGTCACCTTCATCAGCCAGGGAGCGAGCTTTTCGTCAGCGCCACGTGAGGACTCGACTGCCCGCGTCATCGCCTCTTGAACAACGTCTTCAGCGTCTTCCGCAGTCGCCGTTCGACGGCGCGCGGCCCGCATCAAGGCGTCCCGATGCTGCCAGACGGCATGCCAGACCGCCGAATCCCCTGAGCTGTGTCCGTCAATGCCGCTGTCAACATCTACCGGCGCCACAGACCCCTCCGCAGAAGATCAAACATCAGTACGGAAGAGTACCCATGGCGCAGAGGAAGCGGTGGACCTGCGCCCCGCGAGACCGTCACCCTCGACCCGATCAGGCTCTACGGGAGTGTCAATCTAACGGCGAATCCGACGATCGCGAGAGAGACGTCAAGCGATTGATGCCGCCGTGGAGTTGGAGACCGTGGAGCCTTCCGAGAGTGCCCAGCCCGGGCAGCCTGTGCCCGTGTCCGACGAACAACTGGTCGCGATGCTGGTGGAGCGGGCCCGGTCGGAGGGGCTGCAGCTGACCGGGCAGGGCGGACTGCTGCAGCAGCTGACCAACCGGGTGTTGGAATCTGCCCTGGAAGGCGAGATCACCGAACCGCCCGTTGGAGTGACACTCTGTCGGATTGTCGCACGGCCGATGTGCGTGCGGCCATGAGCTGCGGGTCGAGGTCGTCGGCGGACACGCTGTACCGAGCACGGCAGGCGCCGACGGCTCCAAGGCTCAACTTCTTCACCAGCCGCGAGGCGGTAGCCCGATGGGCCGCCGCGCACCCCACGCTCGCCACGCCGGTCCTGGACCTGTAGCAGGCCCTCGACCTGGCCGTCGCCTGCTTCGGCGATCTGCTCAGGGCGTCAAAAACAGGGTCGGTACGGGTAGGGGACCGGGGCCCTGACCCTGGAAGCGCTCCACGCCGACCCCTATAACCGGGAGCCTGACTTCTCCGAGTACACCTACCTGAACAAGGCCGCGCACAAGACCGACGCCACCACTGCTGACTACGAGACCTTCCTGACGGTCAACGGGCAGCCGGTCAACGTCAGCCCGCATCCGGGCCACAGCCGGCTACTGGCTGCACGGTGAATGGATCGAGGGTCGGCGGGACAGCGCCGGCTTGTCACCCCTGGAACAAGGGGGACCGGGTCACCATCCGGGTCACCGTGCAGAGCGGCTGGGCCGAGGGGGGCTGCATCCTGTGACGCAGCGGCCGGGGCAGGACGAGCCGCGCACGTATCCTGCCGGTATGGCCGTCCCCCCTGCCCCGGCCTTCCGGCCGGCCCTGTACCGGCTGCGGCTGCGGCACGGTGTGGACTTCGCGCGCCGTCCGGAGCCGCTGGGACAGGTGGAGTACCTCCCCCCGGAGCACCGCCGCTGCGGCCTGGTCACCGTCGAGTACGAACTTCACGCGAAGCCGCCCGCCCGCTGGCGGCTGTGCCGGGTCCGCGGTGTCGGGGGTGAGACTCCGGGGCGCGACGAAATCCTGGTCGTCGAGGATCGCTGGTACTGGTTTCATCCGAACGACGACGTCGAGTACGACGAGTACCGGCCGGAGGACGCCGCCCCGTACGACGCGTACCAGCAGACCGTCCCGGATCATTTCCAGCATCTGTTCGAGCCGGATTCCCTGCTGGCGCTGTGCCAGGTGCAACGGACACCACCGGCGGTCCTGCTCGGGCGAAGCGTACGGGTGGTGGTGGCGCATCCGCGCCCCGGGCACCCGGCTCGGGCCTTCGCCTTGTGGGGGCCGGGAGCCGACGCCTACCGGCTGCACATCGACGCGTCCACCGGCCTCGCGCTGCGCGCCGAAGCCTTCGTCGCCGGACATCCGTTCCAGGTCGACGAGGTGGTCGGGCTGGAGCTTGATCCCGACGTGCCGCCCGCTCTGTTCGAGGCCGGCCTGGACCCCAGGGACGTCCTCTACCGCAGGGGTGACATCGGACCCGGCCGACGCGTACCACCCGCACGCGCCGCCAGGTATGCCGCAGCGGAGGGGTTCGACCTTCTGCTGCCGCAGCCCCTGCCGCCCGAGGGGTCACTGCGGATCTGGGACCGCCCCCTCAGCCGACGCGAGATCCGCGTCCAGGTGGACCTGGCCTCCGGCCGCCACGTCGTCATGCTGCAGTACGCGGCTCACGACGCGTCCGGTCCCCCCGCCCTGCGAGGCAGGACCTGCGTCGACGTGAGCGGCACGGCCGACCCGGAGGAGACCGAGAACCTCATGGCACTCCTGGCCCCGTACGCTGACGGGCCCTGACTCCGGGCTCGGCTCGGAGCCGTGGCCCTGTGCAACATCCTCGAATACGGCGACAGAACAGCGGACGAGATCGGTGCCGAGGCCACTGCCGAAGTCCGTGGCCTCGCAGTCCACCCTCGCGTTCCCACCGAACCGACGGACATGCCCGGCTGACGCACACGGACCGACCCCTGAGTTCTCGCTCCAGTCTCGCTGAACCCGCGGGTCACCTGGGGTGTGAAAGATGCGGGTCAACGGGGCAGAGCCACTCCCGTGTCCCGTACTCGTGCAGTCGGATGCGGAGTAATCCTCAGGTAGCGCGGGGCGGCTGGACGGATCGCTCGATGATGGGTGGACAAGCAAGGGAAGCTCCTGGCAGGCACGGGTGATCTCGGTCAAGAACCCGCTGCTGCCAGGAGCTTCGCCTTTCCACAGAGCCTGGATCCGTCAACAGCCCAGCCGCACCGTCGGGTTGGAGAGGGCTAACCGACAGCGTTCAGGCTGCCGATCAGATGGAGGCGCTGACGCTGACGTGGTTGTACTGGCCGGCGGCGGAAGCGGCGCCCATGACCTGGTTCTTGACGGCGTCGACCTGGGCCAGGACATCCGCGTCGCTGGCCGCCGTGGGGCCGGCGACGAGGCTGGCGTGCGGGTTCAGGCCGCCGGAGACGTTGTCGAGGTCGGCGTCGGAGATCTCAACGGTCGCAACCTGGGGAGCGGAGTTCATGATGAAACTTCCCTTCGTATGGATGATCCACAAGGGGGGCGGCCCCGCTGGGGACAGGTAGCGGGCCTCGGCCGCAGGCGTGCGATACCCGTTTCCGGAGACTCTCGCGCGGCCCGTGCGGCGCAAAGGATCAAAGCACGGAGCACGCCGGGCATCCAATCAATCGGCGTACACACCCGGGAAGTTGAACGAACAGGCTGCGCACCCATGGAGGCGTGCACACGGCTTGGGGACGGCTTCTCCACATGCCGCGCGGCACCGGGGCCCGACTGGTGCTGCGACCACGCTTTCGAATGGGACACTCCGCACCAACAGAGCATCATGCGGCAGGCCCTTGTGTAGATCCCTCGCGCACCGCACCGCGGTTGCGCATTCGATGTGCAGATTCACTGAAGCCGGATCGCCACTCCACCTCGAAACTGGCCGTCGTCGATCGATAGCAGACCGTATGCCCAGCTCAGGACGGAGTGCGACGAGCGCAAAGACGTGCCCGGCAGCAACGGTGTGGACGCTCGCCTCGCGAGGGCGGCGGCTGCGCGGCCCCGGCCACCCTGCAGATCGGCATCGGCGCCACGGTCTCCTCCGGCGGCTGCTGAGCCGCCAGCCCACCCTTTCCGGCCGGAGGTGCGCCATGTCCCGCGTACAACTGGCCCTCCGTGTCCCAGATCTCGACCCGTCCGTGGCCTTCGACAGCAAGCTGTTCGGCACCGGGCCCGCCAAACTCCGCGACGGCTAAGCCAACTTCGCCATCGCCGATCCCCCGCTCAAGCTCGTCCTGATCGAAGGCACCGCGGGCGAGGCGACCCGCATGGACCACCTCGGCGTTGAGGTCGACAGCACCGAAGCCGTCCACACCGCCACCGCCCGCCTCGGCGAGGCTGGCCTGGCCACCGACGTGGAGAACGACACCACCTGCTGCTACGCCCTCCAGGACAAGGTCTGGGTCCACGGCACCGGCCAGGAACCCTGGGAGGTGTACGTCGTCAAGGCCGACGCCGACACTCTGGCCAAGCAGCAGGGCAGCACCTGCTGCGCCGGCCCGGCCGCGGCCGACAGCGACGCGAGGGAGCCGACGCCTGCAGGCAGCTGCTGCTGATCGCCGGATGACCGGCATTCACGCGAGCCAGGCCGCGACCGGTACGGAGACCGGCCGCGGCCTCGTGCTGCCCTGCCCGCGCTGTGCGCCACCCAGATCAGCAGCTGGGGCATCGTCTGCCACGCTTTCCCGGTCCTCAACGCCCGCATCACTGCCGACACCTTGGTCGCCTGCCACCACCGGTGTCTTCTCGACTGCTCTGACCGCCTCCGCGTTCGCCGGAACCCTGGTCGGTCGCATCCTCGATCGTCGCGGCCCGCACGCACCACAACTGCCCATGGTTCGGCCGTGGAGTGGGGGCGGAAGGGGGTGCAGTGGCGGGCGCGCACGCCGGCGCTGGGCGCTCTGCGCCTTCGGGGTCTGCCGGTCCCTGCGCCCTGCGGCACTGAACCCACTTGGACCTGGCGGAAGGCCGAAAGTGTGACGACCCACCAGACCGTTTGCGTTTCGCTGTGCTGTCGGCCACATTTAGGCAGGTCACGCGCGGTTCTCGGGCTGAAACCTTGCCCACCGCCAGGTCAGCGCCTGGGTCGGAATTTCGCCCTGAGTTTGGCCACACCGAATGTCTCGCGAAGTGGTTTTGACCTGCGAGAATGCTCCAATTTGGGCGGGTGATCGCGCCACTCGGGGCGCTACACGACCGGAAAAGAGCAACGGTCAAAAGACCGTGTGCGTATTGGCGTGTACGCAAAAACCCCCGACCTGTATTTCTGCAGGTCAGGAGCTTTTCCCGGAGTGCCCCCGGCAAGGATTCGAACCTGCGCACACGGCTCCGGAGGGCATGCGCATGACATGCTCCATTGTAGCTCTGACCTGCACGGGAGCGGCGTGGGCCGCGTCATCTCGTCTCGCTCACACGTTCCTCACACGAACGCAGGGAAGGGGCGGGAGGTTATCTCCGGCTGCTGAAAGCCTGTGAACGGGAGATCGGCAAGGGTCGTGCCACGAGCCGCACACGGTGCCAAACCTCTGAACTGCCTCAAACCGCGCTGGTGTACGACGCGGGAGCACGAGGATGACGCCATGTCGATCTGGGACCGGGCTTCTGGCGGTGTTCGCGCCCACTGGAAGTTCGTTGTTACGCCTGCCGGGATTGCCCTCACCTTCTGGAGCAACGGCCTGTACTACACACACCGGGCTCCGGGGATGGTGCTGTTCCTCTGCGGTCTGGTGCTCATCAGGTTGGGTCGGAGGCCTTGGCAGGGGATCACAGAACGTTGGCAGGCCCTGAAACGTATCCGCTGCTGGCTGCGCACGACTTTTAAGAGCCCGGCGTGGATCAGGCGCTGGGGATACCTGAAGCTGACGATCTGGGGAGCGATAGCGTTCAAAGCCGCGCTGTATCCGCTCAATCAGTTCGACAGGATCGTGGCGGACCCGCATCGACTGGTCGACTACGGCAGGAACGCCCAGTTGATGCTGGCGTTCTGCTTCCTGTTCCCTCTCTTTACTCGATGGATAGGACCCAAGGACGACCTGCTTGAACGGTTGGAGGGACGCCTCTGGCGGGCCATGATCAGCCGGACGCTTGCGAACTTCAACGGTGCCTGCGGCCTGGCATTGCTGCTGTACGCGTTGCTGTCCACGCTCTCCCTGGACTATGCCAAGGTGTTGCCAGCGCTGGCCCTCACGATCGGCATCACCACGGTGGTGGCAACACACAAGACGTGGGCCCGCTTCCGAAAGCTGTGCACGCAGGCTCACAAGGACATCCAGGCGCTGATCCGGGCCCTGGAGAAGCCTCCCAACGAGGGCGGCGACTACGAATTCACGGTCCTGGAAGCGTGGGACTTGGTCGAGCGGGACCTTCGCACTCGGGTTGACACGGGCTACGGCTTCGGCACGCGGCTTGCTCCGAAAGCAGTCATTGCCGCACTCGGTGAGAAGTTGGAGGCAGTGAGCAAGGGGGCGCCGGGCGGTGAAGAGGCGCGTGACCAGGCACTGGACGTCTTGAAGACCATTCGGGATGTCTGCGAAGGACGCATCGATGCAGTGGCCTGAGAGGGGAGACAGCGACGTGAGGGGCTGCAACACCCTGGGGTGTTGCAGCCCTGTACTCAGGTCGGACAGGTGGGACACTGGCGAATCTCGCTGTCTCACCTATTTGTGCAGGTCAGGGCTCTAACCGGACAGTCGGACACGTGGGACACTCCTCATGGCGCCCTACGTCGACCTAGGGCCGCCGTGGGAAGCTGGAAGCAGTGAGCCGCTGCCAAGCGAGATCATCGAAGGGGAGGCTAGGTGCCGCCGGCCAGTCCGCGAGACACGTACCTAGAGGTCTCGGGTTCTCTGCGTCAGAAGATCGAGAAGGGCAAGATCCCTGAGAAGCTGCCGTCTCAAGCGAAGCTGATGGAGCTCTACGGCGTGAGCCGCAGCACCATCGAGCGTGCGTTGGGTGACCTCAAGAGCAAGGGCGTGATCGAGTCCGTACAGGGTGCTGGCTGGTACGTGGTGGGGACGGGCGACCGGCGCCCGCTCGTCGAGAAGGTGACGGACCTCTTGCGGGCTGAAGGAGTCAAGGTCGGGGATCCCTTCCCCACCGAGAAGGAGCTGTGCGAGCGGTTCGAGGCTTCGCGGACGGCGATCCGCTCTGCCATTGCGCAGATGGAAGGGCAAGGGCTAATCGGCAAAGGAGCGACGCGCGGGCGGGAAGTCCGCGCGCTTCCCATCGGGCAGGGGGATCGTAGGGCATGACGACGGGCGAGCGCACTGAATTCGACGCTGCGGCGGCCGAGAAACTCTTGCGAAAGGCTTGCGATGTCGCCCGCGTGGATCCGGACGGTATCGAGATGCAGCGGTTTGGCGACCACGCTGTTTTTCGCATCGATGGCGGTCGGATCATTTCGCGCGTCGGCCGGAGCCCCGACCGCCTGTCGTCCGTTCGTCGAGAAGTAGCCGTAGCTCAGTGGCTCGCGGCCAAGGCGTATCCGGCCGTCCGGCTTGTCACGGAAGCCGAACAGCCTGTCGTCATCGACGGCCATCCGGTGACCTTTTGGGAGGGATTGGCCGACGGCGACACGTACGCGAGCACGCGAGAGATGGGCGAATTGCTCCGGCGACTCCATGAATTGGAGCCGCCGACTTTGTCGCTTCCCGAACTTCGGCCCTTCGACAAGGTGAATCAGCGGTTGCAGCGCGCCGCGATCCCATCGGGCACCCGGGCCTATCTCGCCTCTTTGGCAGATGAGTTGGCGGGTGAGTACGACCGGCTAACGTTCGCCTTGCCGACCGGTCACCTGCACGGAGACTTCAATGTCGGCAACGTCCTGCGTGATGCTGCGGGGCACCCGAAGGTTATCGACCTGGACGGCTTCGTGATCGGTCCGCGTGAGTGGGACCTTATGCAGACGGCCATGTACTACGACAGCTTCGGATGGCACACAAAGGCTGAGTACACAGACTTTGTGGAGGGCTACGGCTGCGACGTCCGGAAGTGGTCCGGGTACACAGTCCTCCGCAGCGTGCGCGAACTGTTGATGGTCACCTGGCTTTCCCAGAACGCCGGTACGAACCCACGCGCTGCCGATGAAGTGGCGAAGCGTGTCGACACGCTGCGCTCGGGAGGCTCGCGCCGCGACTGGGCACCCTTCTAGGACTTCTGACGTCTGTCGCGGTCTAGTTCCGGACGGCGCTAGCGCCATCGTCCGATAGCGACTCGTGTGCAGCGTCTACGAACCTTCCTGTTTCTTCTGGAAGTCGAGCGGCCGCCTTTGTGAACGATTGGATGAAGTCTCGGACTGTGGGCTCCGTCAAGGCCTGACCAACGTGCTGGAACGATTGGATGCGAGCGATTACTTCAGTCGCGGTTTTCATGACGTTTGCGCTATGCATAATTGCGTTGGCGGCACGAGCGGCATTCTGGGGACCTGCCAACACGACCTCAAGCCAAACTTCTTTGATGTCACTTTCCGCTGCTGCGCAAGCCTCGGCGATCTCAGGTGTGAAGTCCCGCAACTGCGGATCGTGGCGCATGCCCCTGGTTACTGAGTTCAGGGTCTGGGTTGCTGATATCAGCGCCTTGTAAGCGGCGTGGCGCGCCTCATGTCGTTGGCGCTGATGCTCCGCGCGCGCCGAAATCCTTGCAGTCTCCCGCTGAGACCAACCTGTAGCTAGTGCAGCCCCAATCGTTGCCACCGACCCTGCAAGCGCGCCGCATACAGCGGCCAACCCCGCGTCCATGGCAGCAGATTCTATGTGATTTTCTGATCATTTGTGTCACGCCAGAGGCGGAAGCCGCGGGCCTGTTCTGTGAATGTGCGGAACTCCGCGGCCCGCTTCGTTCTGTCCGTGATGCGGCTCTGGAACTCCCGTACGTACTCGATGCAGCGCGCAGACTTCAGGCCCTCCCCGAGCCGCAGTGCACTGAGCGCAATTTCGAAGCCGCGGCCGATCTCGCCCTGACCGAGGTACGCCTCTGCCTGCACCATGGTCGCGAAGAAATCGCTCCGGTTGTTCAGACCGTCCCCAAAGATGGAGCCCGCGCCCCGCTCCGTCGCCTGCACGGAGCGCCCCAAGTCGCGGAAGCAATGCCCGAACTCGGCTGCCAACTCCACCTCATCGAAGTACGCGATGTACGCCGGATCGCTGTCCGCAGTGCGTCGACTGAGCTGACGTTCCGCTTCGGATAGCGCGAGATCACATCCGCGTTCGTCTCCCAACCGTGCCAGCGCTCGCGCCTCCATCGCGCGGAACTGCGCGGCCAGCGTCGGCGTAAGACTGCCGGCCGGGCCTGTGAGTGCGGCACGGGCAAGGGTTGCGGCTTCGCGGTACCGGCCGACGAACGTGGCCTGGTGGCTCATCGCGGAAAGGATGCTGCCGCCGAGTAGCCGGTCACCGGCTGCTTGCGTCATGCGAAGAGCTTGGATGAAGTACCGCTGTGCGATGCCATGCACGCCGCTGTCGTACGACATCCACCCCGCGAGCAAGAGTGCTTCGGCCACAGCCGAGTGGAGCTCCCTCCCAACGGCGTCGGAGTACTTGCCATCGAGCATGGGTCGCACGTCGGTGTGCAGGTACTGAATCAGCGCCCGCCGGGCGTGGCCACCACCAAACTTGCCGTCAAGCACGCTGAACGCGTCGGCAGTCGAGCGAATCATCTCTACGTCTACGGCGCCGACGGACCGGTTTCCGGACCGCGTGAGTTCACCGTCGGGCGGGGACACGAGCCACCTCACGGAAGCCTCGTTCCAAGCTGCGGAGTCCGGCAGTGCGCGAACCAACGGCTCAGCGTCGGCAAGGTCGGCACGCCAGAGGTCGGCCACGGTGGTGGTCGCAGTCTCGGGGCGGTCCGCGAAGTCGAGACCGAGGTTGGGCTGTATCGCTGAGACCGCCGCATCGCCCATCCCGATATCGTCAATCGTGAGTTGGCGGCCCAGCTTGCGCCCGATGGCGTCTGCGATGAAGCGCGGTATGTCGCCCCGCGGGATAGCCCCCTTGAGCCACCGACTGACGTAGGTGTGATCACAGGTGATGTCCTGGCCTGCGCGTGCGGCAGCGACGACTACCGCGCGGGCCAGCGACTTGTGAGAGAAGCCGCCTTCATCCATGAGCGCGGCCAGCCTGGCGTTCCGGTCTGCCATCGAACCCCCATGAGCGGCCGAAGTCCCAGCTTGACTCAACGTCACTCTACGCAGGTCAGCCCTGGGGGTGCAGGGGGTTTGCACGTCGGAGTGCACGAGTGCACCCCCAAGTGCACGCTCCCGAAGTCCCCTCCACTTGGCGACAGTTGAGTCACCACCGCGAAGCAGGCGGTTCCGAGATCGAAAAGGCCAGAGCGCTTGACGACCCGGAATCGATCTGTCAGCGTGAGTGGTAGGTAATACACACCACGCACTTACCGGGGTGTGCAGCACCGATGTACGTCCGGCGGGTCCTGTGGCTTTGCGGCTACGGGAGCCCCTTCCAGGGGTTACCGCGCTCGTCGGAAGCGTTCGTTCCTTGACAACTGAATGGGGATCACGCCGCCTCTCCTCGGCCAAGTAGGCGGCCACGCGGGCTCTGCCCGCGTGAGGTACAGCGCAACCCAACCCCTCGTAGCGCTCCGGCGCTGCGGCCCCGGATGGCCGTGATGGCGGCAGATCGAATCTGCCTCCGGGGCTCTGCCCCGCCGCGTACGCGGCTTGGGGACGCACACCCCGAGCGGTCGCCTCTCACCACAAGGCCACGACCGCCCGGCACTCCCTATCCCTTCGACATCAGGAGCGCTGCATGCGTGCCTACATCGGCGGTCATCAGGCCGTCTCCGTCAACGACTTCATTGAACTGGCCCTTGGCACCCCCGTTGAGCTGTGGCTCGGGGTCGAGGGTGAGAGCGAGGAAGAGCGTGCGGCCCGGCTGGACGCGGCCCGCGACATCCTCGACGACAACCCCGGCCTCCCGGACGACGTGACCCGTGTCGTCGCCGAGGTGATCGAGGCGCACGCCCCGGAGCTGTTCAACGTCGTCCCGCTGACCCGCCCGGCCGGGCGCCGTCGGCCCTCCCGGAAGGGCGCAGCGGCATGACGGCCACGACCCGTTGCCCGGCCGCTCACCCCGACGACCCGACCCCGTGCGACGGCCCGGCCGTCGTGACCGTGCTGGATCAGTACAACGCCGGGGCGGACGGCTGCGAGCACCACGGGGCCCGACTGCTGGCGTCGTTGGAGCGCGGCAGGGTGTACACCCTGCCTCACGCCCCGGTGGGCACCGCCGTCCGTGTCTTCACCGCCGCGGACAGCATCCCCCCGTTCGTCTGGTACGAGGGCGCCCCGCGAACGCAGCCGAGCCAGCGCAGCCGTGCCGAAAACCGCCGTATGGGGGTGACGGCATGACCACCACCGAAATGGCACAGACCGCTGAGCGTCCGGCGGTGCCGCCGCTCACCCGCCCGGAAATGGGCCTCGCCGGAGTCGGCGCGCTGGCCGCTGCCGGGGTCGGCGCGCTCGGTCTGATCTCTTCCTTCGACGCGGTGTCGGCCGCTGCGGCCCGGTGGGGATTCGGTGAGCCGTGGATGCTGCCGGTCGGTATCGACGTGGCTATTCCGGTGTTCACCGTGGCCAACCTGCTGTTGGTCCGGATGGACATGGCGCTTGCGTGGGTGCGGTTCGTGCCCTGGGTGCTCACCCTCGTTACCTGCGGGCTGAACGTCGCTGCCGGGCACGGTGTGTGGGCGAAGGTGGCGCACGGGACGATGCCGCTGCTGTGGGTGGTGTTCTCCGAGATCGGCGCGCACATCTATGCCGTCCGCATCGGCGCCGCCACCGGCCGACGCATGGAAAAGATCCGCTGGTCCCGTTGGATGCTCGCGCCGCTGTCCACGTTCGCCCTGTGGCGGCGCATGACGCTGTGGGAAGTCACCTCCTACAGCACGGCGCTCGCCTGCGAGCGCGAGCGGCTGCTGGCCCGTGCGGACCTGCACGAGCGCTACGGCTGGCGCTGGCGCTGGAAGACCCCGCGGCGCGAGCGCGTGATGCTGCGCATGGGCGAACTCGCCCCCGCCGGCGACGACGCACCGGTCAGCCCGAAGCCGAAGCCGAACCCGGAGCAGGCGGCCGAGAAGCCCAAGCGCGAGGCACCGAAGCCGCCGCGCAAGCGGCAGACCAATGCCAAGTCGGCGCAGCGCACGACGGCCGAACTGCTCGCTGAGGCGCGCACGGTCACGGCCGACTGGAAGGACAGCCAGATCAACGCCGAAGCACTGCGCAAGGAACTGCACTGCGGCTCCGGCCCCGCCCGGCAGGTGCGTGACGCCCTGCTCGCCGAGCGGACCGACGGCCGCTCCCTGCACCCCGTCGACGCTCCCGACGCCACCGCGTCCGGCGACGACGCCGAGGGGGTGGCCGCGTGAACACCCTGGCCACGGTCCTGCTGTCCACGCTGCCTCTCGCCGCAGGGTGGGCGGTCCACGTGCGGTGGCTCAGCCGCTGCCTGAACACCGCCCGGCGTGACCCGCTCACCGGGTTACGCACCCGCGACGGCTTCACCCGCCGCGCCACGGCCCTGCTCAAGGACCCGCGCGCGGTCGTGGTGCTGGCCGACGTCGACAAGTTCAAGCAGGTCAACGACACGTACGGGCACGCGGCCGGGGACGCGCTGTTGAAGGCGACCGCCGACCGCCTCGCCCACCACGTCGGCCGCTCCGGCGTCGCCGGGCGGCTCGGAGGCGATGAGTTCGCCGCCGTCCTCATCGACAACCACGGCACCGCCGCGGACCTGCTCGCCGTGCTGCACGGCGTGCTCGCCCGGCCGGTCGACGGCCAGGACCCGCACGTGTGCACCACGGTCTCACTGGGCTGGGTGCATGCCGCGGACTTCCCCGCAGATGACCTGTCCGGGTTGCTGCGGCGGGCGGATGAGGCAATGTACGCGGCCAAACAGGCCCGTGCCGGAACCCGCCGCGCCGGGCTGGGCTGGCTGTTCGCCACCGTCACCGGACGCCGCGCCGGCCGGACCGGCGCCCGCACCGATGCGCCCGTAATCGAGGTGGCGGCATGACGGCCCCGCGGATCGGCTCGGTCTGCACCGGATACGGCGGCCTGGACATCGCCGTCCAGGCCGTGTTCGGCGGGGAGTTGGCGTGGGTGGCGGACAACGACCCCGGCGCCGCGATCATCCTCGCCAGCCACCACCCGAAGGTGCCCAACCTCGGGGACATCACCGCCCTGGACTGGCACGGCGTCGAGCCGGTCGACATCTACATCGGCGGCTATCCGTGCCAGCCGTTCAGCACCGCGGGCAAACGGAAGGGAACCAAGGATGCCCGGCACCTCTGGCCGCACATCGCCCGCGCCCTTGGGGTTCTACGACCCCGACTCGCGGTCTTTGAAAACGTCGCAGGGCACCTTTCCCTCGGCTTCGACACCGTCCTTGGAGACCTTGCCCGCATCGGGTTCGATGCGGACTGGTGCTGTGTACGCGCGTCGGATATCGGCGCCGCACACCAGCGCAACCGGCTCTTCTTCTGGGCCTGGCCTGCCGACTCCGGCGGCCCGGGACTGGCGCGGCGGTGGGCAGAGCGGACAACTGCCCACCGTTGTGGCCCTGTTGCCGACGCCATCGACCTCGGAAAACACCGGGGCGGGGCACGCGGCACAGGGCGGGATGAACCTGCGGCACGTCGTCTCGCTGCTGCCCACCCCGCGGGCATCGGCGAACGAGAACCGGCAGACGAAACGCTCTCCCTCGCAGGCGGCGGGCAGGCACGGCAAAAGCCTGGCCGCGGAGGTGGGCGAGCTGCTGCCGACCCCGGCAGCGGCGACGTGGCCGAGCAACCAGTCGCCGAGCCCGGGAGCGGCGGTGCGCCCCTCGCTGCACCAGGTCTCGGAGTTGACTGGGGACCGTACGCCGCGGCGGTCGAAAGGTGGACGCAGGTCATCGGCCGCCCCGCCCCCCGGCCAACTGACGCTCTGGGACGGCTGAACCCGCCGTTCGTCGAGTGGCTGATGGCCCTGGACGACGGCCACGTCACCGCCGTGCCCGGCCTGTCGCGCACGGCCCAGCTCAAGGCGCTCGGCAACGGCGTGGTCTGGCCCCAAGCCGTCGCCGCCCTGCGCATCCTGCTCAACCGGTCCGAACCTCCGGCATGGGGGAGGGCCGCGGCATGAAGTCACACCCCATCGTCGGCGCCGCCGTGTTCACCGCCGTGATGGAGGCGGCCGGCTACCGCTGCCAGTGCAGCGGAGAGTGCGGCCAGCCCCACACCAAGGGTGACGGCCGGTGTCTGCACGAGCACGACCACTACACCAGCAAGCACGGGCGCCGGGTGCGGCTGATGGCTGCGCCGGTCGACCCGCTCGCCACCGACGTTGCCGCCGCCCGCCTCCCGGCGAGCGAGCTGCGCGCGTGGTGTCCCGACTGCCACGGCGCCGCTGCCCGGCTTGCCCGCAAGCGGCTGCCCGCGGCCCCTACGGATCAGTGCGGCCTGTTCGACCTGTAGCCGACAGGGGCCCGGCCTTGCCCGCCAAGACAGCGGCCGGGCCCCGTCACCCCTCCCAGAGAGAAGGAACTCTCAGTGAACCACCCCGACGACAACGAACTGTTCAACCGACTCGAAGCCGAGATGGCCGCCGACTCCGGCGCCGAGGTAGTCGACCTGAACAAGGCCCGATCGGCGCGCGGCGAGTCGGCCGACCCCGCCACCGACTCGACTGCCGACTCCGGGCCGACCGAGTCGGCCGACCCGAGCGCCGACCGGTCGGCCGACTCGGTCGACGACGACAGCGACGACCGGTCGGCCGTGATGGTTGACGGTCCGGCCCCGGCCGGTCCGGGCCTGATGGACCGACTCCGGTCGGGTCAGCGGCGCGAGGTGATCCCGGCGTGGGCGCGGTCCAAGCCGGAGTTCGTCACCGCGCTCGGCTGGCTGGGTGGCTACGCCTGGCACACCACCGCCTTCCACGCGGTGCGGCTGCCCTGGTACTCCCTCCGTCTCGCCTTCCAGGCCCCGGCCGGGGTGGCGAAGTTCGTCGGTGGCGCGATGCGCTGGGTCGCCGACACGGAGGGCGAGCCGCTGCGGCAGGTCGCCGCGCGGCG
>NZ_BJND01000112.1 GCF_006539505.1 Streptomyces spinoverrucosus
GCGATGACCGCGAGCCGACACGGCGGGCGCTCAAGGGTCGCCGGTGGGCGTCAGAAGCCGCGGTCGATCCACTCCTGGAGGTGCGGGGCCTCCGCGGCGATGGTCGTCGTATCACCGTGTCCGGTGTGCACGACGGTGTCGCCCGGCAGCGTCAGCAGCCGGTCCCGGATCGAGTCGATGATGGTCGGGAAGTGGCTGTACGACCGTCCGGTCGCCCCAGGCCCGCCGGCGAACAGGGTGTCGCCGCTGAAGAGGGCCTCCAGGGCCGGTCCGTACAGGCAGACCGCCCCAGGGGCGTGGCCGGGCGTGTGCAGCACGGTCAGCTCGATGCCGGCCACCGACAGGCCCTGGCCGTCGGTCAGTTCGGCGTCCGGCGCCCGGTCGGGGTGGGTCTGCTTCCACAGCGGCAGGTCGTCCGGGTGGAGGAGGACCGGGGCACCCGTGCGCGCGGCGAGTTCGGGCGCGGCGTCGATGTGGTCGTTGTGCGCGTGGGTGCACACGATCGCGGTGAGGCGCCGGTCGCCGACCGCTCGGGCGATGGCCTCGGCGTCGTGCGCGGCGTCGATGACGATCGCCTCGGTGTCGTCACCGACGATCCACACGTTGTTGTCGACGTCCCAGGTGCCGCCGTCCAGCGAGAACGTCCCCGAGGTGACGAGATGTTCGATGCGGGCGGCCATCAGAGGACCACCACCGAGCGCAGCACGTCGCCGTGGTGCATCCGCTCGAAGGCCTTCTCGACCTCGTCGAGCTGGATGGTCTCGGTGACGAAGGCGTCGAGGTCCAGGCGGCCCTGGAGGTAGAGGTCGATGAGCATCGGGAAGTCGCGGCTCGGCAGGCAGTCGCCGTACCAGGAGGACTTCAGGGATCCGCCGCGGCCGAAGACGTCCAGCAGCGGCAGTTCGAGCTTCATCTCCGGGGTCGGTACGCCGACCAGGACGACGGTGCCGGCGAGGTCGCGGGCGTAGAAGGCCTGCTTGTACGTCTCCGGGCGGCCGACCGCCTCGATGACGACGTCCGCCCCGTGGCCGCCGGTCAGCTCGCGGATCGCCTCCACCGCGTCGGTGGACTTCGAGTTGACGGTGTGGGTAGCGCCCAGCTTCGAGGCCGTCTCCAGCTTGCGGTCGTCGATGTCCACCGCGATGACCTTCGCCGCGCCCGCCAGGTTCGCCCCGGCGATCGCCGCGGCCCCGACGCCGCCGCAGCCGATGACGGCGACCGAGTCGCCCCGGCCGACGTTGCCGGTGTTGATGGCCGCGCCGATGCCCGCCATCACGCCGCACCCCAGCAGACCGGCGGCGGCCGCCGACGCGGTCGGGTCGACCTTGGTGCACTGCCCGGCCGCGACCAGCGTCTTCTCCGCGAAGGCGCCGATGCCCAGCGCCGGCGCCAGCTCGGTGCCGTCGAGCAAGGTCATCTTCTGCTTGGCATTGTGGGTGCTGAAGCAGTACCACGGCCGTCCGCGCAGACAGGCACGGCACTGGCCGCACACCGCACGCCAGTTGAGGATCACGAAGTCCCCGGGGGCGACATCGGTGACCCCCTCCCCCACCGACTCCACGATGCCCGCGGCCTCGTGGCCCAGCAGGAACGGGAAGTCGTCGTTGATGCCGCCCTCGCGATAGTGCAGATCGGTGTGGCAGACCCCGCAGGCCTCGATCTTCACCAGCGCCTCACCCGGACCCGGGTCAGGCACGATGATCGTTTCCAGGCTGACGGGGGCGCCCTTGCCCCGCGCGACGACAGCACGGACCTGGTGCGTCATGGCCACTCCTTCTCCATCATGTGTTGCCCATTACGGCACACATCTCATGAACCGCAACACAGCATCGTGGAGTGCCGACCGGGGGTCAAGCAGCTCGACGGGGTCCCGCCGATCTCAGCGGGAGGAGGAGGATGTCGTCTCCGTGGCCTCCGTGGACTGCTGGGACTGCGTGGACTGCTGGGACTGCGTGGACTGCTGGGACTGCGTGAACTGCTGGGACTGCGTGGACTCCGTGCCGTCGTTGCACGCCACAGGGCCGATGCGCAGCTCGAAGTCGCCGTCGTACTTCTCGTGGCCGGTGATGACGGCCGTTTCGATGGCTTCCTTGCCCTTGCGCCCACGGATGATGAGCGGATCCTGGCGCAGATCGCGGGTGAGCGCGATACACAGGCCGACCATCACCAGGGTGAAGGGCGCCGCCGCGAGAATGGTCAGGTTCTGCAGTCCGGTGAGCGCGTCGCCCTTGCCGCCACCGATGAGGAGCATGATCGCGGCGACGGCTCCGGTCAGCACACCCCAGAAGACGACGACACCACGGGTCGGTTCCAGGGACCCGCGCTGCGAAAGCGTACCCATCACGATCGAGGAGGCGTCGGCGCCGGAGACGAAGAAGATCCCGACGAGGATCATCACGACCACGCTCGTCACCGTGGCGACCGGGTACTGCTGGAGCACGTCGAAGAGCTGGCCCTGGGCGGTCGAGGCGCCGCTGAGGCGCTTCTCGTCCTGGAGGTGCATCGCCGAGCCGCCGAAGACGGCGAACCACAGCAGACTGACGGTGCTGGGCACCAGGATGACCCCGCCGACGAACTGCCGGATGGTCCGGCCGCGGCTGATGCGCGCGATGAACATGCCGACGAAGGGCGTCCAGGAAATCCACCAGGCCCAGTAGAAGACCGTCCAGCCGGCCAGCCAGTCGCCGACGCCCTCCCCGCTCGACACCTCGGTTCGCCCTGCCATCTGGGTCAGGTCGCCGAGGAAGGCGCCGATGGAGGTGGGCAGCAGGTCGAGGATGAAAATGGTCGGCCCGACGAGGAACACGAAGACTGCCAGGCTCAACGCCAGCACCATGTTGATGTTGGACAGCCATTGGATGCCCTTGGCGATCCCGGACACCGCCGAGGCGACGAAGCCCACGGTCAGCACCGCGATCACGGCGACCAGCAGGCCGGTGCCGACGGATCCCATCCAGCCCAGTCCGGTGAAGCCGCTGCCGATCTGCAGGGCACCGAGTCCCAGGGAGGCCGCGGAGCCGAAGAGGGTGGCGAAGATGGCGAGGATGTCGATGATCCGGCCACCCCACCCGTTCGCCCGCTTCTCGCCGATCAGCGGGGTGAACACAGCACTGATCAGCTGCCGGCGGCCGCGCCGGAAGGTGCTGTAGGCGATGGCCAGACCGACCACCGCGTACATCGCCCACGGATGCAGCGTCCAGTGGAAGAGGGTGGTGGCCATGGCGGTCTCCATGGCCTCGTTGGCGTCGGCCGGGTTGGTGCCCGGCGGCGGCGTGACGAAGTGGGACAGCGGCTCGCTCACGCCGTAGAACATCAGGCCGATGCCCATGCCCGCGCTGAACATCATGGCGATCCACGAGACCGTGCGGAACTCGGGCTGCTCACCCTCCTCGCCCAGGGTGATCCGCCCGTAACGGCTGATCGCCAGCCAGAGGGCGAAGACCACGAAGCCCGAGGCGGTGAGGACGAAGGCCCAGCCGCCGTTGCGGATGGTCCCGTCCAGCAGCTTCCCGGACACGCTCTCCAGCGTGTCGGTCGCGACGGCACCCCACACGACGAAGGCGAGCGTGAGGACCGCGGCGACACCGAAGACGATCAGGTCGGTCCGAGGGCCGGCGGATGCCGCCGGGCTTTCTGGCAGATCCGCTTCGCTGGGATGGCTACGGCTCCCATCCCTTTCGAGGGTTTTGTGCATCAGCTCGTCCTTTCCACAGACGGCAGTGGAGTCTTTGTCGCGGACGACGACGGGGGAACTCGTCGGTGATTCCGCCTGACCCGGCACGCCGGAGCGGATGGGAGAACGACGAGAGAAGGGGAGGCGAAGCGGCCGCCATGGTGCGTCGTTGCGAATAATGCATCGGCATTCACTATGGGCAACAACCATCTGGGCCCCGGGGAGGGCTGTCAAGGGGGTCGGCGTGCTGAGTTGTCCGACCGCAACCGACCCGTCGCCACGGACGGCCGCGCCGGTACGCACCCGACGCCACCGTGAGCAGCCGCCGCGCCTTCTCGGACCGCGAGGAGCGGTGCGGTCGATCCAGAACGTGCGGATGCCTACGGCGAGTTGACCCGTTCCGCGGTCGGCGTCGACCCAGCCCACGCCGCCGCAGTACGGGCCGCGGGGCGCGGTCTCCAGCGCCGCGATGATGCGCAGCGCTGGATTTGGGGGTGAGGTCCGCGGCGGTGCGACCGGTGCCCTTGATCGAGCCGGACTCGACGTACGGCCGTCCCGGCTGAGGTGGAGCTCGGACGAGGCAGTGGCGATCTCCACGCCGTGCGCTGGGAGGCGCACGGCGCCGGCGTACGGCACGGGGTTACCGCGCGCCAGTAAGGCGGTGAGGGCGTCGACATCGGCGCGCTCCGGGTCGGCAGCGGTGCGGACAGGACGCGGCACAGGTTGACCTGGTACACCTCGCCGGCCGCGATGTGCTCGCGGCTGTATCGATATGCGGCTCCGCCTCGGGGCCGGACCCCGGCGGTGCAGGCGGCCCGGTCGAGGGAGGACGTCCAGGCGTCCGGGTCCGGCCCGCGCCACGCGCCGGGCTCGACGGCGGGCACGGGCGCCCGGCGTACGTCCGCTGGTCACGGCCCGGAGGTCGGTGGCGAGCGGGCCGGCGGGGCGAGGTCGTACAGGCGTCCGCTCATCGGTCACCACCTTTCCGGAGGGGAACGTACGAACGGCGGGCCGATGCGCGCCCGCCATTGGGCGGCTGGGCCTAGGACACCGGTTCCAGTCGGACGACGATGGACTTCGACGTGGGCGTGTTGCTGACGGCAGCCGTGGAGTCCAGGGGTACGAGGACGTTGGTCTCGGGGAAGTAAGCGGCGCAGCACCCGCGCGGCGTCGGGTACGGCACGACCCGGAAGGACGGTGCCCTGCGCTCCACGCCGTCCTCGTACTCGCTGACGATGTCGACGAGGTCCCCTTCGGCGAGGCCTCGGTCGGTGAGGTCGTCGGGGTGCAGGAAGAGGACGCGGCGGCCCTGGTGGATGCCGCGATAGCGGTCGTCCAGGCCGTAGATGGTGGTGTTGTACTGGTCGTGGGAGCGCAGCGTCTGCAGCAGCAGCCGGCCCGGCGGGGCCTTGGGGCTCTCCAGCTGGTTGACCGTGAAGTTGGCCAGGCCGGTGGCGGTGGTGAACCGGCGCTCGTCGCGGGGCGGGTGGGGCAGGGCGAAGCCGCCCGGCCGCCGTACCCGGGCGTTGAAGTCCTCAAAGCCGGGGATCACGCGTTCGATGCGGTCGCGGATACGGTCGTAGTCCGCCTCGAACTCCTCCCACGGCACCCGCGGAACCGCTTCCCCGAGCGTGGCCCGTGCCATCCGGCAGATGATCGCGACCTCGCTCAGCAGGTGCTCGGACGCGGGCGCGAGCCGCCCCCGCGAGAGGTGGACCATGCCCATGGAGTCCTCCACCGTGACCAGCTGGGGCCCGGTTGGCCGTAGATCGGCCTCGGTCCGGCCGAGGCACGGGAGGATGAGGGCCTGCTCCCCGGCGATGACATGCGAGCGGTTGAGCTTGGTCGAGATCTGGACGGTGAGGCGGCACCGGCGCAGCCCATGCTCGGTCAGGTCGGTGTCGGGAGCTGCGGCGACGAAGTTGCCGCCCAGCGCGACGAAGACCCGTACCTCACCGTCGCGCATGGCGCGGATGCTGTCGACCGCGTCATGGCCGTGGTGGCGCGGGGGCGTGAAGGCGAACTCGGCGCCGAGCCGGTCCAGGAAGGCGTCGTCCGGCTTCTCGTAGATGCCCATCGTGCGGTCGCCCTGCACGTTGGAGTGCCCGCGCACCGGGCACAGGCCGGCGCCCGGGCGGCCGATGTTGCCGCGCAGCAGAAGGAAGTTGACGACGTCCCGGATGGTGGGCACGGAGTGCTTGTGCTGGGTGAGTCCCATCGCCCAGCAGACGACGATCTTGTCGGCGGCCAGCACCTGGCGGAACGCGGTCCGGATCTCCTCCTCGGGCAGACCGGTGGCCTGAAGGATCTCGTCCCACGACGCCTTGCGGGCGTACTCGGCGAACTCCTCGAAGCCGTGCGTGTACCGCTCGATGAAGGAGGTGTCCAGGGTGCCGGGGGCCTCGTCCTCCGCCTCCAGCAGCATGCGGTTGAAGGCCTGGAAGAGTGCCTGGTCGCCGCCCAGCCTGATCTGCAGGAACTGATCCGCAAGCCGTGTACCGCCTCCGATGATGCCGGAAGCCCGCTGGGGGTTCTTGAACCGCAGCAGCCCGGCCTCGGGCAGAGGGTTGACCGCGATGACGCAGGCGCCCCTCTCCTTGGCCTTCTCCAGCGCGGAGAGCATGCGGGGGTGGTTGGTGCCGGGGTTCTGGCCGACCACGAGGATGAGATCGGCCTCGTAGAGGTCGTCCAGGCGGACACTGCCCTTACCGATGCCGATGGTCTCCGTCAGCGCCGAACCGCTGGACTCGTGGCACATGTTGGAGCAGTCCGGCAGGTTGTTGGTACCGAAGCCCCGGACGAAGAGCTGATAGAGGAACGCGGCCTCATTGCTCGCCCGTCCGGAGGTGTAGAAGGCGGCCTGATCCGGGTGGTCGAGGGCGGCGAGTTCCCGGGCGATCACGGCGAACGCGTCGTCCCAGGAGATCGGCCGGTAGCGGTCGGCGCCGGCCGGGCGGTACATCGGGTGGGTGAGGCGTCCTTGCTGCCCGAGCCAGTAGTCGCTGCGCGGAAGCAGATCCTCCAGGGTGTGCTCGGCGAAGAAGTCCGGGGTGACCCGGCGTACGGTGGCCTCCTCGGCCACGGCCTTGGCCCCGTTCTCGCAGAACTCCGCCTTGTGCCGGTGTTCCGGTTCGGGCCAGGCGCAGCCGGGACAGTCGAAGCCCTCTTTCTGGTTGACCCGCAGCAGGGTGAGCAGGCTGCGGCGGGCCCCCATCTGTTCGCCGGCGTGCCGCAGCGAGGAGGTGACCGCGGGGATGCCGGCGGCGTACTCCTTCGGAGGGCCGACCCGCAGACGGGCGTCGCCGGGGTCCTCCGCAGGTGGCTTGCGAGTCATCTGTAGCACCACTCCGCGGTTGGGGAAATCAGAGCCATACCATGACCGATGGTTGCATATAACAAAACAGTAGCGCGATACGCAACATCGAAGCTCCAGGAGCGTCCTCCTGTCAAGACCGAGCCCGCATCAGGCTCCGGCGGAGGATCGGCCTGCACCGCGAGCCAAAGACACGCGCCGACCGTTGGCTGGATCAGGCTCCAAGATCGCGCACCGTCCGGTTCGAGCTCTGCGCCGCTGCCCCGAGCCTGCCCGGCAGTGGCTGATCGCGTCCGTCTCCGCGCGCGCCTCACCCTGCCGTGCCTGGCCGTCGACCTACCGGCCGTCCGGCGCCCACCTGTTGGAAACAGGTCGGCCTACACCGCCCCTAACCGGGGAACCGGAGAAGCCAGCAGGTCAGACGCCCTTTGCGGCAGGTTCGAGAATCGCCACGCACTCCACATGATGAGTCATCGGAAACAGATCAAACGCCCGCAGCATCCGCACCCGATACCCCCCATCCCGGAAGTACCCCAAATCCCGCGCCAACGCCGCCGGATCACACGCCACATAAGCGATCCGCCGAGCCCCCAGCGACGCCAGATGTTCCACCGTCTCCCGCCCCGCCCCCGCCCGCGGCGGATCCAGGACGATGAGGTCGACCTCGGTGATGCCCGTGCGCGGCAGGACCGTCTCCACCCTGCCCTGCTCGATCCGCACCCGCGGAAACTCCGCGAGGTTGTGCCGCGCGTCCTCCACCGCCCGCTTGCCGGACTCGATGCCGAGGACCGCGCCCTTCTCCCCCACCCGGTCGGCGAGCGCGCCCGCGAAGAGGCCGACGCCGCAGTACAGGTCGAGCGCCATCTCGCCCTTGCGCGGCAGCAGGCCCTGCATGACCGCCGTCACCAGCGTGTCCGCGGCCTTCGGATGGACCTGCCAGAAACCGCCGCTCCCGACCCGGTACGTACGGCCGTCCGCGCGCTCGCGCACGAAGGGGCGGCCGTGGACGCGGTGCACGCCTCCATCCTTCTCCCCGACCCGCATCACCGACACCGGCCGGTCCAGCTCCACGATCGGCAGCCGCTCCCCCGGCCGCGGCGTCAGAATCACCTGCCGGTCCTGCGACCCCGTCGCCGCGATCGCCTCGATCGACGCCATCCCGGGCCACTCGCGCTTCTCGATGCCCAGCTCACTGACACCCTCGGCCGCGATCATGCAGTGGTCGATCGGCTCCACCTCGTGCGAGCGGTGCCGGCGCAGACCCGCACGCCCCGCACCGTCCACCGCGTACTGCACCCGCGTCCGCCACTGCGGCACCTGCCCCGCCGGCAGCTTGTCGCCCTCGGCCGGCATCACCGTGCCGTCCCAGCCCACCTCCTCGGGCGTGAGCCCCGCGAGCCGCCGCAGCTGCTCGGCGATCACCTCGCCCTTCAGCCGCCGCTGCGCCCCCGGCTTGGCGTGCTGCCAGTCGCAGCCACCGCACCGGCCGGGGCCGGCGTAGGGGCAGGGCGCCTCGATGCGGTCCTTGGACGCCGACAGCACCTCGACCGCGTCCGCCCGAAGGTAACGCGCGCCCTCCTCGCCCTCGGTCACCCGGGCGACGACCCGCTCACCGGGCAGCGCGTGCCGGACGAACAGCACCTGACCCGACTCGGTGCGCGCGATGCAGTGCCCGCCATGGGCGACGGGGCCGACCTCGACCTCGTACTCCTCCCCGACGAGCGACCCCACCTGCGGTTTCTTCGGTTCTGCCTGCATGGCGGGGGCGCTCCAGATACGAGAGAGGGTACGACCGGACAACAGCCCACCAGTCTACGTGCTCCCCCACCCGCCGATACCGAGCACCAAACCACAGTCCCCGGCACCGGCCCCCAGTCACTCCTTGCCGCTCGGCTCCCGCGGCCGCTCCTGCGCCGGCCCGCGTCGCACCGACCCGGGCGCGTTCCACTCCTGCCGCTTCCCGGCCCGCTTCTTCGCGGCCTCGGACGACGCCAGCTGATACGGCACCGACGTCACCATCACCCCCGGCGTGAACAGCAGCCGCCCCTTGAGCCGCAACGCGCTCTGGTTGTGCAGCAGATGCTCGTACCAGTGCCCGACAACGTACTCCGGGATGATCACGGACACCACGTCGCGCGGCGACTCCCGCCGCAGCCCCTTGACGTACTCGATGACCGGCCGCGTGACCTCGCGGTACGGCGAGTCCAGCACCTTCAGCGGTACGTCGATCCCGCGCCGTTCCCACTCCTCGCGCAGCACCTTGGTGTCGGCCGGGTCGACGTTGACGCTGAGCGCCTCCAGGGTGTCCGAGCGCAGCAGCTTGGCGTAGGCCAGGGCGCGCAGCGCCGGGCGGTGGATCTTGGAGATCAGGACCACCGAGTGGATCCGCGAGGGGCGGACGCTGTCGTCACTCGGCCCCTCGGGGGCCGAGAGCTCCCGGGACACGTGCTCGTAATGGCGGCGGATCGCGGTCATCATCACGTAGAAGATCACCATGCCGAGCAGCGCGACCCAGGCGCCGTGGCTGAACTTGGTGACCAGGACGACGACCAGGACCAGGGCGGTGAAGAAGGCGCCGAAGGCGTTGATCGCGCGGGAGCGGATCATGTGGCGGCGCTTGGCGGGGTCGGTCTCCGTGGCCAGATGCCGGTTCCAGTGCCGGACCATGCCGGTCTGGCTGAGCGTGAAGGACACGAACACGCCGACGATGTAGAGCTGGATCAGCCGCGTGGAGTCGGCCTCGTAGATCCACACCAGCAGCGCGGCCGCGCCGGCCAGCAGCACGATGCCGTTGGAGAACGCGAGCCGGTCGCCGCGCGTGTGCAGCTGGCGCGGGAGGTAGCGGTCCTGGGCGAGGATCGAGCCGAGCACCGGGAAGCCGTTGTACGCGGTGTTCGCGGCGAGGAACAGCACCAGCGCGGTGGCCGCGGCCAGCACGATGAAAAGGAAGCTGCCCTTGCCGAAGACCGCCTCGGCGACCTGCGAGATCACCGGGTTCTGCACATAGTCGGAGCCGACCGGGACGCCCTTGTCGAGCAGGTCGTGGGCCGGGTTCTCGGCCATCCGCACGTTGGACGCCATGGCGAGGCCGATGATGCCGCAGAACATGGTGACGGCCAGCAGGCCCATCAGCGCCAGCGTGGTCGCCGCGTTCCGCGACTTGGGCTTGCGAAAGGCGGGGACGCCGTTGGAGATCGCCTCCACGCCGGTGAGCGCGGCGCAGCCGGAGGAGAAGGCCCGCAGCAGGAGGAACAGCAGGGCGAAGCCGGCCAGGCCCTCGTGCTCGGGCTTGATCTCATAGCCCGCCGTCGGCGCCCGCATGGTGTCGTCCAGCACCAGACCGCGGAAGGAACCCCAGGCGATCATGATGAAGACGCCGGCGACGAAGACGTACGTCGGGATGGCGAACAGCGTGCCCGACTCCTTGACCCCGCGCAGGTTCATCAGGGTCAGCAGCAGGATCACGGCCATCGCGCAGGCGACCTTGTGCTCGACGACGAACGGGATCGCCGAGCCGAGGTTCTCGATGCCGGAGGAGATGGAGACGGCAACGGTCAGGACGTAGTCGACGAGCAGCGCGCTGGCGACGGTGAGGCCGGCCTTGGGGCCGAGGTTGGTGGTCGCGACCTCGTAGTCGCCGCCGCCGCTCGGGTAGGCGTGCACGTTCTGCCGGTAGGAGGCGACGACCGTGAACATCAGCACGACGACCGCGGCGGCGATCCAGGGGCTGAAGTGGTAGGCCGACACACCCGCGATGGACAGGACCAGCAGCACCTCGCCGGGCGCGTACGCCACGGAGGAGAGCGGGTCGGAAGCGAAGACGGGGAGTGCGACGCGCTTCGGCAGGAGTGTTTCTCCCAGCCGGTCACTGCGCAGTGCGCGCCCGATCAGGATCCGTTTGGGCACGTCGGTCAGTTTGGACACAACAGAGGATCGTAAGCCTTCGAACAGGGGCTCGCCCACCGGCCTCCCCGGATCTGCCCCCCGAGTGAAATACCCGGCAGGTCAGACCACGGATCCGGCGGGCACACCGATCCGCATGTCTATATGACAAAACCCTTCCCGTACGGCCTTCCTGCCCCGTTCTTCGGAGGTCCCATGCCCGCGACCGCAGAGCTCATCGGCGCCACCGCCGCCCTCATCGGCCTCGGCATCCTCACCGTCCTCAGTGTCTGGAGCATCAGCCGCCGTTGACCACCGCAAACCGTGCACGGGGGTCCCCGACCTGGACCGTGCGTGTGTAGCTTGGTCAGCGGTCTGAGACCCTGTTTCAAGCCAAGTCAACATCTCCTGACCTCGGAAGGACGGTCGTGCACATCGTCATCATGGGCTGCGGCAGGGTGGGTTCCGCCCTCGCCCAGACCCTGGAGCAACAGGGGCACACGGTCGCCGTGATCGACCAGGACCCCACCGCCTTCCGACGACTGGGCTCCTCGTTCGGTGGCCGTAGGGTCACCGGCGTCGGCTTCGACCAGGACACCCTGCGCGAGGCCGGCATCGAGGAGGCCGGCGCCTTCGCCGCGGTCTCCAGCGGCGACAACTCCAACATCATCGCCGCCCGCGTGGCCCGCGAGATGTTCGGCGTCGAGAACGTCGCCGCCCGTATCTACGACCCCCGCCGCGCCGAGGTCTACCAGCGCCTCGGCATTCCGACGGTGGCCACGGTCCGCTGGACGGCGGACCAGATGCTGCGCCGGCTGCTGCCATCCGGCTCCGAGCCGCTGTGGCGTGACCCCACGGGCGGCGTGCAGCTCGCCGAGGTGCACGCCTCCAGCGCCTGGGTCGGCCACAAGATCAGCAAGCTCCAGGAGGAGACGGGCGTCCGCGTGGCGTTCCTCACCCGCCTCGGCGAGGCCATCCTGCCCACCTCGCAGACGGTGTTGCAGGAGGGCGACCTGGTGCACGTGATGATGCGCAGTGACGATGTCGAGAAGGTCGAGGCGTCGTTCGCCGAGGGACCCGAGAAGGAGGGCGGTCACTGATGCGCGTCGCCATTGCCGGAGCCGGCGCGGTCGGCCGGTCGATCGCCGGTGAGCTGCTGGAGAACGGCCACGAGGTCCTGCTCATCGACAAGGCGCCGACCGCCATCTCGGTCGAGCGCGTCCCGCAGGCGGAGTGGCTGCTCGCCGACGCCTGCGAGATCACATCCCTGGACGAGGCGGCACTCCAGCGCTGCAACGTCGTGATCGCCGCGACGGGCGACGACAAGGTGAACCTGGTCGTCTCCCTGCTGGCCAAGACGGAGTACGGCGTCCCGCGCGTCGTCGCCCGCGTCAACAACCCGAAGAACGAGTGGCTGTTCAACGAGGCCTGGGGCGTCGACGTCGCCGTCTCCACCCCGCGTCTGATGTCGGCCCTGGTCGAGGAGGCGGTCAGCGTCGGCGACCTGGTCCGCCTGCTGCGCTTCAGCCACGGCGACGCCAACCTCGTCGAGCTGACCCTGCCGGAGGAGTCGGCCCTGGCCGGCACCCAGGTCGGGGACGTGGAGTGGCCGGAGGACACCTCGCTGGTCACCATCATCCGCGGCACCCGCGTCCTCACCCCGACCCAGGAGGACTCCCTGGAGGCGGGCGACGAACTGCTCTTCGTGGCCGCGCAGGCCCGTGAGGAGCAGCTGGAGGATCTACTGTCGGTCCGCCGGGAGCACCGGGCGGACTAGGGCCTGTCCGGCGGATCATGCCGGCGTCGCGGGGCTTGGCACGCCCTCCCCCAGAGGGGGTACCCCCAGCGGCGTTGTCGTCGGTTGCCGACGCTCCGCGTCGACGCCCTCCTCCGCCTTGCAGCTGGACGCACCAAGCCCCGCTCACCAGCGCTGATGAGATGCCGTTCCTTGCAGCCGGCCTGATCCGCCGGACAGGCCCTAGCTCGGATACGACGACGAGGGCGCCCTGTGCTTTCAGGGCGCCCTCGTCGTCGTATCCGACCGGAAGTCGCCTACTCCGCCGACCGCGCCGCCTCGGCCTCCTGGCGCTTCTCCTCCGCCTCCATCTCGGCGAAGACGTCGATGGGCGGCGGCGCCTTGGCCAGGAAGACCCAGGTCAGCCACACCGCCAGCAGGAAGGGCGGGATCTTCAGCGTGACCAGGACCCAGCCGAGCTGTGTGGTGTCCGCCCACCAGTACAGCGGGAAGAGGATCGCGCACTTGGCGAGCAGGATCAGTCCCCACGCCCAGCTGGCCTTGGCGTACGCCTTCTTGCGGCCGGGGTTGCGGGTGCGCCAGGAGAGGTTCTCCTTGAAGACCGGGCCGAGCATCACACCGATCAGGGGCACACCGGCCAGCGTGGTGATGATGTACGCCAGCGCCAGGCCCAGTGTGTAGAGCATGCCCGGCAGGTAGAAGTCCTTGGCCTCGCCGGTCATCATCGCGAAGACGACACCGAAGGCCACGCCGAAGACACCGCTGAAGGCGTGCTTGACGGTGTCCCTCATCGCCAGGCGGACCACCACGAGCAGCACGGACACACCCAGGGCGGCCAGCGCCGACAGGTGCAGGTCCTTGTTGATCGTGTAGATGGTCACGAAGAGCAGGCCCGGCAGCACCGTCTCGATCATGCCCCGCACGCCGCCGAAGGCCTCGAACAGCGCGGCCTCCGTCACTGCCCGGTTGTCGTGCTCCGTGTCTTCGGTGTGCTCAGTCGGCTTGTCGAGCGACGTCACCGGCTACTCCCGTCCGAGGGGTCTCAGTTCGTACTTGGGGTTGAACAGCACCCGGCGGCCCCGGCTCATGGAGATCCGGCCCGATGCGATCAGCTTGCGCCCCGGTTCTATCCCGACGATGGAGCGCCTGCCGAGCCACACGACGTCCAGTGCGGCGGAGCCGTCGAACAACTCGGCCTCCAGGGCCGGGACCCCCGCGCGCGGACGCAGCGTGACCGTGCGCAAGGTACCAGTAACCGTGACGATCTGCCGGTCATGACAGTCACCGATGCGCGTACAGCCCGCGGTCTCGGCGTCCTCCCGCAGCTCCTCGGACTCCAGGTCCTCCTGCGAAGAGGAGAGCCGGTCGAGCATGCGCCGGAACCGGCCCACCGGCTTTTCGGAACGAGGAACAGCACTCATGTCTGAAGCCTACCGGGGTGGACTGACAGCAACGTACCCCCAGTCAGTACCCCGGTGCCACGGCCCGAACCGGCACCCGGGCCCCGACTCACCTCTCGAAGCGATACCCCATCCCCGGCTCCGTGATGAAGTGCTTCGGATGAGACGGATCCACCTCCAGCTTCCGCCGCAGCTGTGCCATGTACACGCGCAGATAGTTCGTCTCCGTCCCGTACGACGGCCCCCACACCTCCTGCAACAGCTGCTTCTGGCTGACCAGTCGGCCGGTGTTGCGCACCAGCACCTCCAGCAGATGCCACTCCGTGGGCGTCAGCCGTACGTCCCTCCCGCCCCGGTTGACCTTCTTCGCGGCGAGGTCGACGGTGAACTCGTCGGTCTCCACGACCACCTCGTCCTCACCGGCCCCGGCGGGCTCGGCGCGACGGACGGCAGCCCGCAGCCGGGCGAGCAGTTCGTCCATGCCGAAGGGCTTGGTGACGTAGTCGTCGGCCCCCGCGTCGAGCGCCTCGACCTTCTCGTCGGAGGAGTGCCGGGCCGACAGCACGATGATCGGCACCCGGGTCCAGCCGCGCAGCCCCTTGATCACCTCGACGCCGTCCATGTCGGGCAGCCCCAGGTCGAGGACCACCACGTCGGGGTGGCGGGCGGCGGCGAGCTGGAGGGCGGTGGCCCCGTCGTGGGCGGCGTCGACCTCGTACTTGCGCGCCTTGAGGTTGATTACGAGGGCGCGCACGATCTGTGGCTCGTCGTCGACCACGAGCACTCTGGGGGTCTGGGGAGCACCCCCAGTGACACTCACCATGAAACCTGCCTTTCTGAAGGTACGGAGAGAAACTCGGGGCGCGTTCCCGCGCGGAGCGTGAGGACCATGGTCAGGCCGCCGCCGGGTGTGTCCTCGGCGTTGAGGGTGCCGCCCATGGCCTCGGCGAAGCCCCGGGCGACCGCGAGGCCGAGGCCCACTCCGGCCCCGCGCGGGGCGTCGCCGTACCGCTGGAACGGCGCGAAGATGCGGTCCTTCACGTCGTCCGG
>NZ_BJND01000113.1 GCF_006539505.1 Streptomyces spinoverrucosus
CCCCCCCCCCGCATGCGCACGCCCACACCGCACGGGCAGCGCGACAGCGCAGGCACGCGGCCTGCCCCGAGCCGCACAGCCACGCGTGCAGCCCGACGACGCCGTACGCCCGCCGCCCTGCCAAGCCCCGGGCACATCCACCGGGCCGCCTCCGCGTGTGCGCACCCACCCGCACAGCACCCGCACGACCCGACAGCGCCATGCCCCGGCCCTCCGGGAAGCCGTGGGCGCAACGAAGTCATGGGCACGACGACGGCCTCCGGCCGAGCGGCACACCACCGCTCGGCCGGAGGCCGTTGTCGTGCAGGACTGCTCAGGCAGCCGCCGTGGGCTGCTCCAGCGGTATGGGTCGGTCGATAGCCATGAGCCACTTGCCGTCCTCACCGCGGCGCAGGACATCGGTGCAGGTGCCGCGCAGCAACTGACGCTCGCCGTCCGGGCCCGGCACCTCCAGGCGGTAGTCCACGACGATGAGCTGAACGTCCCCGGCCGTGTACGAGTGGCGCAGGGTCGCCTCCAGCGACGGCTTCTGCGCGAGCATCTCCGTGATCTTCTCCTTGCGTGCGGCGCCGGTCAGCGGCGTGCCCGACAAATTGGAGATCGCGTCGTCGCGGTACAGCCGGTCGAAGACGGCTCCGTCGTAGGAGTTGAAGGCGATGAGGAAGACCTCGTTCTGCCGGTCGGGGTCGTCGGTGAGTTCCAGGTTGTACAGATCGGTGTCGATGCTCATGACGGAGCTGTCCCTCTCTCCTCTGCGGATGTGCGGGTCTGGTCGTTGTCACGTGGGGATGCGGCGGCAGCGGCCTTGCGCCGCGCGGCCCGTGCCTTGTGTTTGGCGCCCGCGCCCCGCTCGACGAGCCACCACTCGGCGATCAGAAGGGTGGTGATCCACGCCGGCCAGTCGGCGTTGCCGACCAGGGCGTCGTTCCAGGCGTCCTGTACGGCGGGGTCGTCCGAGGCGGGGACCGGCAGGACGGTGGCCATGAGCAGCAGCAGATAGACGCGGCTCAGTACGATCGCCATGGTCAGCGCGAAGCTGCGGACCATCCACCGACGATGGTCGCCCCATCTGCGCTGTCTGGCGGTGCGGTACCCCGCGATCGTGCAGATCAGCCACAGCGACGACAGCATGAGGCTGCTCATGCGCATGGTCAGGCCGCTCGGGCTGGTAGCGGCGAGGACGAGCCCCAGCGCGCCCGCCGGGAGGACCCCGGCGAAGACGTACAGCCGTCCGCTGACACGGTGGACCGTCGGGTGGGCCTGCCGCAGCCAGGGCCAGATCTGGAGGCAGCAGGTGACGATGGCCACGGTCCCGAACAGGATGTGCGCCACCAGCAAGGGGTAGTGGAGCGTGAAATCCCCGGGCTGGGGGACGCGGGACTGGCGGGGGTCGAGGGTGAGATAGCGCGGCAGCGACAGCACCAGGAACACCGCGCACACCATCGCCAGCGGTCCGATCCACGGGCGCTGCCACCACTGCCGCGTTCCGGCCCTGCCTCGATCGGCCGGTTCCCCGGCCGAGGTTGAAACGGGTACGGAAGATTGCGGGGATTTCACGCTCATCCGGCGGTGGCGTTCCGCGGATCGCCGTACGGGTCGTCAATGGCATAACGCCAATTCCCGTCCGCACCGCGGCGCAGCACGTCGGTCGCGAGCCCGCCGAATGATTCCCGCTTTCCGTCCTCGCCGTCGATCTCCATCGTCCAGTCCACGGAGAGCAGCGCGGTGTCCGTGGTGACGTGCGACTCACGGATCTTCGCCGTCAGCTTGGGCCGCAGCGTGAGGAATTCCGCGAGATTCGCCTTCCGTTCCGCTCCGCTCAGCGGCTTTCCGGGCTCCCAGACGGACACCGCCTCCTCCGTGTAGAGCCGGTTGATGGCGTCGGCATCGCCTTCGTTGAACGTACGGACGTAGAACGCCAGGTGCTCTTCCACACCGCCCGCGTGCCCGCCGGCATCGACCATCTCCGCCATGACTGGAACCTCCGTAGAACAGGGCTGCTTGTGGCTTTCCGGACTCGTCGGCGCGTGGCTACGCGAATCCGCGGGTCAACCTAGCCGGGGGCTCTCATCGGGAGGTAACAGGACGTCCACGAGGCCGTCTTGCGGGCCCAGTTATCGCGATATTACCGCTCACTGATCGCCGCTATTCGGCTCCTGGTTAATGTTGCCGGGCGGTCACCAATTACCCGTTTTCACGCACGTGTTGGACAAGCGCAGCACATCGCGGACCAAGCCGCCTGCCGGCGGCGACGAAAGGGCGGACGAGTCACATGGCGAGCGAGCACCGGTCGGAGGCGGCGAATTCGCACGAGGGGCGGGACGGTGCGGTCGCCGTCGTCGGAATGGCGTGTCGGCTGCCCATGGCGTCCTCCCCGGAGCAGTTCTGGGAGCTGCTGCGCGACGGACGGAGCGCCATCACGGACGTGCCGCCGGGCCGCTGGGACGCACCCGCGGCGCAGGGCGCGCCGGACGGGCGGCCGGGGCCGCGCCGGGGCGGATTCATCGACGGGGTGGGGGACTTCGACGCGGCCTTCTTCGGCATCTCGCCCCGCGAGGCCGTCAGCATGGATCCCCAGCAGCGGCTCGTGCTCGAACTGGCCTGGGAGGCCCTGGAGGACGCGGGTCTCGTGCCGGCCTCGCTGCGCGGCAGCCGTACGTCGGTGTTCGTGGGCGCCCTGCGGGACGACTACACCAATCTGGTGTACCAGCACGGCACGCAGGCGATCACGCAGCACACGATGACCGGGGTCAATCGGGGTGTCATCGCCAACCGGGTCTCGTACCACCTCGGTCTGCACGGGCCGAGCCTGACCGTGGACTCCGCCCAGTCCTCCTCGCTCGTCGCGGTCCACCTGGCCTGCGAGAGCCTGCGGTCGGGCGAGTCCTCCCTGGCCGTGGCGGCCGGTGTCAACCTGAACGTCCTGACCGAGAACGCGGTCACCGAGGAGCGCTTCGGCGGACTGTCGCCGGACGGTCTCAGCTACACCTTCGATGCCCGGGCGAACGGCTTCGTGCCCGGCGAGGGCGGCGGTGTCCTGATCCTCAAGCCCCTGGCACGGGCGGTCGCCGACGGCGACCGCATCCACGGGGTGATCCGCGGCAGCGCCGTGAACAACGACGGCTCGACCCCCGGTCTGACCGTGCCGAGCGAGGAGGCCCAGGAGCGTGTACTGCGGGCCGCCTACCGCAACGCGTCGGTCGACCCGGCGTCGTCGCAGTACGTGGAACTGCACGGAACCGGCACTCCGGTCGGCGACCCCATAGAGGCCGCGGCGCTGGGCGCGACCCTCGGCGCCGGGCGCGGCGGTGCCGATCCGCTGCTCGTCGGCTCGGCGAAGACCAACGTAGGGCACCTGGAAGGCGCGGCGGGCATCGTCGGGATGCTCAAGGTCCTGCTGAGCCTGCGCCACCGCCGACTGCCGGCCAGCCTGAACTTCGAGACCCCCAACCCCCGAATTCCCCTGACCGAGCTGGGACTTGCCGTTCAGCAGGAGCTGACGCCCTGGCCCCGTGACGACCAGGAGCTGGTGGCGGGGGTGAGTTCGTTCGGCATGGGCGGCACCAACTGCCATGTGGTGCTGACCGAGGCCCCGGCCCGCCCCGGCGAGCGGTCGCCCCTCGATGCCCCGTCGGGCACCCCGGCCGCCGCCGACGTGCTGCCGTGGGTTGTCTCGGGCCGGACTCCGCAGGCGCTGCGCGCCCAGGCCGGGCGGC
Source organism: Streptomyces spinoverrucosus (assembly GCF_006539505.1). Lineage (GTDB taxonomy): Bacteria > Actinomycetota > Actinomycetes > Streptomycetales > Streptomycetaceae > Streptomyces > Streptomyces spinoverrucosus. Next base: position 3,717 of record NZ_BJND01000113.1, read on the forward strand.
TGCACGCGTTCCTCTCCGACGGCTCCGCCGGTGCCGCCGACGTGGGCTGGTCCCTGCTGTCGTCCCGGACCCTGTTCGCGCACCGTGCCGTACTGCTCGGCGGCGAGGAGGAGATGCGGGCCGGTCTGGCATCGCTCGCGACCGGGACGCCCGCGCCCGGCGTTGTCACGGGCTCGGCTCAGCCGGGCGGGCTCGGCGTCCTGTTCACCGGTCAGGGCTCACAACGGGCGGGCATGGGGCGGGAGTTGTACGCCACCTTCCCGGTCTTCGCGAGCGCCTTCGACGAGGTGTGCGCCCACCTGGACCCGCTCCTGGAACGGTCGCTGCGCGAGGTGGTCTTCTCCGGCGAGGGCCTGGACCGCACCGGCTGGACGCAGCCCGCGCTGTTCGCCCTGGAGGTGGCGCTGTACCGGCTGGTGGAGTCCTGGGGCGTACGCCCGGACCACCTGGCCGGGCACTCGGTGGGAGAGGTGGCCGCGGCCCATGTGTCCGGCGTGCTCTCGCTCCCGGACGCGGCGCGCCTGGTCACCGCCCGGGGACGGCTGATGCAGGCGCTTCCGGAGGGCGGCGCCATGATCGCCGTACAGGCCTCCGAGGACGAGCTGCTCGAACTGCTCGCCGAATACGAGGGCCGTATCGGCCTCGCCGCGGTCAACGGGCCACGCGCGACCGTTGTCTCGGGAGAGGAGGAGGCCGTCCTGGCGGTGGCCGCCCGGGCGGCCGGACAGGGCTGGAAGACCAAGCGCCTGACCGTCAGTCACGCCTTCCACTCGCCGCTGATGGAGCCGATGCTCGACGACTTCCGCCGCGTGGTCGAGGCGCTGGACTTCCGGGCGCCGCGCATCCCGGTGGTGTCCACGGTCACCGGCCGGGTCGTGACGGACGAGTGGTGCTCGCCCGGCTACTGGGTGGACCAGGTGCGCCGTCCCGTCCGGTTCCTGGAAGGCGTCCGGGCCCTGGAGGCCGAGGGCGTGACCACGTTCCTGGAGCTGGGTCCTGACGGCGTGTGCTCGGCGATGGCCGCCGAGTCCGTGCTCGACGCCGAGGCCGTGGCGGCCGTCCCGGCGCTGCGCGCGGGCCGGCCCGAGCCGCAGTCGCTGCTGACCGCGCTCCCCTCGGTCTTCGTCCGCGGTACGGAGGTGGACTGGGCCGCGGCCTACGCCGGCACCGGCGCCCGGCGCACCGACCTGCCGACGTACGCCTTCCAGCGCGAGACGTACTGGCTCGACGGCTCGCGGGCCTCCGCGACACGTCCTGCCGCCGCCCCCGCGCCGTCCGGGCCCACGGCGTCCTCGCCCGGTGGGCTCGCGGAGCGGCTCGCCGCGCTGCCGGCCGCCGAACGCCTGCGCACCGTGACCGAGTTGGTGTCCGCGCACACGGCGGCTGTCCTGGAGTACGCACCGGACACCGCGGTCGACCTCAGGGCCGCCTTCAAGGACCTGGGCTTCGACTCGCTGATGGCGGTGGAGCTGCGCAACGCGCTCGCCACGGCCACCGGCCTGACCCTGCCCAGCGGTCTGCTGTTCGACCACCCGACGCCGGCCGCGCTCGCCGGGCACCTGCTGGCGGAGCTGACCGGCGCCGGGGAAGGGGAAGCGGGCGCCGCCGCCGCGCGGCCGGGTCCAGCGGACTCCGGTGAGCCGATCGCCATCGTGGGCATGGCCTGCCGGTACCCGGGGGGCGTCGGTTCCCCCGAGGCCCTGTGGCGGCTGGTCGCCGAGGGCGGCGACGCGATCTCCGGCTTCCCCGACGACCGCGGCTGGGACGAGGAGTTGTTCGACCCGGAGCTGCGCCGGCCCGGCCGCAGCGCGGTCGGCGCGGGCGGCTTCCTGCACGACGCGGGCGGCTTCGACGCGGGGTTCTTCGGCATCTCGCCGCGCGAGGCGCTGGCGATGGACCCGCAGCAGCGCCTGCTGCTCGAAACCGCCTGGGAGGCCGTGGAGCGGGCGGGCATCGACCCGGTGTCGCTGCACGGCACCCGTACCGGTGTGTTCGTGGGCGGAACGGCCCTGGAGTACGGCCCGCGCATGCACTCCGCCCCCGAGAGCGTCCAGGGGCACGTCCTCACCGGCACCACCGCGAGCGTGATGTCCGGGCGCATCGCCTACCAGCTGGGGCTGACCGGCCCGGCGGTCACCGTCGACACGGCCTGCTCCTCATCCCTGGTGGCCCTGCATATGGCGGTACGGTCGCTCCGCTCCGGCGAGACCGGTCTCGCCCTGGCGGGCGGCGTCACCGTCATGTCCTCGCCGGGCATGTTCGTCGAGTTCTCCCGGCAGCACGGCCTGGCCCCGGACGGCCGCAGCAAGTCCTTCGCCGAGGCGGCGGACGGCACGTGCTGGGCCGAGGGCGTGGGTCTGCTGCTCGTCGAGCGGCTGTCGGACGCGCGCCGCAACGGCCACGAGGTGCTGGCGGTCATCCGCGGCACCGCCGTCAACCAGGACGGCGCCTCCAACGGGCTCACCGCCCCCAACGGCCTCTCCCAGCAGCGGGTGATCCGCGACGCCCTCCGCGACGCCGGCCTGCCGGCCGACGCCGTCGACGCGGTCGAGGCGCACGGCACCGGCACCCGGCTCGGCGACCCGATCGAGGCGGAGGCCCTGCTCGCCACGTACGGCCGTGACCGCGACGGCCGGGGGCCGGTGTACCTGGGGTCGCTGAAGTCCAACATCGGTCACACCCAGGCCGCCGCGGGCGTCGGCGGCGTCATCAAGATGGTCCAGGCCATGCGGCACGGGACCCTGCCCAGGACCCTGCACGTGGACGAGCCCACACCGCACGTCGACTGGTCGTCCGGCGGGGTCGAGCTGCTCACCGAGGAGCGCCAGTGGCCGCGCACCGGCCGGCCGCGGCGGGCCGCCGTATCGTCGTTCGGGATCAGCGGCACCAACGCGCATGTGGTGCTCGAACAGGCCGAGGACGCCGACGCCCCGGCACCGACGCCCCCCGCGCCGACGGCGCCCGTGCCGTGGGTGATCTCCGCGCACAGCGAAGAGGCGCTGCGGGCACAGGCCGCCCGGCTGCGCGAGCACGTCGAGAGCCACCCCGGACTGCCGGTCGCCGACATCGGCCGATCCCTTGCCGCCCGTACCGCCTTCGACCGGCGGGCCGCCGTGATCAGCACGGACACCGACGGCTTCCTGGCGGGCCTGGACGCGCTGGCCCACGGCGTCCAGGCGCCGAACGTGGTGCGCGGCGAGGCCGTACGGGCGGGTGGGACGGCGTTCCTGTTCACCGGGCAGGGCGCCCAGTACCCGGGCATGGGGCGCCAGTTGTACGACACCCACCCGGTCTTCGCCGAGGCCCTGGACGCCGTGGCCGCCGCCCTGGACGCCCATCTGGAGCGGCCGCTGCTGGAGGTGATGTTCGCCGCGGACGGCTCGCCGGACGCCGAGCTGCTGCACCGGACGACGTACACCCAGCCCGCGCTGTTCGCCGTGGAGGTGGCGCTGTTCCGGCTCCTGGAGCACCACGGGTTCGTCGCCGACCGGCTGGCCGGCCACTCGATCGGCGAACTCGCCGCCGCGCACGTGGCGGGCGTGCTCTCGCTGTCCGACGCCGCCGCGCTGGTCGCCGCGCGCGGCCGGCTCATGCAGTCGGCCCCGGCCGGCGGCGCCATGATCGCGGTGCAGGCGGACGAGGCCGAGGTGGCCGAGACCCTCGCCGCCCACGCAGGCGCCCTGGCCGTCGCCGCGGTCAACGGCCCCGCGGCGGTCGTCGTCTCCGGCGACGACGACGCCGCCGAACAGGTCGCGGCCCACTGGCGGGAGCAGGGGCGCAGGACCCGCCGGCTGCGCGTCAGCCACGCCTTCCACTCACCGCACGTGGACGGTGTCCTGGAGGAGTTCCGCACGGTCGCCGCGGGGCTGGAGTTCCGGGCGCCCTCGATCCCGGTGGTGTCCACGCTGACCGGGGCGCTCGCCACCGCCGACGAGCTGGTGTCGCCCGACTACTGGGTGCGCCAGATCCGCGGCACCGTGCGCTTCCTGGACGCCGTACGCGCCCTTGAGGCGGACGGTGTCACCCGGTTCGTCGAGGTCGGCCCCGATGCCGTACTCGCCGCCATGGCGGAGGCCTCCTTCACCACGGAGCACGCCACGGCGATCCCGCTGCTGCGCTCGGGCAGGCCCGAGGCCGAGGTGCTCACCTCGGGGCTCGCCCTGGCCCATGTGCGCGGCGCCGCCCTCGACCGGGCGTCGTTCTTCCCGGGCGCCGCCCGCACCGCCCTGCCGACGTACGCGTTCCAGCACGAGCGCTACTGGTTCGTGCCCGAGGAGCGGAGCGACGCGCACGGCCTCGGCCTGACCGCCTTCGACCACCCGCTGCTCGCCACGTCGGTCGAACTCGCCGACCGGGACGAGCTGGTGCTCACCAGCATGGTCTCGCTGAGCAGGCACCCGTGGCTGGCCGACCACGGCATCGGCGGCAGCACCCTCGTGCCCGCCACCGCCTTCCTCGAACTGGCCCTGGCCGCGGGAGAGCAGACGGGCGCCGGACGGGTCGAGGAACTCACCCTGGAGACCCCGCTGGTCCTGCGGGAGCGCCGGGACACCCGCGTCCAGGTCACGCTCGGCGCGCCCGGCACCTCGGGTGCTCGCCCGTTCGCCGTCCACTCCCGGCCCGAGACCGACGGCGAAGGCGCGCCGTGGACCCGTCACGCGTCCGGCACCCTGGCCGGACAGCCCACTGCCGCGCCCGCTCCCGAAGGGCTGACGCAGTGGCCACCCGCGGACGCCGTCGCCGTGCCACTGACCGACGTGTACGCCCGGCTGGCGGAGCTCGGCTACGGCTACGGCCCCGCCTTCCAGGGGCTGCGGGCGCTGTGGCGCCGGGGCGAGGAGATCTACGCCGAGCTGCGGCTGCCCGACGAGCACCACGACTCCGCCGCCCGGTACGCGATACACCCGGCGCTGCTGGACGCGGCGCTGCACCCGCTCGTTCTCGACGCGGCCGGCGCCGGCGACACAACCGGGGTGATCCGGCTGCCGTTCTCCTGGGACGGGACGGCCCTGCACGCCGTGGGCGCCACCGCGCTGCGAGCCCGGATCGCGCCGGCCGGGCCCGACACCTACACGCTGACGCTCGCGGACGACACCGGGGCACCCGTCGCCACGGTCGAGCGGCTGTCCCTGCGGTCCGTCGCCAGGGATCGGCTCGCCTCCGCCGAGGGCACCCTCGCCGACTCGCTGTTCACCGTGGCGTGGCCGACCGTCGCGACGCCCGCGACGGCCGGGCCGACACTGGCCGAAGCGGCCGGTGACGAGCTGCCCGACCCGGAGGGTGCCGACGCCGTCGTCGTCACGTTCCCGCCCGAAGCGAGCGCCCCGCACACCGCCGAGGCCGCGCACGCCACGGCGCGGCGCGCGCTTCGGCTGACCCACCGATGGCTGTCCGACCCTCGGTACACCGACACCCGGCTGGTGTTCGTGACGCACGGCGCCGTCGCGGTGCGCCCGGGCGATGCGGTCGACGGCCTGGACGCCGCGCCGGTGTGGGGCCTGATCCGGTCGGTGCAGTCCGAGCATCCCGGGCGAGTGGTCCTCGTCGACCTCGACGGCCCGGGCGGCGCCCTGCTGCCCGCCGCGCTCGCGAGCGGCGAGCCGCAGGTGGCGGTGCGCGACGGCCGGCTGCATGTGCCGCGGCTGACGCGGACGGCGCCGGAGGCCGAACGGGCCGAGCGGCCCTTCGACCCGGATGGCACGGTGCTGGTCACCGGCGGCACCGGTGGCCTCGGGGGCCTCCTCGCCCGCCATCTGGTGACCCGTCACGGGGTCCGCCGGCTGCTGCTGACCAGCCGCCGCGGCCCGCGCACGCCGGGCGTCGACGCGCTGTGCGCGGAACTCGCCGAGCTGGGCGCCCAGGTGACCGTCGCGGCCGCGGACGCGGCCGACCGAGCGGCGCTGGCCGCCCTCCTCGACGGCGTGCCCGCCGAGCACCCGCTGACCGCCGTGGTGCACACCGCGGGTGTCCTCGACGACGCCACCGTGGAGTCCCTCACCGAGGAGCGGCTGGACACGGTGCTGCGGCCCAAGGTCGACGCGGCGTGGCACCTGCACGAACTCACCCGCGACCGCGGCCTGTCCGCGTTCGTCCTCTTCTCCTCCGTCTCCGGTGTCACCGGCACGGCCGGGCAGGCCAACTACGCGGCCGCCAACACCTATCTGGACGCCCTCGCGACCCGTCGCCGCGCGCTCGGGCTGCCCGCCACCTCGATGGCCTGGGGCCTGTGGGGCGGCGAGCGCGGCATGGGCGGCACGCTGGACGACGCCGACCGTGCGCGCTGGGCCAGGACCGGGATCGCGCCGCTGGCTCCGGAGCACGGCCTGGAGCTGTTCGACGCCGCGCTCACCGGCGCGGACCCGCTCGCCGTGCCCGCGGCGCTCGACCTGGCGCGCCTGCGGGCCGCGGACGGCCCGCCGCCCACGCTGCTGCGCGGCCTCGTCAGGCCCCGGCCGCGTACGGCCGCGGCCGCCTCCGGCCCCGGAGCGGGCGCCGACCCGGAGTCCTGGGCGCGGCAGATCGCCGCCCTCGACGAGGCGGAGCGGCACGTCGCCGTCCTCGGCCTGGTGCGCACGACGGTCGCCACGGTGCTCGGGCACACCGACGCCGACGCCGTCGATCCGGAGCGGTCGTTCAAGGAGGCCGGGTTCGACTCGCTGTCCGGCGTGGAGCTGCGCAACCAGCTGGGCGCCGCGACCGGGCTGCGGCTGCCCGCCACCGCCGTGTTCGACCATCCCTCGCCCGCCGCCCTGGCCAGGTACCTGTACGACCGGATCGCGGGCACCACCCCGGCCAGGACGGTCGCGGTACGGGCCGTACCGGCCGACGAACCCGTCGCGATCATCGGCATGGCCTGCCGTTTCCCCGGCGGGGTGCGCTCGCCCGAGGGCCTGTGGCGCCTCGTGGCCGAGGGCACCGACGCGATCACCGAATTTCCCGTCAACCGCGGCTGGAACGTGGAGGAGCTGTACGACCCGGACCCCGACAAGCCAGGCACGTCGTACGTCCGCCACGGCGGATTCCTGCACGAGGCGGACCAGTTCGACCCGGCCTTCTTCGGGATGTCCCCACGGGAGGCGACCGCGACCGACCCGCAGCAACGGCTCCTGCTGGAGACCGCCTGGGAGACCTTCGAGAGCGCCCGCATCACGCCCGCCGCGCTGCGTGGCAGCAACACCGGCGTGTTCACCGGCGCCATGTACGACGACTACGCCTCGCGGCTCGCGGCGACCCCCGAGGAGTTCGAGGGCTTCCTGCTGGCCGGGAACCTCTCCAGCGTCCTCTCCGGCCGGCTCGCCTACACGTACGGTCTTCAGGGACCGGCGCTCACGGTCGACACCGCCTGCTCGTCGTCGCTGGTGGCGCTGCATCTCGCGGCGGGCGCGCTGCGCCGGGGCGAGTGCGACCTGGCGCTGGCCGGTGGCGTCACGGTGATGTCCGGGCCGCACACGTTCATCGAGTTCTCCCGCCAGCGCGGACTGTCCCCCGACGGCCGGTGCCGTTCCTTCGCGGCGGACGCCGCCGGCACCGGCTGGTCCGAGGGCGTCGGTCTGCTCCTGGTGGAGCGGCTCTCCGACGCGCGGCGCAACGGCCACCAGGTGCTCGCGGTGCTGCGCGGCTCGGCGGTCAACCAGGACGGCGCCTCCAACGGGCTGACCGCCCCCAACGGCCCTTCCCAGGAGCAGGTCATCAGGCAGGCCCTCGCCGACGCCGGGCTCGCCCCGTCCGACGTGGACGCCGTGGAGGCGCACGGCACCGGCACCACCCTCGGCGACCCGATCGAGGCGCAGGCCCTGCTGGCGACGTACGGCCAGGACCGGCCCGCGGACCGGCCGCTGTACCTGGGCTCGCTGAAGTCCAACATCGGTCACGCGCAGGCCGCCGCGGGGGTCGGCGGTGTCATCAAGATGATCGAGGCCATGCGGCACGGCACGCTGCCGAGGACGCTGCACGTGGACGAGCCGTCCCCGCACGTGGACTGGGAGTCGGGAGCGGTCGCGCTGCTCACCGAGGAGCGGCAGTGGCCGCGGTACGGGGAGCGGCCGCGCCGCGCCGGGGTGTCGTCCTTCGGCATCAGCGGCACCAACGCGCACGTGATCCTGGAGCAGGCTCCGGCCGACCCCGCGCCGAACGGGGCGGCAGACGCCGCGCCGCAGCGGGGGGACGACGGTGTCGTGCCGTGGATCGTCTCCGGCCGGGACGAGGCGGCCCTGCGCGAGCAGGCCCTGCGGCTGCACGGGCACCTGGTCGAGCACGCCGGGCTGCGGCCCGCCGACGTCGGCCTGTCCCTGGCGACCACCCGTACCCTGCACGAGCACCGGGCGGCCGTCGTCGGCGGCGACCGCGAGGAGCTGCTGAGCGGCCTGAAGGCGCTCGCGGGCGGCGAGTCGGCGACCTCGGTGGTGCGCGCCGAAGGGGCGCGGCGCGGCAGGACCGCGTTCCTGTTCACCGGTCAGGGCAGCCAGCGTCCGGGCATGGGCCGTGAGCTGTACGAGACCTCGCCGGTGTTCGCCCGGGCGCTGGACGCGGTGTGCGAGCACCTCGACCGTGAACTGCCCCGGCCGCTCAAGGACGTGCTCTTCGCCGAGCCGGGCTCCGCGGACGCGGCGCTGCTGGATCGTACGGACTTCACCCAGGCGGCGCTGTTCGCCGTCGAAGTGGCGCTGTTCCGGCTCCTGGAACACCACGGCGCGGCCCCGGACTGTCTCCTCGGCCACTCCATCGGCGAGCTGACCGCGGCACATGTGGCGGGCGTCTTCGCACTGGAGGACGCCTGCACCCTCGTGGCCGCCCGGGGCAGGCTGATGCGGGCCGCCCCTGCGGGCGGTGCGATGGCCGCGGTACAGGCGAGCGAGGAGGAGGTCCTCGCCTCGCTCGCCGAGGCCGACGGCACGGTCGCCGTCGCGGGGGTCAACGGTCCCCGGTCCGTCGTCGTGTCCGGTGACGAGGACGCGGTGGAGCGGATCGTCGCCGACTGGCGGGAGCGCGGCCGCAAGACCAAGCGGCTGACCGTCAGTCACGCCTTCCACTCGCCCCACATGGACGAGGTGATCGAGGAGTTCGCCGCACTCGCCTCGGGCGTCGCCTTCCACGACCCCGAGATCCCCGTGGTCTCCAACGTCACCGGAGTGCTCGCCACCGCCGAGCAACTGCGCTCGCCCGACTACTGGGCCGGGCACATCCGCGCGGCCGTCCGCTTCTACGACGGGATCCGCTTCCTGGAGGCGGACGGCGTGACCGACTTCGTGGAGGTCGGCCCCGACGGCGTACTCACCGCCATGGCACAGGACTGCCTGTCCCAGGAGGCGGCCGTCCTGACGCCGGTGCTGCGCTCCGGCCGGCCCGAGTCCCGTACATTCGGCGCCGCGCTGGCGCTGCTCGCGCTGCGGGGCACGCAGCTGGACTGGCCGACGGTGTTCGCCGGAGCGAGCCCGGTGGACCTGCCGACGTACGCCTTCCAGCACGCGCGTCACTGGCTGGAGGCGCCGTCGGACTCCGGCGACGCGGCGGGCCTGGGGCTCGGCCGGACCGGGCATCCGCTGCTCGGCGCGGCGGTGGCGATGGCCGGGCGGGACGGCTTCCTGTTCACCGGCCGGCTGTCCCGTCATACGCATCCGTGGCTGTGGGACCACGCCGTGCACGGTACGGCCCTGCTGCCGGGCACGGCCTTCGCGGACCTCGCGCTGCGTGCCGCGGAGCATGTCGGATGCGAGCAGGTCGAGGACCTCACCCTCGCCGCCCCGCTGCCGCTGCCCGAGCGGGACGGAGTACGGCTCCAGGTGGTGGTCGGCGAGGCGGACGAGGCCGGGCGCCGCGTCCTTGAGGTCTACTCCCGTACCGGCGGCGACGACCTCGACCCGTGGGTCCTGCACGCCACCGGACGGCTCGCGCCGACGGCCGCCGAGCAGGAGTCGCCCGGCCTCGCGGCCTGGCCGCCCGCCGACGCGGCGGAGGCCGACCTCGACGGCGTGTACGACCGGCTGGCCGAGCACGGTTACGCGTACGGACCGGCCTTCCAGGGGCTGCGCCGCCTGTGGCACACGGACTCGGAACTCTTCGCCGAGGTCGCGCTCGCGGAGGCACAGCACCCGGACGCCGCACGGTTCGTCCTGCACCCGGCGCTGCTCGACGCGGCGCTGCACAGCCTGCTGCCGGGCGTGGTGGACGAGGACCGCCCGGCGGTGCTGCCCTTCGCCTGGTCCGGCGTCACGGTGCGGGCCACCGGCGCCACGGCGCTGCGGGTCCGGCTGTCCCTGACCGGGACCGAGTCGGCCGCGCTGACGGTCACCGACACCCTGGGCGCACCGGTCGCCTCGGTGACCGAACTGGCCCTGCGGCCGCTGTCCGAGGACGCGCTGCGCACGGCCGTGGACAGCCACCGCGACGGCCTGCTGGAAGTGCAGTGGAGCGAGATCGGCGCGGTGAGCGGCACGGACAGCGGCAACTGGGCGGTGCTCGGCGACGATCCGGGCCCCGGGCCGGACTCACTGCGCCGCTATCCGGACCTCGCGGCGCTCGCAGACGCGGTCGGCTCGGGAGCGCCCGTGCCGGAAACGGTGCTGGTGCCGTTGTCCACGCCGTCCCCGGCCGACGGCCAGGACGTGCCCGGCCTGGTCCACGCGGTGACGGACCGCACGCTCGGTCTGCTGCAGGCCTGGCTGGCGGACGAGCGGTTCGCCGAGTCCCGGCTCGTCGTCGTCACCCGGGGCGCGATCGCCGCAGGGCCCGAGGACGTCACCGACCTGGCCCACGCGGGCGTCTGGGGCCTGGTGCGCACGGCGTACAGCGAGAACCCCGGCAGGTTCGGCCTGCTGGACATCGGCGCGGACACGGATCTCGACGCCGGGCTGCTCGTCACCACCGCGTCGGCCGAGCCCCAGGCGGCTCTGCGGCAGGGGCGGATCCTGGTGCCGCGGCTGGTCCGGGTACGGCGTGCGGCCGACGCCGACGGCACCCACCACGCCGACAGCACCGCCGGCGCCGATCGCACTGACGGCACCGATAGCACCGGTCATAACATCCGCACCGATCGCACCGACAGCACCGCCGACACCGACAACGCCGACC
>NZ_BJND01000114.1 GCF_006539505.1 Streptomyces spinoverrucosus
CCGCCGTATCGGCCGCCCCGACTGGCGGGCCGCGGCCGCGTTCCTCGCCGAGTACCTCGACGTCCTCGACCTGCAGGGCGTGCTCGACTACGCCGAACTGGTCCACCGCGCGGTGCTCCTCGCCCGCCGCCCCGAGGTCGCGGCGCAGCTAGCCGCGCGGTACGACGCCGTGTTCGTGGACGAGTACCAGGACACCGACCCCGCCCAGGTGCGGCTGCTGCACGCCCTGGCCGGCGACGGCCGCACCCTCGTCGCCTTCGGCGACCCCGACCAGTCGATCTACGCCTTCCGCGGCGCGGACGTGAACGGCATCCTCGACTTCCCAGGCGCCTTCCCGCGCGCGGACGGCCGCCCGGCCCCCGTCGAGGTCCTGCGGACCTCCCGCCGCTCCTCCGCCGCCCTGCTGACCGCGACTCGGCTGCTGACCCAGCGCATGCCGCTCACCCGGCTCCCGGCCGACAAGGTCCGCGCCCATCGCAAGCTGGCTCCCATAAGGGACGGCGGCCGCGTCGAGGTCTACACGTACCCGACGCCCGGCACCGAGCTGGACAACATCGCCGACATCCTGCGCCGGGCCCATCTGGAGGACGGCGTCCCGTGGGGTGAGATGGCGGTCCTGGTACGCGCCGGATCCCGCACCATCCCCACCGTCCGCCGCGCCCTCACGGCCGCCGGCGTGCCCCTCGACATCGACGGCGACGATGTGCCGCTGCGCCATGAGGCGGCGGTGGCGCCGCTGCTCACGGCCCTGCGGGCGGTGGCGGAGGCGGAGGCGGAGGGACGCACCCAGGCCGAGGGTGGATCGACCTGGGGCGAGGCCGCAGACGTACCGATTGAGGCCGCCGATACCGACGTACCAGCCGCCGACACGGACGTACCAGCCTCCGATACGGACGTACCGGGAGAAAACGGAAACCTCTCCGGGGAGTCCGGGCAGAGCCCGTGCTGGCTCGACACCGAGACCGCCCTCACCCTCCTCGCCTCACCTCTCGCCGGCATGGACGCCGCCGACCTGCGCCGGCTTGGGCGGGCCCTGCGGGAGGAGGAGCGGGCGGGCGGCAACGCCGTGCCGCCGCCGTCGGACGAGCTGCTCGCGCGGGCGCTCGCCGAACCCGAGCGTCTGGTGGCGCACGACCCGGCCTACGCGCGCGGTGCCCAGCGCCTCGGCGCGTTGTTGCAGAAGGCGCGTGAGCGGCTCGCGGGCGGTGGTACGGCCGAGGAGGCGCTGTGGGACCTGTGGGAAGGCACGCCGTGGCCCGCGCGTCTGGAGCGGGCCGCCCGCCGAGGCGGCGCCGCCGGACGCAACGCGGACCGCGACCTGGACGCCGTCTGCGCGCTGTTCGCGACCGCGGCCCGCGCGGAGGAGCGCACCGGCGGACGCGGCGCACTGAACTTCCTTGAGGAGCTGCAGGCCGAGGACATCGCCGCCGACACCCTCTCGGGGCGTGCCGTACGGCCCGACGCCGTACGCCTGATGACCGCGCACCGCTCCAAGGGGCTCCAGTGGCGCCTGGTCGTCGTGGCGGGCGTCCAGGAGGGCCTCTGGCCGGACCTGCGCCGCCGCGGCTCCCTCCTGGAGGCCGACCGCATCGGCCGCGACGGGCTCGCCGAACCGCTCACCCCGGGAGCACTCCTCGCCGAGGAACGCCGCCTGTTCTACGTCGCCACCACCCGCGCGCGTGAACGCCTCGTCGTCACCGCGGTGAAGGCCCCCGCCGACGACGGCGACCAGCCCTCCCGCTTCCTGACCGAACTCGGCGTCGAACCCAGGGACGTCACCGGCCGGCCGCGCCGCCCGCTGTCCGTCGCCGCGCTCGTCGCCGAACTGCGCGCCACGACCGTCGACCCGCGCGCGTCGGACGCGCTCAGGGAGGCCGCCGCCCGCCGCCTGGCCCGGCTCGCCGCGCTCGCCGACGCGGACGGCCGCCCACTGGTCCCGTCCGCACATCCGTACCGCTGGTGGGGCATGTTCGAGCCGACCGAGTCCAAGGTGCCGCTGCGCAACCGCGACCAGCCCGTCGTACTGTCGGGCAGCGCCCTGGACCAGCTCGCCAACACCTGCGCCCTGCAGTGGTTCCTCGGCCGTGAGGTGAAGGCCGACGCGCCCGCCACCGCCGCCCAGGGCTTCGGCAACGTGGTGCACGTCCTCGCCGACGAGGTCGCCTCCGGCCGCAGCCCCGCCGACCTCGACGTCCTCATGGAGCGTCTCGACTCGGTGTGGAACGCGCTCGCCTTCGACGCCCCGTGGAAGTCGGCGCAGGAAAAGCAGCACGCGCGCGTGGCGCTCGAACGCTTCCTCAAGTGGCATGTGATGGACCGCACAGGGCGTGCGCCGGTGGTGAGCGAGCACGATTTCGACGTCACCCTCGAAGCGGGCGACTACGAGGTGCGCATCCGCGGCTCCATGGACCGCGTCGAGGCCGACGGCGAAGGACGCGCGTACGTCGTCGACTTCAAGACCGGCAAGCAGGCGCCCACCTCCAAGGAGGTGGCCCGCCATCCCCAGCTGGCCGTCTATCAGCTGGCCGTACGCGAGGGCGCGGTGGACGAGGCGTTCGACGGCGTGCGCCCCGAGCCGGGCGGCGCCGAACTGGTGCAGCTCCGCCAGGGCGCCGCCCAACGGGACGGCGGCGAGACCCTGCCCAAGGTGCAGGCCCAGGAACCCCTGAAGGGGGAGTGGGTCGGCGACCTGCTGGCCACGGCGGCGGGCAAGGTGCTCGACGAACGCTTCACGCCGACGACCGGCCAGCACTGCACACACTGCGCATTCCGGGCGTCGTGCAGCGCACGCCCCGAGGGACGCCACGTGGTCGAGTGACATACGGCACCACATGGGCTGACTTGCGCTTCTCCCGCCCCGGCGGCCGATCGGGCATCCGTTGTCAGTGCCCGCCGCTAGCCTCTGAAAGGTGTCCGCACGTATCACCGATCCCGAGCAGCTCAAGGAGCTCCTCGGGATTCCGTTCACCCCGGAGCAGACGGCCTGCATCACCGCGCCGCCCGCCCCGCAGGTGATCGTGGCCGGAGCCGGGTCCGGCAAGACGACGGTGATGGCGGCACGCGTGGTGTGGCTGGTCGGCACCGGCCAGGTCGCACCCGAACAGGTGCTCGGCCTCACCTTCACCAACAAGGCCGCCGGAGAACTCGCCGAGCGGGTCCGCAAGGCGCTCGTCAAGGCGGGCGTCACCGACCCGGACGTCATCGACCCGGACAATCCGCCCGGCGAGCCGGTGATCTCCACGTACCACGCCTTCGCGGGCCGCCTGCTGACCGACCACGGCCTGCGCATCGGCCTCGAACCGACCTCCCGCCTGCTCGCCGACGCCACCCGCTACCAGCTCGCCGCGCGCGTCCTGCGCGAAGCCCCGGGACCCTACCCCGCGTTGACCCGCTCCTTCCCGGACCTGGTCAGCGACCTCCTCGCCCTCGACGCCGAGCTCGCCGAACACCTCGTACGCCCCGAAAACCTGCGCGTGTGGGACGCCGAGCTGCTGCGCACGCTGGAGGGCGCCAAACTCACCAACGCCGACCTGCGCAAGGTCCCCGACACCGCCGCCGCGCGCCGGGAACTCGCCGAACTGGTCCTGCGTTACCGGACCGCCAAGCGCGAGCGGGACCTGCTCGACTTCGGCGACCAGATCGCCCTCGCCGCACAGCTGGCCCAACTCCCCGACGTCGGCCACATCCTGCGCGACGAGTTCCGGGTAGTCCTCCTCGACGAGTACCAGGACACGTCCGTCGCCCAACGCGTCCTCCTGGCAGGCCTATTCGGAGGCGGCACCGGCCACCCGGTGACCGCCGTCGGCGACCCCTGCCAGGCCATCTACGGCTGGCGCGGCGCCTCCGTCGCCAACCTCGACGACTTCCCCGAGCACTTCGCCCACCCCGACGGCACCAAGGCCGAGCGACAGGCGCTGAGCCAGAACCGCCGCAGCGGCGGCCGCCTCCTCGACCTCGCCAACGGCCTCGCCGAGCCGCTGCGCGCCCTGCACGCGGGCGTGGAGGCCCTCCGCCCGGCCCCCGGCGCCGAACGCGACGGCATCGTCCGCTGCGCCCTGCTGCGCACCCACGCCGAGGAGATCGACTGGATCGCCGACTCCATCGCCCACCTCGTCCGCACCGGCAAGGAGCCCGGCGAGATCGCCGTCCTGTGCCGTACGGCGACCGACTTCGCGGAGATCCAGGGCGCCCTCGTCGCCCGCGACATCCCCGTCGAGGTCGTCGGCCTCTCCGGGCTGCTGCACCTGCCCGAGGTGGCCGACCTGGTCGCCGTCTGCGAAGTGCTCCAAGACCCGGGCGCCAACGCCTCCCTGGTCCGCCTGCTGACCGGCCCCCGCTGGCGCATCGGCCCACGCGACCTCGCCCTGCTGGGCCGACGCGCCCGTCTGCTCGTGTCCCACGCGCGCGTGAAGGGGGACGACGACCCCGACCGCAGGCTCGCCGAGGCGGTCGAGGGCGTCGACCCGGCCGAGGTGATCTCGCTCGCCGACGCCCTGGACACGTTCCTGGAGACCCCGCTGGAGGGCGGCGGGGACGACGACGGGCTGCCGTTCTCGCCGGACGCGCGCGTGCGGTTCGCTCGCCTCGCCGCAGAACTCCGCGACCTGCGCCGCTCCCTGTCCGACCCGCTCATGGACGTCCTGCACCGCGTCCTCGCCGTCACCGGCCTGGAGGTCGAACTGTCGGCGTCCCCGCACGCCCTGGCCGCCCGCCGCCGCGAAACCCTGTCCAACTTCCTCGACATCGCCGCCTCCTTCGCCGCCAACGAGAGCGAGGCCGGCCTGCTCGCCTTCCTGGGCTTCCTGCGCACCGCCGCCCAGTACGAGAAGGGCCTCGACAACGCGCTGCCGGGCGGCGAGAACACCGTCAAGGTGCTCACCGGGCACAAGTCCAAGGGCCTGGAGTGGGACGTCGTCGCCGTGCCCGGGCTCGTCACCGGCACGTTCCCCAGCAGCCAGGGCCGCGAGAAGTGGACCGCCCAGGCCAAGGTGCTCCCGCACGAACTGCGCGGCGACGCCGACACACTGCCCGACATCCAGACGTGGGACGCGCGCGGGATGAAGGCCTTCCACG
Source organism: Streptomyces spinoverrucosus (assembly GCF_006539505.1). Taxonomy (GTDB): domain Bacteria; phylum Actinomycetota; class Actinomycetes; order Streptomycetales; family Streptomycetaceae; genus Streptomyces; species Streptomyces spinoverrucosus. The sequence continues at coordinate 5,074 of NZ_BJND01000114.1, forward strand.
AGGCCATGAAGGACCATCAGCACACCGAGGAACTCCGCCTCGGCTACGTCACCTTCACCCGCCCTCGCTCCCTGCTCCTCGGCTCCGGCCATTGGTGGGGCCCCACCCAGAAGAAGCCCCGCGGCCCCTCCGACTTCCTCCTCGCCCTCTACGACCACTGCGCCGCCGGTCACGGCGAGATCGAGGCGTGGGCGGACGAACCCGCCGAGGACGAGGAGAACCCGGCCCTCCACAACGCGACCGCCGACCAGCTGTGGCCCCTGCCCCTGGACACCGACGCCCTGGCCCGGCGCCGGGCGGCGGCCGAGACGGTCCTGGCCCACCTCGACGCCCTCGCCACCCACGACACCGGCCACCCCGCCGCCGTACACGACCCCGACACATACGACGACCCGGACTGGCCCGCACCGCCGGACGACGAGATCCCCAACGAGGGGGACGCGTACGAGGAGGAGGACCCGGCCGACTGGGACTCCTGGGACACGCACCGGCCGACGGACACGGACCCTCACGGGTCCGCGGTTGCCCCGCGCCCGACCGTCCCGCACCAGGCGACGCCCCCGGACACCGACGCAACGCAGGGCACCCGCCCGCACCCCCCACTGCCCGAGTCGAGCCCGCTCACCCCCGAGGAGGCCCGCACCATCGCCTCCTGGGACCGCGACCTCGACGCGCTGACCGGCGAGCTGCTCCGCGCGCGGGAGGCCGTCACGGAGGTTGTGCTGCCTGCGTCGCTGACCGCGTCCCAACTGCTGCGCCTGGCCGCCGACCCCGACGGCTTCGCTCAGGAGCTGGCCCGCCCCATGCCGCGCCCGCCACAGCCCGCGGCCCGCCGCGGCACGCGCTTCCACGCCTGGATGGAGGCCCGTTTCGAGGAGCTGACGCTGCCCATGCTGGAGCCGGAGGAGCTGCCGGGTAGCGAGGCAGAGATCGCCGACGAACGTGATCTTCAGGCCCTGAAAGATGCGTTCGAACGAACCGAGTACGCCCACCGCACGCCCTACCGCGTCGAGGCGCCCTTCCAGCTGGCCATCGCGGGCCGCGTGATACGGGGCCGTATCGACGCCGTCTACCGCGACGGGGACGGCGAGGGAACGACGTACGAGATCGTCGACTGGAAGACCGGCCGCAGCCAAACCGCCGACGCCCTCCAGCTCGCCGTGTACCGGCTCGCCTGGGCCGAGCAGCAGGGCGTGCCCCTGGAGTCGGTCACGGCCGCGTTCGTGTACGTGCGGACCGGCGAGGTCGTACGGCCCGACGACCTCCCGGACCGGGCCGCGCTGGAACGGCTGCTGCTGGACGAGCCGTACGGTGACGAACCGCACGAACAGGGTGTCAGTGCGGGCCGATAGGCTCGTGAGCATGAGCCAGACCCCGGACAGCGCCGTCCGCACATACATCGACCAGCACCGCGCCGCCTTCCTCGACGACCTCGCCGAGTGGCTGCGCATCCCGTCGGTGTCCGCGCAGCCCCAGCACGCCCCGGACGTGCGGCGCAGCGCCGACTGGCTCGCGAGCAGGCTCAAGGAGACGGGTTTCCCGACCGCCGAGGTCTGGCAGACACCGGGCGCCCCCGCGGTCTACGCCGAGTGGCCCTCGGACGACCCGCAGGCGCCCACGGTCCTGGTCTACGGCCACCACGACGTGCAGCCCGCCGCACGCGAGGACGGCTGGGACAGCGACCCCTTCGACCCCGTCGTCCGGGGAAACCGCCTCTACGCGCGCGGGGCGGCCGACGACAAGGGCCAGGTGTTCTTCCACACCCTCGGCGTCCGCGCCCACCTCGCCGCCACCGGCCGTACCACCCCGGCCGTCACCCTGAAGCTGCTGATCGAGGGCGAGGAGGAGTCCGGGTCCCCGTACTTCCGGGCCCTCGTCGAGGAGCACGCCGGGCGACTCGCCGCCGACGCGGTGATCGTCTCCGACACCGGCATGTGGTCCGAGGACACCCCCACCGTGTGCACGGGCATGCGCGGCCTCGCCGAGTGCGAGATCCGGCTGTACGGCCCCGACCAGGACATTCACTCCGGTTCCTTCGGCGGCGCCGTACCCAACCCGGCCACGGCCGCCGCCCGCCTCGTCGCCGCCCTCCACGACGGGCACGCGCGCGTGGCGATCCCCGGCTTCTACGACGGTGTCGTCGACCTCACCGACCGCGAACGCGCGCTCTTCGCCGAGCTGCCCTTCGACGAACGGCAGTGGCTGCGCACCGCCAAGTCGTACGCCACCCAGGGCGAGGCCGGATACACCACCCTGGAACGCGTCTGGGCCCGCCCCACCGCCGAGGTCAACGGCATCGGCGGCGGCTACCAGGGCCCGGGCAGCAAGACGATCATCCCGTCCTCGGCCATGGTGAAGCTGTCCTTCCGCCTGGTCGCCGGCCAGGACCCCGATCACATCGAGCAGGTCGTCCGCGCCTGGGCCGCCGACCAGGTGCCCGAAGGGATCCGGCAGGAGATCGCCTTCTCGGCGGCCACCCGCCCGTGCCTGACGCCACTGGACCACCCCGCGCTGCAGTCCGTCGTACGCGCGATGAGCCGCGCCTTCGGCCAACCGGTCCGCTACACACGCGAGGGCGGCTCCGGACCGGCCGCCGACCTCCAGGAAGTCCTCGGCGCGCCCGTCCTCTTCCTGGGCATCTCCGTCCCCTCCGACGGCTGGCACGCCCCGAACGAGAAGGTCGAGCTCGATCTGCTCCTCAAGGGCGCCGAGACCACCGCGTACCTCTGGGGCGACCTCGCCGAGCACTGGCGCCATGCACCCTGACCGCCCTGGCCGAGGGAGTGCCCCGCGCCGGGCACACTGGAAGGACCGCCCGCACCACGGAGACCCGCCGGACCCGGTCGCCGCCTGCCGTACATCCCGCTGAACCGCCGCTGAATCAACCGTTCCACCGGGGGAGTTGGAAGCACCCGTGACCACCTGGACCGACCACACCGCCGACCGACCCATCTCGCTCACCGCCCCCAGCGGCATCGACCGTGCCGCGCACCACCGGCTCGACGAGGCCTGGCTCGCGGCGGCATGGAGCCACCCCTCGACCCGCTGCTTCGTGGTCTCCGGCGGCCAGGTCCTCATCGACGAGACGCCCGACGGACGTACCGAACTCGTCATGAGCCCGTCCTTCGAAGCCCCGCTCACCGAGGCGCACCGCTACTTCCTCGGCATCGACGACGACGGCGTCAGCTACTTCGCACTGCAGAAGGACGCGCTGCCCGGCCGCATGGACCAGTCCGCGCGCCCGGCGGGCCTGCGCGAGGCGGGCCTGCTGCTGTCGCCGCGCGACGCGGGCCTGATGGTGCACGCGGTCGGCCTGGAGAACTGGCAGCGCACCCACCGCTTCTGCTCCCGCTGCGGCGAACGCACGGTCATCGCGGCGGCCGGGCACATCCGCCGCTGCCCCGCCTGCGGCGCCGAGCACTACCCGCGCACCGACCCCGCCGTGATCATGGCCGTCACCGACGAGGACGACCGCATCCTGCTCGGCCGCCAGGTCCACTGGCCCGAGGGACGCTTCTCCACGCTGGCCGGCTTCGTGGAGCCCGGCGAGTCCATCGAGCAGTCGGTACGCCGCGAGGTCCGCGAGGAGGCCGGCATCACCGTCGGCGAGGTCGAGTACGTCGCCAGCCAGCCCTGGCCGTTCCCGTCCAGCCTCATGCTCGGCTTCATGGCCCGCGCCACCTCCACCAAGATCGACGTCGACGGCGACGAGATCCATGAGGCCCGCTGGTTCTCCCGCGACGAACTGCGCGCCGCCTTCGAGTGCGGCGAGGTGATGCCGCCGTACGGCATCTCCATCGCCGCACGGCTGATCGAGATGTGGTACGGCAAGCCGCTGCCGACGCGCAGCGCGATCTGACAGGGGCACGAGCGGCGCTGCCCGGGGGCATAGTGATCATTGGTTCTCGGTGTCGAGGGCCGGAAGGGGGACGCGGGCGTGCAGGTGTACATCAGCGCTGACATGGAGGGCGTCACCGGACTGGTGGCCGCCCAGGACGTACAGGCCGGTGGCCAGGACTATCAGCACGGCCGGGCCATGATGACCGAGGACGTGAACGCGGCCGTCCGCGGGGCGCTCGCGGCCGGCGCCACCAGGGTCCTGGTCAACGACGCACACAGCACGATGCGGAACCTGCTCGTGGACCAGCTGTATCCCGAAGCGGAACTGGTCAGGGGCAAACCCAAGCGCATGGGCATGCTCGAAGACCTGGACCCGGAATTCGACGCGGTGCTGTGCGTCGGCTACCACTCGCGCGCGGGCGCCCTCGGCGTCCTCAGCCACAGCTACATGGGCCACGAGATCGAGGACATGTGGCTGGACGACCGGCCCATGGGCGAGATCGGGTTCGCGCACGCCACCGCCACCGCGCTGGGCGTTCCGGTGGTGATGCTGTCCGGTGACGACGTGGCCTGCGCGGAGATGACGGCCTGGGACGCCGAAGTCGTGACGGTGCCCGTGAAGTACGCCCGAGACCGCTTCAGCGCCCGGCTGCGGCCCGCGGCCGAGGCCCGCAAAGCGATCGAGGAGGCTGCCGCCGAGGGCGTGCGCCGCGCTGCCTTCCAGCCCCGGCCGTCCCCCGACGAGTCCCCGGCGACGCTGGCGGTGCGCTGGCAGTCGGCCTCGGTCGCCGCCCAGCTGGAAGCGATCCCGGGAGTGACGCTGCGGGACTCGCGCACGGTCCAGGTGACCGGGCCCGTTCCTCAGCTCTTCCGGCTCTTCGGGATCTTCATGCGGGTGGCGTCCTCGGTGACCGATCAGCAGCCGTACTGCTGAAGGACGTGACGCAAAAAGAGGCCCTCGCCGGAAACCGTCCAGCGAGGGCCGTCGAGAGGTCAGACGCTGAGCGCCTGCTTCACCTGGGCCAGGCTCGGGTTGGTCATGACGACCTCCTCGCCACCCGCGACGGGCACGATCCGCACGGTCGGCACCGTCTGATTCCCGCCGTTCGCCTTCTCCACGAACGCGGCGGACTCCGGGTCCTGCTCGATGTTGATCTCGTTGTACGCGATGCCCTCGCGGTCGAGCTGGCTCTTCAGCCGACGGCAGTAGCCGCACCACGTGGTGCTGTACATCGTCACAGTGCCCGGCATGTCTCTCGCGCTCCTTAGCGGGTCGGGGAAGTGGTCGCAGTGAGGGAACGTACGCCATGTCGGCGCCATTCCCGAGGGGGGTATGCGGGTGCCGTGCTGCCTTACGGGGCTGAAGACGTGACACCTGTCGCATTAGTACGACTGCAGGGCCCCGCCTGTGGATAACCGGCTCACCCGTCTCCGGCGACCTGGCAGCATGGCCGTGTGACAGCAGCAACGCACTCCACCCTCTTCCCGCAGGTACCGGACTCGGCCGACGCGGTGCTCGAAGGGCTCGACCCCGAGCAGCGCGAGGTCGCCACCGCCCTGCACGGACCGGTGTGCGTGCTGGCAGGCGCAGGCACCGGAAAGACCCGCGCCATCACCCACCGGATCGCCTACGGGGTGCGTGCCGGGATCCTGCAACCCTCCAGCGTGCTCGCCGTCACCTTCACCAACCGAGCCGCCGGCGAGATGCGCGGACGCCTCCGCCAGCTCGGCGCCGCCGGCGTCCAGGCCCGCACGTTCCACTCGGCGGCCCTGCGCCAGCTCCAGTACTTCTGGCCGAAAGCCGTCGGTGGTTCCATGCCCCGGCTCGTCGACCGCAAGGTCCAACTCGTCGCCGACGCGGCCGCCGCATGCCGTATCCGCCTCGACAGGGGCGAGCTGCGGGACGTCACCGGCGAGATCGAATGGTCCAAGGTCACCCAGACCGTCCCGTCCGACTACACGCTCGCAGCCGCGAAGGCCGGCCGCGAGGCACCCCGCGACCCCGCCGAGATCGCCCAGGTGTACGCCGCCTACGAAGACCTCAAACGGGACCGCGCCGTCATCGACTTCGAGGACGTCCTGCTGCTGACCGTCGCCATCCTCCAGGACCGGCACGACATCGCCGACCAGGTACGTGCGCAGTACCAGCACTTCGTGGTCGACGAGTACCAGGACGTCAGCCCCCTCCAGCAGCGCATGCTCGAACTCTGGCTCGGCGACCGGGACAACCTGTGCGTGGTCGGCGACGCCAGCCAGACGATCTACTCGTTCACGGGAGCAACCCCCGACTACCTCCTCGATTTCCGCACCCGCCACCCCGGCGCCACCGTCGTCAAACTGGTCCGCGACTACCGCTCCACACCCCAGGTCGTCCACCTCGCCAACGGACTGCTCGCCCAGGCCCGCGGCCGCGCCGCCGACCATCGGCTGGAACTGGTCTCCCAACGCCCCGCAGGCCCCGAGCCCGTCTACACCGAATACACCGACGAGCCCGCCGAGGCCGAAGGCGCCGCCCACCGCATCCGAGAACTGCTCGACTCCGGCGTTCCCGCCAGCGAGATCGCCGTCCTGTTCCGCACGAACGCCCAGTCCGAGACCTACGAGCAGGCCCTCGCCGACGCCGGGATCCCCTACCAACTGCGCGGCGCCGAGCGGTTCTTCGACCGGCCCGAAGTGCGCAAGGCAGGCATCGCCCTGCGCGGCGCGGCCCGCTTCGGCGGCAACGACTCCCTCCTCGACGAGGCCGTCGACCTGCCCTCCCAGGTCCGGGCCGTGCTGTCCGGAGAGGGCTGGACGACCACGCCCCCGGCCGGCTCCGGTGCCGTCAGAGAGCGCTGGGAGTCCCTGGCCGCGCTCGTCAACCTCGCCCAGGACTTCGCCGCGGCCCAGCCCCGCGCCACCCTCGCCGACCTCGTCGCCGAACTCGACGAACGGGCGGGCGCCCAGCACGCCCCGACCGTGCAGGGCGTCACCCTCGCCTCCCTGCACTCGGCCAAGGGCCTGGAGTGGGACGTCGTCTTCCTGGTCGGCGTAGCCGAGGGCATGATGCCGATCACCTACGCGAAGACCGACGAACAGGTCGAGGAGGAACGCCGCCTCCTCTACGTCGGCGTCACCCGCGCCCGCTCGCACCTGCACGTCTCCTGGGCACTCGCCCGCTCACCCGGCGGCCGCCCGAACCGCCGCCCCAGCCGCTTCCTCGACGGACTGCGCCCCGGCTCCGCCGCAGCCGCGAGCCGCACCGGCGCCGGGGCCGCGGGCGGCATCGAGCGCGGCTACTCCAGAGGAGCGAACGGCACAAGTGTTCCCGTCGCGCCCAGACGAACCCAGCGCGCCCCCGCCCGCTGCCGCGTCTGCGGACGCACGCTCACCGACGCCGGCGAGATGAAGCTGATGCGCTGTGAGGACTGTCCCTCCGACATGGACGAGGCGCTTTACGAACGGTTGCGGGACTGGCGTGCGATCCAGGCCCGGCGCAGCGGTCAGCCCGCCTTCTGCGTCTTCACCGACAAGACCCTCATGGCGATCGCCGAGGCCACCCCGGACGACGAGAGCGAACTCGCCCGGATCCCAGGAGTCGGGATGCGCAAGCTCAACCGCTACGGAGCCGATGTTCTGGCCATCTGCGCAGGCCAAGAGGTCGCAGGAGAGGAAGACGGGGACTGATACCAACTCGTCGAAAAAATAGTTTGCGCATGCCCCAGCAATCCCCATAGGTTCTTACGCACGGGGACAGCGGCCTTCCTGAGGCCCTGATTCCGTGTTGTACTTGCATACCCGTAGGACTGGCTCACCCCAGTCCCCGAGACGCCGAGAGGAGGCGAGTCCAGTGATCAGCATCAAGAACAGCACCACCAGCATCGTCAAAATGACCGATCGCTCGGTCGCCTCCGTGTGCATGCTCGGCGCCTCCAACCCGGGCACCGGTCTGTCCGGCATTCCTGCCGTGCGTCCGGCGTCCGCCCCGTCCCTCGCGGGCCTTCCCGTCCGCGAGCGCGATGAGCGACCGACCAAGGCACTGGAAGCAGCAGTACTGGCACAGGCCCAGGCCTATGCCTTTACGGCGACCGGTGCCGGAAGCCGGAAGCAGACGACGCAGCACCACCTGATGTGGGCCTTCCGTGGGCCAGAACCCTGGAGTGATCCAGCCTGATCGGCAATCAGGCCGGCGCCTTCAGGGCCGCGGAACCCCATCCGGGATCCGCGGCCCTTCTGTTTGTCCCGAACGGGACGGCGGAGTGAAGGGGCCTCGGGACAAGAAAAGAACCCGGTACCAGCCGCCACCCGGTCCAACCCGACCGGAACGACCAGACGAGGAAGACAACACCGTGCAACTCGAAGCGCACGCCCCGTCCGTACCGCCTTCGGAAACGATCCCCCCGCCCGGCCTCACGGAGGACTCCACCTTGACCCCGCTCACCGCGCTCACCGCGCTCACCGCGCTCGACGACGCCATCGAGAACCTCGGCGTGCCCGTCCCCTGCCGTTCCTACGACCCGGAGGTCTTCTTCGCGGAGTCCCCGGCGGACGTCGAGTACGCCAAGTCCCTCTGCCGCACCTGCCCGCTGATCGAGGCCTGCCTCGCCGGCGCCAAGGAGCGACGTGAGCCCTGGGGCGTCTGGGGTGGCGAGCTGTTCGTCCAGGGTGTCGTCGTCGCCCGGAAGCGGCCGCGTGGCCGCCCGCGCAAGAACCCGGTCACGGCATGAACACCGCAGGAACGATCGACCGTCCCCTCACGCACGACCCCCAGAAGCAGGCCCCGATGAAGCCGTCCACCAACGAGCCCACCGGCTCCGCGACCCCAGAAGTCACCACCACCGGCGCGAACGACTCGCGTCAGAACAGGACCCGAGAGATGCAACTCATCCCAGAAGCCCTGGCTCGTGCGCATATGCACGACCGGCTGCATGATGCGCGGGAGCAGCGCCGGGCCATGAGCCTGGTGGCCGCCCGCCGGATGCAGCGCCGGGCCGAGCGCGCCTCGCGGCGCGCCCGGCGGGCGCTGGCCATGGCCGTCATGCAGTAACCGCCCCATCTGAAGCGGTGGCCTCCAGACCCGAGGAGGCAAGTGCTTACCCGCGGGGGCCGGTCCGACCGAACGGACCGGCCCCCGCC
>NZ_BJND01000115.1 GCF_006539505.1 Streptomyces spinoverrucosus
GGCGGGGCCCCGCGCGCTTCAGGTCGGCGGGCCGGGGGGCTCGTCAGGCGGCCGGCGCACAGAGCTTGACCCCGACCCCCCGCACACTGCGCAGATAGCGTGGCCGGGAGGCGCTCTCCCCCAGCCGCCGGCGCAGCCAGCACAGGTGCACGTCGACCGTCTTGCTGGTGACCGGGTAGGTGTGGTCCCACAGTTCGCTGCGTAGCTCGTCCTTGCTGACGACCCGGTTGGCGTGCTCGGCCAGATACGCCAGCAGCCGGAACTCCATGGGACGCAGCTCCAGTTCGCTTCCCTCGAGGGTCGCGGTGTGGGAGCGCGGGTCGACGCTGAGGCCGCCCACACGGATCACCTCGGTGCCGGCCGCGCCATCGAGGCGGCGCAGCAAGGCGGTAAGCCGCGCGTGCACCAGCTCGGGGCTGAACGGCTTGGCCACCACGTCGTCGGCGCCGCTCAGCAGGCAGCGGGCCATCAGCGGCTCGTTGTTGCCGCGCACCGCGGCGACGACGGGAACCGCGCCGGTCGTCTGCAGCATGCGCAGGAGCCGCAGACCGCCCATATCGTCAGGCTCCATGCCCAAGATCAGGACATCGAGCTGCTCGTCCAGCAGGCGGCTCATGGCCTCACCAGGCCGGGCGGTGCTGGTGACGCGGTAGTCCCGTGTGCGCAGCGCCTCGGCGAGCGACTGCCGGGCGATGTCGTCCCTGTCGGTGATCATCACATGGGTCATGGCGGCTCGTTCTTCCTGCTTCCTGCGGCCAGGCGGCCATGGGCATGCGCCAGCGCCGCCCGCTGCCCGGTGATCGGGTGCGAGGTCCTGCCTCGGCGAAATCTGTGGCGGCTCAAGCTTCGCGGCGGCGGCCCTGGCGCGGCACCTGCGGCCGGGGGGCGCAGGCGGCGGGCCGCCCTCCCCCGGCTGGTGGTGAGGTCACCGGCCGACCGGCCGCCCCCTGCGCTGCGCGATGGTACTTGGTGCCTGTCCGCCGGCCGGCAAACCCGTCACGGCGGAACGCAGGATGCGGCCGCGACGGGCCGAAGCCCGCCGAGCGCGGCAACCACGGCTCCCTCGCCGACGGCGCGGTGCACCGTGCGACCGCGCCCGCGCCCGCGCCCGCGCCCGCGCAGACTCCCCTTCGCGTACAGGGGGTTGTCCTCGACAAGGAGCACTCGAGGCACGGCCGAGGATCCCAGTGCCGTGACCGGGGAACGTTCGCCGGGTTGCCGGTTCGCGTCGCTGGTGTCCGCAGCGGCTGGATGCCGCGGATGACGTCCAACCGGAAGGGGAGCTTGGCGGACCACCGATCACGCTCCGCAGACCGGCCTTCGAGTCCGGCTGGCCGGAGCAGCAGGGCACGCCCGCTTCGTGTGCGTCGTCGATGAATGCCGCCGGGCCAGCCCACGGCAATGGCCGGCCCGGAGCACCAAGGGTCAACTCAAACGTCCCCAACCTGGAGAGGGAGTGTTCTCATCCAGTGAAACCGCCTATCGGAGGACAAACTACGGCATTCTCGCGTGCGAGCCTGACACCGATCTGACCGCTACAGGCCTACGCCGCACGGGCACTGGGGCCAGTGTTGCGTGCCGCAGAGGGAAGCTCGCGAAGCTCCACAAGAAGAAGACTTCTGTGATCGCGCTCGCTGACGACGATTGTCGTCGCGGCTGCCACCGGCACAGCGACAACCGCGACCGATGTGAAGGCCGAGGACGAACGTTGCGGGTTCGGTAGCGACTCGATCGTCGAGTGAGAGGAGCGAGCCATGCCACAACCCCGTTACCCTCTTGAGCTGCGCAGGCGTGCAGTCCGCATGGTTGCCGAGGTGCGGCCTGAGTACGACAGCGAGTGGTCCGCGATGAAGGCGGTCGCCTTCGAGCTGGGGATCGGGACGACTCGGACGCTGCGTAAGTGGGTTCGCCAGGACCAGATCGACAGCGGAGCCCGGCCCGCCGCCACCGCTGCGGAGTCGGCCGAGCTGGAGCGGCTGCGGAAAGAGAACGCCGAGCTCAAGAGGGCGAATGAGAACCTCAGGACCGTGTCGACCTTCCTCGCGGCCGCGCTCGACCGGCAGACTCTGCGCCCAGCACCTTGATCGTGGACACCTTGACGCCAGATCCTTGAGTCCGGGTGCAGGTGGCCCCCGGGGAAGGTCCCTGTTGCTTTGACTGCTCCCCCCGCCTGCAGCGGGGATCCCGGCTCAGGCGACCTCACAACCGCACCGTTCCGGCTTGGCGGGCGGCCATGGGGCCGGTCGGCGTTCAGGCGGTTCCAGTCCGCCCACAGCTTTGCGGATCTCGCGTTCGGCCGGCCGGATCCGCAGGGCCACGAAAGCGCGAGTACATGGGCTTGAACCCGCTCCGCCCGGTGCCCCGGCAGGAACCCTCACGCCACCGCACCGGCCGGGCCGTCTGCTTCCCGGACGCGATGACCAGCTCCTTCACGCTCCTGGCCGCCTGCAGACACTCGGCCACGGAACGCCGGCCGTGACCGTTTCAGTGCGGCGGCGTGGCGGACCACCGCGTCGCCCGGCCGGGTGTGACGGTGGTGGAAATGCCCCCTACGTGGTGCAACCCGCGTTCCTGAAGGCCGAGCCGGATAGCGGCGGCGTCTGCGTATTTCCCGTCGGCGACGGCCAGGGGGACGTCGCCGACCCTGGGTCTCGCCGATCGTGTCCAGGGCGAGCTGCCACCTCTCGACGTGGCCCGTCCCCGGCGGGATGCCGCACTTCGCGCGGCGGGCCACCTTGGCGGATCGGCCCCGGGCGAGGCCGGGTGCCGGCTCTTGGGCAGGAACAGGCACCAGTCGATGCCGCCGCGGCGTGACCGGAGGCCGGATACCGAGAGCCGCCTGCCTGGCAGCGGGTGACCTTGCCCGTGGTCCCGGTGCACGGCCGCGCCCCACAGACCGGCGCATCGGCGTCCTTGAGGAGCCACAGCCTGTACCGTCGGCTGGATGACCGGCTGCATCCGCCACTCCAGCCGGGCCCCCGCGCGCGCCGCCTCCCACGGGCTGGGGTGGTCGGGTGCGCCAGAGCCTGCCGGTTGCCGTCCTCGCCGAGCCGGCCCGCCGTCCCGGGCGCTACGGGTACAGCTCGTCCCGGTCCCTGGCGGCGATGAGTGCATCGAGCTCGGCCGCCGGCCGGTCCAGGCGGAGCTGGTCCTTGAGGATCCGGCCGAAGGTGGGCACACCGGCACGGTCGGGCCACTGCCCCGCATCCCACAGCCGGGACCGCTTGAAGGCCCTGGCGCAGTGGAAGTATGCCTCCTCGACCTCCAGCCAGAGCGCGAGGACGGGACGCTTGCCGTGGACAGCCATGTCCTGCATGAACGGTGCGTTGCTGATGATCCGGGCGCGGCCGTTGACGCGCAGGGTCTCCTGGATGCCCGGGATGACGAAGAGGAGTCCGGCGTGCGGGTTGGCCAGGATGTTGCGCAGGCCATCGAGCCGGCGGTTGCCGGGCCGGTCGGGGATCGCCAGGGCACGGTCGCTTGGGACGTGGACGAATCCGGGAGCGTCTCCCCTGGGTGAGACGTCGCACGTCCCGTCGGCACCGGCCGTGGCCAGCAGGCAGAAGGGGGAGCGCGCGATCCAGGTACGCGCGTGCGCATCGAGCCGCGACAGCTGCTTGCGCTCGACCGGAGCGTCCGGGCGCGCGATCAGCTCGCGCAGTTCGGCCTCGCTGCCGACCTCCGTGAAGCCTTCGTCCTCCATGAGGCCGTCGGACCTGGTCATCGGTGTTCCTCCTCTCTGGTGCGTGGCGGTGCCGGAAGCGGCCGGGGCCGCTGTTTCGGCCGAGGTGCCGCGCCGCCCGTCCGGCCGCCGGGCGGGCGGCCGGTACCGGTCAGGTCATGTCCGTGCCGCGCGGCGCGGAGGGCTCGTGGTGCCGGCGCTGCCCGTCCGGGACGAGGGGTTCTGGTGTGGGCGCGGCGGGCCGCTGGGGATGCCCGGGCCTGGAGCGGACCGCACCGGGGCCGGGGCGGTCGCGCCGGCGCGGCACGAGGATGGCAACGGTCCATGCGCCGGCGCGGACCCTGCAGATGACCGTTCGCAGCCTGCTCACCCCGGTTCCCTTCGTGGGTCGTCCACCCACCACGGTGGCCTGCGGGCGGGCCCGGTCGCCTCCCGCGATCGACGGACGGACGGGATGAGAGCGGGGCCGCCCGGCGGCCCTCGGCCTTGTCCTCCTGCGATCGGAGGCCTTGCGGTTCAGCCCCCGTCACGGGCCGGTCGGGCGAGGGGGCGGCAGCACGGCTCTACGGTGGTACCTGGTGCCTGCGGCGGCTCTCAGCCCGCTGCTGCCGTGGGACGCCCGACCCTCACCGGCCGACGCACCGCAGCCGCATCCCCCTCAGCCTCTCTTCTCCTTGAGGAGCACCTGTGCACCAGCTCACCTACGGCGACGTTAAGGCGGCCGCCGGCCGGATCGCCGGAGGGATCCGCCCGTCACCCTCGTCCCCATCGACCCAGGCGCCCCCCGCGACCCCCTGGACGACCGTGAAGCGGAGCCGTGCCAGGTCTGGCTGGCGCAGGAGTACATGCAGCACACCGGCAGCTTCAAGGCCCGCGGCGCGCTGAACTTTCTGCGGGCCCACCCGGAGGAAGGCTCCCTGCCCGAGGCCGGGGTGACCATCGCCTCCGGCGGCAACGCCAGCCTGGCCTGCGCGTGGGCCCGCCGGCACGGGATACGGGCCACCGTCTTCCTGCCCGAAACGGCCCCGCAGGTGAAGACCACAAGGCCCCGCTGTCTGGGCGCCAATGTCCGCCTGGCCGGCCACCGGTATGCCGAGGCCCAGACCGCCTGCGAAGACTTCGCGGCTGCCACCGGCGCGCTCGAGGACACCGTGATCGTCGCGGTCAGCGGCGGCCTGTTCGCCGGTGTGGCCACCGCCGCCCAGCGCCACAGCATCCGCACCATCGGCGTCGAACCGGAGAACTGCCGCGCGCTGAACGCCGCCGTCGAAGCCGGCCACCTGGTCGACGTCGAGGTGGGCTCCGTCGCCGCCAACTCCTCCCTCGACGCCTCCGCGCCACCGCCATGGCCCTGAGCGCCGCCCGGCAGGACCGCGTGCACTCGGTGATCGTCTCGGAGCCTACGCCGTCGCCGGCGGCAACCCCGCCCTCGTGGTCAAGATGCGCTACACACCTGAAGAGATCGACCGGCTGCTGCGGATCGCCTGGTGGAACTGGCCGCCCGGGCAGGTCACCCAGCACGTGCGCACGCTCATGGACGGCAGCGTGGACGCGCTGAAGGACGCCGCCCGCCAGTCCGGAGCCGGTCGCGCAGTCACTCAATGCGCCGCCCGCCAGATGACCGTGGCTGAGCCGACTTGGCCCTGACCGACGACCGAGACGGCTGCTTCGCCAGCGGCGAGGCAAACCACCAGGCCGCGCACGAGCAGCAGCCGTCGCCGGCACGATCCGCACCGACGGGACGACTGCGGCCGCGCAGCTGCTGCTCGACGCGATCAGCCGGGAAAGGCGGCCAGTGCCCGCGTGAACCACGTGGGGATGATCGAGTCGGGGAAAGTCCCGGCGCCGGGCTGCGCCGACTCGGCTTCTCGAAGAGACCGGCATACTCGGCGGCAGCCCGAGATCGTACTCACCGGCGAGCAACAGCACCGGCTTTCAAGATCATTCTGTGAGGGGTTCAGAGCAGAGGCGAGCAGCCCTCAAAGGAGGGTGCAGGACTCCGCGCAACTGCGATCATGCCGATGACGGTGGCCATCGGGATCGAAGACCATGGCCTGCTCTTTCCACCTCGTGTACGGGTAGCCCTGGCTCCCGTCAGTGACGTAAATCCTGATGCCGCCCTCGTATTCGGTCCACGTGTAGCCGTCCTCAACTCCCTGCGACACGTAGCGGCGCCACGCTGCGAAGTCCAGCGGTCCCCCGCCGAACAGCAGGTCGTATTCCCTGCCGTTGCAGTAGAGCCAGTGATGGTTCTCGAAACACCACCGTTCCCCGTCCACGTTCCCCGTCTTTCCGTCGATCAGAGGACGGACTTCGGTACTGTCGACATAGAACCATTCGTCGCGCCAGCAGTGATCCGCCTTAATGCCGAGTGCGTTGATGACCGCACAGCACCCTTCGACCAGAGAGCGGCAGTCAGCTGTCCCTGCAGTCAGCAGCCCCGCGGCGCCTCGTGCCGATCCGTCCCAGGTGAAGAACCCGTACCCCGTAACGTTTGCGACGATGTACTCGACGGCGTCGGACGGGGCCGCAGCTGCCGCGGCCAGACGCAGTTCGTTCACTTCGGCGCTGCAGCCATGAAGGTCCCCCCCGCCCACGCCCTTCAGGATGCTGTCAAGCCTGTCATTGTCGTAGGTCTCGTAGAGTCTTACGAGTTCCACATGGCGCTCATCATGCATGTCAGTTCCCGCTCTCCCTCACCGGCAGATCCGTGTGAGACATCTCCTTGCCATGGTGATGTTTCCAGGGCGGGGAAGATCGCGACAGGCCTTTCAGTCCCCCCAGGGGGGCAGGTTTCTGCTACCTGAAAGGGCGCTGCTCGGCGGCTCCGTGTTGCGCGCCGGTTCCATCGCACGGCCCGGGCCGCGTTGACGTTGCGGCGGCCACCACTCCCGGCTTGCCAGATCGTCGCTCCTCGGCCCCCGTCCGCCGCAGCACCGGTCCGCCCATCAGGGGACAAAGACCCGGCCCGGCCAGACAGCCGTCTGGTGGGCCGATCGGCGGCGGAGGGCGGCCGATGATGGCGTGGCTCGGATGCGGCCGGTCACACCGCCTGGCGAACAGCTGCCGTACAGGCCCGTTCAGCCGCGCGGGCCACCGGTGCAACAGCACCCCTTGGAACCCGAAAAGGACATAAGAGACCGTGATGCGTAAGTTCCCTCCTGTCCTCAGGGCCGTCACGGCCGCCGCGGCCGTCCTCACCGGAGCGATGACGGGCCACGTGGCGGCGGCCGCGGTACAGCCCGCAATGCCGGCGCCGGAGCACAACGTTGCCGTTACGGGCTCTGTCGGCGCACCGGCCTCCGCGGCGAAGATCACCATCATGCCGGGCGGCGGTGCCGCCGGCACCAGCATCACCAAGGGCGCCGAGGTGAGCGTGAGTGGCGCCAAGCTCACCTCGGTGGTCTTGACGTCCCTGCCGTCCGGGACGCATTCAGTGGGCACGGCCTCCCCCGGTGGCACGCTCCGGGATGCGGACACCGCCCCGGCCCGTGGCACCGCCCCCACGGTCAAGGCCACGGCCGAGGAAGCGCGCGGCCGTACCGTCGCCGAGGCGGCGTCCTTCGCCACCGTCGACGCGGGGCACAGCTTCATCGGCTCGGTCACCCCGAAGGACGGCTCGAGGGTCGGTGTCGGCATGCCGGTGTCGATCACCTTCGACAAGCCAATCACCGACAAGGAGGCCGTCCAGTCGCACATCACCGTGGTCTCCAGCAGCGGCCAGCGCGCCGTCGGCCACTGGTTCGGCGCCAGCCGGCTGGACTTGCGCCCCCGCACCTACTGGAAGCCCGGTTCCGACATCACCGTCAGGCTCGCCCTCGACGGTGTGAGGGGCGCCAAGGGCATCACCGGCGTCCAGAACAAGACCGTCCGCTTCCATGTCGGCCGCTCCCAGATCTCCGTCGTCGACGTCAGGCGCAAGACGATGACGGTCATCCGTGACGGCAAGAGGATCAAGACCCTCCCCCTCTCCGCGGGGGCAGCGGCCACGCCGACCTACAACGGGCAGATGGTGATCTCGCAGAAGGAGCAGCAGATGCGGATGCGCGGGGACACGGTCGGCTTCACGGACAAGGACGGCAAGCCCGCCTACGACATACCCGACGTCCCCCACGCCCTGCGTCTGAGCACCTCGGGCACGTTCCTGCACGGCAACTACTGGGCGGACAAGAGGGTCTTCGGCTCGGCCAACACCAGCCACGGCTGCATCGGACTGAACGACGTCCAGGGCGGCAAGGACCCGAGCACGCCCGCCGCATGGTTCTTCGACCAGTCGCTCATCGGCGATGTCGTCATCGTCAAGAACTCCGGCGGCACAACCATCAAGCCCGACAACGGCCTTGGCGACTGGAACATGCCCTGGAACACCTGGAAGGCCGGCTCGGCCGCCTGACCCCCAGCTCCGGGCCGCCCTGCCCGCCCGGCGCAGCAACGCCCCGGGCGCGATGCCGCGGCGACGGGCGTTGTGCGCCCACGCCTCGCCGCCGCGCTCCTGCCCGGCCGCAGCCGCGCCAGCACGCGCCGTGCGGCCCCTGGCAGGTCCGGCGGGCGCACCACGCGGGAAGGAAGCCGAGATGGACAGGAGACTCACACGCCGTGTTGGCCTCGCGCTGGGCTCGCTCGCCCTGGCCGCTGCCGCGCTGACCACGGCCGCCGCCCCCGCGGCGGCCGATCCGGAGCACCAAGCTCCCAAGGGTTTCGTCGCGCTGCAGGACATCGACCCGACGATCGTGCAGGACATCCGCTACGCCACCGGGCACAACTTCGTCGGGCAACCCATCGACGGCTACCGCGAAGGGCTGTGCATCCTCACCGCGCCCGCGGCGAAAGCCCTGCACGAGGCGCAGCGGAAGCTGGTGCCCCAGGGGTACACGCTCAAGGTCTACGACTGCTACCGGCCCCAACGGGCCGTGAACCACTTCGTCGACTGGGCCAGGGATCTCAGCGACCAGAGGATGAAGAAGGAGTTCTATCCGCGAGTGGACAAGTCACGGCTCTTCACCGACGGGTACATCGCGGAGAAGTCCGGACACAGCCGCGGCAGCGCCGTGGACGTCACCCTCGTACCGCTGCCCGCCCGCCGCACCCCACCCCGGGCCGCGGCCGGACCGCCCGCCCCCTGCTACGCGCCGGTGTCTCAGCGCTTCTGGGACGACTCCGTCGACATGGGCACGGGCTTCGACTGCTTCGACCCCCTCTCCCACACCCTCGCCCCCCGCATCCAGGGAGCACAGCGCGCGAGCCGGCTCCTGCTGAAATCCACACTGGAAAGCGTCGGCTTCGTCAACCTGCCGGAAGAATGGTGGCACTTCACCTACCGGCAAGAGCCCTACCCCCACACCTATTTCGACTTCCCCGTGTCCCGGGCGTCGCTGCCGCCTCACCTCCTGGCATCGTCTTCCAGCAAGTGAGGCGACAGCGAGACCCTCAGGATAAGGAAGGAGGGACGAAGAGGAGCGAACGGGAACCAGGCTGCGGTGCAGGCCGGTACGCGGACGTCAGATGCTCACCCCGAATTTCTCAAGGTACGGCTCAGGGTTCACGGCGGATCCGTACGCAGTAGTGGTGCCGATCTGAAGGTGCAGATGCGGGCCCGTACTGTTGCCCGTGCTCCCGGACAGCCCGACCTGCTCACCCGCTTGAACCTTCTGGCCGGTGTGGGCAGTCATCGCCGACAGATGGGCGTACCTGCTGTACATGCCGTCGTCGTGGCGGACGACCACGTTGTAGCCGTAGGAGTTGTCCCAGCCGGCGGAGACGACCTCACCGTCGCGTACGGACATCACCGTGGTTCCGGTGGGCACCGCGAAGTCGGCTCCGGTGTGGTAGCCGCTGGCCCACATCGCGCCCCGCTTGCCGTACGGGGTGGTCACCTTGGCGTCCTTCACGGGGGCACTGGCCTTGGGATGGGAGGAGGGGACCGCGCGGGGCGTGGTCTTCGGTGATGCGGCCGCCGGCGAGGGCTGCGTGGCCGTGCCAGCCCCCGGTACCTTGATCTTCTGTCCTGGGAAGATCTCGCCCGGTGTCCCCCCGATCACCGAACGGTTGTCCGCGTGGTCATACAGGGCCTGCCAGCCTCCCTGGACCTGGTGCTCGAGGGCGATCCCGTAGAGGGTGTCTCCGCCGGCCACCGTGTGGACGCGGTCGGTGGTCTTCCCGGGGGACGCGGCGGGTGCGGTGCCGGCGTCCTTGGCCCGCTGCCCGCTGTCGGGGGCCGGACGGTCCGCGGCCAGGTCGGGGGCGGGGCCACCCTTGGCCAGGCCGGCCCGGGCCGAGCACACCGGCCATGCCTGGGGGCCCTGGGCCTCAAGGACCTTCTCGGCGACGGCGATCTGCTCCTGCTGGGTGGCCTGGTCCGCGCGCGGGGCGTAGGCGGTGCCGCCGAACGCTTCCCAGGTGCTCTGGCTGAACTGGAGGCCGCCGTAATAGCCGTTCCCCGTGTTGATGTCCCAGTCACCCGAACTCTCGCATTCCGCGACTTTCTCCCAGGTATCCAGCGAGGCGGCACTGGCACTGGACACGCCCATGAAGGGCAGTGCTATGCCTGCACCACCGGCGGTGACGGCCAGGGATGTTCGGGAAAAGTAACTGGGCTTGTACCGGCGATGCCGTCCTCGGGACATGGCTTCGGTCCTCTCCTGGTTCCTGCGGCAGGGGAACTCGGGGCCTGCGTGCTGTCCGGAGTCGTGGCCGCGGTGTTGCCCTCGGGCATTCCCCGCCGCCAGCCGGTCCTTGCCGTTGGCAATGGCGCTGTCCGCGCAGCCCGCGGATTCCCAGCCGTGACATTTCGTCATGGGTTTGGTGATCGCAAGGCGAAGGCCGGTATGCCGTCCATGGATTCCGGTAGGTCCTGGTGACCCTCGCCCGGGACACAGAAGCTAACACCGAAGTTCCCGGCGGCTCATCACCCGTTTTCGGGTGAGGGTTTCTTTAACTCGCCACGGCGACAGGCGATATGACACGGAATACCACTGCTGTCAGCGTCGGCACGCGTGTTCGTTCCCCATAAGAACGCATCGGGCGGGGAGTTGCCCTCCCGCTGACATGAACGAAGCGCCGCTGCGGCGCACGCCGGACCAGCCTGCCCCGTGACGTGAATCACATCGCCGGGGATATTGCTTTCGCCGCTGGCTTGCCGAACGTTAGCGAGCGCCCAGTGGACCTTTAACCGGGTCTGCAGAAAGGTCGCTGGAATGCCTCCCACCGCCCGCCGGACGGGAGCGGGTGAGCCCCGTTACCTTTTTCGTGGTTCGCAGTGAGGCTCCGGGGCCTTCGGTCCCGGTATGACTTGATCCCCCAGTCGGCGATGAGCGAAAAGTTGGTGTCGCGGGTGCCGGAGGCAGACCGCTGATTACTGAGCCTGGATCCGTCGATCGGTGACCGAGGCGGGATGGGGCTGACACAGAGAGGTGCCTGCGTTCACGGAGTAGCGGTTGCCTGTGCGGCACACGAGGGGAGTGCGCCCCTTGGCGCCCCGGGTGCGGGCCGGTGGCCTGGTCGGAGCGGATGCCGGCCTGACCGGCGAAGAGCACCTCGCCGCCCTCGGCCTTCGCCTTCGCGTGGATCGCCGGCCAGGTCTCCTCGCGCCGGACGCGGACCGCTTCCGCGTCCTGCTCGACGGCCCCGCTTATCCGGCCGCTGGAACGTCAGGCCCCCAGCGGCGCAGGTACGTGCCCACGCCCTGCCCGGCCAGGCGTACCCGGTACGGCTTCGCGATCAGGTCCGCCACCCCGGCTGGTGTCCACAGCTGCCCGGCCGGACCCAGGTCCCAGGGCCGCTGATCTAACCTCGTGCTTTCACGAGGCGGGCTGTCCGGCTGGTGATCAAGAAAGCAGAAAGTGCCTCTGACCAGCGGTGAAGAAGCGTATAGGGTCCTACCCGCGTGTCCGCGTCGAGGGCGCCGGTCGCGGAGTCGTCTCGCAGGCCGGTGCGGTGCTCCTGGTCGAGACGGTCCGCAAGTCCGGTCTGGATGCGGCGATATCGGCGGCGCTGGTGCCGTGGCGCAAGCCGCGGACGGTGCACGATCCGGGCAAGATCCTGCTGGATATCGCACTCGCGGTGGCGCTGGGCGGGGACTGCCTGGCCGATGTCGGCATGGTGCGGGCCGAGCCGGCTGTGTTCGGGCCTGGCCTCCGACCCGACGGTCTCCCGGCTGATCGGCAAGCTGGCGGCGGGTGGACAGCGGGTCCTGGCCGCGCTGCGCACCGCCCGTGCCGAAGTACGCGAACAAGTATGGCGGTTGGCCGGTGACGCGGCGCCGGACGCGGGCGGGCAGTTGATCGTGGACATCGACGGCGTCCTCGTCCTGGCGCACTCCGAGAAACAGGACGCCGCCGCGACCTGGAAGAAGACCTTCGGCCACCACCCGCTGATGGGGTTCGTCAACCACGGCCGCGGCGGGTCCGGTGAACCGGTCGTGGGGCTGCTGCGGCCCGGCAACGCGGGCTCCAACACCGCCGCCGACCACATCGAGGCCACCAGGCTGGCCCTGGCCCAGCTGCCGAAGCGGTTGCGGCGCGGCCGCCAGACGCTGATCCGCACCGACTCCGGCGGCGGCACCCACGAGTTCGTCGCCTGGCTCGCCCGGCGCGGAAGGTGGCTGTCGTACTCGGTCGGCATGACCATCACCGACGCCATCCACCAGGCCGTCCTGAAGGTCCCGGCCTCGGCCTGGACGCCGGCCGCGGAACCTGACGGCGACATCCGCGACGGCGCCTGGGTCGCCGAACTTGCCGGCGACTGCCTGACCGGCTGGCCGAAGGGGCCTACGGCTGATCGTACACAAGGAACGGCCGCACCCCGGCGCCCAACTACGCTTCACCGACGCCGACGGCATGCGGCTGACGTGCTTCGCCACCAACACGACGGGCGAGGCGATCGCCGCCCTCGAACTGCGCCACCGGCAGCGGGCCCGGGCCGAGGACCGCATCCGCGCCGCCCGTGCCACCGGCCTGCGAAACCTCCCCCTCCACGGCGCCGCACAGAACCAGATCTGGCTGGAGATCGTCCAGATCGCCCTTGACCTGATGGCCTGGATGCCCCTGCTCGCCCTGACCGGCCAAGCACGGCTCTGGGAACCCCGCCGCCTGCGGCTTCGGCTGTTCTCCACCGCCGCCCGGCTCGTCATCACCGGTCGCCGCCGCTATCTCCGCCTCGCCGGGCACTGGCCCTGGAACGACGTGATCACCGATGCCCTGGACCGGCTCCACGCCCTCCCGAACCCGGGCTGACCAGCAGCGTTCCGTCCCTGCGAGCAGCACCACCCCGACCGGAGCCGTGGAACCCGGCGCACACCCGACGCGACTGTGAGGATGATCGGGTGCCGCCTCGGGCGGTGGTCTGACCCGCGACGCGACTGGCCTCGTGCCCTGCGTGCTGATCTGTCGACCACGCCGGAGGCGGCGCTTGTTGCCGCCGGAGCGGTGGGCGTGTCCCGATAGGGGCCTTCGCGACAGGCACCGTCACAGTCCTGACCGCCACATCGGCCCGGCGTCGGCCACCGGTGTTCCCGAAGCGCTCAGGAGACAGGCGACCGTGCCCAGCATGACCCAGCCCACCCGCACCCGTCACCACACGGCCGAACCGCCCGAGGATGTCGTACTCGGAGTGGACACCCACAAGAACACCCACGTCGCCGCGGTGACCACCACGACAGGGGCCATGCTGGACACCCGCAGCTTCCCGACCACCCAGGAGGGCTACCGGCAACTCCTGGCCTGGGCACGTGCCTTCGGGCAGCTCCAGCGGGCTGACGTCGAGTGCACCGGCTCCTACGGCGCGGCGCTGACACGCTACCTGCACAGCGAATGCATCACTGTCATCGAGGTCAACCAGCCGGACAAGGCCACCCGCCGCCGGCGCGGCAAGACCGACGCGATCGACGCGGCAACTGCCGCCCAAGCGGTGCTGTCCGGCCGGGCCACTGCCAACGCCAAGACCAGCGACGGGCCGGTCGAGGCCATCCGGATGTTCAAGATGGCCAAGGGCTTCGCGATCAAGTCGCGCTCACAGGCGATCAACCAGCTCAAGGCCGTCCTGGTGTCCGCGGATCCTGCCCTGCGCGAGTCACTGAGC
>NZ_BJND01000116.1 GCF_006539505.1 Streptomyces spinoverrucosus
AGTGGGTCACGGGTGTCGCGGGTGTGCGGGCAGCCAGGCCACCGTCGTCCGAGTGGCCTAGCCCGAGAGCCGAGCTGTCGCCTTCGGTATGGGGCCGCTACAGGATCGAAGACATGCGATGGCGAATGGCCAAGAGGGAATCGGAGCGGGATCGGCAGAAGCCGACCGCGAAGGCTTCGGCTGACCACGATCATTCTGCGAGAGACCGCGCCGGGTTGCAGCGTGCCGCCGCTGCCGGCGACACCGACGCCATGCGCTACCTCAGCTCACTGCTGGAAGAGCGGGGAGATACCGAGGGAGCCCGCGCCTGGTACATGCGCGCGGCCGAATCCGGTGACCTCGACGCCATGGATTGCCTGGGTGGCCTGCTGCTGACGGAGCAGGAGGGAGCCCGAACGTGGTACAGGCGTGCCGCCCAGGCCGGCCATCCCCGTTCCATGAGCAACCTCGCTGCCGTGCTGGCCCAGCAGGGAGATGTCGACGACGCTCGTGCTCTGTGGCTGCGCGCCGCCGACGCCGGCCACACCGGCGCCATGCACAACCTCGGCGTTCTGCTGGCAAAGGAAGGGGATACCGAAGGAGCTTGCCTCTGGTACGGGCGTGCGGCCGACGCCGGCGACACCGATGCCATGCACAACTTCGGCTCACTGCTGCAAGAGCAGGGGGACTTCGAGGGAGCCCGGGCCTGGTACGAGCGTGCCAGCATGCCCGGCAACCCTGTCGCGTTGTTCCAACTCGGTGCCCTGCACTACCAGTCGGGGGATGCCGACGGGGCTCGCGTGTGCTGGGAGCTCGCAGCCGACCGCGGCGACGAAACGGCTATGTGCAACCTCGGTGTCCTGGAGGACGAGCAGGGGCATGCCCACGAGGCGCGCGCGTGGTGGCAGCGTGCCGCAGAGGCCGGTCACGCCGACGCCATGCGCTACCTCGGCTCACTGCTGGAAGAGCAGGGGGATACCGAGGGAGCCCGGGCCTGGAACGAGCGCGCCGAAGACGCCGACAACCCCGGACACGAGCAACCCGGCGAGGATCACGGCGCGAAGCCTTGGGGACAATCCGGCGAGTCATGAGCAGAGCCAGAGGCGGATGGCTGCAACAGTGACGGTGCCGTGAAAGACACCCGGTGTGGCGGGGGGTGGGGTTCAGTACGGCGGACGCGCAGGCGGCGGCCAGGTCCTCGAATCCCGGGTGGCAGGTGCCCAGGTGGTCGATGGGGTGGCCGGCGGCGGTGACGTGGCCGTGCGCGATGCGACGGCGGGTGCCGACCAGGCGGTCGACGGTGGCGGCGTAGTCGGCCAGTGTCTGTCGGGCGGGGGCGGTATAGCCCTGTCCTCGGGCGGTCACGGGCTGTTCGAACGCTGCGCCGTAGGAGATCGGCCGCCGGTCGCGTACAACGTAATGGACCAGGTCGGGTACGCAGTGAGGGGCGGTGGAGGTCTACTTTCCCCGGGGCATCGCCCTGGCGAACGTCCAGACGAACAGGTCGATCAGTTTCGCCGCGGCGGCGGTGTCGCCGTCGAGGTTGGCGATGAGCGCGGTGACGTTGACGGTGGTGAAGCGGTAGAACACCCCAGCGGTCAGGAACACGGTCTCCAGGTGGGCGCTGCCGGCCTCGTTGGGTCGGGGCCAGTCCTCGACGGCAGTGAAGAAGTCGGGCTGCAGGCGGGCCTCGTGGACGGTAAACGCTGGTGCCATCTGCACGGCGCCGTCTACGTGCCCGGTGGGAATCTCGGCGAGCATCCGCCCGAACAGGTTGATGGTGGTGGTGCGGCGGGTCAGCTCGGCGGCGACCTGTTTGGTGGGCAGGAGCGGCGGAGCCTGCTTGCCGGTGGTGTTCTGGTCGTCCAGGGCCTGCTCGAGTTCGCCGCGGTGGTCGGCGCAGATGCGCAGCCGCGGCGCCGCCGTCGGGCAGGGACTGCGCCATCGCGACCATGGTGGCACGCTGCTCGCGCTCCGCCCGGGTCTCGATATGCGCCTTCACAAGCATCTCCACGACGCTCTTGGCGCGGCGCATCGCGAAGAACAGCACGACCAGCACGGGAAGTGACACCCCGCCCGCTCCCACCCAGTACGACCAAGTCATCGACCAGTTCTCCCAGTAGTGACGAACTCGTTGATGAAGGCACAAGGCCCTCATCCCTTACACGCCGCTGGAGGCCGGATCCGGATGCCGGACGGCAAGATTTTTTACCAACTGGCCCTGTCTCCACGGGCGCCACAATGTTTCCCCAGGTCACAAGGACCTGACGGGGCTGGAAAATTGATGAGGACCGGGAGAATCCGCGTCGAGTCCGGGCTGTCTCCAGGGACGGATGCACGGGCTGTGGGTGGTGGAGGGAGGAGCGCCCGGTGTCCTGACGGGACGGACGCGCGGGCATGACTGAGCGCCGTTCACCCGCTCGGGTGGCGGATCCGGATCACGGCGTTCAGCAGGCCCCATGCGCTTGGCTGTTGAGAGTGGAGGGGCACGAGCACAGCAGGCGGGTGCAGCGAGCTGCCGCAGGAGGCGGCGGTGCGGCAATCGAGGTCGCGTTCGCCACGGCCGCCGGGCAGGTGACGCAGTTGCCGTGGGATCAGGCGGCGGTGTCGGTGCGGTTCGAAGACCTGGTGCCGGTATCCGCGTTTCCGGTCGTTCCGGGCCGCCGGTGGGGACCGGGCTGGTGGTGGTCGGCGACCACCGGACGGCACGTCGTACATGGTTCGCCAGCAATGCGCACCCAGCTCGGCGAGCACCGCCGGCGATGCCCCTGAGACGCAGCAGCAGTCGGTGACCACCTGGGACGGTTTCCAAGCCTTCGCCGCCACCCCCGTGGCAGCCCCTCCCCCGCCCGGCGCGCCGCCTCGCAGCCTCGAGGAACGCCTGGCCTACCACTCGCGGTTCGTTACCGTGCGCACCCCGGCCATCGACACCCTCGCCAAGAACGTGCGCACCCTGATGATCCTCGGCCGCCACCAGACGGTCACCGCACGGCCGTCCCTCATCGTCACCGGCCCCGCCGGCGCCGGGAAAACCACCGCCCTGCTCCAGGTCGGACGCGCCTGCCACCTCGCCCACACCCGACGCCACGGCCCCACAGCCACAGCCGGGCAGGTGCCCGTCGCCTACGTCCTGGTCCCGCCCGCCGCCAGCGCCAAGACCCTCGCCACCGAGTTCGCCCGCTACCTCGGCATCCCCGTCGCCGCCGGCATGTCCCACGCCCCAGATCACCAACGCCGTCTGTCACACCTACACCACCGCAGGCGTCCAGCTGGTGATGATCGACGAGGTCCACCGACTCAACCCCCGCACCACCACCAGCGCCCAGAGTGCCGACCTGCTCAAAGACCTCACCGAACGCATCGGCGCCACCTTCGTCTATGCAGGCATCGACGTCACCACCACACCCCTGTTCACCGGAGTGCGCGGCGCGCAGCTCGCCGGACGCGCCTCCCTCATCGACTGCGCCGCCTTCCCCGCCCGCCTCGGCGACCAAGAGCCCTTCCGCGACCTCGTCAAAGCCATGGAGCGCACTCGACCTGCGCCACCACCGACCCGGAACCTCCCCCAGCTGAGTCCTTACCTCCACGAGCGAACCGCCGGCCGCATCGGCAGCCTCGCCCGCCTCATCCGCCAGGCCGCCATCACCGCCCTCATCGACGGCACCGAACGCATCACCAAAACCACCCTCGAAGCAGTCCGCCTCGACCACCTCGCCGAACAGCACTACCGACCCCACACCCGGCCCCGAAACCGCAGTACCAGCACCCCGTGACCCGGACAG
This sequence comes from Streptomyces spinoverrucosus, assembly GCF_006539505.1. Classification (GTDB taxonomy): domain Bacteria; phylum Actinomycetota; class Actinomycetes; order Streptomycetales; family Streptomycetaceae; genus Streptomyces; species Streptomyces spinoverrucosus. The sequence goes on from NZ_BJND01000116.1 coordinate 3,762, forward strand.
ACGTCACGGCCCGGGATACGGCCGCAGCCGTCCCCGCGCAGCGCAGTGTCGTCACCGCAGGGACATGGCTGCAGGTCCCGTCAGCCGCGCCGGGCGTGGTCCACATACGGCCGCTGACCGGCGAAGCGACCGCCTCATATGCGCAACGCCTCGCCAACGCCTACCAGCTGACGCTCGCCCAGTTCCTCGACGGCGCCGGCATCACCCTCCACGGCCACGGCACCCTGCCGGCAGCCGAACTCCACCTCAATCACAACGCGGCCCGGCACCTCACCGTCCTGGCCCGCCCCCCGCTCCCCCACCTGACGCGCGCCCTGCCCCGCCTCGCCGCCAATGACGACGTCCACAGCACCGAGGCCGCCGCGCACTGGAAGCGGCTCGAGGCCGGGCAGCAGCCCCGTCCCCGCCTGCACGCTGTGCACCCGCCACCGCAGCCACGGCATCACCGACACCGCGTGGCTCCACCCGTCACCGCAACGGCTGATGTGCCCGCGCCACCAGCAAGCCGCTCCCGACCCACGGCTCACCTCCACCGTCCACACCCAAGGCGTGCCCGAACTCGCCGCCGCGCACCACACCCACCAGCGCCTGCTACGACACCCCCGAGCCGCCACCGCCTGGACCGCAGCACGCGCCATCACCACACGCTGGTATGACCACCAGCAACACCTCACCCACCGCTGGCGTCCTCGCCTCAACCAGCTATGCGAGGCAAACCTCCACCTGACCAGTACAGGCAGCGCCTCCCCCGCACTCCTGACCCGCGACCTGGTGATCTATCCGGAAACCGTTGCCCTCGCCCGCGCACTCGCCACCCTGCCGAACCGGCCACATCGCACCACCAACGACGCCCTCACTCTCATCGCCTGCCGGCTCGGCCTCGCCCGCCTGACCCCCAACGCGAACGACCCACTCCGCGTCTTCCTCACCCACACACGCCACTGACCAGCTAAAACGAACTCCGAAGCCCGCAGGGAACGCAGCCGCCTATAGACGCACCAATACATCCAATCCAGCCGTCCCGAGTCCCACCCCCAAAGACGGGACACCAGACCCGAACGACCAAGCCCCCTGAAGATCAATGCTCCGTCACAACAGATGAAGAGCGGCCGAACTTCAGATACGCGCCCCGCCGGCTCGGACTCCCCTCTGACCGCTGCGTGACAGCAGCCGACCTGGGTCAGCGACGCGCACGCGCGAGCAAGGCCGCATGCGGCAGCCTCAGCAGACCGTCCTCGCCGGCAAACTCGGCGCTGAATAGATCGAAGTGACGCTTGATCTCGGCCCGGATCCGAGGCGTCTGGCTCTGCACCAGCTGCCCGCCGAAGGCCACTCCACTCGCAGGTCCGCTCCACCACTCGTCGGCGCTCGCGTGATGATCCCAGCGCAAGGTCTCGCACACCGCCTCGCTCAGCCCTGCCGCATCCATCAGCCCCGTCAGGCCGCTGTCGTCACGGGGAAAATCATCGTCGGGAGCCAGCCCTGCGGGCAGGTGTGGTGGACGCACCGCACCCGCGGCTTGGATCGCGCGGCCGATCAAAGTCTGTCCTGCGGCGGGCGGCACCGCCCATATCGTCAACGCGATCCAACCGTTGGGCCGCACGACACGGCGCAGTTCGGCCAGGGCCATCTTGGGCCGGCCCACGTGGTTCAGCACGAAGTTGGCCACGACGGCGTCGAACTCACCGTCGGTGAAGGGCAGCCGAGGAAGAGCGGCCACGCGCACGTCAGCCGCGGGTGCGGCCTGCATGGCCAACTCGACCATGGTCGGCTCCGCATCCACGGCCGTCACCGTCGCGCCCCGGGCACACGCGGCAGCAGCGACCGTCCCCGGCCCCGTGCCTACATCCAGCACCCGCGAGCCTGGCCCTACCTCGGCGGCATCGAGCAACTGCGGCACCGCATAGGCGCACAGCTTGGCGAAGCTTCCGGCATAAGCGGCACCCTGACCCGCCCATATGAGCCGCTCACTCTTGTCGAACACCGTCATCGACACCGGCACCCTCCCGACTTCAGCCGAGATCGGCACGTTGTCACGATCGCGCCGTCGACGACTCCCGCAGCGCTTCATATCCGGCGAGGCAGAGCCTGACGCGGGTCTGGTCTTCAGCTTCGACCAACACCTGCTGCCCCCAGTAGGCAGTGAGGCGGTGTGCGACAGCCACCAGACGACGGCGGTCTTCCGGCGAGTACGCCGGGAAACGTACCCAGCCCTGGTCGGCGATCTTGTTGCCGAGTTCGCTGAACAACACAGCCCGCACGCGCTGCTCTTCCTCGTCGGTCAGCGGTGTGGCAGTGCCCTGCGCAGGCAGCAACCGGACGTTGTACAGGTCTCGTATCACTGCACGGCTCACAATCCGCTCAAGATCCGTTCGCGGAAAGCCTACCGATTTCCCCGTTCGACGACAGGCCCTGGGCGAGGCAGCCCTGCGACGCCTGACGGAGCAGCTGCCTGCGACCGGCATGCGCTGGTCGCAGGCACAGGCACGGTGGCGCGGGCCGGGCAGGGCGTTCCTGTGCCGGCCCGCGTTGGCGTCGTGAGGTCAGCCGAAGTGCGGGGGTGCTGCACGGGTCCAGGTGGAGTCGACCCGCGCTCGCCCATGCCCGAGCGAGGGCGGGTGTCGTGGCTGCGGCGTCTGTGCGAGCTGGTGTCAGCTCACGGTGAGCAGTGCCGTGACGCGGGCCGTGCCCGCAGGTGCGGTGAGCAACGTGCCGAGCGCGGCCCGCTCGGCCGGCGCCGACGATCCGGCTGCCTCCGCGCCCACCAGCAGGACCTGCCACGGTCCCAGCGCCCCCTCCGCCTCCACCGTGATCGTGTCGCCGTCGCGGGTGGTGCGGAAGACGGCCGCCGTGCCGTCCCGGCCGCCCGGGGCCGGGATCCTTGTCACGACCGTCGTGCCGTCGAGCGGGGCGTGGATCCGCAGGGTCACCCCGTGCGCCCAGTCGTACTCCGCCGCGTCGTCGCTCTCGCCGTACGGGATCACCGAGCCGGGGCGGGCCAGCAGGGGGAGGCTGTCGTAGCCGTACCGCTCGCGTCTCCAGCCGGGGCCCTTAACCTGTTCACCCGACAGCAGGTGCGTCCACGTGCCGTCCGGGACGTAGTAGTCGACGGTGCCGTCGGCCGAGAAGACGGGAGCGACGAGCAGGTCGTCGCCGAGCATGTACTGGCGGTCCAGGGTGTGGCAGCCGGGGTCGCCGGGGAACTCCAGCAGCATGGCCCGCATCACCGGTGTGCCGTGCTCCGCCGCCTGCTGGGCCGCGCGGAACAAATACGGCATCAGCCGGTGCTTGAGGCGGGTGAAGTCACGGGTGACCGTGACCGCCTCCTCGTCGTAGTCCCACGGCACCCGGTACGACTTGCTGCCATGCAGCCGGCTGTGCGACGACAGCAGCCCGAACTGCACCCACCGCTTGAACACCTCCGGCGTCGGCGTGCCCTCGAAGCCGCCGATGTCATGACTCCAGAAGCCGAAACCGGACAGGCCCAGCGACAGCCCGCCACGCAGCGACTCGGCCATCGCACCGAAATGCGACTCGCAGTCGCCGCCCCAGTGCACCGGGAACTGCTGCCCGCCCACCGTTGCCGAACGGGCGAACAGCACAGCCTCACCTGCGCCCCGGACCTCGCTCAGCACCTCGAAGACCGTCTCGTTGTACAGCTGCGTGTAGTAGTTGTGCATGCGCTGCGGGTCGGAGCCGTCGTGCCAGACCACATCGGTCGGGATGCGCTCGCCGAAGTCGGTCTTGAAGCAGTCGACGCCCTGCCCGGTGAGCGTGCGCAGCTTGTCCGCGTACCACTGCCGTGCGTCCGGGTTGGTGAAGTCGACCAGGGCCATGCCCGCCTGCCACAAATCCCACTGCCATACGTCGCCATTGGCCTTGCGGACCAGATAGCCGTGCCGCCTGGCCTCCGCGAACAGCGCGGACTTCTGCGCGATGTACGGGTTGATCCACACCGATACGCGCAGATTGTGCTCTTCCTTCAGCCGCCGCAGCATGCCCTCCGGGTCCGGGAACACCTCCGGGTCCCAGGTGAAGTCGCACCACTGGTACTCGCGCATCCAGAAGCAGTCGAAGTGGAACACGCCCAGCGGAATGTCACGCTCGGCCATCCCGCGCACGAACCGGTTCACCGTCTCCTCGTCGTACGAGGTCGTGAACGACGTCGACAGCCACAGCCCGAACGACCAGGCCGGCGGCAGTGCCGGGCGGCCGGTCAGCGCTGTGTAGCGCTCCAGGATGTCCTTGGGCGTGGGGCCGTAGACGACGTAGTACTCCAGCGACTGGTCCTCGACGCTGAACTGCACCCGTCCGACGGCCTCCGAGCCGATCTCGTAGCTCACCCTGCCGGGGTGGTTGACGAAGACGCCGTAACCGCGGTTGGTGAGGTGGAAGGGGACGTTCTTGTACGCCTGTTCGCTGGCGGTGCCGCCGTCGGCCTGCCAGATGTCCACACTCTGGCCGTTCTTCACGAACGGCGTGAACCGCTCGCCGAGCCCGTACACCAGCTCGCCGACGCCGAGCGTGAGCTGGGCCAGTGAGTGGTGGCTGCCGTCGCCGACGACCGCGAAACCGGTGCCGCGCGCCTGTGCGGAGGTCAGGACGCGCCCGTGCGCCGTGAAGTCCAGCTGCCATGGGGCCGCGGTGTCCACGTGCAGGGACAACTCCCCGGCCGTCAGCTGCAGCAGCGAGCCCTCCCGGGTGACCTTCGCCGTGTGGCCGGGCTGGGTGTGCAGCGTGAATTCGGGGCCGCGTCCGGCGGCGCCGGCGTGATGGGTGGAACGGATACCGATCACGCCCTCGGCCGGCGACCAGCACTCGACGGTCAGCAGCGGGCTGTTGAGGGTCTGGCCGCGGCTCGTGACCTGCCTGACGGGCGCATAGAGCGTGAACCGGTCCTCGTCGAGGCGGACGTCGGCGACCTCGGCGGCGTACGACGCTTTCACGCCTTCGCGCATCAGCCAGTAGCCGTCGGTGAACTTCATCGGGGTTCCTTACCAGGGGTGGTGCGGGCGCGGTGGGCGGCAATCAGCCGCTGATACCAGCGGAAGCTGTCCTTGGGTGTGCGCGTCTGCGTGTCGTAGTCGACCCGGACGATGCCGAAGCGCTGACCGTAGCCGCGGGCCCACTCGAAGTTGTCCAGCAGCGACCACACGTAGTAGCCGCGCACATCGACACCCGCGCGCAGAGCGTCCGCCAGTGCCTGCAGGTGGGCGTGGAGGTAGCCGATGCGGTCGGCGTCGCGGATCCGGCCGTCGGCGTCGACGGTGTCCGCCTCCGCGGAGCCGTTCTCGGTGATCAGCAGCGGCGGCAGCGCGGGATAACGCTTGGCCAAGTCGATCAGGAGGTCCGAGAAGGTGTGCGGGACGACCGGCCAGCCCATGGTGGTATGCCGGACATCGTCGCGCCAGGACTCCTCGGCCCGGACGTCGACCGCAGTGCGGGTAGCCGGGTCCGGGACGCGGTACGGGGCGTCGGCGACGGTGATCGGCCGGTAGTAGTTGATGCCGACGAAGTCGAGGGGCTCGCCGATGAGATCGAGGTCGCCGTCGAGGCGGTACGAGCCGGTACCGGAGGGCAGCAGCTCGCCCCACGTCTCGGCCTCGTGCTGCGGGTACCGCCCGGCAAACAGCGGCTCGAACCACACGTCATTGTGGAGCGTCCCGACGCGGCGTACGGCGGCCAGATCGGCCGGTGAGTCCGTGGCCGGGAGCAGCCGGTCGGGGTTGAGCGTGATCCCGACCTCCCGTGCGCCCGCCGCGCGCAGCGCGCGCACCGCCAGCCCGTGGCCGACGAGCAGATGGTGCGCGGCGGCGAGCGCGCCGCGGCCCTCGCGGGCGCCCGGGGCGTGGCCGCCCGCCGCGTAGCCGACGAAGGCACTGCAGAACGGCTCGTTGAGGGTGATCCAGCGCTCCACCCGGTCACCGAGCCGGGCGGCGACCAGCCCGGCGTACTCGGCGAACCGCTCCGCCGTCTCACGCACCCGCCAGCCGCCCCGGTCCTCCAAGACCTGGGGAAGGTCCCAGTGGTAGAGGGTGGCGGCGGGCGAGATGCCGGAGGCCAGCAGCTCGTCGACGAGCCGGTCGTAGAAGTCCAGACCCGCCGCGTTGGCCGGGCCGGAGCCGGCCGGCTGGATACGCGGCCAGGCGATGGAGAAGCGGTAGCTGTCCACGCCCAGCTCGCGCAGCAGCGCGATGTCCTCGCGATAGCGGTGGTAGTGGTCGCAGGCCACGTCACCGGTGGCGCCGTCCGCGACGCGCCCGGGCTCGCGGCAGAAGGTGTCCCAGATGGACGGGCCTCGGCCGTCCTCGTCGTACGCACCCTCGATCTGGTAACTGGCCGTGGCCGCACCGAAGAAAAAACCGTCAGGGAACTCAGGGAACCGGGCGGACTCGGCGGACTCGGCGGACTCGGCGGACTCGGCGGACTCGGTGAAACTCACAGGGAAGGAACCGCCCTACTTGACCGATCCGCCGGTGATCCCGGCGGCGATGTACTTCTGGGCGACGACAAGCAGAATCGCGGCCGGTACGGCGGACAGCACCGCGGTCGCCATGACCGCACCCCAGTCGCTGACGTGGGCGCCGACGAACTGATAGATGCCGAGCGTGATCGGCTTGACGTCGTCCGTCGTGTTGAGGGTCAGCGCGAACATGAAGTCGGACCAGGCGAAGAGGAAAGTGAACAGTCCCGCCGTGATCAGAGCGTTGCGGCTCATCGGCAGCACGATCCGCACGAACGCGGTGAAACGGTTCGCCCCGTCCACCATCGCCGCCTCGACCACCTCGCTCGGGATCGACACCATGAACGCCCGCAGCAACACGATCGAGAACGGCAGACCGAGCGAGGCGTCCGCCAGGATCAGCCCCAGATAGGAATTGACGAGATCGAGCTGCGCGTAGGCGCTGTAAAGGGCGTTGGCGATGACGATGCCCGGCACCATCTGCGTGATGAGCGTGGCGAAGACGATGCCCTGGCCGCCGCGGAGTCCGAATTGGGCGAGCCCGTACGCAGCCGGCGCCGCGAGCGCGAGACAGACGACGACGGCGCCGAGTGCCACGACGAAACTGGTCAGCAGCGAACCACCCTGGGTGCTGATGGCCGTGTCGAAGTTCTTCAGGGACGGTGAGGCGGGGAACCACTCCGTGGCGGCGATGCTCGACTCCGGCTGGAGGGCGGTGTTGAGCATCCAGTACACCGGGAAGAGCAGTACGGCGAGGATCAGCAGCGCGGCGGTGGTGTTCCATGCCGAACGGAGGCGGAGCCGGGGCGCCGGTCGGTTCATCGGTCGGTTCATCGTCGGTCACTTCCCCTTGCCGAAGTCGGCGCGGTTGGCCCGCAGGTACAGCACGGCGAATACCGCGCTGATGAGGATCAGGACATTGCCCACTACGGCGCCCTGGCCGAAGTCGAGCTGGAGGAAGGACAGCTGGTACGTGACCGTGCCCAGCGTCTGTGTGGAGTCCGCAGGCCCGCCCGAGGTGAGCGCCAGGATCAGGTCGAGGATCTTCACCGTCGACATGAAGCCCAGCACGAGCACGACGGTGATCACCGGGCGCAGCATCGGCAGCGTGATGCTGCGGAACGTCCGCCATGGGCCGGAACCGTCGAGCGACGCGGCCTCGTACAGATCGCGCGGGATCTCCTGCAGGCCGCCGTAGAGGATGACCATGTTGAACGGGATGCCGATCCAGATGTTGACCAGGACCGCCGACAGCAGTGCCACGCCGGGGCTGCTGAGCCACGGCACACCGTCCTGCGGAACCAGGCCCACCGCGTGGAGCGCGGTGTTCAGCATGCCGTGGTCCTGGTCGAGGATGCGCCGCCAGACGACGGCGGAGACCACCATGGGCACCAGCCACGGCAGCAGCAGGATGGCGCGCACGAAGCCGGAGAGCCGGAAGCGGCGGGAGAAGAAGACGGCGAGGGCGAGACCGATGGTGAACTGGCCGAGCAGCGAGCCGACGGTGAAGACGGCCGTGTGCCACAGGGCGCCGGTGAACAGCTCGCTGGCGAAGACCGCCCGCCAGTTGTCGAGGCCATTGAACGGGGCCTCGCCGGTGAAATACGTCTTCGGCGTGTAGTGCTGGAAACTCATCACGATGTTACGGATGAGCGGATAGCCGAAAAAGAGCGCCATGTAGGCGAGCGCGGGCGCGACGAACAGCCAGCGCAGCAGCCCGCGGCGCACCGACGCACCGCCGGTCGCGGACTTCGCCGCGCCGGCGCCCGTGGCGGGCACGGTCGAGGTGATCGTGGTCATGACCGGTTCCTCACTTCCCCGCCGAAGCCTGCTGCTGGGCCCGGTGCAGGGCCTGTCCGGGACTGGTCCGACCCGTCAGCACGGACTGGAAAGCACCCGCAAGCGCATCCCCCACGACCGGCCAGCCCGTGCCCACCTTCGCCGTACGGGACCGGGCCGTGGTCACGAGCTCGGCGAACGCGGCGAGCTTCGGGTTCTGCTTCGCGTACGCCTGCGCGGCCGCCGCACGGGTGGGCACATTGTTGACCGACTCGCCCCACTCCAGCTGGTTCTTCTCGGAGTTGAGGCAGTTCAGGAGCTTGGCGGCGTTCTTCTCGCGGGCCGGGTCCTCGTCGTTCTCCGGTACGGCCATGACGGTGCCGCCGATAGGCGGCACCGCCGGCTTACCCGCCTCGGGCACCGGAATACTCGCAACCGCCCAGTCCACGCTCTTCTGCGCGCTCAGGACCGGCACCTGCCACGGCCCGTTGATCATCATGGCGGCGCGGCCCGCGACGAACTGGTCATTGACGTCCTGCTGGTTCCAGTTGACGACAGACCTGGAGGCAGAGCCGTCCGCGACCAGGTCCTTCCACAGCTTCAGCGCCGCCTCGCCCTTGCCGTTGTCGAGGCGGGCCTCGTCACCACCCGCGGACCAGAAGAACGGCAGGAACTGGTAGACACCGTCCGCGTTCGGACTCGCGCTGAACGCCATCCCGTACGTGTCACCCACGGTCAGCTTCTTCGCAGCGTCCCGCAACTCCTCCCACGTCGCGGGCGGGGCAATACCCGCATCCTTCAGCAGCCTGGTGTTGTAGATCAGCGCCAGAGAGTTGACGGAGCGGGCAATTCCGTACTGGGTGCCGTCGTACGAACCGAGGGACTTCGCACTCGCCGACAGACCGGAAGTGTCCACCCCGATCTCGCCCAGCGGCCGCAAGCCCCCGGTCTGCGCGAACTGAGGCAACTCCGAACCATCCAGCTCCAGGATGTCAGTCAGCGAATCGGACGACGCCATCCGCAACGCCTTGGAAGCAACCTGATCAGCGGGGACACTGATCTGCTCCACCCTCAGCCCGAACGGCTCACTGCAACGGTCGAAGAACCGCTGGTTCGCGGAATGCTCCGCGGTGTCGGTCGCCGAGTTAAGCACAGTGATAGTGCCCGGATCGGGCACCGCAGCACAGCCAGACAGACCCACCACGAAGCTGGCACAGGCGA
>NZ_BJND01000117.1 GCF_006539505.1 Streptomyces spinoverrucosus
TCTGTTCATCGCGATCGGCCACGACCCGCGCACCGAGCTGTTCAAGGGCCAGCTTGAGCTGGACGAGGAGGGCTACCTCAAGGTCGACGCCCCCTCCACCCGCACGAACGTGACCGGTGTCTTCGGCTCCGGTGACGTGGTGGACCACACCTACCGCCAGGCGATCACCGCGGCCGGCACCGGCTGTGCCGCCGCCCTCGACGCCGAGCGCTTCCTCGCCGCACTCGCGGACGAGGAGAAGGCCGAGCCCGAGAAGACCACTGTCTGACCCCCTCACCCAGCCCCACGCACCAAACAGTTAAGGAGCCCGCCGTGGCCGGCACCCTGAAGAATGTGACCGACGACTCCTTCGAGCAGGACGTCCTCAAGAGCGACAAGCCCGTCCTGGTGGACTTCTGGGCCGCCTGGTGCGGTCCCTGCCGCCAGATCGCGCCGTCCCTTGAGGCGATCGCCGCCGAGTACGGCGACAAGATCGAGATCGTCAAGCTGAACATCGACGAGAACCCGGGTACGGCCGCCAAGTACGGTGTCATGTCGATCCCGACCCTGAACGTCTACCAGGGTGGTGAGGTCGCCAAGACCATCGTCGGTGCCAAGCCGAAGGCCGCGATCCTGCGCGACCTTGAGGACTTCATCGCCGAGTGACGGGCTGTGCCGTCGAGCCGACGGCGCATGTTTCACGTGAAACACGAATGGGCCAACCCCGACGGGTTGGCCCATTCGCTTTACAGCGGTCGCGGTGCTGGTGCCTTACAGCGGTCGCAGCGCCGGTTCCTTCTGGACCGCCCCGAGCAGCCGGTCCAGCGCCATCTCCACGTCTTCCTTCCAGGAGAGAGTCGTCCGTAGCTCCAGCCGCATGCGCGGATACGTGAGATGCGGCCGAACCGTCTTGAAGCCCACCGCCAGCAGATGCTCGGCGGGCAGCACACAGGCGGGTTCCTTCCAGCGGGCGTCCCCGAAGGCCTCGATCGCCTTGAAGCCGCGCCGCAGGAGATCCTTGGCCACCGTCTGAACCATCACGCGTCCCAGCCCCTGGCCCTGGTACCCGGGCACGATGAACGCGGTCATCAACTGCACCGCGTCCGGAGAGACGGGACTCGTCGGGAACGCCGTCGAACGGGGCACATAGGCCGGTGGCGCGTAGAGCACAAAGCCCACCGGTGCCTCATCGACATAGACGACTCGCCCGCAGGAACCCCAGTCCAGCAGGACGGACGAGATCCAGGCTTCCTTCTCCAGCGCGGGTGTGCCCGCCTTTACCGCTGCCTCGCCGCTGACTGGGTCCAGCTCCCAGAAGACACACGTGCGACAGCGCCGGGGAAGGTCCTGAAGGTTGTCCAGCGTGAGCGGTACGAGCCGACGCCCCATGAAGGCTGTTCCTCGCTTCCCTCGCCCGCCGCATCCCGTGCGGCAGTCAGAGCACTCCGTTCCCTGAGCAGGCTGCCGACGAATCCGCCGACCGCTCCCAGGCCCAGTCCCGCGCTCAGCAGTCCGGTCCGGCTCATCGTTCGCATGGCCCCGCCTCCCATAGACGTACCGCAAACGTACTGCCAGGTGGATGCGCCATACCCGAACGCATCGTATCCATGAAGCGATTCCATCGATACCGCCAGAAAGCAAAGTGCGGGCCGTGTTCCGGTACACACCGGACACGGCCCGCACGAACCCCTGCTGAGCGGGATCACCCCGCCCGGAGCGTCAGTCGTCCGTCTCCTCGGAGTCGCCGCCCTCCAGAAGGCTCCTCTGCAGGACGGGCCCCTCGCCCGGGGCGAGTGAGCCGAGGATCCGCTCAAGATCCTCCATGGAGGCGAACTCCACGGTGATCTTGCCCTTCTTCTGCCCGAGGTCGACCTTGACCCGCGTCTCGAAGCGATCCGAGAGACGGGTCGCGAGGTCGGTCAGCGCCGGAGAGACCCGGGTACCGGCCCGCGGCCCCTTGGAACGCTGGGCCGCCTTGGGCCGCGATCCCATAAGGGTCACGATCTCCTCGACAGCGCGCACCGAGAGCCCCTCGGCCACGATCCGATGGGCCAGCCGGTCCTGCTCCTCCGAGTCCTCCACGGAGAGCAGGGCCCGCGCGTGCCCGGCGGAGAGCACACCCGCCGCCACCCGGCGCTGAACCGCCGGCGAAAGCTTCAGCAGACGCAGCGTGTTGGAGACCTGCGGACGGGACCGGCCGATACGGTCCGCCAGCTGGTCATGCGTGCAGTTGAAGTCCTTCAGCAGCTGGTCATAGGCGGCCGCCTCTTCCAGCGGGTTCAGCTGCGCCCGGTGCAGGTTCTCCAGCAGGGCGTCGAGGAGGAGCTTCTCGTCCTCCGTGGCACGCACGATCGCCGGGATCGCTTCGAGGCCCGCCTCACGGCAGGCCCGCCAGCGCCGCTCGCCCATGATCAGCTCATAGCGAGCGGGACCCAGCTGTCGTACGACGACCGGCTGGAGAAGACCGACCTCCTGGATGGAGGTGACGAGCTCCTGCAGCGCGTCCTCGTCGAAGACCTCACGGGGCTGCCGCGGGTTGGGCTTGATGGAGTCGAGGGGAAGCTCGGCGAAGTGGGCGCCCATGGGAGGTGCGGGCATGTCCACCGCGGCGCTCACCGACGGCTCTTCGGTTTCACGTGAAACAGGCGGCAGCGTGGCCACCTTCGCCGCGGCCACGCCGCGGTCGGAGGGAAGCACCGGCACCGCCGTGGGAGACGTGGATGCAACACCTCCCACCGCAGCCTGGGCCGGCGTCTTCTCGGTCGGGGCCGCAGGGATCAGTGCCCCGAGACCACGGCCCAGCCCCCTCCGTCGCTCGCTCACTGGATCCCCTCCACCATGCTCTGGTCGCTCTGGGCGCCGATATGGGCGTGCGTCGCGTCATGGCTGACGCCGACACCCTTCAGCGCGATTTCTCGTGCCGCCTCAAGATAGGAGAGGGCACCGCTCGATCCTGGATCGTAGGTCAGAACCGTCTGCCCGTAGCTCGGCGCCTCGGAGATACGGACCGAGCGAGGAATGCTCGTCCGTAGCACCTCGTCGCCGAAGTGGCTGCGCACCTCGTCCGCGACCTGGGAGGCAAGGCGCGTCCGGCCGTCGTACATGGTGAGCAGGATCGTCGAGACATGCAGCGTGGGGTTGAGGTGCCCCCGCACCAGGTCGACGTTGCGCAGTAGCTGACCCAGGCCCTCCAGCGCGTAGTACTCGCACTGGATCGGGATGAGGACCTCCTGGCCGGCCACGAGCGCATTGACCGTCAACAGGCCGAGCGAGGGCGGGCAGTCGATGAGGATGTAGTCCAGCGGCTGCTCGTAGGACTGGATCGCTCGCTGAAGACGGCTCTCCCGCGCCACCAGGGACACCAGCTCGATCTCCGCACCGGCGAGATCGATCGTGGCAGGGGCGCAGAAGAGACCCTCGACGTCGGGGACCGGCTGGACGACCTCCGAGAGCGGCTTACTCTCGACCAACACGTCGTAAATGGAAGGGACTTCGGCGTGGTGGTCGATCCCGAGAGCGGTGGACGCGTTGCCCTGCGGGTCGAGGTCAATCACCAGGACACGGCCGCCATGCAGAGCCAGCGATGCGGCCAAGTTGACGGTCGTCGTCGTCTTGCCAACGCCACCCTTCTGGTTGGCGACGACGATGACACGGGTCTGTTCAGGTCTTGGCAGACCCTCACCGGCCCGGCCCAGAGCCTCGACCGCCAGTTGGGCAGCACGACCGATGGGAGTGTCGTCCATCGGGGGCGGTGTTTCACGTGAAACATCCTCCCCCGGCGACTCGGTACGGGGACCGGGGACCGGATCGGTCATCGGTCCCGCGATGTTGGCGTCGGACCGCAAGGATTCACTCTCCTCGACTTCAGGCTCGCAATGAACAGAGCCTCCCATGCCTTCGGGGTCGTGAACCAGTGAGGCCTGGTGTTCTGTGGAGAAATCCACCTCTGTGGACAACTCCGCGCCCCTTGAGGGGGACGGAGCGTCATCGGATACGGCAGGAGCCTCGCCTAGTGAGCCAAGAGGCTTACGATCGCGGGGTTCGGCCGCGGCGCGGCCGCGGCTGATGATGCCGTGCAGCAGTGAGCGACGTTTCACGTGAAACACGATGCACAGCAGCCGTGACCGGACTGTCGCGACACTCCGTGATGCATAGGTTTGGCAGCTTGTGTGGAGTACGTCTCGTCCTCAGGACGGATCAGTGCTCAGGGCGGATCAGTGCTCAGGACGGATCAGCACTCACGACGGATCAGCACTCACGACGGATCAGCGCCGCCGACGTGTCCGCCCCGTCCGCGCCGCCTTTGCCCGCTTCGCCGCGAAGCGCACACCGCCGGGGCTCTCCCCGACCTCGACGCGCACAACCGTGGACATGGGATCCACGACGCCCTCACCCACGTGCAGGATGGATGTGCTCACCGCCCCGAGCTTGCTCAGCGCGGTGGCCGCGGCCTTGAGCTCCTCCTCCGCGGTGTCGCCCTTGAGCGCGAGCATCTCGCCGTAGGGGCGCAGCAACGGAATGCCCCAGGCGGCCAGTCGGTCCAGCGGGGCCACTGCCCGAGCCGTCACCACATGGACCGGCGGCAGCTTGCCCATGACCTCCTCGGCACGGCCACGCACGACGGTGACATGGTCGAGGCCGAGCAGCTCGACGACCTCGGTGAGGAAGTTCGTCCGCCGCAGCAGGGGCTCCAGCAGCGTGATCTTCAGGTCCTCACGGACCAGCGCCAGCGGGATGCCCGGCAGACCGGCACCGGAACCGACATCGCAGACCGTGACCCCCTCGGGCACGACCTCCGAGAGCACCGCACAGTTCAGCAGATGCCGCTCCCACAACCGGGGCACCTCCCGGGGGCCGATGAGCCCTCGCTGCACACCTGCCTCAGCCAGCAGCTCCGCGTACCGGACCGCGTCCGCGAAGCGATCACCGAATACCGCCCGGGCCTCCTCGGGAGCGGGGGGGAGCTCCGCTGCCTCCGTCACGGGGACCGTCCTTCCGTACCCTGCAGCGCACGCGCGCTGACTACCAGGCTGACAAAGATCGGCCCCGCCTGCGCAACAGACGGGGCCGGTGGAACGTGGGACCGCTCAGGCAGGCAGCACGACGACGAAGCGCTCCGGCTCCTCGCCCTCGGACTCGCTGCGCAGCCCCGCGGCCTTGACGGCGTCGTGCACGACCTTGCGCTCGAACGGCGTCATCGGCTTGAGCTTCACGGGCTCGCCGCTGTTCTTGGCATCGGCGGCGGCCTTGGCGCCCAGCTCTGAGAGCTCGGAGCGCTTCTTGGCGCGGTAGCCCGCGATGTCCAGCATCAGCCGGCTGCGGTCACCGGTCTCCCGGTGCACGGCCAGGCGCGTGAGCTCCTGGAGCGCCTCCAGCACCTCACCGTCCCGGCCGACCAGCTTCTGCAGGTCACGGCTCCCCGTGTCGCTGATGATCGAGACAGCGGCGCGATCCCCCTCGACGTCCATGTCGATGTCGCCGTCGAGATCGGCGATGTCCAGCAGACCTTCGAGGTAGTCCGCCGCGATCTCACCCTCCTGCTCCAGGCGGGTCAGGGTGTCTGCACCCTCGGCAGCGGCGGAGGTGGTGCCTTCCGTCACGGGATGGACTCCTTCTTACTTCTTGGACGAGGACTTGGGCCGCTGCGGACCCTTGCGCTGGCCGGACTGGGCCCGGCTGCGGCCCCCGCCACCGGACTTGGGCGCCGCCTTGTCGGCGGACTCCGCCGGCTTGGCGTCCTGCGGATCGTCGGACTTGCTCAGCGAGGTCGACGCCGCGGAGGTCTTCTCGGCACCGCCCGCGGGCTTGGGACCGCTGGCGGCCTGCCGCTTGGACTTGGGCTGCCGCTTGGGCTGCTGACGCTTCGGAGCGGCGGCCGTGGTCGGCGTACCGTCCTCGGTCACGGTGGCCACGGCGGCCTCGCTCTTCAAGACAGTGCCGTCGGTCTGGGCCGCGAGACCGGCCTTGCTGAGGCCGTTGATGAACTTGCGCTCGTAGTCGTTGCGGTCCCGGCCCTTGGCGACGATGGCCTTGACGATGACACGCTCACGCCGGCTACGGGTCTTGCCGTGGTGCGTGACGTGCTTGTACAGGCGGTCCAGGTAAGCGGCCTGGGCCTTGGAACCCGGGGTCGGGTTGTTGTGGATGACGTACATCTGCTGACCCATGGTCCACACGTTGGTGGTCAGCCAGTAGACGAGGACACCGACCGGGAAATTGATGCCGAAGACAGCGAAGATGATCGGGAAGATGTACATCAGCATCTTCTGCTGCTGCATGAACGGCGTCTTCACCGAGGTGTCGACGTTCTTCGTCATCAGCTGGCGCTGCGTGTAGAACTGCGACAGCGACATCAGGACGATCATGATGGCGGTGACGACCCGCACATCGGTGATCGAGGAGCCGAGCGCCGCGACCTCGCTGGAGCCGTCCGTGAACTTCGACGCCAGCGGGGCACCGAAGATGTGCGCCTTCTGCGCACTCGCGAGCAGCCGCTCGTTGATCACGCCGATGGTGTCGTTCGACGCGATGCTGTTGAGCACGTGGTACAGGGCGAAGAAGAACGGCGACTGCGCCAGGATGGGAAGGCACGAGGAGAGCGGGTTGGTGCCCGTCTCCTTGTACAGCTTCATCATCTCTTCGGACTGACGCTGTTTGTCGTTCTTGTAGCGCTCCTGGATCTTCTTCATCTCGGGCTGGAGCGTCTGCATGGCCCGGGTCGCCTTGATCTGCTTCACAAAGAGCGGGATCAGGCAGATACGGATCAAGATCACCAGCGACACGATGGACAGGCCCCAGGCCCAGCCCGTGTCAGGGCCGAAGAGCGCACCGTACAGCGAATGGAACTGGACGATGACCCATGAGACGGGTGTGGTGATGAAGCTGAAGAGGCTGGCAATCGTGTCCACTAATCATGCTCCTTGGGCATGGGACGAGGTCTCTGCGGCCGGGCTCGAAGGAACGTCGTTCGAAGGACTCGAAGGAACATTCTCGTCGGTGGCCGTTTCGGCGGCGGAGGGCCCGCCCTTGCGTGCGCGCCATGCGTTGCGCAGCAGTTCGTGCCACCGCGGACGCTTGCGCGGCGGGACATGGTCCACACCGCCCAGCGACCACGGATTGCAGCGCAGGATGCGCCAGGCCGTGAGTGCGGTGCCCTTGAGGGCACCGTGCCGGTCAATAGCCGTGTAGCCGTAGTGGGAACACGACGGGTAGTACTTGCACACCGGCCCGAGCAGCGGGCTGATGGTCCACTGGTACAGCTTGATCAGCGCCAGCAGCGGGTACTTCATCGCGCGCCCCCTCCCAGCAGCCGCTGCAGGGCGGCATCCAGGTCTCGGGCCAGCTGTGCATGGTCGGCGTCGCCCGCGCCGGGCAGCGCTCGTACGACTACCAGGCTACCGGGGGGCAGCAGGTCGACCCGGTCACGCATCAGATGACGCAGTCTGCGCTTCACTGTGTTACGCACCACCGCACCGCCCACGGCCTTGCTCACGACGAAACCCGCACGCGTCGGGGGAGCGCTCTCCCCAGGCGCGTGCGGGTCCGTGGCACCGCTACGAAGGTGGACGACGAGGAGTGGGCGTCCGGCCCGGCGTCCTCGTCGTACCGCGGTCGCGAAGTCCTCGCGCCGCCTCAGCCGGTTCTCGGTGGGCAGCACGACGTCATGACCTGATCGAGATCAGGCGGACAGACGGGCGCGACCCTTGCTACGGCGGGACGCGAGAATCGCGCGGCCGGCACGGGTGCGCATACGCAACCGGAAGCCGTGGGTCTTGGCGCGACGACGGTTGTTCGGCTGGAAGGTGCGCTTGCTCACTCGGGGGCTCCAGAAAGAAATCGGTGGTGGCGGGGTGCCGTCCTGGCTGTCACCGTGCGCCCACGAGTAGCTCGCGTTACGCCCGAGTGCACCGCTTTCCGATCACCTTGACGCGATCTGTGCCCATCGGAGGCAGGCGGCAGCAGCCATCGACAACTCGACCTGGTTACGGTACGCGCGGCTGCGCCATCCGGTCAAACCAGGGGTCACCGCGAGACACTGTCCACAGCCTGGGGACAACAACTTGAACCGCACCCGTCGCCCTGACTACCGTGGCTGGACTCCGATTCGTTCCCTTATCCCCGCCCGACCCGATTTACATCCCGACCCGTCCCACAACCACACGTTCGTGGGACCCGTGAGAGAGCGTGCCCTGTGGCTGACGTACCTGCCGATCTTGCCGCAGTGTGGCCACGAGTACTCGAGCAGCTTCTCGGTGAGGGCCGTGGGCAGGGCGTCGAGGCCAAGGACGAACACTGGATCCGGCGCTGCCAGCCACTCGCGCTGGTCGCCGACACCGCGCTGCTCGCCGTACCGAACGAGTTCGCGAAGGGTGTGCTGGAAGGCCGCCTCGCTCCGATCGTGAGCGAGACACTGAGCCGCGAGTGCGGCCGCCCGATCCGGATCGCGATCACCGTCGACGACTCTGCGGGCGAGCCCCCGTCCCCGCCGGCGCCCCCCGTCCACCCCCAGCCGCGCTACGAGGAGCCCGAGCTCCCGTCGTCCGGACAGTACGACGGCCAGTACGAGGGCTACGGCCGCCACCGCGCCGAGCAGCTGCCGGGCTCGCCCGGCGACCAGCTCCCCAGCCCGCGCCCCGCCTACCCGTCCGAATACCAGCGCCCCGAGCCGGGCGCCTGGCCGCGGCCGTCCCAGGACGAGTACAGCTGGCAGCAGCCACGCCTCGGCTTCCCGGAGCGGGACCCCTACGCGACGCCGCCGCAGGAGTCGTACGGCTCACAGGACTCGTACGGCTCCCCGTCCCACGACTCCTACGGCCCGCCCACGCAGGAGTACCGCCCGCAGGGCTACGACCAGCAGCGCCCCGAGTACGACCCGTCACGCGGCGACTACGACCAGCGCGACGCGCGGCGCGAGCTGCCCGAGCCGTCGGTCGGCGGCGGGCAGGTGCACCGCGGCCCGGGCGGGGCCACGCTTCCTGTGTCCAGCGGCGCCCCCGGCCCGCTGGCCGCGCAGCCCGCGCCGGCGACCGGTCCCGGGGAGCCGACCGCGCGGCTGAATCCGAAGTACCTCTTCGACACGTTCGTCATCGGCGCGTCCAACCGCTTCGCGCACGCGGCCGCTGTCGCCGTCGCCGAGGCACCGGCAAAGGCCTACAACCCCCTCTTCATCTATGGGGAGTCGGGGCTCGGCAAGACACACCTGCTGCACGCGATCGGACACTACGCGCGGAGCCTGTACCCAGGCACGCGCGTGCGATATGTGAGCTCGGAGGAGTTCACCAACGAGTTCATCAACTCCATCCGCGACGGCAAGGGCGACAGCTTCCGCAAGCGCTACCGCGAGATGGACATCCTGCTGGTCGACGACATCCAGTTCCTGGCGGACAAGGAGTCGACGCAGGAGGAGTTCTTCCACACCTTCAACACCCTCCACAACGCCAACAAGCAGATCGTCCTGTCCAGCGACCGGCCGCCGAAGCAGCTGGTGACGCTGGAGGACCGGCTGCGGAACCGTTTCGAGTGGGGCCTGATCACCGACGTCCAGCCGCCCGAGCTGGAGACGCGGATCGCGATCCTGCGCAAGAAAGCCGTACAGGAGCAGCTCAACGCCCCGCCCGAGGTACTGGAGTTCATCGCCTCGCGGATCTCGCGCAACATCCGTGAGCTGGAGGGCGCGCTGATCAGAGTGACGGCGTTCGCCTCGCTCAACCGGCAGCCGGTGGACCTGGGCCTGACCGAGATCGTCCTGAAGGATCTGATCCCCGGCGGCGAGGACTCCACGCCGGAGATCACCTCGACGGCCATCATGAGCGCGACCGCCGACTACTTCGGCCTCACGGTCGAGGACCTGTGCGGCAGCTCGCGGGGCCGCCAGCTCGTCACGGCCCGGCAGATCGCCATGTACCTGTGCCGTGAGCTGACGGATCTGTCGCTGCCGAAGATCGGCGCGCTGTTCGGCGGCCGCGACCACACCACCGTGATGCACGCGGACCGCAAGATCCGCAATCTGATGGCCGAGCGGCGCTCCATCTACAACCAGGTGACCGAGCTGACCAACCGCATCAAGAACGGCTGACAGCAGCCGTCGTACGCCTCCGAGGGCGCTCCGGGACCAGATTCCCGGGGCGCCCTTCGTCGTTCCCCGGCCATCCGGTGTTCGAATACGCGCCGCGTTACGGCCACTCTCCACAGATTCGTGGAGTTTTTTCCGTCCACATCCTGGGGACTGCGAAGTTGTCCAGATCGTATCCACAGCCGCACCTGTTGAAAGACCATCAGACCAGGTCAGCTGCCTGTGGATTGGTGGACGAACGATCTCCACAGACTGTGGACAGCAGACGGATCCACAGGCGGTGGACGGAGTTGTCCACGGGCAACCCACAGGCTGGGGTCAGTTGTCCCCAGCGATCCCCACCTTCTCCACAGGCCTGTCCACTGTTCGGCAACCCGACGCGCCCGATCACCGGGCCGAGTGAAAGGCGTCACACAAAGGTGCCGGGTTGGGCTGTGGGAAACGTGGGTAAAGCTGGGGACGGCCCTGGGGAGAACTCACCTCACCCTGTGCATGGGGTGTGCAGAACTTTCTTTTCTCCACAGCCGGGCTGAGTTGTCCACCGCCGCCGCCCACAGGCCCCGTGGACAAAATCTCGGCGCTGACCTGCGCAAACGGAGTTATCCACGGTATCCACAGGCCCTACTACTACTCCCGACTAGAGAGAGCGCTGAATTCGTTTCGAAGAGGGCCCTGTGCACAACTCGCCGTTCGGTGCCCGGCTGCCCCTCGTCACGACTTGACCCCGAGAGGCACCTACTGTCAGTGCCGTGCGTCAGACTGGTCCCCGGGTGTCCTTCCCTTCCCAGGGGCCGGTGACACCGAGACAGACGACGAAGCCAGGCAGGGCGAGAAGCGCCGGCAACAGCAGGAGGCGGCAACAGTGAAGATCCGGGTGGAACGCGACGTACTCGCGGAGGCCGTGGCCTGGGCGGCGCGCAGCCTCCCGGCCCGTCCGCCGGCGCCTGTCCTCGCCGGCCTGCTGCTGAAGGCCGAGGACGGCCAGCTGAGCCTGTCGAGCTTCGACTACGAGGTCTCCGCGCGCGTGTCGGTGGAGGCGGAGGTCGAGGAGGAGGGCACGGTCCTGGTCTCCGGCCGACTGCTCGCCGACATCTCCCGCGCCCTCCCCAACCGGCCGGTGGAGATTTCCACAGACGGTGTACGGGCGACGGTGGTGTGCGGCTCCTCCCGGTTCACCCTGCACACGCTGCCTGTGGAGGAGTACCCGGCGCTGCCGCAGATGCCGAACGCCACGGGCACGGTCCCCGGCGAGGTCTTCGCCGCCGCGGCCGCCCAGGTCGCCATCGCCGCCGGCCGGGACGACACGCTGCCCGTGCTCACCGGTGTGCGCATCGAGATCGAGGGCGACAGGGTCACCCTGGCCTCCACCGACCGCTACCGCTTCGCGGTCCGCGAGTTCCTGTGGAAGCCGGAGAACCCGGACGCCTCGGCGGTCGCCCTGGTGCCCGCCAAGACGCTCCTCGACACCGCCAAGTCGCTGACCAGCGGTGACAGCGTGACGCTGGCGCTGTCCGGCTCGGGCGCGGGCGAGGGCCTGATCGGTTTCGAGGGTGCTGGTCGGCGGACGACGACCCGCCTGCTGGAGGGCGACCTCCCGAAGTACCGCACGCTGTTCCCGACGGAGTTCAACAGCGTCGCGGTGATCGAGACCGCGCCGTTCGTCGAGGCCGTCAAGCGCGTGGCCCTGGTCGCCGAGCGGAACACGCCAGTGCGGCTGAGCTTCGAGCAGGGCGTGCTGATCCTGGAGGCCGGTTCCAGCGACGACGCACAGGCTGTGGAAAGGGTTGACGCGCAGCTGGAGGGCGACGACATCTCGATCGCCTTCAACCCGACGTTCCTGCTGGACGGCCTGAGCGCCATCGACTCCCCGGTGGCCCAGCTGTCCTTCACGACGTCCACCAAGCCCGCGCTGCTCAGCGGCAAGCCGGCGGTGGACGCCGAGGCGGACGAGGCGTACAAGTACCTGATCATGCCGGTGCGACTGAGCGGCTGACGCGCGGATCCGTGCCCGCCCACGGCGCCCACAGCCTGTGGATTGGCGACGTGGGCGAAGCCGCAGGTGAGGGCCGTACGCCTGAGCGCGTATGCCCACAGATGTGCGCGAGAGTCCGGGTTTAGGCTCGGACGCAGGTACGAAAGTGCCGCAACGCCACCTCGCAACATCTGTCGCAACCTAAGGAACACAACTGATGGAGCTCGGTCTCGTCGGCCTCGGCAAGATGGGCGGCAACATGCGTGAGCGGATCCGCCGCGCGGGCCACACCGTCGTCGGATACGACCGCAACCCGGACCTCGCCGATGTCCACAGCCTCGAAGAGCTTGTGGGCAAGCTCAGCGGCCCCCGCGTCGTATGGGTGATGGTCCCGGCCGGTGCCGCCACCCAGTCGACGATCGACGAGCTGGCCGCGCTCCTGGAGCCCGGTGACGTCGTCGTGGACGGCGGCAACTCCCGCTGGACGGACGACGAGAAGCACGCCGAGGAGCTGGCCGCCAACGGCATCGGCTTCGTCGACTGCGGTGTCTCCGGCGGCGTCTGGGGCCTGGAGAACGGCTATGCGCTCATGTACGGCGGCGACGCGGAGAACGTCGCCAAGGTGCAGCCGATCTTCGACGCGCTCAAGCCCGAGGGGAACTTCGGCTCCGTGCACGCCGGCAAGGTGGGCGCGGGG
>NZ_BJND01000118.1 GCF_006539505.1 Streptomyces spinoverrucosus
AAGTACTTCGTCGACGCCTGTCACCGGGCGGGCATCGGCGTCCTCATGGACTGGGTCCCGGCGCACTTCCCGCGGGACGACTGGGCGCTGGCCGAGTTCGACGGGCGTCCGCTGTACGAGCACGAGGACCCGCTGCGTGCCGCGCACCCCGACTGGGGGACGCTGGAGTTCGACTTCGGCCGCAAGGAGGTGCGCAACTTCCTGGTCGCCAACGCCCTGTACTGGTGCGAGGAGTTCCACATCGACGGCCTGCGCGTGGACGCGGTCGCCTCGATGCTCTACCTCGACTACTCGCGCGAGCCGGGCCAGTGGACGCCGAACGAGCACGGCGGCCGGGAGAACCTGGACGCGGTGGCGTTCCTCCAGGAGATGAACGCGACCGTCTACCGGCGCAACCCCGGCGTGGTGACGATCGCCGAGGAGTCGACGGCCTGGGACGGCGTCACGCGTGCCACCCACCACAAGGGCCCGAGCGGCTTCGGCGGCCTCGGCTTCGGCCTGAAGTGGAACATGGGCTGGATGCACGACTCGCTGCAGTACATGGCGCACGAGCCGATCCACCGCAAGTACCACCACCACGAGATGACGTTCTCGATGGTGTACGCGTACAGCGAGAACTACGTCCTGCCGATCTCCCACGACGAGGTGGTGCACGGCAAGCGCTCGCTGGTGTCGAAGATGCCGGGCGACTGGTGGCAGCAGCGCGCCAACCACCGCGCCTACCTGGGCTTCATGTGGGCCCACCCCGGCAAGCAGCTGCTCTTCATGGGCCAGGAGTTCGCGCAGGGCGCGGAGTGGTCCGAGGCGCACGGCCCGGACTGGTGGCTGCTCGACCCGCAGTACGGTGCCGAGGCCGACCACCGCGGCGTCCGCGACCTGGTCCGCGACCTCAACACCGTCTACCGCCACACCGCCGCGCTCTGGCAACGCGACACCCACCCCGAGGGCTTCGAGTGGATCGTCGGCGACGCCGCCGACGACAACGTCCTGGCCTTCCTCCGCTACGACGCCACAGCCGCCCCGCTCCTCGCCATCAGCAACTTCTCCCCGGTGGTCCGCCACGACTACCGCGTAGGCGTCCCCGACGACATCCCGGCCTGGCACGAAACCCTGAACACGGACGCCCACCGCTACGGCGGCAGCGACGTGACCAACCCCGACCCGCTCAAGCCGGAAGCCATGCCGTGGCACGGCCGCCCGGCCAGTATCCGCCTGACGCTGCCACCACTGGCGACGGTGTGGCTGCGGCCGTCATAGCCGGGGCGTGCCCCGCCCACCACTCGGCCAACCGAGTCGGTCCACCTTGCCGACTGGTCCACCTCTTGGCCGACCGAGTCGGGTGGTGGGTGGGCATAGGCCCGGGGGTCTGGGGGCGGAGCCCCCAGCGGCGGTCATGCCGGCGCCGGGGACTACTCGGCCAGCCCCCGCGGCAGCGGCCCCGTGTGCAGCACCCCCAGTCGCTGGGTCGCTCGGGTCAGGGCGACGTACAGGTCGCTCGTGCCGTAGTGGCCCGGCTCGACGACCAGGACCGAGTCGAACTCCAGGCCCTTGGCCTGGCGCGGGTCCAGGAGGACGACCGTGTGCGTCAGGTCGGGCTCGGCGTCCGCCGTCACGCCCTCCAGGTGTGCGGCGAGGCGCCGGTGGAGGGCGCGCGGGGCGATGACGGCCAGCCGGCCCTCGGCCGGGGTGAGTTCGTCGACCGCCTTGGCGACCGCGCCGGGCAGGTCGTCGGTGGCGCGGATCCAGGGACGTACCCCTGTGGACCGTACGGAGCTCGGCGGTTCGAAGTCGGGGTGCTCCGCCCGTACGACCGCCGCCGCGAGGTCCATGATCTCGGCGGGGGTGCGGTAGTTGACGCCCAGGCGCGTGTGCTCCCAGCGGTCCTCGACATAGGGCTGAAGGATCTTCGACCAGGAGCCGACCCCCGCCGCCTCCGCCGTCTGCACCGGATCCCCGACGAGCGTCATCGACCGCGTCGGGCTGCGCCGCATCAGCAGCCGCCACGCCATCGGCGACAACTCCTGCGCCTCGTCGACGATGATGTGCCCGAACGCCCAGGTACGGTCGGCCGCCGCCCGCTCCGCAGCGCTGCGGTGGTCGTCCTCCTCGTGCCGCTCGGCGAACCGCTCGGCGTCGATGATGTCGTGCGCGGACAGGACCTCGCTGTCCTCGTCGTCCTTGTCCTCGAACTCGTACGTCCGGGAGGCGTACGACACTTCCAGCACGCCCTGCGCGTACGACACCTGCCGCTCCCGCTCGCGTTCCGCCCGCGCCCGCGCCACCCGGTCGTCCTCGCCCAGCAGTTCGGCCGCCTCGTCGAGCAGCGGTACGTCCGCCACGGTCCACGCCCGCGTCACCGGCCGCCGGATGGCCGCGGCGTCGGCAGCGCTGACGTACCCCTCCGGCTCGGCGAGGAAGTCGGCGACCAGCCGTTGCGGGGTGAGCACCGGCCACAGCTGGTCGATGGCGGACCAGACCTCGGGGTTCTCGGCGATGTCGTCGCGGATCTGGGTGATGTCGCTGGCGTCGAGGAGGTTGGAACCGTCGTAGGGGTCGGTACCGACCCGCTCGGCGTACAGCTCGGTGAGGGTGTTGAGGATGTGCCCCTCGAAGTACTCGCGGGCCGCGTTGTGCGGCAGCTTCGCGGCGCGGGTCCGCTCGCGGGCGACGCCGACGAGGCCGTCGTCGAGCATCAGGATCTCGCGGTCGTGCTCGATCGCGATCACGGGGTCGGGCAGCGCCTGCCGGTCCCGTACGACGGCGGCGAGTACGTCGGCCATCTCGGCGCGGCCCTTGACCGCGGCCGCCTCCGGGGTGTCGGTCGCCGTCGCCTTGACGCCGGGGAAGAGTTCGCCGACCGTCGCCAGCAGCACGCCCGTCTCACCCAGCGAGGGCAGCACCTCGCCGATGTAGCCCAGGAAGGCGGGGTTGGGGCCGACGATGAGGACGGCTCGCTTGGCGAGCAGTTCCCGGTGTTCGTAGAGGAGGTACGCCGCCCGGTGCAGGGCCACCGCGGTCTTGCCGGTGCCGGGGCCGCCCTCGACGACCAGGATGCCCCGGTGCGGGGCGCGGATGATCTCGTCCTGCTCGGCCTGGATGGTCTGCACGATGTCGGCCATCCGGCCGGTGCGCGCGGAGTTCAGCGCGGCGAGCAGTACGTCGTCCCCGCTGGGGGCCTCGTAACCGGTCCTGATGGCGTCGTCGACGTCGAGGAACTCGTCGTGCAGGGCGGTGACGCGGCGGCCGTCGGTGGAGATGTGCCGGCGGCGGCTGAGGCCCATCGGGGTGTGGCCGGTGGCCAGGTAGAAGGGGCGGGCGACCTCGGCCCGCCAGTCGATCAGGATCGGTGTGCGCTCGGTGTCGTCGGCGCGCAGCCCGATCCGGCCGATGTGGTGGCTGGCGCCGGAGGTGAGGTCGATCCGGCCGAAGCAGAGCGAGCCGTCCACCGCGTTCAGCGCGGCGAGCAGCCCGGACCGCTCGGCGACGAGGATGTCCCGCTCCAGACGGGCCTGCATCGGCTTGTCGCCCTGCGCGAGCGCGTCCGTGACGGAGGACTCGGCGTCGCCGCGCAGCACGTCGACGCGCGCGTACAGGCTGTCGATGAATTCCTGCTCGCGGCGCATTTCGTCGTCTGGAATTCCGCTGTTTGACAATTCCGCTCCCGCCCGGATATACTGTGCCTACTGAACTTCTCCGCGACTCAATTCCCGTGAAGTCGCGAACCATTGAATATACGCAGAGAAATCCCCCGAGCGCAATTGCTCGGGGGATTTCTTTACGCCCGGTTCAGGGTCTGCTCAGGTCACAGGACTTCGGAGATCTCCTCCAGGAGCCGCCGCTTGGGGCGGGCGCCGACCATCGATCGCACGGGTTCACCCTCGCGGAACACCATGAACGTGGGCATGGAGAGCACCTTGTAGGCGTTCGTCGTCTCCGGATTGGCGTCCACGTTCAGCTGCACCACCTTCAGCCGCTCCGCCTCCTCGGCGGCAACCGCCTTGAGCACGGGCGCCATCTGCCGGCACGGCGGGCACCAGTCCGCGGTGAACTCCACCAGCACCGGCCGGTCCGCCTCCAGCACCTCTGTCGCGAAATCCGCGTCGGTCACGTCGTTCACCACTGCTGCCCTCCCAGTTCGCACTTCGGATCCTCGGCGAGTGCCAGCCGCACCCCGATCTGCGCCCGCACCGCCTGCAACTCGCCGATCAGCGCGTCGAGCTCGTCCAGCTTGCGCCGGTAGACCGCGAGCGAGGCGGGGCAGGCGTCGCCCTCGGGGTGCCCGGCCCGCAGACACTCCACGAAGGGCCGCGTCTCCTCCAGGTCGAACCCGAAGTCCTGCAACGTCCTGATCTGCCGCAGCAGCTTCAGGTCCCGCTCGTCGTAGTCCCGGTAGCCGTTAGCGTCCCGACGCGCGGGCAGCAGCCCGCGCGCCTCGTAGTACCGGAGCGTCCGCGTGGTGGTCCCGGCCCGTTCGGCCAGCTCGCCGATTCGCATGCGTACGAACGTAAGCCTTGACGTCGGGGTCAAGGCAAGGGCGTCAAGGCAAGCCCGCAGGGCCTGGGCAAGGGTGAGCCCGGGCGGCTGAGCGACGGGGGAGCATCTCAGCCGCCCGGGCGTTGGGGGGTGGTACCCGAGGTGGGGGGAGTAATGGCGGGATCAGGCCTTGGCCAGTTCCTTCTCGCCGCCCGCGATCTGCTGGGGCACCTCGGCGTCGTCGGCGGAAGCCGCGCCACCGCCGCCGTGGCCGTCGTCGAGCAGCGTCTTCTCGTCGAACGGCAGCCGGCCCGCGAGCACCTCGTTCACCCGCTCCTTGTCGATCTCCTTGGTCCAGGTGCCGATCAGCACGGTGGCGACGGCGTTGCCCGCGAAGTTGGTCAGGGCGCGGGCCTCGCTCATGAAGCGGTCGATGCCGACGATGAGGCCGATGCCGTCCACCAGGGCGGGCTTGTGGGACTGGAGACCGCCCGCGAGGGTGGCGAGCCCCGCGCCGGTGACACCGGCGGCGCCCTTGGAGGCGACCAGCAGGAAGAGCAGCAGCGGGATCTGCTCGCCGATGCCCATCGGCGTACCCATGGCGTCGGCGATGAACAGGGACGCCATGGTCATGTAGATCATGGTGCCGTCGAGGTTGAAGGAGTAGCCGGTCGGGACGGTGATGCCGACCACCGGCTTGCTGACGCCCAGGTGCTCCATCTTCGCGATGAGCCGCGGCAGCGCGGACTCGGAGGATGAGGTGGACAGGATCAGCAGGAACTCACGGCCCAGGTACTTGAAGAGCGTGAGGATGTTCAGGCCCGAGACGATCCGCAGCAGCGCGCCGAGCACGATGAAGACGAACAGGACGCAGGTGACGTAGAAGCCGAGCATCAGCACGGCGAGGCTCTTGAGCGCGTCGAGGCCCGCGGAACCGGTGACGGCGGCGATGGCGCCGAAGGCGCCGATCGGGGCGGCCCACATGATCATCGCGAGGATGCGGAAGACGAGCCGCTGGATGTGCTCGATGCCGCGCAGGATCGGCTGTCCGGCGGAGCCCATGGCCTGCAGCGCGAACCCGGCGAGCAGCGCGATCAGCAGGGCCTGCAGCACCTCGCCCCCGGTGAAGGCGGAGACGATGGTGGTCGGGATGATGCCGAGCAGGAAGTCGGTGGTGCTCTTGGCCTCCGCGTCGACCTGCGCGTGACCGGTCTCGCGGACGGCGTCGGTGATGGCGAGGCCGGTGCCCGGCTCCAGAATGTTGCCGACGATCAGGCCGATGCCGAGCGCCACCAGGGACATCACCAGGAAGTAGACGAGGGCGATTCCGCCGACCGCGCCGACCTTGGCGGCCTTCCGTACGGAACCGATACCGAGGACGATCGTGCAGAAGATGATCGGGGCGATCATCATCTTGATCAGGTTCACAAAGCCGGTGCCTATGGGCTTCAGCTCGACGGCGAAGTCGGGGGCGGCCAGGCCCACGGCGATGCCGAGTGCGACCGCGACGATCACCGCGATGTAGAGATAGTGGGTGCGGTCCCGCTTCGCGGCGGGTGTGGCAGGTGCCGTATCGGCTGCGCTGGTCACGGCTGCCCTCCTTGACGACGTCATCGGCATCACCGGCGTGCGGCTCACGTCCGGGGGAAGTGTTGTCCGGGGCATTGCCCGCGAATGAACGAATGCCGTGACTATCTCCCGAGCTGTGAGGGCGGTCACCCTTCCGTTCATTTAGTTCACGCTTAACGTCGGGGGCACACTGACGACATGCGCATCCGTATACCGAGACCCCGCAGCCTGGCCGGGCAGCTGTTCGCCATGCAGGCCGTGCTGATCGCGGTGCTCGTCGCCGGATACGCGCTGTTCACCTACGTCAGCGACCGCAGACAGGCGGAGGACGCGGCGGGCCGCCAGGCGATGGCGGTGGCCCGCTCGATCGCCGACTCGCCCTCGGTACGGGAGGCGATCCGCACCTCCGACCCGACGGCCGAGCTCCAGCCGTACGCCCTGCGCGTCATGCGCGACACGGACGTCGACTTCGTCACGATCATGAACCCGCGGGGCATCCGCTGGACCCACCCCGACCCGAACCAGATCGGCGGCCGCTTCCTGGGCCACATCGAGCCCGCCCTGCAGGGCAGGTCCTTCACCGAGACGTACACGGGCACCCTCGGCCCGTCCGTCCGCGCGGTCACCCCCGTCCACGACGGCCCGCGCATCGTCGGCCTGGTCAGCGCCGGCATCCGGGTCGAGGCGATCAGCGAGCGGGTACGGGGCCAGCTCACCGCCCTGATCGGCGCCGCGGGCGGCGCCCTCGTCCTGGGCGCGGTCGGCACCTACGTCGTCAACGCCCGCCTGCGCCGCCACACGCACGGCATGAACGCGGCCGAGCTCAGCCGGATGCACGACTACCACCAGGCGGCGCTGCACGCGGTGCGTGAGGGGCTGTTGATGCTGGACGGGCAGTACCGGGTGGCGCTGATCAACGACGGCGGGCGGGAGCTGCTCGGCGTGAGCGGCGATGTCGTGGGCCGCTCGGTGGCCGATCTGGGCCTGCCGGCCCCGCTGACGGGCGCGCTGCTGTCCGCGCAGCCGCGGGTGGACGAGGTGCACCTGACGGCGGACCGGGTGCTGGTGGTGAACACGTCACCGGTGTCGGGCGGGGAGCGGCGGGGCACGGTCGTCACGCTCAGGGATGTCACCGAACTGCAGTCGCTGATGGGCGAACTGGACTCGGAGCGGGGCTTCACACAGGCTTTGCGGTCGCAGGCGCACGAGGCGGCGAACCGCTTGCACACAGTGGTCTCGCTGATCGAACTGGGCCGCGCGGAGGAGGCCGTCGACTTCGCGACCGCGGAGCTGGAGCTGGCCCAGGCCCTGACCGACCAGGTGGTAGCGGCGGTGAGCGAGCCGGTGCTTGCGGCCCTGCTGCTCGGCAAGACGGCCCAGGCCAATGAGCGGGGCGTGGAGCTGGTGGTGTCGGAGGACAGCCGCCTGGACGACGGCCTGCTGCCGCCGTCGCTGCCCGCGCGGGACCTGGTGACCATCCTGGGCAACCTCATCGACAACGCGGTGGACGCGGCGCAGGGCAGCGTGCGGGCGCGGGTGACGGTGACGGCGTACACGGAGGGCGGCGAGCTGGTGCTGCGGGTGGCGGACACCGGGGAGGGCGTGGATCCGGCGCACGCGGAACTCGTCTTCCAGCGGGGCTTCACGACGAAGTCGGCCGGGCCCGGGGGGCGGGGCCTGGGGCTGGCGTTGGTGCGGCAGGCGGTGCACCGGCATGGCGGGACGCTGTCGGTGACGGCGGCCGCCGGAGGCGGGGCGGAATTCGAGGTGCGGTTGCCGTTGGCGGAGGGGGCCGCGGCAGCCGGGGGTGCCGGTGGTACGGCTGCGGGAGGCCGCGCATGACAGTCGAGAAGCCGATCCGTGTGCTGGTCGTCGAGGACGATCCCGTCGCCGCGGACGCGCATGTGATGTACGTCGGCCGGGTGCCCGGATTCGTCGCGGTCGGCAAGGCCCACACGGGCGCGGAGGCGCGGCGGGCGCTGGAGCGGACGCCGGTGGACCTGCTGCTGCTGGATCTGCATCTGCCGGATGTGCACGGGTTGCAGTTGGCGCGGTCTCTGCGGGCAGCGGGATACCACGCGGACGTGATAGCGGTGACGTCGGCGCGGGATCTGGCGGTGGTGCGGGAGGGCGTGTCGCTGGGGGTCGTGCAGTACGTACTGAAGCCGTTCACTTTCGCCACGCTGCGGGACCGTCTGGTGCGCTATGCCGAGTTCCGGGGAGCGGCCGGGGAGGCCAGCGGCCAGGACGAGGTCGACCGCGCCCTGGCGACGCTTCGGGCGCCGACGCCCGCGGCGCTGCCGAAGGGGTTGAGCGCACCGACGTTGGAGCGGGTGACGGTGACGCTGCGGGACTGCGCCGACGGGATGACGGCGACGGGGGTCGCGGAGGCGGTGGGCATTTCGCGGATCACGGCCCGCCGCTATCTGGAACATCTGGTGGACGCGGGCAGGGCCGCGCGCAGTCCGCAGTACGGGACGGTGGGGCGGCCGGAGTTGCAGTATCGGTGGGTCAAGGGGCAGTAGTCAGCGGAACGGCCGGGCGTAGGTGACGACTTGCCATCCCAGTCCGATGACGATGGCCGCCTCGGCAACGGAGAGGACGATCAGCCCGGTCGCAGTCTCCCCCGCGATCCAGTAGACGGCGAGTCCTGCGAGGGGGACGACGCAGAAGGCCAGCAGGTCTACGGCGCACTGGATGGCCTTGCAGTAGCGGCGGCGGACGTCGGAGCGGTGGGCGGTCTCCCAGGTGAAGGCCTCTGGTGCCTGGGCGAGTCGGGCGAGGCGTGGGCCGAGGTCCTCGCGGATGTGCTTGCCGATCGCGGAGATCTTCTCGTCGTTGACGAGGTAGGTCCAGCCGAGGACGACGCAGACCGGAGGGAGGGCGAGCAGCATGTCGGGCCGTTTCGCCTGTGCGGTGGCGGCGATGACGGCAGCGACGATGGTGAGGGTGACGTAGAGGAGGTTGTCGCGGAAGCCGATACGGGTCTTCTGCTCGTCCTTGACGGTCTGGTACTCGGCGAGGAGCAGCTGGCCGACGGTGACGTCTTGTTCCGGCACTCGCTCGTCCCCCTTGTCGGTTCCAACAGTGCCTGCTCGCAGGCCACTTGGAAGTACCTTAAGCGGGTGCCTGAGACCAATCCCACTGTCGTCGTCCTGACCGCGCTCCCCGTCGAGTACGACGCGATGCGCGCCCACGTCGAGGACGTCGAGGAGCTTGTCCACGACGACGGGACGCGCGTCGAGCGTGGTCGCCTCGGGGGTACGCCGTGGACGGTGGCGATCGCCGAGCTGGGCGAAGGTGCCGTGAACGCGGCCGCGCTGACGATGCGGATCGTCTCCTGGCTGCGACCCCAGGCACTGCTGTTCGTGGGCGTCGCGGGAGGGCTCAGGGATGATGTCGAGATCGGTGACGTAGTGGTCGGCACCAAGGTGTACGCCGTCCAGGGCGGCAAGCAGACGCCGTCGGGATTCCTGGCGCGGCCGGAGGTCTGGCACGGCTCGCACCGCTTGCTGCAGGCCGCCCGTTCGGCACTGCGCGACCTGGAGGGGGTGCGGGGGCACCATAAGCCCATCGCCTGCGGGGACGTCGTCCTGGCCGACGACAGGTCCGCCTTCGCCGAGTACATCAGGCGGACCTACAACGACGCGTACGCGATCGAGATGGAGGGATCAGGGGCTGCTCATGCGGCGCATCTCAGTGGCCAGTTGGACGCGCTGGTGATCCGGGGGATCAGTGACCGCGCCAACCCCGGCAAGCACGCGGCCGACGCGTCGGGGTCGCAAAAACGGGCGGCCGCACAGGTGGCGTCGGTGGCGGTGGCGGTGCTGCGGAAGCACCGGCCGCGTGGGCCCGGCGACTCCGAGGAGGGGCCCCATCGCGGGCCGCAGTACGGAGGGGACCACCTCGACTTTCGGGGGAGCACCTTTCACGGGCCGTTCGTTGCCAAGCGGGTCGAGCGAGGGGACGGGGAGTGGTAGTCGGGGTGCCGTTCATGGGCCGGTGCCGGTGGCTACGGCCGACTTGCCGGCGGTGCCTGCCGGGTTCACCGGTCGGAAGGACGATCTGGCTCGGCTGATGCCGGTGCTCGATCCGTCGGCGGAGTCCGATCTGCTGGTGGTGATCTGTGCGGTGTCTGGGCTTGGCGGGATCGGGAAGACGTCGCTGGCGCTGGCGGCTGCCCACCGGGCGGTGCGGGACGGGTGGTTCCCGGGCGGGACGTTGTTTGTCGACTTTCGGGGGTACGACGAGGATCCCGCCACGGCGGAGCAGGCGCTGATCGCGTTGCTGGACCGGCTCGGCGTGCGGGGCACTGATCTTCCGCAGACGGCGACCGCGCAGTATGCCCTGTACAGGCGGCTGCTCGCCGAGGAGCACCACTCCATGCTGCTGCTCTTCGACAACGCCTCGGACCCGGCCCAGCTGTCGCCCCTGATCCCTGGCACGGACCATCACCGCGTCCTGATCACGTCCCGGGACCGGCTGACCGACCTCGACGCTCGGTTGATCGACTTGGACGTGCTCAAGCCGGAGGATGCGGCCGGTCTCGTCGGCAGGTCCCTGCGGCTGAGTGATGAGGGTGACGGGCGGGCCGGCCGGGAGCGGGAGGCGGTGGGCGAGCTCGCGGTGCTGTGCGGCCATCATCCGCTGGCGCTGCGGATCGCGGTCGGCATGCTGCGGAAGCGGCGGTACCGGTCGATCGCCTCGCTGGTGGAGGAGCTGCGGAGGGCCGAGGACCGGACGCGGGCCTTGGGGGTGCGGCCGGTGTTCGACGTGGCCTACGGACAACTTGCGGCGGAGCAGGCCAGGTTGCTGCGCCTGTTGTCCGTGGCTCCTACGGCCGAGGTCAGCGGTGAGGCGGCAGTGGCCTTGGCGGGGCTGCCCGACGAAGAGACGTTCGCCCTGCTGGAGGGGCTGGCTTCCGCCCATCTCGTGACGCCGGTGTCGACGGGTGGGGAGGTGCGGTGGCGCCTGCATGACTTGGTGCGGTTGTTCGCAGCAGGCATGGCGGCGGGTGGTGCGGACCTGCGGGAGGAGGGGGATGCGGCGCGCGAGCGGCTGCTGGCGTTCTACGTGCGGTGGGCCGAGGCGGCCGACCTGCGGTTCCAGTGGCTGCCGGGGATGGCGGAGCCGGAACGGTTCACGGACCGGGTGCGGGCGTTCGCCTGGCTGGACGCCGAACGCACCGGGCTGGTCGCGGCGGTGCAGTGGGCGCGCGAGGAGCGGTACGCGGCGATGGCGGTGCGGCTTGCCGGATGCCTGATCCGATACCTGGAATGGTGGCGGCACCTGGACGACGGGATCACCGTGGCCCGTACCGCCCTGGAGACCACTCAGCGCCTGGGAGACCACCCCGGCGAGGCCGTGGCATGGAACCGCCTGGGCATGGTGCTGCGATCGGCCGGCCGACCGGAGGAGGCGATCGAAGCCTGTCTCCGCGCCCGCGACCTGTTCCAAGACCTCGGGAACCGCTCCGGCGAGGCCTGTTCCTGGGACGACCTCGCCAACGCCCTGGCGGTGAGCGGCCGCATGGAAGAGGCGATCGAAGCCCACATCCGTAGCCGCGGTCTGTACCAGGCACTCCAGGATCGCCGCGGCGAGGGCAACGCCTGGAACCACCTCGGCGCCACCCTGCAAGATGTGGGCGAGTCGGAGGAGGCCATCGATGCTCACGCCCGAGCCCGCGACCTGTACAAGGCAGTCGGAGATCTGAACCGTGAGGCCCTGGCGTGGACCAACCTCGGCACGGCCTTGGGCACGGCACACCACATCACCGAGGCCATCGAGGCCTTCACCCGCGCGTTGGACATCCACCGGGGGTTCGAGGACTGGCTCAGGGTGGGCGGCGTCCTGCACAACCTGGCGGTCGCCCACGAGCTGAGCCACCAGCCCACCGAAGCCCGCGCCCACTACCTCCAAGCCGCCGACGCCTTCACACGAGCCAACGCCCCCAACCGAGCCGCCCGTGCCCAATCTGCCGCACGCGCATTGACCTGACTAGACCACTCTTCATACGTTCACCGGGCAGACAACCGTTCCTAGAGACTGAGTGGGAGTGAGTCCTGTTGCCAGGACCCGTGCTCAGCCGAACGCCCCGAACGGTGTTGGGCGTTCTGGTCCACCGCGTTCGCTCCGCGTCCGGCGCGCACGGATCGTGTCCGTGTTCCGGGGATGCGGGGGCGGTTTCCCTCACGCCCCGGAGTGCCCGGTCGGGCCTGGACGGTCCGATGCCCCACACGATCACTCCGGTCGTGTGGGGGCGGTGCCATCCGTCGCCGGATCGGGTGCCCCAGGGCGCGCCTGCCGATCGCCACGGCGGCTGCGTCGTGGCGAGTGATCTTCCTGGTCTTGCTGGTGAGGGGCTTTTGCCAGTGCTGGGC
>NZ_BJND01000119.1 GCF_006539505.1 Streptomyces spinoverrucosus
GCTCACTCACTCCGACGCCACGGCAAACGCCCGGATCAGGTGGGAGCCCGTACACCACTTCTCAGGACGCAACCCTCTCACGCAAAACCGTCCGATCTGTGTTCCGCAGGCATGCCCGGATCGTGCCTCCGGGCAGCTCCGGACGACGAACTCCGTAAGGCTGGCGATTACCCGCGTGAACCGACGAAGCCCCCGTTGAAGATGCTCCAGTGCGCCTTCCGCAGACTCCGTCCCAACCCCGTCCTACCGGCTGTACCTCGGACTCGCCGAGCCTGGTGAGGGGCCTCAGCATTGCCCGAGTCGTTGCCCGATCGTCGTGTCCTCACCTGCGCGGGACAGGATTGAGTAGAGGGCGGGCGCGACGGCTGTGTCGTGCCCCGTTCCGGAAGCCCAGCCCTCAACCATGGGCCCGCCCATCGAAGGACCGTCCGTTGCCTGCCCCTGTCGCTCTCACTGGCCGCCTGGTCGTCCTGGAGCCCCTGGCTCCCCACCACGCGCAAGGCCTCGCCGAAGCCAGTGCAGGAGACTCCTGCCACAGCTTCACCCCACGACCACGCGGCGTCCGGGCCGCCCGCTTCTACATCGCCGCCGCACTGGAGCAGCAAGAGACAGGCACCGTCCTGCCGTTCGCCGTGATCCGGCGCACCGACAACCGGATCGTCGGCTCAACCCGATTCCTCGCGATGGACTACTGGCAAGGACCCCTGACCTGGCCCCCGGCGCCGCGCGGCCCTTTGGGCGATCATCACACCGCCGCGCCGGACGCGGCGGAGATCGGAGGGACCTGGCTCTGCCCCGATGCCCGGGGCACCGGCGTTAACACCGAGGCGAAGCTACTGATGCTCGGCCACGCATTCGACATCTGGCAGGTACGCAGGATCTCGATGCGCGCTGATGCCCGCAACGCCCGCTCCCGGACCGCGATCGAGCGGCTCGGCGCGGTCAGCGAGGGCATCCGCCGGGCCCACTCCCGCGGACTGGACGGCCAGATACGCGACACTGCCTTCTACTCCATCCTCCGCGAAGACTGGCCAACCGTACAGGAGGGTATCGAACGACGGCTCACGCGAACCATCAAAACGGCAACCAGCAGCCGGGCAACCTGGTCGTCGAGCCCGAACGCTGCCGCAGCAACAGTGGGTAGCGTCCTCCGGCACCCCCACCTCAGCGGGTGATTCCACCTGCTGCCAGCCGTCCAACGGCCCGGAGCCTTCGACGGACTGCTCCACATCCCCGATCTGGAAGCCCTGCGCCGGGGCGTGAGTGCGACATGACCATCGCGACCGAGCGGGCCTTCGGGCCCGTGACCGCGCGACTGGGCCGGCTACTTCCTGCTCCTCCCGGCGCCCTGGCCACACCCGGTCCGCCGGTCCACCCACCGCCCGGTCGGGCGCGATGCCCGGCCACTAGCGGGCGGCAGGTCTGCATAGCGTGGCTGCGGGCGAACACGGAGCCGATAGAGCGCGTTGACCTCCAGCAGCTGGTCGATCACCTCGCGGCAGGCGGTGCCGACCTACTCGGACTGGGTCCGGCACCAAGTGGGGGTCCGCATATGGAAAGCGATCTTCTCCGGCGGATAGTCGCTGGAGTGCGTCCGCTTGCCCTGCTCAAGTGCCGCCGGGGTCCAGTTCGCCGTCGTGGAAGACCTGAACGAACGCCGCGGTCGAGCGGACATCGACCCGCTTGCCCATCAGCTTCCACGGCACCGGATAGAGGATGCGGCCGACCTTGATGTGGATGTCCGGCCCGACCGTCGCGGTGGACCAGCGAGCCAGCGCGAACGGCGTCTTCGGCAGCGGCAGCAGCGTGGACGCCTCGACCGCCTCGAACACCGCGGCCGGGGCGGCCCCGCCCAGCGGCCGGCACTGCCGGCGGCCCGACCTCACTGGACCAGCGGAGGGCTTCGGACTGCGTGTGTTCGAGGAAGACGAACTCCCGCCCGCGCCAGGGCTGATGCGTTCTCAGGTTTCGAGATTGAGTAGCTGGAGTGCGTGGTCGGTTCGTGACCGGTAGTGGTCGGTTGCTGCGGTGATGTTCGTCCAGCCGGCTTGGCTGATGAGGACGATGGCGATGGTGCGGAAGGTCGCCATCGCGCGGGGTGCAGTGCTGGTGCGGACGCGGGAGGCGTCCTCGGCGAAGGTCGCGTCCCGGATGTGGTGGAGGGCCTCGATGTGCCAGTGCCCGCGGATCAGCTCGGCGAGTCGGACCGGTGCGGCCCTGCTCGGGGGTGAGGCTGGTGACTGCGTAGACCGTCGTGACGGTGGTCTTCCCGGCTCTCCGGCTGGTGCGGCGGCGCTTGACCTCGATCGCCTGGACGGCGTGTGGGAAGTGCAGGCCGGGATGGACAGTGCAGACCTTCAGGCGGCGGATCTCGTGCCGGTGGTGGGCCTGGCCGCGGGTACGGTGCTGGAGCGGGACCTCGCGCGAGGGCAGGTGTCGCAGCCGGCGGCGGAGGTTCTTCTGGTTGCCCTTGACGACGAGGATGCAGTGGCCGCCCTGGGCAGCGATCTGCTCGGCGTGACCGGTCTGGGTGTGCATCGCATCGGCAGTGACGACCAGGCCGTGCAGGTCCAACCGGTCCAGCAGCGGGGCGGAGGCGGGGATCTCGTTGCTCTTGGCGGTGATCTGCCGCTGGCAGACGACGGCTTGGGACTCGTGCAGGACGGCGGCCAGGAGATGGACGGCTCCGCGTTCACCGTGACGGCTGCCGCGTACGGTCTTGCCGTCGACAGCCAGGCCAGCCAGCGTCGGCGCATCGTCCTCGACCGGGTCGGTGGTATGGCGGGCGAGCCAGGTGCCCACGGCGTCATCGAGGGCGTCGCCGTCGATCCGGGACAGCAGCTGGCCCAGGGCGGTGGGGTGCCGAAGGCGTTCCAGCCCGAGCCCGGCCCGCACGTCGGGGTCCGCGTCCGCGGCGAACCGTGCGATGACGGCCAGGGTGGTGGCCCCGCCCAGAACCGCGAGGA
The DNA here is from genome assembly GCF_006539505.1 of Streptomyces spinoverrucosus. Classification (GTDB taxonomy): domain Bacteria; phylum Actinomycetota; class Actinomycetes; order Streptomycetales; family Streptomycetaceae; genus Streptomyces; species Streptomyces spinoverrucosus. The sequence continues at coordinate 2,967 of NZ_BJND01000119.1, forward strand.
CGCACAACGCGAGCAGCGAGCCCAGCCGGTAGCGGCGTCCCCTCACCCGTCACGGCTCGGGCAGACCATCCAGAATCTCCCGCAACGGGACGAGTTCCGGCAGGCCGGCATGAGGGCAGGGCACGTCGGTGTCCCCGAAGTGGCGCTGCAGGACACCGGTCAGGGAAGATGATACGCGCACGCGACCCCTGTTCGTGATCAAAGGCTTCGACAACCTCGATCATCAGGGGTCGCGTTCGTCGTCTCCGGCCGAGGCAACTCTGCCACCTCGACACGTACGCACCAGACCGGCTCATCTCACCACGCGAGAACGCATCAGCCCTGGGGGTGCGGACGGTGGCGTCGGCTCCCTGGGTGACCACACCCGCCAGACGCCCGCCAGCGGTGAGCTGTCGCTGACCCAGCGCACGGTCAACCGCGCGCTCTCCGCCGCGCGGGCACCAGCCGAGCAGGGCGTGGCCCGGCTGAAGTCCTGGCGGATCATCCGCAAAACCCGGTGCAGCCCGAATCGAATGTCGTCCATCACCCGCGGCCGTCCTCACCCTGGAGCGGCAACGCTGATAGCGGTAGTTCGTTAAACCCGGCAGTAGAGATCAATGCCGTGTCCTGTGGTGACTGCGTCGATCAGGCCTGGAGCTCGGAGGGCGGGTCCTTGTCCGTCCAGGCTTGCCACCACCGGGTGAGGGTGATGGCCGGGGTGAGCCAGGAGGTGAGCCAGGAACGGATGGCGCGTAAGGCCCTGGGCCAGCAGGGCAGTTGAGGCTGGTGGTGTGAGGCTGGTCCCCCTCTCTGGCCCCTCGTCGGGGCACGGGTCCGGCGCGGTGGCATCCAGATCTCCGGGTGGGGTGAACCACTGGTCCCAGCAGAAGGAGAAGGCGCAGTTGACGAGGGTCTGGTGGCGGCGGATGGCGGTATCGGAGCGGACCTGGAAGTCGGCCCAGCCGAGTTCGTCCTTGATCTGTTTGTAGCTCTGCTCGATCCACGGCCGCAGGCCGTAGAGTCGGACGATCTCGGTAAGGTCGGCGGGCGGGTGCGCACTGGTGGCGGCGTGGGGCGCATCGGGGTGGGGCAGGTTGGTGGCCAGGTACCAGGTGGCCTTGTCGGCAGGGTGGCCGGATCGGTGGTGGCCACGATCAGGCGGCAGGGTGAATCGGGTCCGTAGCCGCCCAGGCGGGCATCGGCGGCCCACCAGGTCTCACTGTGGCCGTCGCGGAAGTGACGCTTAACGGGCGTCCATTTCGCCGGGATGAGTGGCATCTTGCCAGGCCAGGGCGTGGGCCGCGTCGATGGGGGTGTGGGGCTGGTCGGCCCGGGCCCAGGTGCCGCGGTGCGGTTTGAGCGCGACCACGTAGGGCAGGTGGGCCTCGCGCAGGGCGAGGTACCAGCCGTCGCTGGTGGAGTAGGCGCAGTCGGCGACCACGGCCCGGCAGCCGAATCCCGACTCCTTGGCCCGGGCCGCGAGGGCGGCGGCCAGCTGCGGTTTCGTGCGGAAGGCCGGGTCCAAGCGACCGTGGGCGAAGTGGTAGGCGGGGGTGTAGGGAGTTGCGTGCAGCGGGTAGTGCACACGGCCGTCGGTCCACACCGTGGTCACCGTGACGATGCCGTTGTCCGTCTTGCCGTACCGGCCCAGCCACTGCCGGCCCACGTGCGCGGTCGCCGTGCCGTCCTTGCGGTCCCCGGAATCATCGATCACGATGACCCCGCCGTCATGCGGAGCCGTCGCAGCATGGCCGCGCAGCAGCTCGAGCCGACGGTCGTTGACCTGCTCCGCGTCCCAGGTGGACTCCGAGAGGAAGAACTGCAGCCGCTGCACCCTGGCATCCCTGCGCCCGCCACCGGCTCCGCCCCTGCCAGACAGGTGATCGTCTTGTTCCTGTCCCGCGGCGCAAGCAGTCCGGTCAGATATTCCCGGAACCCCCGCCGCTGAGCCAGGCTGACGAAGAGATCATCGAACCGGGCCGCATACTCCTCCAACGGTCCCGGCGCAGGCGGACATGGACGACGAGCCATCATCTTCGGCTCCCAGCAAGTGGTTGACTCCCTGCAACCGGCCTATGGCCAATCCGCCTCGCCGTCAACCCGCACTACAGACGAGTTCAACGAACTACCGATAGAGCTCAGTGCATGGCCGGGGTGCGGCGGCGGCCGCATCCGCTGGTGGCGCTATTCGGCCCAGACCGTCGCTGGGGCGCGTGCCCGAAGGCCCCTGCCTTCGGGCCGCAACCCTGCGCGCATCCTGACCGGCCGGCGCTTTCCCGGACGCCGACCCGCACCCCACGGCCGTGTCAGCGCTGATCCGACGGGGAGAGGGCTGGGTACCGACTACGGCTGTCAGGGCCGAGGTCACCGAGGGCCCTGGCGGTGGCCCGCTCCACGGTCACCGGTCGGCGGCGCACATGCGTGGCCATTTGTAGACGTCTTTCCGGCTGCCGTGCTTCTCGGGCCGGTGGGCCCAGCGAACCGGTCCTCACGGCACTGCGTTTGAATCAGGCGTTCGTGGCCGCCCACCAGGCGGCGTAGAAGACACCGAGGCCCATGACGGTACACACGCCCTGGATGATCCAGAAACGGACGACGACAAGGACCTCGCCCCATCCCTTGAGCTCGAAGTGGTGCTGCAGCGGCGCCATCCGGAAGATGCGCCTTCCACCCGTGAGCCGGAAGCAGCCGACCTGGAGGATCACTGAGGCAGCGATCAGGACGAACAGACCGCCGATGACCGGGAGAAGGAGCTGCGTCCGAGAGCAGATTGCAAGTCCTGCAAGAGCACCGCCGAGCGCAAGTGAGCCGGTGTCCCCCATGAAGATCTTCGCAGGTGAGGTGTTCCACCACAGGAAGCCGAAGCACGCTCCCATAAGCGCCGACGCCACGATGGCAAGGTCCAGCGGGTCTCGTACCTCGTAGCAGCCCGGCCCCATGGTCAGCGTGTTGGCGCACGACTGGCCGTACTGCCATATCCCAATGACGGTGTATGCGGCGAAGGCCATCACCGCAGCCCCGGTAGCCAGGCCGTCGAGGCCGTCCGTGAGATTCACGCCGTTCGACGTCGCGCTGATCATCAGCACTGCCCAGACAGCGAAGATGACTGGCCCGAGGTACCAGCCGAAGTCATGAGTGAAGGACAGATACGGCGAAGCGGGAGTAGCCCCGCGGCTGTCCGCGAACTCCAGGGAAAGCACGGCGAATGCGATGCCGATGAGAAGCTGACCGATCAACTTGGACCGGGCGCGCAGCCCCAGGCTCCGGCGCTTGAAGATCTTGATGTAGTCGTCGAGGAACCCGACCAGGCCCAGGCCCGTCATCAGGAAAAGCACCAGCAGCGCTGACACCGTCGGTGTGTCTGAGGTGATCACCTTGGTGAGTGCGTAGGAGACCAACGTCGCGAGAATGAAGACGATGCCTCCCATGGTGGGAGTCCCGCGCTTACTCTGATGCCCTGGGGGGCCATTGTCGCGGATTTCCTGCCCATACCCCTTACGGGTGAGTATGCGAATGATCAGGGGCGTTCCGGAAAGCGAAAGGCAAAGGCCAAGCACCCCGGCGATAAGGATTTCTTTCACGAAAGCTTGCCGTTCAAATTCGGGTAGGTCTGCATCGGACGGGGCATGGATAGAGCACGCATCATGATCACCCGGAGTGACGCTGCATACCTGGCCCTTATACGGACGAGTGACGTCGGTAAACACTCCTGCAGGCGGGGTCGCATTTCGAAGGGCTGCAAGGGAAGCCTCCCGGCTCCCGTCGAGTGCACGTGCGGATGCCCTCAAGCCGCAACCGCAACTAGACAGCCGTACACGTGAAGAGACGCTTCGGAGGAGCCTCGCAAGGGCGAGGCTGAGGGCTGGAAAGGCTCCGTTGGTTCCCCTTTCATCTGCCCTCAAAGGCAGGATCACGAGATAAGCGGGCCGCTAGAGTCTGAGGCGCAGTATCGGCTGGCGCTGGGGTGTAGAGATTCAAGACCAGTCGCCGAAACGGGCTGGACGATACTCCGGCCGTAGAAGGGTGGGGAGATGACGACGCCCAGCAACGAACTCCAGACGTTGTTCCGGGACAGCCTCATGTGCTTTCAGGAGATGGTAAGTGAATTCAGTAAGGAGGCACTCGAACTTGAGCGTCTCGTGCTGAATTCTTGCCACAGGGGATCCGCAGACACAAGTGGTCTGTTTGCCAGTCCCCAGTCCACGATGGTCCGTGAGGAAGCATGGCGGGTCAAATTTCTGCTGCTGGACTTGATCTATGGGGAGCCCACAACACTCCTGGGCCGTACGTCTGGGGATCTGACGAGCGCCAAGGGTTCCCTTCACTTCGCCTGGACATGGGCGCAGCGCCTGCGCTCCGACGAGGAGGCTCGTCAGTTCTCGCCTCACATCGCGCGTGCTGTCGGCCGTGACGTCATGAGTTACTACGCCGACGTCCTGCAGCCGCGCTACCGAGCGTGCCTCAGGCTGTGGACCTCACTGGATCCGGCCGACATGGCATTGTTGTCGGACGGTGTAAAAAGTGTGGTAATTGGCATCATTGACCAACTGCACCGTATAGACGCGGCCTTCCACGAGGTAGTACAGAGCTGCCAGATGATGTACTCCGCCCTTTCTCCGCAAAGTCGTGAATACCGGTAAGTCTTTGTGGACACGGCCGTGGCATGGACGTGGCCGGGCGGCGTGCGAGATCGTCCGCCCCGGCCCGGCATCCCGCGGAAACGGGGCTGAGCCACCGCCGCCGCCCAGATGCCGATTCCACCGCCAACAGCCAGCTGTGGACCTGGCAAGGCCAGCAGCTGACGACACGTCAAGAACGGCAAGAGCGCGGCGTGCCAATATCGGATGGGAAGCCTTCTGTGAACAGTGCCAACTCTCATATCCCGCAGGAATTTCGCCTGGTCGTCACCGGCGGCGGCACCGGCGGTCACACTTACCCCGCCCTGACTGCCGTCCGTACCCTCCAAGCCAGGCTGGCTGCCTCTGGAGGGACGCTGGAGGTACTGTGGATCGGAACAGCGGACGGCCTGGAAGCCCGTGTCGCCCCCGCGGAAGGCATCGCCTTCACCTCAGTGGCCACAGGCAAGATTCGCCGCTCACGCAACCTTGTCAGGATGCTGTCACGAGCGAACGTGCGGGACATGGCCCGTGTGCCCCTCGGTGTAGTGCAGGCCCGTAAGGCCATCGCCGACTTCCGACCGGACGTCGTACTGGCCACGGGCGGATACGTCGCCGTGCCGGCAGGCATAGCGGCGCGCTTGTGCCGCCGTCCTCTTGTCCTGCATGAGCAAACCGTCCGGCTGGGCCTGGCCAACCGAAGGCTCGCCGCCACGGCTACGCGCATCGCGGTTTCTTCCGAGTCGACGCTCGCTCTGCTGCCGGCAGCGGTGCGCGATGTCGCGGTGGTCACTGGCAACCCCGTGCGGCCCGAGGTGCTGGCCGGACACGCGGACAAGGGGATCGAGGCGCTGGGCGTGCACGCTTTCGACCGACGACTGCCCACGGTCTACGTCACCGGCGGCGCGCAGGGTTCCCAGCAGATCAACGGGCTCATCGGGGATACACTGCCGTGGCTGTTGGGCCGTGCGAACGTGGTGCACCAGTGCGGCCCGGCCCATGCCGATCGCATGCGCCAACACGCCGCCTGCCTTCCGCCCGACCTGGCGAACCGCTACTACGTCACCGGGTTCCTCGGACCCGAGCTGCCCGACGTCCTCGCGCTGGCGGACGTGGTGATCTCCCGCAGCGGAGCGGGCACCCTGGCCGAGCTGACCGCTCTGGGAAAGGCGGCGGTGCTCATCCCGCTCGCCACATCGGCGGGCGACGAACAGGCCCACAACGCCGGCCATCTTCAGCAGGCCGGTGCCGCGGTGGCCCTGCTCGACAAGGTCACCTCGCACCATCTGCGCGATGCTGTCGGCCCGCTCCTGACCGACGCCGACCTGCGGCGCGGCATCGCGGAGCGGGCTCGGGCACACGGCCGGCCGGACGCGGCCGACAGGCTGGTGGATGTCATCCTGGCCGCCGCCTCCCGCTGAACGGCGCCGTGTCACGGGAGCGCTGGGCGCACCGCGCGCGATCAGCTCAACGACCGCAGTGGAAGGCGTCTGGAGTCTTCAACATCATCCGCCTACCAGGAGAGGCCTGGGCAGCACCGCAACCGACGTCATGCTCCAAGCCGCCCTGGGCATGACTATTGTCACCACGCCCAGGCCGTACTGCTCTTGTCCGTGGCCATGCGACTATTCGGCCTTGCTTGCTGCGGCATCGCTCCTAGCCCACTCGGTGGAGCGCCATCTCGGCCAGGGCCGTCGCGAACCTCCTGCCCTGTCTAATGGCCTCATCCGGTGTCACCTCGGCGGCGCTCAGCTCGTAGGTGAGAGACAGACAGGGCAGGGTCCGGGCCACGTACCGGTCAGCCATGAGACCGGGGCGGATCAGCAGACGGCGTTGGCGGACAAGTGCCCGTGCGAACCGCCTGGCGAACGAGGGTGTTTCCCAGACATGGACAGGGTGGCCACAGTTGTCTGTCAGCTGTGACAGGAAACCTGTCAACGGCTCACGGTCACGGTCCCCGGTGCCGCGGCCGAACTGGTACGAGATGTAACTGACCTGCGAGACCTCGTCGCCATGGATGTCAGCGAAGAGGCGGATGCTGCGGCCGTCTTCCAGCAACTTCCGGACCCGCGTCACTGGTGTCGGTGCCGACCGCTCGCCCCAGGTACGGTTGTAGTCGATGCCGGCCTCGTCCATGCGGTGCAGTTGCCGGCGCACGCCGCCGGTGTTCATTATCGGGATGACGACCAGGCTGTGCTGCGCGAAGAACTCAGAGCCCACTCCTTCACGGGCCAGCAGCGTGTCCAGGAGCCCCTCGGCGAAGAAGCTGGAGATCACCTCGCCCGGGTGCTGCCGGGCGATGAGGACAACGGCGGGCAGGGCGGGGTCACCGGCCTCCACGCACACGAAGCCGTCATCCTCCATCGTTACCCGCACCGTGTCCTCATGGGCGTTGCCAAGGACCGCCCGGTGCATCCGGTTGAGATCGTAGGGCTCGTACCAGGCGACGCGAAGTCGCCGGCCGACCAGGGGCACTCTGAACTGGAAGACCCCGTCCTGGTATGTGCCGCCCTCGTCCAGGCGTATCCACCCCTTCGCCCGCTCCACATAGGGGCGGTACCCAGGCCAGCCGTTTCGGTACTGCGAGGCCCCTGCGTTTCCCAGGGAGACTGTGATCACGTCTGGGGGCGACATCGGCAGGCAATCAAGGTCGAATTCGAACTCGAACCAGTGCGGGTAGCCGTACCGCCCCTGTTCGATCAGCTCGACGTGGAGGGTAGCCGTGGCCTCGTCGAAACCGGAGAACCGGCAGGAGAAGCTGGTGAATCCCGTGTGGCTGACCGTAGTCTCGAAGCCGGACCGGTCAGGCATGGTGGATCCGGGACACGGCGTGTTCCTCAAGGAGAGAAGCGACCCGCCGGGCCTCTGATGCCGGGTTGAAGAGGAACCCGGGGTTTACGGCCTCGAACTCCAGCAGCAGCGGGCTGCCGTCCGTGTCCTTGATGAAGTCCACCCGGCAGATGTCGATCGGTCGGCCCAGGTCGCCCGTCCAGAAGGCCTTCGCCCTCCGCGCGAACGCTTCCTCGGCTGGCGTGGGTTGGTGCTTCTCGAAGCTACGGTCGGTGGGCTGGGGAACCGCGATGCCGGGCACCTTGCGATGGACTTTGCGTATCCCCTGGACGAGCGTGTTGCCTATGAAGAAGAGCTGATACTCACCTTCCCAGATGCTGGGCATGAAGGGCTGAACGAGCCAGCCGCCGACCAGAGGCTCCTTGTGGCGCAGCACTCCTTCGTCGATGCTCGCCAGCGAAGCGAAGGAGTTGCCGAGTTCACCCGTCACAGGCTTGATCACGTACCTGTCGAGCTGACCCCGGTGGACACGCTCCAGCTCAGCGAAGGAGACGGTCCGGTCGAAGTACTCGGTCGGAATCGTAGCGAATCCGGCCTTGGCGTACTCGAACAGGTAGTCCTTGCGTAGCCCGTACAACACGGAGGCCGGATCGTTGAGAGTCACTCCATGAAACTCTTCCTGGAGCCGCTCGAAGTACTCGCGGACATTGCCGATCTTGCCTTCCACCGAGCCCATCACGCGGGCAAGTACGACATCCACCCTTGCATTCAGCTCGATCGTGTTGAGTCTGAGAAACTTCTGTTCGGACACGTCGTACACACGTGAATGGTGCAGGCTTGCCACGTCAATGTCGTCGAAAGTCACCCAGTAGCACTTCCAGCCCCGCTCCTGAAAAACCTCGGTCATATGGAAGACCTCGGGGCAATGGAGCTCTTGTGCCTTGCGCCGCTCGCTTTCAGAAAGGGTGCGACAACGCCTCTCATCGAAGCAGTCCGCAGTGGCCTCCAACATTGAACGGCGCGCAAGATGTATCAGGATCGTCCGGCTGTGCTTCCGCATTCCCTCTCCGCCTGGTTGTGGAGCTCAGAGGCCGACGCTAGGCCCCCTGACCTTGCCCCGACAGGAGCATCCGGGCAGGCATTCGGGAACTTGGGGCTTCCTCCTCGTACCCGCAGACGAAGAGATGAACGTCCGCCAGTGATCGGCGATTTTGGGATGTCGGATCAGGACTGGAAGTTATCGGATATTCCGGCATTCGGTTGCAAGCCAGGTCTCTTTCATCCTGTGCGGCGTTCGAGGAGCCAGGTGACGGCCTGATGGTCGAGGCGGGGCCGAGGACGCGTTTCCAGGGAGGGGTGGAACTGGATGAGCAGGCTGCGTATCCGGTTGCCGACGAGGACGGTCAGCTCGGCGGTGATCTCGTCGGTGAGTTCCAGCGAGCTCAGGGTGTGGGGCATGAGGGGGGAAGCGTGTGCGACCACTGCGGCATCGCGGACGTCGGTCGCTGTGATGCGTGCTCTTGTCGGCGTCCAGACCGAGGAAGAGCCCCACGTCGCCGATGCCGATCACTGAGC
>NZ_BJND01000120.1 GCF_006539505.1 Streptomyces spinoverrucosus
CGGCCGGACACCGGCGCCGCGCAGCACCACCGGACACCAACCCCGCACGGCACCGCCGGTTGTCGGGCGGGGGGAGGGGCGGGGAGCAGCGGCGAGTGGCCGGGGTTTGTGGGTTAGGGGCGGGCGGACGTCACGGGGTCGCGGGCCGGGTGCGCGGGTGCGACCTAGTGGCCAGTCCCCTCTGTACGTCGGTCAGGGAGCGGTTCTTGGTTTCTGGGACCGTGCGGAGGACGAAGGCCACCGCGGTCGCCGAGACCGTTGCGAAGGACCAGAACACCCAGCTCTCGCCCACCAGGTCCGCGGCCGGGAGGAACAGCTGGCCCACGATGAAGTTGGCGGCCCAGTTGACCAGTGCGCATACGGCGGAGCCGCGGGCCCGGGCCTCGGGTGGGAAGAGTTCCGCGGCGAGGATCCAGAACACCGGGCCCAGGCCGATCGCGAAGCTCGCCACGTACGTGACCATGCAGATCAGTGCGGTGATGTTGGTCGCCGAGGACGTGGGCAGGCTGAGCGCGACGCCGAGGGCGGCGAGCGACAGCGCCATGCCGGTGAGGGAGAACAGCAGCAGCGGGCGGCGGCCGACCCGGTCGATCAGCGGGATCGCCGCGATCGTCATGACGACGTTCACCGCACCGATGGCGACCGAGTACGTGATCGAGTTCGTGGCGGGCAGTCCGGCGCGGGCCATGATGCTGGGGGCGTAGTAGATGATGCTGTTGATGCCGCCGAACTGTTGAACCGCCGCCAGTGTCACTCCGATGACCAGCGCGGGGCGTACGAGGGGCGAGGACAGGGCGACGTGCGCAGACCTGTCACGCGTGACGGCGCCGCCCCGCCGCCACTCCGGGCTCTCCGGGATCAGCAGCGTGCCCACCAGCATGGCCACCGACGGCACCAGCCCGACGGCGAACATGGCACGCCAGTCGGCGCTGCCGGCGTAGGCGAGATTGATCAGGTACGACACCAGGATCCCCACCGTGAGCAGGATCTGGTTGGCCGTCACCAGGCGGCCCCGGAGGCGTGGCGGGGCGATCTCCGTGAGGTACAGCGGTACGACGGTGGACGCGCCGCCCACGGCGAGGCCGAGCACCGCGCGGGCGGCGACCAGCATCGCGAAGTTCCGGGCCAGGACGGCGGCGAGCAGGCCCAGCGTGAAGGTCAGCGCGATCGCCACGAGGACCTTCTTGCGGCCGAAGCGGTCGGCGGGGCGGCCGCTGCCGAGCGCGCCGACCGCCGCGCCGAGCAGCAACGCGGAGATGACGGCGCCCTCCTCGAAGGAGTTCAGGGCGAAGTCCGTGCGGATGAAGAGCAGGGCGCCGGAGATCACGCCGGTGTCGAAGCCGAAGAGCAGGCCGCCGAGGGCGACCACGGCGGTGGTCAGGCCCAGGCGGGCGGGGGTGGGGGTCTCGGCCGGGGCGGAGGGCGGCGCCGGGAGACGCGGTGCGTCGAGCATCGATCGTCCTCTTCCAGTCGTTGGCGTCAGGCGCGGGTGAACAGCAGGTCCGGGTCGTGCAGCACAGCCGCCGTGTCCGCGAGGACGCGCGAGCCCAGCTCGCCGTCCACCAGGCGGTGGTCGAAGGACAGGGCGAGGGTGGTGACCTGACGCGGGACGACCTTGCCGCGGTGCACCCAGGGACGCGGGGCGATGGTGCCGAGGGCGAGGATGGCCGACTCGCCGGGGTTGAGGATCGGCGTGCCGGTGTCGATGCCGAAGACGCCGATGTTGGTGAGCGTCACGGTGCCGCCGCGCAGTGCGGCGGGCGGGGTCCGGCCCTCCTTGGCCGTCACCACCAGGTCGTCCAGGGCGGCGGCCAGTTCGGGCAGCGTCCTGCGGTCGGCGTCCGCGATCGTGGGGACCAGCAGTCCGCGCGGGGTCGCGGCGGCGATACCGAGGTTCACCCGGTGCTTGCGGACGATCTCCTGGCGTTCCTCGTCCCAGGAGGCGTTGATCTCCGGGTTGCGCCGCACCGCCAGCAGGAACGCCCGGGCCGCGAGCAGCAGGGGGCCGACCCGCACGCCGGTCATGTCCGGGTGCTCCTTCAGCCGGCGGATCAGCTTCATGGTGCGGGTCACGTCGACGATGACGAACTCCGTGACGTGCGGCGCGGTGAAGGCACTCGCCACCATGGCCCGGGCGGTCGCCTTGCGGACGCCGGTGACGGGGATGCGCGTCTCGTCCGGGGATGGTGGGGTGTGCGGTTCCTGCGCCGGTACAGGCTCGCTGGTGCGGGCCGCCGCGTGGACGTCCTCTCGGGTGACGTCGCCGCGCGGGCCGGTGGGCACGATCGCCGTCAGGTCGACGCCGAGGTCCTTGGCCAGCTTGCGCACCGGCGGCTTCGCGGCGGGCGCGGTCGGCCGGGGCGGGGCGGTGGGGCGACGGCGGGAGCGCCGGGTGGCGGGGGCGGGGGCGGCGCCGTATCCGACCAGGACGGGGGTACGACCGCTGCCGGCGACCGGCACTTCCCGCTCCTCCCCCGTATCCACCCTGATGATGACCGCCCCCACATCGACCGTCGCCCCCTCCGGAAACAGCAGCTCCCGCACCCGCCCCGCGAAGGGCACCGGCAGTTCCACGGCCGCCTTCGCCGTCTCCACCTCGCAGACCGGCTGACCGTCCGTCACGGTGTCCCCGGGCGCGACCAGCCAGCGGATGATCTCGGCGTCCTGGAGTCCCTCGCCCACGTCGGGCAGCCGGAACTCCCGGTAACGCTCAGCGGTGTCCGTCATCGTCAGCAGAGCTCCTCAGTGCGCGAGTGCGCGCTCGACGGCGTCGAGCACGCGGTCGAGGCCGGGCAGGTACTCGTCCTCCAGCCGGGAGGGCGGATAGGGGCTGTGGTAGCCGCCGACCCGCAACACCGGCGCCTCCAGTCGGTAGAAGCAGCGCTCGGTGACATGGGCGGCGATCTCCGCGCCCGCGCCGAAGAAGACGGGCGCCTCGTGCACGACGACCAGCCGTCCGGTCCGGCGCACCGACTCCTCGACGGCGGCGAAGTCGATCGGCGAGATCGAGCGCAGGTCGACGACCTCCAGGGCCCGGCCGTCCTCCGCGGCGGCCACCTCGGCCGCCTGCAGGCAGGTCGCGACCGTCGGGCCGTACGCCGCCAGCGTCAGGTCGGCGCCCGGCCGTACGACCCGCGCGGTGTGCGCGGGAGCGGCCGGTTGCGTGGTGTCGACCTCGCCCTTGTCGTAGTAGCGCCGCTTGGGCTCGAAGAAGATCACCGGGTCGTCGCTGCGGATGGCCTGCTGGAGCATCCAGTAGGCGTCCGAGGGCGTCGACGGCGACATCACGCGCAGGCCGGCCACATGGGCGAAGAGGGCCTCGGGGGATTCCGAGTGGTGTTCGACGGCGCCGATGCCGCCGCCGTACGGGATGCGGACGACCACCGGGAGGCGGACGAGGCCCCGGGAGCGGGCGTGCATCTTGGCGAGCTGCGTGACGATCTGGTCGTAGGCCGGGAAGACGAAACCGTCGAACTGGATCTCCACCACCGGCCGGTAGCCGCGCAGGGCCAGGCCGATCGCCGTGCCGACGATGCCGGACTCGGCGAGCGGGGTGTCGATGACGCGGCCCTCGCCGAAATCCTTCTGCAGGCCGTCCGTCACGCGGAAGACTCCGCCGAGGCGGCCGACGTCCTCGCCCATCACCAGCGTCTTGGGGTCGTCGGCCAGGGCCGTGCGCAGGGAGGCGTTGAGGGCGGCCACCAGGGTCATACGTGTCGCTGTCATCGCCGCTCACACCTCCTCGAAGGCCGCCTGGTACGCGGCGAACTCGGCGCGTTCCCGCTCGACCAGGGAGTTCTCCTCGGCGTACACGTGGTCGAACAGCTCCTCCGCGCGGGGCGCCGGCATGCCGCGTACGCCCTCGCGGATCCGGGCGGCCAGGGCCTCGCCCTCGGCCTCCACCTCGGCGAAGAAGGCGTCGTCGGCCGCGTGTTCGGCGCGCAGCAGCCGGTCGAGGCGCAGCAGGGGGTCCTTGGCGCGCCAGCGCTCCACCTCGGCGGCGTCCCGGTAGCGGGTGGGGTCGTCGGAGGTGGTGTGGGCGCCCATGCGGTAGGTGTAGGCCTCGATCAGGAACGGGCCCGCGCCGGACCGTACGTGCTCCAGGGCGGCCCGGGTCACGGCCCGGACGGCGAGGACGTCGTTGCCGTCGACGCGGACGCCGGGGAAACCGAAGCCCTGGGCGCGCTGGTGGAGGGGGACGCGGGTCTGGCGTTCGTTGGGCTCGGAGATGGCGAACTGGTTGTTCTGGCAGAAGAAGACGATCGGGGCGTCGTACACGGCGGCGAAGTTGAACGCCTCCGCCACATCGCCCTGGCTGGTGGCGCCGTCGCCGAAGTAGGCGATGACCGCCGCGTCCGAGCCGTCCTTGGTCAGGCCGTGGGCGTAGCCGGTGGCGTGCAGGGTCTGGGAGCCGATGACGAGCGTGTAGAGGTGCACGTCGTGCGCGTCCGGGTCCCAGGCGCCGTGGTCGACGCCCCGGAACAGGCGGAACAGGGCCAGCGGATCGACGCCGCGGGCGAGGGCCACGGCGTGTTCGCGGTAGCTGGGGAAGACCCGGTCGCCCTCGCGCAGCGCGCGCACCGAGCCGACCTGGGCGGCCTCCTGGCCCAGCAGGGAGGGCCACAGCGCCAGTTCGCCCTGGCGTTGCAGGGTGACACCCTCGGTGTCGAGGCGGCGGGCGAGCGCCATGTCCCGGTACAGCGCGCGCAGTTCACCGGGATCGGCGTCACCGGAGTACGTCGGGTGCGCAACCCGTTTGCCGTCGGGGCCGAGCAGCCGTATGCCGTCGTCGCTCATCGCGCACCACCGCCGATGCCGAGTTCCGTCATCGCCGCGGAGACGGCCTTCACCAGGGAGGATGCGCGCTTGTCGTCGGGGCCGAGGGCGATCAGACGGTTCATCACGTACGACACTCCGGCCGCCGCGCGCGGCCAGGCCTGGTTGGCGGAGCCGCCCGCGCCGTCGTGGCCGAAGGAGTCGCCGTCGACGGTGGGGCGCGCCTTGGTGCGCAGGCGGTAGCCGCCGCCCCCGTACACCATGGGTACGTCGATGAGCTGGTCGACCTTGCTGACGTAGGGCGCGCGGGCCTCGTCGAGCAGGCGGCGGGAGAGCAGGGTGTGCTCCTGCTCCGCCGGGCGGGCGGCGTCGGCGGCGAGGATGCCGTACAGCTTGGCGAAGCCGCGGGCGGAGCCGTAGACGTTGGCGGCGGGGATGAGGGTGAAGCGGCGGGCGGGGCCGTTCCAGATCTCCTCATCCTCGGGGAACGGGACCGGGTTCTGCCAGATCCGCTGGGTGAGCGGGTCGTCGCTGGTGAAGTAGCCGCCGAACTGCTCGCGGAAGCCCGTGCCGTACTCGGTGCGAGCCACCCGGTGCTCCTGCTCCGGGGTGATCCCGAAGGACACGTCGACGTCGAGCGGGCCGGCGATCTCCTCGGCGAAGAACCGGTCCAGGCGGCGCCCGTCGACGCGCCGGATCACCTCGGCGATGATCCAGCCGGTGGCCCACGGCCCGTACAGGATGCCCTCGGCGCGTGAGTCGCTCTCCGGCTCCTGGTCGGCGAGCAGCTTGGCCATCGCCTCCGGGTCACCGAGGTCGTCCTGGGAGAGCGGGGCGGCGACGGCGGGCATCCGGGCGGTGAAGGTGACCACCTGGCGCACGGTGATGCCGTCCTTGCCCTTGGCCGCGAACTCCGGCCAGTAGTGGGCGACCGGCTTGTCCAGCTCGACGGCTCCCCGGTCGACGAGGAGGAGCAGTGCGGTGGCGAGGACGCCCTTGCTGCCGGAGAAGATCAGCTGGAGGGTGTCGCCGTCCCAGGCGCGGCCGGTGGTGGGGTCGGCGGGGCCGCCCCAGAGGTCGACGACGCGTTCCCCGTTCAGGGTGACGGCGAGGGCGGCGCCCTGTTCGTCGCGGTCGGTGAAATTGCGGGCGAACTCGTCGCGCACGGACTCGAAGCCCGGGGCGACGGTGCCGGAGATCTGGGGGGTGGGCATGGTGGACGTACTCCTGTCGTCTGGGGTGGTGGGTGGTGCGGGCGGCGGTCGTCGTGGCTGGGTCAGACGGCCGTCGTCGTGGTGGTTCGGACGGCGGTCGTCGTGGCTGGGTCAGACGGCCGTCGTCGTGGGTGGTACGGACGGCGGTCGTCGTGGCTGGGTCAGACGGCCGTCGTCGCGGGTGGTACGGACGGCCGTCCACGTGGGTGGTGGGTGGTCGGACGGCCGTCTCGTGGGTGGGTTCAGACGGCCGCGCCCGTCAGGGCGGGGAGCGTCAGGCGCAGGGCGTCGCCGGTGTCGGTGCAGGTGAGGCCGCGGTAGTCGGTGATGCGGGGGCGGTCCTGGGCGGCGCTGCCGCCGTGCGGGCCGACCACGACGGTGTAGCCGCCCGCCGCCCGGCCGGCGATCAGGCCGAGTTCGGCGTCCTCGAAGACGATCGACGCCCTGGGGTCGACGCCGAGGCGGCGGGCGGCGGTGCGGTAGCCCTCCGGGTCGGGCTTGCCGCGTCGGACGTCGTCGGCGGTGACGACGACGTCCGGGAGCGGGAGCCCGGCGGCCGCCATCCGGCGTTCGGCGAGTTCCCGGCCCGCCGAGGTGACCAGGGCCCAGCGGTCGCGGGGCAGCCCGGCCAGCAGGTCGGCGGCGCCGGGCAGGGCGACGGTGCCCTCAGTGTCGGCGACGTCCTGGGCGACCAGCCAGGCGGTCTCGGCGGCCACGTCCGTGCCCGGCGGGGCGTGCGCGGCCACCGTCTCGGCGGTGCGCTGTCCGTGGGCGCCGGCCAGGATGGCGGCCGCGTCGAGGCCGTGGCGGGCGGCGAACCGGCGCCAGGTGCGCTCCACCGCCGCCGTCGAGTCGATGAGCGTGCCGTCCATGTCGAACAGCAGCGCCCGTGCGGTCACTACGAGCCCCATGTCTGTGCCGTCTCCGTGTGTCGGTGGGCCAGGCGCTCGGCGAGCGCCCGTACCCGGTCGAGGTCCGCGGTGAGGCGGGCGGTGTCGCCGCCCCGGTGGTCGTTCTCCAGCACCAGCGCGCGGACCGGGCGGCACCGGCGGGCGACCGTGTCGAGGGTGTCGGCGACCGCACCGTCGCCGTCGCCGAGCAGCGGTGTGCGGTCCGGTCCGGCCGGGCCGTCCTTGACGTGGATCTGGTCGGCGAGGTGCGGCGCCGTCGCGGCCGCGAGGGCCGCCGGGTCCAGGCCCGCCGCCCGCGGGTTGTACGTGTCGAGCAGCAACTGGAAGGCGGGCGAGCCGACCTGCCGGACCAGCCACAAGGCCGCCTCCGGCTTGAGCACGTTCTCGCTCGCGAGCCGCAGGCCCCGCGCCTCGGCCTGCCCGGCGGCGGCCCGCAACACCTCGGCGGTGCGGTGCAGCGCGGCCCCACTGTCGATCGCGCTGCGCCGGAAGCTGGGCACGAAGACGAGCGGCGCCCCCAACTCCGCGGCCGCGTCCAGCAGCCGTACGAGGACCTCCCGCACCCTGGCCGCCACGAGGGTGCCCTCGGGGGCGGTGAGCCCGATGTCGTTGAGGACGTTGGCCGTGACGGCCAACGGGGTCACGCCGACGGCACGGGCCAGCCGGGCCAGGTGCCCGGGCGCGTCCAGCCAAGGACCCCGGCCGGGGCCCCCGAGGTCGAACTGCATGCCGGGCACCCGGTGACGGAAGGCGATGTCGACCGCTGCCGCGCCGCGTGCGGGCAGGCGCCAGTCGGCGAGTGCGGTCAGGGGGGTGCCGTACGCGGTCATGACGGGCCGCCCATCCGTACGGCCGGCTTGACCAGGCGGCGGCCCGAGACGATCCGGTCGGCCTGCATGCCCGGCATCCGGTGGCGGAAGGCTGCGCCGCGTGCGGGCAGGCGCCAGTCGGCGTGCGCCGTCAGCGGTGTGCCGTATGCGGTCATGACAGGCCGCCCATTCGTACGGCCAGCTTGACCAGGCGGCGGCCCGAGATGATCCGGTCGTGGGTGTCGGCGAGGCGGGCCAGGATCGGGACCGCCGACGGCAGGTCCACGACGTGTGTCACCAGGTCGCGGTAGCGCTCGGGTGCCCGGCACAACTCCGCTGCTGCGTAGAGGAGATGCTCGCCTGCCACTCCCCGGTGGCCCAGCACCGTCACTTTCTGGCCGCTCGCCGTGCCGAGCCGGGCGACCTGCGGCGGCTGCGGCAGGCCCGCGCGGTTCGCGGCGCGGACGGCGGCCAGGTCGACGCCGGGCAGCCGCGAGGTGGTCGCGCCCCGGGGCAGCCCGCCCACCAGGTCGACGGCGGTGTCCAGGCCGTCGGTGGCGTCGAGCGCCAGTTCCAGGCAGGGCAGGGTGGCCGGGGCCGGGGTGGCGACCAGCACCGCGACCGGGCCGTCGCCGAGTGCCTGCCGGAGCCGGTCCGCCGTCAGGTCCGCGTGGCGCAGCCGTACGTCGGCGGCAACAGGGGCCTTGGCGCTCCAGTCCAGGCCGCCCTGGGTGTGATGCACATGCACGGTCCGTACCGGGCCGTACCAGTGCGCGGCGGTCCGCACGGCCAGGTGGCCCACGGTGCCGTCACCGAACACCAGCAGCGTGCGCGGCCGGTGCTCGCGCAGGGCGAGGGCGGCGTACCGGACGACGGCGAGCGGTTCGACGAGCGCGCCGAGCACGCCCGGCGGCACCTCGGGCAGCGGCAGCACCAGACCGGCGCGCACCGCCGTGGCCGGGATCAGGACGCGCTCCTGGAGGAGGCCGTCCACGTTGTGGCCGAGCAGGAACGCCGGGTCGGTGGGGTGGGTGGGGTTGACGACGACATGGGCGCCCGGGGTCAGCCGGGGGTCCTCGACGCCCCCTCCGACGGCCACGATCCGGGCCACGCCTTCGTGGCCGATCACGGGGGCGGCGTCGTCCCGCAGACCGCGGAGCATCTGGAGGTCGGTGCCGCAGACACCGGCCACGGAGGGGGCGAGGAGGAGTTCGCCGGGGGCGGGGTCGGGGGTGGGGCGGGGGGAGAGGTGGAGGCCGGTGGGGGTGCGGAGGATGGCGTGGTGGCGGCGGGGTGGGGGTGCGGCGCTCACCGACGTGAGGTCCTGCCCCAGTGCCGCGATCCCCGCGCCGATCAGCCCGTTCGCCTCCCCGGGGGCGCACACCCTGATGCGGTCGGTCAGCCACTCCGGCTCGCGGTCGCCGGTGAGGTACAGGCCCTCGTGGCGCAGATGGCGGTGGAGGGAGGCGGCGTAGTGGTGGCCGAGGCCCGTCGCCACGCCGCCGGTCAGGGCGAGTTCGTCCAGCTCCGGGTCCAGGCACAGGGCGGTGCGCAGAACGTGGGCCACCGGGGCCGTCGCCGCGTCGAGCAGCTCGGCCGCCAGGGCGTCGCCCGCGTCGAGCGCGCCGGTCAGGGCCGACTCGAACGACGTACCGTCGGCCATGGCCCGGCCCAGGGCCGAGCCCTGCCAGCGGGTGGCGGACCGCTCGCGCAGTACGTCCGCCATCCGTCGCAGGCCCGGGCCCGAGGCGTACGACGACACATGGCCCATCCGGCCGCAGTCGCATGCCAGTTCGACGGGCGTGCCGGCGAGTTCCGCCACCGCTGGCAGATGGCCGACCTCGCCCTGGAGCCCGCAGGCGTCCGTGGCGATGGTGCCGGTGCGCAGGTCGACCGTCCGGCAGGCGATGCCCGAACTGACCGTCAGCAGCAGCACCTTGCGGTGCCCCCGGCGCTCGGGCGCGGAGACGTAGTGCAGCAGCGCGGCGGTCACGTCGTTGACGACGTGCCACTCCACGTCGGGCCGCCGCGCCCGCAGCGCGCCCGGCAGGTCCAGCGGGGTCGTCTCGTCGCCGAACAGCGGCGCCGAGCCGTAGACCATGCCGGTGCGCTGGTCGAGCGCCGCGCCGAAGGAAATCCCGGCGACGGCCGTCGTGCCGGGCACGGCGTCGCAGATGGTGCTGAGCAGACGGTCCTTGAGCTCCTCGACGGTCGCCTCGGGATGCCGCAGCCGGCTGGGCGAGGGCTCGCCCACGAGGCCGGTCAGCCCTTCGCCGGGTGACCAGGACGCCCGGCGCACATGGGTCCCGCCCACGTCGAGGACGGCGATCGGGCCCTGGGCGCTCACCGGTCCGACCCGTCCACGCCGTCCGCTGCGCCCACATAGGCGTGCACGAACTCCAGGGCGCGGGAGAGTTCGGCGGCCGTGACGTCGTTGACGAAGACGCAGGAGCCGATGCCGTCGGTGAGCGGCAGGCGCTGCTGTCCGTCGCGGTGCTTGACGGCGTCGGCCAGGCCCAGCTGGAGCAGTTCCGCGGTGAACACCGGGTGCGTCAGCGGCAGTCCGGCGGCGGCGATCAGGGCGAGCGCGCGGTGGGCGTCCTCGGTGGTGAGGTACTGGCGGCCCGCCGCGAGGGCGACGCACACCGCCATGTCGACGGCGACCGCCTCGCCGTGCAGCAGGGGCGGGTCGGCGCGCAGTTCCAGCGAGGGGCTGAAGGTGTGGCCGTAGTCGACGGACCGCTCCAGCACGCCCTCCCACAGGTTGGGTTCCAGCTCGTCGAGCATGCCGGCGATGGCCCGCGAGACGACCTCGCTCATGGCGGCGCCGCAGTCGGCGAGGGAGTCGCTGGAGATGTGGGCGACGGTCTCCTCCAGCAGCTTGAACAGGCTGGCGTCCTTGATCAGCGCCATCTTGATGATCTCGGCGAGGCCGTTGGCGATGTGCCGCTGCGGGACGGTGCGCAGGAACTCCGGGTCGATCAGGGCGGCTTCGGGTGCGAAGTAGGTGCCGAGGCGGTTCTTGTGGGTGCCGTGGTTCACGCCGGTCTTCACGCCGACGCCGGCGTCGACCTGGCCGACCAGGGTGGTGGGGACGCGTACGTAGGGGGCGCCGCGGCGGTACAGGCTGGCCGCCATGCCGACGACGTCCATAAGGACGCCGCCGCCGACCACGACTACGCGCTCGGTGCGCCGCAGGATGCCCATCCGGGTCATGGCGCGGGTGACCTCGACGACCTGGTCGAGGGTCTTGGTCTCCTCGTCGCCGGGCATCACCAGCCAGGTGACGTCGGTCTGCCAGGCGGTGAAGTAGCCGCGCAGGGCGGTGCCGTAGAGCTCGTCGACCACACGGTCCACGACGACGAGCGCCCGCACGCCGCTACGCCCGTCCGCACCGACGGCCTTTGCCAGGGCGGGGTTGGCCGGGTTGAGCAGGCCCCGGGTGAGGGACACCTCGTAGCCGACGGGCTGCTGCGCCTGGACGTACCAGGTCAGTCCCGGGGGCCGGGGTATGTCGAAGGCGGTGGTCAGTCCAGTGGGCCGGGTGGCCGTGGTCTCGGTCATCGTGGATCTCTCCCTCTTCGGGGTCGGCGTCTGATTGGCGTCGGTGGGGTTCGTGAGGGGGGATGTGGGGGGTGTTGGTGGTGGGGTGGTGAGGGTTGTCGGTGGTGGTGCGGTGGTGGGGGTTGTGGATGGCTGGCGGATTGGGGTCCGGGCGGTCGCGGGGTCGGCAGGTGGGGGCTGCGGGTGCGGGGCCGGCGGGTGGGGGCTTGCGGGTGCGAGTCAGCGGGTGCGGGCTTGCAGGTGCGAGTCCGGCAGGTGGGAGCGGCAGGAGCGAGTCCGGCA
>NZ_BJND01000121.1 GCF_006539505.1 Streptomyces spinoverrucosus
GCGCTGCGCTCCGAGCCTTGTTTCCTTCCGTCAGAACTTTTGCTATATCCGGAGTTTGGGCTGGTGTTCTCTGGCTCTCCGCTGACGCTCCGAGCCGGCGGCTCCTTCGTCGCTGCGCTCCTGGGAAGGAGCCTGGGGGTCCGTCCGCTGCGCTCCCGGACCGGCCCGCATGCGCGGGCGGCTGGCTATGAGGCGGTGTGGGCCGGGGTCCTTAGCTGGCTGTTTCCTTCGTTCCAGAACTTTTGGTGAATCCGGTTTCAGGGTGTGTGACTCCTTGGGTTGAAGGTTGCGGAGGCGGGGTGTGGTGTGGTGTGTCCGGGTGGGTGAGGTGATGTCAGTTGGGGCCAGCTGCACAGACATTGAGTTCCTTTTCGTGCTCGGGCGGGTGTCAGTCGTGCTGCCACCAGGTCACTGCGAGGTCGGCCAGGAGGGCACCGATGTGGCGGACGGCTCCGGTGAGGAGCGCTATGGAGACGAGGCGCCGCCACGAGACGGGGTCGGGCGTCACGTGATTCTGGTGCGGGGTGGTGGAGGAGGTGCGGTTCTTCTTCGGCATGGCGGGTGTCCGTTCGGGCAGGGCGCGGCAGCACGGGCTGTGGTGCTGGGACCAGTGAGCCAGAGCTGCAGATCCGCAGAAAATTGCGCTTCTCGGGGTTGTAATGGTGGGCATGGCACGAGGAGCGCCGAGTCCGGCCGATCTGCGGGTGATCCGCGAACTTGCCGCGCGGGAGGTGGTGGTGACGGCCAGCCAGTTGGAGAGCTGGCGGCGGGCGGGGTTGCTGCCGCGTCACCAGCGCCGCGGGCTCGGGCGCGGGCAGGGGTCGGTGGTGGACGCGGTCGATCCGGTGGTGGTGGAGAGCGCCGCGGCGCTGGCGCGGCATCTTCGGCAGGGACGAGACCGTCGGCTCGCTGTGCTGGAGTGGTTCGCCGAGGCCGGAATGGGCGTGCGGCCGGGGGCGGTTGAGGTGCCGGAGCCCTCCATCGGCGCCGTGCGTCAGGCTCTCGTCTGGGTGCTGGAGAGGTCGGTGTCGCACCGGCTGGTGGAGTTCGCTCGCAGCGCGGCCGGGAGGGGTGAGGAAGGGCAGGACGTGCTGTATGCGACCGCGGGCCGGCTCGTGGCGCCGCGCCGCGGGGCGGCGAGCCCCGCTCTGGTGCGCGCGGCACTCGAAGCCGGCGAGGACGTGCCGGTGGAGGCCGAAGGGCCGGACTCCAGGAGCATGGTGCACGTGGTCGCGGCGATCGGTCTGGGAGTGGAAGAAGTGGGGGCGGACGCGCTGGCCGAGGCGTTCGCCGCGTTCGGCATGTACGGCCTGACGGTCGAGGACTGGGCGCGGATGCTGGGGGCGGCCGAGCGCGGCGAGGAACCGCCGGTGGACTGGGGGCTGTTGGAGCGGCACGCGGATGCGGTGGGTCCGGTGAAGCGGGCCAGTGACGAGGAGCTCGTGCGGGCGCGGACCGTGCTACTCGGCTTGCGCTGGTTCTACGGGCTGTATGTGATGCACGGGCTGCTCATGCCGGACACACCGGCGCAGGCCGCGCTGCGGCAGCGGATCGACGAATGGGGCATGTTCCCCTTCCTGGACCACCTCATCACCGTCAGCCCCTCCCCCGGCCAGTTCGCCGAGTCCCTGGCGGTCTGCCTCGAACCGCCCTTCGACAACCTGTACGAGGCGCTCATGGAGCAGCTCGCAGCCGACCCGTACATCTTCCGGATCCCCGGCGACGACACAGGCGCCGCCGGCTTCGGCGAGACGTGGATACGCACCCTGCGCGAACAGACCGCAGCCGGGTGAGAGTCAGGCGGTGGCGTGTACCAGGACGCTCGCCGAGAGCGCGCTGGGCCTGCTCTGTCGGGTGGCGACCCCTGCAAGTGGCGTAGACCAAAACTGGTGTTGGGCTTGGCTGTGCCGAACTGACCAGGGGATTTACCTGGTTGAGAGCCGTCATCTTGAAGTCAGTCTGTTCTAGGTGGAGATGGGCGTAGGCTTGGGTGGAGCCGGCGGAGTTCGTTGTCGTCGGCTGCGCACCGCTCTGGCTACATGGAACTGCATGCCGCAGGGTTCGAACTGAGGCATGAAGAGCGGCTGGCACCCGTCGTCGACGGGAGTTCGGTCCCCTGGGGATCCGACTGACCAGCAGCTCGCCTAGGACCGTGGAACGCCGGTCGGCACGGGACATCGCGGAGACATGAGCCGCTGGTGGAGCGTGACGGCGCTCGCCGCTCCCTGTGGACGGCGCGCAGTGGAGGCAGTGGCTCACGCCCTGCCCGCGGGTATTTCCTGCTGCGCGCGATGCCCAGGAAGGGCAAGATCGTGACTTCTTCGTTCGACGACTTCGACGGCCTGGACGGGCAGGAGCCCGACGAGGGCCTGCCGCCCCTGCTGCGCCGCCCCGAGCCGGTCGCGGACCCGCTGCTGGTGACCAAGCTCCGCGGCACCCGTAAGGAGTTGCTCGCGAACCCCGAGGTCTCGCTGGACGAGGCCGCGGCGAACGCCGTGACCTCGGGTGCGGTGGACCCGGAGCGGCTGCAGGCGCTCGTGGCCCGTGAGCCGATCAACCTGCTGACGGCCAAGCCGGTCGTCGGCGGGATGCTGTACGCGACCCCGCCGCACTACCGCTACCTCGACCTCGACGTCCTGCCGGACTTCGTCAACCAGCGGTGGGCGGACCAGTTGCACACGGCCATGGACGTGGCGCCGTCCTCGTCGGTGGTGCCGGCGTACGAGACCGTGGTCGATCCGAAGACCGGCAAGCCGCTCGCGGTCTTCACGGTGCGCATGCCGGACCGCAAGGCGCTGGCCAAGGCGGTCGCCGAGAGCATGCGCAAGACGTACCAGGCCCAGAAGGGCGAGAACGTCTACACCTCGAGTGTGCTCCAGCAGGGCGTGAAGGAGCCGCTGACGCTGTTCGTGATGCGCATCGTGTACGACGACAACACCGAGGACACCTTCCTGGTCGCGGGCGACGGCAACAGCCGGATGGTGAGCATGTGGCTGGCGCGCACCGGTGGCGACATCGAGGAGGCGATCTCGGCCTGCACCGCCTCCGTCATCGGTTCCACCGAGCGGTCCGGCGGGCGCAGCCGCGCGGAGCAGGCGGCCACGCGGCGGCGGGTGGGCGAGCTGACGGCGCGGACCCGTAAGAACCTGGCGGCGCCCACGCTGACCGAGGCGACCCGGCGCGAGGGCCACACGCTGGCCTTCCCCGCCACCGTCGTGGTCGGCGCGCAGGCGGACGGGGGTGGGCCGCTGGCGGACCTGGTGGCGGCGCGGGACGACCTGCTGGCCACCCTGCACGTCCGCGTCACCGCCTGGACGCCGGGGGCGCAGAACACGCAGGGCATGCAGCGGGTCTACCGGCACGCCCTGCGCGAGGGCCTGATCACCCCGGACGTGCACCGGGTGCTGTCGGGCACGGTGGGTACGCAGGCCATGCACGAGCTGCTCGGGGTGCCGGCGCACCGGCTGTGGTCGGCTGCCGTCCACCAGCACGCGGTGCTCGCCGGACCGCGCGCGGACGCCATGAACCGGCTGATCAAGCAGGAATTCGGGATGGTCCAAGCCCGTCGGCAGCCGATCAGCGAGCGGCTGGCGCCCATGGCGCTGTCGGCCTACCGCAGCAAGGAGGGCATCGAGCAGCCGCTGCGGGCCTTCGGCAACGGCGGCACGATCACCAACGGGGTGTGGAAGCAGCCGTGGGAGCTGACCAAGGGCGACGACGTCTTCGGGGTGCTCGACGACATCCTCAAGCGTGCCCTGGCCGGCGGGGAGGATGCCGTGGCGGAGCTGATCGTGCTGGGCGGGACCGCCGCGATCCTCGACGGGTACATCACGCGGGACCGTGGATCGAAGGAGGGCACCGACCGCGACAGCCGCAAGGCGCCCTTCCGGGCGACGCCGGTCAAACTGCTGGACCTGCTGTCGAAGACCTCCGGCGGGCTGCGGATGCTGCACTCCATCGCCGTCGCCCACGTCGCCGCCGACCCGGCCGTGCTGCCGAAGCTGTTCCACACCCAGGAGCGCGAGGTCGAGGGCGTGGTGGTCCACGATGGCGAGCCCATGCGGGACAAGTCCGGTGTGCAGGAGATCCTCGACTACGAGTGGGACCTCGTCCACGCGGCCGACCCGGCCCACGCCCTGGCCGCCATCGCCAAGAACCGCGCGGAGGCCAAGGCCAAGACGGACGGCACGTCGGCGGAACCGGAGGCCGAGGACGCGCGCCAGCGCCGGCTTCTCGAGCAGGGCATCAAGGGCGCGGCCAAGGCCGGGCGGGCCCTGGCCCGTATGAGCCAGAAGCGCGGCAACCAGGTCTTCGGCGCCTTCGAGGCCGTCGAGGCGCTGCGGGTGCAGCTGGGCCAGCTCGAGGGGATCCTCGCGAAGTTCGGGCCGGCCGATCCCTCGATCTTCGTGGTCGACGAGGACGTCGACGGGGACGAGGAGGACGCCGAGTGAGCACGGCTCTGACTGTGCCGGCGGCGATCGGCCAGGCGCTGCGGCCGGTCCTGCGGCTGATGGGCCCGGTGCTCGACGTCCCCGCGACCGCAGAGGGCCGCGGGGGCTCGCCGGTGGTGGTGTGCCGGGCCAGCCCGGCCGTGGTGCGCCGCCGGGTGGCGGCGAGCTGCGCGGTATACGTCGCGTGGGACAACCGCCGCGGGTGCCGGTACGTGGGCAGTGTGTGCCGCCAGGGCCCGGGCGCGGTCGGCAACCGGCTGGCCGAGCACTACGCCCACCGCACGGCCGGGCTGGCCCGGCGGACGTCCTGGTGCCTGCTGACCGTGCTCCCGCTGTCGGAGGGGATCTCCTTGGAGGGGGTCCGCGTCGCCGAGGGGTGGACGGCCCGGTTGCTGAACCCAGCGGACGGATCCGCTCACCCGCGCATCGACCTCACGCAGACGCCTGCTGAACTGGTCTCCCGGCTCGTCCAGCAGGCGCAGTTCACCGACACCGGCGGTGCAGTACGGGACACGGCGTAGCTGTCATCGAGGTCTGTGCTGTGCAGCGGTCCCGGGGTACATAGCTCCCGGGCCGCTGTACCGGCCGCAGGACGTGCGCAGGAATCGGTCCCCGTCCAGGCCGGGGAGAACCGCAGCCGTCGGGGAGCGGCCACGCTTCAAGGGCTGTCGACCGGCTCCGCGAGCTCCGAGCAACCCGGGCCACTGTGACGCAGGGCACAAAAAGGATCCGAGGTGCATTGTCGGATCGGGCCCGTGCCGGGACCGAGAGGAGAAGGATTTTCCCCGACAAGGAGACGCTCATGGCCACCGAAGACCCGACGCCTACGCCCAGTTACACCATGGTCGAGGATGACGGCTCTGTCCACACCGACTTGGCGGAGCGGATCAGCCAGTTCAACTGGGACTCGCATACCGGCGCGGCGGTCACGGCCTTGTTCCCGGCCCACTGGAGCGGGAACACCGGCGATACCGTGACCCTCCGGGAGGACGGAAGCGTCGCTCTCGACTTGGACGGCACGTTCGGACTGCCGGAGCCGTTCGACCGTGTCGCCCCTCCCATGATGATCACCACCACCACCGGCATGGCGGTGCTCAAGGCCGGCCACCCGGCCAACCGGACCATCGAGTCCGGGTTCCGGGCGTTGAACATCCCGGTCCCCGATGTGATCCAGGCGCTGAGCGCACGCGAGGCCGCCCTCGCTGGCGACGGATCCACAATCCACTCCTTCAGATCGGAGGTGATGGGACTGTGGAGCGGATGGAATGAACCGGTCTCCACCGCCTTGCTCGGCAACTGGGCGGATCCTCTCTACGACCAAGGTCACCTCACCCCTGACGCCCTGAAGAAGCTGAAGTCAGAGGCCAAGGTCATCAACCGGCAGCTCACCCCGGTCTGGCGCCGCAAGACCGGCCAGGCGCGGCTGCTGCTGCTCGACACCCCGCTCGGCGACGGGCTGACCCTGTACGACCTGGTCCCCGCACAGACCGCCGCCGACACCGGAGTCGAAGCCGGCTTCGATGACCCGCGCCTGACCGAGATCCTGGAGGCCCTCTCCCCTGCCGAGCGAGCCGTGACACTCGCCCTCGCCACCCCCGGGGTCACCACCTGGGCTGAAGCGGCCATGGCCGCTGGTGCTGCGCAGCCGAAGCGCCAGGGCGAGAAGGTCCGCCGGAAAGTGAAAGGGCTCGCTGCGCGCATCACCAGCCGCTCTCTGGAAGCCGAGACGAGCATGGTGAGCGGACGATGAGCGCCCTCAACCCCGTCCCGGCCCGCCCGGCCCGGCGCCGGGAGGTGGTGCTACGGATCGCCCTGCCCAACGTTCCGGCCTGCACCGCCACACTCGGCACCGGCAGCGTCGGCGCGGCCCTGGTCCACGGCACCATCCCGGCAGCCTCCCCCCTCGTGTGGCCGCTCGTGGTCCTCGCCCTAGGCGCGATGGCGTACGACGTCGGGCTCCGTGCCCTGCCCTCCGCACCGGCCGACCTCGCTGCCGGACGGCAGCGAGGTCCTTCTCGGCCTGGGTGAGTGCGGGCCGCCCCGCGCCTACCCCGCCCTGGGCCTAACGCTCGCGAGCTGGACCTCGACCACGTTGTACCCGGCCCAGCTTGTGCCGGGCGTGCGTGACCGTCGCCTCGACGACGCGTGCCTCGACCTCGGCGAGGCGCGCCCGGGCGGCGCGGCGCTCGCATCCCGGCTGCCCGAGTGGCACCGGTGGCCTCCCGGCTGCGGGCGCCGACGACCGGGCGGAAAGCCGCCTTGCAGGCGCGAGGAACGCATGGTCGAGGTTGACAGCGAGCAGGGCAGCGGCGGCTGTCGGGGCGCCAGAGCGGCGGAGAGGGTTGGTCAGCTCCTCCTCCGTGCCGGGGGACCGGACCCCGGTGCCACAGGTCTCCATCGCCTCCAACGAGCCGTTCGCGGGCTGGACCAGGACCTTCACCGACCCCACCTCTGCGCGGCCATCGTCGACCGCCTCATCTCGGCGGCAGCATCGAGCCCGGCACGACTCCTACCGACTCACCACCCGCGCACACGCCGCGCACTGCGGGCAGCTGCCGGCCGAGGTCCCCGTGGCGAGCGGCACCCCTTGCGGCCGCCGCCTGGCCGTACCTGGGCGCGCGGTGCCGTGCCGGGCTACTCCGTGCACGCCCGCAGCCCTTCGCCCACCCGCGGTGCGAAGGAGCGCCGGGGGGCACGGTCGGGCCCGCGCAGGCACCGATGACCGTCGAGGCGGTTGTAGGCCGTGCCGAGGCTCTGTGCGCCGCGCTGGGCCGCACCCTGGACGCAAAGGTGAACGTCGCGATGCTGGAGCGGGCCCGGGCCGTCCACCGCGCCTCTACGGCCGACTACCTTGCCGAGCGCGGTGACCTCGCCGCCGAGGCCGGGCAACTGGCCCACCTCTTTCCGTGACCCCCTCCAAGAACGGTTCGAGCAGATCGGCAGGCTACTGCTGCTCGTCCTCGGCATGCACCTGGTCCACCGCCGCACACGCGTGGGCTGCGCCTGACGCCAGGCGTAGTTCTGGTCGATGTCCGAGGAGGCACCGGCAACGGCGGAACGGGCTTGGGAAGGAAATTCTGGTGGCCGTCCGCCCGTCTGCCCGGCATGCTCCGAGGGTGAATACTCCCTCCGACCTGCTCCCTGTCGTCTACGCCGACGAGTCCTCGAACTCTGGGCAGAACCTTCTCGATCCTCATCAGCCGGTGTTCACGCTGGCTGGGGTGCATCTGCCCGATGAGATGGCCGCGTCGATCGTAGATGAGGTCCGGTCCCAACTTCCTCCCACCCAGGGTGAGCCCAAGTACGGTTCTCTCGCCCGGTCGTCGGCGGGCCGGAGGGCCTTGAAGCGGGCCTTTGGGAGTATGCCCGAGGGAAGCGTTCGCAGTCATCTGATGGACAAGCGGTTCATGGTGGTCACCAAGCTGGTCGATGTTCTGGTCGAGCCGCTGGCCGACGCGGACGGTCTCAACCTGTATGAGGACCAGGCCGGTCTGGCCCTGGCCGAGTTGCTGCGCATGGCCGGCCCGGTCCTCGGCGACGCTGCGGCCTTTCACCGAATGCTTCAGGCCTTCGTCGACTGGGTGCGTCAGCGGGTGGCGACCGACGACCTCTTCACCGCCATAGCCGCCTACAAGGCGTCGATCCCGGCGGAGCACGCGAACTTTGCCGGATGGATCGAGCTGCTGGAATGCTGCCGGGGGGTGGCCGATGCGACCGCCGCCGACCTCGCGACCGGCGAACAGCGCGACATCCTCGACCCGGCGGTGCCGGCGCTGTACTGCCTCTGCACCAGCTTCGGAGAATCTGTCGGGCGGTTCCGTCTCGTCCATGACACCTCAAAGGTGATCGACCGGAACGCGACGCTGCTGCGCATGGCGCATCTCCTCCCGGACCCCGCCCGCCCCGGCCGCTTCAACGATCCGCTCCCGGCCGTGCAGATCGACTTCGCGGACAGCACATCCCACCCCCAGCTCCAGATTGCGGACTGGGCAGCAGGTGCGGTACGGCAATGGGCCGCCCACCTGGCAGTCGGCGGCGGTGACCGGTTCTCGGAGGAACTGGCGGACGTGGTGAAGCCATGGGTGATCGGCGCTGTATGGCCGACTGGGACCGTCGATCTGCGCGCGTCCAGGACTCAAGGAGGGTGACGTCGCCGCAGAGGTAACTGGCCAGCCGCCCCCGACCCGCCGCCATCGCAGCAACACGGCGCTCAGCCCTCTGCTGCTGGAAGCGGTAGCCGTTCTCCTCGTTCAGCTCCATGTCCCGGGGCGGAGCGGGGCCCTGCTCTAGGACGGGTGGTGCGCGCTCACCAGCAGTGTGTCGGCGGTGCGTGGCCCGCCGGTGGCGGAAGGCAGCACGTCGACTGTGATGTTGGTGAATCCGGCCGCGTCGAGCAGCTTGGTCCACACGTGCTCTTGGAGGACCCAGCGGCGCATCGTGGTGGCTTCGCCGTCCGGTGTCTTTGCCGGGATGTCGGCGGCCACGGCATCGGGCTGGGCGGGCGCCCCGTTCAGGTAGTGGGCGAGGGTTGCGAACACCAGTCGCCCGCCCGGCTTGAGCGCGGCGGCAGCCGCCAGCAGTACCTCGCGTGGGTCGGTGAAGTCCAGGGCGCCGAAGACGCTATACAGCACGTCGTACGCGCCGGGCATCGCCTGCAGGTGGGGCACCACGTCGGACTGCACGATGCGCAGACGTGGCGCGAGGTGGGCGTAGAGGTCCGTTGCCATGGCGTGTTGGGCGGGCGAGGCGTCGATGGCGGTGACCTGGGCAGGCTGGTGATGGACCGCCAGGTGTGCTGCGTGCCGGGCTGCGCCGGCACCAAGGTCGCCCACACAGCGGCCGGTCAGATCACCAAGGACCTCGGGGCCGGGCCCGGCGTCCTGGCCCCAACTCCAGTAGAAGGTGCCGGGAACGGCGCGGTCACTGGTGGCGCGGGCGCGGCCGTAGTGGTGCCAGAGGTCTGCGGTGCTGGTGGTCACCCGGCCCATCCTGGCGGCCGCGACCGGGCCGCCGGGCCGGTTCGCCGAAATGTCACCCGGGCCTGCCCTCGGGCCCCGGCCGTGCGGCCGGGGTCCGAGGAGCTCGCCGTTGCGGGGCGGTCAGTGCGAGTCGTTGCCGGGGTGGCACGGGCCGCAGTCGGCGGCGTCCGTCCACAGCGGCAGGTCGACCTCCCAGCCGTCGGCGGCGACGATGTGGGCCGTCTTCACCACGGAGCCGTCGTTCTTCATCTCCACCTTCGGCACGTGGTGCAGGAACTGTCCGTCGTTGAACTTCTCGCACAACTCGGCGTAGGCGACGGTGTCCAGGATGACCGTGTGGACGCCGATATCGACGAGCTTGCTGGGCGCCAGCCCCAGCCCCTCGCCCCGGTGGTTCATCGCGGTCAGCAGGTAGGCGTAGCCCTGGCCGAGGACCCGGGCGGCCATGACCGAGTCGTAGGGGTAGTCCCGCATGAGGAGCCCGACCTGCTTGTCCCACAGGTCGGTCGGCACGACGTCGCGTGCGCAGCGGACCGGGCCGGTCGTCGGGTCGGCGGCCGGAGGGGATGCAACAGCGGCGGTGGTTGCCATGGTGTGCCTTTCGATGGACGGTGCCCCGCGGCGCGGGGCGGTGGCGCCCAGCACACCGCGCCGAGCGGCTGCGTGGTGATCAACTCTCGTTCTGTGCAAGGCGTTTGCATGTCGTGCAAGCGTCCTCGACGTGCCGGGCCGGCGCCCGTAGCGTGGAGGGCCCCCTGTCTGTGCGGTGTGGGAGGGACGCGTGCCCGTTGACCCGCTCTGGAACAGCACGACAGCACTGCAGTTAGCCGCGCAGCGGCGCCCCGGCGCGCTCATCCGGATCGGACGCCAGCGCCACGCCTGGACGCTGGCCGTGCTCGCGGACCGGATCGGCTGCTCGCCCGCGACCGTCTCCCGTCTGGAGCGCCGGACCCGGATCGCTGACCTGGCCCTGGTGCACCGTGCCGCACGGGAAGTCGGCGTGCCCGGACACATCCTCATGACATCGCTCGCGCCACCGCCCGCTACGGCAACGGCGGCCACTAGAGTGACGGCCAGTCAGCGTGACGCCGAGGAGGACCCCATGCGCCGCCGTACGCTGCTCGCCGCCACGGCGGCCGCAGGCCCCGCCGCCCTGCTGATGGGCCTGGACGACGCCCTGGCCGGCACCCCCGCCCCATCCGGTGCCGGGCCGCTGGACAGCCGTCTGACGGGCGCCCGCGCCCTGTACGACCAAGGCGCGCACGCACGGCTCCTGGCCGCACTGCCCGGCCTCATCGCCGACGCGCATCACGGCGCCGTCTCCCGCCACAGTCTCGACCAGGCCCGGCTGTCCGCCGTGTACAGCCTCGCCTCCGCCGTGCTCATCAAGCTCGGCTCCTACGACCGCGCCCGGCTCACCGCGGACCGTGCCCGTACCTGGGCCGAGATCTCCGGCTCCCCGCTCGCAGCTGCGGCCGCGGCACGGGAACTGGCCATCGTGCTGCGCCACCAGGACCAGCACGGCGCCGCTCAACGCCTGATGTCCTCGGTGACCGACGACCTCGAGACGAGCGGGCTGCGCACCGACGCCACGGCCGCCGCCTACGCACAGATGCTGTGCACCCTGGCCTACACCGCCGCCCGGGCTGGGCAGCGCACCGAGGCCCTGGCGATGACCGAGGAGGCCCGCCGCGCCGCCCGCCGCCTGCCCCAGGCCGCCCCACCCGGCCGGCTGTTCGCCATCAGCCCGGCCGCCGTCGACCTGTACGCGGTCGGCGTGCACTGGGCACTCGGCGACGCCGGTGCCGCACTCGATGCCGGGAAGGACCTGCGGCCGGAGCAGTTCCCGACCGCTGAGCGCAAGGCCCGCCTGGGCACCGATATGGCGCGCGCCTGGTGGGCCTGGCAGCGCCCCGAGCAGACCGCCGGCGCCCTGCTGGACGCCTACCGGGCCAGCCGCGGCGAGGTCCGCGACCGGCCCGCGATCCGCCGCATCGTCACCGAGCTCGCCGAGCGGCACCCGCGCACCAGCGGCGTACGCGAGTTGCACGCCGCCGTGACACGGGCCGTATGACGCCCGTGCAGACACTCCGCAGGAGTGACCGCGCCAGCCCCATGCCCCT
>NZ_BJND01000122.1 GCF_006539505.1 Streptomyces spinoverrucosus
CCGGCGCCGTACAAAAGCCGGTCAGCCCATGAACTTCTTGAACTCGTCCGGCAGCTCGAAGTCCTTGCCACCCTGCTGCGGCAGCCCGAAGGCGCCTCCGCCCTGAGCGGCGGCCGCGCGGCGGGCGGCCTCCTCCTGCTCCTGCTGCTTGCGCTTCATCGGGTTGCCGGAGCGCTGCTTGCCCTTGGCCTTCTTCTGCTGCTTCTTCGTACGGCCGGGACCGCCACCCATGCCCGGCATACCCGGCATACCGGGCATGCCACCGCCCTGGGCCATGCGGGACATCATCTTGCGGGCCTCGAAGAACCGCTCGACCAGGTTCTTGACCGCGCTGACCTCGACACCGGAACCGCGCGCGATACGGGCGCGCCGCGAGCCGTTGATGATCGTCGGCTCCTGGCGCTCGGCCGGGGTCATCGACTTGATGATCGCGGCGGTGCGGTCGACGTCCCGCTCGTCGAGGTTCTGGATCTGGTCCTTGATCTGGCCCATGCCGGGCAGCATGCCGAGCAGCTTGGAGATGGAGCCCATCTTCCTGACCTGCTCCATCTGGGCCAGGAAGTCGTCGAGGGTGAAGTCCTGGCCCTTCTTGGAGGCCAGCTTCTCGGCCATCTTCTGGGCTTCGGCCTGGTCGAAGGTCTTCTCCGCCTGCTCGATCAGGGTGAGCAGGTCACCCATGTCGAGGATGCGGGAGGCCATCCGGTCCGGGTGGAAGGCGTCGAAGTCGTCGAGCTTCTCGCCGTTCGACGCGAACATGATCGGCTTGCCGGTGATCTGCCGGATCGACAGGGCCGCACCACCGCGGGCGTCACCGTCGAGCTTGGAGAGCACCACGCCGTCGAAGCCTACGCCGTCGCGGAAGGCCTCGGCGGTGTTGACCGCGTCCTGACCGATCATCGCGTCGACGACGAACAGGATCTCGTCCGGCGAGACCGCGTCCCGGATGTCCGCGGCCTGCTGCATCATCTCCTGGTCGATGCCGAGACGACCGGCGGTGTCCACGATCACGATGTCGTGGACCTTGGACTTCGCGAAGTCGATGGAGTCCTTGGCGACCTTGATCGGGTCACCGACGCCGTTGCCCGGCTCCGGCGCGAAGACCGCGACCCCGGCCCGCTCGGCGACGACGCTCAGCTGGTTGACCGCGTTCGGGCGCTGGAGGTCGGCAGCGACCAGCAGCGGGGAGTGGCCCTGCTCCTGGAGCCACTTGCCGAGCTTGCCCGCGAGGGTGGTCTTACCGGCACCCTGCAGACCCGCCAGCATGATCACGGTGGGGGGCTGCTTGGCGAAGCGCAGCCGCCGGGTCTCGCCACCGAGGATCGTCACGAGCTCGTCGTTGACGATCTTCAGCACCTGCTGGGCCGGGTTCAGCGCGCGAGAGACCTCGGCACCGAGGGCCCGCTCCTTGACGTTCTTGATGAAGCCCCGGACGACCGGCAGCGCCACGTCCGCTTCGAGGAGCGCGATCCGGATCTCGCGCGCGGTGGCGTCGATGTCCGCTTCGGAGAGCCGTCCCTTGCCACGCAGGTTCTTGAAAGTCGCTGAGAGGCGATCGGAGAGAGTATCGAACACGGCGCTCGCGGTCCTCAGGGTCGGTGGCTGGCGGATGAATCGCCCTCCAGGGTATCCCGGCTCCACTGGAGCGGGTCACGGGTCAGCCGCGCAAAGTCTCCTCCAGCTTCCGCGCCACCGCCGCCGCCTCCGTGCCTGGCAGGGGTGCGCCCTCCGGCCCTGTGACATAGAACGCGTCGACGGCGTTCGCGCCCAGCGTCGACACATGCGCGCTGCGCACCCGCACCCCGGCGTCCTCCAGCGCCCGCCCGATCCGGAACAGCAGCCCCGGAGCGTCCTGTGCGCGCACCTCGATCACCGTGGCCAGCCGGGAGGCGGCCGGGTGGACCGACACCCTCGGCGGCGGCGCCACCACGCCCCGGCGGCGCGGGTACGCGGCGTCCCGCTCGGCGAGGCGGCTCGCGATGTCCAGAGTGCCGTCCAGGGCACGGACGAGGTCGGCGCGGAGCCGGGCGGCCTGGGGCAGGGAGCCGTACTCGGCGGCGACCCGCCAGTCGAGCAGCAGGACCGAGCCCTCGACGCCGTCCGGCAGCTGAAGGGCCCGCAGCTCGGCCGTGCGGACGGTCAGGCGGTGCACGGCGAGGACACCGGACACGGCGGGCAGCACGCCGGGCTGGTCCGGTACGGCGATCAGCAGCTCGACGCCGAGCGGCTCGGGCTCGCCGGACGCCTCCTCGCTGGGCACCTCCGTCTGCGCCCGCAGCGACAGCACGGGGCTGCCCGTCGCGATCGCCTCGATGGCGAGCCGCTCCTGCTCCGCGGTGGGCGCGGCGGCCTCCGGGTCTTCCAGCTCGCCCCCGGAAAGCACCGCCGAGACCCGTTTCACCAGGTCGGCCACGAGCGAACCCCGCCAGGACGACCAGGCGGCCGGCCCAGTGGCCAGCGCGTCGGCCTCCGTCAAGGCGTGCAGCAGCTCCAGCGTGCCCTGCGAACCGACCGCCTCGGCGACCGAGCGCACAGTGGCGGGGTCCTCCAGGTCACGCCGGGTGGCCGTCTCCACCAACAGCAGATGGTGGCGTACGAGGGTGGCGAGCACTGCCACGTCGTCGCGGTCGAAGCCGATCCGGCTCGCCACGTCGCGCGCGATGATCTCGCCCGCCACCGAGTGGTCGCCGGGCCAGCCCTTGCCGATGTCGTGCAGCAGCGCGGCGACCAGGAGCAGGTCGGGGCGGCTGACCCGGCGGGTGAACTCGGATGCCCGGACGGCGGTCTCGATGAGGTGCCGGTCGACGGTCCAGATGTGCACGGCGTTGCGCTGCGGGCGGCAGCGCACCCGCTCCCAGTCGGGGATGAGCCGGGTGATCAGGCCCTCGGCCTCCAGGGCCTCCCAGACCTCGACGGTCGGGTGGCCGGAGCCCAGCAGCGTCACCAGCTGTTCGCGTGCCTCGGCGGGCCAGGGCGTGGGCAGGGGGCGCACGCCGGCAGCCATGCGCCGTACGGCGTGCAGGGAGAGCGGAAGTCCCGCCTGCGCGGCGGCGGCCGCGGCGCGCAACGGGAGCACGGGGTCCCGATCGGGGCGCGCGGCACGGGCGAGCACCACCTCGCCGTCCTGCTCGACCACGCCTTCGGCCAGAGGTGACCTTTCTGCGGTCGGCTTCCCGCCGCCCAGCATGGAGCGCAGCCGGGGCCGCACGGCACGCGACCGCAGCACGCGGCCCACTTCCCGCCAGGTGACATCGCTGGCGTACGAAATGACCCGCGCCGCCTCGTACACCTGCCGCAGCAGTGTGTCGGCGTCGAGCAGGCCCAGCTCGGCGGCGACCTGGTCCTGTTCCTGCAGGGCGAGCCGGTCGGTGGCGCGCCCGGTGGCGAGGTGCAGGGCGTCGCGGACGTCGAGCAGCCTGCGCCGGGCGTCGTCGAGGCCCTCGCGCGGGGCGTCGGCCAGCCAGGAGGCGGCGACGGCGCGCAAAGCGGTGGCGTCCCGGAGGCCGCCGCGGGCCTCCTTGAGGTCCGGCTCCAGCAGGTACTGCAACTCGCCCTGGCGTTCGGCGCGTTCGGTGCAGAGTTCCTGGAGTTCGGGGAGACGTTTCGGCGCCTGGTTGCGCCAGTCGGCGAGGACCGCCGTGCGCAGTCCCGCCGTCAGGCCGAGGTCGCCCGCGATGTGGCGGGCGTCCAGCAGCCCGAGCTGGACCTTCAGATCCTCCCCTGCCGTCTTGCGGGCCTCGGCCGGTGTGCGCACGGAGTGGTCGAGGGCGAGACCCAGGTCCCACACGGGGTACCAGATGCGGTCGGCGAGAGCGGCGATCCGGGCGGCGTCGCCGCCGTCATGCAGCAGCAGGAGGTCCAGGTCGCTGCGGGGGGACAGCTCACCGCGGCCGTAGCCGCCGACCGCGACGAGGGAGACCCCGCGCAGCCCTTCGGCCCCCGCGGTGAAGAGACCCGCCAGCCAGTCGTCGGTCAGCTCGGCCAGGGCGGCACGGCGCGGCGGCCCGGACCGCGCCCCCTCCGTGAGGAGACGCAGCCGGGCCGCCGCGTAGCCGCTGGGTCCCGAGTCCTCTGCTTCCGCCGTTACGTCCGTACTCGTCACCCAGCGACTCCTGTTCTTCTGTCGGTCAGAGCGCGTCCGGGCCGCGCTCGCCGGTGCGGACCCGGACGGCGGTCTCGACCGGAAGGGACCAGACCTTGCCGTCACCGATCTTGCCGGTGCGGGCCGCCTTCACGATGACGTCGATCAGCTGCTCGGCGTCGTCGTCCTCGGCCAGCACCTCGATACGGATCTTGGGGACCAGGTCGACGGTGTACTCGGCGCCGCGGTAGACCTCGGTGTGGCCCCGCTGACGACCGTAGCCGCTCGCCTCGGTGACCGTCAGTCCGTGCACTCCGAACGCCTGGAGGGCTTCCTTGATCTCGTCCAGCCGGTGCGGCTTGACGACTGCGGTGATGAGCTTCATGCGTCCACCTTCTTGCTCGCAGCTTCGGCAACCGGGGCGGGGGCGGAGGCGGTGCGGGAGGCACCACCGCCGGCGCCGCTGAAGTCGTATGCGGTCTCGGCGTGCTCGGCCTGGTCGATGCCGGCCACCTCGTCGTCCTCGGAGACCCGCATGCCGATCGTCTTGTCGATCAGGAAGGCGAGGACCGCGGAGGCGACCAGGGAGTAGGCGAGGACCGCGAAGACACCGGCGCACTGCTTCCAGAACTGGTCCAGGCCGCCACCGTAGAACAGGCCCTCGACCTCGGACTGGCCCTTGCCGCTGGCGAAGAAGCCGATGAGCAGGGAACCGACGACACCGCCGACGAGGTGGACGCCGACGACGTCGAGGGAGTCGTCGTAGCCGAACTTGTACTTCAGGCCGACGGCCATGGCGCACAGCAGACCGGCGATGGCGCCGACCGCGATCGCGCCGAGCGGGTCGACCGCGCCACCGGCCGGGGTGATGGCGACCAGACCGGCGACGGCACCGGAGGCGGCGCCCAGCGTGGTGAACGCGCCGTGGCGGAGCTTCTCGTAGATCAGCCAGGCCAGCATGGCGGCGGCGGTGGCGATCTGGGTGTTGATGAACATCAGCGCGCCGACACCGTCGTCGTTGCCCAGCCACGAGCCGGCGTTGAAGCCGAACCAGCCGAACCACAGCAGACCGGCACCCAGCATGACCAGCGGGAGGCTGTGCGGACGCATCGGGTCCTTCTTGAAGCCGATGCGCTTGCCGATCACCAGGATCACACCGAGCGCCGCGGCACCGGCGTTGATGTGCACCGCCGTACCACCGGCGAAGTCGATCACGCCCAGCTCGAAGGCCCAGCCGCCGGTACCCCAGACCCAGTGCGCGACCGGGAAGTACACGATCGTGGCCCACAGGGCGACGAACAGTGCCCACGCCGTGAACTTCACGCGGTCCGCGAGGGCGCCGCTGATCAGGGCGGGCGTGATGATCGCGAACATCAGCTGGAAGACGGCGAAGACATAGATCGGGATGGTGTAGCCGTCCCAGAGATCGGCGGGACCGATTCCGGTGAAGCCGACGTAGTCGGAAGACCAGCCGATGATGCTGCCGGAGTCCGTGCCGAACGCCATGGAGAAGCCGTACAGCACCCACAGGATGGTGACGATTCCCAGGCTGATGAAGCTCATCATCAGCATGTTCAGGGTGCTCTTGACGCGGACCATGCCTCCGTAGAAGAAGGCCAGGGCCGGCGTCATGAGCATCACCAGGGCGGAGCAGATGAGCATGAAGCCTGTGTTGGCGGCAGAGAGCTCCGTCTCTGCGGCAAGCGTGATGGCTGGTGCCATCGGCGTCTCCTCGTCGTTGGATACGGCCCCGTGCGGGCGAAGCCTTGAGCGGTCATGAGGGGTGGGCCGGTTATGCGCCACGAGATTGGCGCAGCGCCGTTTCGGTGGAAGCCCCTCGTTGTTTCGCTGCGGTGACGAAGGCGCCCTGCGTGTTACGCCTCGATGAACTGCCTGCTGCCGGGCTGCGCGATCGTTATCGTGGCGCAACCTTCCGTGGGTACTCCTGCGGGAGAAGCAAACCGGCCGCGGACGGCCTTCCGATGACCTGGCATGGGGGAGCCGAGTCGGGCAGTTCGGGAGGGCCGGCCGCGGCCGGGGTCAGGGGTTTCGGCGCTGTGCTCAGACCGCCTCGGCGGTCTCCGGCAGCTCGGCGGCGAGCTTGTCGGTGAGGTCCACGACGTCGGCGACGTCACCGAAGTCACGGGCGGCGGTGTCGACGGTCTTTCGAATACGAGTGTTGACGCGCTCGGAACGGACCTTCTTGGCGACCGTCATGGCCCGGTCGGCGAACACGGCGCTCTGCTCGGGCTCGCGCTGGAGCAGATGCACGGTGGCCATGCCGATGAGGTTGAGCGCGTACGACCGCTGGTGCTCGGTGTCCTGCGCGAACAGCTCCACGGCCCGGCGCATCAGCGGCTCCGCCATGGAGGCGTAGGAGGGACTGCGGCCGGCGACGTAGGCGAGGTCGCGGAAGGAGTGGCTGTTCTCGGCGTACAGCTCGGCCTCGGAGAAGAAGCGGATCCAGTCGGGGTCCGGCTCGTCCCAGTCGTCGGCGTCGGTGAAGGTGTCCTCGGCCAGCCGCACGGCCCGCTTGCACTTGCCGGGCTGGCCCATGTTGGCGTACGCCCGGGCCTCCATCGCATACAGCATCGACTGGGTGCGCGGGCTCGCGCAGTCCCGGCTGCCGTACTGCGCGAGGTGGATCAGCTCCAGGGCGTCCTCGGGCCGCCCGAGGTGGATCATCTGGCGGCTCATGCTGGACAGGATGTACGAGCCGAGCGGCTTGTCGCCGGCTTCCTTGGCGGCGTGCAGGGCGAGCACGAAGTACTTCTGCGCGGTGGGCTGGAGCCCCACGTCGTACGACATCCAGCCGGCCAGCTCGGCCAGCTCGGCGGCGACCTTGAACAGCTTGCGGTTGGTGGCCTCGGGCTGGGGCTCCTGGAGCAGGTCGGTCACCTCGTGCAGCTGGCCGACGACCGCCTTGCGGCGCAGGCCGCCGCCGCACTGGGCGTCCCACTGGCGGAACATCACCGTGGTGGACTCCAGCAGGTCCAGCTCCGGCTTGGACAGCCGTCCCCGCGCGCGGGTGGACGGCACCGACGCGGGCTCGGGCCGGGGGGCGGGCGGCGCGGGGACCAGCCAGCGCTGCATGGGCTCGATCAGGGCCGGGCCGGCGGACAGGGCCAGCGAGGTGCCGAGGAAGCCGCGGCGGGCCAGCATCAGGTCGCTGCGCGAGAACTCGCCGAGCAGGGCGACCGTCTGCGGGGCCGTCCAGGGCAGGTCGACGCCGGTGGTGGAGGGCGACTGGCGGGCGGTGCGCAGGCCGAGGTCCTCGATGGAGACGACGCAGCCGAACCGCTCGGAGAACAGCTCCGACAGGATCCTGGGGATCGGCTCGCGCGGATTCTCGCCGTCCAGCCAGCGGCGTACCCGGGAGGTGTCGGTGGAGATGTGGTTGGCGCCCAACTGGCGTGCTCTGCGGTTCACTTGACGCGCCAGCTCGCCCTTCGACCAGCCGCTGCGCACGAACCACGAGCCCAACAGCTCATTCGGGCGCTTCTCAGCGTTCGTCCCGCCGCCGCCGTTGTCGCCCACTGGAACGCCCCCATCCCTCAGATCGCCTGTCACCAAGTGCGCCAAGCCTTATCAGAATGCCCGTCAATTCAGTGCCCCGTCCGGCAGTTCTCAGTCTTCGAACGAGGAACCGGCTTGCCTCCGGCATACCCACCGGTGCATGTGCCCCGGTCGTCGTGCACACACGGTAATCCTACGATCACCCGCCCGGCCACGGCGATCCTGGAAACGCCACCATTCGCCACCCCTTCGAATGAACTACCGGTCGCCTCCGCACGATTCACTTGACATAGGACGGATGGAAGTGGGCGGACGGGTGCACGCCGGGGCGCGAACACCTGGGTGCACCACCCGGGTTTGCTTCCGGAAGCCGTCTGGACCGCGCGCCAGCCGGGAAGTCGGAAACGGAGAGTAACGTTCTGATTCCGTCTCGTAACCACCGGTGCGCCGGACCCGTTGGAGGGGGCATGGGCTTCACGATCGGCAGTAGTCGGGGCATCCGCGACATCCGGTCCGGCTCGCGCCGCCGCGGCCGCTCGTCGGAGTGCACCGCCGTGGCCGAGTACACCGGGCTGTGGGGCTGGGCCGTCGTCCCGGGCGCCCGGGCCGCCGCGGGTGTCTGTTCCTGCGGGCGCCCCGAGTGCCCGGCGCCGGGCGCGCATCCGCTGGACTTCGCGCCGGAGGTACCGGCCGGGGCGACGCTGGACCAGGTGATCAAGTCCTGGGCGGAGTTCCCGGGCGCGGCGGTGATGCTGCCGGTCGGGCGGGCGTTCGACGTGATCGAGGTGGCCGAGCCCGCCGGGCGGCGGGCCCTGGTCCGGCTGGAGCGCATGGGCCTGCCCCTCGGCCCCGTCACCGCCACCCCTGACGGCCGCGCCCAGTTCTTCGTCGCCCCCGGCGCCGCGTACGAGCTGCCCGCGCTGCTGTACCGGATGGGCTGGGACGACCCGCACCTCGACCTGCGCGGTCTCGGCCCCGGTACGCACATCACGGCCCCGCCCTCCGACCGCGCCGGCCTCGGCCCGGTGCGCTGGCTGCGCCCGCCGGACCTGGACTCGGCGCGCAAGCCGCCGGCGGCGCGGCTGCTGCTGGGCACGCTGGCTTACGTGGCGCACCGGTCGCGGGCGTAGCCGCACGCGACACCGGGTGCGCATCTGTGCACATCCGTACACGGGGCGCGTCCATCCACATCCGTACGCGGGCGCGTCCCTGCACATCCGTACACAGCGAAGCGCCCGCACCCCACTGCACCGTGGGGGCGGGCGCTTCTCCGTACCTGCCGAACTCGGTGGGTGATCACTCTCCGATAAGGGCGTCAACGAACGCCTCCGGCTCGAACGGCGCCAGATCGTCCGCGCCCTCGCCGAGCCCGACCAGCTTGACCGGGACGCCGAGCTCGCGCTGCACGGCGACGACGATGCCGCCCTTGGCCGTGCCGTCCAGCTTGGTGAGGACGATGCCGGTGATGTCGACGACCTCCGCGAAGACGCGGGCCTGGACGAGGCCGTTCTGACCGGTGGTGGCGTCGAGGACGAGCAGCACCTCGTCCAGCGGGGCGTGCTTCTCGACGACGCGCTTGACCTTGCCGAGCTCGTCCATGAGCCCGGTCTTGGTGTGCAGCCGCCCGGCAGTGTCGATGAGCACCACGTCGGCGCCCATCTCCTTGCCCTCCTTGACGGCGTCGAAGGCGACGGAGGCGGGGTCGCCGGCCTCCGGCCCGCGCACGGTGTACGCGCCGACCCGCTCGCCCCAGGTCTGGAGCTGGTCGGCGGCGGCGGCCCGGAAGGTGTCGGCGGCGCCGAGGACGACGCTGCGGCCGTCGGCCACCAGGACGCGGGCGAGCTTGCCGGTGGTGGTGGTCTTGCCGGTGCCGTTGACGCCGACGACCATCACGATGCCGGGCTTGGTGGTCTCGGGCTCGGTCTTCACGGTGCGGTCGAAGTCGGTGCCGACCAGCGTGAGCAGCTCCTCGCGCAGCAGGCCGCGCAGCTGCTCGGGGGTGCGGGTGCCGAGCACCTTCACCCGCTCGCGCAGCCGTTCGACCAGCTCCTGGGTGGGCTGCACACCGACGTCGGCGGTGAGCAGGATGTCCTCGATCTCCTCCCAGGTCTCCTCGTCGAGGTGCTCGCGCGAGAGCAGCGTGAGCAGCCCCTTGCCGAGGGCGTTCTGGGAGCGGGACAGACGGGCGCGGAGGCGGACGAGCCGCCCCGCGGTGGGCTCCGGGACCTCGATCTCGGTCGGCGGGAGCTCGACGACGGGCGGCTCCTCGACGGCGACCGGGGCCGAGCCGTCCGGGAGGTCCACCTCCTCGATCGTGCGGCGCGGTTCCTCCCGCGGCGTCTCGGCCTCGTCGCCGACATGCGGCTCGGCCGGAGGGGCGGTGATGTCGGGCGTGGTGGGCGGCGGCGGGGGCAGCGGCTTCCTGCGCCGGCTGCCGACGACGAGCCCGCCGATCGCGCCGAGCACGACCACGGCGATGACTACAGCAAGGATGACGATTTCCATAACTCGTCCAGTATCAGCCATGGGGCTCGGGCGGACCCAGTTTGTGCCTTCCTCCAAGTGAGCCGACCCCTGTGGCGGCACCTCTGGCTACCTGACGCCCCGTCAGCTACCGTCCCCCCGCACCGGAAGCCCACCCGCCCGGCGAAGGGGACCCCCATGCCCGTCTCGGTCGTCCGTTTCAA
This sequence comes from Streptomyces spinoverrucosus, assembly GCF_006539505.1. Taxonomy (GTDB): domain Bacteria; phylum Actinomycetota; class Actinomycetes; order Streptomycetales; family Streptomycetaceae; genus Streptomyces; species Streptomyces spinoverrucosus. Next base: position 10,282 of record NZ_BJND01000122.1, read on the forward strand.
TCTCGTCGAACCCGGCGCCACCCCGGCCTCCCTGCACGCCCGCTACCGGACGGCCCTGGAGATGGCCGCGTACGCCGACGACCGGGGGATCGCCACCGTGCAGACGGAGGAGCACCACGGCGCGCCGAACAACTGGCTGCCGTCGCCGTTCGCGTTCGCGGGAGCGGTGCTCGGGGCCACCCGTCGCCTCGCTGTCACCGTGTCGGCGGTCATCGGGCCGTTGCACGACCCGCTGCGGCTGGCCGAGGACATCGCCGTACTGGATCTGCTGAGCGGCGGCCGGCTGGTGACCGTCGCGGGTATCGGGTACCGGCCCGAGGAGTACGCGCAGTTCGGCGTGGACTGGACGCGGCGCGGGCGGTTGCAGGACGAGGTGCTTCAGACGGTGCTGGCGGCGTGGACCGGGGAGGAGTTCGAGTACCGGGGGCGGACGGTGCGGGTCACGCCACGCCCGTACACCGACCCGCACCCCCTGCTCCTGGTCGGCGGTTCCTCCAGGGCCGCCGCCCGCCGTGCCGCCCGTCTCGGGCTGCCCTTCTTCCCCAGCGCGCACCTGCCCGAGCTTGAGGCCTACTACAAGGAACGCCTGGTCGAGTACGGCACCGAGGGCTGGACCATGATGCCCGCCGCCGAGACGGCGCTGCTGCACCTCGCCGAGGACCCGGACCGGACGTGGGCGGAGTACGGCGGGCACTTCCTGCACGAGGCGCGTACGTACGCCTCGTGGCAGTCGGCGGACATCCGCTCGGCCGTGCGGTCGGCGGCCACGACGGTGGAGGAGCTGCGCGCCGAGGGCGTCTACCGGGTGCTCACGCCGGACGAGTGTGTGGCGCAGGGGCTCGACAGCCTCGTCCTGCATCCGCTGGTGGGCGGGATGCCGCTGGAGGAGGGCTGGCGCAGTCTGCACCTGTTCTGCGAAAACGTGCTGCCCCGGCTCAGTGGCTGAGCCGGGGCGGCACGTCTCTCACGAGACGAGGAGAGGGGCAGCGGGGACTTGGCCCGTCTCCTCGGGATCGAGGGGCCTCAG
>NZ_BJND01000123.1 GCF_006539505.1 Streptomyces spinoverrucosus
GTGCGGGAAGGGCTCTCGACTCGGCATCGGACGGAGCTGCTCCCGTCCGAGCTCAGTGGGCGTCCTCCCGCTCCAACGCGAGGAATCCGGTCATCACAGAGCGGAATTCCTCCGGACGCTCCAGGTGCGCCAGGTGACCGGTCTCGTCCAGGACCGTGAGCTGGGCCTCGGGGATGCCCTGGTGGATCATCCGTGCCCAGTGCGGCCCGCAGATGAAGTCGTCACTCCCGACCAGTACCAACGTGGGGGCCGCGACAGCGGACAACTCATCGCGGACATCGAAGGGCTGACCGTCGCCCCGGGTGGGCGCAGCGTACATCCGCAGCGACCGGCGGGCGGGCCCGAACTCCTCCTCGCGGCCCCAGTAGTCGCAGACGTAAGCTGGCATGATCGTGCGCAGCACGGCAGTCGCGCCTTCGTCGGTGAGCTGGTCGAGCCGCGTCGTGAGAGCGGCGACGTAACGGGCCACCTCGGGGCGTTCGTCGACGTGTCGCTGCACGAATCGCTCCAGGTTCGCGACTGCGGCCGACCAGAACTCCTCGCCCGTCACCGGCGAGGTGTCGTACAGGACCAGAGCCTCGACACGCTCCGGCTGATCGAGCGCGTACCGCTGGGCGACGAACCCTCCGTGCGAGTGGCCGAGCAGCACGACGTCCGGTAGCGCGAGGTGCTCGATCACAGCGCGCAGGAAATGCGCGTACGTGGTCACGGTGTATGCGCGAGGATCGGCCAGGAAGCCGGATGCGCCGGTGCCGACCGGCTCGATGTAGACCATTGTCAGACTGCGTTCGAGCTGCGGCATGCGCAGATACTCCCAGCCGATGCCGGGTCCGCCCGGGTGGGCGATGCACACCGGGCCTGTGCCGGCGACGTGGTAGCGCTGTTCGATGCGCGACAACCCGTGCCGGACAGTGATCGTGTGAGTGCCGGGGGAGAGCGGCGACACAGGGTCTTCGGTGAGGCGGGGGAGAGTCATGGGCTCACGTGAGGCGTTCACAGGGGGCATGATGTTCCTCATCTCAGTCGTCGCACGCTACGAGCCATAGCGTCGAGTCACCCGTGAGACCGCGTAACTGCGTGAGGTGTGACAAGGGCAATTCAGCCATCGAGACGCGGCTGCACACGGTCCTGCGATTGGCGCGACGGTGTCACAACGGTGGGAACGGTGACCACGGAGACGTCTCCCGTGAGCCGGCGGTGCGCAATGTCATCGTGGTCAGGACGAGTCGCGCACGATCAGTTCGGTGGGCAGCGTGATGTGCTGCCGGGGTGCGCCCGGATCGGCGATCTCGTCGAGGAGAAGGCGGGCGATGGTGGCGCCGATCTCCTCCACCGGCTGGCTCACGCTCGTCAGCGAGGGATAGGCGTAGCGGGCGATGTACGAGTCGTCGAATCCGACGACCGCGACGTCCTCCGGCACGCGCCGTCCCTGCCGGCGCAGCTCCAGCATGGCTCCGGCCGCCATGACGTCCGAGGCCGCGAACACGGCGTCGAGGTCCGGCGCGCGTTCGAGAAGCGAACGCATCGCGAGCATTCCGCCCTCCTCCGTGAAGTCGGCCGTGGCGATCAGGCGCTCGTCGGGCTCGATGCCCGCTTCTTCGAGAGCGTCCTTCCAGCCCTGCAGCCGGCTTCGGGAGACATCCATGTCGAGCGGCCCGGAGATGGTGGCGATCGCGGTCCGGCCGCGGGAGATGAGATGCCGCCCGGCCTCCCTCCCGCCGCCCAGGTTGTCGGAGCACGCATGGCTGAGCGACTCCGCGGGCGAGCGGCGGCCCGCCAGCACCGTCGGCAGGCCCAGGTGCTCCAGGATGCCCGGCAGCGGGTCGTCCTCGTGCACGGAGACCAGGAGAACGCCGTCCACCCTGCGCTCCGCCACGCAGTCCGTGAGCTGGTCGCGCTCGCCGCTGTCGCGGACGAGCACCAGCTGGAGCTGGGTCCTGGTGGCGGTCAGCACGGTGCTCACGCCCCTGATCACGGCCGAGAAGTAGGGCTCGGCCCCGAGCCTGCTCTCGGATTCCGGGATCACCAGCGCGACCGAGTTGGTACGCCGCGTCACCAGACCGCGGGCAACGGAGTTCGGCACGTACTTCAGCTCCGCTATGGCGGCGAGCACGGCATCCCTCGCCTCGTCGCTGACGAGCGGCGAGCCGTTGATGACCCTTGAAACCGTCGTGCGCCCCACTCCCGCCCGCGCGGCCACGGTTTTGATGGTCGGCCGCTGCTGTGCCCCCATGTCCCTCTCCTCGTCCGACCGGCGGTTGCGCGCCGTTCGCCAGCGCATTGTGCCAGATACCTGCACCGGACGGACCGGTGCGCCGATGGCCCTCAGGCCATCGTCCGGAAACGAATTGGATTCAAGTTCTTGACACAAGCCTCGTTCAACGGTCAATCTTCCGGCACCTGGTGGGAACGTTCCCACCTTCGGTTGGGAACGTTCCCATTCTCTGCTCGGGTCAGTCGGCAGGACGGCTGGTCCGTACTCCGGTGCGTCGGCGCCGCCTGGGAGGACACACACACATGAAGAGCACCCGGAAGCTGTTGCGTACGAGAGGCACCGCCGTCATATCGGCAGTGGCAGCTCTCGGTCTTCTCTCCGCATGCGGCGGCGGCGACACCGGTGGGACCGGTGGGGGCGTCAAGGACGGCAAGACCACGATCACCATGGGCCTGTTCGGCGTCATGGGCTTCAAGGAGACCGGACTCCTTGATGAGTACATGAAGCTGAACCCGGACGTACGGATCGAAGCCGATGTCGCGGGCGACGAGCAGACCTACTACACGGCCCTGCAGACGCACCTCGCGGCCGGCAGCGGCCTGAAGGACATCCAGGGCATCGAGATCGGACGGGCCAAGGAGCTCGTGGACACTCAGGCCGACAAGTTCGTCGACCTGTCGAAGGTCTCCGGCACCGACCACTTCCTGCCGTGGAAGCTGAGCCAGGTCACCGGCAAGGACGGCAAGGTGATCGGCCTCGGCACCGATATCGGCCCCATGGCCGTCTGCTACCGCAAGGACCTCTTCGAGCAGGCAGGGCTCCCCACCGACCGCGAGCAGGTCGCCAAGCTGTGGGACGGCGACTGGGCGAAGTTCGTCGCGGCGGGCAAGGAGTTCAAGGACGGCTTCAAGGGCGACAAGGTCGCCTTCATGGACAGCTCCAGCGGCCTGTTCAACGCGATGATCTACGGCAACTCCCAACAGTTCTACGACAAGGACGGGAAGCTGGTCTACAAGGACAGCCCTGTCGTCACCGAGGCCTGGGACCTGGCGTCCGAGGCCGCGACCTCGGGCCTGACCGCGAAGCTCCGGCAGTTCCAGCCCGGCTGGGACCCGGGCCTGGCCAACAGCACGTTCGCCACCACCGTGTGCCCGGCGTGGATGCTCGCCCACATCAGCGAGAAGGCCGGCCCGCAGAACAAGGGCAAGTGGGACGTCGCCAAGGCGCCCAAGGGTGCCAACTGGGGCGGTTCGTTCCTCGGTGTGATGGAGAAGAGCCCCGTCAAGGAAGAGGCGAAGAAGCTGGTCGCCTGGCTCACCGCCCCTGAGCAGCAGGCCCGCCTCTTCGAGAAGATCGGCAACTTCCCCTCCTCGCAGAAGGCGCTGGAGGCGCCCCAGGTGGCGAACGCGAAGTCCGAGTACTTCAGCGGCGCCCCCATCGGCCAGATCTTCGGCGCCGCCGCACAGGAGATACCGGACGAGCAGGTGCTGGGCCGCAAGGACGGAACGATCAAGGACATCTTCTCCCAGGGGCTGAGCCTGATCGAGTCCCAGAACCAGAGCCCCGACAAGGCCTGGAAGACCACCGACGAGCGCATCGAGAAGGCCGTCGGCTGACGTCCCCCGCAGCCCCGGCGGCCACCACCCGCGCACGACCCGTGTGCGCGACGGCCGCCGGGGCACGCCCAGCCCGCCCACGTTCCACGTAAGGACCCCTGGTGGCCACTCAGACCCCGACCGCGGCGGCCGGCGAACCGCCCACCGAAGAGCAGGAACGTCCTGTCCGGCCCGCCGACGGGAGCCAGCGGCGACGACGGACCGGCCGGCGGAGCACGCTGCTCCACCGCCTGGACCTGCACGGAGCGCCCTACGCCTTCATCGTCCCGTTCTTCGTCGTCTTCGCCGCCTTCAGCCTGTACCCGCTCATCTACACGGCCTGGATCTCGTTCCACCGCGCCGAGCTCGCCTCCATGGACCTGATGGAGTGGGTCGCGTTCGACAACTACGTCGCCCTGGTGAAGGACGAGCGCTTCTGGAACGCCCTGTCCAACACCTTCACCATCGGTGTGCTCTCCGCCGTTCCGCAGCTGCTCATGGCGCTCGGACTCGCGCACCTGCTCAACTACCGGCTGCGCGGCTCGACGTTCTTCCGGGTGGCAGCGCTGACGCCGTACGCGACGTCGGTCGGCGCCGCGGCGCTCGTCTTCACCATGCTCTTCGAGCGCGACTTCGGCATGATCAACTGGATGCTGAGCCTGGTCGGTGTCGACAACATCGACTGGGAGGGCAACAAGTGGGCGGCGCAGATCGCGATCTCCACGATCGTCATCTGGCGCTGGACCGGCTACAACGCCCTGCTCTACCTCGCCGCCATGCAGGCCATCCCGCGCGACCGCTACGAGGCCGCCGCGATCGACGGGGCCTCGCGCTGGCAGCAGTTCCTCAAGGTGACCATTCCCGGTATCCGGCCCACCATCGTCTTCACGATCGTGCTCTCCACGATCGGCTCCACGCAGCTTTTCGGCGAGCCCCTGATCTTCGGCCAGGGCCCCAACGGCATCACAGGCGGAGCCGACAACCAGTACCAGACCCTCGGACTGCTGCTCTACGAGGAGGGCTGGAAGAACTACCAGATGGGCCGGGCGGCCACGGTGGCGTGGGCGATGTTCCTGCTGCTCATCCTCGTCTTCGCCCTGCAGCGCCTGCTCAAGCGGCGCTCGTCGCGCTCGTCCTGACCAGGAGATGCCCACCATGACCACCGACACTCTCCAGGCCCGCCGGGACGTGACACCGACCACGCCCGGCAGGCGCCGCCGTCTCCGGCTGCCCGCGGCGATCGGCGCGGGCCGCCAGCACCACGCCGGCCCCGCCACCTATGTCCTGCTCACCGTCGCGGCGGTGCTCTCGCTCTTCCCGCTCTACTGGACGATGGTGGCTGCCTCGTCCGACAACACGCGTGTCACGCAGACCCCGCCGCCGTTCCTGCCCGGTCCGCACCTCTTCGAGAACCTCGGCAAGGCCTGGCAGGACGCGGCGCTGGGCAAGGCCATGATGAACAGCCTGATCGTGGCCGGCACCATCGCCCTGTCCACCGTTCTGTTCGCCACGCTCGCCGGCTTCGCCTTCGCCAAGCTGCGCTTCAAGGGCCGCAACATCCTTCTCACGCTGGTCATCGGGACGATGCTGGTGCCGCCGCAGCTCGCGGTCGTGCCGCTCTTCATGATGATGACCGACCTCGGCTGGGGCCAGAAGCTGCCCGCCGTCATCTTCCCGACCCTGGTCAGCGCGGTCGGCGTCTTCTTCATGCGCCAGTACCTGGCCGATGCTCTGCCCGACGAACTCGTCGAGGCCGGGCGTGTGGACGGCGCGCACTCGCTCCGCATCTTCTGGAGCATCGTGCTGCCGGTCGCCCGGCCCGCGATGGCCGTCCTGTTCATGATCACGTTCGTGCACGCCTGGAACGACTTCTTCTGGCCGTTCATCGTGCTGGACATGACCAACCCGACGGTCCCCGTCGCCCTCACCCAACTCAGCGCAGGCTATGTCCGCGACCAGTCGCTGATCATGGCCGGCGCCCTGCTCGGCACCCTCCCCCTGCTCGCGATGTTCATCGTCTTCGGACGCCAGATCGTCGGCGGCATCATGCAGGGAGCGGTCAAGGGATAGCAGGACACCCCCAGCACCCTGTGCCCCCTCCCCATCTCCTCGTCACCCGTTGACTGCACCTTTTCGGAAGGACCCTCGTGGTAATCGCTGCCGGACGCGTCGTGCCCCAGGCCGAGGCCCGCACCGCACTCACGTTCCCCCCGTCGTTCACCTGGGGCACCGCCACCGCCGCCTACCAGATCGAGGGCGCCGCCACCCTGGACGGGCGCACCCCCTCCATCTGGGACACCTACTCCCGCACTCCGGGCAAGGTGCGCAACGGCGACACCGGCGACGTCGCCACCGACCACTACCACCGCTGGCGCGAGGACGTCGCCATCATGGCCGACCTCGGCGTCGGTGCGTACCGCTTCTCCCTCGCCTGGCCGCGTATCCAGCCGACCGGCCGCGGCCCCAGCGTGCAGAAGGGACTCGACTTCTACCGCCGGCTCACGGACGAGCTGCTGGAGAAGAACATCCAGCCCGTCGCCACCCTTTACCACTGGGACCTGCCACAGGAGCTCGAGAACGCGGGCGGCTGGGCCGAGCGTGACAGCGCGGAGCGCTTCGCCGAGTACGCGGCACTCGCCGCCGAGGCACTGGGCGACCGGGTGCCGACCTGGATCACGCTGAACGAGCCCTGGTGCAGCGCCTTCCTCGGCTACGCCTCAGGGGTCCACGCGCCCGGGCGCACCGATCCCGTGGCCGCGCTGCGCGCCGCCCACCATCTCAACCTCGGCCACGGCAAGGCCGTTCAGGCGCTCCGCGCCCACCTGCCGGCCGATGCACAGGTCTCGGTCACACTCAACATCCACCACGTACGGCCCTTCTCCGACGAGGAGCGGGACGTCGACGCCGCGCGCCGTATCGACGCCCTCGCCAACCGCGTCTTCACCGGCCCGATGCTCGAAGGCGCCTACCCGGAGGACCTGCTGCGCGACACCGCGTCGCTGACGGACTGGTCCTTCGTCAAGGACGGCGACACCAAGGAGATCCGGCAGCGGCTCGACTTCCTGGGCGTCAACTACTACACCCCGACCCTCGTCTCGGGCGGCGCATCGGCGGCGAGCCACGGGTCCGACGGCCACGGCAACAGCGCGCACAGCCCCTGGCCCGGCGCCGACGACGTGGCGTTCCACCTGCCTCCGGGCTCCACCACGGCGATGGGCTGGGCCGTGGACCCCACGGGTCTGCACGACCTGCTGCTGCGGCTCAAGGGCGACTTCCCGCAGCTGCCCCTCGTGATCACTGAGAACGGCGCGGCATTCGACGACTACGTCAACCCCGAGGGCGAGGTGAACGACCCCGACCGGATCGCCTATCTGGAGGGCCACCTCGCCGCCGTGCACCGGGCGATCGAGGCGGGCGTCGACGTCCGCGGCTACTTCCTGTGGTCCCTGCTCGACAACTTCGAGTGGGGCTACGGGTACAGCAAGCGCTTCGGGGCGGTCTACGTCGACTACCCGACCGGCAAGCGCATCCCGAAGGCCAGCGCCCGCTGGTACGCGGACGTCGCACGCACCGGTGTGCTGCCCGTGACGGAGACGACGGCCGGTTGAGTAACGGCCGGTGGGCCGGCGAGCGGGCTTGTGCCGTGCTCGTCGGCCCACCGGCCGTTCCGCGACGTGCTTCCTACTCGCCGGGGTAGCGGACCCCGACGAGCTCGCGGACCCGGTCGAGCGTGTGCATCACGTCCAGGCTGCCCTTCAGCGGAACGAGCGCGGACTCGGTCCGCTTCTCGCGCAGGCACCGCATGACCTCCCGGGCCTGGTGGCCGTAGCCGTTGCCCATCTGCGGCTCCGCCTCGACGACCTGCGGGCCGTGCCCGTCGCGATGGAGCACGAGCCGCCGGGGGTTGTAGAAGTCCGCCGGGAACTCGATGCGGCCGGCGGTGCCGTGCACGACGGCCCCGGTCGCGCTGCCGAAGGAGAGGGAGCAGGACAGCACGGCCACGGCCCCGTTGCCGTACCCCAGCACCATGGCGGTGGTCTCGTCCACGCCCTGGTCGTTCAGATGCGCCCAGGCCGAGACGTGGTCCGGGGGACCGAGGAACAGGTGGGCGAACGAGACGGGGTAGGCGCCCAGATCGAGCAGCGCGCCACCGCCCGCGGCGGGGTCGCGCAGTCTGCTGCCGGGGACGGCCGGGACCCGCGCGGAGAAGTCCGCGTGCACGGACCTCACGTCACCTATCAGGCCGTCGCGGATCAACTCCTGGGCGCGGCGGACCAGCGGGTGCACGAAGGTCCACATGCCCTCCATCAGAAAGAGCGAGCGGCGCTCCGCGGCGGCCACCATCGACGCGGCCTCGGCGCGGTTGAGCGCGAAGGGCTTCTCGCACAGCACGGCCTTGCCGCTTTCGAGACAGGCGGTGGCGGCGGCGAGATGGTGGGCGTGCGGCGTGGCGACGTAGACGACGTCGACGTCCGGATCGTCCGCGAGCTCCTGCCAGCTGCCGTGGGCGCGGGGGATCGAGAACCGGTCGGCGAAGGCCTGCGCGGACTCCTGGGAGCGGGAGCCGACGGCGACGACGTCCGCTCCGGGGATCGTGCGGAGATCCTCGGTGAAGGCTGCGGCCATCGGGCCCGTTGCGAGGATTCCCCATCTGATGGAGCGGTCGTGCACGTGCGTTCCTCCTGTGGCGGCGCCGAGTGGGAACGTTCCCAGCAGGCTGTGCAAGGCTCATGTGCGGCGCCGCCCGTTGTCAAGGGACGGAGGCCGCCGGTATGACCCGGCGACGGCCCGGCGGGAGGGCGGCGTACGGCGAGCCGCCGATCGCACCGGGCCGTCACGGGCGGAGGGCTGGCTCAGCGGCGGACGACCTGGGGTGCGATGTCCTCGGTGAATCGGTCCGTGCCGGATCCGTACGAGGATGCGGTCCTGGCGCTGGTGTCTCCGCAGAATGTGGCCTCCAGTGTCGCACCGAGCGTGGTGTTGACCGTGCCGTTGTTGGACGTGTTGGCCAGGGAGGTCATGCTGCGGCTGCCGTCGGCGGTGGTGAAGGCGTAGGTGTAGTAGCCCTGCATGGTGCCGGTGTGTCCGTAGACCGTGGTGCCGCAGGACAGCCTCCGGGCGCGCAGACCCAGACCGTAGGACTGGCTTCCGTCCGCGTTGACCGGGACCATGGTCATCATCTGTTCCAGTTGCGCGGCGGGGACGAGCTTCCCGGAGACGAGCGCAGAGAAGAAGCGGTTGAGGTCCGCGGCATTGGAGATGACCGCGCCTGCGGACTGTGCCCACGAGACGGTCTGCTCGGTGGAGTCGACCAGGGGAAGGGTCGTGTCGTCCTGGCGGAGGTAACCCCGGGCGTAGGACCCGGAGATGGTGGTCCTCGGGTGGACGTAGGAGGTGTTCCTCAGCCGCAGGGGACCGAAGATCCGCCGCTCGTAGTGGGTGGCCATGGGCAGGCCTGTGATGTTCTCGATGAGGTGCCCCAGCACGACGAAGTTGGTGTTGGAGTAGCTGTAGGCCGCTCCCGGCGCGTTGTTCGGAGGACGGGCGGTCGACAGGTCGATGAGGTCCTGGTAACTGAACACCTTGTTACGGACAGCCTCGAAGCCCGGAACGGTGTAGTAGAACATTTCGTTGGTGTAGTCGTACAGGCCGCTGCGGTGGCTCAGCAGATGCCGCACGGTGATGCGGTCGTCGGGCAGCGCCTTGGGCAGGTAGTCGTTGGCCGGGGCGTCGAGGTCCACGCGTCCCGCGGCGGCGAGTTGCATCAGCACCACGGTGGTGAAGGTCTTGCTGACGCTGCCCACGCGGAACCTGCGGCCGGTGTCCATCCGGGTGTGGGCGGCGGTGTCCGCCTCCCCGGAAGCGATGCGGTAGGTGGTCGAGCCCTCGTCGATCCGGGTGAGCGCTCCGGGCGCACCCAGCGCCATGGCGGACTCCTGAACGGAGCGCACCGCAGCAGTGTCGGGCGCGGGGAGGCCGGTGCTGTCGGCGACGGCCGGGGAGGCCGCCAGAGTGGCGATCAGGGTGGAGCCGACGAGCGTCATGCTCACGTCTTTGATTCGCATCCGAATCTTTCTGTTGTGAAGGAGTGGAAGGCGCCCCGCGGGCCGGGCGTCACGTCCGACTGGCGTACACGCACGGCCCGCACGGCCCGCACGGGCAGTCGAACCGAAGCACGTGGTGGCTCGTGCGAATGGGGGCGGGCACAGAAGGGGGCCATGGTTCTCGGCCGGCGCAGCACCGTGGGCATAGTATTACGACAACAGTGTGTTTCATAGCGTGTGACCTCATCAGGTCATGCGTGCGGTGATCGCAGGGGACCGTACTAGGCGGTGGTGCAGCCACCCCCCTCTCCGGCCTCTACTGAGAGCGGGATATGCTGATTTCCGGTGTTGATCCGGTGCTCCGCGAGGGGAGAGCGTCGACGCTTGCCGTCATGCGTCGATGATGTGCATGTGTCCGTGGCCGGTCACAACGTTTGTCATTTCGGGTTGTTTCCACACCCGAATGGGCTGTTCTCTCATGTTGCGGAGGCTTGTGGTGACGGCCCGTGGGCGTCAGCGGCCTCCTCCGTCGGTGTCATCTCCTTACGTCGCGCGCGCCTTGCACCGCGGCGCAGACCGACGGTGCTCTACCTGTCTGGAGGACTTTGTGGACGCTGGCCACGAAGCCGCACGCGGTTTGACCGAAATTGAAGGATTCCTGTTCTGGGAAGCCCACCGCCGTACCGCTCAAAGCCGTGCGGCCGAGTTCGCCTCGCGTCTGCCTGGGCTGAGCGAGGGACAGAAGGCCGAGATCGAGTGGTGGTACGTGGAAGACCAGATCCAGCTGTCCCGGATGATGACGCGGCACATCACCGACCACGTCACAGCGGTGGAAGACCACCATGCCAAGCGCTACGCACAACTGCGCCGGAGCGCGTACGCTGCGACAACTCTCCTCACCGTGATGATGTTCGGCCTGTGCAGCGCGATGATCACCGGTGCCCTGGGCTGAATCGAGAGGCGCTCAGCCGTCCTGCCGCAGTGAGGCCACGTACGGCGCGAGCTTGTCCGGGTTCATGACCCACAGG
>NZ_BJND01000124.1 GCF_006539505.1 Streptomyces spinoverrucosus
GCTCCCGTGAAGAGAGCGCTGCCGGCAGCCATCAGGGGCACCCCTTTTGTCCGCTCCGCGAGCTTCGAGTTTTACCGTCACTTTGCCGACCCCCGGCAAGGTGGCGCACCCCCAGATGTCCGCCGATGCCTCGCCGTGGGCCGTATCCGCGCAGGTCAGCCGGATACCCGCACCATAGGGTTCCAACGTCAGGAATCAGGGGGTACCACACCCGTGCCCCGAAACCGCCCCACTGGCCTCGCCCGGAGGCTCGCCGCAGTCCTCCTGGCAGTGCTCGGCTGCCTGCTCGCCGCCCCGGCCATGAGCGCTGCCCAGACCCCGAGCGTGCTCCTCACACGGGTCGACGGCACCATCACCCCCGTCGTCGCCGACCATCTCGAAGACGGCCTGCGCACTGCCGAGCGCGAAGGCCACGAGGCGTACGTGATCGAGATGGACACCCCTGGAGGGCTGCTGCAGTCGACCCGGGAGATCGTGCAGGAGTTCCTCGCCTCTGACGTGCCCGTCGTCGTGTACGTCACTCCGCCCGGCGCCCGCGCGGCGTCGGCCGGCGCCTACATCGCGATGTCCGCGCATGTCGCCGCCATGGCGCCCGGTACGCACATCGGGGCGGGCACGCCTGTGACCGGTCAGGGCGAGAAGGCGAGCGACAAGGTGGTCAACGACGCGGTCGCGTTCGCCGTGTCCATCGCCGAGCAGCGGGGCCGCAGCACGGAATTCGCCCGGGACATGGTGCGCGAGGGCACGTCGGTGTCCGACCGGGAGGCCCTGCGCATCGACGTGGTCGATCTCGTGGCGCCGTCGCGCGAAGCCTTGCTGACCGAGGTGGACGGCCGCCGCGTCGTGGTCGGTCCGCAGGGCGAGCGGCACGAGGTCGTACTACACACCGCGGGCGCCCGGGTCGTGGAGCACAATCTCGGCTTCTTCGGGGAGGTCCGGCAGCTGCTGGCCAGCCCCGAGCTGGCGTTCCTGTTCCTCTCCATCGGAACCCTGGCCGTGATCTACGAACTGGCGAGCCCGGGCATGGGCGTCGGCGGCGTCATCGGGGCGGTCCTCTTGGTGCTCGGGTTCGTCGCCCTGAGCGTGCTGCCCTTCCACGTCGGCGGCCTGCTCCTGCTGATCCTGGCCGCCGCCCTGTTCGCCGCGGAAGTACTCACGCCCGGGATCGGTGTCTTCGCCGCGGGCGGGGCAGTGGCCCTGGTCTTCGCCGGGATCCTGCTCTTCCGCGGTGAGCTGGGCATTGATCCGGCCGTGCTGTGGCCGACCGCCGTGGTGGTGGGCGGCGGCTCGGTGCTCGCCGGACGTCTTGCCTGGCGTGCCCGGAAGGCTCCACCGACCACGGGGCATGAAGGGCTGTTGGGCCGGGAGGCCGTCGTACGCCGGGTGGACGGTGAGAGGGGCCAGCTGCTGCTCGACGGCGCATGGTGGGCCGCCCGCGGCCGCACGGGACCCCTCACCGAAGGACAGCACGTCCGCGTCGTGGACCTCGACGGCCTCGACCTGATCGTCGAGAACGCCGAGGCCGCCCACAACGGACCCCCCACCGCACCGGAGGACGGATCATGAACTCAGGACTCATCGGCATCATCATCGGAGCAGTCGTCCTGCTCATGCTCCTGGTGGCCGCCGTGAAGATCGTGCCCGAGTACGAACGCGGGGTGATCTTCCGCCTCGGCCGGATCATCGGCGCCAAGGGACCGGGGTTGTTCGTCATCATCCCCGTCGTCGACCGCATGATCCGCGTCTCCCTGCGGACGGTGACCATGGACATCCCGCCGCAGGACGTCATCACCAAGGACAACGTCACCGTACGGGTCAACGCCGTGACCTACTTCAACGTCGTCGACCCCAACCGCTCCGTCGTGGCCATCGAGGACCACATCAAAGGCACCTCCCAGATCGCCCAGACCACGTTGCGCAGCATCCTCGGTCAGGTCGACCTCGACGAACTGCTGATCAAGCGCGACGAGATCAACCAGCGGCTCCAGCGCATCATCGACGAGGTCACCAACCCGTGGGGCGTCAAGGTCACCCTCGTCGAGGTCAAGGACGTCGAACTGCCCGAGGCCATGCGGCGCGCCATGGCCCGCCAGGCCGAGGCCGAGCGTGACCGGCGTGCCAAGGTCATCCACGCCAAGGGCGAGTACGAGGCCGCCGAGACACTGGCGGACGCCGCGGACCGCCTCGAAGGCCACCCAGCTGCCCTCCATTTGCGGATCCTGTCCACCATGGCCGAGATCTCCGCCGAGCGGAACTCCACGCTCATCTTCCCGTTGCCGATGGAGATCTTCCGCCTCGTCGACATGCTCCGCCAGCCCCAGAACCCGATCGGCGCCGAGAAGACGGGCGCGGAGAGGCTCGCCATGGACAAGTCGTAGCGCCGTCGAACCCCGCTGGCCGAAGTGCGCGTCCAGCCGCGGGCCCCACAGCACACTCCTCAGCTACGACCCCAACCCCCGCGCACGCTCCTCGCGACTTCCTTGCATCACGGACAGCGCTCCATACGACCCCTTTCGAGCCGCCGAACCACTCCTTGCCGAGCGCGCATCGCGGGCCGCCGTCGACCAGCCAGCGCTCGGCCGGTGCAACCGCGCTCTTGGCCGCCTTCGGAGCTCTCAGCCTCGGCGCTTCCCATCGAGGTGCCCCTGTCCGAACTCGTCCGCGTCGCCGGTGTCCGCTGGAGCGTCGAGGGTGCGCCGACCAGCACAGGTGAATGGGCCGCCTTGTTTGACTCCCTCTCTTGGAGCTACTCCAGCGTCCGGAGTTGGGTGATGGTGTCGGCGAGGGTCTGACTACAGGACGCGAGGTGGTCGGGACCGTATCCGCGAGGGCCGCATTCGACGACGAGCAGCAGACCGAGGTAGAGGCGGTAGAGGGCCAGCCGGTGCCGGAAGGCGGGCGTGAAGTCGAGGCTGCCGCCCGCCTCGGTGTAGCCGGCGACGAGGTCGCTTTCCGGGCCGGTGTCGCCGCCGATGGCCAGGGAGACCAGCTCGGCGGCCGGGTCGCCCCAGAACGCCCGCTCGTGGTCTATGAGCCCGGCGATCCGGGGCCGCTCCCCGTCGTTGGAGACGTCGACGAAGATGTTGCCGGGCCACAGGTCGAAGTGGACGAGCCGGGGCGCGGTGACCTCGTCGAGGGCGCAGCCGCCCTCGGCCACCAGCGTCCGTATCTCGGCGGGCGGTACACCGAGCGGGGACTGCCAGCGCTCGGCGTCGTCCAGGAGCGCATCCACCATGGCGGTGAATGCCGTCCGCCAGTCGGAGGCGGACAGCGCGGACCCGGCGGCCGGGTAGCCGAACCGGCCGTCCTCCGGGGCCAGGGTGTGCAGGTGTGCGGTGATCGCACCGAGTTCGCGGCGCAGCGCCGCCTGGGCGGTGGGCGACAGGCGCTCGGCTGCCTTGTCCCACGGGGTGCCCTCCAGGACGGACACGGCCAGGAACTCCTCGCCCGCGTACAGCAGGGCGGGCGTCGGCACCCTGTCTCCGGGGAGGGCCTCGATGCGCCGGTAGACCATGGCCTCCGTGGCCATGATGCCGAGTTCGTAGCGCAGGACCGCGGCATCGGCCGGCGGGGCGAGTTTGACAACGGCGGGTCGGCCGTCGTCGAGCAGGACGCGGTAGGCGGCGTTGAACCAGCCGTCGGTCAGCTCGGTCTCCAGACGGCAGCCGATGCCGGTAGAGACGCGCAGCAGGGCGTCGAGTTCGCCCGGGGACAGACGGCGCTTGGTCTGACTCTGCATGGAGGCACGCTTTCGGACGGTCCGAAGTCGGACGATGGCAAAGGCTGTGGGAGCGCTCCCATATTTATCGATCACCTGCCGCTCCGTCCAGAGGGATTCGCGGCCGGAAGTGGCGGGGTCTGTCCACCACCGTCGAGACGGACCCTCGGTTGACAACCTGCCCTTGGAGCGCAGGGCGTCGAAGACCTTTGCCGCGATCTCAGCTGCCGGACGATCTCCGCGATGTCCGTGGCGTTGTAGAAGATCACCACGTTCGTGAGCTCATCTGGCCTGCGCTGCTGACGGGAGCCCAGGATCTCAGCACATTGGCCGCCACGAGGAGGGACCGAGCAGGTCACCGCCTCGGGCATGAGTCCAGCTGTCGCCTCACCGCCACCCTTGCCCGCCGGACATGCTGTTCGTTGAGGCAGCATGTCCGGGCGTAGTACATTCCGCGTGGAGGTGCACGAGCGCCTGCCCCGGACGAGATGTGCGCCGTACCCGGCCCGACAAGACGACGCTCTCAGGAGGCGTCATGGGCGTACATGGGCAGCGGATCGACTTCGTTTCCGAGGCACCCGAGCCCCGTGCCCTGGACGTCGGTTGGATCCACGGGTCGCCATCGGCGAAGCACAACACCGATCCCGACATCCAGGTCCATGCGTACGACGAGCACACGTTCATCCTGCGGCAGAACAAGGCGATCAACTATGAGGCGCCGTTCCTCTTCCTGCTCTTCGGCAACGCGCGCGCCGTGCTCATCGACACCGGAGCCACCGACTCGGCCGAGTTCTTCCCGCTGAGACGGGTGGTCGACGAGCTGGTCGGCCGCTGGCTGGCCGAGCATCCGCGGAACGACTACGCCCTGCTGGTCCTGCACACCCACTCTCACCACGACCACGTCGCGGGCGACGCACAGTTCGCCGACCGCCCCCACACCATGGTGGTGGGGGCGGATCCGGACAGTGCCTGGGAGCACTTCGGCTTCACCGAGGACCCGGACCGGGTGGCCCGGGTCGATCTCGGCGGCCGGGTGCTGGAGTGCCTGGCTACCCCGGGTCACGACAAGGCAGCCGTCACGTACTACGACCCGCACACCGGATTCCTGCTCACCGGCGACACGGTGTATCCCGGACGGTTGTACGTGGAGGACTGGGCCGCCTTCGGCCGGACGATCGACCGCTTGATCGCGTTCGCCGGCACCCGAACGGTCACTCACGTCCTCGGCTGTCACATCGAGATGACCAACCAGCCCGGCGTGGACTACCCGATCCGGACCACCTACCAGCCGGACGAGCCGCCCCTGCAGATGACCGTCGGACACCTGCGCGACATCCGTGCGGCGATCGACGAGATCGGCGACCGGCCCGGACGGCATCCCTTCCCCGGCTTCGTCATCTGCCGCGAGGACGGCTGAGCAGTCCCGGACCTCTCGCGTTCCGGTCCGCGATGTCGGTGACGCACAACCGGCAGGACCGGTCCGGCCACTTGGTGCGCAGCGGCTTTGACCAGCTCGTCTTCGGCGGACCTCGGTGTGACGTATGCCTCGTTTACCGGGCGGGTTTCCTGCGATTCCGCTGTAACGATCACCTCGTTCGGACCACTACCTGACGTCAGAACACACCGGGAGGGACAGGAGGTGCGGCAGTGCCCGACGACGACGCGGATCGTTTCACCGCCATCTACGACGGCTGCCGGCAACGCGTGTGGGCCTACGTGGCCAGCCGCGCGGGAGGTCAGGTCGCCGACGAGGTGGTGAACGAGACGTTCACCGTGGCCTGGCGCAGGCTGGACGACGTCCCCGAGCCGCCGCTGCCGTGGCTGCTCGTGGTCGCACGCAACATCCTGCGGGACAGCATCCGGGCCGAGGCCCGGCGCGCCTCGTTCGCCGCCGAGTTGATGTCCTGGGCGGAAACCGCCGAGGCGGACATCGCCGAGGACGTGTCCGAGCGAAGCGCGCTGCTCAAGGCGCTCGCCACGCTGCCGGATGGCGATCGGGAACTGCTGATCCTATCCGCCTGGCAGGGCCTGACCCCCTCTCAGGCGGCCGCGGTGGTCGGCTGCTCGCCCATCACCCTGCGGGTCCGCCTGCACCGGGCGCGCAAGCGCCTCGACCAGGCCGCGTCGGCCTCCCCGCCCGTGGAGGAGGCCGCGGCCGGGCCGCGCGTGTCCCCCCGAGCCCGGATCGCCGTAGGAGAGGAAGCCCGGTGAAGAACGACGTCCTGCACCGCCTGACCGCCGCCCGCCCCGCCCACCTCGACCCCGACCTCCCCACGCCGTCGCCAGTTCGCGAAGAGGAGCTCGCGACGGCCATGAGCCGTCCGCGCGCGACGCGCAGGGAACGCGCCGCCGCCCGGCCGCGCTGGGTGAGCCGTCCTCTCGTCTCGGGCCTCGCCCTGGCCACCGCGACGGCGGTGGCGGCCGTGGTGATCACCGACGCCGCGCCGGAGAAGCCGGGACCCTCTTCCTCCGCGGCGTCGGGATCCGGCAGCCGGACCCTCCTCGCCGCCGCCGCCCACGTCGAGCGACAGCCGGCCGGCTCAGGCACGTACTGGTACGTGGAGGAACACATGAGTTCCCTCCACAAGGTCCCCGGCAAGAACTACACCATCGACGTCCGCACCGAGCAGCGGTACTGGACAGCCGCCGCCAAGAACAAGTACTGGTCGCAGCACGTGGACTCGGGGGCCCGTCCGGCCACGAAGGCCGACGAGGCGGCCTGGAGAGCGGACGGCTCCCCCACGTCGTGGAAACTGACGAGCGAGACCGACGGGATCGTCACCTACGCCGGCAAGGGCGAGATCGAGCACGACGCCCCCGGCGGCAGGGCCGACAGCGTGCCGTACGGCGAGGTTCCCCTCCGCCTGCTGCCCACGCTTCCCACTGACGCAAAGGCCCTCCGCAAGCGTCTGTACGCCCTGGTCGACAAGGACTACAACGCCCCCGAGAAGGTCCTCGACCGGATCGTCGTCAGCACCGCCATCCAACTCGCCACGTCGCTCCCGTCCAGCCCGGCACTCCGCGCCGCCGCCTACCGCCTCCTCGCCGCCGAACCCGGCGTGCGCTTCCTCGGCGACGTCAAGGACCACACCGGCCGCACCGGCTACGCCGTCGCCCTCCCGAGCCCCTACGGGTCCGCCCCGGAACTCCGCCTGATCTTCGACAAGTCCACGGGCATGCCCCTGGGCACCGAAACGGTGGCCACCCGCAGCGGTGACGGTGCGGGCAAGGGCGACCTGCTGGGCTACACGACGATCACGTCGATGAAGTGGACCGACGAAGCGCCACCCTTCGACACCGACACCCCTGACCCCGGCCCAGTCGTCGAGTCGGATCGCTGAGGCTGCGGATTCGCCGAGCGCCAGGACGCCGGCGCCTCTGGCCTTGGCACCCGAATTCGCGTAACGTACGTTACGTAACGGCTGTTACGCGAAGAGGGGGGCCTCATGCCTCGACACGTGGACCATGCCCAGCGCCGCTCCGAGATCTCCGGTGCCGTCTGGCAGGTAGTGAGCGAGAGCGGGCTGGAGGGGCTGACACTGCGGGCGGTCGCCGCCGCCGCCGGGTGCACGACGGGCATGGTCACCCACTACTTCCGTGACAAGAAGGCGCTCCTGGCGCACGCCCGGTCCGTCATGCATCGCCGCATGGCGGACCGCATCGACGCGATGCCCGTGCGGCACGCAGAACCTCGCGCCCACCTGTACGCCGTTGCCGAGCAGGCACTGCCTCTGGACGAGGAACGGCACCTGGAGGCCGTCGTGTGGTCGTCCTTCCTGCTCACCACTCGCACCGACCCGGAGCTCCTGCGCGAGCACTCCGTCAGCCACGCCTCCTGGCTGCGCCGTCTGACCGCTCTGGTGCGCGCGGCACTCCCCGGTGAGCCGGAGCCGGGGGACCTGGAGGACCGGGTGCGCGCCCTCGTCGTATGCCTGGACGGCCTGGCCCTGAACGCCGTCACCGATCCGGACGCCTACCCGCCCGACCTCCAACGGCGCGTCCTGGACAGACAACTGGACCTGATCCTCGAAGGAAACCGCAGCCTGTGACCACCCCCGATCTCACCATCGCCGCCGCGGCGGCCGACCACCCGAGCGTGGCGCGGCTGGTCCGCGCCCTCGACGACGACCTCGCCGCCCGCTACCCCGACGAGCCCTGCACCGGCGGCTCCCACCTCCGCCCCGCCATCCGCTTCCTGCTCGCGGAGGCCGACGGCCGCCCGGTCGGCTGCTGTGCCGTCCAGCCCTTTCCCTCCCCCGACACCGCCGCCGAGCTCAAGCGCATGTACGTAGTCCCCGAGGCCCGCGGCCGCGGCATCGCCGCCCGGCTCCTGGCCGAGGCAGAACGCACCGCCGCCGCCCTCGGCCACTCCGAGATGCGTCTGGAGACGGCCGTCCACCAGCCCGAGGCCATCGCGCTGTACACCCGCGCCGGCTACCAGCCGATCCCCAACTACCCGCCGTACGAACACAAGACGCTCAGCCGCTGCTACGCCAAACCCCTCCCGCTCCCCAGGCCGGCCCGGCCGGCGTGGGACGGGGGCGAGCTGGCCACCTTCCTCGCCGGACAGGGCCTTTCACCCAAGGACGTCCTCGCGCCCGGAAGCCGGTACTGGCTCACCCGGGACACCGCAGGCCCCGCCGCGGCCCTGGGCTGGGAACGCCAGGACGACCGCGTGCTGCTGCGCAGCGTCGCCGTCCGCCCCGACCTGCGCGGCTGCGGCGCCGCACGACGCCTGGTCGAACACGCGCTCAGGGACGCCGCCGTGCAAGGAGCCCGCACGGCCTACCTGTTCTCCACCGGAGCCGGACCCTTCTGGACCCGACTCGGATTCCGCCCGGTACCGGTCGCCGAGGTCGCCCACGCCCTGCCCAACGCCCCCCAGATCCACCAGTACCGCACCGCCGGAACACTTGCCGACGAAGCAGCCTGGCGACGCGACCTCCACACACCCGCCGCCACCTCGGCCGACGGACGATGAGACGGGCGGTCTCAGCTGCCCCGCGCCCCTTTGGACGGCGGTGGACGAGCACACTGCTCAACGGCTACGCCAAGGCCCCTGCCCGTCCACACGGCTTACGGCGTCGCCTCGATGACCGCCGACTGAGAGTGTCCCGGCTGTCGAGACCGACCGATCCCCACCGCCCGAGCAAACAAGAGAACGCATGATCACCAAGAACCACATCAGGCAGACCGCCGAAGCCTGCCTTCAGGAGAATCCGCACGAGGCCCCCACGCTTGCGCCGCTCTTCGAACTGCTGGAACAAGGCGCTGAGTTGACATCCCGCAATGAGTTCCGTGGCCACGTCACCGCGGGAGCGATCCTGACCGAGGAGACCGGTATCCCGGTGCACCATTTCGCCCCGCTGCTGGACGTGCCCGTGCAC
This sequence comes from Streptomyces spinoverrucosus, assembly GCF_006539505.1. Lineage (GTDB taxonomy): Bacteria > Actinomycetota > Actinomycetes > Streptomycetales > Streptomycetaceae > Streptomyces > Streptomyces spinoverrucosus. Next base: position 9,106 of record NZ_BJND01000124.1, read on the forward strand.
ATCGACGTGCACCCCATCCCGGCCAGCGAAGCAAAGGGGGAACCGGAGCACCGGCGCATCGACTTCCGGTACCAGCTCGCGCTGATGTTCTGCGAAGGAGCTGGAGGAGATCCGGCTCGCCGAGCGGGAGATGACCGCCGAGGCCCTGGAGGGACTGGACGAGGAGGCGCCAGCCGAGGAGGTCGCCCAGCGCCTGGACGGGAAGGTCTTCCCTGCGGTGCTCGCCTTCCTGAAGGCCATGACGGTGCAGGCCGGGGTCCGGGAACCATGATCAACACGGCTCCGATCGGAGCTGCGAGGCCGTAGGCCAGCGGGCCGGCCCATGGCGGCGCCCGCCGCACCGCGCTCACCGCACCGGACCCCCGCCTCCACCAGCTCGAGCAGTGCCCAGTTCGCCGCGGCCACATCCTGCTCGTACTCGGCCGCCTGACACGCCGCTTCAAACGCCTGTTCATACCTGCCCAGGCCATTGCAGAGCACCGCGCGGGCCCGCTGCGCGATGGTCACGCCGATCCTGTCACCGCGGGTCTGGGCGTCGGTCAGGGCGGACCGGATCAGCGCCTCGACCTCATGCTCGCCCTCACGCCGGGCGGCCAGCGCGAGCCCGCCGTAGGTTTCGGCGTCGTGGTCCCGGTCGGCCTGACCGTTCGGGCCGACGGACATCTAGAAGGCGTCACGGCCATGGACTTCGCGCGACAACTCGGCCAGCGCCTCGCGGTCAGCAGCCCGCAACTCCTACGCACGGGTCGCTTTCGGCTGGTCCGAGGGGCGTCCGGCTCGCCGGATCCGAGCGGCCTCGGCCTGTACAACAGCGAGCGGCGCCGGATCGGAACCGGCGCCGCGTGAGCGAGTCGTGCCCGGACAGAACCGCCGTTCAGCGATCGAGCGGCTCGTAGTCGAACCAGTCGAAGTGAACGGAGCCTGATGAGGCGAACATCCCGAAGACCCGGCCGGTGAAA
>NZ_BJND01000125.1 GCF_006539505.1 Streptomyces spinoverrucosus
CCCCCGGGAGAGGACGAACGCCCGGTCAGCTAGGCGCGACAGTGTCCCAAACGGGCCAAATGCAGCGCGGAGGCCGAAGGGACGCCGTCCTCGCTCCGACCCAGGTCACCGGATTCCGGTGGCTCCGGTCACCATGCGTTGATGACCGGCGCGTCTGGTTCCTGCTGCCGCCAGGTCTCGTTGAGGCGCCCGAGCCGGTCCGCAGCGGCGATGCCGCGCAGGGCCGCGACCTTGCCGTCGCTGACTTCGAACGCCACGGCGCCCACGACCCGGTCGTCGACCACGGCGAGGACGGCCGGGGAGCCGTTGACCCACGCGATGTGCATCGCGGGGGAGCCCCCGGCCAGCCGCCGCTTCGCCGGAGTGGGCTTGAAGCCGGCCCGCACGTAGGAGGCGACGCGCTCGCGCGTCTTGTACCGCAGCAGCCGCCTGGCCAGTCCGGCGCCGTCCGAGACCGCGGTCGCGTCGGCGGTGAGCATCGCCACCAGCCGTTCGGTGCGCCCCGACGTGGCCGCGGCGAGGAACTCCTCGACGATCCGGCGCGCGGACGCGGGGTCCACCTCGTCGCCGCCACGGCGCTCGGCGGCGATGCGGCGTCGGGCCCGGTGGACATGCTGCTGGCTCGCGGACTCGGTGATGTCGAGGATCCCGGCGATCTCGGCGTGGGGGTAGGAGAAGGCCTCGCGCAGGACGTAGGCGGCCCGCTCGACCGGCGAGAGGCGCTCCATGAGGGTCAGTACGGCCAAGGACACCGATTCGCGTTGCTCGAAGGTATCGGCAGGGCCGAGCATCGGGTCGCCCTCGAGGAGTGGCTCGGGCAGCCAGTCTCCGACAGCGCGCTCGTGGCGCGCCTGCGCCGAGCGGAGCCGGTCGAGGCAGAGATTGGTGACGACCTTGGTCAGCCACGCCTCCGGCACCTCGATACGTTCCCGGTCCGCGGCCTGCCAGCGCAGGAACGCGTCCTGCACGGCATCCTCGGCGTCGGCGGCCGAGCCGAGCAGACGGTACGCGAGCGAGGCCAGCCGGCCCCGGCTGGCCTCGAATCGATCGATGGCTGCGCTGTCCATGCGGAGAAGCCTATGCGGCGACCTTCACACCGGCCCGGTCGGGCGCGGTGGCCAGGCGGCGCTTGCGCTTCGGCATGCCGAAGGTCGGGTGGGCGATGCCCCACCCGGCCCCCTTGAGCACGCCCGACTTGAGCCGCGCGGCGGTCCGGCCGCCCAGGTACCAGGACTTCGACCGGGCGTCCCCGTCCACCATCTGGAAGATCGCGTCCCGCCGCCCGAGGCTGATGTGGTTGCCGTGGTACTTCAGCCCGGTGGTCGGGACCTTGCTGCCCGTCAGGCGCGCGATGATCGCGGCGGTCGCCTGCATGTTGGTGTAGCCGGCCGAGGCGCAGGACATCGGCAGCGGTCGGCCGTTCTCGCCGATCGCGTAGGCGCAGTCACCGGCGGCGTAGACGTCCGGGTGCGAGACCGAGCGCATGGTTCGGTCGACGACGATCTGGCCGGTCTCGGCGACCTCCAGGCCGCTGGCGGCCGCGATGGGGTGTACGGCGAACCCCGCCGACCACACGGTCACGTCGGCCGGGATGGACGTACCGTCGGCGGCGATCGCCCGTGTCGGCTCGACGGCTTCGATGCCGGTGTGCTCGTGGACGGTGATGCCGAGCCGGTCGAAGGCCTGGCGCAGGTGACGGCGGGCCTTCGGGGAGAGCCAGGCGCCCAGCTCACCGCGGGCGGCGAGCGCGACCGAGAGGTCCGGCCGGGACTCGGCGAACTCGGTGGCGGTCTCGATGCCGGTCAGCCCCTCACCGACGACCAGTACGGTGCCTCCCTCGCCCAGGCCGGCCAGGCGCTCGCGCAGACGCAGCGCCGAGGACCGGCCGGTCACATCGAAGGCGTACTCGGCCACGCCGGGGACGCCATGGTGGGCTACGGAGCTGCCGAGCGCGTAGAGAAGTGTGTCGTACGCGAGCTCGCCGTCACCGTCCTCGCCGGTCACGGCGACGGTCCTGCGCTCAGGGTCTACGCCGGTGACGCGCGCCAGGCGCAGCCGCACCCCGGTGCCCGCGAATACGTCGGCGAGCTTGCGGAACGCGAGGTCCTGGCCGATCGCGAGCTGGTGGAGCCGCATCCGCTCCACGAAGTCGGGCACGGCGTTGACGACGGTGATCTCGGTGTCGGCGGGGGAGAGCCGGCGGGCCAGGTTTCCGGCGGCGAAGGCCCCGGCGTATCCGGCGCCGAGTACGACGATGCGGTGCTTCATGGCGATGCTCCTGTCTCGTTCGCGTGCCCCTTGAACGAGACGGCGCCCCGATTGCTGACAGAAGCCGAGTGTGACGCGGGTCACCGAACCAAGACCGAGATGGCTTCCCAATGGAGAAGTCAAGCCGTGCGGGGCCATGGGCACTAAACCCCTTTGAGACACTTCGCGATCTCTCCTAGGTTGGCCCGCGTGACGATCGAGGTGCCCTACCAGCCGCTTCCGGTTGATCAGTCGGACGTTCGCTACGTCCATGGCCCCGACTCGGCTGTCCAGCCCGGCGTGCCTGTCGGCGAGACGATCGAGTTCGACTGGAACGACAGCGCGATCTACCCAGGAACGTCCCGGAAGTTCTGGGTTCACGTGCCCGCCCGGTACGACCCCTCGCAGCCGGCGTCGCTGATGGTGTTCCAGGACGGATGGTGGTACCTGAACCCCGAAGGGGAGGTCCGCGGGGCGATCGTCCTGGACAACCTCGTCCACCGTGGCGACATACCGGTCACGATCGGCGTGTTCGTCGACCCTGGCGTTTTCCCAGACGCTGAGGATCCGAAGAACCGCAACGCCGAGTACGACGCATTCGACGATCGGTACGTCAGTTTCCTACTGAGCGAGATCATCCCTGAGGTCACGAAGCGGTACTCGATTGCCGAGGTTCCCGATCGGTGGGGCATCTGCGGTGGCAGTAGCGGTGGCAACTGCGCCTTTACCGCAGCATGGCTGCGCCCGGACAAGTTCCGCCGCGTCATCGGGTACCTGTCCAGTTTCGCGCAGATGCCCGGCGGCAACCCGTACCCCGAGCTGATCCCCAGCGTTTCCCGCAAGCCGCTGCGCATTTTCCTGCAAGCGGGTCATCGTGATCTACGCTGGAACGAGCCCGAGGCGAACTGGCTCGCCAACAACTTGCGTGTCGCGGCAGCGCTGGCGGAAGCCGGATACGACTTCCGCCTCGTCCTGGGCGACGGCGGCCACAGCCCCAACCACGGTGGTGTCCTGCTCCCTGATGCCTTGCGCTGGCTGTGGCGGTCGGACGATCACCCGCACCAGCCGGTCGGCTGGGGTGGGGCGACTTCGTAGTAATGCGTCCGGGAGTTGTGGTCGTAGCGGCGTCCGTGGCGTCGTATTGGAGCACGAAGTCGTCGATGCGGTCGGCGAGGTCCTGGCGGGAGGTGAACTCGCCCCGGCATGCGGTGGCGACGAAACCCACCCGTAGTGACCGAAACGACAACGGCAGCTCACATACCGCCCACTCAGCCTCTACGCCGTGAAGAAGTCAATGAGTGCGCGCGCGATCTGTCCGGGCGCGTTCTCCGTGGGGATGTGCCCTGCATCCGGGACACGTATGAGTGTGGTGTGCGGGATCTCCGAGGCGAACCGTTCGGCGTACTCCACCTTCTGGAAGCCGTCGTCCTCGCCCCAGATCAGCAACTTGGGTGTCGCGTTGTGCCGCAGGGCGGGAACGGCATCGCGGGTGTAGCGGTTGTCGGCCGCGCCCACCATGGCCATCCAGGAGCGGCGCACCCGCGCATCGGTCCACGGATCCAGATAGTCCGCGATCCGCTGCTCGGTGGCGGCACCAGCCAGCGCTGCTGTCACGGCTTGCCGGCGGGCGGCGAGAATCTCGTCGGCGGTGGTCGCGGCGACGACCTCCGGGTCCCGGAACCGGGCCACGCTGGACACCGGCCAGGAGTCGTAGGTGACCGAGTTGACCAATGCCAGCCGGGACACTTCCAGTCGATCGTGGACGAGGATGTGCTGGGCGACGGCGCCACCGATGTCATGACCCGCTACGGCGATCGGCCCGGAGAGCTTCAGCGCGGAGGCGAATCGCGCCACCCAATCCGCGAGGGCTGGCACCGCGCCCGTTTCCAGGGTGAGTTCGCCTCCCGAGCGCCCAAGTCCGGGAAGGTCGACCGCGATGGGCCGCAGCCCCGCCTCGGCGAGGCGGTCCAGCACCGGAAGCCAGACCCTGCTCCAGTACGTTCCGTGCAGCAGCAACACGGCCGGGCCGTCCTGGTCCACGGTCAGATAGCTGGCCATCTCGCCGTCGACCTGTATCTCGGTCCGTAGCACTGCCGTTTCGACGATTTCACTCATGGGTCCACTGTGACCGGGGCGGGCCTCCACGCCGAGAGTCTGGAAAGACACCCTCGGGTACATTCCTGCCATGACCCCTCATCGGGTGGTGGCCCTGCTCACCCCGCCGCAGTCGCCCTTCGAGCTGGCCTGTGCCTCCGAGGTCTTCGATACCGCCCCGCAGGACGGGCCGCCCCGCTACAGCTTCCGGGTCTGCGCCGAGCGTCCCGGCCCCCTGCCGACCACCGCCGGCTACGCGATGCTCGTCGAGGCGGGGCTGGCCGCCCTGCGGGAGGCGGACACCGTGGTCGTCCCCGGCTGGCAGCCGCCCGGCGCACCCGTACCGCCGGACGTCACCGAGGCGCTGCGGGGCGCCCACCGGCGCGGGGTGAGGATCGTCGCTATCTGCACGGGCGCGTTTGTCCTCGCTCAGGCCGGACTGCTCGACGGGCGCCGTGCCACCACCCACTGGCGCAGCGCCGCCCGGTTCGCCGCCGCCTTCCCCGAGGTGCAGGTGGATCCGGACGTGCTCTTCGTGGACCACGGCGACGTGGCGACCAGCGCCGGGACCGGCGCGGGCATCGACCTGTGCCTGCACCTGGTGCGTTCCGACCACGGCGCGGCGTACGCCGCCCAGATCGCCCGGCGCATGGTCCTGCCACCGCACCGGGAGGGCAGCCAACTCCAGTACGCCGCACAGCCCGCACCGGCCAGGGCGGACGAGTCGTTGGCGCCACTGCTGGAGTGGGCCACCTCCCACCTCGACACCCGGCTGACCCTCGACCACCTCGCCGAACGCGCCGGACTGTCCAGCCGAACCCTCGCCCGGCGGTTCACCGAACAGCTCGGCATCAGCCCGGGACAGTGGGTGCTCGGCCGGCGCCTTGAGGCGGCACGGATACTGCTGGAACAGACCGACCTTCCGGTGGAAGCCATCGCCACCCGGGTCGGACTCGCCTCGGCGGTCAACCTGCGTCGCCGTTTCCGGGTACATCTCGGCACCACACCCGGCGCTTACCGACGGACCTTCAGCGAAACCTGATGATGCAACTGGGCGTAAGTGGCCCACCGGTTCGGCGAGCGGCTGCGTCTGGGATCCTTCTTTCCATGAGCACACCACCTGACGGATTGCCGATCTACCGAGTCTTGACTGGGCCGGATGACGCCACGTTCTGCCGGCGTGTGAGCGAAGCGATGGATCTTGGCTACGAGCTGCACGAAGGCCCCGCCGTCACCTTCAATGGTGAGCGTGTCATCGTCGCTCAGGCACTGGTCTGGCCGACACGGGCGTCGAACCCCGGTGCGTAGCGGTATTCGCGATCAGCCGTGACGTGAGAAGGGCGGCACGGGTTGGCTACGCGTGCTCTGCGGCTCTGTGACGTAACTTCGGGATTCTTGAAGCGCTCTCACTTCGTCCGACCGATCCGCTCAGGCGCTCCCCCACTCCTCGCGGTCCCTGTCCTCGTCGGCGGCATGGCGGCGGCCTCCGCCACCCCGTGAAGTGCCACGCATTGGCCGTCGAGGCGCCTCACGTGCGGGGGTCGCCTGTCAGTGCGGGGGTGCAAGGAACCCGTCGACCACGCAGCGAACCTTTGAGACCGCGTCACTTTCACCCAGGCGCAGTGCGGTGTTTGCTGCGTTGAGCACGGCGTCGATCTGGAAGACCGTGAGGTCCACGTCCAGTTGGGCGATCTCCCCGGTGTTCACGGCGCAGCCGAGTTCGCCGGCGAGGAGAGCGAGCCAGGTGCGGCGGTGGAGCAGCAGGGTGTCACGGACCTTCCCGGGCCGGCTGTCGAAGTCGGGAAGGCAGGCAGCCCAGAAACAGCCTCCGGCGAACAACGGCGCCTCGATGTAGGAGATCCAGCGTTCCGTCAGTGCGCGGAGCCGGGCGGTGCCCGGCTGAGCGGTCTGTGCGGGGCGGATGACCGCTTCGGCGAACTCTTCGCGCGCCGACTCCGCGACCGCGAGCTGCAGGTTCTCCTTGGTCTTGAAGAGCGTCTGGATGCCGCTCTTGCTCAGCCCCAGGTCGGTGGCCAGACGGCCGATGCTGAGCCCGTTGAGCCCTTCCAGGGAGGCGACGTCGACGCCGTGGCGCGTGATCTTCTGCCGGGTCCGGGCACCGCGGACGAGGCGCTGGTCCGCCACGGTCGCGTCTGCTGCTTCCGTTGAAGACACGGCCACTTGTTGCCCTCGACTCCCTGAGTGCTCGTTCATCGACTCCATCCTGTCATGCGCTTGCCTCAAGCATACGATCGATCGTACGTTTAATTTGCAAGCATGTTGAAGGAGGCACCTAATGCATGAACAACGCAGGTTCGAACTGGCGCACGCGCTCGCCGTCGCCAAGAGCCGACAGGACGTTCCAGCCGCCCTGCGGCTCCTCCACCCCGACATGGTGCTGGAGACCCCGGCCTTCGGTACGACGTCTCGGGGCCTGGCCGAGAACGAGAAGGCGTTACGGCGGTTCTTCGCCTCGTTCCCCGACTACGACGTCGTCCTGCACGGCCACGCGAACAACGGCGACACGCTCGTGTGCTGGGGTACAGCGCGGCTGACCATGACGGGCAACCGGTTCGGTGCTGTCCCCAACGGCGAACGTGCTGAGATACCGGTGTTCATCCAGTTCACCTTCAAAGACGACCTGATCGCAGGAGAACGCTTCTTCTTCGACCTGGCGACGCTGTGCGCCCAGTCGGGAGTCTCGACGGACGCGGTTCAACAGAGGCTGTTCCCCGCGATCGCAGGAGGCGACGCGGCATGACGGCAGACCCGCGTGTGAAGGACGTCGGCGAGATCCGGACAGCGCACCTCTTCGACATGGTCGTCGAACTGAACCCCCGCCTGCCCATCGGCAGCGGCCCGTTCGGTCGGCGCGTCCTCTTCGGCGCCGCAGGAGGTACGTTCAACGGCCCCAAGCTGCGCGGCGACGTCCTCCCCGGTGGGGGAGACTGGGCGCTGTTCGCCCCCGACGGAGCGATGACCCTGGACGTACGCCTGACACTGCGCACCCACGACGGCGCCCTCCTGCACATGACCTACGGCGGCCGCTGGGTCACCCCGCCCGAGGTGCGCGAGGCCCTGGCCGACCCCGACGAGCGGTACCGGATCGACCCAGCCCACTACTACTTCCGGACCAACCCGCTTTTTGAGACGGGGGCAGAGCCTTACGCATGGCTCAACGACACAGTCTGCGTCGGGTCGGGATACTTCGTCGAAGGCGGCATCGCCTACAAGGTCTTTCAGATCCTGTGACGAAACGTCATGGCGGGATAGGTCGGGGCGCGAGGGCCCTCCGTGTGCAAGGATCTGCGCCGCGCCCACCGGCCCTCAACGTCGTGCAAACCACCGGCGCTGTCCCCAACGCCATCGGTGGTCCTGCCTGAACTCCTGAGTCAAGGGCGTCTACGCCCCGTCCACCGTCGGGCCGCGCAAGAAAGCTGTCCCAACCCCCACACCGCCCAACCGACCTGGTCCTCCTGGTTGAGGGCGGGCGACTGACGTACTGGGCCTGGAGGCGGAGGCTCTCCCCTTCTACGAAGGCAGCCTCAGCGGATCAGGGCTGGCGGACGAGGAACGCCGAGGAGCTCTCCTCGGCCTCGGCAGCACCTACCGGGTACTCGGCCGGTACACCCAGGCGGTCAGCATCCTCCGCCAAGGCTCGGCCGAGTTCCCCGATGACGGGGCCTTGCAGACCTTCCTCGCCATGGCCCTGTTCAACACCGGCCAGCACCACGAAGCCATGCAAATCCTGCTCAGGCTACTCGCCACCACCAGCGAAGACCCTCACGTGCGCCAGTATCGGCGGGCTATCGAAACGTACGCCCAAGATCTCGACGACACCGTCTGAGCCGCACGGCTCTTCCGTTCTGGATGTCATCTCACTTGGTTGGCTCGATGGGCTGTCGGTCGTGGTGGGGATCGTTGGGCGGCTGGTGCCGGACGAGTTGTGGGAGTTGTTCCAGCGCGTGGTGCCGGAGGCGCCGTCGCGGCCGCAGGGTGGCGGGCGACGCCGGCACGGAGACCGGGAAGTGCTGGCGGCGATCGCGTTCGTGGCCACGTCAGGATGTACGCCAAGCGGCTCGTCATCACGACCGGCGCGAAGAAGGGCCAGCACCGCTCGCCCGCCACCGTCATGCGGATGCTCCGCGAACACGACGAGCGGGCCGCCACGGCGGCGAGTACATGATCACTCGGCTATTGTGCGGCTGGTGTCTGGGCTAGGACTCCAGGGCCGAGTCCGCAGGACAGTTGCGGTAGACGGCACAGATGTCGACGGCGCGGGTGAAGAGGTCCGGGGGCGTCCGGACGGGTGAGCCAGCCGCGGACCAAGTGGGGCTTGAGGTCGACGACGCCAAGGATCCATCCGACCTGCGAGGCGGACACTGCCAGGCCGGACGGCCGAAGGTGGCCAACAGCCGTAAGTGGGTCCACGTGCCGCAGGTCGGCGGGGCTGAGCCGGGAACGGCCACGTGGTCGGGGACGATCGGACAAAGCGGCCATCCGCTCGGTGGCGAAGCGTTTGCGGCCAGGCCCGGACGGTGTCCACATGCCGGCCGATCCGCCGCGCTATCGCAGCGTTCGACATCCCTTCGGCGCAGGCCAACACAGCCGCGGCCCGTTGGACCGGGCCCGTCGGCGCCGTCCGGGATGCGGCCGGCTCCTCCAGCCGGGCCCGCTCGTCAACCTCCAAAGCGATCACGAGGCGTGGGACCAGGGGATTTGAGTCGTTCTTACGACAGGCGACGGCGACTCGTGTGCGAGTGGTGTTGGGCTCGATCCTGCGGAAGGCAACGCCTTTGAGGCGGATGCGGCGGATGCCCTCCGGGGCCAGTGACACGCCAAGCCCAGTTTCTACCAGGCCGCAGACGGTCTGCCATTCCACGGCGCGCTGCGCCACCCGGGGGGTGAAGCCTGCCGCGATGCACAGGCTGGTGATCTGGTCGTACAGCGGCGGGCCTACGGCGCGAGGCAGAAGCACCAAGGGCCAGTCCGCCAACTGCTCGATGTGGACGGCGCGTTGGGCTGCGAAGGGTGCGCAGACGGCAGGACAGCCACAAACGGCTCGGTCAGCACGATCGCGTGTCGCTGACGAGCTCCCGGACCACGGGCTCGGAGGCTCACGTGGTGGCCTGATCACGAAGGCGTCCCGAGATCGTCCGCCCGGCGGCCCAACTCCGCAGCTACGGATAACCGGGATCACCAGTACTCGGTCATCCAGTCCGTGGAACGTAAGGCAAACTATCGGTCGGCGTCACACCCCGAGGCGCCCGCCTCGCGCGATACCTCGCCCTCGACCAACTCCGCGCCTGGGGGCTCCCGTACGACTCCGATGCCGCACAGGCCACCGCGGTGATCGTCGCGGAACTCGCTGCCAACGCCGTCACCCACGGTCGCGCACCGGGCAGAGACTTCGAACTGCGCCTCTCCCTCGTCCCTGGCCGTGTCCGCATCGAGGTCACCGACACCCGTACGGTGCGCGCGGAGATCGATGTGCCGGGTTGGCTGTCCCTGTCC
>NZ_BJND01000126.1 GCF_006539505.1 Streptomyces spinoverrucosus
AGGGTCTTCACCATGCGCTATGAACTGGTCATCTTCGACAACGACGGTGTTCTCGTCGACAGCGAGCCGATCTCCAACCGGCATCTCGCGGCCTATCTCACCGAGCTGGGGCATCCGACGACGTACGAGGACTCCATTCGGGACTTCATGGGGTCCGCGATGCATCGGATCCATGAGCTGGTTGAGGAGCGCACGGGGCAGCGGTTGCCGGCCGAGTTCGACGACGTCTTTCACGCGCGCGTCTTCGCCGCGTTCGAGCGGGAGTTGACTGCGGTGAGCGGGGCCGGGGAGGTGCTGGAGAAGCTGGCCGCGGACGGGGTGCCGTACTGTGTGGCCTCCTCGGGGAGCCATGAGCGGATTCGGGTCGGGCATCGGGTGGCCGGGCTGGAGCGGTGGTTCGACGACGGGCGGATCTTCAGCTCGCAGGATGTGGGGCGGGGGAAGCCGGCACCGGATCTGTTCCTGTACGCGGCGGAGCGGATGGGGGTCGCGCCGGAGCGCTGTGTGGTCGTCGAGGACAGCACCCTCGGGGTGCAGGCGGCCGTGGCTGCCGGGATGGATGTGTACGGGTTCACAGCCATGACACCGGCCAGGAAGCTGGTGGGGGCAACCGGACTCTTCGCCGAGATGGGGGAGTTGGCCGACCTGCTCAGGTGAAGCTGAGCGAAATTCATCTTTGGCTGGATATACCCAGCGGTACGCCGGGGCCCTACGCTCGCCGCCATGACTCGTGTGCTGCGGCGCGGTAGGGCCTCGTTGGCGTTCGGCTTCTTCGCGCAGGGGGTGGCCTTTGCCCTGCTGGTGACGCGGATTCCGGCCATCCAGGACCGGTACGGGGTGTCCGACGCGTTGCTGCCGGTGTTTCTGGCCGCGGTGCCGGTGCTGGCCGGGGTCGGGAGCGTGGTGACCGAGCGGGTGGTGAAGCGGATACCGCCCAGCTCGGTGCTGCGGTGGTCCCAGCCCGTTGTGCTCCTGGCGCTGCTCGGGGTGGGCGCCGGGGAGCGGATGGTGGTGCTGGGGGTGGCGCTGGCCGCGTTCGGGCTGGCAGTGGGGGCGCTGGATGCCTCGATGAACATGCTCGGGGTGAGCCTGCAGCGGTCGTACGGGCGCAGCATCATGCTCGGGTTTCACGCCGCGTACAGCCTCGGAGGGATCGTCGGGGCCTCGCTGGCGTGGGTGGGGGCGCACTGGGAGCTGGCGCTGTTCGTGTCGTATCTGCCGGTGGTGGCGGTGCTGCTGCCGGCCGCGCTGGTGGGGAGCCGGTGGTACGTCGATGGCGGCGGCCGGGGCTCGGGTGGTGTGGCCAGTGGGGGTGAGGCCGGGAGTGTCGCCTTCCGGGCGTTGCTGCCGCTGTGCCTGGTGATGACCTTCGCGTACATCGGGGACGCGACCGTTTCCAACTGGAGCGCGAAGTATCTGAAGGACGTGCTGGGGAGCTCGGAGCAGCTGGCGACGGTGCCGTACAACGTCTACATGGTCACCACGCTGGTGGGGCGGGCTCTGGGGGACTTCGGGGTGCGGCGGTTCGGGGCCGTGGGGGTCGTACGGGGTGGGGCGGTGGTCGCCGCGGTGGGGTTCGCGGTGGTGGCGGGGGCGCCTGGGGCGTGGATCGGGATGGTCGGGTTCACGTTGCTGGGGCTGGGGTTGTGTGTGTTGGTTCCGCAGACGTTCGCGGCGGGAGGGAGGTTGTTTCCGGGGGCTTCGGATGTGGCCGTGGCACGGCTCAATGTCTTCAACTATGTGGGCTTTTTGATCGGTTCGCCGTTGGTGGGGGCGTTGGGGGATGCCTGGAGCTATCGGGGGGCGATGCTCGTGCCGATGGTGTTGGTGCTGGTGACACTCGTGTACGCCCGGTCGTTCGATGCTCAACCGGACCGATACGGTGGCGGGCATGAGCGGTCGCGCACAGCTGATGTGGGACGAGGCGGTAACGGGCTATGACTTCGGGCCGGACCATCCGATGGATCCGGTTCGGCTGGCGTTGACCCGGGGACTGGTCGAGGCGTTCGGGCTCGATCGTGAGATGGATGTCGTGGCCGCGAAGGCGGCGGGGGAGTCGACGCTGCGGCTGGTTCACCGGGAGGACTACATCGCGGCGGTGAAGGCCGCGTCGGTGGATCCGGGGGCGGCCGACCAGTCGTACGGGCTGGGGACGTTGGACGATCCGGCGTTCGTCGGGATGCATGAGGTGTCGGCTCTTATCGCCGGGCAGTCGGTGGGGGCGGCGGAGGCTGTGTGGCGCGGGGAGGCGCTGCACGCGGTGAACTTCGCGGGTGGGCTGCATCATGCGATGCCGGCGGCGGCCTCGGGGTTCTGCATTTACAACGATGCCTCGCTGGCGATCGCCCGGTTGCTGGAACTGGGGGCCGAGCGGGTCGCCTATGTGGATGTCGATGTGCATCACGGGGACGGGGTGCAGGCAGCGTTCTGGGACGATCCCCGGGTACTGACGATTTCCTTGCACGAGCATCCTCGGACGCTGTTTCCGCAGACCGGCTGGCCGGAGGAGACGGGAGCGGAGGGGGCCGCGACCGGGTCGGCGGTGAATGTGGCGTTGCCTGCGGGGACGGGGGACGCCGGGTGGTTGCGGGCGTTTCATGCGGTGGTGCCGGAGCTGGTGGCCGAGTTTCGGCCGCAGGTGTTGGTGACTCAGCACGGGGCCGACACGCATTTCGAGGATCCGTTGGCGCACTTGGCGGTTTCCCTGGATGCGCAGCGGGCTGTGCAGGTCGCCTGTCATGAGTTGGCGCATGAGTACGCCGAGGGGCGTTGGGTGGCGCTGGGCGGGGGCGGGTACGCGGTGGTCGAGGTGGTGCCGCGGTCCTGGACGCATCTGGTGGGGATCGCGGCCGGGCGGGAGGTGGCGCCCGAGGCGATGATTCCCGAGGACTGGCGGCACGAGGTCTTTGCCCGGACACGGCAGTTGGCGCCGGTGCGGATGACTGACGGTCGGTGGCCGGTGTCGTGGCGGGACTGGGAGGCGGGGTACGACCCTGCGGATCGGCTGGATCAAGCTGTGCTGGCCACGAGGCGGGCCGTGTTTCCGTTGCGGGGGTTGTTGGCGTAGGGGCTGCTGGGCCGCTCGGGCACGTCTGCCCGCAGGTTACGACTGCCCGCAGGTTACGACTGCCGCAGGTACGCATCTGCTGCCATCGCCATCCCCGTTACGCCAACCGAGCCCCCTTCCCCCATTCCCACCCCACCCCCCACCCGCCATCCGTCACCATCCCCCCATGCCCACCCCCACCACCTCCACGACCCCCACCACCCCCCTCCGAGCCCACCTCAGATCCCACCTCCTGGCCGCCCGGCTGGCCGGTCCTGTCGCCACCTCCCGCGAGGAGAGCCTGCGCAGCTATCGGGCCTTCGCGGCCCGCGATCCCCGGCTGTTGATCGGGATTGACCCCGAATGGGCTTGGACCGAGCGGGATTTGATCGGGTTGATGGCGGACAGGTGTGGGGTTTCCAGCGATCCGAGATGCGTCTCCGGTCAGGACGTGATCGACCCGGAACTGACCCTCGCCGCGCTGGAAGCTTTCTCGGAACGGCTCGCCGTGGTTGCGCAGCGTGGTGCGCCCGTGTTGTTCGGGACCGGTCACCCCCACCGGCTGCTCGGTTTCTACGGCGCCTTGGCGGACGCCTTGTCGGCGGCCGGATGTGCCGTCCTCACCCCGGCGAAGGGTCGCTCTGTCGACATAACGACTAGGTTCGGCCTACGCACGTACGACCTTGATTACGTACGAGGCGTCGCGCTGGTGCGGGAACCCGGCGCCCCCGGCTCCGGTTGTGCGACCGGCGCACACACCCATTCCCCCCTCCCGGTTCGGACCGTTCTGGCCGCGATCGCCGAGGCCGGCGGGACCCTCCCGGAGCTGGTGATCGGAGACCACGGATGGGTCTGCGGCGCAGGTCAGCTGGGGTTCGAGGCCATCGGGCTGGCCGACACGGACGATCCCGCGCTGTTCGTCGGCGAGGCCGAGGGGCGGTTGTCCGTCGTCGTTCCACTTGATGACGCTGTGCGGTCTGATTACTACCGGCCGCTTACCCGCTACGTACTCAATCGGGCGTGTCTGTCACAGTAGGCCGCCGATGGGTGCACCTCTTCCCCACTCGCATCACCCGCCCCTAGTCTGGGGAGTGAGCACGCAGCGACGAAGAGTCACCGGAAGGGGAAGCCGGTGGCCGTCGAGTCGAGTGCGGAAGGTTCAGGTGTGTCATGGCTGCAGCTGGAGATCAGAGGCCTCTGAGTGAGGTTCAGTTCCTTACCGTGGCGGAGGTTGCCTCGGTGATGCGAGTGTCGAAGATGACCGTGTACCGGCTGGTGCACAGCGGTCATCTGCCCGCGATCAGGGTGGGGCGGTCCTTCCGCGTCCCCGAGAACGCGGTTCACGAGTACCTCCGCGACAGCTATGTGGGGGTGGAAACCGCCTGACGGCGATCCGGGGAGATCGAGTACAGGGCACTTTCGATCTCCCCGTGCACCTCGATTACGACCTCAGCGCTCGGGCGGGTAGGCTAGCCCCTCGTAGGTCGTGTGGGCCCATGGCGCCCAAACACCGAGTGATGAGAAGTGAGCGAGGGTAGTCGTGGGCTCTGTTATCAAGAAGCGGCGCAAGCGGATGGCCAAGAAGAAGCACCGCAAGCTGCTCAAGCGCACGCGCGTTCAGCGTCGTAACAAGAAGTAAGTAGCGAGAAGTAACGACGCACCGCAACGCCGCGAAAGCGTGGCTGTGGCCCCCCACCCCGTCCGGTGGGGGGCCACACGCATATGGGGGCACATGCATATCCCGGTGGAATGTTTCCCCTCACTTGGTGCAGCGGGCGGTCATCACAGCGCAACGACAAACCGCTAAGTTGGCCGCAGACGGGAACTCGGCAGCGGTACGAGGGCTGGAAGGAAGGCGCGGATCTTGGGCAAGGTCGTGCTCGTGACCGGAGTGGCCCGTCAGCTGGGGGGCCGGTTCGTACGACGGATCCAGCGGGACCCGGATGTCGATCGGGTCGTCGCCGTGGACGCGGTACCGCCCGAGCATCATCTGGGCGGCGCGGACTTCATCCGGACCGACATCCGGCAGCCCACCATCGCGCGCGTGCTGGCCGAGACGGCCGCCGACACGGTCGTCCACCTGGACGTCACCGCCACCGCGCTGGGCAGCGGCAACCGGGCCACGGTCAAGGAGACCAACGTCATCGGGACGATGCAGCTGCTCGGCGCCTGCCAGAAGTCCCCGACGGTACGGCGCCTGGTGGTGAAGTCCAGCACCAACGTCTACGGCTCGGCGCCCCGCGACCCGGCCGTGTTCAGCGAGACGACCCCGCCCAAGTCGCTGCCCAGCGGCGGCTTCGCCAAGGACACGGTGGAGGTCGAGGGTTACGTACGCGGGTTCGCGCGCCGCCGGCCGGATGTGGCGGTGTGCGTGCTGCGGCTCGCCAACATCCTGGGCCCGAACGCCGACTCACCGCTCGCCTCGTACTTCTCGCTCCCCGTCCTGCCGACCGTCTTCGGCTACGACCCCCGGTTGCAGTTCGCGCACGAGGACGACGTGATCGAGGTACTGCGGATCGCCTCGCACGAGCCGCGCCGGGGCACGCTCAACAGCGGCACCTTCAACATCGCCGGCGACGGCGTCCTGCTGCTCTCCCAGTGCTCCCGGCGGCTCGGCCGCCCCACCGTGCCGCTGCTGCTGCCCGCCGTCACGTGGGCCGGCTCGCTGGTGCGTACCCTGGGCATGACGGACTTCTCACCCGAGCAGATCCGACTGCTGACCCACGGCCGGGTGGTGGACACGACCCAGATGCGCGAGACGCTGGGCTTCCAGCCGAAGTACACCACCGCGGAAACGTTCGCGGAGTTCGCGCGCAGCCGCGGACCCGGACTCCTGCCGCCCGAGGCCCTTGCGGGGGCCGTCGACCGGATCGCCGCGCTGCCCGTCGCGGGCGGCGGCCACCCCCCGACGCAGAGCGCCAACTGAGGAGCGCATCAACGATGGCGGACGCCAAGGTCATTCCGTTCGACGACGACCGGTCCCGCGGGAGCGCCGTACAGCGGCCGCCGCGGCGCGGCCGGAGCGGGGGGAGCCGACGTCCCGGCGGGGAGCCCGCACGGGTTCACGAGGTGGGCGAGGTCCAGCCCCTGCCCAGCCGGACACGTGCGCAGGATGATGTCCCCGTGCCCCACGAGGAACAGCGCCCGGACGAGCCCGCGCAGCAGCCGCCCCTGGACGAGGGCGGTCTGGAGAAACGCATCGCCTCCGGTCTCGCCTTCCTGCGCCGCCGCCTCACCGGCGACTACGAGGTCGACGACTTCGGCTACGACGCCGAACTCACCGACCACGTCCTGATGTCCCTGCTGCGCCCGGTGTACGAGAACTACTTCCGGGTCGATGTGAAGGGCGTCGAGAACATCCCATCCGAGGGCGGCGCCCTGATCGTCGCCAACCACTCCGGCACGCTCCCGCTGGACGGCCTGATGATGCAGGTCGCCGTGCACGACCACCACCCGGCCGGCCGCCACCTGCGCCTCCTCGCCGCCGACCTGGTCTTCGTCCTCCCGGTCGTCAACGAACTCGCCCGCAAGCTCGGCCACACCCTCGCCTGCGCCGAGGACGCCGAACGCCTCCTCAGCCAGGGCGAACTGGTCGGCGTCATGCCGGAGGGCTTCAAGGGCATCGGCAAGCCCTTCAGCGAGCGTTACAAGCTCCAGCGCTTCGGCCGCGGCGGCTTCGTCTCCACCGCGCTGCGCCAGGGCACCCCGATCATCCCGTGCTCGATCGTCGGCGCCGAGGAGATCTACCCGATGCTCGGCAACTCGAAGACGCTCGCCCGCCTGCTGGGCTTCCCGTACTTCCCGCTGACGCCCACGTTCCCCTGGCTCGGCCCCCTGGGCGCGATCCCGCTGCCCACGAAATGGACGATCCAGTTCGGCGAGCCGATCCCCACGGACGGCTATCCGCCGGAGGCGGCCGAGGACCCGATGCTGATGTTCAACCTGACCGACCAGGTCAGGGAACAGATCCAGCACACCCTGTACAAGCTGCTGGTGCAACGCCGCTCGGTCTTCTTCTGACGACCTTCTTCTGACGACAAACCGCAGCAGGGATACGGCAACGGGGGCGCCCCTCCCACAAGGGGCGCCCCCGTTGCCGTACTACGCGAAAACTACTCGGCGTCCTCGGCGTCGAGACCGAGCCCGGGCAGCAGCCCCGGGAGCAGCGGCGGCAGCGTGACGTCGGGCTCGGCCGTCGGTGGCTTGCTCTGCGACGGTGAGGCGCTGCCGATGTCCTTCGGCGGGTCGAGCAGGCCGCCGGTGTTGCCGCCGAGCAGGCCGTCGATCTCGCCGCCGGACTCGGCCGAGCGGCTCGGGCCGCCGCTGCCGGTGTCGCCGCCGTAGGAGGAGCCGCTGCCGTTGCTGGGTGCCGTCGAGCCGCGCCCGGACTCGGTGGCACCCGCGGCGGGCCCGCTGCCGGTGCCGTTTCGCTCGCTGCCGTCGCTGCTGCCGTCCTGCGCCGGGGGCGGCGAGAGCAGGGACTGCAGCGGGGCGACTTCCTGGTCTATGGCGTCGAACACCGACGACACCTGCTCACTGACGTCCCCGAGCTGCACCGGCAGCCGCTCGCGCAGGGCGCCCCAGGTCTCGCGGTGGGAGCGGGAGAAGGTGGAGAGTGCCTGGATGGGGCCCAGCGACTCGGGGTCGCGCTCGTATGCCGCGGTCAGCAGCCGGTGGCCCTCGGAGGCGTCGTGCTTCATGCCGGACAGGGCGCGGCGGATCTCGCCGACCGACTCGTGGTCGAGGTGGCCGCCGCGGTCGCGCTCCATCAGCCGACGGGCTTCGTTCAGCCGGGTGGACGCCTGGTCGAGGTACATCTGCCCGCGCTCGTCGTCGCCGTCGGTGAGGCCGAGCTTGAAGTCCTCGATGCCGCGCTTGAGCCCGTACAGCGAGTCACCGGGCAGGGCGTCCCCGCTGGCGGCGGCGACTCCGCCGAAGGCACTGGCGGCGACACCCACGCTGAGCCCGCCGGCGGTGAGGCCCTTGGCCAGGCGCGTACGCGGACGGAACTTGCCCAGCGGTGTGGCCCGGTGGGCGCCACGGCCCCGCACGGACCGCTGCTCGGGCAAGGGCGGATCGGCTGCCGCCCCGCCGCCCTCCTGCAGCATGGCTTCGAACTGGGCCACCAGTTGCGCCCGCTGGACGACCTTGACCTCCGGATCCAGCTCCGGCTTGGGCAACGCGCCAAGACCGGCCGTGAGGGCCAACAGGCGGCCCTGCTCGGTCGGTTGTTCCGCAGCAGCCGGGGCCGATTCCTCGGACTGCTCGGCCGCCGTGCCCCGCTCGGACTGGTCCTCCAGGGCCTGGGCGAAGGCGTTCGCCCGCCGGTGCGCCGATACGTTCGCGATCACTGGCGGCACCTCCTCTCGTCATGACGGTCGACTCCCCAGGGGGTCCTGAGGGTTGCACGCCCCGGCCACAACCACACGATCGAGGGATGGGAGTCAGCCAGGGAGTGACCACAGGGAGCCTGCATCCCGCACAACGAGCGGCGCGGCACTTGGGTTACGGACGGAGGAGGAACGGACGGCGAAGCCAACGGCCTGTCACAGAGGGTGAGTTGAGTATCGCTGAGCGTATGCCTTCGCGTACGGCGCTCAGCGCGCGTCGTCGGGGAGGAGGCGGGCGAGGGTGCGCACGGCGCGGTACTGGAGGGTCTTGATGGCGCCCTCGTTCTTGCCCATCACGCGGGCGGTCTCGGCGACGGAGAGGCCCTGGAGGAAGCGGAGCGTCACGCACTCCTGCTGCTGGGGGTTGAGCCGCCGCACGGCGTCCAGCAGGGCGGCGTTGGAGAGGGACTCCAGCACGGAGTCCTCGGGCGAGCGTTCGACTTCGTTGGCGTCGAGCATCTCGCCGGTGGTCACTTCCAGCCGGAAGCGACTGGACTTGAAGTGATCGGCGACCAGATTTCGCGCGATGGTGACCAGCCACGCACCGAAGTCGCGCCCCTGCCAGGTGAACGTGCCGATCCTTCTCAGTGCCCGCAGAAAGGTCTCACTCGTCAGGTCCTCGGCGGTCGCCTTCCCTCCCACCCGGTAGTAGATGTACCGGTAAACGGTGTCGCTGTACTGGTCGTAGAGCCGGCCGAACGCATCGGCCTCGCCGGCCTGGGCGCGCTCCACGAGGTCCATCATCCGGGCGCTGTCGCTGTCGGCGGCCGGACGGCGTGCGGTGGCCGCTCCGGCCGAGCGGCCTCGTCTGCCGACCGCGGCGGTGCCGTCGGCCAGTGCGTAGCACGGGCCGACCGGCGCGGCGGTGGTGAATGCGGGGACGGCGTACGCGGTGGGGACGAAGCCGCGCAACAGGTCTAGGACCGTTGCGCGCAGCGTGGCCAGGCCCGAGGCGTCAACCCCGACGTGTGGGTACACGAGACTCCCAGAGGCAGAGCTTCCATCACGTGCAGTGCGGGACCTTTCACCCGTCGTAGCGACGAGAGGGGTACCGGTTTGCGTCTGAGGAGAATAACGCTTCGTGCAGGCGCTGCTACGCCCAGTTGCTCAAATCACCGATTACGTCGCTTCCGTAACCGATTGACGCCCGATCAAGTTCCGCAGAATGACAGTTTGTTGACCGATGAGGCTCGATTTCGCGGTCAGTACGGGGCGTGTTGTGGCCGGGTGCGGGATGAGGGGACTGGCCGGGCCGATGTGTGGGTACGGGGTCTGGATTGCCCCGCGTTTCGAATGTGCCCGGCGTTGCCACTGAGGCCGAGGCGTGACACAGCCCGGCGCAACGGGGCGCCGCTGCGCCCACCCGTGCCGCCCAAGCGGCACGACTGCCCGCAGCTACGCGCGCC
>NZ_BJND01000127.1 GCF_006539505.1 Streptomyces spinoverrucosus
GCCCACATGGACGGCATGCTCGAACGTTTCCGTGCGGTCGCCCGCCAACTGTCCTTCCAGGCGCCGACCGTCCCGATCGTCTCGACCCTCACGGGGCGGCCCGTCACCGTGGCCGAGATGGCGACGCCCGACTACTGGGCGGACCAGGTCCGGAATGCTGTCCGTTTCTCCGACGCCGTCCACTCGCTCGCGGAGCTGGGGGTGACGGCTTTCGTGGAGCTGGGGCCGGGAAGTGCGTTGAGCGCCGCCGCCCGGGAGATCCTCGCGGAGACCGGCGGCGACCACACCGTGGTGCCGCTGCTGCGGCGCCTCGACGCGGAGGCCGAGTCACTGGTCGGCGGATGGGGCACGCTGCACGCGCACGCTGTCCCGGTGGACTGGGCGGCCTTCTTCGAGGGGACGGGCGCCAAGCGGGTGGGCCTGCCCACCTATGCCTTCCAGCAGCGGCGGTACTGGCTGGACGGCCGGGGCTCGGGCAGCGCAGCGGCGGCCGCGGGGCCTGGTGCGACCGGGCATCCAATGCTCGGAACCGCGGTCGAACCGGCCTCGGGCGACGGGCTGCTCTTCAGCGGCCGGTTCTCCAGTGCGGCCCTGCCCCGGCCCACCGAGGGATCCACGGTCCTGCCCACCGCCGCCCTGGTGGAACTCGCCGTGCGCGCCGGTGACGAGGCCGGCTGTACGGTGCTGGACGAACTGACCGTCACCGCGCCCCTGCAGGTGCCGGAACGCCAGGCCCTCCAGCTCCAGGTGGCCGTCGGCGCGGAGGACGGCGAGGGCCGACGGACGCTCACCATCCATTCCCGGCCGGACGACGGCACCCCGTGGACCGCGCACGCCCAAGGCACGCTGAGCTTCGGCGGCCACGCGGCGCCCTTCGACCTCGCCCAGTGGCCCCCCACCGGAGCGGAACCGGTCGAGGTCGCCGACGGGCAAGCGGCGGCGGCCGGTTCGGCGCACGGGCCCGCATGGCGCAAGGACGGCGACCTGTACGCGGAAGTCACGCTGCCGGAGGAGGAGGCGGGCGCGGACCCGGCGGGATTCGGACTGCACCCCGTCCTGCTGGACGCGGCCCTGCGACCGGCCTGGTTCGACGACGCCCCGGGCGCCCTGGCCATCGGGCGTTCCTCCAGGTGGCGCGGTGTGCGTCTGTACGCCACCGGCGCCCGGTCGCTGCGGGTTCGGCTGCGGAGGAACGCCGACGGCGAGCTGTCGCTGTGGCTGGCCGATGCCTCCGGGCAGCCGGTCGCCTCGGTCGACTCCCTGGCGACGGGCCCGGCGGGCGCCGGACAGAGCGCCGACCGCGCCGCCCGGCTCGGCTCCCTGTTCCCGGTCGTGTGGCGGCCGATCACTCTCGCCCAGCCGCCGCACGCCCCGCGCTGGGCCGTCCTCGGCCAGGTGGCGCCCGGTGTCGGCGGGCCGTGGCCGGGCGTCCCGGCACTGGAGACGTTCGCCGACGTGGCCGCGGTGCGCCGAGCCGTCCGCTCCGGGCGGCCGGTGGACGCGGTGGCCGTGCTGTGTGGTGCGTACGACGGAAGCGACACCGCCGGCCACGCGCACGAGCTGACGCGGGGCGCGCTGGCGCTCCTTCAGGACTGGCTGTCTGACGACGAATTGGCCGACGTCCGCCTGGTGGTCGTCACCCGGAGCGCGATGGCGGTCACGCCCGCCGAGGCTCCGGACCCGGCGGCGGCCTCTCTGTGGGGCCTGCTGCGTTCGGCCCAGTCGGAGGCGCCCGGCCGCCTCGCCGTGGTCGATGTCGCCGCCGGGGACACGGACGGCGTATCCGGGTGGGAGCAGTTGTCGCGTGTCCTCGTCTCCGCCGAGCCGCAGGCCGCCGTACGGGCGGGCCGGGTGTTCGTCCCGCGGCTGGGCCCGGCCGCCGCCGGTGCGACGCGGCCCGCGACGGGCGCGTGGAACCCGCGGGGTACGGTCCTCGTCACCGGCGGCACGGGTTCCCTCGGCGGCCTGTTCGCCCGGCACCTGGCCGCGGAGCACGGTGTCGAGCGCTTCGTCCTGCTCAGCCGGCGCGGGCCGGAGGCACCCGGTGCCGCGGAACTCGGCCGCCGGCTGACCGAGTTGGGTGCCGAGGTCTCGATCGTCGCCGGGGACGCGGCCGACCGGGAGGCCCTCGCGGCACTCCTCGCCGACCTTCCCGCCGACCGCCCGCTCACCGCCGTCGTGCACACCGCGGGCGTGGTGGACGACGGGCTCGTGTCCACACTGACCGCCGACCGGCTCGACGCCGTCCTGCGTCCGAAGGTGGACGCGGCATGGAACCTGCACGAGCTCACCCGCGACCTGGACCTGTCGGCGTTCGTGCTCTTCTCGTCCGTCGCGGGTGTGGTCGGCGGCCCCGGCCAGTCCAACTACGCGGCCGCCAACGCCTTCCTGGACGGACTCGCCCAGTACCGGGCCGCGCAGGGCCTGCCGGCCACGTCCGTGGCGTGGGGTCTGTGGTCGCAGACCACCGGGATCAGCGGGCACATGGAGGAGGCCGACTTCAGGAGGATCGCCCGTTCCGGCCTGCTGCCCATCGAGGAGAGCACCGGCCCGGCCCTCCTGGACACCGCGCTCACCCTCGGCGACGCGGCCGTGGTCGCCACGCCCGTCGACCGCGAGGCCCTGCGGGAGAACGCCGCTCAGGCCCCGGTGGTGATGACCGGCCTGCTCCGCAGGCCCGCGCGGCGTACGGCGGTCAACTCCGCGACCGCCGCCGTCTCGCTCGCCGATCAGCTGGCCGGACTGGACGACGCCGCCCGCCGCGAGCATGTGCTCGCGATGGTCCGGGCCCACGTCGCGGCGGTGCTCGGGCACCCCGACGCCACAGGCGGCGGCGTCGACCCGGAGCAGCCGTTCAGCGGTCTCGGCCTCGACTCGCTGACCTCCGTCGAGCTGCGCAACCGACTGGCGGAGGCCGTGGGCGGCCCGCTGCCCACCGGGCTGGTCTTCGACCATCCGACCCCCCGGGCCCTGGCCGGTCACCTGCTGGAGACGGCGTTGCACGGACGGGGCGGCCAGGGCGCCGCGGCCCGGCAGGCGGTCGATCTGGAGGCCGAGGTCGGGCTCGCCGAGGACGTGCGCCCGGCGGCCGAGGTCACCCGGGTGGCCGTCGATCCCGACGCGGTACTCCTGACCGGGGCGACCGGGTTCCTGGGCGCGTTCCTGCTGCGCGACCTCGTGCGCCGGACCCGGGCGAGGGTGTACTGCCTGGTGCGTGCCGAGGACGAGGCCGGGGCCTGGGAGCGGCTGCGGGCGAACCTTCGGTGGTACGGCCTTCATGACGAGGTGGACACCGCTCGCCTCACGGTCCTGGTGGGTGATCTCTCCGAGCCGTGTCTCGGTCTGGGCGAGGCGGAGTTCGACCGCCTGGCCCGCACGGTCGACGCGGTCTACCACGCCGGTGCCCACGTGCACTGGCTGCGCCCCTACGCGGAGCTGAAGGCCACGAACGTGGCCGGGACCGAGGAGGTCCTGCGGCTGGCAGCCCGTCATCGCACCGTTCCCGTGCACTACGTCTCCACCGTGGGTGTCTTCCCCAAGGCGCTCACCGAGGGCGTGCCCGTGCGGGAGGACGATCCGACGGGACCGGCCCGGGAGCTGCCCACGGGGTATGTGCAGAGCAAGTGGGTGGCGGAGCAAATGGTCGGGCTGGCCAGGGAACGCGGCCTGCCGGTCAGTGTGTACCGCGTCGACGTGGTCTCCGGGGACCGGGTGAACGGCGCCTGCCAGACGCAGGACTTCGTGTGGCTGAGCCTGAAGGGGCTGCTCCAGGCCGGCGCCGTCCCCGAGGGACTGTCCGCGGCGGTGCACCCCGTCCCCGTCGACTACGTCAGCGAGGCGATCGTCACCATGTCCCGGCAGGAGCGGTCGGCCGGCGGGACGTTCCATCTGTCCAATCCCAGCAGCCTGGACTTCGCCGCGTGTGTGGAGCACTTCCGCTCCACCGGCTACCGGCTTCAGGAGCTGTCCTGGGACGACTGGTACGCGAGGGTGGCCTCCGACGCCGAGAACGCCATGAACCCGCTCCTCGACGCGTTCGAGGTGCTGGCGACGGACAGCCGACGGTTCTATCCGCGCTTCGACACCACGGGCACGGACACGGCCCTCGACGGCACGGGGATCGTCTGCCCGGAGATGACGCCGGAGCTGTTCTCCCGATACGTGTCGTTCTTTGTGGACAAGGGCTACTTCCCGGCCGCCCCGGCGAAGACGGACCCGGCGTGACATAAACGCGGACGGGCCGGTGGGCGCCATCACCCGGCCCGTCCGGCCCGTCCGGCCTCGTGCGATACGTCGCCCGTCACACCGGTTCGAGCACGGCGCAGCCGAAGTCCGGCCCACGGCCGGCTCCGGCGAGCACCACCAGAGAAGCCTCGTGAGGGTGTTCCCGCTTCAGCAGACTGCTGAGCGCGGCCAGTTGGTCCGATGCGCGCACGATGCGCACGGCATCCGACAAGGTGGCCCCGGCCTCGCCCAACGCCAGCGCGACGGCCTCCCGCTCCGGCCCTTCGAGCCGTACCGCACCTTGGCGCGCCGAAGGGGGCGGGGTACGCCGCCACCGCGCGAGCGAGAAACGTCCTGAACGGGGGCGCCCGGAGGACGGCTCGTGCCACGGCAGGTCCGCGCGGAAGACCGCTCCCTCGGGCAGCCCGCCGAGGAACACCGTCGACAGTACGCGTGCCGCTCCCGTTCCCCTGGCGACGACCGCTCCGGTCGCGCCCCGCTCGGACACGGCCCGGGACGAGGCCGCGCCCGCAGGCGCGACGGCGTGCTCCGCGGTGACCAGGGCGGCACGCAGCCCGTCGGAGGCGGAGAGATACCGAGCGGCGACGTGCAACGCGGCAAGGCCGCCGTCGGCCGGGCTCAGGACCTGCAGGGCGGTGGTACGGGCGCATCCGGCCCGCAGCCGGGTGCGCTCGGCGACCCGGCTCTCCCGGCTTCGGCCGCCGCACCAGGCGTGGACGACCAGATCGATGTCGTCCCCGGCCGCAGGGGAGCGCAGGCACTCCGGCCCGGCGGCGGCGATGAAGACGTCGTCCCAGCGCGTCACTCGTTTCCTTTTATCCGTTTCCTTTTATCGCGACGCGGGGACGGCCGTGAGGTGGTCGAGGGCGTCGAGGACCGTTTCGGCCACGCGCGGCAGGTGCGCGTCCAGGAAGAAGTGACCGCCGTCGAAGACATGGAGGCCGGTCGGGGCCGTGGTGAAGTCCTGCCAGGCGCGCGCCTCGGCCACGGCGACCACCGGGTCCCGGTCGCCGACGAGCACGGTGAACGGTATGGACAGCGGCGGCCCCGGCTGCCATGCGTACGAACCGATCGCCCGGTAGTCGGCCCGCAGCGCGGGCATGACCATGTCGCGGATCTCGGGATCGTCGAGCAACTGCGGGGTGGTGCCGCCCAGTCCGCGTATCGCACGGAGGATGTCCGCGTCCGTGCGCAGCCTGTCGTACGGGCTCGGCTGCGGCGTAGGAGCGCGCCGGCCGGACAGCACGAGCGCCGCGGGGCCGGGCCTGTGCCGCTCCTGGAGGAGCCGGGCGACCTCGTAGGCGAGGACCGCGCCCATGCTGTGCCCGAAGAAGGCGTAGGGCCGCTCATCCTGAAGGGGCAGATGCGCGACGAGCGCTTCGGCGAGCAGGCCGATGTCGGCCAGGGGCTGCTCACGGCGGCGGTCCTGGCGACCGGGGTACTGCGCGGCCAGGACGTCGACGTGCGGCGTCAGGGCCCGGGCCAGCGGAAGGAACGAGCCGGCCGCGCCTCCGGCGTGTGGGAAGCAGTACAGCCGGGGTGCCCGGTCCTCGGACGGCACGGCTCCAGTGGGGTGGCCGATCCTGCGGAACCACTCGTTTCCCACGACGTCTCCCCCGCTTCTTCGACACGCCTTCTTCGACACGCCTTCTTCGACACGTCGACACGCCACCTGTGGCGGCCGACCGGCCACCATGGTGACCGCGGGCGTTCAAAGGGCGCACAAACCGCGCACAAACCCCGGCCGTCAGGCCACGCAGCACGCCTCCTCCAGTTCCAGGCAGCTCTCCTGGCTGTTCTCCGCGGGCCAGACCATCGGCGCCGCGCGGTCCGCGGCGGCCGGCTGGGGCGTCCCGTTGCCCAGGAGCCGGGGCAGCATCAGTCGCCAGAAGCCGGAGACCACGCGCGACGAGGATCCCCACGGCCGGTTCCGGGACAGTGTCGCGAACCCGGCGACGGCGGCCGTGATGGCCGGGACCGCGTCCTCGAAGTCGACGTCCGGGGCCAGAGCGCCCTGGTCCCGAGCCACCGTCAGCATCAGGTGGACCCAGTCGTGCCACTGCTCCCACAGGTCCACGCCGCCCTGCCAGCTCGCGTCGTCCCCGAGGCTGAAACCGGCCCGCAGGACCACGTCATTCATGATCTCCCGCGCCAGTGCCTCGGAGGTGTCGACGAGGTGCCGCAACGGGTCGGGGTGGCGCAGCGGGACGGGACCCGTGAGGTACAGCAGCTTCTGCGCCGCGGCGGCCTCGATCGCCTCTCCCAGCGCGCGCTTGCTCCTGAAGTGGAAATGCAGCGCGCCGTTGCTCACCGCCGCTCGCGAACTGATCGTGTGGATCGAGGAATTGGCGTATCCGGCGCTGTGGAACACTTCTGCGGCCGAGTGGATCAGTTCCTGGCGTGTGCACTGTGCACGGTACTGCTGGACCATGTTGGCGCTCCATGAGTGACGTCGCGCGGATTCTTGTGCGCACGGGAAACTTCTTGTGCGCACGAGAAGATGCCACAGCAGCGGCGGACGGCAAGGTGGGTGCGAAGTAGTTGACACCCAGATTGACCGGAAGTTGACCGTTGCGCGATACCCGGCTGACCAGGAGTTGAGGGCCAGGCACACCGAGGTGCGGGCCCGGGGAGGTACGGTTCACCATGCTCGCGATCAGGTTCGACCGCTTCGGCGGCCCCGAGGTCCTCACGCCCGTGGAGCTGCCCGCTCCCACTCCCGGCGAGGGGGAGGTGCTCGTCACGGTCGAGGCCGCCGGCGTCAACTTCGCGGACACGCACCAGACCGACGGCTCCTATCTCGACGAGGGCGCACTCCCGTACGTCCCGGGGAGCGAGGTCGTGGGCCGCACCGCCGACGGCCGCCGGGTCCTGGCCTCGGTCTCCCACGGCTACGCCGAGCAGGTCGTGGCCGCCGAGTCCAGGCTCGTGGAGATCCCGGACGAACTCGACGCGGCCCAGGCACTGGCCCTCAATATGCAGGGCCTGACCGCGTGGCACCTGCTGCGCTCCGCGGCCCGGATGAACGCCGGGGAGACCGTTGTCGTCCACGCGGCGGCCGGCGGAGTGGGCAGTCTGGCCGTTCAGCTGGCCAAGGAGTTCGGCGCCGGGCGGGTACTGGCCCAGGTGTCCACGCCGGACAAGGAGCGGCTGGCGCTGGACCTCGGTGCGGACGCGATCGCCCGGTACCCGCTGCGGGAGCCCGCCGACGTCATTCTCGACGCGGTCGGCGGGAAGCTCTTCGACGAGGCCCTGGACTCGCTGGCGTCCTTCGGGCGGCTCGTGACGTACGGCAACGCCTCACGCACCGGTTTCACACCCGTCGACCCCGCCCGCCTAAGCCGCCTCAACGCCTCGGTCGTCGGCTTCTGGCTGCGGCCGACACTCAAGGCACCGGGTGCGATCGACGGTCCGCTCAAGGAACTGTTCCGCCTGACGGCCCTCGGCCGCCTCAGCCCGGTCGTCGGCAACAGCTACCCCCTGGCCGAGGCACGCCGCGCCCACGAGGACCTACTCGCCCGCCGCACGGTGGGAAAGACGGTCCTACGACCGTAACGCCCACGAACATCGCCGAGCGCAGAGTCGCCGCAGGTGAAAACGTTCCTGCACCAAGCCCGCGCAGTGGGGTTCCGGGTCCTTCCGTCCCCTGCGTGTCCCCTGACGGTCCCCGCAGGCGACAGGCAACGCCCCGCCAGGCATACAGGATAGTATGTATTGATATACAACACCGTATATACAAGGGGTCGCCATGAGCCGCACCGTGATCGATCTTGATGACGACGCACTGGAGGCCGCTGCCAAGGAGCTCGGCACCACGACCAAGCGCGACACCGTCAACACGGCCCTACGGGAGGTCACCGCCCGCTACCGGCGACTGCGCGCGCTCGGCGAAGCCCGGGAACTGGTCGCCGAAGGCGCCCTGGACATGGACGTCCTCCTGGACAAGAGCAAGTACCGGTCCGCCGGTGAGTCGGACGGCCTCGGCGGCGTGAGAGCGGATGCATGACCGTCGCCGACTACCTGATCGACACCTCCGCCCTCGCCCGTGTCCTCCTCGGCCGGACCACGGCCGAGTGGGACGACACGATCGCCGCGGGGCTTGTCGCCCTCTGTGACATCACCGAACTGGAAGTCCTCTACTCAGCGCGCTCGGCGGCGGACCGGGGGCACGTGCGGCGCACGCTGAACGCCCACTACACCTGGTGTCCCATGCCCGACGGCATCTACCGACGCGCACGCGTCGTCCAGGAACTGCTCACCACCAAGGGCGAGCACCGCAGTGCCGGCACCGTCGACCTGCTGGTCGCCGCTGCCGCGGAAGAGGCGGGGCTGACACTGCTCCACTACGACCGCGACTTCGAGACGATCGCCCGTACGACCGGACAGCCGGTACGGATAATCGATCTCAAGGACTGACCGGTCTCAAGGGGCTGATCAGACGGGCACCCAGCAGCAGCCGCGCCAGGCGCTCGTAGGCAAGGTCCCCGGTCGGCTCCTTCAACCTCTCGACCAGCCGCAGGTACACGCCGAGCACCTCACGCTTCCAGGCCGGAGGCCCGTGCCCGCGCGGCGGCCCGCTGACGCGGGACCGTCTTCGCCCGCCGCAGCACGGTCAACCCACCGCCATACAGTGCTTGCAGAAGTTGCCCTCCTGCCCGTACGGGCAGTCGCACCAGCCCGTGATCCCCTCGCCCCCGCCAAGGGTGAGTTCCACCTCGTAGACGTCCGTACCGTGCACCACGGCGGTGACCGAGCCTTCCCCCACCTCCAACCGCAGACCGGCAGATCCGGGAGACCGACGGGTTCTACCGTCCGCATATGGGGGGCCGCAAGGTTCGCTCACCGCTCCTGTCCCGTACAACGGCGCCGCGTTCGGGACCGACACCGAGGAACGCATGACCGGCTGTCCGGCTCGCCACGCCGTCGACAACGGCCGCGCCCAACTCCCACACGGCGCGTGCGCCCCGTCGTCGGCACCGGGGCCAGGTGGCACAACGCGTCCAGTTCCTCGGCCGGTTCGTCCCGGACAGTTGGGTCAAAGTCCCAATCCGGCAGCCCGAAAGAAACGTTTGCGCAGGTCAGAACGTTTCTTTGACCTGCGCATGGTGGGGCGGGTGGGACTCGAACCCACGGCCGACGGATTATGAGTCCGCTGCTCTAACCGGCTGAGCTACCGCCCCATAGCGGCGTGTCGCGCACATTTGTGCGCGCCGTCTGCCGCAGCATAGCCGCTCATACGATCTCCTGCTCCGGATGGTCGGCTTCCACGGCGTCCGTGACCTTGAGGACTCCCCCGCAGCCCCGGCGGTTCCGCCGGACCGGAAACCGGGACATGAAAAAGGACCCCGACGGGGTCCTCGTTCAGGCTGCTCCCCCGACTGGACTCGAACCAGTAACCTGCCGGTTAACAGCCGGCTGCTCTGCCAATTGAGCTACGGAGGACCGAGCTCCCCCGACTGGACTCGAACCAGTAACCTGCCGGTTAACAGCCGGCTGCTCTGCCAATTG
>NZ_BJND01000128.1 GCF_006539505.1 Streptomyces spinoverrucosus
CCTGTCCGGTGGATCTTCGTGGATCAGCCCTCGGCGTCTGGTGCCGGGGGGCAGTGGGGAGTCGCGGGCCCGCGAAGATCCGCCGGACAGGGCCTAACGGCCAGTGCGACCTTCGGACGGCGGCTCGGCCGTCGACTCCCGCCAGATGATCCGGAACAGAGGTTCGTCGTTCGTCTCGGGCGCCGTGTCGAGCAACCCCGCTATCAGCTTGGCCATGGCCTCGCTGCCGAGTCGTTCGAGGTCCACGTCGACGGTGGTCAGGGACGGCGTCATGAACTGCCCGACCGCGACGTTGTCCCAGCCGGTCACGCTGACGTCGCCCGGCACGTCCCAGCCGCGCTCCCTGGCGCCCCGGACGACGCCCGCGGCGACCAGGTCGTTGGCCGCGATCACCGCGGTCGGCCGTGACCGGCTCGGCAGGGACCGGATCGCCTCGACACCGGACTCGCCGGACCAGTCGCCGTCGAAGACGCCGACGGACTCCAGCCCCAGGCGTTCGACCGTGTCCAGATAACCCTGCCTGCGCGCCCTCGCGGAGGCGAACTGGGCGTCGCCCGCCACATGAAGGAAACGGGAGTGACCGAGCGCCGCCAAGTGCTCGATCATCCGCACGACAGGCGTGGCGTCGGCCAACTCCCCGATGCCGCGCATCTCGTCGTCGAAGTCGGCGGAGACCACCACGGTGGTCCTCTGGTGCAGTTTGTTCTGCACCGCGGGCAGCACGGGGGCGAGGGAGAGGATGCCCTCGAACTGTCCGGAGTCGGCGAGTTCCAGCAGGCGTTCGCTCCTCGCCCGTACGCCGCCGCCGGCGCTGACGACGTCCATGAAGTACCCCGCGGCGTGCGCCGTCGCGCCGGCCCCCGCCAGCATGCGGGAGGGGTTGAAGGCCATGGAGGGCATGAGGATCGCCAGCCTGCCGGTCTTGCGCGTGCGCATGGACCGGGCCACCAGGTTGGGGCGATAGTCCAGTTCGCGGATCGCCTCCTCGACACGTTCCCGGGTCGCGGGCTTCAGTCCGCCGTTGAATCGCAGGTACCGCGACACCGTCTGGGTGGAAACCCCGGCCAGCCGCGCCACATCAGTGATCGTGGGCCGCCGTCGCGCTGTGTCAGCGCCAACCATCCGCTTCACCCACCCTTCCGCCAAGTACCGGTGAAGTTTGAGGTTCAGAGAGTACACACTCTTGACGCAAAAAGTGATCGTTCACTATCGTCCACGCCACCCAAGAGTGAACGATCACTTTTTCGGGTGGCGCGCGGTCCGGGACGGGCCCGCGTCGCTGTGTGCCGCTGCCGCCGCTCAAGGGAACACTGCCATGAGCTCCATCTCCGAACTGCGCCGCCTGCGCGGGTCCCAACGGGACACGCGACAGCAGAACAAGGCGGCGTTGTTCTTCCTTCTGCCCTGGTTCGTCGGGCTCTTCGGGATCACGCTCGGCCCGATGCTGGCCTCGCTGTACCTCAGCTTCACCAAGTACAACCTGCTCCAGCCGCCCCAGTTCAGCGGGCTCGACAACTGGACGCGCATGCTGCACGACGATCGGCTGCACAAGTCGCTCGAAGTGACGTTCACCTACGTGCTGGTGTCCGTGCCGTTGCAGCTGGCGCTGGCCCTGGGGCTCGCCCTGCTGCTGGACAAGGGAGTGCGGGGCCTGGCCTTCTACCGCTCCGTCTTCTACCTGCCGTCACTGATCGGCGGCAGCGTCGCGATCGCCGTGCTGTGGCGCACGGTCTTCGGGACGGACGGTCTGGTGAACAAGGCCCTCGCCCTGGTCGGCATCCACGGACAGGGCTGGGTCTCGGAACCGGGCACCGCGCTGTCGACGCTCATCGTCCTGAACGTCTGGACGTTCGGCTCCCCCATGGTGATCTTCCTGGCCGGCCTGCGGCAGATCCCGGCCTCCCTCTACGAGGCCGCCTCCGTCGACGGCGCGGGCCGCTGGCGCCAGTTCCGCAACATCACGCTGCCGCTGCTGACCCCGATCATCTTCTTCAACCTGGTGCTGCAGATCATCCACGCCTTCCAGACGTTCACCCAGGCCTTCGTGGTCTCGGGCGGCACCGGAGGTCCCGCCGACTCCACCCTCTTCTACTCGCTGTACCTCTACCAGCGCGGGTTCGGCCAGTTCGACATGGGATACGCCTCCGCGCTCGCGTGGCTGCTGCTTCTCATCGTCGGGGTCTTCACCGCCGTCAACTTCTGGGCCTCCAAGTACTGGGTGTTTTACGATGACTGACCGCGCCATAGCCGTGCCGACCCGCTCGCAGCCCGTCGCCCGCGCCCACGCGGCGCGCCACGGCCGGCGCAGGGTCCGCGCTCTCCTCAAACACGTCCTTCTCGTCGCCTGTGTCCTGGTGATGCTGTACCCCGTCCTGTGGATGGTGGTCAGCTCCCTGCGCCCCAACTCGGAGATCTTCCGCGACGCGGGACTCGCCCTGACGCACCCTCGCCTGGAGAACTACAGCAACGGCTGGACCGCCTTCGCCCAACCGTTCAGCCACTACCTGGTCAACTCGCTGCTCGTCGTGATCGGCGCGATCCTCGGCAATCTCCTCGCCTGTTCCATGGCGGCCTACGCGTTCGCCAGGCTGGAATTCAAGGCCAAGCGCCTGTGGTTCGGCATCATGCTCGTCACGATCATGCTGCCGATCCACGTGATCATCGTGCCGCAGTACGCCCTGTTCTCGCAGCTGGGCTGGGTCAACACGTTCCTGCCGCTGATCGTGCCGAAGTTCCTGGCGACCGACGCCTTCTTCATCTTCCTCATGGTGCAGTTCATCCGCGGCATCCCCCGCGAGATCGACGAGGCCGCCCGGATCGACGGCGCCGGGCACGCGCGGATCTTCTTCAACATCATCGTGCCGCTGATGGTCCCGGCGCTGGCCACCACCGCGATCTTCACCTTCATCTGGACCTGGAACGACTTCTACACCCAGCTGATCTATCTCACCGACCCGTCGATGTACACGACGCCCCTTGCGCTGCGTGCCTTCGTCGACCAGCAGAGCGCGACCGACTGGGGCTCGGTGTTCGCCATGAGCGTGGTCTCGCTCGTACCCGTCTTCCTCGTCTTCCTCTTCGGGCAGCGCTTCCTGCTGCGCGGCATCGCGACCACCGGCGGCAAGTAACTGCGGGGGCTACTGCCGGAACGCGGAGCGACCGGGTCACGGCCGCCCGGGACCTCCGCGCCCTCAACCCGACACACCTGCTCATGCACAAGGAGAAGTACATGAAAGCCAGCCCCTTCAGACGCGTCGCGGTCGGCGCGCTCGCCTCGCTCTCGCTCGTCCTGACCGCCTGCTCCGGCGGCAGCGCCGGCTCCGCTCCCGAGCTGAGCAACAAGCCGGTCACCCTCCGCGTCACCTGGTGGGGAGACGACAACCGCGCCAAGCTCACCAACGAGGCCATCGCGGCGTTCGAGAAGAAGTACCCCAACATCAAGATCAAGGGCGAGTACAAGGACTGGAACGGCTACTGGGACGCGCTCGCCACGACGACCGCGGCCAAGGACTCGCCCGACGTCCTGCAGATGGACGAGCTGTACCTCGCCTCGTACGCGGACCGCGGGGCGCTCTACGACCTCAGCAAGGCCAAGAAGTTCCTCGGCACCTCGCAGTTCGACGCCCAGGCCCTCGCCACCGGGCAGGTCAACGAAACGCAGTACGCCCTTCCCGTGGGCGTCGGCGTCTCGTCCATCGTCGTGAACACCGACCTGTTCAAGAAGTACGGCGTGGCCATACCCGACGACAAGACGTGGACGTGGGCCGACTACGCCAAGGTCGCCAAGGAGCTGACGGACAAGAGCGGCGGCAAGATCAACGGCGCGGCCGGCGCCCCCGGCTTCTACGCCGGTGACCCCAAGTACTGGGCTCGTCAGGAGGGCGGCAACCTCTTCGACAAGGACGGCAACGTCTCGATCAAGCCCAAGGCGCTGGTCGACATGTGGACGTACGGCCTGAACCTGATCTCCTCCGGGGCCGGCATCAAGGCCTCCGCCATGGTCGAGGACCTGACCGCCGGTGTCACCGCCGGCACCTTCGCCACCGGCAAGGCGGCCATGATGGGTGCCTACAACACGCAGGTCACCGCGCTGCAGCAGGCGACCGGCGCGCATCTGCGGCTGCTGCAGCCGCCGCACGACGGCAACGCCAAGGCGAACTTCTTCAAGCCCTCCATGTACTGGGCCGTCTCCAGCCAGAGCCAGCACCCGGCCGAGGCCGCCACGTTCGTCAACTTCCTGCTCAACGACCCGGCGGGCGCCGACATCCTCAAGACGGAGCGCGGCATCCCCGCGAACAAGCAGATCCTGAAGCACCTCGAGCCGGCTCTCACCGGGACGGACAAGGCGGCCGCCGACTACATGAACGAGGTGACGCCGGGCCCGTCGCCGGTCGTGACCCCCAACGGCGGCAGCGGGATCGAGCCGATGCTCCAGCGCTACACCCAGGAGGTCTACTTCAAGAAGACCTCGCCCGAAGACGCCGCGAAGGCGTTCATCAAGGAGCTCCAGGGCGAGATCGACGCGGCCAAGTGACCTCATTGCCCGGGAGCCGTCGGCGCCGCCCACGGCTCCCGGGGGAGTCCCGCGAAAGAGCGGGCCGGAAACCAAGAGAGAGAAACCACCCATGCCCAGCGCTCGGCCGCCGTACCGCGCGGCCATCATCGGCACCGGCGGTATAGCCCATGCCCACGCCCAAGCCCTCGCCGAACTCTCCGAACGCGCCCGGCTGGTCGCCGTTGCCGATGTCGACCCCACCCGCGCCGCCGAGTTCGCCGACCGATACTCCGTGCCGCACGTCTTCAGCGACCCGAAGGCTCTGCTGGAGAGCGAGAAGCTCGACCTCGCGCATATCTGCACGCCACCGCAGACCCACGCACCCCTGTCGTCCATGGCGATGCAGGCCGGCGTCACCGCCCTGGTGGAGAAGCCGACGGCGCTGAGCCTGCGCGAGATGGACCAACTGGCCGCTGTGCAGGAGCAGACCGGCTCCAGGGTCCTGACCGTCTTCCAGCACCGCTATGGCGCGGCGGCCGTACGCCTGCGCCGGCTGGCCCGGTCCGGCGCACTGGGCCGGCCGCTGGTCGCCACCTGCGAAACCCTGTGGTACAGGGCCGACGACTACTTCGAGGTGCCGTGGCGGGGACGCTGGGACGTCGAGGGCGGCGGCCCCACCATGGGACACGGCATCCATCAGTTCGACCTGATGCTGTCGGTCCTCGGCCCCTGGTCCGAGATCACGGCGCTCGCCGAGCGCCAGGCCCGGCCCACGGACACCGAGGACGTCTCCATCGCAGCCGTCCGGTTCGAAAGCGGAGCCCTCGCCACGGTGGTCAACTCCCTGCTGTCCCCCCGTGAGACCTCGCGCCTGCGCTTCGACTTCGAGTACGCCACGGTGGAACTCGAGCATCTCTACGGCTACCGCGAGGAGCACTGGCGGTTCACGCCGGCGCCCGGCCACGAGGAGCTCGGGGCCCTCTGGGCCGCCGGTGACGAGCCGGACAT
Source organism: Streptomyces spinoverrucosus (assembly GCF_006539505.1). Classification (GTDB taxonomy): domain Bacteria; phylum Actinomycetota; class Actinomycetes; order Streptomycetales; family Streptomycetaceae; genus Streptomyces; species Streptomyces spinoverrucosus. The sequence goes on from NZ_BJND01000128.1 coordinate 5,504, forward strand.
CACGAGCGGCCACAGGGTCCAGATCGAGGCCGTCCTGGACGCCTGGGACACCGGTCAGGAACCTGGCGTCTCCCTCTCGGACGCGCGACGCACGCTGGAGTTCGCGGCCGCGACGTATGCCTCGGCCTTCCGCGGTGTCCGTGTCGCCGCGGGCGAACTGACCGGCGACGACCCCTTCACGCTCAGCATGGACGGCGGCGCCGTGCCGTGGGAACGGGTCAAGGAGGCCCTGGTATGAACGCTCTCGACATCAGACACGACCTCGATGCCTCGGTCACGGTCCGGGACGGCGACACCGAGCTGTTCCGCTATGTGTACCGGCCGGACACCGTCCAACTGGAATCGCCCAAGCCCTACCTCCACCCGCTGCGCACCCGCGCCGGTCACGTCGTCAGCCTGTTCCGTCCCCACGATCACGTGTGGCACAAGGGCATCGCGTGGTCCCTGCCCCACGTCGGCGAGGAGAACTTCTGGGGCGGCCCCACCTACATCCACGGACGCTTCTACGTACAGCTGGAGAACAACGGAACCCAGGCGCACCGCCGGATCGCCGCCCTGGACCGGTCCGACGGCACCGTGACGTTCGCCCACGACCTGGACTGGATCACCCAGTCCGGGGACATGTTCTTCACGGAACGCAGGACGCTGCGGGCGAGCCTGATCTCCGCGCATGCCTGGGCGTTGACGTTCGAGACGCAGATGACGAACGGCTCCGGAACGGACGTCGCCTTCGGATCGCCGACCACCAAGGGACGTGAGAACGCCGGCTACGGCGGCCTGTTCTGGCGGGGCCCGCGGTCGTTCACCGGCGGGCAGTTCGTGACCGCGGACGGCCAGGGCGGCGATGAGGTCCGCGGGCGGCGCATGGAGTGGATGGCCTTCGAGGGCCGCCACGACGAGACGGACGTACAGTCGCTCGTGCTCATGGTCGACGACGCGGCGAACCCGAACCACCCACCGCAATGGTTCGCCCGTACAGAAGAGTTCGCATGCCTCAACCCGGCACCGTTCTTCAGCGAGGAACTGACCGTCGAGGACGGTGCCATCCTGCGGTTCCGCTACGGCGTGGGCATCGCCGACGCCGACGCGAGCGCGGCTCCCGCACTCGCGGACGCGGTGCGCGAGGTGCTCGCGCGGTCCGACGCGTCCACCGCTGCCGGGGAACCCGCATGAATGCCTGCACGTGCGGACCGGGCCAGGGTCCGCCTTCGCCCAACGGTTCCCGCCCAGAGCAGGGCTGACGCGAGTCCGACCGCCGCCTCGGAGGAGGTGGCGGTCCGCTGCGGCTGCGGCAGGCCGCCCGGTCGAGCCGCGGCGGCCTGGGCCTGCCACCGTGACGGCCGCGGCCAAGCCGCGGTCGTTGCTGGTCGGTCTTCTTGGGACGGTGGCCGTCCGGGCGCAGCGGCCTATGGCGGCGCCCCGCTCGAACACAGCCGAGAAACACTACCGACCGTCGCGACTCGCCGTGTCGGCGAAGCGAGCACCCCGCATCTGATGGACGAGTCCACGACGGCGCAACACCCTGTGATCCACCACCGGCCGTCCTTGCGGACGGCACCTCGTCAGGCCGTTGGCGGCGCTGGCCACCATGGCACTCACCACGTACTGGCTGTGGTTCATGACGCATACAGTGGGCCCGCGTGAGCGGCCGGACGTCTCAGAGCGCAACGACGGCCAGTCGGATGCCGAACCCGATGAGTGCGGAACCCATGATCCCGTCGAGCACTGCCGAGAGTCCGGGGCTCGCGACTCGGCGGCCCACCCGGGTGAGCAGGTAACTCATTCCCGGACACCAACCGGAAGGGAAGTTCGGTGAGTTGCCCGTACGCGCCAACGAAGGGCCGAAGGTTCCCGTCACTCCCGAACTCGCCGGTGTGCTACAGGGGTGGATCGACAAGGCCGGCCTGAAGCCTGGCGATCTGCTGTTCCCCGGTGAGCACGGCGGGGAGTTGTCGTCTTCGCTGTACCGGCAGCAGGTTTGGGGGAACGCGTCACCAGTCTGCGGGATTCCTGCCTGGATGCAAGGCTCAAGGCGGGTGTTCCTGCGTGGGGCGTCGCCGAGTGGGCCGGCGTGAGCGCGAGCTGGCTTGCGCTGCGCTGCCCGCATCGGTTCCGCCTGGAGGACGTCGAACTCGACTGGGGTCACCTGGCCGAGGTCATGGCCCGCCTGATCGACGCCAAGCTCACTGCACCGTCTGCGGACGAATGCGTGGCATCCACTCCGGCACCATCGACGACCCCATCTGGGACCCCTGCACCACACCGGACGCTGAGCTCTGGCGCCCCTGACCCACCTGCGGACAAGCCGAACCGCTGTACGCTCCTGGCCCGTGTCCCCGTTACTCACTCTCAAGCAGCGGCTCCACGAGATTCTCGCCGATGACACCGGCTCCATACCCCCAAACTGCAGCCCTTCCACGACGCCCTGGCCGGCACTGAACGGGCCGGCACCACGATGCGCTGGCTCTCCAAGCGCATCGTCTCCACCGTCCTGTCCGATCTCGGCTCCGGCCGCCGGCACCTCACCCACGAGGCCCTGGACGAACTCCCTGAAGGCAAGGTCGTCGAGCACATCCGCAGCGTTCTCGTCGCCACCCCAGCCCTGCCCAAGCGGGATGAGCAGATGGTCCGTCTCGAACGGCACGTGAGAGACCTCGTCGCCTCCCGTGCGACGGCCGAGGGACGGGCGGCCGTCTATCTCCTGAACTGGCTCGCGGGCCGGAACCGACCCTTGCCACCTACCGCCAGCCGACCTTGAGCACTGGATGACCAGCGACGACGCCCGTCTTCGCCAGGAGACAGGCCACTTCGTGCGATGGGCCCCCTCCCAGAAGATCGCCCGCGATCTCAGCTTCCCGGCCGTGAGGTGGAACGGCCCCTCCCAGGCGATGGACGCCGAGGCCTGCTGGGCCACCGCCCGCCGCCTCCTGCACGACGACACTCTGAAGTCCGAAGACCGCCTCGCCGGCCTGCTGTTGCTCCTCTACGCCCAGTGGCCCGCCGCGATCTCCCGGCTCACCGTCGACCACAGCGAGGAGACGGACGGAGTAGTCTGCATCCGCCTCGGCGCCGTCCCGGTGGACCTGCCCGCACCCGTCGCTGACCTGGCCCTCCAACAGGTCGAGGTTCGCCGCAGCCATGCCGTCCTCGGCCGGACAGACTCGCCCTGGCTGTTCCCCGGAGGCCGGCCCGGCCGCCCGATCCGCGACTGGGCCATGGGCGAACGGCTCCGCAAACTCGGCATCCGGCTCGCGGAGAGCCCGCTCGACCGCACTCTTCCAACTCGCCACCGAGCTACCCGCAGCAGTCCTGGCCGCACCCTCGGCATCGACATCACCGTCGCCGTCAAATAGCAGCGAGCCGCCGCTGGGGACTGGGCCGCCTACGCCGCCGAGGTCACCCGCCGCAGCACTTCACCACAACCTCCAATTACGAACCAGGAGCACCGACATGAGATTCGACGATCACCGCGTGG
>NZ_BJND01000129.1 GCF_006539505.1 Streptomyces spinoverrucosus
GGCGCTCGCCCGCCGAGTTCGCCGCCGCGGTGCGGCGGGCCGCGCGCGAGATCGGCGAGCGGGTCAGCTGTGACGCGCGTTACATCGGCCGGGTGGAGGCGGGCGAGATCCGCTGCCCCAACTACGCCTACGAGCGGGTGTTCCTGCACATGTTCCCCGGACGCACGCTCACCGACCTGGGGTTCGCGCCCCGCTCATCCGTTCGCGGACGGGGGCGCGGGGCGCGCACGGACGAGGACACGCCCCCCGTGCACTCCATGAGCCCGGCGCAGAGCGCGAGTGAGACTCGCGGGGCGGGCGAGCCGTATGACACGCAGGACCCGTACGACACGCACATCAACTACGAGGAGAGCGACGTGCTACGTCGCGCATTCATGACCGGCGGGGGCGCCACCGTGGCCGCCGCCTCGCTGGGCCCCTTCGGGCTCGCACTCGACGCGTCGGCGGCGGAACGCCCCGTGCGGCGCCCCGGGGCGAGCGAGGCGGGCGCACTCGAAGAGGCAGTTCGCAGGATCCGGTTGCTCGACGACCGGCATGGCGCGGATGGGTTGTACCGGCGCGCGGCGGGTCCGCTGCGCGCCGCGTACGCGCTGCTGGACGCCGGCGCGACGCGGCAGGCGACCGCCGACCGGTTGCACTCGGGCGCCGGTGAACTGGCCATCTCCGTGGGGTGGCTGGCGCACGACTCGGGACGGTTCGACGACGCGCGTTCGCACTACGCGGAGGCGCTGGCGACCGCGCGGATGACCGGGGATCCGGCGCTGGAGGCGCACGCCTTCTGCAACACGGCGTTCCTTGCGCGGGATGCCGGGCGGCCGCGGGAGGCGGTGCGGGCGGCGCAGGCCGCGCAGCGGATCGCGCATCCCCTGGGGTCGGCTCGGCTGATGTCGTTGCTGGCGTTGCGTGAGGCGGGGGGATGGGCGGGGCTCGCCGATCGCACCGGGTGCGCGCAGGCGCTCACGCGCGCGCATGCCCTCTATGAGCGGGGTGCCTCGGACGCCGATCCCGAGTGGATGAGCTTCTACGGGGAAGCCGAGTTGGAGGCGCTGGAGGCGCAGTGCTGGTCGACGCTGGGTGACTGGACGCGGGCGGCGCGGCATGCGCGGCGGGCGGCGCATCTGCAGGATCCGCACTTCACCCGGAACATCGCGCTGTACACGGCGGAGCTCGCGGACGATCTCGCGCGCGGGGGGCGGCCCGATGAGGCGGCGGCCGCGGGGATGCGGGTGCTGGATCTGCTGGACGAGGTGCAGTCGTCGCGGATTCAGGCGATGTTGGCGGGGACGGCGCGGGTGCTGTTGCCGCATCGGCGGGCGTCGGGGGTGTCGGAGTTTCTGGAGCGGCATGCTTCGTTGCCGCGCTCTGTCTGACCCCGGCGAGGTTGCGTCGTCCCCGGCGTCGTGGCTGAGGCAGGGTGGGACACTCCCCCGCGCTGGCGGGGTGCTGCTGGTGCAGTTGCGGTGGCTACCCCGCCAAGTGCCCCACGTCGTTCCAGCTCTCGATCGCGGGCTCGCCGTACGCCCAGCCCAGGATCGACAGCGAGGTCGGGTTCAGGCGGATACGGGCCGCGAAGTCGAGGGGCAGGCCCAGCCAGCGGGCGCCGATCGAGCGGAGGATGTGGCCGTGGGCGAAGAGCAGGACGTCGCGGTCCTGGGAGCGGGCCCAGGTGACGACCTCGTCGGCGCGGGCGGTCATGTCCGCCAGCGTCTCGCCCTCGGGCACGCCGTCGCGCCAGATCAGCCAGCCGGGGCGGAGCGACTGGATGTCGGCGGGCGTCAGGCCCTCGTACGCGCCGTAGTCCCATTCCAGGAGCGCGTCCCAGGTACGCGCGCGCGTGCCGAAGCCGGCCAGTTCGCACGTGTCACGCGCGCGGGAGAGCGGACTCGTGCGCACCTCGACGTCGGGGAGCCCGGCGTACGGCGTCTGGTGCAACCGTTCGCCGAGGAGTTTCGCGCCGCGCCGCCCCTCGTCGAGGAGGGGTATGTCGGTCCTGCCGGTGTGCTTTCCGGCCAGCGACCACTCCGTCTGCCCGTGCCGGGCCAGCAGGATGCGCGGTGCCATAGGGGGACGGGACCTTTCCTGGAGAAGAACTGAGCGGAACCTCTCCATCATCGCGCACCGTGACCGGGGGCAACCCGGGGGGCGATCTCAGCGTCTATCAGGGCCGGAAGGCACCCGACAGGAGCCAACACATACACCGTAAAGTGGACGACCGGGCCGAGGGGCGCCGCGCGATGAGAAGGGGGAGGGCGATCGGATGCCGCACGCCGAGACACCGGGCATCGAGGCGGCCCCGCATCACCCCCGGCTGCGCTGGTGGACCGAGCTGCCGCTGATATTGCTGGTGTACGTCTGCTACTCGGCGGGCCGGCTGCTCGCCCGGGGCGATGTCACCACCGCCGTCGACCACGGCCTGGCGATCCTGCGCATCGAGAAGGCCCTGCACCTCAACGCCGAACACCCGCTCAACCGGCTGTTCACACGCGAGCCGTGGATCGGCATACCCGCCGACTTCTGGTACGCGTCGCTGCACTACCTGGTCACTCCCGCCCTCCTCATCTGGCTCTTCCGGTCCCGGACCGTGCGGTACCGCGCGGCCCGCACGTGGTTGATGACCTCGACCTTCATCGGCCTCATCGGCTTCACGTTGATACCGACCTGCCCGCCCCGCCTGCTGTCGGCCGGGTACGGGTTCGTGGACACGATGGCCCAGTACAGCGCGTACGGCTGGTGGGCCGGTGACGCGAGCGCGCCGCGCGGGCTGGGCGGCATGACCAACCAGTACGCCGCGATGCCGAGCCTGCACGTCGGCTGGGCGCTGTGGTGCGGGGTGATCCTGTGGCGGTACGGCGGAACGCGCCTCGCCAAGGTCGCCGGTGTCGCCTATCCGCTGGTGACCACGATCGTCGTGATGGGCACCGCCAACCACTACCTCCTCGACGCGGTCGCGGGCATCGCCGTGATGGGCGCCGGGCTGCTGCTGGCGCCGTATGTGATGCGGTGCGTGAACAGCGCGCGGACGTGGCTGACGGCGCGCACCGCGCCCGCCGCAACGGACTCTCCTGCCGCTCGTGCCTCGATTGTCAGTGGCGGATGTCAGACTTCGGCGGGTGAGCGAATTCCACGGCAGCGCGAGTCACGGTTCGGATCGGGAGCCGAGCCGGGTGCCTCCCCCACGGACGCGGGGGACGGCGCTCCGGCACCGGCTCGCTGAGCTGCGCGGTCCCGACGTCCCGGCCAAGGCACTGGACGCGCGCGCCCTCGCAGCACTGGCCGCCAACCCCGGATGCAGGCGACGCGCGATCCTCGACGGCGCGGGGGTGAACAAGGCGGCGCTGGCCAGTGCGCTGGGCTCCCCGTCGGCGTTCGGGCAGTCGCAGTTCGCCTTCATGCGGGGCAATGCGTTCGAGGCGCGGGTCAAGGCGGACGGCGGCGCGGACCTGCTGCGGCTGGCGCACGAGAAGCTGGACCCGCACTCCGAGCCACCCGCACACGCGCGCGTGCCGGAGCTGTCCGCCATCGGCCCCGAGGGCCGTGCCGCGCGTACGGCGCTGGCGCTGCGCGAGGCCGTCGAGGCCGGCGGCTGGACGCTGCTCGACCATCCGATGCTCGCGCTGGACGTCGCCGGCTCCCCGGCGTTCCTGGAGCCGGACGCCGTGGTCGTGCACCCGGACGGCGGCTGGACGGTCGTGGAGATCAAGTCGTTCCCGATGCTGGACGGTTCGGCGGACCCGGCGAAGGTGGGCGCGGCCGCCCGGCAGGCGGCGGTGTACGTGCTGGCGCTGGAAGAGGTCGCCGCCCGTATGGAGCCCGCCCCGGCGGTACGGCACCAGGTGCTGCTGGTCTGCCCGAAGGACTTCTCCAACCTCCCCACCGCCTCCGTCGTCGACGTCCGCAAGCAGCGCGCGGTCACCCGCCGCCAGCTGGCCCGCCTCACCCGTGTCCAGGACATCGCGGACGCGCTCCCCGAGGGCACGTGCTTCTCCCCCCAGCTGCCCGCGGAGCAGCTCACGGTCGCCGTCGAGTCGGTCCCGGCGACGTACGCGCCCGAGTGCCTGTCCGCGTGCGAGCTGGCCTTCCACTGTCGTGAACGCTCCCGCGCGCGGGGCGCGGTGACGTCCCTCGGCCGCTCGGTCCGCGCCGAACTGGGCGGCCTGACGACCGTCGAGGACGTCCTCGCGGCGGCCCGCGGCGCGGCAGGCGACCCGGACGACCCGGCGGTGGCCGCCCTGCGCCGGGCGGCCCACCTGCGCGCCGAGGCACTGGGCCGCCAGCAACCCAAGACGCCCGGCGGACAACACCCCGACGCCCCCGCCCAGCGCGCCGAGCCCCCGGAGGCCGCCCGGTGTCACTGATCTCCACCCTCGCCCGCCTCGAAGCCGTCGACACCGGCCGCGCCCAGCCCACCGCCACCGTCCGGCACCGCCACCTGTCCGAGCACCCCCTCATCCTCGTGCCGCTGACCACCGCCGGTGAGGCCGGCGCCCCGCTCGGCGCGCTGGTCGGCACCGACCGGGACGCGCCGCGCCTGCTCGTCGTACCGCAGCCGCGCGACCGCGACCTCAGGTTCACGTTCCTGGCCGAACTGGCGGACGTGGTCCTGCCCTACATCGACGCCCACGCCGAGAGCGTCGAGGCGGCCGAGCGCACCGAGACCGACCCGGAGACCGGCAAGCGGGTCAAGGTCGAGGTGGAGCTGTGCGCGGACGCCCCGCAGCTGATCGTGCCGAGCCGCGCGGGCATCGACTTCGTACGGCTGCTGGGCCGCTCGATGCGCTTTCGCCGTACGGCGGAACAGGACCCGGAGACGCCGCATCCCGCCCCGCCGAGGGTGCCGTTGCTGGGACGGTGGCTGACGCACTACGGCGAGCGTGCCCGGGTCCCCGGCTCCGCGCTGCTGCTGGCCCTGACGGACGTACTCTCCCGGCACTGGGCGACCGGCCAGTCCAGCCTGGAGGACCAGCACCTGGGTGCCCTGCTCGCCTGGATCGACCCACCGGAAGGCACCACCGGCGCCGAGGCCGCGGTGCGGGCCGAACTGCACCGGGACGCGCAGGGCCAGCTCCTGTGCCCGCCTGCCGGACCGGCCACCGACCCCGCGTTCGACAACAAGCTGCTCGCCCCGGCCATCGAGCGCTACGACCGCGCGCGTACCGCCCTCGCCGCCGCCGAGGACGGCCTGGAGGCGGACGACCGGCTCGGGGACGTCACCGCCGCCGAGCGGGAGATCCGCGCCCTGATCGAGCGGGTCACGCGCCCCACCTGGGACGCGGTCTGGCGTGGCCTGGACCTGCTGCGGGAGCTGCCCGAGGGGGCGCGGGTCGAGGAGCGGTGGACGCGCGACCGCTGGTCGTTCACCGGCCACCGGGACCGGGTGCTCGCGGGCGAGCCCCCGCAGCCGCGCCGCGACGACGCGGTGACGGCGGCGAACAAGCTGGCCGCGCGCGAGCGCGAACAGGCCCGCCTGGAGGCCCAGGAGGCCCTCGACGACCCGCTGGTGATGGCCGGGCGGCGGCTGTCCGGGGAGGCGTTCGCGGGCGAGGTCACGGATGTGGTCATGGCGTACAGCGAGGGCAAGCGCCCCAGCCCGCGCCCGCTGGTCACCGTCCGCACGGACGACCGGCCGCACCTGGGCGAGCGGGCGAAGGTGTACCGGTCGCTGGGCGGCAAGCCGCAGTCCGCCGAGTTCGTCGGATACGAGGCCGACGGGGCCGGGGACCACGAGGGCACCCTGGTCGTGCTGCGGATCCTCGACAAGATGGGGCGCGGCAAGGAGCCCGAGGCCGGGTCCGTGCCGGAGAAGGGCGACGCGGTGTGCTTCACGCTGTTCGAGCACGAGCAGCGGGGCGGCGCGAAGCTGCCCGACCCGGAGCAGACGCCGTGGACGCACGGCGGGCCGCCCGGTGAGCGGACCGACGCGGAGCCCGCCGATCCCGTCACCGAGGAGGACGTCCTGTGACCACGGAGACCGCCTACGACCCCGGCGCCGCGGCGGCCCGTGCCACCGACGCGATCCTCCGCGACACCCTGCACGGTGCGCACCGCGGTGTCGTCGTCGACTCCCCGCCCGGCGCGGGCAAGTCCACGCTGGTGGTGCGTGCGGCGCTGGAACTGGCCGACGCGGGGCGCCCGCTGATGGTCGTCGCGCAGACCAACGCCCAGGTCGACGACCTCGTCGTCCGGCTCGCCGAGAAGAACCCCGAGCTGCCGGTGGGCCGGTTGCACAGCAGTGACGCCGACCCGTACGACAAGGCGCTGGACGACCTGCCGAACGTACGGAAGTCGGCGAAGGCGGCGGAGCTCGCCGGGCTGCCGGTGGTCATCTCCACCGCCGCCAAATGGGGGCATGTCAAGGTCGACGAGCCGTGGCGGCACGCGATCGTCGACGAGGCGTACCAGATGCGGTCGGACTCGCTGCTGGCCGTGGCCGGGCTGTTCGAGCGGGCGCTGTTCGTGGGCGACCCCGGGCAGCTGGACCCGTTCGCGATCGTGGGCAGCGAGCAGTGGGCGGGCCTGTCGTACGACCCCTCGGCGTCCGCGGTCACCACTCTGCTGGCCCACAACCCCGAGCTGCCGCAGCACCGTCTGCCGGTCTCCTGGCGGCTGCCCGCCTCGGCGGCGCCGCTGGTGTCGGACGCGTTCTACCCGTACACGCCGTTCCGCAGCGGCACCGGCCACGGCGACCGGCGGCTCTCCTTCGGCGTCCCGTCGGACGGCTCCGGGCCCGACCGGGTGATCGACGAGGCCGCGGAGTCGGGCTGGGGCCTGCTGGAGCTGCCCGCCCGGCACACGCCGCGCACCGACCCGGAGGCGGTGCGGGCGGTGGCGACGGTGGTACGACGGCTGCTGGACCGGGGCGGGGCGGCCACGTCGGAGCTCCCCCAGTCTCAACTTCGTTCGACCGGGGGGACCCCCATGCCCGAGCCGACGCCGCTGACCGCCGACCGGATCGCCGTGGGCACGGCCCACCGCGACCAGGCGGCGGCCGTCCGGGCGGCCCTCGCCGAGCTGGGCGTGCGCGAGGTCACCGTCGACACGGCGAACCGCCTCCAGGGCCGGGAGTACGACGTCACGGTCGTCCTGCACCCCCTGTCCGGCCGCCCCGACGCCACCGCGTTCCACTTGGAGACGGGCCGCCTCTGCGTCCTGGCCTCCCGCCACCGGCACGCGTGCATCGTGGTGTGCCGGGCGGGCGTGAGCGAACTGCTGGACGACTACCCGTCGACGGAACCGGTCCAGCTGGGGACGCTGGTGAAGTTTCCTGACGGCTGGGAGGCGAACCACGCGGTCCTGGCCCACCTCGCCGAGCACCGGGTGAAGTGGCGACCATGAACAACACCGCGCCGC
>NZ_BJND01000130.1 GCF_006539505.1 Streptomyces spinoverrucosus
GGTACTGCGACCGCCCAGCGCCCGGCGCCGACGCAGGCCACGGCGGCCGCCCCCGCCCAGCCCACCGCCGCACCGGCCCCGGCCGCGATGCCCGCCCCCACCCCTCCGCCGCCCTCCGCGCCGGAGCCGCCCCCCGTCTCCATCGAGGACGACATCCCCGAGGACGACGACCCCGACCTCGACGAGTCGGCCCTCTCCGGCCAGGAGCTGATCGTGCGGGAGCTGGGGGCGACGGTGGTGGAGGAGATCTCGAACGACTGACAGCAAGCGACTGACAAACAAGCGACTGCCAACAAGCGGGTGTCAACAACCGACTGACAGCAACTGACGCCATCCCTGTTTTAGAGAAACCCACAACCCCCCACCCCCCACCCCTTCGGCATCCCCCACAAACCACCCCCACCTGCTCCCGCTAGGCTGACCCCCGTGAAGGTCCTCGTCATCGGTACCGGCGCCCGCGAACACGCCCTGTGCCGCTCCCTGTCCCTCGACCCCGCCGTCACCGCGCTGCACTGCGCCCCCGGCAACGCCGGCATCGCCGAGGTCGCCGAGCTGCACCCCGTCGACGCCCTCGACGGCGCGGCGGTGTCCGCGCTGGCCGCACAGCTCGGCGTCGACCTGGTGGTCGTAGGCCCGGAGGCCCCGCTGGTCGCGGGGGTCGCGGACGCTGTGCGCGAGGCGGGCATCGCCGTGTTCGGCCCCTCCAAGGAGGCCGCGCGGCTGGAGGGATCCAAGGCCTTCGCCAAGGACGTCATGGCCGCGGCCGCGGTCCCGACCGCCCGTTCGTACGTCTGCACGACGGAAGCGGAGGTCGACGAGGCGCTCGACGCCTTCGGCCCGCCGTACGTCGTCAAGGACGACGGCCTCGCAGCGGGCAAGGGCGTCGTCGTCACCGCCGACCTCGACGCCGCGAAGGCGCACGCCCGCGCCTGCGACCGCGTCGTCATCGAGGAGTACCTCGACGGTCCCGAGGTCTCCCTCTTCGCCGTGACCGACGGCGAGACCGTCCTCCCGCTCCAGCCCGCCCAGGACTTCAAGCGCGCGCTCGACAACGACGAGGGCCCGAACACCGGCGGCATGGGCGCGTACTCCCCGCTGCCCTGGGCCGACCCGAAGCTCGTGGACGACGTCCTGCACAGCGTCCTGCAGCCGACCGTCGACGAGCTGCGCCGCCGCGGCACGCCGTTCTCCGGCCTGCTCTACGCCGGTCTGGCGATCACCAGCCGGGGCGTAAGGGTCATCGAGTTCAACGCCCGGTTCGGCGACCCGGAGACCCAGGTGGTCCTGGCCCGCCTGAAGACCCCCCTCGCCGGCATCCTCATGGCCGCCGCCACCGGCAACCTCGCCAACCTCGAACCCCTCCGCTGGAGCGACGACGCGGCCGTCACGGTCGTCGTGGCCTCGCACAACTACCCCGGCACCCCCCGCACGGGCGACCCGATCACCGGCCTCGACGCGGTGGCCGAGCTGGACGCCCCGCACGCCTACGTCCTGCACGCCGGTACGAAGCGCGACGGCGACGCCGTCGTCAGCGCGGGCGGCCGCGTCCTGTCCGTCACCGCGACGGGCGGCGACCTCGCCGAGGCCCGCGAACGGGCGTACAGCGCCGTCTCCCGCATCCACCTGGACGGCTCCCAGCACCGTACGGACATCGCGGCGAAGGCGGCGACGGGCGCATAACCCACACGGCCCGACACCCGCACACCGCCTGCACCAGGCCCACACCGCCCACACCACGCCGACGATCACCGGCGATCAATGACGATCACTGACGATCAGCTGCCTGACCTGGCACGACACAGGCCCCGGACCCTTCGGATCCGGGGCCTGATCCTTGCCCTCCGTCATCCACCTCTCCCCAAAGCCATTCCATCGAGTGACCGATGTCCCATCCGGCTGACGGGGGCCGGGGCCCCAACTAGGGTGCGGCGCAAGCGTTCCGGCACTTGGCCCACCGGCATTGCGATGTCAGTGGTGGGTGCCACAGTGGGGGAGTGAGCAACGCCAGGACAGCCAGGACTGCCAGGACGGGAGGGGGTGAGGTCAGGACGTGACCGGCATCGGTATGGAAGCGGGGACGCAGACCGCGCGTTCCCGGGCGCTGGCCGTGCTGCGGATCCGCAGCCGCGCGCTGGCCGTCGCCGTGCTGCCCGCGGCCGTCGCCGTGGTCCTGCTGGCGGGCGGTTCCACCGGCCATCTCGTCGGCCGGGGCTGGGACATCGCCCGCTGGGCGGTGAGCGCGCTCGCGCTCCTGGCCCTGCTGGCCGCCGGCGGCTTCGCGCTGCTCCTCGTACGGGCCCGCCCGGCCGTGAGCCCCACGGTCCCGATCGGCGAGGAAGCGGCCCCCGACCTCTACCGGCTGGTGCGGGACCTCGCCGACCGCCTCGACGTCCCCGCACCCTCCGCCATAGCGCTCACCCCCGACTGCGACAGCTGGCTGGAGGACCGCACCCATCCGGCGCACGGCCCCCCGACCCCCGCGGACGACCCCGACGAGATGGCGGGGCTCATACGACGGCACGCCACTCGCCGTACGACGGCCAGCCCCGTTCTCGTCATAGGCTCCCCGTTCCTGTGGTGGATGCGCGTCGGCGAACTGCGCGCGGTCCTCGCCCCGGTCGTCGCCGGTACGGGCCCCTCGGCGCACCCCGACATAGCCGCTGCCCGGCGCTTCGTGCGGGGCCTGGACGCCGCGGTGGCCGTCGTCTCGGCACCGGGCCGCCGCCCCGTGGTCCGCACGGTGTGCGCGGGCGTCGGCTGGCTGGCCCGCCTGCTGCTGCGCGGCTGCCGGGAGCACGCCGCCGAGATGGAGCGCGGGGTCGCCGCCGCGGCGGCCGAGCGTGCACAGGCTGTGGATTACGGGCTGCGGATCGTCGCGCAGGAACAGGTCGGGTTGGCGTACGCCGGCTGGGACCGCCTGCTCACCCGGGTCGCGCTGCCCGCCTGGCGGATGGGCCGCTGGCCATCCCGGCTGGACGCGGGCGTCGTCGCGGCCCTCACCGAGTTGTCCCGGCGCGACCGCCTGGCCGAGGGCTTCGCCTCCCGCCTCGGCGAGCGTCCCGCCTGCGACCTGCTCGAAGAGCCCGGCCTGGTCGACGAGGCCGCCTCCCTGCTCGCCGCCCGCCTCTTCCACGGGGGCCCGGCGGAGTCCGGCCCCGACTGGTCGCCGGTGGACTGGCAGGAGTACCCGGACGAGGTCGTCGACCGCAAGTGGCGCACCGACGCGGCCCGCCTCCACCGCGTCCTGGACACCCTCGGCGTACGCCGCACGACCCGCGACACCGACCACGGCCCCACCCTGGCCCGAGTCCTGGACCACCTCACGGAAGCACCCCCGACGCCGGACCACCACACCGCCCCCGGCACGCCCGCGGCCCGAAACACAGAGTCGCCCCCAACCCCAGAAACAGCCCCGGCCGCAGGCGGAGCGCCGGGCACAGCCCCGGACCCGGCGGCAGGCGCAGTGCCGGGCACAGCCTCGGACCCGGCGGCAGGCGCAGTGCCGGGCACAGCCTCGGACCCGGCAGCGGGCACAGCTCCAGAAGCAGGCCCGGACTCCGGCGCAGCCCCTGCCGCAGGTGGATCGCCGGGTATGGCCCCGACCCCGGCCGCAGGCGCCGTGCTGGGTGCAGTCCCGACCCCGGCCGCAGGCGCCGTGCCGGGTGCGGCGCCGAGCGCCGCCGCGGGCGCAGCCCCAGAGGCAGGCCCGGACTCCGACGCGGCCCCTGCCGCAGGTGGATCGCCGGGTATGGCCCCGACCCCGGCCGCAGGCGCCGTGCCGGGTGCGGCACCGACCCCCGCCGCAGGCGCAGCCCCAGACTCCGACGCAGCCCCTCCCGCAGGCGCAGCGCCGGGCGCAGCCCCGGACCCGGCCGCAGGCGAAGCGTCGGGCACAGCCCCGACCCCCGCCGCAGGCGCAGCCCCATACACACCCCCAACCTCCGACCCAGACACAGCCCCAGAAGACCCCCCACCCACCGACCCCCGCAGCGCCGCCCTCGCCGCAGGCCTCAGCGCGGAACTCGCCCGCGAGGAGGCCACCAGCTCCCCACCCCGGGCAGCCGCGCCCACCCCCACCCCCGACGCCCTCTGGGACGACGGCGCCCTCCCCCTCTTCCCGCTCCAACCCCCACGCACCCCTCGCGAGCTGCTCGCCGACCACGTCACCGCCATGGTCTGCTGCGCCGCGATGGACACCGCGGGCGCCACCCCCGGCCTGGACTGGCTCGACGGCCCGTCCCTCCTGGTCAAGGGCGAACGCGCGACCGATCTGACCCCCAGAGTCCTGAGCCTCATAGAGGACGGCGACCCGGCCCCGCTGAGAGCCTGGCTGGCCGAGGCCGGGATACGCCCGGAGAAGCCCGTACGACTCGTCTGAGCACGTCGGCCGCCCATCCCCGGACCCACCCCCCGGACCCACCGCCCGGACCCACCGCCCGGACCCACCGCCCGGACCCACCGCCCGGACTCACCGCCGGACCCAACCCCCGGACCCACCCCCGGACCCACCCCCGGACCCAACCCCCGGCCCCATCCACCAGCCGCATCCCCAGCCCCCGTCCGGAGCCCCCGCTTCCGCTTTGGGTCAATTCGAAACGAACCGTGACGGACTCCGTGCGGAATGTGATGTGCTGGGTCTGAACACGCACGTGGCAATCGCGCTCGACATAAGACAGTCATACGAACGCCCCGCGACAGCGATCAGCACAACAACGCGACAGCGAGCAGCACAACAAAACGGCGCCGAGGGAGGGGAAGCGACCATGGGGTCGGAGCAGATTCGCCGCTGGGAGTCGGGAGCCCTGGCACACGCCGTGACGGATCCCTTCGGCCAGGGCCCACTCCCCTGGCTGCGCGGCAGCGAGACGTACTTCGACGACACCGGAAAGGTGGTCCCCTGGTACCTGGACCCGGCCCCCGGCGCCCAGCAGACCCACACCCCCGGCGCCCTGCAGACGCAGACCCCGGGCACCGCCACCCCCCGCGTCCCCGCCCCCCGCTCCGGCGGCCCCCGAGCCGCCGACGACGTACACCGCCAGATCAAGGGCTTCGTCTCCACCGGCGCGGTCGCCCCCGGCGAGGCCGTCGACTTCCATGTCACCGTCGACCCGCCCCAGGAATTCGCCGTCGACATCTACCGCATCGGCCACTACAACGGCGACGGCGCAGCCAAGATCACCACCAGCCCCCGCCTCTCCGGCATCGTCCAGCCCCCACCGCTCACCGCCGACCGCACGGTCTCCTGCCACCACTGGTGGCTGTCCTGGCGCCTGCAGATCCCGTCGCACTGGACCGTCGGCGCGTACGTCGCCGTCCTCACCACCGCCGACGGCTACCGCTCCCACGTCCCGTTCACGGTCCGCGACGACCACCCGGCCGACCTGCTGCTGTTACTCCCGGACGTCACCTGGCAGGCGTACAACCTCTATCCGGAGGACGGCCGCACCGGCGCGAGCCTCTACCACGCCTGGGACGACAGCGGCCGGCTGCTCGGCGAGGCCGACGCCGCGACGACCGTCTCCTTCGACCGGCCGTACGCGGGCGCGGGCCTGCCCCTGCACGTCGGCCACGCCTACGACTTCATCCGCTGGGCCGAGCGCTACGGCTACGACCTTGCCTATGCCGACGCCCGCGACCTGCACGCCGGCCGCGTCGACCCCACCCGCTACCGGGGCCTGGTCTTCCCGGGCCACGACGAGTACTGGTCGGCGAACATGCGGCGCACGGTCGAGCTGGCCCGCGAGAACGGCACTTCCCTCGTCTTCCTCTCCTCCAACTCCATGTACTGGCAGGTGGAGTTGGGCCCGTCCCCGTCCGGCACCCCGGACCGCCTCCTGACCTGCCGCAAGCGCAAGGGTCCGGGCAGGCCGGTGCTGTGGCGCGAGATCGACCGCCCGGAGCAGCAGCTGATCGGCATTCAGTACGCCGGCCGGGTCCCCGAGCCGCATCCGCTGATCGTCCGCAACGCAGGGCACTGGCTGTGGGAGGCGACCGGCGCGCACGAGGGCGACGAGATCGCGGGCCTGGTCGCGGGCGAGGCCGACCGGTACTTCCCGCGCACCCCGCTTCCGGACCACGACGAGCGCATCCTGCTTGCCCACTCCCCGTACACCGACAGCGAGGGCATCCTCCGCCACCAGGAGACGTCCCTCTACCGCGCCCCCTCCGGCGCCCTGGTCTTCGCGGCCGGAACGTTCGCCTGGTCCCCGGCCCTGGACCGCCCCGGCCACGTCAACCCGGTGATCCAACGCGCCACGGCCAACCTCCTCGACCGCATCTGCAAACGCGACTGACCCGAAGTCCTCGATCAACCACGGGTGAGGCAGAATCGGGGCTGTTGGACAGAACCACGGGGAGGAACCGTGTCCGGATTCGTCGAAAAGCCCGAGCCGACCGAGGTTCCGGGTCTGGTGCATCTGCACACCGGCAAGGTGCGCGAGCTGTACCAGAACGAGGCGGGCGACCTCGTGATGGTCGCCAGCGACCGTATCTCCGCCTACGACTGGGTGCTGCCGACCGAGATCCCTGACAAGGGCCGCGTCCTCACCCAGCTCTCCCTGTGGTGGTTCGACCAGCTCGCCGACCTGGTCCCCAGCCACGTCCTGAGCACTGACCTCCCGGCCAACGCCCCCGCCGACTGGGCGGGCCGCACCCTGGTCTGCAAGTCGCTGCAGATGGTCCCCGTGGAGTGCGTGGCCCGCGGCTACCTCACCGGCTCCGGCCTGGTCGAGTACAACGACTCCCGTACGGTCTGTGGCCTAGCCCTCCCCGAAGGCCTCGTCGACGGCTCCGAGCTTCCCGCCCCGATCTTCACCCCGGCCACCAAGGCCGAGGTCGGCGAGCACGACGAGAACGTCTCCTACGAGGAGGTCGCCCGCCAGGTCGGCGCCGACACCGCCGCCCAGCTGCGCCAGGCCACCCTCGCCATCTACTCCCGCGCCCGCGACATCGCCCGCGACCGGGGGATCATCCTGGCGGACACGAAGTTCGAGTTCGGCTTCGACGGCGACACCCTGGTCCTCGCCGACGAGGTCCTCACTCCCGACTCCTCCCGCTTCTGGCCGGCCGACCAGTGGCAGCCGGGCCGCGCGCAGCCGTCGTACGACAAGCAGTACGTCCGTGACTGGCTGACCTCGCCCGAGTCCGGCTGGGACCGCAAGAGCGAGCAGCCCCCGCCCGCCCTGCCGCCGCAGGTCGTGGACGCCACCCGCGCCAAGTACGTGGAGGCGTACGAGCGCCTGACGGGCACCAACTGGTCGTAACCGAACGCCCCCGGACCGAAAACCGAAACCCCCGGACCGAACGGAAAAAGCCCCCCGGCCGAAACCGGGGGGCTCATACA
>NZ_BJND01000131.1 GCF_006539505.1 Streptomyces spinoverrucosus
GCCGCAGCCCGCCCAGGCCGCCGTACCCCCGCAGACCCCGGCCCCCGCCCGGCCCCTCCCCGCCGAGGCGGCACCGGCGCACAGCGCCACCCCGCCGCCGCAGCAGTGGCCCGCCAGCGCCGGTGCGGACGAGACCCCCACCACGGGCACTCCCGCCACGGGCACCCCGGTACCTCAGCCCGGCGCCGGCGCACCCGTGCCGCCGAACGCGCCCGGGACGCCCGTACCGCCGAACCCCCAGCAGGCACCCCCCGCACCACAACCCCCGGCACCCGCCGCCCCCCTGCCCCCCGAGGCAGCGGCCGGTCCGACCAGTGGGACCCAGGCGCGGATGGCGCAGCCCCTGCCCGCGGAAGCCGCCGGTTCCGTGGATCCGAACTCCACCCAGGGCCGGGCGATCAGTGTGCGGACGCTCGGCCAGGGTGTGCCGTTCACGCGGCAGGCGGCGCAGGTCCAGCAGCCGTCGGCCGGGGCCACGCCTCCACCCCATCAGCCGTCGGCCGGGGCCACTCCTCCGCCGCACCAGTCGTCGGGCGGGGGCCGACGCCGCAAGCTGGGTACGCCTCCGGAACCGGCCGCCGCACGCCCGCATCCGCAGGGCCAGCAGCCCCCCGCCGCCCAGCAGAAGCAGCCGTCGCTCGCCGGGCAGTCGCGGCTCGCCGGGCCCGAGAGTGAGGGGCCCGGACGGTCGTACGCCATAGGCGCACCGGACGAGAACGCCGCCGAGGGTCCCGAACCGCTGGACGGTCCCGGTGGGGCCGTCGAGGTGGCGGACCCGCCCCGCCCGCAGCCGATGGACGACGAGCTGCCGCCGGAGCCGCTCGACAACCCGCGTCGGCTGCTGGTGTGGCCCGCACCGGACGTGTCGACGCAGCAGGCGCTCAGCGACCGCGGCTACCGGCCGGTGATCGTGCACTCGCGCGAGGAGGTCGACGCGCAGATCGCCGCGTTCCCGGCGGCGCTGTTCGTGGACCCGCTGACCGGGCCGATCACGCGGACCGCGCTGCAGTCGCTGCGGCAGGCGGCCGTGGCGGCGGAGGTGCCGGTCATGGTGACGGCCGGGCTCGGGCAGGCGACGCGCGAGGCGGCGTACGGCGCCGATCCCGCCGTACTGCTCAAGGCGCTCGCCCCGCGCGACAGTGAGCAGCACCCGCCGCGCGTACTGCTGATCGAGGAGCACGCGGAGATCGCGCTCGCGCTGACCGCGACGCTGGAGCGGCGCGGGATGCAGGTGGCGCGGGCGGCGAGCGACGCCGACGCGGTGACGCTGGCGGGACAGTTCCGGCCGAACCTGGTGGTGATGGACCTGATGCAGGTGCATCGGCGCCGGGCGGGAATCGTGGACTGGCTGCGCGCGAATGGGCAGCTCAACCGCACCCCGCTCGTCGTCTACACGGCCGCCGTCGACCAGGCCGACCTGCCGCGGCTCGCCTCCGGCGAGACGGTGCTGTTCCTCGCGGAGCGGTCCACGAGTACGGAGGTGCAGAGCCGGATCGTGGATCTGCTGGCGCGGATCGGGACCAACTGAGCCACGCCGGTCAGCTGCGACCAGCGCCTTCCAGCCCGGCGACGACGGCCTGTTCGTCGCGGCCGTTCACGGCCTTTTCCAGGCTGTCGTCGGCCCGGCGGGAGAAGCGTTCGCCGCGTGCCACGTCCTCCTCGGTCAGGACCCGGCCGCACCATTCGCCGCGCCCGGCCGTGCGGTCGTCGAACGGGACGGCGGCGCCCTCCCCCAGCACCGCCCACCCGTCGGCCGTCCAGCGCACGGCGAGCAGATAGGTGTGGCCGGGCTCCAGGCGGGGTGCGTAGGCGGCGGTCCGTTTGACCCGGTTGCCGCTCGCGCGGTGGATGCGCCAGCCGGGGGCGGTCAGCTCGAAGCCCTCGTCGATCGACCGGTCGGGCCGCGGGGCGGACCAGAGGACGTCGTCCGTGCGGAGGGTGACCGTCCGGTCAGTCTGGAAGCGGTACGCGCCCTTCTTGAACTCGCGCCGGTTGGTCTCCTCCTCGCGGACCGGGGTGGCCACGACGACGTGGTCGGCGTTCTCGACCCAGTCCTGCGCCGTCTGCGAGGGGTAGGGATCATCGGCTGAACCGCAGCCCACCACGGTGTCCAGACCGCCGCTGCCGACCAGCAGAGCTCCGGCGACACCGGCGAGCGCCAGGAACAACGCGACGGGGCGGCGCGGGATGCGGTCGGCTGAATACGTCAGGTCCATGACGTTCTAGACGATCACTCGGCCGGTCCGGATGCGCCGGGTACTGTGCGTTCTTGATCACTTCCGCGGTCCCGCGCGCTGATCACCTGCGCGGTCCGGCGTCTTGATCACTTCCGCGGCCCCACCCGACGAAGCCTCAGCGTGCCGTCAGCCGTCGTGCCGCTTCCTTCACCGACGCCCGCAACCGCTCCCGGTCCGTGTCTTCCGCGCCCACCAGGATGCGCTTCATCTGCGGGACGACGGCCGCCCAGTTGGCCACCGCGGTGAGCAGGAAGAGCAGGTCGGGGGCCGGGATGGCGTCGGTGACGACGCCCCGTTCCTGACCGTCCCGCAGCGCGGCGACCTTGCGGGCGTAGTGCTCCCGGCGTTCGGGCTCGTCGGGCAGTTCGGTGGTGCCGTACTCCAGACCCTCCCAGAAGAGCAGGCGCAGCAGTTCGGGGTGGGCGGCGTGGTAGTCCATCAGGCGGTCGATCCAGGCCTCGATGTCGTCCGGATCGACGGGGACCGAGACCGCGAGGTCGAGCATCTTCTTCTCCAGGACATGGGTGAAGAGCTCCGCCTTGTTGCCGAAATAGGCGTAGATCAGCTGCTTGTTGGCCTTGGCCTCGGCGGCGATGCGGTCGATGCGGGCGCCGGCGATGCCGTGTCGGGCGAACTCGGCGACGGCCGCGTCGAAGATGCGGGCCTTGGTGGCTTCGGGGTCCCTGACTGCCATGGATACAGGGTAGCCGGAGAGGTAACCAACGGTTTGGTTGACGGGGAATGAGTGGGGCGCGCAGACTGTTGAGCGGTACGTCAACTAACTAGTTAGTTGCTAGAGCAGGCTCGAAGCACCCGCCTCGAAGCAACCCAAGCATCCGCCCCGCAGATCTCACTCGAAGATCCGACTCGAAGGAGTCCTCCGCCGATGCCGTCAGCAACCTCGGCGACCACCGCCGACCAGGCACCCCCGACCACTCCCACGAAGCAGCCGACGCCCGCCGCCCCCGCCCTCTTCCTCACCCTCATCGCCGTCTGCAGCGCCGTCACGGCCGCCAACATCTACCTCGCCGCCCCGCTGCTCACCCTCATCGCCCGCGACTTCGGCTCGGCCCCCTCCGCCGTGGCGTGGATCGCCTCGGTCGCGCAGTTCGGGTACGCGATCGGCCTGCTGCTGTTCGCCCCGCTCGGCGACACCGTCAACCGGCGCCGCCTGGTCACCGGCCTCACCCTGCTGACCACGGCCGCGCTGGCCGCCTCCGCCGCCGCGGGCGGCACGGGCACCCTCGCGGTCGCCGTTTTCGTCGCGTCCGCCGCGACCGTCATACCCCAGCTCCTCGTCCCGCTGGTCGCCGAACGCGCCCCCGCCGCACACCGGGCCCGCCATGTCGCCGTCGTGATCTCGGCCCTGTTCGCGGGCATCGTCGCGGCCCGCGTGGTCGGCGGACTGGCCGGGCAGGCCTTCGGCTGGCGGGCGGTGTTCCTGGGCGCGGGCGCCCTGACCCTCGTCCTGGGCCTGACCACGGCGCTGGTCCTGCCGTCGGAACGGCGCCCCAGCACCGGCCATCTACTCTCCGGCATCACCGCGCTGCCCGGCCTCGTCCGCCGCTCGCCCGACCTGTGGCGCGCGTGCGTACGGCAGGCGGGGATGTTCGGAGCGTGGAGCGCGCTGTGGACATCGCTGGCGCTGCTGCTGACGGGGCCGTCGTACGGCCTGTCCATCGCCACCGCCGGGCTCTTCGGCCTCTTCGGGCTGGCGGCCAGCGTGGTCGCTCCGCTGGCGGGCGGGCTGGTGGACCGTTTCGGCGCCGCACGCGTCGTACGCTCCGCGTATCTGCTCGCGGCCGTGTCCGTGCCGCTCTTCTGGCTGGGCGGGCAGGTGATGTGGGCGCTCTTCGCGGCCGCGATCGCCATTCACGCCGCCCTGGTCGCCTCCCACGTCGCCAACCAGACCCTGGCCCTCACCACGACCTCCACCCCGGCCACCGCCAACACCGCGTACGTGGTCGCGGGCTTCGCGGGCGGCGCGATCGCGTCCGCCCTCGCCGGGACCGCGTACAGCCACTGGGGCTGGGGTGGCGTGTGTGCGGTGGCGGGGGTGTGGCTCCTGCTGGGGTGGACGACCACGTCCGTACGGCGGTGAGGGCGGCCGCCGTACGGACGTACGGGCCGCTCAGAGCTTGGTGACGTCCAGCTCCCCTTCCGCGTACTGCCTGCGCAGCACCTTCTTGTCGAACTTGCCGACGCTCGTCTTCGGCACCGACTCGATGACCGTCCAGCGCTCCGGGAGCTGCCACTTGGCGATCCCGCCCTGGTCGGCCAGGAAGGTGCGGAGGGTCTCGAAGTCGGTGGCGGCGCCCTCCTTGAGGACGACCGTGGCGAGCGGGCGTTCGCCCCACTTCTCGTCGGGGACGGCGACCACGGCGGCCTCGGCGACGTCCGGGTGGGACATCAGGGCGTTCTCCAGCTCCACGGAGGAGATCCACTCGCCGCCGGACTTGATGACGTCCTTGGCGCGGTCGGTGAGGGTGAGGTAGCCGTCGGGCGAGATCGTGCCGACGTCGCCCGTCTTCAGCCAGCCGTCCTCGCTGAACTTGTCGGCGGGGCGCAGGGGGTCGGCGTCCGGGCCGTTGTAGTAGGCGCCCGCGATCCAGGGACCGCGGACCTCCAGCTCACCGGCGGACTCACCGTCCCAGGGGATGCGCTCGCCGCCGGGACCGGTGAGGCGGGCCTCGACGCTCGTCGGGAAACGGCCCTGCGTGAGCCGGTACGCCAACTCCTCCTCCGTACCGACCGCGTGCGCCGGCGGACGGGCGACCGTGCCGAGCGGCGAGGTCTCCGTCATGCCCCAGGCGTGACAGACCCGCATGCCCAGCTTGTCGAACGCCTCCATCAGCGAGGGCGGGCAGGCCGAGCCGCCGATGGTGACCTGGGTGAGGAAGGAGACATCACGGGGCCGGGCGTTCAGCTCGGCGAGCAGGCCCTGCCAGATGGTGGGGACCGCGGCGGCGTGCGTCGGCTTCTCCCGCTCGATCATCTCGGCGAGGGGGGCGGGCTGCAGGAAGCGGTCCGGCATCAGCAGGTTGACGCCGGTCATGAAGGTCGCGTGCGGCAGGCCCCAGGCGTTGACATGGAACTGGGGGACCACCACGAGTGAGGTGTCCTGGTCGGTCAGGCCCATCGACTGGGCCATGTTGACCTGCATCGAGTGCAGATAGACCGAACGGTGGCTGTAGACCACGCCCTTGGGGTCGCCCGTGGTGCCGGAGGTGTAACACATGGCGGCGGCCTGGCGTTCGTCCAGCTGCGGCCAGTCGTACGTGGTCGGCTTGCCGGCGATCAGGTCCTCGTACTCGTGCACCTGGGCCGTGGCGTCGGCGAGGAGGGAGCGGTCGCCCGGGCCGGAGACGACGACGTGCTCGACCGTCTTCAGATGCGGCAGGAGCGGGGCCAGCAGCGGGAGCAGGGAGCCATTGGCGATCACCACCCGGTCGGCGGCGTGATTGACGATCCAGGCCAGCTGCTCGGGAGGCAGACGGAGGTTGAGGGTGTGCAGCACCGCGCCCATGCTCGGGATCGCGAAGTACGCCTCGACATGCTCGCTGTTGTTCCACATCAGAGTGCCGACCCGGTCGTCGTCGCGGACCCCGAGGTCGTCGCGCAGGGCGTGCGCCAACTGGGCCGCGCGGGTGCCGATCTCGGCGTAGGAGCGGCGGTGCGGGTCGCCCTCGCCGGTCCAGGTGATCACCTGCGACGATCCGTGGATCGTGGACCCGTGGGTCAGGATCCTGGAGATCAACAGCGGTACGTCCTGCATGGTGCTCAGCACGGCGTCCTCCCGGGGCGACATTGCCTACGCGGCGGTAAGGTGTGCGCTGATTCTGCGCACATACCGAGCGGTATGTCACTAGATCCGGGTGATCGATCACTGCACGTTGCCGGACACAACGGCTCGGGATCGAACAACGCCCAGCTCACGTCACCGGACCAGCCCGAGCTCGGGGTCCTCGCGGAGCTTGCCCAGCGCCCGTGACACCGCCGACTTCACCGTGCCGACCGACACGCCGAGCAGCTCGGCCGTCTGGGCCTCGCTCAGGTCCTCGTAATACCTGAGGACGACCATCGCCCGCTGCCGGTCCGGGAGTCTCATGATCGCCCGCCACATCGCGTCGCGCAGCGCCTGCTGCTCGGCCGGGTCGTCGCCGCCGGGCAGCGGCTCCGGCTCGGGCAGCTCCTCGCAGGCGAACTCGTCCACCCGACGCTTGCGCCACTGCGAGGTGCGGGTGTTCAGCAGCGCGCGGCGGACATAGCCGTCCAGCGCGCGATGGTCCTCTATGCGCTCCCAGGCGACATACGTCTTGGTGAGCGCGGTCTGCAGCAGGTCCTCCGCGTCGCTCGGGTTCGCGGTGAGCGACCGGGCGGTGCGCAGCAGCACGGGCTGACGGGCCCGGACGTACGACGCGAAGGACGGGTACGTGAGGGTCTGCGTCCGGGGTACGGCCGCGTTCGAGGCGGTGGTGCAGACGGGTGTGGTCATGGCTCCAAGCTAGGTTCGCGGGCCCCTCGTCCGGATCGCCCGCAGGTCCCGAAGAAGAGTCCCCCTCAGGGTGTAGAGGTGGGGCTGACTGCACCTCCTGGAGGTGGACGAGGGAGGGAGTGCTACTGCGGGTGTGTCCCCTAAGGGGCGCGCGGAGGGGCGGTCACCTCGGGGTCATTGGGCGGTGGTCAGGGGGCTCGACCTCTCGGCCGTCAGGCGGTCAGGGCGTCAGGGGGGCGCTCGTCGGACGGTCAGGAGGCGCTCGACTCCCAGCCGTGGGGCGCTGGGACGCTCGGGCCTGCTGAGGGCGCTCGTCTCCCGGCCG
>NZ_BJND01000132.1 GCF_006539505.1 Streptomyces spinoverrucosus
AAAAGCGTGACCCATGTGTGGCTCTGGGACGGGGTTCGCGGAGTCGAATGCACTCGGGACGGGCCTGCGGAGGATCGGGAAGCCGCTGAGACCTGCGGCCGCGGGATGCCGGATGTCGGCGTACACGTGAACGTTTCCCCAGCCATGTACCGATGAATAGGGCCAGTTTCTGACGCGCTGAGGACCTGCAGTGGGAACTCTGGCTGCTCGGTCGGTGTGGGGGCGCCAGAGGACGGCTGACGATCGTTCTCGATCCGCATCGCTGGTTGGAGCTGCGGCGTTTTCGCAGCCTGTTCGAGTCAGGGGCGATGAGTCTGTCGGAGATCGCCCGGGAGACTGGGCTGGACCGGAAGACGGTCCGCGTACCTCGCGGCCAAGGGACCGGCGTCGCTTCCGCGGCGGTCATCGAGGTTCGCTGAGGAGCTCGGCATCACGCCGCGGGAACTGGCGAGCATGCACCGTCGGTTCGAGGTAATCCCCGCTGCCCAGGCCCAGGTCGACTGAGGAGACGAGGGCAAGATCCTCGCCCACGTGGGCATCGCGAAGTCTACTCGTTCCACATGACGCTGTCGTACTCCCGCGATCCGTTCTGCTGCTTCACCACCAGCCAGGACCTGCAAACATTCTTCGACTGCCATCGGCGGGCCTTCGCCCACTTCGGCGATTATGTGGGTGAGAACTCTTCCGCGATCTCGTGTTCCCGGTCAGGATGGTCGCTCCCGTCGAGGAGCTCGGACGGCCTGGCAGCCGCAGTTGGTACGACGCGTCGATGCCGCAGGGAACCCCACGTTCTGCTGGCCACCGCCTACGACCTGAAGGTCTTCTTCTCGGTGGTGCCCAAGGAGCCGACCGATGTCGTCACCGCGACGTCTTCGCGTTCATCACCGCGCAGAAGAAGCCGCGCGAGGCCCCAAGGTCGTCCGGCTCGAAGACGGTGAAGCAGGACTCTCGGCTCGGACCATCAAGCGCCGACTCGCCAGCATCTCCGGGCTGTTCGGCTACCTCATGACCCGCGACGACCTCGCCATCGAGCGCAACCCGGTGCCGACGGGACTGGCCAACCGCCGCCGCAGCGGCAACCGCGGGGCACCGCTGCTGCGCACGCCCCGCGCCCTTCCGCGCGTCCTTGGGCCCGGCGAGGTCGAGTCGGTCCTCGGTGCGGTGAACACCGCCCGGGACCGGGCCATGGTCCTGGCGATGCTGTTGGGGGGACTGCGCCGCTGCGAAGTCCTCGGCCTGAGGCTGGGGACCTCTCATCGGGTGAGCGTCGGGTCTTCATCAGCGAGGGCAAGGGCGGGCACCAGCGCCTGATACCCGTCTCCGCGCAATTCCAGCGCGGTCAGCGACTATCTGGACCGTGAGCGCCCAACCATTGACCACGACCGGTTGTTCGTGGTGCTGCGCGGGCCCACCCGCGGCCGACCGCTCTCCGCCGACGGCCTGGACGAGATCCTCGACGGCGTCCGGAAGCGAACCGACTGCCGCGACTGACCTGCCATCAGCTACGCCGCACCTGCCTGACTCGGCTACGGGAGGCGGGCATGTCCCTGGAAGCGGTACAGGCCCAGGCTGGACACCACTCGATCGAATCGACCCGGATCTACATCCATCTGGCCAACAGCTGGCTCGTTGAGCAGTACCTGCAGGCGAGTGCCGCCATCGACGCCGATCGGGCGAACAGCTGATGCGCCGGGCCCGCACCGCCGCACTGCCGATCGTGCGCCCGGACCTGGTCGAGCACTACCTCGCCCACCCGGCCGCGCAGCGCATGAACACCGACCACAAGGTCCGCTGGGGAGCCCGCGCTCTGCTCGCCGCGGTCCCCGACCTCGCCGACTTCTGCCGCCTGCCGCTGGAACGCCAGCTCGCCTTCAACCACGAGACCCACCGATTCATCAGCTGGCTCTCGGTCACCGGACGTCTGCAACCCGAGTCGGACTACCTGGTCGTCGGCGCCCGCGCTGGGGCATCGTGCTCGCTCGCACGGAGCCGGAACTGCACCTGCGGTTCATGGAGACGGCCCGGTCCCTTGGTTTGCGACGCGCTGGCCATGACCCAGTTCAACCTGCTGGGCCACTTCGTGGCCCTATTCGGCAAACAGCCGCACGAGCTGAAGCAGAGCGACTGGGACGAGGGACGCCGCCTGCTGCTGGAGGCCGCCCGCCGCATCCCCAACCGTGGTGTCAAGGCACTGTCGACCGCCCTGTTCAACCTGGAAGCGACGCTCTTCCACTGCTAGTTGACCGACCAGCTCCCACGTCGTCGCTCGCCGGACCGGGCCGATATGCGGGCCCGGGAGTGGTCCCGTGTCCCGGCGGGAATGGCGGACACGATGCAGCACTACCTGCAGCGGATCGCCGGAACAATGCGGCCGGGAACCGTGAAGAACGCCGAGCTGACGCTGCGGGAGTTCGCCCTCCTGGTCGCAGCCGAAGACACGGACGTCACCTGCGTTGCCGAGCTCAAGCGGCGGCACGTCGAACGCTACCGGCAGTGGCTGCTGGAACGGCCCGGCTGCCCGCGGAGGACCGCTGCACCGGCACACCGTCCGCTCGACCCGGCCCTTGCCCTGCGGGCGGTAGGCAGCCAGCACGTCGATGTCGAAGTCGTAGTGCCCGGCGAAGGCGACCGCCTCCGGGTGCAGCGGCACCGCCTCACCCGGAGCGACGTGTCGGCGCACGACCGTCTTGGTGCGGTCGTAGACACTGCTCATCGGCACCCCGCCGAAGTGCGCGAACGCGGCCCGGTGGCAGTCGAAGAACGTGGCCAGGTCCTGGCTGGTGGTGAAGCAGCAGAACGGGTCGCGCGAGTACGACAGCGTCATGTGGAAGGAGTAGACCTTCGGGATGCCGACATGGGCGAGGATCTTGCCCTCGTCTCCCCAGTCGACCTGGGCCTGAGCCCCCGGGACGACCTCGAACCGCCGGTGCAGGCCCGCCAGCTCACCCGGGCTGATGCCCAGTTCCTCCGCGATCCGGGGCCGGGCTTCCTGCAGATAGAGCTTCACCCGCTGGTAGTTGATCGTGCCCCGTACTCCTGGGCCAGGCGCTCGTGGATCACCCTTCCCTTGAGCAGGATCTCGGACCTGAGCATCGCGTCGATCAGCGGCGCGACCTCGTCCACCCCCGCCGAGGCCGCTGATCTGCTGCTTCTCTCTTCGGCGGCGCGACCGACGCGGGGTCCTTCAGGTACTTGCTGACCGTCCGGCGGTTAGCCCGGTCTCCTTCGCGATCTCCCGCAGGCTCATCGCACCGGACTCATACAGCGGACGAAACCGCCTCAACTCCAGCCAGCGATGCGGATCCAAGACCACTGTCAGCCGCCTCCCTGCCACCCCGAACCGACAGCAGCAGACTCACGGCCGACACCTCGTCACCGCATCAAGAATGGTGCACTTTCATCCGTACGAGGTGGTGCACGTTCGCTTGTACACCGACACTCGGTCGAGCACCAGCCGTGCGCGGGTGAGGGTTCCCGCCTGGTTGGGTTTGACGAGCACGGCGTTGCCCTCCTGTCGGAGGATGCCATGTTCGAGTCGGTCGGGTGGGTGGCGAAGAGGTCGTCGCCGAGGCGCTGGTGCGGCAGTTGCGGTGGCCTGCTGCCAGCCCTCCCAGTCGTCTTCGGCGAGGAGGTCCTCAAGCGAGACGACCGGATAGCGGGAACACCAGGTGGCGAGTTCGGCCAGCCAGGTCTCGGTCGGCAGTACCCGGTCCTCCCGGGTCAGGTGGTAGGCCCCGTCGTGGGCGAACTGGGTGGCGGCCAGGTCGACGGCGATGGCGACGTCCTGGCCAGGTGTCAGACCGTCCGTGGTGATCACCTCGGTGACCAGGGCGAGGGCGGCCTCGTTGGTGGGGAGCAGGTCGGCCAGCCCGCCCTGGTCGGCGACCACGCCGGGGCTGCCCAGGAGCCGAGCGGCGGCCTCCCGCACTGTCGATGTCCACTCGATCGCCTCGGCGAAGTGGCTCGATCCGGCAGGGACGGCGAGAGCATACTGGATGTCCAGGGCGCCGCCGGCGTGATGTTGACCATGGAAGGTGTCGCTGCGACCCTTCCTGATCAATCCGGTCTGCACCAACGCGCGTTTCGCCACCTTCGTCAAGGGCCACTGACGTCACCGACGCCGAGCGCATGGGCTGGTCCTTACGTCTTCCACCTCTTCGCCGACGCCCAGCACGCACTCGGGGGCCGCATCCCCCAGGCCCCGTGGTGGCTACCGGTGACCCGCGCGACCTGGCGGGAAACCGAGGGTTCCGGCTCCACCATCGCCGACCGGCAGAACCACTCCGCGGTCCATGTCTCATGGAACGACGCGGTCGCCTATGCCGCCTGGGGCAATGTCAAGGCTTCCCACCGAGGCCGAATGGGGGATGGCCGCCCGCAGCGGGTGCCCGCTTCCCTGGGGCGACGAGCTGGCCCCGGGCCACTGGCGCTGCAATATCTGGCGCGGCCATTTCCCGGCTGTCCGTGGCGCCACGGGCGCCGGCCGTCTGGGCACCGTGCCGGTCAGCGCCTTCCCGGCCAACGGGTATGGGCTGCGCAACGCCGTGGGCAACGTCTGGGAATGGTGCTCGGACTGGTGGAGCACACCTGGCATGCACAGGACCGCCCCGATACACGCATCGACCCCCAGGGACCGTCCACGGGGGCGCGCCGCGTCCTGCGAGGCGGCTCCTATCTGTGCCACGACTCGTACTGCAACTGCTACTCGTCGCCACCCGCACCAGCACCGCCCCCGACTCCTCCGCCGGGCATACGGGCTTCCGCGCCGCCGACCCTCGGTGAGGTGTGCGCACCGCATCTCCCGCCCCGGGATCCGCGTCGTGATGCTTCGCGGGGTCGCCCGGCCGAGGCAGGTTCGCAGCCGGGCCTCTTCGGCCCGGCGGCCACAGCACCACCCCGGCGGTCAGGCGGCGATCACCGCGCGTGCACCGGCTCGACGAATCGCCACGCCCGCATCCCCACACCGGCACTCCCGGGTCCTGGGCGAGGAATGCACGCCCACGCCGCGCCGACACTGCATGCCCGGACACCCTGCGTCGTGCTGAGGGCCGCGAAGGCGCCCCGCCGCCGCGATCGTGGCCGCAGGGCCGAAGGCCGGGTGCTGGGCACCAGCCCACCCGGAAGATGCGGGCGCCGACGCGGCGGGGTGTCGTCCGCCGCACACGACGGACTCGCGGGCGCCCGGAGCGCGGACGGCCGACGCCCGTTCATCAAGCCCGTCGACCCTCGCCCTCCAGAGCGGCCCAGGCCTCCGCTGCTTCGAGGTCCTCGTAGAGCCGGCCGCGCTGGCGGGGGTTGAGCGTCGTGGACAGGGCGGCCAGGGTGCGGCCCGCTTCCTCGTCCGGGCCGACGGCGAGCGTCGCGCGCACGATGGCCGCCCGGTCGGCCGACGGCAGGGACGGCAGCATGCCGCGGAGGTCGGCCAGTCCCTGCTCCAGGGTGCAGGAAGCCTTGAAGGCACCGAAGACGCCGCCGAGCTCGGCATCGCTGCACGCGTGCCACAGGGCAGGCATCGCAACGGTCTCCTCCGCGTGCAGATGGGCCAGGTAGGCGCTGATGAGTTCGTTCACCGCGCGATAGAGGCCGTGCTGTGCTTCTCTCAGCGACTCGGCCGGGGTCTTCGGCAGCCGGCGCGCCCGGTCATCCAGCGCGGCGAGTGCCGCATCGAGGCGCACGTGCTCGGCGTCGAGGGCATCGGCGGCCTCGGGCGCCCTCTCCCGCAGCAGCGGGTGGATGTAGCGGTCCTCGTGGTCGGCGTGCTCGCGGAGCTCCTGTGTCATGGCCAGGCAGCGCTCGGTCATGTGCTCGGCCCAGTGGGGCTGTTGGATGTCCGCGGCGCCGAGCTCGACGGCGAGTGTGAAGAGCCGCTCCCGCTGACCCATGTGAATATTCCTGTACAAATCAATCCTGGGCATGGCATGCCTGCAGCACTTCTCGTCCGGACCGTGAACTACAATGACAACACATTCACACATAGACAACGTATTGTCAAAAGCTTTCTGATGTCCGACGAGATTGCCCTGCTCGTAGCAGACGTGTTCGAGGCGGCGGGCGCCCTGCGCCGCCTGGGCGAGCACACCGCACAGGCCGAAGGGCTCACCCAGGCCCGCTGGCAGGTCCTCAGCGTGGTCTCCGAGACGGCCCTCACCGTGCCGCAGGCCGCCCGCCGCCTGGGGGTGAGCCGGCAGAACGTGCAGCGCGTCGCCAACGACCTCGCGAGCTCCGGTACGCCGCCTATCAGGCCAACCCTGACCACCGCGGCTCCCCGCTGCTGACGCTCACCCCCCGCGGCCGGGACGCGCTCGCAGGCCTCACGGACCGCGCCTCGGCCGTCCACCGCACACTCTTCGCCGCGCTCGACGCCGAGGAGATCGGCCGGACACGGGCGTTCCTGCGCCGGCTGCTCGAAGAGCTGGACCACCATGAACAGACCGACGGCAAGCGCTGAACCGGCGTATCTGCCACAGCCGTTCATCAGCCCGACCGGATGTCCCGGTCGGGCCATAGCACGTTCGAGGCGTCGTCGAGAATCCTGAACTGCGAGTTCAAGGAGATCGGTATCGGCCTTGCGTAGCGGGACTACTACTGGACCCAGGACTTCGGCACCGCCCGGTGACACCCCCGGCGGTGTCGGCCGCGCCGGATGCCGGCAGCTACCGACCGGCACTAGGAACATTCCCTGAGGCATGCGGCTGGCGTTTCCTGCATCTTTGCTCTTGCCCGTCCGGGGGGAGCGGCCACTCCCCCTATTCCGCTCGTTGCGGCTGCCACAGCGGTCCGACCCTCACGGCCCCCGGACGGGCCACCCGGCCGGACGCCGATGCCGCCCGGATCACGCCCGGACCCTGCGCTCGCTGGAGCTGACCGACGAGATCACCACCGAGCTGACCGTGCTCGTCGGGATCGACAGGGTCTCGCAGCCGTAGCCCCGCACCGCAACCGAATACGCGTCCTGCGCTCCCCCTCCTCCGCAGGAGGGGGAGCGCAGGACATAGTTCCGGCACCTGCCGAGATCAGGACGTCTTTCCGCCGTCCAGGCGCCT
>NZ_BJND01000133.1 GCF_006539505.1 Streptomyces spinoverrucosus
GGCCGCATCGCGATCAGTCCGGCTACCGACAGGCGTCCCGAGCGCCGCCCGCTCACCGTCACCTGTGGTGGTATGCAGCCACGCGGGCCCAAGGTGCGTCCTTTGGGCGGCCGCCGGGGTGAAGCCTGCCCTCGTCCTTGGAACAGAGGTAGCCTCCGCAGGCCGCCCGGGCTCTTTTACCTCGGCCCAGGTCGCCTCCTTCCAGTCGGTCACGGCCTGCTCGTCGCGCTCGGCCACCCGCCGCGCCGGCACCTGCGGCCTGAAGCCGGGCCGGTGCATCAGCCGGGTGGTGCCAAAGATGCTGTAGGAAACGTGGAACTTCCTGCCGATCAGCGTGGCCACCCGGGCAGCGGTCCACACCTGGTCCTCCACCCAGCCCATGCGCCGCCGGGACCGGACGAACAC
Organism: Streptomyces spinoverrucosus; assembly: GCF_006539505.1. Taxonomy (GTDB): domain Bacteria; phylum Actinomycetota; class Actinomycetes; order Streptomycetales; family Streptomycetaceae; genus Streptomyces; species Streptomyces spinoverrucosus. The sequence continues at coordinate 406 of NZ_BJND01000133.1, forward strand.
ACGCCGACCGCAGGATCGCCCATCCGCCGATAAGGGGAGACAGGCAAGTCGGAATGCCCGCACGATCGGCCGCCCCTCTCAACCGCCGAACATCACAATGCTTGAGACGAACCTGTTTCCCTGACACAGGAGTACCCATGCCCTCAGCTTCCATCACCTCTCAGCTACCAAGAAAGCCATACTGGCCTCCGCCACGACCCTGGGAGTCTCCCTGCCGCTCGTGATAACCGCCAGCCCAGCGCAACGCGGCGACCGCCAACGTCTGGGACACGCTCGCAGCTTGTGAAAGCAGCGGGAACTGGGCAGGTCGCACAGGAAACGGCTTCACAGGCGGCCTTCAGTTCACGAACACAACATGGCATGAATTCGGCGGCACCGCCTATGTACCAAGCGCCGACCAGGCCAGCAGGGAGCAGCAGATCATCATCGCCGAGCGTGTACAGCGGGCCCGGGTGGAACGCATGGCCCACCTGCTCAAAACAACTGAGTGTCACCCGATAGACCACCGGTCGAGGATGTTGGCGAGCAGTTGGGGCGCAACCCCTCGTACACGACTCCACTTCGCCAACAAGATCTGTCACGCCAAGGCGTTGAGTTGATCTGTACATGAACACTTCCCCCAGCAGCCTCACCGTTTCTCACCAAGAAGGGCCGCGAGAAGTCAGTTAGGGAAAATACCCGATGTCTCTCACCGTGCCTTGTGCTTTCCTTCCAGTTGCCACCTGCACTATGGAGGAGAAAGCAGAAGCTATGATTTCGATAAAAATCCTCCGGCTCGCCCTCTTTGTGATGACATTCACGGGCGCTACCGCTGCACGGTCCTGTTTAGTACGGCTGGGGGCCGATATGGCAAGGGTGCCAGACCTCGGCGCCGAAGATAATTCTCATCCTCTCTATAGAGGTCGGCGGCCGCTGGGCGGGGCAGGTGGAGCCCTCCCCCGATCGCACTTGGTCCAGGACTCACCTGGGGCACGACGACCAGGGGTTTGTCATCCCGAGTGCGCGCGGAGGCACAGCGGTGTGTTGGGCCAGGGTGCCCCGCGCCGTCAAGTTCGCGCTGTTGTGTCCTTTCGGATGGATCCGAAATTTCGGGCGGTAATGCCCTGGAGGTGACTCTGTGAACAGACTGGGAGATCCCCCACCGGAGACGGCTGCTGCCGTCTCGGTGAGAAAGACCCGCGAGGTAAGCGGGGCACAGGATGCGCCCATCCGGGCCTGTACGCCTGATCACTTCCCGGCGATCATGGCGCTGGCGGCTGCCAATCCTCTGCCTGGGGAGCCGGCTCACGCTCCGCAGCACGACCTCGGGGAGGTGTTCACCTTCTGTGACGAGCAGGGGCAGGTCCGGGGGGCGATGTGTCTCTCAGCGAGGCATGGCGACCGTCTCGGGATCATTCACTGGTTGCATGACGGCGAGGACTTCACCATCGCCACGGCGCTGCTGGATTACGCCCGGACTCATCTGAGCCACCGCCCCACGCTCGCCTTCACCTCCCCTGCTACGACCGCGGGCGTTCCCGGGCTGCCTGTCCGGCACCGCCAAGCTACCGCCCGGGCTGTCGCGACGACGGGTTTCACCCCGACTGCGGCTCAGGATTACTTCCTGTGCCCGCTCGCCCCGGACCCCGTCGCGGATCCGGATCCGATCGCGGAGGTCACGCCCCTCAGCACAATCCCGGGATGGCAGCTCAAGGTCAAAAAAGGTTCGGGAACGCTGGGCAGTGCGGTTGTACTCCGTCCCCATCCGATGACGGCCACCGCCGTTCTGTGGCACCTTGCGGTTCACCCCGAGCATCGTCGGCGAGGGGTCGGAAGCCGTCTGCTGGCGCAGTGTCTGCGCCTGGCCAGCAACGAAGGTGCCCGGCAGATGGCGGCGTACGCAGATCCCGGCGACGAGCCGGTCAGCCACATGCTGCTGGCCCAAGACTTCGATCCCATCGACACCTTCAGCGTCTACCAACGCCGCTGCTGAGAGCAATACCTGCGGCCGACATCAGTGTGATACGCCTGCTCGCCGAATATGGCGACAACTTCCATCCGGCTCGGGGTCAAGCCATCAAGGTGCCTTCTCGTGGCCTGTTTGCGGACCCCTGAAACGCCGGGTCTCCGTGATCAACCCGATGACCACGGACTGATACCGCGACCGGCACATGGTCTGCCGCAAGAAGTCCGACCCGTACGGCACCGCTGTCCCTGCTTCTGCGCGGGGGCAGCCGCAGGTGGTGCAGCCTGTCGGCCCAGCACCGCAGCAGGCCTTGGAGCGCATCGATGGCCTGGCAGTGGTCTGTTGCTCCCTGTGCGGCCGCGCTGGGACCCTTCCGCCTGTGCACCCATAGAGTGGGGACGATGCTGATCAGCTTCGCCGTCGTCTTCGCCTCGGAACAATGCTCATTACCTGTGGATCGGCTCGGGAGGGGCACATGCGATACGGGCGTACCTTTGAGCTTGTTCCGCTTTGACGGATACCATCGGTGTGGTGGTCAGGCCGCCAGGGCGGCCTCGTAGTCGGCGGGACTGCGGTAGCCGAGGCTGCTGTGCAGCCGGTGCAAGTTGTACCAGCCCTCGATCCACTCGAAGACCGCGGTGCGGGCGACGGACCTGCTCGGCCAGGAACGGTCGCCGAGCAGTTCGTTCTTCAGGGTGGCGAAGAACGACTCGGCCAGCGCGTTGTCCCAGCACTGGCCGGTGCGGCCGACCGACAGATGGATATCCAATTCAGCTGCGAACAGGGCGAATTCACGGCTGGTGTACTGGCAGCCGCGATCCGACCGACCCGGTGGGGCGACGTCGGCGGCAGGCGGCTCGCAGAGCGTCGGCACCAGCTCGGTGCGCGTGGTCGGCGGTGGCCCAGCCGACCACGCGCCGGGAGGCGATGTCGATGACGGTGGCCAGGTAGAGCCAGCCCTCGTTGGTGGGGACGTGATGTCGCCGCACCAGCGGGCGTCGGTCGCGTTCTCGGGCCGGAACTCGCGCAGGATCGTGCCCTCGCGCCGGAGGACGGCGTGGATGCGCGGCGCCCCGTAGGTGCCCCGGGACTGGGCGTGGACGGCGGTGATCTGCTCGGTCAGCTCCGCATCCTGCACGGCCCGCGGGCCGACGGCGCCGGTGCGGCGGGCATAGAAGGCGGCACGGGAGACCTTCAGCAGCTCACACGCCCGTTTGACGCTGTGGCCCGCCTACTTCTCCGCCTCGATGAACGGGTGCACGCTCACCGGGTCTCCTGCGCGAAGAAGGCCGTGGCCCGCTTGAGGATCTCCACGTCCTCCCGCAGGCGGCGGTTTTCCCGCCGCAGCTGGGCCAGTTCCTCGCGTTCGTTGCTGGTCAGGCCGTCGCGCTCGTCGGCATCGACGTCGGCCTGCTTGACCCAGCCGCGCACCGCGGTCTCGGTCAGGTCGAAGTCCTTGGCGACCTGACCGACCGAGCGGTCACCACATCGGCACAGCTCGACGATCTCGGCCTTGAACTCCGGCGTGAACGAGCGGCGAGGACGCGGCCTCTTCTTCCCCATGCTCTTCATGATGGACATCATCCTTCTGGGGCCGAAGCCCCTGATCTTCGATGTCCGTCAAAGCGGATCAAGCCCACTTCCCGAGTGATCGATTGGCTGGTATCGAGTAGGCCCGCGTTGCCGCGTGGGTTGGGAAGGCACGCCCGTGCTCAGCGTAGTGAACGCCGACGGCACCACCGCCAACGGCTCGTCCCTGATCGATGAGATCGTCCGCGAGGGCGCGAGGCGGATGCTGGCCGCCGCGCTCGAGGCCGAAGTCAACGCTTACATAGCCGACTTGGCCGTTCAGCGGGATGAGAAGGGCCACCGCTCGGTCGTGCGCAACGGCTAACCACCTGCCGCGCAAGGTGATCCACGGCGGCCGGGTGGTCGAGGTGAAGGCAGCCGCGGGTGAACGACAAGCGCCTCGACGAGGCCACGGGCGAGCGCCAGCGGTTTCTACCGCCACGGGTTCAACGAGAGACTGACCCGCCAGTCTCATCAAACGATCAGTCGCGCCTTTTGATGATGGCAGGGCTCTGGACTTCGACTGGCCTCCGTGCTGACATGAGTGCGTCAATTTGCCAATCGTGTCGGGCCGTGAGCGATGCCCTGACCTTGGGTGATGTGATCGGTAGCTACGTCCACCCAGGAGGATGGAAGATGGGAGCAGCCCTCGCATACGAGCGCTTATCCATGGCACTGACCTTCGCCTGGGGCTCTTCAGCGTCACTGCGGCTTCCGCCTCGGCCGCCGCCCCCTTCCACCGTTGGCATCCCAGGCCACCCCGCCCATCGTCGGACCGCATACGATCGACGTCGGCGTCGGCAAGTCGGCCACTGTTCCGCAGGCGGCCCGGCGGGCAGCGGGGTCCGGAAGGCCCTCGTCCCTTCCTCCACACGGTGCCCGGCTGCGTCAACCGCTGCGCGGCCATGACGATTGACAACGACAAGCTCGGGGACCGCGGTTGCGGCCATCTCGGAGCTCGCTGCGCGCAGGTTCCGAAATCCGGCACTGGGGATGCCCTGCGTTACGGTCAGCGGCAAAGACGTCATCTTGACGATGCCCGGGCCGGTCCTGGGACGTATTGCCGTCACCCTACCGACGGGCAACCTGGAAGGCAGGTAGGGTCGGTTCGGCCATCGAGCCCCTTGTGTTTCCGGTCAACGTACCGACGTTGTGCTACCTGTCGCCGAACCTCGTGCTGAGCACCACGGCCGTCACATGAGGGAAAGCTGATCCGCGGTGCCCTGCACGTGCCCCCGGCCTCTGCCCACTACCCGTTACTGGAAAGGATGCAGCTGTGCGCCACAGACCTTCCCGCCATGGTTCTTTCGCAGCCGAGCGCCGGGACATCCTCAAGCACGGCGCTGCTCTCTTAACGGGTGGACTTGCCTCCACCATCCCCGCCGGCGTCGCGCACGCCGGCACTGGGGCTGCATCCGGCAGTCACGGCATATCGACCATGACGCATCGGGGGCACTCCCCCTTCGGGTTCGATCAGTGGGCCTCCGCGGACTTCGAGGTACCGGAGGGTGTCCAGCGAGTCTCGGTGAGTACATCCTTTGACCCCTTCGTCGCTGTTCCCGGTGTGATGGAAAATGTGCTGGACATAGGGCTCTTCGATCCCACCGGGTTTCGCGGCTGGTCGGGAGGAGCGCGCAGGGACTTCACCGTCTCGGCCGCGGATGCCACGCCGGGCTACATCCCAGGGGACGTACAGCCCGGAACCTGGTCGGTAGCGCTGGGACCGATCGTCTACAACCCCAAAGGCATGGGGTGGGAAGTACGCATCACCTTGGAGTTTGGCGAGCCTGCAGATCGCTTCGTCCCGAGACCGGCACCGGACAAGGCGATCGGACGCGGACAGGCGTGGTATCGCGGGGACATGCACCTGCATACCCAGCATTCGGATGGAACGGCGACTCACAGCGAACTCATCAAATCCGCCAGAGACCACCGTTTGGACTTCATAGCCTCCACAGAGCACAACACACGCTCATCGGCCCTCTACTGGGGAGCGAGTGCTCCATCTGATCTGCTCGTCCTCAACGGTGAAGAGGTCACCACCCGCCACGGACACTGGCTGGCGCTAGGGCTTCCACCAACAGAGTGGGTGGACTGGCGGTACGGCCCGCGAGACGGCAGTGCCTTCGCACAGCGCAGGGACCGTGTGAGAAGCCTTGGTGGCCTCGTCGTTGCCGCACATCCCATGACTCCGGGGCCTGGCTCATTTTGGGAGTTCGGCTTCGAAAACGTCGACGCCCTCGAGGTATGGAGCGGCCCCTGGACGCTGGACGACGTGGCGGCGGTGGCTGTCTGGGACGGCATGCTGCGCACCGGGCGGCGGATCGTAGCGGTCGGCAACAGCGATGCACACAACGCCGGGGAAGTCGGCACACCGCATACAGTCGTGCGGGCAACTTCGCTGTCGAAAGACACCATCCTGGACGGGGTCCGGCGCGGAAACTCCTACCTCGCAGAGACGGCAGACGTCTCTCTGGACTTCATCGCCGCTGCGAACGGCCGACAGGCAGGCCCTGGTGACCAGCTACCAGTGTCGCTCTTCTCGTCGGTGGAGGTTTCAGCGCGAGTCAGCGGCGCTCCAGGCACAACCGTCACAGTGCACACCGCCTGGGGACGGATGGCAACAACCACAATCGGCAGTACAGGAACCGGCGAAGTACATTGGAAGGGGTGGGGCAAGGCATCCGGCTTCGCTAGAGTCGAAGTACGCCGTCAGCAGCCAACCTCCACCACCCTCGACCAAATGGTCGCCATAAGCAACCCGATCTGGTTCATCTAACCTCGAGCCTGCTCAGGCTGAGCCGCCTTGACAGGCGCTACCACACCCCGATCGTGGGGGCCGCTATCGTACCGCGATGGTCAGAGGGCGTTTGATCTAGTAGGACTCCGTTAGGTCTTCCTGTCGGGCCTGTTCGGGAGCATGTTGGGTGT
>NZ_BJND01000134.1 GCF_006539505.1 Streptomyces spinoverrucosus
CTACAGCAAGCCCCATCCACCCGCGCAGGCCGCCGCAGGCATAAGACCGCTACCGTCGCCGACGATGCAGCGCGATGGCTGCGGCAGTGCCGCCCGCCACCGCGCCCACCCCAGCCGCAGCCGGGATGCCGACCTTCGCGGCCTTCCGCCCAGTTCGGTAGTCCCGTAGTCGCCAGTCCTTCTCGCGGGCGTACTTGCGCAGCTTGCTGTCCGGGTTGATCGCGTACGGATGCCCCACCAGCGACAGCATCGGAATGTCGTTGTGCGAGTCGCTGTACGCCGCGCAGCGCGCCAGGTCCAGCCCCTCCGCCGCGGCCAGCGCCCGTACCGCCTCCGCCTTCGCCGGTCCATGCAACGGCTCGCCCACCAGCTTGCCCGTGTACACGCCGTTCACCGACTCCGCCACGGTCCCGAGCGCACCCGTCAGCCCCAGCCGACGCGCGATGACCTGCGCGATCTCCACCGGCGCGGCCGTCACCAGCCACACCTTCTGCCCCGCGTCCAGATGCGCCTGCGCCAGCGCCCGAGTCCCCGGCCAGATCCGCTCGGCCATGTACTCGTCGTAGATCTCCTCGCCGATCGACTGGAGCTCGGCCACCCGATGCCCCTTCACGATCGACAGCGCCGACTCCCGCACGTCCTGCATATGGTCCGGATCCTCGAACCCGGCCAGCCGGAACCACGCCTGCTGCCACGCGAACTTGGCGAGATCACGCGTCTCGAAGAACTTCCGCTTGTACAGCCCCCGCCCGTAGTGGAACAGCGCGGCACCCTGCATCACGGTGTTGTCGAGGTCGAAGAACGCGGCGGCCTTCTCGTCGCCGGGCACGGGAAACTCCGGCTCCTCGCCAACAGCGCCAACGGCGGCGACGGAGGTGTCCTGTGTCTTGCGCGCGGCCTCCGCCGCGGCCTCGCCTGCCAACACGCTCCGCGCCGTGGCGGAGCGCCTACGGGGAGTGAGCCATCCAAGAGCGGCCATGACGTGAGCATAGCCATTCTGTTCGGGGGTTCCGGAGCCGAGAGGTTGGAACGCCGTGAACTCTCCGCGTCCTTGCCGTTAAACAGCTCCCCGACCGCACCGTTCAACAACCGCGTGTCGCGGCGCGAGAATGGCCGACATGAGCCCGATTTTCCGCCGTAAGGCCACCACCCCGGCCCGCGCCCCGCAGGACCGCCTGGTCACCCTCATCCGCAAGCCGGGCTGTCATCTGTGTGATGACGCACAGCTGGTGATCGAGAAGGTCTGCGCCGACCTCGGTGTGTCGTGGGAGCAGAAGGACATCACCCAGGACAAGGAACTCCACGACAAGTACTGGGAGCAGATCCCCGTCGTCCTCGTGGACGGCGAGCAGCACACGTTCTGGCGGGTGAACGAGGACCGCCTCCGCAAGGCGCTGACCGAGTAGCCGGGCACGCGTGACCCCGGTCACGTTGGCCGGACAAATCGGACACCATCTTTGTGCACGCGTTCACAAAGACATAGCCTGCTTTCGACGGGGCGGTCCGGGGACGTATGACCGCCCGCAGCCCCGCTCTACCCGCAGGAGCACCGTGGCAACTGGCCGAACTCACCGACCGGCGACCCGTAGCCGAGGGATTCCCGAGGCCACCGTCGCCCGTCTTCCGCTGTACCTCCGAGCCCTGACGGCGCTGTCGGAGCGCTCGGTGCCCACGGTCTCGTCCGAGGAACTCGCGGCCGCGGCCGGGGTCAACTCCGCCAAGCTCCGCAAGGACTTCTCCTACCTCGGCTCCTACGGCACGCGTGGTGTCGGCTACGACGTCGAGTATCTCGTCTACCAGATCTCCCGCGAACTCGGCCTCACCCAGGACTGGCCGGTTGTGATCGTCGGTATCGGTAACCTCGGCGCCGCGCTCGCCAACTACGGCGGTTTCGCCTCCCGTGGCTTCCGGGTCGCCGCGCTCATCGACGCCGACCCCGCGCTCACCGGCCGTGCGGTCGCCGGGATCCCGGTGCAGCACACCGACGACCTGGAGAAGATCATCCAGGACAACGGCGTGTCGATCGGCGTGATCGCGACCCCCGCGGGCGCCGCCCAGCAGGTGTGCGACCGGCTGGTCGCCGCCGGTGTCACCTCCATCCTGAACTTCGCGCCGACCGTGCTGTCCGTCCCGGACGGCGTCGACGTGCGCAAGGTCGACCTCTCCATCGAGCTGCAGATCCTCGCCTTCCACGAGCAGCGCAAGGCCGGAGAGGAGGCCGCGACCCCCGACGGTGGCGGCCCGGCCGCCGTCGCACGCAAGGAGTCCGCCGACAAGGGGCCCGACGGGGACGTACCCGCCGTGATGCCGGCATGAGTCTGCTCGTCGTCGGACTGAGTCACCGCAGCGCACCGGTCAGCGTGCTGGAGCGGGCCGCGCTGAGCGCGGACGCCCAGGTCAAGCTGGTGCAGGACACGGTCGCCGCCGAACCGGCCGCCGAGGCCGCGGTGCTCGCCACCTGCAACCGCATCGAGCTGTACGCCGACGTGGACAAGTTCCACGCCGGTGTCGCCGAGCTGTCCACGCTGCTCGCCCAGCACAGCGGGGTGGGCCTGGACGAGCTCACGCCGTACCTCTACGTGCACTACGAGGACCGGGCCGTCCACCACCTGTTCTCGGTGGCGTGCGGGCTGGACTCGATGGTCGTCGGCGAGGGGCAGATCCTCGGTCAGATAAAGGATTCGCTGGCCCGCGCGCAGGAGCTGCACACCGCGGGACGGCTGCTGAACGACCTGTTCCAGCAGGCGCTGCGGGTCGGCAAGCGCGCCCACACCGAGACCGGCATCGACCGCGCCGGGCAGTCCCTGGTCACCTTCGGCCTGGAGCAGCTGGCCGCCGGCGGGGCCGTGGAGAAGTGGGCGCGAGGCAAGAAGGCGCTGGTCATCGGCGCCGGGTCGATGTCGTCGCTGGCCGCCGCGACGCTGGCGCGGGCCGGGGTCGGCGAGGTCGTCATCGCCAACCGCACCTTCGACCGCGCCGAGCGCCTCGCGCAGATCCTGAACCAGGCCGACGACACGGACGTGGTGGCCCGGGCGGTACCGATGGAGTCGGTACGGGCCGAGCTGACACGTGCCGACATCGCCGTCTCCTGCACCGGAGCCACCGGCCTGGTCCTGACGGCCGAGGACATCGCCGGAGCGGTCGAGGGCCGCACTGGACGCCCCGCGCGGGTCGAGGAGGGGTCCGAGGGGTCCGGTACGACGAGTACGGCGCCGAAGACCGACGTACGGCGGACGCCGCTGCCGCCCACCTCCGTGGGCGCCGACGACAACTGCCCCCTGGACCTGACCGCTCCCGGCTTCTCCGTGATGGGCGAAGCCGCCGTGGCCGGGATGGACGCGGCGACGCTGGAGCAGCACGCCGCCTGGGCCGCCGGCAGCGCGGTCGAGCGGCGGGAGGCGGCACGCCGGGCGCCCGAGGTGGACCCCGAGCTGATCACCGCGCTGGCCGCGACCGTGGCCACCGTCGGCCGGATCCCCGAGCACCGCAGGCCCGAGCCGGTCATCGAGGTGCCGCGCCCCGAGCCGGTGCTCTTCCTGCTCGACCTGGCGATGCCGCGGGACATCGACGCGGCCGTGCACCGGCTGGCCGGGGTGCGGCTGGTGGACATCGAGTCGCTGGCCGAGGCGTCCGCGGACGCTCCGATGGCGGCCGACGTCGACCAGGTCCGCCGTATCGTTTCGGACGAGGTGGCGGCGTTCGGGGCCGCGCTGCGGGCCGCGCACATCACGCCGACCGTGGTCGCGCTGCGGGCGATGGCCGCCGATGTCGTGGCGGGCGAGATCGCCCGGCTGGACGGGCGGCTGCCCGGTCTGGACGACAAGCAGCGCGGCGAGATCCGGCAGGCCGTGCACCGGGTCGTCGACAAGCTGCTGCACGCGCCGACCGTACGGGTCAAGCAGCTCGCGGCCGAGCCCGGCGGCGCCGGGTACGCGGACGCGCTGCGGACCCTGTTCGACCTCGACCCCGAGACGGTGGCCTCCGTCTCCCGCGCCGAGGACAGCACCGAGAAGAACCGAGGGTCACGATGAGTGAGAAGGCGCTCAGGCTGGGGACGAGGCGGAGCAAGCTCGCCATGGCCCAGTCCGGGCAGGTGGCGCAAGCCGTGAGCCAGGTGACCGGGCGGCGTGTCGAGCTCGTCGAGATCACCACGTACGGCGATGTCTCGCGTGAGCACCTCGCGCAGATCGGCGGCACCGGTGTGTTCGTGACCGCGCTGCGGGACGCGCTGCTGCGGGGTGACGTCGACTTCGCGGTGCACTCGCTGAAGGACCTGCCGACCACGCAGCCCGAGGACCTGGTCCTGGCCGCCGTACCGCTGCGCGAGGACCCGCGGGACGTGATCGTCGCCCGGGACGCGCTGAAGTTCACCGACCTGCCGCGCGGGGCGCGCATCGGCACGGGTTCGCCGCGCCGGATGGCGCAGCTGAACGCGTTCGCGCGCAGCCACGGGCTGGACATCGAGACGGTGCCGATCCGCGGCAACGTCGACACCCGGATCGGGTACGTCCACAAGGGCGAGCTCGATGCCGTCGTGCTGGCCGCCGCCGGACTGCACCGGATCGGCCGGATCGACGAGGTGACCGACTTCCTGTCGGTCGACACGGTTTTGCCCGCCCCCGGCCAGGGGGCACTGGCGATCGAGTGTGCCGCGGACAACGCGGACCTCATCGCCGCGCTCGGTGAACTCGACGACCCGTTCACTCGGGTCGCCGTGACCGCCGAGCGGTCACTGCTCGCCGCCCTGGAGGCCGGTTGCAGCGCCCCTGTGGGCGCGCTCGCCGACCTGCTGGCCGACGGGCAGACTGTCAAGGAAATGCGCCTGCGGGGCGTCGTCGGCACGACCGACGGCACCCGTACGGTGCAGCTGTCCACCACCGGTCCCGTGCCCGACACGCACGAGGGGGCAGTGGCATTCGGCCGCGAACTCGCCGCCGACATGCTTGCCCAGGGCGCGGCCGGTCTGATGGGGGAGCGAGCACATTGAGCCCCACCACCCTTCCCGCCGCCGGTCCGGAACACGGGCACGTCACCTTCCTCGGTGCCGGACCCGGGGATCCGGGACTGCTGACTCTGCGCGCCGTCGAGGCGCTGGCGAACGCTGATGTACTCGTCGCCGAGCACGAGGTGCTCGACGTGGTACGCACGCACGCCAGGCCGGGCGTCGCCGTCGTGAACACGGACCCGGGTCCTTCTTCGGACCTCGGTCCGGGCACAGGCACGCCTCAGCTGACGGTTGTTGACGGCACGTCAACAACCGCTGGGGTACCCGCAGTGCGGGATGCCGCACATCTTGTCATGGAGGCCGTGCGGGGCGGCAGGCGGGTCGTCCGTGCGGTGTCCGGGGACCCGGGACTTGATACGTACGCCGCCGAGGAAATGCTCGCCTGCGCCGCGGCGGGTGTTCCGTTCGAGGTCGTGCCCGGTGTCGCGGCCGCGGTCGGGGTGCCGGCGTATGCCGGTGTGCCGTTGCGGGACGCGCAGGGTGCGGATGTGCGGTTCGTGGATGCTCGGACGGCTTCCGATCGGTGCTGGACCGAGGTCGGGGCGTCGGACGGGACCGTCGTCGTGTCGACGACGCTGGATTCCGTGGCTGCGGCTGCGGGTGAACTGGTGTCCGCCGGGCGTAAGCCCGATACGCCGATGACGGTGACGGTCGCGGGGACGACGACGCGGCAGCGGACGTGGACGGCGACGCTGGGGACCATCGCGCAGACGCTGAAGCAGGCGAAGGTGCTGCCGTCGCCTGAGGGCGGGCGGCCTGTGATAGCCGTGGTCGGGGAGCGATCCGCCGCGGCTCAGCGTGAGCAGTTGTCGTGGTTCGAGTCCAAGCCGTTGTTCGGCTGGAAGGTGCTCGTGCCGCGGACGAAGGAGCAGGCGGCTTCGCTGTCCGACCAGTTGCGGTCGTACGGGGCCGTGCCGCATGAGGTGCCGACGATCGCTGTCGAGCCGCCGCGGACGCCTCAGCAGATGGAGCGGGCGGTCAAGGGGCTGGTGACCGGGCGGTACGAGTGGATCGCCTTCACGTCGGTCAACGCGGTCAAGGCTGTGCGGGAGAAGTTCGAGGAGTACGGGCTTGATGCTCGGGCGTTTGCGGGGATCAAGGTTGCTGCGGTGGGGGAGCAGACGGCCAAGGCGCTCGTTGCGTTTGGTGTGAAGCCGGATCTGGTGCCGAGTGGGGAGCAGTCGGCGGCGGGGTTGTTGGAGGACTGGCCGCCGTATGACCCCGTGTTCGATCCGATTGATCGGGTTTTCCTGCCGCGGGCCGATATCGCCACCGAGACGCTGGTGGCGGGGCTGATCGAGCTTGGGTGGGAGGTCGATGACGTTACGGCGTACCGGACCGTGCGGGCGTCGCCGCCGCCTGCGGAGACTCGGGAGGCGATCAAGGGGGGTGGGTTCGATGCCGTGTTGTTTACGTCGTCGAGCACGGTGCGGAATCTGGTGGGTATCGCTGGGAAGCCGCACAACGTGACCGTGATCGCGTGTATCGGGCCTGCTACCGCCAAGACTGCCGAGGAGCATGGGCTTCGGGTGGATGTGATGGCTCCTGAGCCGTCCGTGCACAAGCTGGCGGAGGCGTTGGCCGACTTCGGGATGAAGCGGCGGGCTGCTGCGATGGAGGCTGGGGATCCGGTGACGCGGCCGAGTGAGCGGCGGCCTGGGGCTCGGCGGAGGCGGACGACGTGAGCGGGTGCGCCGCCCATGGGGTGGCGCGCCATGCCTGCGGCGGCCTGCGCGGATAGTGCGTGGTTGCGGTAGCGCCTGCGGGTGCAGGGTGAGTCGGGGTC
>NZ_BJND01000135.1 GCF_006539505.1 Streptomyces spinoverrucosus
CACGGGAATCACCCACGAAAGCATTCCCTCCATCCCCGACGAGATCTCCTCCCTGATGGAGGAAGTCTCGACCGACGGCAAGCTCGCCGAGTGACCTGCCGGCGCCCGTCCCGAAAAAGGAAAGTCCGAAATCCACCCGGGCGCCTGTCACAAATACAGTCACCACCCTGTCTTTCCTGGTGCAGACACATTAGGAAACCTCCGAGAGGATCCCCATCATGAAGGTCGTAGTGATCGGCGGTACCGGCCTCATCGGCTCGAAGCTGGTCGAGAAGCTCAATGAGCACGGTCACGAGGCGGTGCCGGCCGCTCCCAACACCGGCGTCAACACACTGACGGGCGAGGGCCTGGCCGAGGTTCTGCAGGGCGCTTCGGTCGTGGTCGACGTGTCGAACTCCCCCTCGTTCGAGGACGACGCCGTCATGGAGTTCTTCCGGACCTCGACCACCAACCTCTTGAAGGCGGAGACGGAGGCCGGTGTGACCCACCACGTCGCGCTCTCCGTGGTCGGCACCGAGCGGCTCCAGGAGAGCGGCTACTTCCGCGCCAAGCAGGCGCAGGAGGAGCTGATCAAGGCCTCCGGGATTCCGTACTCCATCGTCCACGCCACTCAGTTCTTCGAGTTCATGAAGAGCATCGCCGCCGCGGCGACCGACGGTGACACCGTGCGTCTGGCCCCCATCAAGATTCAGCCCGTCTACTCCGACGACGTGGCCGCCGCCGTGGGCCGCACGGCCGTCGGCACGCCCGTCAACGGCGTGGTGGAGGTCGCCGGCCCCGACACGTTCCAGCTGGACGAGCTCATCCGCAAGGGGCTCGCCGCCAAGAACGACCCGCGGACGGTCGTGACGGACCCGCACGCCCCGTACTTCGGTGCCGAGCTGAAGGAGAACACCCTCCTTCCCGGCCCGGACGCGCGCATCGCTGAGACCCGTTTCGCCGACTGGCTCGCGCAGCAGAAGTAAGTGGTTCGGGTGGCCCCTGGCATCAGGGCCACCCGGTACCCCGGCCGGCCGTTCCCTTCGCCGCACTGACATTTGACGGTCCGTCCGAGCCCGTTCCGGGATTCCACCCCGTCCGAAACTCACACCACGAAGGAAACGGCTCGCCATGCTCATAAACCGCAACCTGAGCACTGTTCCCAGCAGCCGCCCGTATGAAGCACTTACCGGTTTCTACACCATTGACCCGGTACACAGCATGATTGGTTTCTCCGTCCGGCACGCCATGATCTCCAATGTGCGTGGGAAGTTCGAATCCTTCGAAGGTCTTCTCAAGCTTGATGGGTCCCGGCCTTCCCGGTCCGAGGCCTATGTGAGCGTCCAGACCGAAAGCCTGGACACGGGCATTCGGGAGCGGGACATGCACCTTCAGGGCCCCGACTTCTTCGACTCTTCGACGTTCCCCCTGATGACGTTCCGCTCCACCGGAATCGTCGATGCAGGGGGTGACCAGTTCCGTCTGGGCGGGAACCTCAAGATCAAGGATGTCGAACTGCCCATCACCATCGACCTCGACTTCGGCGGAGCCAGCCGCGACACCTACGGGCGGCACCGGGTCGGTTTCGAGGGCACGGCCACACTGCAGCGCTCCGACTGGGGACTCACCTGGAACACGGCGCTGGAAGCGGGGGGCGTCCTGGTCAGCGACAAGGTGACGCTGATCCTCGACATCTCGGCGGTACAGGCGCACTCTCTACCCAAGTAGGACGCGTGATGATCCCAGCATCTGAGAACCGACGCGCGGTCACCGACACCGTTGCGTCGCTGACCGCCCAGGCCGCCGAGCTCGAGACCCGTGCCACCGAGTTGCGCAAAGCGCTCGCAGTGCTCGATGACAACATGCGGGCCGCGTCCAACGCGCTGCAGCTGATTCTCCGTTCAGCGGGCGCCTCCGATGCACCGCGCCCGACGCCGTCGCCTGCGAGCGGTGGACAAGTGCCCCGCGTTTCGTAGAGGCCGTAGTGGTTGGTCAAGACCGGCCGGACTCACTGCCTGCCAGATTCAATGCGGGGTGCGGGCGCCCCGGGCCGAGGAGGTCCTCAGCCTCAGCCAGCTACGTCCGGTCAAAGGTGCAGGAGCAGGTGACGCGCTGAGTCTGCGTCATCAACCGACTTCCCGACGCCGAGATCGTGGCCGCCCTCACCCCGCTGGCCAAGACCGCCAAGGCGTGCAACGTTCCGGTCATCCTGAGCACCGTTGCGGCAGAGACCTGCTCCGGCCCTCGCCTGCCGGCCGGAAGCCTCGACCCGATCAGCTACCTCGGACTCGGCCACGTCTTCACCGCGAATATGACCAGCAATGTCGTCATCATCGCGTTCGCCGCAGCCGGGGCACCGGGATTCTCGCCTCTCGCCTCCCTGGTCTCCCTTGCGGCGTTCCTCGGTGGAGCGGTCGTCCCGGGACGCCTGGAGCTGGCATGCGTCAATATCCGCGCCACCGCCGGCCCTGCATCTCGCTGGCCCTCGAGGCGGTGCTCCTGCTCGCGGCCGCGGCCGTGGCGTTCGCCGTCCCGCACCAGGCGCGCAACCCACTGATCGTCCTGACGGCGGTGGCCATGGGCATACGCAACGGCACCGTACGCAAGCGGCGATCCCCGACATGACCACCACCGCTCGCTCGCTGGCGGCACCAACCCCCGGGCCGTCCGCCGCATCACCGCGGTTCTCGCCATGCTCGCCGGCGCCCTGCTGGGCGCCTGGCTCGTGCTGCACAACGGACTGGGCCGGCCCCTGCTCATCAGCGCCGTGAGCGTCGCGGCCACGCCCCTCGCGCTCCTCCGCATCCCCGCGCGCAGTCCCGCGACGCGTGAGCGGACGGTGGACCGCAGGAGACGGTCCAAGCTCCGCCGCCGGAAGGCATTCACCAGCACCGCACCGCAGCCCTCTTGACCTGCTTTCGGGAGATTCCCATGGCAACGATCCCTGACGGCGGGCTGGATCCCGTCGCCACCGACGACGCCGCGGACGTGGCACCGCTTGTCGGGCCACGGACCCGGTGGTGGACGCACTCGGCCGCAGGGTCGTCCCCGGCCTCAACGATGCACACCGCACGTCATCCGCGGCGGACTCAACTACGTCCTCGAACTGCGCTGCGACGGCGTGCCGTCGCTGCGGCAGGCACTGGCGATGCTGCGCGAGCAGGCGGGCCGTACCCCCAAGGGGCAGTGGGTGCGGGTGGTGGGCGGCAGGACCGCGGACCAGTTCGCCGAACGCCGCCTGCCCACCGTCGCGGAACTGAACGCGGCGGCCTCGGACTCCGTGTCAACGTCTCGCGCTGCAAGCGGCACCGTACATGTCACTGACGGCCCGTTCGCGCTACCCGCAGGCCGCACGCAGCCATGCCTGCAGGCGGCCAAGCGCGAGGGCGGGATGGCCACACAGCCACCCCGCCCTCATAGAGCCGTCGGTCAGCGGACCGACCGCACAGCCTCCTGAATGATCCGGGTGACGTCATCGGGGCGGGAGACGCTCACAGCGTGCGATGCACGGACTTCCACGGTGTGGGCGTTGGCGCGCTCGGCCATGAACGTCTGAGCCTTCGGGGGGATGTTGAGGTCGTCGGTGGCCACCAGGACCCAGGACGGAGTGGTCTTCCAGGCGGGCTCCGAGGCGCCCTCCTCCAGCGCGGCGCTGGTCACCGGGCGCTGGGTGACCGCCATGAGATCGGTGGTGTGCTCGGGGACATCCGCGGCGAACTGGTCGTGGAACTTGGCCCGGTCGATGTAGAGATCCGTGCCCTGGGAGCCGTCGGGCAGGGTGATCGGGACGGGGCGCAGGGCTTCGCCGAGCGTGCTGCCGGGGAACTTGCCCGACAGCTCAACAGCGCTCTCGCCCTTCTCGGGGAGGAAAGCGGCGATGTAGACCAGTGCCTTGACGTTCTCGGCACCATGGGCGGCGTTGCTGATGACCGATCCACCGTAGGAGTGGCCGGCCAGCACGACGGGCCCGTCGATGCCGGCCAGGAGGTCCTTGAGGTAGGCGGCGTCGCTGGTCAGCCCGCGCAGCGGATTGGCTGCGGCCACCACCGGATAGCCCTTCTGCTTCAGCTTCTTCACGACACCGTTCCAGCTGGTGGAGTCGGCGAACGCGCCGTGGACGAGGACCACGGTCGGCTTGCGGCTGTGCGAGGAGGAACCCTTGCCGGCGCTCGCCGGGGCGACCGAGGTGGCAAGGAGAGCGGCGGCGACGGTTGCCGTGGCCATGAGGGAAAGCGGAGTGCGGGCACGTCGGTAGAGTGAACGACGGTTCATGAAGAGGCCTTTCTAGGACGGTCCGGGTCCCGGTGAGGTCAATCCGGCTCAGAAGCCATGAAGTGGGCGGGGCGACGATCGAGGTTTCAGGTCAACTCACCGTCGGTGCCGAGCGCGGTGCGCAGGGTGTGAATGGCCTGCTGCATCGCGGCAGCGGCGGCCTGTGTGGACCGGACGGCGTTCAGCATCAGGAAGTCGTGCAGGACGCCGTTGTAGCGGATGCTGGTGGTGGGAACGCCGGCCTGCGTCAGCTTGCGGGCGTATGCCTCACCCTCGTCCCGGAGCACGTCGTTCTCGTCGACGATGACGAGCGCGGGCGGCAGCCCTTCCAGGTCCGCGAGGGTGGCCCGCAGCGGCGACGCCGTGATCTCGGCCCGCTGTGCGGGGTCGGTGGTGTAGTTGTCCCAGAACCAGGCCATGCCCTTCGCGGTCAGGTGGGGGCCGTCCGCGAACTCCCGGTAGCTGTCGGTGTCCTGGGCGGCGTCCGTGACCGGGTAGTACAGCGACTGGTGCACGAAGGACACATCGCCGCGCTGCTTGGCCATGATGGTCAGCGCCGCGGTCATGTTGCCTCCGACGGAGTCGCCGGCGACGGCCATGCGAGAGGCGTCCAGGCCCTCCTGGGCGCCGTTCGCCGTGACCCACCGGGCCGTCGCGTACGCCTGCTCGATGGCAACCGGGTACTTGGCCTCCGGGGAACGGTCGTACTCGACGAACACTACGGCGGCGTCCACGCCGACGGCCAACTCTCGCACCAGGCGATCATGGGTACCGGCGTTGCCGAGGACCCAGCCTCCGCCGTGCACGTAGAGGACGACCGGCAGGAGGCCCTGAGCATCGACGGGCTTGATGATGCGCACCCGAACATCGCCGACCTCGGCGGGCACCGTGATCCACTCGTCCTGCACGTCGGGCTTCTCGATGGGCGCCGCCTGCAGGTCGTCGAGGACCTTCCGAGCGCCCTCGGGACCAAGCTCGTACAGCAAAGGCGGGTTGGCCGTCGCCTCCGCGATCTTCTGCGCGGCAGGCTCAAGAACGGGATTGTTCACGATTGCTCTCCTTTGCTGGCACAGCCTGTGTTGTGCTTTCACCCTTGTGACAGGACATCCATTGAATGTGTGACATAAGCCGATGAAGACTTTTTCTTCACCGGCCAGCCGGGCCCCCGTGGCAGGTGCGCACCGCACTGTCGGCGGATGCGTCACCCGTCAGTGCTGGCTGCTGATCCGGCGAGCGAGAGCCCACCGCTTCGCTACGACGTAGACGACAACCGGCACGGCGAAGAGGCTGATGCGGAGCCATGCGGCACGAGGCCCGTGCCCGTCGGCCGGTTACGCGGTCTGTCGAGCAGGTTCTGGTCGCGGTCATCGCTGGTCGCCCAGGACTCGACACAGGGATATGCCCCCAAGGCGAGGAAGAGGCCGACGCCCGCCAGCAGCGGGATGAGGTTGTCGAGGGCGAGAGTGTGGCCCCAAGCGTTGATCTCCCAGCCGGGCATGACGCGCAGCAGCCCGTCGGCCACGCCCATGTACCAGTCGGGCTGTGACCCTGCCGAAACCTGATGGGCACGATAGGGCCCGTACTCCCAGATGGGGCCCTCCCGGTCACGGCCTGCTCGGCTACGCACTGGTCTTCTTCACGATCTGGTGGGCCTGGATGAACTTCACCTGGTTCGCCTCGGCCTACGACACCGACGATATTCAATCAATGGCTGCGCGCCGCACACGCGGACCCTGAACGCCGCCGATGCTGCCTGCGCTACGCCACCGTTCCCGTATGGGCCGAGCGTGCGGCCCAATTGTTCTCGGGGAGTCCATCACGGCTGCCACCCTTGCCGTACGCACCGCGCTGGACGCCGAGGCATCACTCGGGTCCATCCTGGTCCTTGCGCTGGGTGGCGTACTCACTGTCTTCGCCCTGTGGTGGCTGTACTTCGCCCAGGATGCACCGCGTCACCTCGCCAGCATGACCACAGCCATGCTGTGGGGCTACGGCCACTATGCGGTCTTCGCCTCCGCGGCCGCCGTGGGCACCGGCCGTTCTGGGACTGGTGTACCAGGCGTCGCCTCATGGCGCGGCGTTCCTCTTCTGTGGTGCCGCCCCATATCCCCTCTACCGGATCGATCTTGATGGCCCAGTTCAGGCAAATCTGCACCCCGGCAGAGCGCCTTTTCACGCCAGTGAGACCGAGTGGCCGGCGTATGTGTGACACAGAGCCGTGTCCGCGAGCGGACGTGGCCGCCTTGATGGCCGCTGCCGGTGCCGGTTGGCCGATGTCACAAGACCTACGTCTGTCCGGTCTCCACTGTCGAGCGGACGAAGAGAGAACGGGTGCGCGAAGACTTCACCGTCGCCTGTTGCATCGCCATCCCCAAGCACCAGGACGTGGAAAGC
>NZ_BJND01000136.1 GCF_006539505.1 Streptomyces spinoverrucosus
ACTGTCCGGCACAGCAGCCGCCTCCACACCTTCGCCTCCACCAACGGCTCCCAGGACGGCCAAGTCCGCCTCCGCATCGACACCACCATCAAAGGCCCCGACAGTACCCCCGCCGAAACGGCACTCGCCCGCATCAGCACGGAACCAACGGCCACCTCCACCCGGCGGCACCAAGCCGCATGAACGCGCGCGCTCGGCGGCGCTACGGCATCGACACGATCGGGCAGGTTTCCACGCCGTGCACCGCGGCCTGTCAACGAATTGCCCCTACGGATGCCCGAAGTCCTCTCCTCGGCTTCCTGTTGCCCCCCTACCGTACCTCTGGGGGAAATGATCTGGGCGTGCCCTGTCGCAGGCAGAGCTTCACGCCCCCTTTTTGCGTATCAGGGCAAGGAAGAGGAATGTTCAGCACAAACCCCAATTGGGCGCCGAAGTACATCCCTGAGGGGCGCTTCCCTGACGGCGTACTCGATTGTTTCCGGAAGGCCGATGGGCAGTGGCTGGCGCTGTACGCCGAGTACCTGGGCCAGCAGACTAATGTCGAAGATTTCCGAGCACTGGACTACTTCGATCACATTCAGCACGTCTACAACAATTACCGTTCGTCCAACCGGCAGATGGACCCAATGCACGGCAAGTTTCCCTTGCTTGCTGAAGGGAAGGACAAGGACGTCGTTGCCCAGGTCGAAGAGATCGCGAAGGTCCTGCAGGACGAGACCTGGGTCTCGTTCAAAGAAACAATCGAGATTGCGCGTAAGCTCAATCTGGACTCCGGTGGCCGGGAGACGGGATCCAGTCGGCTGCAGTCCGAACTGGCTGCTGCGCAGGGCCAGCAGCTGAGCCTGCGGCAGCAAGCCGAGGAGACCTTCAGGCTCAGGGATGCGACCTTCGTGTCGGCGAAAGCACTCTTCGAGACCATTGCTGCGTTCAAGGAGCTGGGCGAGCAAGGCGGGCTGGCCCCGTCTGTCATGAACCTGGGCGACTTGAGCAAGCTGGAGAAGAAGGCCCGCAAGCGCCTCACGACGCTCCTTGAGGCGAGCCAGGAGATTGCGGATGCCAGCAGGGACAACAGTTGCGACCAGTTCGACGCGGCGCGCGCCAGGCTTGAACCTGCGGTTGCCGGCTACTTCCACGTCAAGCGGTCCGTCCTGGAGCACATCTACCGCTCCATCAAGGCCGATGCCAACATCAACCGCGAGAAGGCCTTCGCGGTCAACCACCCCACCGCGGCACGATTCACCGTGGCGCTCAAAGGGATCTCCACGGCATGCGGCGTAGCGGCTGCGGTCATGGCTTTCACCACGGGCCCGCTTGCCGTCGTTCCCGCCGCCATCAGTGCCGCCAGCGGATTGGCAGCCAACGCGCTGAACAGCTACTACCAGTCGCAGGACAAGGACAGCCAAGGGCTTCGCGCCGCCGGCCGGCCTCCGGCCCGGAGGGGCAAGCTCAATGACTTCGAAGGCCCTGTGGACGACAAGATCCGGCTTGCCGAGGCCAAGACGGCGGCGGCAAGGAAGGGCGGTGGGATCGCCCTGAAAGTGCTGAAGAAGGTCAACGACACGTTCGAGTTCGAACTCGTCGGAACTTCGGAGACTTTCAGCGCTCTGAGCCAGGCTGCCAACATCGCCACCACCGCCGCATCCACTGTCATCCAGGGATTCAACCTGCCGCTGAGGGTGTACGAGCTCGTCATGAGCAGCACGCGACTCACCTATGAAGAGCTCAGGGAGGTGGCACGGTACGTCGAGATCCAGGATCTGGGGAAGCACGCGCAGGACCACAGGTTCGAACGCGAGGTCCTGACCGACACCGCAATCAATGCCACCAAGGACACCGAGACGCGGGGCCTGTTGCTCAAGGCGGCCCAGAATTTCGATCAAGAAGGAAGGTGGTACCAGTTCAAGAAGACGAGCTACTGGGTGGAAGGACCGCAGCACTGCACGGTCCAGTCCTTCTCGGGAACGGAGTTCGTCAGCTCTGGAGTACGGTTCGCGAAGGGCGAGGACGTTCGCGGAACAACCACGGTGCGGTGGAAGTACGACGGCAATAGTATTGTGATCATCGACCTTCCGGAGGTCGATACTGAGGAGCCCGATTTCCCAGGCCAGCACAAGAAGTTGCAGGACTGGGCCAATGGCTCCTGGCGCCGGACCGTCGTCTACGGGCTGGCCAACGATCTCATGCAGCAAGGAGACGACGGTCGGGTGGAGATTCGGGGGCCACACGCACCGGAGTGGATGACCCTGCAGGTCAGTCTCTGGAACGACTTCCAGGCTCGCTGTTACAGCGCGTACATGACGCTGATGGCACGGCACTTCCGTGATGTCGACCTCGAGATCACCATGGTGAATGGCAGTACGTACAACAGCCTCTCCGAGCTCCTGAGCGATACGAGTCTGTTCGTGCCCGAGTTCCATGGGGACGACGTGAGCGTGCTCAAGCTGAGATCCGAACTTGAGCTGGACGACACGAAGAAGCGCGAACTCAGCCTCAAAGCGGCCTACTACAACCGCCGGTCGGGTTCGCCGCATCTCGCCGACGATGAGTGGCCCGAACTGCCCGCGGCCTGATCAGAGCGCGGTGTGCCGAAAGGTGACGGGACTCGGACGCGGTGAACACTGCATCGGCCACGGCCTCCGGTCGTCGGCTCAGCGTCCTTGTCGCCCGCAGTGCCTCTTCTTTCGGATCGCTCGCCGCCGTGCCGGCCATGCCGCCTCCCACATCCGATCGCTGCCTCAAGAATCACGTCGCCACTGATCACGGCCAAGAGCACGCGGAAGCAATGGATCAGGGACCTGTGCAGGCCAGTCGGCATGGCGTGCGCTGTCTCGATCACCGCGCGCCGGACACGCCCCCGCCTCTGCGGCGTGATCCCCAAGGCGGTCACCGCGTCATTTCCTGGACGCTGCCGGCGCGGCGGTCCATGTGCTTGATCAAGTCGGCCAGGGACAGCAGGTCTTCGGTGCGAAACGGGCTGCGGCCCGCGGCGAGGACGACGAAGGGGTCCTCGCCACCCGCGTCGGTCCACGCCGTGGGCACGGACGCCGCCTCTCCCGCCTCGTCGCGTAAGTAGACGCGGTCCTCGCCCCAGTTCTTGCGCCGGACGACGAACTCGTACGACCGGCCGTGCCACGGACGGAACGGGTGCGTGACCCGGACAAGTCGCTCCGCACCGTGCGGATCAGGAGCTTTTGACGGTCCGGTCCAAGCCCAGAGTTGAGCGGCCTATGCCCTATGTCCGCGACTCCTACTGGAGCGGGCGGACATTCACCTCGCTCGAGCACATGCAGGCTGAGGCCCTGCTCTGGGCTCGGAATGTCGCAGGTCAGCGGCAGTGCCGACCGCTGGGCGGCGCGAAGCCGCTGTCGGTGTTCGAGACGGTCGAGGCGCCCGCTCTGCTGCCCCTGCCAGAGACGCCGTTCGTGCTGGCCCGGTGGTCGAAGGCGACGGTCGGACCGGACATCCACATCAAGGTCGGCCGCACTCTCTACTCGGTGCCCTGGAAACTGATCGGCCGCCGCGTCGACCTCCGCTCCACCGCCACCATGGTGCAGGTCTTCCACGAAGGCGAACTGGTCAAGACCCACGCGGCAGTTGAGCAGGGCAAACGCACCGACAAGAACAACTACCCGCCCGAGAAGATCGCCTTCCAGATGCGCACGCCGATCTGGTGCCGCGGCCAAGCCTCGCAGGTCGGCGACGCCTGCCGTCAGGTGATCGACCAGCTGCTGGAGGTTAACGCCCCAGGCTCCGCGCTGCCCAGGGAGTGCTCGGACTGCGCAAGAAGTACGGCGACGCCAGACTCGAAGCCGCCTGCCGAAAGGCGATCAGCATCGGCGACCCGTCCTACAGGACCGTCAAGGGCATCCTGGTCGCCGGCACCGAGGCCGACCCAGAACCCGAGACCGGCGACGCCGGCGCCTCGTCCTTCCTGCACGGCCCCGAGTGCCTGTTCGCCACCGCCATCCCCACCCAGATTCCCGGCGACGTCCGCGAGGACCAGGGGCACGGCGACGCTGACGCCGAGGAGGCCGACCGGTGAGTGTGATGACCACCGCCCTGCGCGACTCGCTCAAGACCCTGCGGCTGTCCGGCATGCTCGAAACCCTCGACGCCCGCCTCACCAGGCCCAGAAGGGCGAACTCGGACACCTCGACCTCCTCCAGGTCCTCTGCCAGGACGAGATCACCCGACGTGAGAGCGTCGCGCTCGAACGCCGCCTGTGCAAGGCGAAGTTCGAGCAGCAGGCCACCCTGGAGGGCTTCGACTTCAACGCCTCCCCGAAGCTGCCCGCCGCCCAGATCCGCGACCTCGCGGCCCTGCGCCGGCTCCGCTCCGGCGAATCCGTCATTCTGTTCGGACCCGTGAGTGTCGGAAAGACACATGTCGCCCAGGCCCTCGGCCACCAGGCCGTCCGCCAGGGCGCCAACGTCCGCTTCACCAAGACCAGCCGCATCCTCGCCGAGCTCGCCGGCGGTCACGCGGACCGCACCTGGGACAAGCGCGTGCGCGAGCTCGTCCGCCCCGATGCTCATCCTCGACGACTTCGCCATGCGCCAGCTGACCACGTCCCAGGCCGACGGCCTCTACGAACTCGTCTCCGAACGCCAGGGACGGTCCCTGATCATCACCAGCAACAGGGCACCCAGCGACTGGTATCCCCTCTTCCCGAACCTCGTCGTCGCCGAGTCCCTCCTCGACCGACTGATCAACGCGAGCCATCAAGCTGTGAGGTGTTGGGTGTGATGGTCGGTGACAGCGAGACCGAGGCGTTCTGGAGCGAGTTCCTGCGGTCCCTGCGCGAGCGCGGGCTGAGCGGGGTCCGCCTGGTCATCTCCGACAGCCACAGCGGCCTGTTGGCCGCGGTCCGCAAGGTCATGCTCGGCGCCGCCTGTCAGCGTTGTCGTGTCCATTTCCTGCGAAATGTGTTCTCCGTGATACCCAAGGGATCCGGGGAAATGGTCGCGGCGACCATCCGCACCATCTTCATCCAGCCCACCGCCGAAGCCGTCCATCACCAGCTCGACGCGGTGGCCGACATGCTCGGGCAGCAGTTCCCCAAGGTCAGGCAGATGCCCCTGGACGCCAAGGAAGACCTGACCGCCTTCCCCATCTCCCACTGGAAGAAGATCCAGTCCTCAGAGGGCGTTTATGCAGGTCAAGCCCTATATGCGGCTCTCGCTCCTGCCCTGCTTTGGGGGCTTTCATCCCCTAGGTGGCGAATGACGCCCTCCAGGGCGGAGGCTCGGCCATCCGTCTCGTTCGCTTCTGCGCCCGGAAGTCCGTCTGGTTTGAAGTTGCCACGGAATCGCCCGATGAACAGCGGAACCGAGCCCTCCGGCTCGCCCATGATCACGCTACGCCGTGAGCGAGCGCACGCCGTACCCCAGCGACCTGTCCGACGCCCGATGGGCCCTGATCGAGCCGACGCTGACGGCCTGGAGAAAGGCCCGGCTCGACCGCAGACCAACCGGACAGCCGGCCAAGGTCGATTTACGGGACGTCTTCAACGCGCTCCTCTACGTGAACCGCACGGGGATTCCCTGGAAATACCTCCCGCATGACTTCCCGAACCACGGCACCGTCTATGCCATGCCTACTACGCGGCCTGGCGTGACGAAGGAATCTTCGCCCAGCTCAATTACGACCTGACGGGACTGGCCCGGGTGAAGGAAGGGCGCAAGCCCGAGCCGACCGCCTCCGTGATCGACACCCAGAGCGTGAAGACCTCCAGCAACGTGCCCCTGACCAGCCAGGGAACGGACGCAGCCAAGAAGATCGTCGGGAGGAAGCGCGGCATCCTCACCGACACAATCGGCCTCATCCTCGCTGTGACCGTCACCGCCGCCGGCCTCTCGGAGAACGCCCTGGGAATACGCCTCCTCGACCAGGCGAAGGAGACGTACCCGACCA
>NZ_BJND01000137.1 GCF_006539505.1 Streptomyces spinoverrucosus
GTTGCCGTTGGTCGGACTGTTCAGGCGGCGCTGCTCACGCGACCTCGCGGCCGGGCAGGAGCATGCCGTCGTCGCTCTTGCGGAGGGCTCCCGCGGCCGTGAGTGCCTTGATCTCACGGGAGACGGTGCCCTTGTTGATCCCGGTGCGGTCGGTGATGTCCCGCAGAGTGCGGGCACCGTCCTGAACCGCCTGCAGCACCCGGTCACGGTTCGTCGCCGGCGCGGACGCCGTGCCGTCCGTCGGGGTGGTGGGCTCCTTGACCAGGTGGAGCGTGCTCCCGGTCGGCCGGGAGGATGCGCGGTGCCAGATGGGCCGGTCGGGCAGGGCGATCACATCGGCCGGGGAGAACGCCCGGGTGTTGATCGGGTGGGGCTTGGCCTTCGGCCCGGACCGGAGCAGGGCGACGCCCGGCATCGGCAGGTCCTGCGCCGCCCAGCCCTTTTCGGCTGCGTCGTCACCGAACACCACACGGGACTCACCCGAGGTAGACACCGCCAACGCCGCGCGGTAGGTGATCTGCGCCGCGATCTGCGGGTCAATGCCCGGAGAATCGCCGGACATCGTGGGCTTCTGCGTGGCCCAGATCAGGATGATCTCTGCGGCGCGCGCCATACGGGCGATGGTCCGCAGGTTCTCGATGATCCGGCCGTAGCCCTTGACCTTGCTCATGGCGATCATCTCGGCGCCCTCGTCCACGAACACCGTGATCCGGGGCCGCTCCGGGCTGATCTGGATGACGTCCTGACCGCGCGGGACCAGCTGCAGCCGCTCGTGCATCTCCGCGACCAGCTCATCCGAGACGTCGAGCACCTCGTCAGGGGTGATCGCCGTGCGGGAACGGTGCTCCCAGTTCAGGGCCTCCACCCGCTTGGGGTCGATGACGACCAGGCGGTGATCCTCGGCCTCCGAGCCCTCCGCGAGCAGAGCCCGCGTCGACCAGGACTTGCCCGAGCCGGACGTGCCCGCAATCAGCATCCGGCGGCCCAGCGGAACCATCACCGGCTCACCCGTGACCGTGTCGACTCCCCACGGCGCCCCGGGCTCCCAACCGGACAGGTCGATGCCGTCGGCCGCGCTGCGGGTGCGCAGCGTGATCGTGGCGCGGTCGCCGTGGCTGCCCGACGTGATCTCCATGCGCAGGTCGGTCCGCGCCCCGAGCAGGGCCCGGATCTCGTCCGACTTGGCACGGAAGGTTTTCGGCGTCCACCGGCCGTCGAGACGCACGTGCGAGACCAGTCCGGCCGGGGTGAGCTTGGCTGGGGTGGGCACGGTGCCCGACAGGCCGCGTGCGTCGGCGTTCTGCACCCAGAACGACGGGTCCAGCCGCGAGGCCAGGCGCCGCTCTTCTGCGGTCATCCCGTCATCGAGCCGCACCGACGGCTGACGCCGCCCCAGCCACAATCCTGCGGCGTTCAGGCCGATCAGCCCGGCGGACACGGACACCGGCCACAGCGTGAGCGAGTGCGCGGCGTCCGACATCAGCCACGTGGCCAGTCCGCTCGGCACGGTGTGCGCGGCGTGCGCCTGCACGGCGCGGGCCGCGAGGGTGGCGGGGTAGTTCTTCCGCGCTGCCTTCAGCACGGTCCGTGCCTGGCTGTGGTGCTGCCGCGCGGCCTTGTGCGCGGTGCGCGCGGCCCGACGGTCCGCGGACAGCGGGTTGTTGGACGCCTTGCGGGCCGCACTGCGCTGACTGCGGGCCATCGCAGCGGTGGAGCGGGCGGAGTTGTGCTCCCGCTGCGCCGCCATGAGCGCCTTCAGGTTCTCCGGGGTCCGCATCTGCGCCCGGCGTTCGGCCTCCCTGTCCCACCACGCGGCGAACGGCGCGCACATCGGCGCGAGTGCGTCCAGCGCCGCGTTGGTGGTGTTGGTCGTGGTCGACCATGCTTGCTTCCAGTCCACGAAAGAGTCCTCCAAGACCGTGGATGAGGGCCGGTGCGTCGTTGCGTGGCGTCACCGGCCCGCCCGAATTGCGATGGTTGGTGCTGCCGGTTGCGTCGACAGCACCGGTTGAGCCCCGCAACCCGCGTCTGACCTGCGAAGTTGCAGAGTTGCGCCGTTCCTGGGAAAGGGGCCCTACGCGCACGCGCGCGTAGAGGGGCCAAAAACGCGGTCACGCAGCGTCTCTGTGGGGCCGTGGGCGGCCGTATGCGGCCCCGGGGGTCTTCCACCCCGCGGGAGGGGGTCCAGGCGCCCTGCGGGCCGCCTACGGCTTCGGCCTACTTCGGGGCTAGTGAACAGCGCGACGGTAGACGGCGGTTGGCCCGGACGGTGCGTCAGGCCACGCGGTTCTCGCGGTGGCTGAGCTGGGACGGCTCGGTACGCGGGGCACCGGTCAGCCAGCAGAACGGGCGGATGCCGTCTGCGGCCTTGAAGACGCGGATGGCGGCTCCGTCCGTGGCGTGCGGCAGGCCGTAGACCCGGCCGCCTTCCAGGGAGGCCAGGAGCCGGGCGGCGTGGTGCTCGCAGCCGTCCGCGCCGGCGTTGTTCCGGTCGAGCACCGTCACGACGGGCGGGCCGTCGCACGGGCTCGGGTCGTCCGGGTGGGCGGCCGGGCAGCGGTGGGCGGTGCCGGGCGTGGGTTCGGCTTGGGTGCGGTCGGGCGCCGACGCGGGGAGTCCGCCCGCGCGACGGATGTCGTCCGCGGTGGCGCCGCATCGCATGGCCAGCTCGGACAGGGTGAGCGCGGCCTCCAGGGCGGGGGTGATGGCCGGGTCGGACAGGCCGTTGGTGTTGATGGACCTGATGGCAGCGGCCACGGCGTGTCCGGCTGTCTGCGTCAGGCGGTCGGGCTCGGTACGCATGACGTCCTCCTGGACGATGGGCGGTCAGTCGGGCGGGTCGTCAGCGTCCGCGGCGCAGACGCTTGGCGGCGGCCTTGCCGTCGTTGCCGCCGATCGAGCGGACGACGGTGACCACGCCCCAGGCCATGACCGCGGCCAGGAAGGCGAGCATCGCGAGGTTCGCGGCGATGGCGGTCAGGACACCGACCAGCAGCGGGCCGAAGTAGACACCGGCCGCGACCGCCCCGGCCCCGACACCGGAGCCGAGCGCGATGCGCTGCACCGTGCGGTCCGGCGGCGCCTGGTGGATGTGCACCACCTGCGGCCCGGTGGCCTGGTGAGCGGGCAGGGAGGCAGGGTCGGCGTAGACGTGGCTGCCGTCCGGGAGTTGCACGACCGTCAGCGGCCGCTTGTCAGGGAGCTGTTCCATCACGAGCCCTCCGGGGTGTTGTCGGGGAAAGCGCAGGGCGTGCACATGCCGAGCGAGGGCGGGATGACGTATCCCGCATCGCGGCGGCACTCGGGGCAGGTGCGGCGGGCGGCGTTGGCCTTGGCCAGAGCCGCCCACCGGGCCGGGGTCATCGGACGCACCGGCTTCGCTCGGTCGATGCGGTAGAGGTAGGCGACCAGCGGGCCCCGGCGCCGGCGGGGCCGTTCGAGCTGCGCGGCCACGTCCTGACCGCCGGGTCGCAGGCCGCGGGCGCGGAGTTGGCGGCGGGTGGCGTAGCCGTCCGGGGCGAGCCGCCACCGGTAGACGGGCAGCGCCGCCATCACACGACCTGAAGGCCGCGCTCGGCGCGCAGGGTGTCGCGCAGGGTCCGGGCGTTCGCCGGCGAGGTGCGGACCTCACGGCGGATGCCCTCGGCGGTCAGCCTCGCGTCCGGCCAATCGGCCGTGGCCTTGCGCGCCTCGGCCAGCAGCTCATCCGCCGTGCGCTTCGGGCGCGGGCTGCGGGCGACGTCGGGCACGCGGCCCGTGGCCCGGCGCGGCCGGGTCGACTCGGCCGCCACCGCACGCGGCTCGATCGGCGCCGTGGTCGGCTGCTCGATGCTGTGGACAGGCTTGGCCGGGACGGTCGACTTCAGGAAGCCGACAGCCACCGGTCGGGGCAGCACGGTCATGTTCGGCGTGATCGGCGCCGGGGTCGATACCGCGAGGTCAGAACTAGACCGATTCCTCATGGTCTCGGTCGATTCCTCCGCATTCGCGGTCGGGGCTGCGTTCGGAGTGGGGCGGTGGTGCAGCACCTTCGCCACCAGGTCCGAGCCGAAGTAGATCGACCCGACCGGAAGCGACGTGGCCAGCAGCACCAGCACCCAGTTCGCCGGGTCCCAGTCGGCCAGTCGACCCCAGTCGACCGACCGGCCGTGAAGCTCCGGGACCAGGCCGTGCACGTAGTTCAGCACGAGCGAGGCGATCGTGTAGGCGGCCAGCACCCGCAGCGCGAACGTCCGGTCCCGCCCGGCGAGCACGAGCGTCGCAATCAGCGCCAAGGCCATCAGGCCGTCGACGACGAACGGGTACAGCATCGCGGCCGTGTCGTCCGCGCCGATGGCGCCCGCGATGTCCCGCAGGGCGTTCCAGGACACCCTAAAGGCCATCGCGACCACGACGACCAGCGCGAGCACGAGAGCCGCGCGGCCCTTGCGGTGCAGGTTCATGCGGCACCGCCCGTCTGACCGGACAGGCCGTTGACGTGGTCGCGGTGCGCGGCGAGCACGCGCCGACGGGCCCGGCGGATACGCCGCTCGTCCAGCTCGCACGGCGTGCGGTCGATGACGACGATCTGCGCGTCCAGCAACTCCATCTCCGCACGGATGACGGGCATCTCCGCGTCGATGGCGTCCAGCTCCGCGTCCGTGGGCTCCATCCACGGCTCGAACGCGGTAACAGCCTCCTGAACAGTCACGATGTGGTCCATGGGTCGTGTTCTCCCTCACAGGTGGCAACGGCCCGAACAGCGGCTCCCGGGAGGCACCCGGGAGCCGCGCGCCGTTGAAGTCGGAACATCCGGCTCCCCACGCCTCGCCCGTACGGCTACGAGGGCCGGACGGGCGGGGGAGGCAACCGGCCGCCGCAGAAGGCGGCGGAAGGGTTGAGGTCGCGCTGTACCGCGCACGGGGACAGAACCCGTGCGCGCCCGCCCTCTTGCTCGCAAAGGGGGGACGGGCTTCCCTCGGCACGCTGTTGAGTTCTCAAGGCACAGTCGCTTCCGGCGAGCGCGGTAACCCCTGGTCAGAGGGGCTCCCGCCCTGCGGGACGGGACCCGTCGGGCGCGTTCTTGCAGGTCAAGCACTTGCGAAGCCAGCCGATGAAGCCCTTCCGGGCCTACCGTTCCGGCGTGAGTCCAGATTGACCTAGGTCAATCTGCCTGTCAAGGGAGTCCGCCGAAGGATCAGAGATTGACCTAGGTCCGGCTACTCTCGATGCCATGGACCAGAGCCCCGAAGCGCCCAAGCAGACGCCCACGGCCAAGGAGATCGCGGCGCAGTTCCGCGAGAAGATCACGGGCCCCGACCGCGAGTACGAGCCGGGCGATCAGCTCCCAGCCGCTCGCAAGCTCGCCAAGGAACTTGGCGTGCAGCTTATGACTGTTCAGAGCGCGTTCGGTCAGCTCCGTGACGAGGGATTGGTTCTCACCCAGCAGGGCCGCGGGACGTTCGTCCGCGATCCTTCTGTGCCCCTCGGAAGCGAGCCGGGCAGTAGCCCTGCGTTCACCGCACTGGCCGCGGAACTCAGCACGATTCATGACGCCCTGCGCCTACTTGGCGAGCGGCTGGATCGCCTTGAGCGGCTTGTGGGTAACGAGACTCCACCAGCGCCGTGAGTTCGTCCGCGCGCCTCAGTAGTCGTTCGACCTTGGCGCGGGCCTCGCTCAAACTCGCTTT
>NZ_BJND01000138.1 GCF_006539505.1 Streptomyces spinoverrucosus
CGTCCGGGAGATGTTCCGCATCGCCGACGGCGAGGAACTCGGCTACGACGACCCGCCGCTGCGCGGTCACTCGTTCGAGTTCCGCATCAACGGCGAGGACCCGGGCCGCAACTTCCTCCCGGCCCCCGGCACCGTCACCACGTTCGCCCCGCCGTCCGGCCCCGGCGTCCGCCTGGACGCGGGCGTGGAGTCCGGCTCGGTGATCGGCCCCGCCTGGGACTCGCTGCTCGCCAAGCTGATCGTCTCCGGCCGCACCCGCAAGGAGGCCCTCCAGCGGGCCGCGCGTGCGCTGGAGGAGTTCCAGGTCGAGGGCATGGCGACGGCCATCCCGTTCCACCGCGCGGTGGTCAAGGACCCGGCGTTCGCGCCCGAACTCACCGGCTCCACGGACCCGTTCACGGTCCACACCCGCTGGATCGAGACCGAGTTCGTCAACGAGATCAAGCCCTTCACCGCCCCCACCGATCTGGAGGCGGAGGAGGAGCCGGGCCGCGAGACGGTCGTCGTCGAGGTCGGCGGCAAGCGCCTGGAGGTCTCCCTCCCGTCCTCCCTCGGCATGTCCCTGGCCCGCACGGGCCTCGCCGCCGGCGCCAAGCCGAAGCGCCGCGCCGCGAAGAAGTCCGGCCCGGTCGCGTCCGGCGACACCCTCGCATCGCCGATGCAGGGCACCATCGTCAAGATCGCCGTGGAGGAGGGTCAGGCCGTCAAGGAGGGCGACCTGGTCGTCGTCCTGGAGGCGATGAAGATGGAGCAGCCGCTCAACGCCCACAAGACCGGCACCATCAAGGGCCTGAGCGCGGAGGTCGGCGCGTCGATCACGTCGGGCGCGGTGATCTGCGAGATCAAGGACTGACGGCAGATCTTGCGACGTACGTTCCCCGTGCCCACCCAAAGGGGCGCGGGGAACTGCGCGAGCAACCACGGACAACCCGCACTCGCACACACCCCAGCCCCTACGGCGAACAGGCGCCCGATCCCACCGGCCCGCGCAGCCTAACGGCGCCGCAGATCGGCCACCCTGGCCCGCTCCCCGCCCGGTGCCTGCTCGCCGAGGACGGCCGCCGTACGCAGCGGCGATCCGGGCCCCGGAACCTGGCCGCGCCGGGGGCCCGGCAGGGCCACGTCCCGGCGCTGCTGGCGCGTCGGAGCCCCCTCACCGCCCGCGTTCTGGGCGTTTCCCGAGGCTCCCGTCCCGGCCACGGCGATCTGCACACCCTGGTCGGCCAGCGCCTGCAGCTCGGTGGCGGCACGGTCGTCGTGGGCCGGCGGCTCGTCCGTCACGAGGCGGGTGATCACATCGGTCGGGACGGTCTGGAACATCGTGTCCGTGCCGAGCTTGGTGTGGTCCGCGAGGACCACGACCTCCGCGGCGGCCTGGACGAGGGCCCGGTCGACGGATGCCGAGAGCATGTTGGACGTGGACAGACCGCGTTCGGCGGTCAGGCCGCTTCCGGAGAGGAAGGCCCGGGACACCCGCAGGCCCTGGAGGGACTGTTCCGCTCCCGACCCCACGAGGGCGTAGTTGGAACCGCGGAGCGTGCCGCCGGTCATCACGACCTCCACCCGGTTGGCGTGGGCCAGGGCCTGCGCCACGAGGAGGGAATTGGTGACGACGGTCAGGCCGGGGACCCGGGCGAGCCGGCGGGCCAGCTCCTGGGTCGTCGTACCGGCCCCGACCACGATGGCCTCGCCCTCCTCCACGAAGTTCGCGGCGAGGTCGGCGATGGCGGTCTTCTCGGCGGTCGCGAGATGTGATTTCTGCGGAAAGCCGGATTCCCGCGTGAATCCGCCCGGCAATACCGCACCGCCGTGCCGGCGGTCGAGGAGTCCTTCTGCCTCCAGTGCGCGCACGTCCCGCCGTACGGTCACTTCGGAGGTCTGGACGACGCGGGCGAGCTCACGGAGCGACACGGCCCCGTTCGCTCGCACCATTTCGAGGATCAACTGGCGACGTTCTGCAGCGAACACGAAACTGACAGTAACCCCAACGACCGTCTGCTTTCAGCAGTTTGCGCCGAATAACAGAAGTTGTTCGCACACAACAGCGGGAAGTGGTATAGGAGCCTACTCCCGCCGCCTATGCCGAACGCATGGTCGGCAACTCCCCGTGACCAGCGAGGAGTCGCTTTCCGCCGCCGAAACGGTCAGGCCTCGGCGGTCGCCTTCCGGGTGTGGAGCTGCCGGGCCACCTCCGCGATCGACCCCGAAAGGGAGGGATAAACGGTGAACGCGTTCGCGATCTGTTCGACTGTCAGATTGTTGTCGACGGCGATCGAGATCGGATGGATGAGCTCGGAAGCGCGCGGCGCCACCACCACACCGCCCACCACGATCCCCGTGCCCGGACGGCAGAAGATCTTGACGAAGCCGTCCCGGATGCCCTGCATCTTCGCGCGCGGGTTGCGCAGCAGCGGCAGCTTCACCACCCGGGCGTCGATGACCCCGCCGTCGACGTCGGCCTGGGAGTAGCCGACGGTGGCGATCTCCGGGTCGGTGAAGACGTTGGAGGAGACGGTCTTCAGGTTCAGCGGGGCCACCGCGTCGCCGAGGAAGTGGTACATGGCGATACGGCCCTGCATGGCCGCCACCGACGCGAGCGCGAAGATACCGGTGACGTCACCGGCGGCGTACACGCCGGGAGCGCTCGTCCGCGACACCTTGTCGGTCCAGATGTGCCCGGAGTCCTTCAGCCGCACCCCGGCCTCCTCCAGGCCCATGCCCTCGGTGTTCGGGATGGCGCCGACGGCCATCAGACAGTGCGACCCGGTGATGACCCGCCCGTCGGAGAGGGTGACCTCGACCCGGTCCCCGACCCGCTTGGCGGAGGCGGCCCGCGACCGCGCCATGACGTTCATGCCACGCCGCCGGAACACGTCCTCCAGGACAGCCGCGGCATCCGGGTCCTCACCCGGCAGCACCCGGTCCCGGGACGACACCAGCGTCACCTTCGACCCGAGCGCCTGGTAGGCGCCCGCGAACTCGGCACCGGTCACACCCGACCCGACCACGATCAGCTCCTCGGGAAGCTCGTCGAGGTCGTACACCTGGGTCCAGTTCAGAATCCGCTCACCGTCGGGCTTGGCGTCGGGCAGCTCCCGAGGATGCCCACCGGTGGCGATGAGCACGGCATCGGCGATGAGCGTCTCCTCGCTGCCGTCCGCGGCCCGCACGACGACCTTCCGTGACCCGTCGAGGGCCTGCATGCCCTCCAGCCGCCCACGCCCGCGCATCACCCGCGCACCGGCCCGCGTCACCGCCGCGGTGATGTCGTGCGACTGGGCGAGCGCGAGCCGCTTCACCCGGCGGTTGACCTTCCCCAGGTCGACCCCGATGATCCGGGCGGCCATCTCGTCCGGCGGCGTGTCGTCCGCGACGATGATGCCCAGCTCCTCGTAGGAGGAGTCGAAGTTGGTCATCACCTCGGCCGTGGCGATCAGGGTCTTCGACGGCACGCAGTCGGTCAGCACCGACGCTCCGCCCAGACCGTCGCAATCGACGACGGTCACCTCCGCACCGAGTTGGGCGGCCACCAGCGCCGCTTCATATCCGCCGGGTCCGCCACCGATGATCACGATCCGAGTCACGTACCCCATTGTCCCGCACCCTTCAATGTGCGACTGCCCCGGGGGCTCGCCCGAGCTACCACAGGTACCCCTGACACGAAAGTGGCAGGCGAGCCGACTGCCGTACTCTCGATCCATGTCGCTCTACGCCGCCTACGCCGGCAATCTCGACGCGCGGCTGATGTCCCGCCGCGCCCCGCACTCGCCGATGCGAGCCACGGGGTGGCTGAACGGCTGGCGGCTGACGTTCGGCGGCGAGCACATGGGCTGGGAGGGCGCGCTCGCGACGCTCGTCGAGGACCCGATGTCCCAGGTCTTCGTCGCGCTCTACGACATCGCACCCATGGACGAGGAGTCACTCGACCGGTGGGTCGGCGTCGGCCTCGACGTCTACCGCCGCCTCCGCGTCCGCGTCCACACCCTCGACGGCGAGGAACCGGCCTGGGTGTACGTCCTGAACGCCTACGAGGGCGGCCTCCCGTCCGCCCGCTACCTGGGCGAGATCGCCGACGCGGCGGAATCGGCCGGCGCGCCGCACGATTACGTGATGGAGCTACGAAAGCGACCCTGCTGACACCGGCCCGGCTCCTAAACTGGGAGACCGCCGCCCCCACGGGAGATCGCATGGCCCCCACCACGTACGACGTGTACTTCACGGTGCAGGCCGCCGAGGCCCGTGACCGGCTCGACGACCGGCAGCGCATCGCGTTCGACAAGGGCATCGCCATGCTGGCCCGCGACCCCTTCCCTTCGGTGTCGCGCCCCATAAGCTCCACCGGCGACGACCGTACGATCCGGCTCACCCAGAACATCCTGGTGGAGTACACGGTCAGCCGTGGCCGACTGCTGATCTTCATCGTCGAGGTCTTCAACGACAAGGACGTCCTCATCCCCGACGAGTGACCCTTGCCCCGCGATCGTTTCGTCGGAAACGACAAGACAACGATCGCACTCCCGTGACCTCCGTCATCTACGCGCGTAGGACCAAACCGGCTACCCTCATCCGCGTGAACGCATCTCTTCTTCCGGACGACATCCAGGGCGACCCCTACGCCGCCGCCGACGCCGCCGCCGCCCGCCTGCGCGAACTCACCGGCGCCGAGTCCCACGACGTCGCCCTCGTGATGGGCTCCGGCTGGGCACCGGCCGTGGACGCGCTGGGCGCCCCCGAAGCCGAGTTCCAGGTCACCGACCTGCCCGGTTTCCCGCCGCCGGCGGTCGCCGGACACGGCGGCAAGATCCGCTCGTACCGGATCAAGGACAAGCGCGCCCTGGTCTTCCTCGGCCGCACCCACTACTACGAGGGCCGCGGCGTCGCCGCCGTAGCCCACGGCGTCCGCACCGCCGTAGCGGCCGGCAGCAAGACCATCATCCTCACCAACGGCTGCGGCGGCCTGCGCGAGGGCATGCGCCCCGGCCAGCCGGTCCTGATCAGCGACCACATCAACCTCACGGCGACCTCCCCCATCGTCGGCGCCAACTTCGTCGACCTCACCGACCTGTACTCCCCACGCCTGCGCGCCCTGTGCAAGGAGATCGACCCCACCCTGGAGGAGGGCGTCTACGCCCAGTTCCCCGGCCCGCACTACGAGACACCGGCCGAGATCCGCATGGCCCGCGTGATCGGCGCGGACCTGGTGGGCATGTCGACGGTCCTGGAGGCCATCGCCGCACGCGAGGCGGGCGCGGAGGTCCTGGGCATCTCCCTGGTCACCAACCTCGCCGCCGGCATGACCGGAGAGCCTCTGAACCACGAGGAGGTCCTCCAGGCGGGCCGCGACTCGGCAACGCGGATGGGCTCCCTGTTGGCCCAGGTCCTGGGCCGGCTGTAACCCACCCGGCGTAGAGGCTGCCCCGAAACGTCACGCAACCCGGCGCAACGGGGTGCCTCCCCCAGTGCCTGAACGGCCTGGGAGGTACCCCCACCGCCCACCCGTGCCGCCCAAGCGGCACGACTGCCCGCAGCTACGCGCGCATGCGGCAGCCACCACGCACTGCCCCCAGCCACGCGGGCCACGGTCCCGCCTGCAGCCACCACGGCGGACTACGGTCGGGCCCACGGCGCCGCACTCGCGCACGGCGGG
>NZ_BJND01000139.1 GCF_006539505.1 Streptomyces spinoverrucosus
CGCCTGTAGGTGTCGCCCACGCGCTTTCCGTCGGCGACGAGGGACTCACGTGGATCGGGGTACGCGCGCCGAAACCGCCGACGTTCGACGGAGCCCGAAGCCGCATCTCCGCCAAGGCCTCCCCGGGTGAGAACCTGGGACGCCCGTCCGGGACGGACCCCCGGCATCGATTCGTCGGGCACTTCGACGACTCCGACATGGCGCCCTACGCGGAGTTGTCGATGTCCGGCTACCACGGCCCCAACATCAAGAACATCAGCCTCAGGATGATGGTCGACCAGCTCCTGGGAGCACAGCATCACACCGTCTTCGTTTGCGAGATCGCGCCGAAGTCCGGACCGGGCCGGGCCGCCAAGGTCCACTACCACCCGTTCGAGGAGATCTACTACTTCACTTCCGGCGGGATGCGAGGCACCCTCGACGGCAAGGACGAGGTCATCGAGACGGGTGATCTGGTGTGGGTGGGCACCGACGGCACGCATGGCTTCGTCAATGAGCGAGCCGAACCCGCGTGTTGGGTCGAGGTGCAATCGCCGATTCCTCCCACGTCCGACGCATTCTTCTTCCCGGACGACGACTGATCAGGGGGGCGCTGCCGCACATGTACGCGCAGGGGTGGGGCAGGATCGTCAACCTCTCCTCCGTGCACGGGCTGCGCGCCTCGGCCTACAAGAGCGCATATGTGGCCGCCAAACATGGTCTGGAGGGGCTCTCCAAGACGGCAGCGCTGGAGGGCGCTCCGCACGGGGTCACCTCCAACTGCGTCAACCCCGGCTATGTGCGCACCCCACTGGTCGAGAAGCAGATCGCGGACCAGGCCGCCGCCCACGGGGTGCCCGAGGAACGGGTCGTCACCGACCTCCTGCTGAAGGACACTGCACTCAAGCGGCTCGTCGAGCCTGAGGAGGTGGCCGAGGCGGTCGCGTATCTCTGCACACCGGAGGCGTCCTTCGTCACCGGAACGTCACTGGCCCTGGACGGGGGCTGGACGGCGCACTGAGCCGTCTGTGCCCCGGTGCTCGGCGGTGCCCACGGCGGTCGGCGGTGTCGGCCCGGCAGCCGGGGTGACGGAGTTGTCCACATGGGCCGCGCCATCCACAGGGGTGGTGCGACCCACCGCACGGCAGGTATCCCTTGTCCATGTCCCACGATCAGGCCTCCTGCCTGGAGCTCCTCGCCCGCGGCGCCGCCGTCGAGGCGTACGACCGGCCCGTGCTGCTCGCACGGGCGAGCGGCGCGGACGCCGAGACCCTCGCCGGCCTCGAGCAGGCCAAGCAGCTCGCGCTGCGCGTGCGCGCCGAGCTGGAGGGCAGACGGCGCCGCGAGGCGGAGCTGTCGGCGCTCTTCGAAACCGCGCACGACCTGTCCGGGCTGCGCGATCTAGACGCGGTGCTCCGGGCGATCGTGCAGCGCGCCCGCTCGCTGCTCGGCACGGAGGTCGCGTACCTCAGCCGTGGTGGGACACCATAGTCCTCGGCGCTGGAGTGCGCGCACTCACCATGTGGGCGGTGCCGGAGCCTGTGCAACGGCCTCGTGCAGGCAGCGAGGTGGTGAAGGGGGGAGCGTCCAGGCGAGCTGGAGGTTCGCCTCGGAGTACGCCCCGTTGTCACCGCCATCCCCACCTCCGTGGTGCGCTTCACCCCCGAAGCGGTCCCTCGACAACGCGGGCAAGGCACAGGCCAAGGTGCGGGTGCCCGTGACAGTGAAGGGATTCGCGGCGGGGAAGAACCACAAGTCGCTGACCGTGCACGTCGACGCCACGGGCTCGCCGCCGTCCGGGCCGCCTGCGCCGGCCTCGACGGAGTCACCCTCGACGATCTCGAGGGCCTCAAGGTCACGGCCGCCGTGCTCGCACCCTGAAGGGAGCGGCGGGCGCGGGGACGATCCGAACGGTGACGCTGGAGGTTTCCTACGACGAAGGTGCCTCGTGGCGCCGGGCGACGCAGCGGCAGCCGTAGGGCTCCCCGAGGCAGCCGGGCCGAGAGGTTCCAACTTCGGCCCGGCCGCCGACAAGAAGATCCTCGCCGCACAGCGGACGTTTCCCGGCTGGGGGTGTCGGATGCCCACGGATCCCGCGGCCCGGCGGCGACCGGTCAGTGGAGGCCGGTGGCCCGGATGACGGTCTGCGTCACGGCGTTGCCCTGCGTGTCCGAGGCGTGGACTGGCAAGGACAGGAAGGCGGCCCGCAAAGCGGCGCGTCCAGCTCGGCCCGTGCTGCCCCGTCCTCCGCGTCGCGCAGCTTGGCACGGTGCCAGGTCCTGCCGTCGTCGTAGGACAACTCCACCGCGTCGACGCGGACCCGGGAGGACGACGCGCCCCGGATGTGCGACGCCGTCACGACGAGGTCGGCGTCACGCCGCGCCGATCCTCCGGCCGAAGTGGGGATGGCGTAGTCCAACTGCACGAGAGGTGCGGGTGGAGACGGAGAACGGATACTCCCCGTACCGTTCAGCCGCCGCGGGAAGGACGTAGACGTCGCCGGCCCGGGTGGTGAAGCGTGCGTCCGCCCGGCCTCCGTTCGCACTCGCCATTGAGACGGTGGCGGGGCCGGAGCCGCCGGGAGCGACGGTGACGCGGTCACCGGTGATCAGGGTGACGGCCAGCGGGGCGGAACCGAGGGAACCGCGGTCAGGTACGACCGCGCTGCCGGGCTGGTATATAAGGTCTCACACGCATCCTTGGTCAGATCAACACGACGTTGTCACAGCATGCTAATGATCACACCAATAGTTAACTACCCATGCAGCACTCGATCCTGACAGACCCACAGACCGGATACCGGCCCTCGGAATCACCGCACCAGGGTCACCGTCAGGGTGCCTGGACTGCTCCCCGTACCGCGCAAAGTGATGTCGAAGAGAAACCCTCCCTCAAGAGGGCGGAGGGTGACCGACTGCCCAGGGCGGATCGTCTGTTGGCCGGTCTGTTGGCGGACACCTGGTCCGGGGCCGCGTATGGACCTCACATACACAGTGGAGGATCCGGTGTTGCGCACGGTCACGCCCTGAGTGCGCCGGCACCGGCTGCCGCCGGTCGCCGCGGTGGGGCAGACGTAGCGCAGGTCCCCGAATCCATAGGTTCCGCAGGAGAGTTCCAGTCCTTGCCCAAGCGTCGAGCGGCAGACGCGTCCCGGGGCCACGCGATCCTCCACCCCGGACAGGTCAGCGTGATCACGGGCAACAGCAGCTCCTGATGCGAGCAACGCGAGCGTCGCGAACCACACCCTCGCAGAAGGCCGTAGGAAGCATCGGCGCCCGCGTCGCTGCGCGCTCGGTGTCCGGGATCGGGTCGGACGCGGGAATTGTCCGAGGTTCATGGCGATGTCGTGTGCGGTTTCCCCGGCTTCAGCGGTTCGTGGATGCCAGCTGCTGTTCCGTGTAACGCGCGCCCCTCACCGCGTCTGGCGTGACTGCCGATTCCAGGGCCGACAGTTCGTCCCCGGTCAGTACGATCTCGGCAGCCACGGCGTTCTCCGTGAGGAAACCACGCCGCTTGGTTCCCGGGATGGGGACGCTTCCCTGTGCGGCCACCCACGCCAGCGCCACCTGGGCAGGTGTCGCTCCCCGCGACTCGGCGATGGCTCGCACACGGTCGACCAGCGCCACGTTGGCAGCGATGTTCTCGGGAGCGAAACGGGGAAGCGCGCGGCGTGAATCATCAGGGTCCATGTCCGCTGCGCCGCGGATGGAACCCGAGAGAAGACCTCGGCCTATCGGCGAGTAGGCCACCAGACCAATGCCGAGTTCATCCATTGTCTCCTTGATTCCGTTGACCAGCAGATCACGGCTGAAAAGAGACAACTCCGACTGTATCGCGGTCAACGGATGCACGTCGTGGGCCCGTCGGATCGTTGCGGCGGAGACTTCCGAAAGGCCGATGTACCGGACCTTCCCGGCTGCCACGAGCTCCGCCATGCCTCCTATCGTTTCCTCGATCGGAGTGTTCGGGTCGACCCGATGCATGTAGTACAGATCGATGACGTCGGTGCCCAAGTGACGCAGCGACCGCTCAACGGCCCGCCTGATGTGTTCCGGCCTGCCGTCCAACGGTCCCGGGCGGCCGTCATCCGAGAAGTCGAGACCGAACTTGGTTGCCAGAACGATCTCATCCCTGCGATGGCCGAGCGCGCGGGCCATGAGCCGTTCGTTCTCGAAGGGGCCATAGGACTCTGCTGTGTCGAAGAAGTTGATTCCGAGGTCGACCGCGAGATTGAGAGTGGCGATGGACTCCTTCTCGCCGCTGCTCTCTCCGTAGACTCCGCTCATGCTCATGGCGCCGAAACCCTGAGCGGACACCGTCAGTCCCTGACTGCCCAGTGCGACTCTCTTCATCCTCGTCTCCAGCTGTCCGATGTCGAAGCGGAACTGTTCGCGGCGGCGGCCCGGCGACGGCGGGGCCGCCGCCGCCCCTATGTCCTTGACCGGGTACACCGTGCATCTGTGACATCAGCCGCCCCGGACCAGTGTCACTACAGCGGTACGAGCGCCATCAAGTCGACTTCCTGAGCCGGCCCGGCTTCCCCGGCGGGCTCGGACGGCAACAGAGGAAGAAGCTGTCACACGGACATGGGTTCCTTTGTCCTATTGGTGAACAGTGCGGCACCGCATCCCGGCGCCGCTATCCCGTTTGGTGATCACCGACGATGCGCGGTGCATTTCCTACCCACAGATAGGCGGACTAATGTCCGGACGCACCGAGTCGGTCCGTGAAGGCCTGCGTCTCGCCCGCTCAATCGCCGTCGGGCCTCACACCCTGACTGCCGACGAACCTGAGCCCATCAGCATGGATGCGGGGCCCACTCCGGTGGAACTGCTCCTGGTCGCGCTCGGGTCGTGCACCTCCATGGCGGTCCGCACGTATGCGGGCCGACACAGATGGCAGCTCCACCACGTCGATGTGGACCTGCAGTTCGATCCGCGAGGTCAGATCGTCAAGAACATCGGGCTCGCCGGCGATCTGGCACCCGACCAGATCGAGAGGCTGCTGGCGGTGGCCGCCCGCTGTCCGGTGCACCGCCTGGTCACCGGAGACACTTCGGTCGTCACCGTACCAACGGTTCTGGCGCCGCTCCGTCGGGCTCAGGGAGCCTCTTCTTAGGGGACGGCGAATACGGCGATGTCCACTCGGAGGCATTGGTGTACAGCGTCCGCTCGCCCTCGTAAATGCAGTCGGCCGGCCGAATCCACGCGCGCCTGTCACAAGCGGAGCCGACGTTCTGTCTTG
>NZ_BJND01000140.1 GCF_006539505.1 Streptomyces spinoverrucosus
CTTCCTTGGTGACTTCCTCGCTGCTGAGCACGGGGCCGACGGGGGCACCCCCGACGTAGCCGAAGGAGTGCGAGGTGATGTCGACCCAGGGGTACTTGGTGGCGACTGTCTCGTCGAGTCCCTCGACCATGACGAGCAGACAGGTGGGGCAGTAGCCGTAGCGGTTGCCGGCCGAGACGGAGGCGGAGCCGGTGCCGTGCCCGTGGTCGTCGAGGACCGGATGGGCGCCGTCGACGCTCGACGAGTAAGCGCCGATGATCTTCGTTCCGGGGATCCAGTGGAGCAGTCCGCCCTTCACTCGACCGCCGGTCCACAGGTCCTTGTCCTCCTCGGGCAGGTAGCCCTTGCCGAGGGTGGCGGGGATCGCGGGGGCGGAGGCCGGGTAGCCGGGGATGTACTCCGAGGGGTGCCGGGTGAAGTTCTTCGTCAGCGCCAGTACGTCCGGGTCGGGGTAGGTGCGGGCGGAGAACTCGAGGTGGTAGGGGTTGATGCCGGTGTCGGCGATGCCGATGACGGTGACCGGCGGCGCCGCGTCCAGCCGGTCGGCGTCGCCGACCAGCACGGAGGTGGTCTCGCGCCGTTCCAGGCCCCGGGCGTC
This sequence comes from Streptomyces spinoverrucosus, assembly GCF_006539505.1. Classification (GTDB taxonomy): domain Bacteria; phylum Actinomycetota; class Actinomycetes; order Streptomycetales; family Streptomycetaceae; genus Streptomyces; species Streptomyces spinoverrucosus. The sequence goes on from NZ_BJND01000140.1 coordinate 599, forward strand.
GGTCGCCTTGAGGGTGACGAGGTGCCGGCCGTCGGGCAGTTGGGGGGTGACGGTGGTGCCCGTACCGTCGTCGAAGCGACCGTCGCCGTCCAGGTCCCAGGCCGCGTCGACAGGGTTCGTGCCGCCGGTGACCGTGCCGCTCAGCCGCTGCTCGGTTCCCGTCTCGAACCTGTACGGCCCCCCGGCCCTCACCTCGGGCCGCGGGTCGGCGGTGAGCCTGCGGGCCACGACCCGCGCGGTCACGTCGGCCGTGACGGTGGCCCATTTGACGGCCACGACCTTCCAGGTGCCCGCGGCCGGGTCGGCCACGGACGTCTGCTCCGGGTGCCCGGACGATTCCGACTGCGCGACCACCTTCCCGGACGGGTCGGTGACGCGCAGGTCGTAGTCCTGCTCCGGTGTCGTCCAGGACAGAGTGACGTCCAGGGACCGCACGCCGGAGGGCACGTCGAAGGGGAACTCGACGCTCTGGCCGGCGGGGAAGACGCCGGGCGTCGGGTCCGCCCTCGCCTCGTCGAGCAGTTCGCTGCTCGTCTGCTCGCCCACGACAGCCTTGACGATGTCGCTCGTACTGACGCCCGCGGCATCGGTGACGGTGAGCCGGACGTCGTACGTGCCCGGGGCGAGCCCCGTCGTGTCGAAGGCGGGGCTCGCCGAGTCCGCGCCGGTGAGCCTGCCGTGTTCGGCGGTCCAGGACCAGGTGTAGGGAGCGGTACCGCCGTAGGCGCTGCCGAGGAGCGGCGCCTTGTCGCCCGCGGTGACGAAGGGGCTGTCGCCCGCCTCGGCGTGCAGCGGCGCGGGATCGGCGGGCTGCTGTGGGCTGCCGGTGCGGGCGGTGCCGGCCACGTCCACCGTGCCGCTCAGCGGCTGCTTGACCGTGCCGTCCTCGGTGACCTGCTGGCCGCCGACCGAGGAAACCGTGACACCCGGGCCCTGCGCCGCGGTGACGCCCGTGAGGGGGAGCAGCGAGAGGGACAAGGCCAGCGAGGCGACGGCGGCGAGGCGCCGGAAGTGTATGCGCGCGCGTCTCATCAGCTCTGGCTCCACTTCTGCGCGCAGGTCTTCAGATCGGCCTTGACGCGCTGGCCGCGGTCGACCACGACGGGCAGCTGCTGCAGGACCTTCCCGTTCTTCTCGCAGGTGAGCGTCCAGTTCTCGACGAGCCCGCCGATCTCTTCGGTGGTGGCGTCGTAGAGGGAGGCGGTGAGCTCCCAGCTCGGCGCCGCGGACGCCCAGTTCTCCACCCGCAGCACGTAGTCGCCCTGCGCGGGGGAATCGAGGAGCACGCGCTCCTTCTCGCCGACCGACCCGGTGGACCGTCCGACCTCGGTGAGGCTGCCGTCGGCGTTCCTGCGCAGCACGTACAGGTCGAGATCATCCGGGGTGGGCCAGTCGAGCTTCACCTCCAGGAGGTCAGCGGCCCGGTCGACGGTGAACTCCCGCTCCGTGGGCTGCGCGGGCAGCGTCGTGCCCGTGTACGTCTGCCGCTTCAGCGGCTCGGAGCCGACCACCCGGATCTGGCGCGCCTTGACGACGGGCCGGGTGGAGGGATTGACGTGCCAGGTGTAGCCGCCGCCCGCGCCGACGGTCATGGTGGTGTCGAGAGTGTCCGCGATGGCGCCGGACCAGGTGGGCGTGGCGAACGTCTTCTTCAGCCGCAGCGTGGCTCCGGCGGGCGCCCTGCCGGTGATGACCGAGTGCGCCGCCGGATCGACGGCGTTCTCCAACGCGAGCAGGAACGCCTCACGGTTGCCCTTGCCCGCGTACTCGCCCGCGCCGAGGTATTCGTCGACGACCTCCGGGAACGGCGGGTGGAACTCGTCCGGGCCGATCTCGAAGGTGTAGCCGTAGCCGCCGGTCGCGTTGTACGACCAGTCCTCGGTCGTCCCCGTGGTGTCGTACAACTGCCAGCTGTGCTGGCTGGTGTAGCCGTTCTGCGCCGCCATCCGGTCACCGAGCTCCTTCATCGCCGCCTCGTCCGGCGGGTCGCCGAGAGGCAGTCCGTCGGGACCGGTGGTGTCGGGCGCGACGCCGTTCGGGCGCAGCACCAGATTCGAGAAGGTGTGGTTGGTGATGAGCCCGGTGACCTGCCGCCCGCTGATCAGCTCACGGATGTTCCGCGTCTCCGGCTCGGAGAAGGGTGCTGCTCCGCGGTAGGTGGCCTGCACCGGCTCCGCCGCCGCGCCCGGACCGCCCCAGAAACCGCCGTAGTTGCGGTTGAGGTCGACCCCTGCGCCGAAGCCGCCGGGGCTGCTCGCGAGGGCGCACTCGTTCGCCAGCGGGGCCAGCCCGTCGGCCATACGGCAGTTCTTGCGCTTGTACGCGTTGCCGGGCGTGGCCAGGATGGACCCGGTGCCACCCTCGTCGATGCCGCGCAGGTCGACCAGTCGACCGTCGTTGAAGGACTTCTCGAAGCCGTCGACGTTGACCACGGGCACGACGATCACCCGTGCCTTCTTCAGCAGGGAGGTGATGCGCTCGTCACTGCCGTAGTGGCGTGCCAGGTCGAAGGCGAACTCGATGGCGTGCTCGCCGGAGGGCCATTCACGGGCGTGGTGCAGCCCCATCATCAGGAAGACGGGCCGGCCGTCCTCGGGGGCGTCCACGTCGTGCGCGATCTCCACCGCGTACACGGACTTGCCCTCAAGACTCCTACGCGGAAGGGTCAACCTCCTGACAAGCCCCGGATGTTCTTCGACCAGGCGGTCCATGTCGGCGTGGTAGTCGCCGAGTCCGCGGTAGGCGTCCCGTCCCGAAGGCAGGGGCGAGACCGCGGTGGCGGCGGCGTAGGCGCGGTTCTCGGCGTTGACGTCGGACTCGCGTTGCAGCAGGTCCGGTATTCGGACCCGCCAGTCGAAGCCCGCCCCGGCCAGCGCCAGCTCGTCGGCCGCACGGTGCAGGACGACCTCGACATAGTCGTGTCCGGCGTGCTCGGTCAGATCGAGGCCGAGCGCGACGAGGCGATCCTTGTCGGCACGGGTCGGGGTGCTCACCGTCACCAGTTGCGGGCGGAAGCCCTCCGCCGCCGCGGCGGTCGGCGCCGAGGCACCGGGCATCGACCCGCCCCCGGCCACGACAGCGGCCATTACCACGGCGCAGGCGATCAGCCCGCGTCTGCCGGAACGTCGGGATGAACCATCCGATCGACGGCATGAACCAACCACATGAACTCCTACTCGCCAGGAGGCACGTCGGCTGTCCCGGGCACGCCTTGTGGGCGGCCGGTTCACCGGGCGCTGCCCGATCATGTGGGGGTGGCGGACAGAACCTACCCCTCCGGATACAGCCCGTACACAGGTTTGCGGACACAACATCCGTGCGAGGAGGGCGCGCGGCCTGTTCATTTCCGCCCTGAGCACCGGGCTTCTTCTGTGGGGTCACATCACTGTGCGCAGGCGCGGCATCTCGATCGCGACGGCACTCGCGGTCGTCCTGTGAAGGCGACGCCGACCGGGATCTTCGGCGTGATCGGCCTGGCGCTGTCCGCCGACTCCGGTCGGGTGTACGCGGCCGTGAAGAACAGCAACCGGATCGTCTCTGTGGAGACGGTGACGTACACCCAGACCGCGAGTTACCCGGTTGGCGCGGCTCCCGGTGACCTGGAGGTGGTGGACGGTCGGATCCGGTTCGCCCAGCAACGGCGGCGACCTCGCCGCGTACGACGTCTCTGCCGAAGGGGCCACGCTCCAGGTCAAGAGCGACAAGTCGCGATGAGCGGCGAACCGAAGTCCCAGTTCGCCGCCAGGGCCCGCGCCGGGGATTCCCTGCCGGGAACTGCCGGACGACGGCGAGCGCCTCGCCCGCGACCAGTTGGAGCGGCGGAACAGGGCCTGGGCGCGGTGGTGTGGCGGCGCTTACGGCGCCCGATGTTCACGATGCGGCAGTCAGGATGCGTTCAGGCAGCCGGTGGCACGGTCGGCCTCATGTCATACGAGACCTCTGAGACGTCCGAGATACCCGCAGCCCCCGGCTCCGCGGCCGCTGCTCGTGGCAACGGTCTGCGCTGGAACAAGGTTCCCGAAGTCACCGTGTACTTCTGGGTGATCAAGGTGCTGTGCACGACGGTCGGCGAGACC
>NZ_BJND01000141.1 GCF_006539505.1 Streptomyces spinoverrucosus
GCACCCGGGGAAATCCACACCTCTTCTCGGTCGGACACCCCGTCACCGAGCCGGTCCGCCGCGCGATCCGCGCCCTGCCCGAGCAGGTCTGGCACCCCGCGCTGGAACAAGACGGCACCCTGCGCGAAGGCGCCGAGGTCGCCGAGCTGACCGGCATGGTCGACCTGGACGGCTACCCCGACGGCACCCGGATCATCGTCCGCCGCGAGCGCCCGCACCCCGGCGCCCAGCTGTCACTGTTCGACCTCGACGAAGGCATGCGCCACCAGGTCTTCCTGACCGACACCCCCTACGGCGAAGGCTCCCTGCAGCACCTGGAGGTCCGCCATCGCGCACACGCACACGTCGAGGACCGCATCCGCTGCGGCAAGACCACCGGCTTCAGCCGCTTCCCCTCCCGCCATTTCGCCCTCAACCAAGCGTGGCTCGAACTCGCGCTGACTGCCGCCGACCTGCTCGCCTGGACCCAGACCCTGCTGCTGGAAGGCGAGTTGGTCACCGCCGAGCCGAAGAAGCTCCGCTACCGGCTCCTGCACGCCGCCGCCCGCATCACTCGCGGCGGCCGCCGCTTCCGTCTGTGAACGACGGCGATATTCCCCAGCTGCGGCGCCAGAGAATTCCCCATGGGGATCCCGGCCCTGCGCCTGCGCGACCAGGGGGGACGCCGCTCGTCCCTGGCCCGCCCGACAGCTGCCGGATCTTGTGGGTGGTGGTGGGCTGTCAAGGATTAGCGCAGCTCACCGCGGTAGCGGCGCCGAAGGCGTCCTTGACCGACCGCCAGGACCCGCGACACTGCCCGGGCGGGCGGGCCGCCCTCAACCTCGCCGCGCGTTCGAACGCTTGCCTGGGGAAAGCGGCGCCGCAGCTGGGGAATTACGCGGTCGTCGACACGTCTACGGATCGCCGCTACCTGGCCCTGGCGGCACGAACTCGTCAACGCCTTCACCCGCCTCATGGCACTGCCGCGACCGGCCACCTGACCTGCAGCACCGTTCCCTACCCACCCACGACCGAGGAACCCCTGGAGCACCCGGCCCGAGCGTCGGGCCCCGGCCCTGCCCGCCTGCCGACCAGCTACCGAAAACACCGGTCCACCGCCATCAGCCCCAGCTCAACCATCCCAAGCGAAACGGGGAGGCTAGGGAAGATCGCCACGGCCTGCCCGGAGATGACCGCACTCGCCGACCTCGTACGCGACTTCGCCACCCTGCTGAAACCGGCCCAGGGCAACGACCTGAAACTCACCGAGTGGATCACGGCCGCCCGCGCCGTCGACCTGCCCCACATGCGCAGTCTCACCAACGGCCTCGAAATCGACCGGCCCGCCGTGGACGCCGGCCTCACCTTGCCCTACCACAACGGCCGCACCGAAGGCGTCAACACCCGCACCAAGAGGATCATGAGACAGATGCACGGACGCGCCGGATTCGACCTCCTCCGCCACCGCATCCTCCTCCCCTGACGGCTACCCGTCGTTACCACCGACCACGGGCCAGACCCGTTCGTTTGACGGACCCCCCGTTGTCGAACCTAGGGACAGTCCCTATGGTGTTCGGTGCCTTCCTGGAAGATCCTCAGACTGTCCCCGACTCTCTAATCTCTAATCGCGCCAAGCTGGCGGTGAGATGAGGCAGAAGTGCGTCAGTTTCGACAGGACAGATCGAGCTTTCATTCACGGGCGGGGTGGAGGGGAGGGTCACTCCTCCGCGCGGAAGCGGGTGGATCGCGTCACCGCCCTTCGAACCAGTGGCGACGTTCGTGGGCGCTCATAACAGCCGTGGGAGTCGGTGCCACGCTGCTGCAGGTCAGTGTGGCTGACGTTGCTTTGGCGGATAAGCCAGCCCACGGCGGCGTGTACGTCATCACCACGGCATCATCCGCAGGTCTTGCAGTGACACAAGACTCCGACACGGCTGAGGGCTACCAGGCCATAGCCCTGCCACCCTCGCATCGCGATCGGAAGCAGGAGTGGTTTGTCACAGAGAGGGCGAACCCAGAAGGCCTCCCCAGCACCGCTCTCTACAGGATCAGTGATGTGGCCCAGAAGAGATGCCTGGATGCCACCTCCACTGCCACAGGTACCAAGGTCGTTGTGAACGCCTGTAACGATACGAAAGGCCAGCGTTGGAAGATAAACCAAGCTTCCATCAGGGACTTTCATCACGGAGTGGACCGCTACCTTGGTACGTATTACATCACCAACGCAGCGAGCGGTCTCGCTCTCTCCAGTACCGACACTAAGGGTGGCGGTCTGACGCAGAGTCCGATGTCCTTGACGGCGACTCAGCACTTCGTGTTCAAGGCGAACAATGCAGGCTCGGACCGTCCGCTGTACTGGAGCGTGAAGGAACAAGACGTTCCTCCTGGGACGGCGACACACTTCGTCGATTGTCAAGGGGACGACGTGGTGCGCTTTAAGAATGGCCTTGGCGCGAATGGTTCCCCCGGCACTGTGGAACTTGGAAACAATGTGTACGCGTTCCAGGTAAAGCATGACGACTTTTCGGTCACGAAGATACAGACCAAGAGTGACCATAAGCGCCCCTATGCTCCGGACGGTAAGAACGGCTACTACCGTACTGATTTCACCATCGAAAACCGAGGAACTGTGACCAAGAAAGCGGTCCTCGGAGTTCTCTGTGAGCCCGGAGAAGCATTCTGGCCACCCATTCCCGCAGGTACACCCAATGTCGTGGAAGACTGCAAGAACATCGAATACCCGCCCGCTGCCAGCATGATGATTTCTCAATGCTTCTTCAAAATTGCGGGCGAGCTTCCGATCGATGGCGAGTGGACGCGGGTGGGCGCCACAACAAATAACTGCGAAAAGAACGACGCTGGGCCCATTCCTATGGCGAAGTCGTCTTCCCATGCTGTGAATTCCTCTTTCAGTGTGGGGAATGGTAAATCGGTGAATGTAACTTCCGGCCTTGCCAAGGTTTTTTCGGCGGCAATCGGTTATAGCCGTACGTGGGACCAGAATACGCAATGGGGGTCTGCCACAACGGTGACAGACACCCAAACCGTTAACGTTCCGCCCGGCAAAATCGGATGGTGGGAGTTTCAGCCCCGACTCATGGTTAGCTCGGGATGGATGGTCGGAAAGTACCTCCCGCCCACTTTGTGGTGGATGGAGCGTGAAGGCGCCACGATTGATGGAGCTATGGCTAGTTGGTTTTCCTACCCGGCAGCGGACACGACCCTGCTGAAGACGACGACGCCGGTCCTCTTGTCAAGTGGCCTCGCTGACGGCGAGTGGCGCCCGGGCTTTGTGGCCTGCCATTACAACCTCGAGGGATCGAGCGGCAAGGTAGCCGAAATTGCGAATGGCTCACATGAAGACGGGGCGCAGGCCCAGATTTACAGCAAGCTCAACGAGAACAAGCAGAAGTGGGAGCTCGTCAGCCGGGGTGACGACCAGTACGCCATCGCCTCCGTCGAAAGCGGTAAGTGCCTGGACGTTCACGCCCAAGACAAAACTCGAGTGATCCAGTGGTCTTGTCACCTGGGTGACAATCAGCTCTGGAAAATTGAGAGCCTGAGTAATTCCCTTCAGCGAATCAAGAGTGTGTGGGGCGAAAAGTGCCTTCAGCCCTCTGGAGGGTCAACAGCAAACGGGACTCACCTGACGATAGCGGACTGTACTGGCGGAACTGCGCAGCAGTGGCGGCTCCTCCAAAACGGCAGCGGCGATCCTCTACTTGCACCCGAGTAGTATGCCGTTAGTCGAGTCGAACGCTGGTCACCCAGGGACGCCTGGGCGACCAGCGTTCGATGCGTATGGGCCGCACCGCGAGAGGTCATGTCCCGCGGGGTGGTGTAGTCACGGCAGCTGTTTCGGTTCCGGTTGTGGGGTGATCTGTGGTTCGGGTTCGGTTGGCTTGGTGGTGAAGAGTTCGGCCATGGAGGCTTCGGACAGGTAGCGGCGGTCGAAGACCTGCCACTCGTCGTGGAGTTCGGCCAGCACTTCGTCCAAAACGGCTTCGACTCACTGTCGCCGACCATCAGCCCGAGGATCTCGCGGTGCCCGGTGGCGGAGATCCCGGTCGCGATGACCACGGCCTGCGATGCGATCCGGTGGTTGATCCTCGCCTTGCAGTAGGTGGCGTCCAGGAAGACGTAGGGGAAGACGGTGTGGTCCAGCGGCCGCTCCTTGAACGCGGTCAGTTCCTCGTCCAGCTCACCGCAGATGCGGGAGACCTCGGACTTGGAGATCCCGCTGTCCGCACCGAGTGCTTTGACCAGGTCGTCGACCGAGCGGGTCGAGACACCGTGCACGTATGCCTCCATCACCACGGCGAACAACGCCCGGTTGATCCGCCGTCGTCGTTCCAGCAGCGACGGGAAGAATGACCCGCTCCGCACCTTCGGGATCTTCAGGTCTAACCTCGATCTTTCGCGATGGGCCGCCGACGGAGTCGGTGGCTCATTTCGTTGTCGGTGGCCGGGGGCGGGCAGGCAAGAGGGCCGGGTGTCGTCTCGGGTGGACGCCGGGTTCCACTGCTCCGGGTTGGATCTTCTTCTCGTAGGGACGGGCAAGTTTGCTGGTCAGCCGGGGTTCGGCAGGAGTGCGAGCCGTTCGAGGGCGTCTGTGATCTCGCGGGTCCAGGGCCAGTGGTGGGCGAGGCGGATGATGCGGCGCCGGCCGGT
>NZ_BJND01000142.1 GCF_006539505.1 Streptomyces spinoverrucosus
GGCCGCAGCAAGTGCAGGAACACGAGCACGTTTCACCCCGGCTGTTTTTCCGGTTGTTCTGGTTGTTTCGGTTGTTCTGGTTGTTTCGGTTTTTCTGATGCGTCCTGCTATGGACGGCATAGTTCGCTCTCCGTTACATGTGCAGCTCTGGACATGCGGTGGTGTGGTCAGCCCAATGACGGCGGGGCGATGGCGGGACCGGCCATCCGCGGCTGGATCAGGTGGTGCGGCGGCCCGGACGGTGGCCGGGCGTCGGAGCCGGGGTCGATCGCGTCGATGGCGAGCCGGGCCACGGCCGTCGACATCTCCGCCACGGGCAGGTCGATCCGCGGCAGATGCCGGATGCCCAGCTCGTCCGGGAGGCTGCCGACGAGCACGACCGTCAGATCGTCAGGGACCCGCAGCCCGGCCGTCGCCACCGCGTCCAGCAGCCGGGGCAGGAGGATCAGGTGCTGGACGACCAGCGCGGTCGGGGCAGGACGCGCCGTCAGTGCCTCGCGCAGCCGCCGGGCGAGGACGTCCGGGTCGCGGTGGGACGGGACCACCCGCACCTCGGCCCCGGTCTCGGCGGTCGCGCGCCGGGCGCCGTCCAGGCCGTGCAGCGCATAACCGCGGCGTGCGGCGACCTCGTGCTCGGCCGACGACAGGAAGAGGATCCGCCGGTGCCCGGCCGCGGCGGTCTCGCGCACGGCGAGGGCGACGGCGGCATCCCAGTCGAGGTCGGTCCAGGGCAGCTGCGCGTGATCGTCGCGACCGAGCAGTGCCGCTGGGAAGCCCAGTTCGCCGAGGACCTCGACACGGGGGTCACGGTCCTCGACCGCCATCAGCACCGCGGCGTCCGCGAGCCCGCTGCAGGCCACCCGGCGCAGCCCGCCGACGCCGTCGCTGTCGGTCATCAGCAGCACGTCGTAGCCGTGCCCGCGGGCGGCGTCGGTGACGTCGATCGCGAACCGCCCGTCGATCGCCCGGTACGCCCCCGGCACACGCGGCGCGGCCAGTGCGAGCACCCGGGTGCGTGCGCTGCGCAGCGTCCGGGCGCTCGCACGCGGGTGGTATCCCAGCTCGTCGATCGCGGCCTGCACCGCGCGCCGGGTGTCCTCGGAGATCTTGCGCGACCCACTCAGGACGTAGGAAACGGTGCTCGGCGCGACACCTGCCCGCTCGGCGACGTCCTTGATCGTGGTCATTCCCGCCTCCATCCGCCCGCCGTGGGCCGTCGGGCTCCTCGGGCTGCTCGGGCTCGTCGAATTCGTCGAATCGATTCGACGAACGGCGTGACCTTACGCAGAGCAGGGAGGGAAGGGCAATACCCTGAGCGATATGCCCGATATGCGAAGGAGAAGGGCGCCTGAAGGCGGCGCGTTCGGGCGCGGTACAGACTCCGGTCCACCCCGCGGACTTCGAATGCGCAGTTCCGCATACATTTCGCGTACCCGATCCCGGCGCGACGGCAGGAATTAACGGCTTTACCGAGACTCGTTCATTCAGAAAGGCGAAGACCGCGACAGCGCTTCCAAGTCTACGAGCCTCGACTACCGACAAGTAGCCGACAGAGAATTTACTCGACTCCATTGCGCAGCGTGAGTACAGCGCAATAAAGCAGAGATGGACTCACCTTCCAGCCGATCCGCGATCCGCGACGCGCCCTGGCGGCCGACCGCACGACTGCCCCAACCCCCCTCCAGCCTGCGACAGTTCGTGGCTACGGCGACGGGTTGGACATGCAGGATCAAGCGGAGTATTCGAGAAATACCGACCTGAATCCGGCACGTTTTCGATTCTTTCGATCTGGGGATCGACTTGGCTCCGACTCATCACTAAGGTGTCCGACGGCAGATGCTCAAAAGGCACCCAATAAGGGGCCGGACGGCCGTTGCCGCAAGGATGGACCCCTTTCCACGTTTTCTTGTCGAGTCGTCGAGCGTCAAACACCCCCAGCGCCAGACGAAACGGAGCGATGAACAGAATGCGGCACCGTGCGCGCGGCTCACGTAAAACCGACCCTCGCAATCGAACACCACGGTAACCCTCCGCCACCGCTCCCCAAGGCCTATGCCAGAACCGGAACTCACTGATAGAGCCACCCACACATCCACCCGACTTCGAGCACGCCATCCACACCGCCAACATCTGGCTGAAAGCGGTGCCCGAAGCCCTGGGAACCGAGGACCACCACCTCGCCCACCGGGTGCTGCGCACGCTCCGCGACCGGGTCACCGTCGGCGTGGCCGCCCACTTCGCCGCGCAGCTCCCCGAGCTGTTGTGGGGCGCCTACTACGACGGCTGGGACTCGAGCGCCGTACCGATCAAGTTCGACCGCGAAGGCTATGTGAACCGCTTCGTCCAGGAAGCGAAGGTCTCCGCCGAGGACGTGCCCCGGATCGTTCCCGCGGTCACCGCGGTCGTACGCGAACACGTCTCGCCCGGGCAGCTGGAGTCGGCACTGGAGCAACTTCCGCACGACATCCGCGCACTCCTCCTCCAGCCGGCTGCCTGACCGGGCTCCCCGCACGGGCGGGTCGTTGACCGGGCACGAAGTTCAGAGAGCCCGATGTGACGCAGAATCCTTCCCCTGAATCCGACACTGCTGCCGGGTCTGAGGCCCGGTTGAGCCACGTCGCAGGAAGTTCCGCCGGAGGATGCAGTACGCGGGGCACGACTCGCCCACGAACTGGTGAGCACATTCACGTCCGTATCAGCTTGTCATTTATGGTCCGATGTCGAACGCGGCTCGAACTTGATCAGCCTTTTCGCAGTTCAGCGGACCCGTAGGCGGCCTCCGTCTGATCCTGTGCTCCGTCACAGAGTGAATCAGCGCGAAGGCCGTGGTCGTGAGTCTGGAGCATCAAGGCGTCCTGCGGGATGCGTTGGCGGAAGTGTCACACTTCCGGTCGGAGCTGTACGCGTGTCTGACCGCACGGGGCGACGCGTTGTTCGAGTTGTGCGACGCGTTGTTGTGCACGGATGGGCCGGTGCGAACGCTGGTCGATCTCGCGCTCGCGCCTGAACACCGCCGTGGTCACGGAACTCTGTACCGCGGACTCAACCAGGGCCGGATCGATGTCGCCCGGCTGCGTCGTGCCCTGGCTTGGGTGCCGCTGCCGAGGGCGGCGGACGGCCGGCTCGTGCTGGCGGTGGATGTCTCGCCGTGGCTGCGACCCGACGCCAACACGTGTGCTGACCGGGCCTTTTGTCACACCTTCGGCCGGGGTGAGGGCAAGCATCAGATGGTGCCCGGCTGGCCGTACTCGGTGGTGGCTGCGCTGGAGGCCGGCCGCACGTCCTGGACAGCGGTGCTGGACGCGGTTCGCCTGGAGCCCGGCGCCGACGTCGCCGCGGTCACCACATCCAGATCCGCGAAATCGTCGAACTACTCGTCGCTGCGGGCCAGTGGGAGCCGGGTGACCCGGAGGTCGGGTGATGCGGCGTCCTGCACCCTTCCGCGAAGAGTTTGGCCTGGCCAACCCAAAGGGCGGCCGGCCGCCCAAGCATGGCGGCGAGTTCGTCTTCGGCGATTCCGCGACCTGGGGTACGGAGCAGGCCGTGACGACGACGGACACCCGGCTCTATGGGAAGGCGACCGCGCAGGCATGGGACCGGTTGCACCCCCGGCTGACCCGTCGGGCCGCAGGGCTTGACCACGACGGGCCGCTGCCGATCATCGCGGGCACCGTCATCCGCCTGGTCGTGGAGAAGCTGCCAAGCGGTGGGGTGAACAAGCCGGTATGGCTGTGGTGGTCGGGCACCGGCGCCAACGAAGCGGACGTCGACCGCTGCTGGCAGTCCTTCCTGCGACGCTTCGACGTGGAGCACACGTTTCGCCTGTTCAAGCAGACACTCGGCTGGACCAAACCCCGGCTTCGCAGCTCAGAAGCGGCCGACCGGTGGACCTGGCCGGTGATCGCCGCCTATACCCAGCTCCGCCTCGCCCGCCCACTTGCAAGAGATCTCCGCCGGCCCTGGGAGAAGCCAGCCGAGCCGAACAAACTGACACCCTCCCGCGTCCGCAGAGGGTTCAGAAACCTGCACGCGAAGACCGGTTCCCCAGCCGGTGCACCGAAACCATCCCGGCCCGGCCCAGGCCGGCCACCGGGCTCGAAGAACCGCCGCCGGGCCACCCGTCACGCCGTGGGCAGAGTCCTCGCCACCGGCGAGGCGTTCAGCCAGCCCACCCACCACAAAGTCGGCACCAAACCCCGTCGCGGGAACGGCACTGACACCGCTGGCAGAGCCCCGTAGCCTGCTCTGACGCACAGCGTCATCTTCGGGGGGACTCTCATGACAGGCGGCAGCAGGTCCAGCACGGATATCGGCGGCGGCCACATCGGACTGGTCGTCACGGTCATTGCTCTGGTCGTCATTGCCAGTTTCTCCGGCCTTCGCTGGACTTTGATCGTCGCGGGGTGCTTCACCGCCTGGTTCATCCTCGCGCTGGCCGTCATCCGTATCAGGGGCGGACGCGGCGGAGAAGCCGTTCGACGGGCTTACGTTGTCACTTTTGGCTGGGGCGACTACGTCACTCCTTGATGGGGTTAAACGACAAGTTCAGAGCCTGTTTCCGAACCCCCGAGTATCGCTCTGC
>NZ_BJND01000143.1 GCF_006539505.1 Streptomyces spinoverrucosus
GGCCCGCCGAGGAGTACGAGCCGGGCCGGCTCGGGCCCCCGGTTCGTCACGGTGACGGCGGAGCGCCCGGGGGCCGCGTAGCCCAGTTCGGCCGGCTTCAGCGCCGCTCCTTCGAAGAGGATGTCGCCACGGTCGACGAGGAGGCCGTGTTCGTGTCCGGCGTCGACGTCGAGGGTGATCCTTGCGCCCGGGTCCACGGAGAGTTCCGCCCCGAGCAGCGGCGTGAAGGTGCGGACCGGCGAGGTGTCGCCGGCGAGCGTCCCCAGGAAGACGCGGGCCTCGCCGCCCTCCAGCGGCACGGCGGAGGGGACGTGGTGCTGGAAGTCTCTGTCCGTGTGGCGGTGTTCCCCGGGCAGCGCCACCCACAGCTGCACCCCGTGCAGCACCGTGGTGCTCGGCGTGGAGACTTCGGAGTGGCTGATGCCGAAGCCTCCCGTCATGAGGTTCAGTTCGCCGGGCCGGACGAAGGCGTGGCTCCCCAGGCTGTCGCGGTGCTCGATCTCACCGCTGAACAGCCAGCTCACCGTCTGCAGACCGGTGTGGGGGTGGGGAGCGACGTCCATGCCGCCAGTCTCGGTGATGTCGTCGGGACCGTAGTGGTCGGCGAAGCACCAGGCACCGATGAGCGTACGAGCCCGCTGGGGTAGTGTGCGGCGCACGCGCATGGCCCGGGGGCCGCCAAGCGGCACGTCCCGCGGGGTGAGGATCTCGATGCCCGAGGGAGGTACGGCGGTCTCCGCACCGCCGGCCGACTCGCCGGGATGCGCCTCTGTCGTGCTCACCGAACACTGCCTCCCCAGAGAAAGAAAGTTTCACTTTCAACATTCACGGCTCGATAATAGGACGGACCACAAGAGATCGCGCCATGAAGGAACTCACGTGACCCAGACGACAGCGACGGCCACCCACCGACGGGTGTTCGTCGACAAGCAGAGCCCCGACGCCTATCGCGCGCTGACCGCCACGGCGGAAGCAGTGCGCGGCGTCGCGGCCGCGGCGGGTCTTGACCGCCTCCTCGTCGAGCTGATCAACATCCGGGTCTCCCAGCTCAACACCTGCGCGTTCTGTCTCAACCTGCACACCAGATCCGCTCTGCGGGCGGGCGAGACCACCCAGCGCCTGGGCGTGCTGCCGGCCTGGCGCGACACCGAGCTCTTCACCCCGCGCGAGCGGGCGGCGCTGGCGCTGGCCGAGGCCACCACCCGTCCCGAGGACGCGGACGCGCAGAGCGCCGCCTACGACCTCGCTCGCTCTGCGCTGTCGGACGACGAGATCTCCGCCGTGATCTGGGTGGCCATCACGATGAACGCCTTCAACCGGGTCTCCGTCATGAGCAAGCACCCGGTGCGCAGCAGCGCCGTAGTGCCGTCCGCGTGACGCACCTACGCGGCTGCAGCCCGAGCCGACCCGCCAGGAGCGGGCGGAGCCGCGGATCCGTACATGCCGGATGGTCGGGATGGGGAGGCCTGGTCCGTTCTCTCCGACGCGGGAGGCGTGCCGAGGACACGTGCGGGTGACGGTGCGGTCGCCAGGGCCACTTCGGCCCAGACGACCTTGCCGTCAGGTATCCGGCGGGAGCCCCATCGGCGGGACAGCTGGGAGACCAGGAAGAGGCCGCGGCCGTTCTCGTCGGCGGTGCGGGCGCTGCGCGGACGTGGAAAGCAGACGTCGGTGTCGGAGACTTCACAGCTCAGGACCTGGTGCCGGATCAGACGCAGACGGATGGGCCCGGTGCTGTGGCGGACGGCGTTGGTGACCAGTTCGCTGACGATCAGCTTCGTGGAGTCCTCGACGCTTTCCAGGCCCCATTCGGTCAGCTGAGAGGCGGTCAGATGCCGGGCGTGGCGGACAGCGGTCCGGTCGTTCGCCAGTGTCCAGGACGCGACGTGTGCCGGGCTGAGCGAGCGGGTGCGGACGAGGAGCAGGGTCGCGTCGTCGTATGGTGCCTGACTCAGGAAGTTCTCCATCACGCCGGTGCAGAGATCTTCCAGGGACCGCCCCGGTTGCGCGAGGGCGGTGCCCAGGCGGCGCATGTTCTCCTCGATGTCATGGTCGCGGGTCTCGATCAGACCGTCGGTGTACAGGGCCAGGAGACTCCCCGCGGCCAGCTCCAGCTCCACGGCCTCGAACGGCATCCCGACCCCGATGCCGAGTGGCCTTCCGGTGGGAAGATCGGGGAAGGTCACCCGGCCCTGCGGGTCGACGATCGCGGGCGGAGGGTGGCCGGCCCCTGCCATCGTGCACTTCCGGGTGACCGGGTCGTAGACCGCGTACAGACACGTGGCACCCACCGCCATGAGAGCCTGGTCCGAGGCCTCGCCGTCTTCTTCCGCCAACCGCTGGACCGTGTCGTCGAGACGGGTCAGCAGTTCGTCGGGGGGCAGTTCCATGTCGGCGAGCGTGTGGATCGCGGTACGGAGCCTGCCCATGGTCGCGGCGGCGTTGATGCCGTGTCCGACCACATCGCCGACGACGAGGGCCACCCGGGCACCGGACAGCGGGATGACATCGAACCAGTCGCCCCCGACGCCGCGGTCGATGTCAGCGGGCTGGTAGCGCGAGGCCGCCTCCACCGCCACGCCGCCCCTCAAACGGTGCGGAAGCAGGTTGCGCTGGAGCGCGAGGGCCGCGGTCTGCTCACGCACGTACTGGCGAGCATTGTCCAACGACTGCGCGAAGCGGCCGACGAGTTCCTCGGCCAGGAGCAGATCGGCCTCCTGGAACGGGACCGGGTCCTGGGTGCGGATGAACACCACCGTGCCCAGCAGGGTGCGCCGCGCACGGATGGGGACGACCATCAGCGAGTGCATGCCGTTCTCATGGGCCTTCCGCGCCAGTTCCGGATGCCGGTCGATCCATGTGCCCGGTGCGGTGTCCAGGATCGGCTCCAGGTGGGACCTCCCGGTGCCGAGGATGTCGGTCATGGGCGAGCCGGGCGGCACGCGGATCGGCTCGCCGCGCAGCCACGGGGATTCGGGGACGCCTTGGCGGATCGAGGCCAGACCGGCACGTCGGAACACGGGAAGGCGCTCGCCCGTCGCGCCGATGCGGACCGGGGGGCCCTCGCCGAACGGAACGGACTGCTCCAGGTCCACGGCGACATAGTCGGCGAACAGGGGCACGGCAAGGTCGGCCAGTTCCTGACCGGTCTGCATCACGTCCAGGCTCCTGCCGAGGCGCGTACTGGCCTGGCTGAGGACGGCGAGGCGCTCGCGCGTCCGCCGGCTCTCGGTGACATCGACGCTGATGGTGCACAGCCCAAGCGCCCGGCCGTCGGCACCCTGAAGACAGAAGAACGAAGCTCGCATCGTATGTCCCTGGCGCGGACCCGTCGCCAGCCATGTCTGGTACTCGTGGACCCTGGTGGTGCCGCTCGCCAGTACCTGTCGCATCACCGCTTCGAGCGCTTCGGCCTTGGCACCGGGCAGCACGTCGGTGAATCGGCGTCCGAAGCGTCGCTCCAGGGGAATGCCGTCGTGGCTCTCCATCGTGTCGTTCGCCCAGGTGCAACGCATCCGCAGGTCACGAACGGCGATGCCGATGGGCGCGCGGGTAGGAGGCGACTCGGAATCCGGACCGTTCACCGCATCCCCCCGCATCGTTCCGGCGTCGCTCATGGACAGGAGCCACCGAACTGATCCGTCCTGCCCGCGCAAGATCGAGATACGCAGGCCGACATCGAGCATCCGTCCGTTCCGGTGACGCACCGTCGTCGTGCCCGACCAGCCGTTCCGGGCACGGTGCTGCTCGACGAACGCCAATACCGTCGGCGCCTCGGGGCATGGCAGGGCGACCTCGACAGATCGGCCCACCACGTCCCTGGCGGAGTAGCCGATGACCCGCTCAGCGGCCTGGGTCCAGGCAACCACCGTCCCTTCCTCGTCGAGCATCGCGATGGCCGAATCGGATATCTCATGCGTATTGAGTTGCTTGCTGAGTGCCATGTGGGCGGTGCTGGTCATCATCGACCTGCTCCCCTCGGGTTGGCGGACAGAGGGCGGTATAGGTGCGGGAAGCCGATACGCTGATAAAAAAGAAGTAGATCTGACTTGATTTACGCCTTTTCGCCAGATGACCGGATGGCGCCTGGATCTGTGACAGCGCCCTGGCTGCGCCTGCGGGATCTTGGTCCTCGCCGTGCTGACCGAGAGCACCATGGCTCTGTGACGTCACTCCGCGTGCGCACGCTGGCCCCGGTTCCGTTTTCGGAGCCGAGGCGACGGCGGCTTGTAGCATGGTGGCCCCGGGTCCGGAAGGGACGACCATGCACGCTGGGGATGACGGCGACTCCCTTGAGCAGGCGACGAGGGAGTTCCTCGCGGCGCGCCCGCAGCTCTTCGGTATCGCGTACCGCATGCTCGGCAGCGCCGCGGAGGCCGAGGACATCGTTCAGGAAGCGTGGTTGCGGTGGCAGAACACCGACCGCACGAACATCCTCGAGCCGACAGCCTTCCTGG
>NZ_BJND01000144.1 GCF_006539505.1 Streptomyces spinoverrucosus
CCGTCCGAGCCTCGCGGCCCGAACCTCTGCAGCCCGCTCCATTGCGGCCCGAACCTCTGCAGCCCGCGCCATTGCGGCCCGAGCCCCTGCAGTCCGCCCGCACCGCCCTCGCGGACGACAGGCGCTTCCAAGCTCCCGATCTCCGAGCAGCTCGCGAACCGCCGTCCACAGTCCCGGCCACCCGCTCCGCCACGCCCGACGCCCGTAGGAGCCGGGCCGCAGCCGAATCCGGTGTTCGCCGGTTCGGGCCATCAGGGAACAGGCGCCCCCTGACTGCGGCCTGCGAGGAACGGGCCCCTTCAGTCCAGGACCTCCGGAATCCCACCCTCGCCGGCCCAACCCCCGGAGGGCACCTCAGGCCTCAGGCGCGCCCATCGGCTCCGGAAGGGCGTCCAGTTCGGCGATGTCCTGGGCGGTGAGGTCGACGGCCGCTGCCTGGGCGTTCTGGACCAGGTAGCGCTCCGTCTTGGTGCCGGGGATCGGGACGACGTACTCCCCCTTGGTCAGCAGCCAGGCCAGCGCCACCTGCGCGGTCGTCGCGTCGTGCCGCTCGGCCACCGCCGCGACGGCGTCGACGATCGCCTTGTTGTGCGTGAACGCCTCCTCCGTGAACCGCGGCTGCGTGCTGCGCCAGTCGTCCTTCGGCAGGTCGGCCGGCTTGCTGAACGCACCGGTGAGCAGGCCACGCCCGAGCGGCGAGAAGGGCAGGAAGGCGATACCGCGCTCCACCGTGTACGGCAGTACGTCCGCGAAGGCGTCGCGCGTGAACAGCGAGGCCTCGGACTCCACGGCCGCGACCTCGTACACCGCCTCGGCGGCACGCACCTGCTCCACGGTCACCGCCGACAGGCCCAGCGCACGGATCTTGCCCGCCTTGACCTGCTCGGCGAGCGCGCCCCAGCTCTCCTCCAGGGGCACGGCCGGGTCCACCCGGTGCAGGAAGTACAGGTCGATGTGGTCCACGCCGAGCCGCTGCAGGCTGGCGTCCACGGCGGCCGACAGGTGCTCGGGCCGGCCGTTGAGCCCCAGCCCGTTCTCGTCCACGACCAGGCCGCCCTTGGTGGACAGCACGACCTCGTCCCGGCGGCCCTTCAGGGCGCGGCCGACGAGCTCCTCGTTGGTGAACGGGCCGTAGACGTCGGCGGTGTCGATCAGGTTGACGCCGAGGTCCAGGGCGCGCTGGATGACCTCGACCGAGGCGTCGTCGTCCCAGCCGTGCGGGTCGTAGCCGAAGGACATGCCCATGGTGCCGAGCCCTACGCGGCCGACTACGGGACCGTTCTTGCCGAGAGTTGTGTTGCGCATGATGTGGTGCCTCCAGTGATGTGTGGGGGTGTCGGACGTGCGAAAGGGAAGGTCTACGGAAGGCGCACGGACTGCTTGTGCCGGAAGACGTTTCCGGGGTCCCAGGTGCGCTTGACCTGCTGAAGGCGCTTGTAGTTCTGCTTCCAGTACAGGTCGTGCCACGGCACCGACGACGTGTTGTACGCCGGGTCGGCCAGGTCACCGTCGGGGTAGTTGATGTAGCAGCCGTCCGTCACGTCGTTCGGGACCGGCACGCCGCCGGTGTCGGCGTACACGGCGCTGAACGCCTTGCGCACCCACCCGGTGTTCCTGGCGTCGTCCGCGGCGCCGTACCAGCGGCTCTCGAAGTTCACCTTCATGATCGCGTCCCGCTGCGCCACGGCCGTCGCGGTGGACGACACGCTCGCGATCCGGCCGCCGGACGCGGACAGCACGATGCCGGTGAGGGTGCTCGGCCTGTCCGTGCTGGTGAGGTGGGTGTACATCGCGTCGATCTGCCGGCGCGGCATCGGCCTGCGCAGATGCGCCGACTTGTGCGAGCCGCGGGTGGTGGGGTCGAGCTGGGTGGGTGAGATCGCGCCGATGTACTTGGTGCCGCGCAGCCAGGGCATCAGCCGGGTCGAGGTGTACTGCGAGTCCAGCACGCCGTCGTGCCGGGTCGTCGCCGAGGACAGGCCGAGGGCCTGATCCATCCCGGCCAGGAAGTCGCTGAGCACGCTCGCCGCGTCGGGCAGCGAGGCGTCCAGCTGGACCACGGCACCGAGCGAGCCGCTGTCGCGGTGGTTGAGCATCAGCCAGGAGTAGAGCGAACCGGCCGTCGTACCGGGGGTGTTGTTCTTCTCCAACCACGTGCCCCAGTAGTCGACCAGCCGCGCGAACCCCTCCTGGGTGACCTTCTCCCACGGCCAGCCCGCCAGGGTGAGGAAGATCTTGGACGGGGCCTTCGGCAGCAGGTTGGCGGGCGCGCCGGTGGCGCCCGGCGTGCGGAACCAGAAGGCGGTGACGACACCGAAGCTGCCGCCGCCTCCGCCGGTGTGCGCCCAGAACAGGTCGCGCAGGGCGGCGTCCGCGGAGTCCCGCGCCGCGACCACGCTCTTCACCGTGCCGGCGGCGTCCACCACGACGACCTCCACGGCGTGCAGATGGTCGACGGTCAGGCCGTACTGGCGGGAGAGGTTGCCGTAACCGCCGCCGGTGACATGCCCGCCGACGCCGACGCTGTGGCAGATCCCGGCCGGGATCGTCACGCCCCAGCCCTCGTACAGCGCCTCGTACACATCGAGCAGCGTCGCGCCGCCCTCGACGCGGAAGGCGTTCATCGCGGTGTCGAAGGTGACCGCGTTCATCAGGGACATGTTGATGTTGATCCGGATGTCCGCGTTGAACACGAAGTCCTCGAAGCAGTGGCCCCCGCCGCACACGGAGAGCCGCTTGCCGCCGGCGACCGCCTCCCGCACCGCGGCGATCACATCGCCGGTGGTCCGGGGCAGCACGATCTTGTCCGGACTGGCCTTCCAGCGCAGGTTGTTGCCCGAGGTCAGGTCCGCGTAACGGGAGTCGGTGGGCGTCACCTCCACCTTCGGCGCCGCCGCCCGGCCGGTCCCGGCGGAGATGCCGTCCTCGGCCCGGGCATACGGCGCGGTCGCCAGCCCACCGCCGGCCGCGGCAGCGGCCGTGAAGGCGAGCCCGGAGCCCAGGCTCACAAAGCGGCGTCTTTTCAACTCACCCATCTTGACCCCCGTTGTCCGGCATTCATTGCGAGATTCGAGAAACGTCCCGAGGACGGAATCAGAGAATTACGAGGCGTACGAGAGCGGAAGGGAAAGCGGCGCTCTCGACGCATGCCATCCCAACAGGACGCGCTCCCCGGACGCCAACCCCTTGGGGCGACTTCGGCATGTCGTACCGACTTCCGGAACTTGCCGTTGTTTCCGGCCACGCGCCTGCCCGAGAGTCGGGCGACACAACAGGCTGAACGGAGCGAACCTTGAGCACACTTCCCGGAGCCCGGGCGGTCCATCACATCGCCTACACCGTGCCCGACCTGGACCAGGCCGTGCGCTTCTTCGTCGACGTCATCGGCGCCGAACTCGCCTACCGCCTGGGCCCGGTGGAGGACCCCGAGGGCGACTGGATGACCCGCAAGCTGGGCGTCCACCCGCGCGCCTCGGCCAAGATCGCCATGCTGCGGCTGGGCCCGGTCACCAACCTGGAGCTCTTCGAGTACACCGCGCCCGACCAGGACCACTCCCGCCCGCGCAACAGCGACTGGGGCGGCCACCACTTCGCCCTCTACGTCGACGACGTCGACAAGGCTGCCGAGTATCTCCGGGAAGTGCCGGGCGTGACGATTCTCGACGAACCGGAGACCATCACCGACGGGCCGATCGCGGGCGACCGCTGGGTGTACTTCACCACACCCTGGGGTCTGCACATGGAACTCATCAACATGCCCGCCGGAATGCCGTACGAGAAAGCCACCCCGACCCGGCTCTATCTCCCGCAGGAGAACTGGGACGCGCACCGCGCCCCCGACGAGACGGTGAACAGCAATCCCTTCAACCGGCGGGTCATCGAGGAATTCCGGGCGAACGGCGGCCGGGTCGGCGATTTCGGCGACATTCCGCTGCTGCTGCTCACGACGGTCGGCCGCCGCAGCGGGCTGCCGCGCACCACACCGCTGGTCCACCTGGAGCGGGACGGGCGCCACATCGTGTTCGCCGCGAACGGCGGGGCCGAATCGCACCCCGCCTGGTACCGGAACCTCATGGCGGCCGGCACCGGCGTGGTCGAGGTGGCGGGGCGGCGGTTCGAGGCCCGGCCCGAGGCCGTGCCCGTCGCCGAGCACGAGGAGCTGTGGCGACTGCAGGCCGCGCAGGACCCGAACTTCGCCGAGTTCCGGGACCGTACGGACCGTGACATCCCGGTCGTGGCCCTGGTCCCGACGGACGCCTGATACCCGGGTGCAGAGGAGAGGTTGAACGTGTCAGGAACCGACCCGACGGAGGAGTTCCGCGCGGCCCGGGACTTTCTGCTCGCCCACCGCGAGGACTACGACACCGCTTACGCGGGTTTCCGCTGGCCGCGCCCGGAGTACTTCAACTGGGCGCTGGACTGGTTCGACGTCATCGCGGAGGGCAACAA
>NZ_BJND01000145.1 GCF_006539505.1 Streptomyces spinoverrucosus
GCAGCAGTGAGCCTTTGTGGGGCCCTGCTCATCAGGCCCCGCTGCGACCTACGAGCCCACTTCGCCGCAGTCCGAGCCGCATCATTCTGCGGCAGCAGCTCGTGGCGGCAGAACCAATTCATGAACAACTCAGAATACATCGTGGAATTTCGCGCATTGCTGAGATCGCATTGCCGAAGAGGAGGAGTACTCCGTGTCGTACACGCCGAACAACGGCCCCTATGACGCCCTGTCCCCGGAGAACGCGGTCCTTCTGCTCATCGACCACCAGATCGGGTTGATGCAGCTGATCGACGACATGTCCCCCGAGACGGCAAAGAACAACGTCCTCGGGCTCGCCCGGGCCGCCAAGACCCTGGGCCTGCCTGTCATCCTCACCACCAGCCGCGACTGGGGTCCGAACGGGGCCCTCGTGCCCGAACTGGCCGCGCTCTTCCCTGACAGTGAGGTCATCCGCCGGCCCGGCGTCATCAACGCCTACCGCTGGCCCGCCTTCCGCGAGGCGCTGGAAGCCACCGGCCGCAAGAAGGTCATCATCGCAGCCGTCACCGACGCGACATGCCTGTCGTTCCCGTCCCTGGACATGGTCCTCGACGGCTACGAGGTGCACGCCGTCATGGACGCCTCCGGCGCCGAGGCACCCGGCCAGATGGTTCGCGAAGCGGTCGTGGCGAACCTTTCGAAGGCCGGAGTGAACATCAGGACATGGTTCGGCGTGGTGGCTGAACTGATCGCCGACTGGCGCCGCGACGAGGCCCAGGGTTGGCCGCTCGCCACAGGGGCGGTCCACGACCACCTGCCCAGCTGGGGCTATCTCCTGGACACCGACATGGCCTACGGAACCGGGCGGATGACCCCGCCCGCATGGTTCAAGGAGGGCGAATCCGAGCCGACCGGCCGCACTCCGGCCGTGGGCACTTCAGCGCAGAGCGGGTGACCATTCCGGCACCGGGCACAAGGACCCCTGTGGCGAGGCGAGTTCAAGGGGACCGTGGCAGCAACGTCGTTCATCTGTTGTGAGGAGCCTGCGAAACGCTCGGCTGGTGTGTGCCGGCCGAGCGTTTTCGCGCAGGTGCCTCCAACGCCGTAATCACACCAGCCAGGACGATGACAGCGGGTCTTGGCTGTTGCGTGGTCAGTCGGCTTTGCGGGCATTGCTGCGGCGTATGAGGAGGCGGCCGAGGATAAAGAGGGCCTTCGCCAGGATCAGTGCCAGGACGGTTCCGATGGCCCAATGCCTCCATGGACCGGAAGCCAGCAGAAGTCCGCCCAGGCCCAGGTGGACGGCGACGACCAACGCGATGACGGCTATGAGGCCGCGCGTCGCGCGGCGTTGTGGACGGGGCAAGGTTTTCTCCGCTGGGTTGGGAGTAGCGGTGGCGGAATCATCGGGCTAATGATCGGCTGGGTCGTCCTGTAGGGTGCACCGGCCCCAGCCGACGTCGATGGTCGCGTGCGTGCCGGATGAGCCGACGTACCTCATCTGTGGCGGTTTCATGCCGTCGTGGTACAGGCAGGGCAGGTGGCGCATGTGACCGCCCATCTCGCTGGGGCTCCACACGTGTGTGAGGTACCGGCTCGGGTTGTCGGTCCGGACGTGGGCCTCGGCGATCAGGATGAAGGTCCTTTTCGGGGGCGCGTGAGGGTTGCACGCTGCTCATGCCGGTGAGGGCGGCCGGCCAGGTTCATGCGAACTCCCCAGAGGCCGGCCTTGGTGAGGGGCGGAACGGTGAGGTGGGGAGGCCGGCCCGCGGCCGGCCTCCCCACCCAGTCGTCAGGGACGAGGTGCCCGGCGGTTCCGACGCTCCTCGAGCTCTTCCGCACTCACCGGTATGAGCACCGGTTGCCCGGGCACACCGAGCAGCGTCGCCATGTACACGGTTTCAGCGTCCGGTAGGTTGTTCGCGCCCTGATAGTGGATGACGTCGCCTCCCGGCTCCCAGAACGTCTCTCCGGCCTTGATGACGCGCTCCGGCTCACCCTCCAGCTCGAAGATCATCTCGCCCTTTACCACATATCCGAACCCGGGGCCGGAGTGGCGGTGCGGTGGGGAACCCGCGCTGCCGGGCGGCAGAGTGATCAGCACCGTCGTCGCCACGGCATTGTCGGGGATCGGCGCGTTCGGGACCGACGCGAGGATCTCCACCTTCGGCTGCGGCGGAGTCGTACCGGGGTTTTCGACGTGCTTCGAATGTTCAACGCTCATGATGGGAACTTCACCCTCCGTGGTTGCGGACGATTCCATCCACATAGACCAGACGGCGCGGTGGTCTGTGACATTCGGATCAGCCGAGTCAGCTTGCCAACGCTCGCCCGGGTGACCACGTGCCGACTGTTTCAGCCTCTTGCCGATCCGGCGGCAGCACTACATCCTCCCCGCCGACGCGGGGTGTCCCGACAGCCAACCGAAGCGGTGGCAAACCGGCTACTCCTCCCGGCGGCTCTGTCGGCCGAATTCGCGCGGGCGGCCCGTGGGGTCCGTCATGAGAAGATCTGTACCTGGCCGGTCGCGGTCGGCTGGATGGCCGGTCGTAGGCTCATTTGTACTTCGATTGCTGCCGACCTGCGCATCGACGTCTCCGGAGAGGTCTGCTCTGGACGTCTGGTACCCGGGCGGTCTTGTTGCGAGTGGATGTTTCAAACAGTGAGTAGTTCCCCGGCGGCTGTTCTCTTCGACCTCGACGGCGTCCTGCTGGACAGCAGGCGTGCCATGCGGCAGGCGGTCCTCGGAGTCGCCAGCGCCATGCTGGGCAAGTTCCTTGCCGAGAGCGAACTGCCTGCTGGCCTTGACCACCTGCGCCACGACGAACTCCTGGCACACCTCGGTGTGGCCGACGAGGAGGTCGCGTTCGGGATGGCGTGGGAAATCGCGTTGGGCGTGGCCATGCGGAACGCGTCGCCCTTCCCCGGTGCGGTCGAGGTTCTGCAGGACCTCGCCGCCGCGGGCACGGAGATCGGGGTAGTGACCATGCAGCCCCGCAGTCGGGTTGCATCGATAGTCCCTCAGGAGCTCTCGTCGTACTTCACCGTGGTGGTGGGATGGGGCGACGCGGAGCCGAAACCCTCAGGCGCCGGCATCGAGCTTGCGCTCGACCGCTTGGGCGTGCCGCCTGACCGTGCCTGTTTCGTGGGTGACAGCCCCAGCGACATCGCGGCAGCCTCAGCCGCCGGTGTCCGATCGATAGGTGCGGCGTGGGGGTACACCGGGGCTGCCTTGGAGAGCTGTGATCCCACCGTTCTCCTGCATGCCCTGACTCATGTGCCGGATGCTGCAAAACGCCTGCTCGGGCTGTGGTAGCCGAGGCCCCAAGGGCACAGCGCACCATGGGGGCGACCAATCAAGCCTGTCGGCAACGGGTCACCCGATCGAACGAGACATCGAGCCGGAGACCGCCCCACCGCATAGCCTGTCACCGGATCACCGAGTGGTGTCGGTCACACCACGCCGCCGAACATGACCTTGGACGATTCCCGGGCTGGTCGTTCTACTGCAGCGTCCTGGAGTCGTCTCGTCCCGTCCGCGTGAGGATCGTCCGACCCTCATGGAGGACTACTGCCGGCTTTCGTAGTCGTCCCCGCCTGTGTGGGAGGGGTGCTGTCACACCATCGCGGCGCTGCCGGTCTTGGTTGTCGTATCCGCCCGCGCGGGGATGGTTCGGTCGACTATAAGGAGAGAGTTGTGACTGTTCGGTTCAGGGAATTCGGCTTCGGCATGCCGTGGGAATCGCTCTTCGGATTCAGCCAGGCCGTGCAGGTCGGCGAAACGGTCTACATCTCCGGGCAGTTGTCGCACGACAGCACCGGGGCCTTCGTCGGGGCGGGCGACTTCGAGCTCCAGGTCAGAACGACGCTCGAGAACCTCGACCGGGTGCTGGAGCACTTCGGCGCCGGCCGCGACCAGATCGTCGAGACCACCGTCCTCGTCAGGAACCTGCGGGAGAACTTCGACACGGTCGCCCGTCTGCACGCCGCGTACTGCGGCGACCACCGGCCCACCAGCACCGTGATGGGCGTGTCCGACCTGGCGCTTCCCGACCAGCTCGTCGAGATCGGCGCGGTCGTCCGCCTCGACGTGACGCACTAGCTTCATCTTCGATCTCGAGCTTCGAGCAGTGTGTCGTATGTGACTACTCGGGTGCGGCGTTGGGCCGTCGGAGTGCCGCGGGCACCTCGCCCGTGACCGCTGGTTGGGGATTCCCGGCCTGTTCGGCCGATGGGGGGCCGAACAGGGCCGGGCCGGGCGTTTTACGGACCGTATGCAGGCTCCGCGGACCGTTCTCGAGAGGCGCTCAGCCGTCCTGCCGCAGTGAGGCCACGTACGGCGCGAGCTTGTCCGGGTTCATGACCCACATG
>NZ_BJND01000146.1 GCF_006539505.1 Streptomyces spinoverrucosus
TAAGAACTCCTAACGAAATGATCTTCGAGGTGGTTGGATCACTCCGGGACCGTTGATCCGGGGGTGCGGAGTGGCTCGGCTGAAGCCGTGGGAAGTCGATAACGAGTTGTGGGCGATCGAGCCGCTGCTGCCGAAGGTTGAGCGTCGAGTTCGGCATCCGGGGCGCAAGCGGCATCCTGACCGGCTGGTGTTCCAGGGCATCCTGTTCGTGCTGCACACAGGGATCGCCTGGGAACATCTGCCGCAGGAACTCGGCTTCGGTTCGGGCATGACCTGCTGGCGGCGTCTGGCCGAGTGGACCGAGGTCGGGGTGTGGCTTCGGCTGCACCCAGGCTCCGCAACGCAAACGCCCTCGACTTCTCCCGGGCGGCGGTCGACGGCTCCCACATCCGCGCGTTAACCTCGATCTTGCGTGAGGGTCCGTCAGCTTACTGACGGGCCCTTTCTGCTCGTCCAGCGTGGAGATTTCTGTTTGCGGGCATGTTGATTGGCCCGGCTGTCGCGCTGGGTGGGCGCCGGGTTCCACGCTCCGGGGTGTGCTGCTCGTAGGGACGGGACGCTGCTGGTCAGCCGGGGTTCGGGAGGGCATCGAGCCGGGCGAGCGCGCTGGTGATCACGTCGGTCCATAGCCAGTGGTGTGCCAGGCGGAGGATGCGGCGCCGTGCGGTGGTGACCAGCTGCGCGGCGGCGGAGAACAGCCGCAGTCGCAGGCGGCGAGGTTCCCACCGACGTGCGGCGCCGGTCAACGCCAGCATCGGCATCCAGGCCAGCAGGTCGAGGGCGATCTGGACGATCTCCAGCCAGATCTGGTTCTGGGCCGTGTCGTGCAGCGGCAGGTTGCGCAGGCCGGTGGCGCGGGCGGCGCGGATGCGGTCCTCGGCGCGGGCCCGTTGGCGGTGCCGCAGCTCCAGCTCGGCGATCGGGGTGTCCTTCGTGTTGGTCGCGAAGCAGGTCAGCCGCAGTCCGTCGGCGTCGGTGAAGCGCAACTGGGCGCCCGGGTGCGGGCGTTCCTTGCGGACGATCAGCCGTATCCCCTTCGGCCAGCCGGTCAGGCAGTCGCTGCCGGCGTCAATCTCGGCGACCCAGGCGCCGTCCCGGATCTCGCCGTCCGGCTCGACGGCCGGTGTCCACGCCGACGCCGGGATCTTCAAAACAGCCTGGTGGATGGCGTCGGTGATGGTCATCCCGACCGAGTACGACAGCCACCGCCCGCGTGCCGCGAGCCAGGCCACGAACTCATGGGTGCCACCGCCGGAGTCGCAGCGGATCAGTGTGTGCCGTCCGCGACGGTACTTCTTCGGTAGCTGGGCCAGGGCCAGTTGCGCGGTCTCGATGTGGTCGGCGGCGGTGTTGGAGCCGGCGTTTCCGGGCCGCAGAAGACCCGCCACCGGTTCCCCGGACGCGCCGTGGCCGTGGTCGACGAACCCCATCAGCGGGTGGTGCCCGAACGTCTTCTTCCAGGTCGCCGCCGCGTCCTGCTTGTCGGAGTGTGCGATGACCAGCACCCCGTCCAGGTCCACAACCACCTGACCGTCGGCGTCCGGCGCTGTGTCACCGGCCAACCTCCAGACGTGTTCACGTACTTCGGCCCGGGCGGTGCGGATCGCCGCCAGGGCCCGCTTCCCGCCCGCGGCGAGTGTGTCGATGAGCCGGGAGACCGTCGGGTCGGAGGCGACCGGCCCGAACAGGGCTGGCTCGGCCCGCAGCATCGCGACATCGGCCAGGCAGTCCCCGCCGAGGGCGACCGCGAGCGCCACGTCCAGCAGGATCTTGCCCGGATCGTTCACTGCCCGCGGCTTGCGCCACGGTGCCAGCGCCGCCGATATAGCCGCATCCAGGCCGGTCTTGCGGACCGTCTCCACCAGCAGCACGGCCCCGGCCTGAGAGACCACCGAACGGCCGCCGCCCTCGACGCGGACACACGGGTACGACCCGATACGCTGCTTCACCTGGGAAGTGCTTCTTTCCTCGCAGCCAACAGGACTCTCAGCAAGTCCTATCGTTGCAGGTCAGGAGCACTTTCCGCGTTTTTGATCAACCCCCGGACAGACCATCTCGCGAAAGCGCGAGGCTAGGAATCCCCGTGCCGAACGCCTACCGCCGCTCCCGTCACCGTCCCTGGAGGTCTGCCGGCCTTCCCCGGACGGCGGGCCGAGGAGCGCGTCATCGCTTGGGTGTATCAAGGAGGCACAGGCTCCTGCGTCTTTTGCTCACCTTCGCCCTGACCGCCTCCGTCGGCTCGGTCAGCTGGCTGCTGCTGGGGGACGGAGGTTCGTCCTGGCTCGGTTCCCGGGATCCGTCGCGGGTCGTGGCGCAGTTGGATTTGCCGTGGCCCCAGGCCGGGCAGGCGAGTGTCGAGGTGGAGGGCCTGGGGAAGGTCGGCACGCGGGGCGAGCAGGTTCCCGTCGCGATCGCCAGCCTGACGAAGGTGATGATGACCGCGTATGTGGTGCTCAAGGAGCATCCCCTCACGGGCGAGGAGAGCGGCCCGGAGATCACCGTGGACCGTGAGGCTGGGGCGGAGTCGTTTTCCACTGTTGAGTCGACGGCACCGCTGCGGGCCGGGGACAGACTCTCGCAGCGGCGTCTTTTGGAGCTGATGCTGCTGCCTTCCGGCAGCAATGTGGCGCGGCTGCTGGCGCGGTGGGATGCCGGCAGTCAGGAGGCGTTCGTGGCCAAGATGAACCGGTCAGCGGCCCAGCTGCGGATGGAGCAGACCACCTACACGGATGCGAGCGGCATCAAACCGACGACGCGGAGCACCTCCGAGGACCAGCTGAAGCTGGCCCGTGCGGCGATGGCGAACGACGTCTTCCGGTCCATCGTCTCGATGCGTAGCACGACCGCCCCGGGCACTGCCGTGCCTTTGCGCAGCACCAACAAACTGCTCGACGAGCCCGGCGTGATCGGGCTGAAGACCGGTTCCACCACGCCTGCGGGCGGCAATCTGCTGCGGGCGGCCGTCCTTGAGGGCCCCATGGCCGGCGGATGGCCCTGGGAGCTGTGCTGCGGCAAGCCCCTGACACCACGCTGGAGCAGGCCCGGCAGCAGGTCTTCGAGACCAGTCGCGCACTGTTGGAGGCATTGCGTCGCGAACTGCCGCGGCACCTGTCCTGATGCTCCCACCGGATCCGGTGTCGGGGTATGTCCGGGATTCGGCACGAGGCGTCGGCGATCCGGCGGCGGCCTGCGGTCCGGGGAGTGCAGCCTTGCCGTTCATCGGTGCGGGCACCACCGGCAGGCCACCCGTGGTCGGGTCGGACTCGTGGGCCACGTCGAAGGATGCGGCCGGGCGGCCGCTGCTGTCCCGGTGGGCGAGGAGGTGCCGGGCACGAGCAGGCGGCTGGGCATGGGGGCAGTTGGCTTGTGCTGTTGCCTGGGCCCTTGCCGGACGGGCGGGAGGTGGCTGCGGCGACGGGCGGTCCGCGTCCCTTTCGGGTGGCTCATCCTGCGGCCGTGGGACGGCTTTCGGGTGGGCTGGTTGGTGACGGTGGCTGGTGGACCGCATGAGGTAGGGAGTCGGCAATGATCGTGGCCCGGGTGGTTATCTGTCGAGTGCGCGCCTGTGTCTGGCGGGCGGTGGTGCGTTCCCCCGTCGGCCTGCGATGCGGTGCTCGCCGCGCATCGGCACCGGTCAGGGCCGTGCCGCCCGGGGAAGGCGCGTCGCCCCGGCCGGTCTGTGGCCAGAAGGCAGCGTGACCTTTCCCGGGTGCGCACTCGCCCGGCGGGGCCATGGGCCGCACTCCGGGGCCGCTCAGGATGGGTGGCCTAATCTGCCTGCGGGTCGGCGGCGAGCTCGCCGGTGCCTCCGGGAGATGGCGGCACTACCGCGATCGACCGACGGTTTGATGGTCGTCTTGTCCCGGACGGTGGCGGACACGCGGATTGCACCTCGCACGATGCCGCCTGCACGTCGGCCACCAGCCATGCGTTGACAGTCAGCGTTCCGTCTCGCCGGGTATGGGTCCGCTGCGGTTGACGGGCCGGGTGCCTGGCGCCCGCTGCTTCGTTGCCACCAAGTGAACGAGTTGGTCGAGGTTGCTGACGAGGCGCGGCTGAACAAGACCTTCGCCCGCGTCTGTTCGATCTTCTGTGGGCTGCTGACCCCATGAGGTGATGGGGCGCTGATGGCTGTGCCCGGCCGACGAGTTGGGCATTGCCCAGGCTGAGGAGGGGGCGCCGTGCATCGCGCCGGATGAGCTGAGGGAGCTGATCGAGCGCCAGGCCGCGAGCCGCAGGCGGGCCGCCAGATGCCGTGCGGCATCCTGTGCGTCCGGCGCCATGACGATTCGTTGGGAGCCGCTTGCCGGCTTCGGCATGTCTACGGGATTCTCTGCGAGCCTCGG
>NZ_BJND01000147.1 GCF_006539505.1 Streptomyces spinoverrucosus
GGTACGGCGGATTGCGGAACCACCGCAGGTGCTACATCGGTCGTCCGGTAAAGCGGACCCGCATGAATTCGTCGCAGCGGAACATGGGACGTGGTCTCCGTTGAGGTGAGTGTTGAGGATGCTGGTGGAACGGACACCACGAAGACGTTACTTGAGAGTTCACAATTAACAGTCGACTGCCGCACATCGTGGGGTTTTCCCTACGGCTTGTTAGCCTCGATCTTTCGTGAGGGTCCGCCGACGGAGTCGGTGGGCCCTTTCGCTTTCCGGAGCTGATGGTGGGCAGGCCGGCGGCCCGGTTGTCGCGTCGGGTGGGCGCCGGGTTCCACTGCCCGGGATCGGGTGGTGCTGTCGTCGGGACGGTGGAGGTTGCTGGTCAGCCGGGGGTGGGCAGGAGCGTGAGCCGTTCGAGGGCGGCGGTGATCTCGCCGGTCCAGGGCCAGTGCTGGGTGAGGCGGAGAATCTTGCGTCGGCCGGTGCTGACGAGCTGAGTCGCCGCGGAGAACAGGCGGAATCGCAGGCGACGGGGTTCCCAGAGTCGGGCCTTGCTGGTGAGGGCGAGCATGGGCATCCAGGCCAGCAGGTCGAGGGCGATCTGGACGATCTTGAGCCAGATCTTGTTCTGGGCGGTTGTGTGCAGGGGCATGTTGCGCAGGCCGGTGGCCCGGGCGGCCCGGATCCGGTGCTCGGCCCGGGCCCGCAGCCGGTGACGGAGCTCGAGGGCGGCGATCGGCCGGTCAGGGGTATTGGTCGCGAAGCATGTGATCCGCATGCCGTCTGCGTCCGTGATCCTCAACTGGGCGCCAGGATGGGGCCGTTCCTTTCGGACGATCAGTCGCATGCCCTTGGGCCAGCCATCCAGGAGCTTGCCGGTGAGCTCGGCGACCCAGGCCCCGTCACGGGCCTCACCGTCGGTCTCGACGGCCGGGGTCCAGGCTGAGGCGGGGACCTTCAGCACGTGTTCGTGGATCGCCTCGGTGATCACCATGCCGACCGAGTAGGACAGCCAGCGCCCCCGCTGGGCGAGCCAGGAAACGAAGTCGTGAGTGCCGCCCGCGGAGTCGGTGCGGATCAGGGTCTGCCGCCCTCGCCGGTAGTGCTTGGGCAGTTGGGCCAGGGCGAGTTGGGCGGTGGTGATGTGGTCGGTAGCGGTGTTGGAGCCCGCGTTTCCCGGTCGCAGGAGGGCGGCGACGGGCTCACCGGTTCCGCCCGGGCCGTGGTCGACGAAGGCCATAAGAGGGTGATGACCGTAGGTCTTCTTCCAGGTCGCGGCCGCCTCTTCCTTGTCGGAGTGCGCGATCACGAGGACGCCGTCGAGATCGACGATGACCTGGCCGTCGGCGTCGGGGGGGCGCCGGCCAACAACCAGGCATGATGGCGGACTTCGGACCGCGCGGACCGGATGGCCTGCAGGGCTTTTTCGCCGGAGGCGGCGAGGGTGTCGATCAGGCGGGAGATGGTCGGATCGGAGGCGACCGGGCCGAAGACGGCTGGCTCACACCGCAGCATCGCGACGTCCGCGAGGCAGTCCCCGCCCAGCGCGACCGCCAGAGCGACGTCCAGGAGGGCCTTGCCGGGATCGTGGAAGGTCCGCGGTTTGCGCCACGGAGCCAGAGCCTGGGATATGACCTGGTCAAGACCGATCTTGCGGACCGTTTCGACGAGCAGGACCGCCCCGGCCTGGGAGACGACCTGGCGGCCGTCGTCCTGGACACGGACGCGGGGATAGGACCCGATAGAGTGCTTCACCTGGGAAGTGCCTCCGGCGGTGGCAGGAACAAGGACCTCGACAATCCTCATTCTTGCTGGTCAGAGGCACTTTCTGCTTTCCTGACCGCCTGCCGGACAGCCCGCTTCATGAAAGCGCGAGGTTAGGGACTTGCGGCCGGACGGCTATACGGATCGCCGACTCGGGTAACCGCACGACACGGCAAAGCGTAGGAGTAATCCGGCGCCAAAGCCGCCGTGGGCGCCACGACGACCATCGGCGACGGCGGCTACCCCCGCACTACAGGCCTGGCGATAGGGATTCGGCGTAAACCGTTCCACCATCACGCGCGCCATCGGCGAAGTGCGGCCCCTGCTGGCGCAACGGCGCTGCGCTGTCGCGCCTTCCACGGCCGTCCTCGACGCCTACGTCCGCGCCTGCGGCGCTTCGCCGGCCGACCAGGCCTGCGCCCGCCTCCTGCGCAACCGCGACCGCACCACCCAGTGGCGCACACTGTCCAGGATTCGATCAAGGCTGGTGGGAGAGCACGGCATGACGAGGAGTGCGTCTTTGAGTGAAGTTGTGCGGGTCTGAACAGGCAGCGCCAGCCTGGACGTTGTGCAGGGCGTTGTCCGTAACTCCGTCATCCCGCCCCTAACGGCTGCCCGTAAGGACCTAGCTTCAACTCGGTTCTCCCTACGAAGGTTGACTCTGAGAACGTGGCCAAGTGGCAGGAACAAAGCCGTGCTTCTGCTGCATTGGACCCAGAGGTGAAACCGGGATATGAGCGACTATTTCAACGAGATAAGCAGCCTGTACGAAAGCCTTGTCGGGCGACGCGGCCTTGACCCCCAGCACGCCTGGATCACGTTTCAGTCCGAGTTGCGAGGATTCATTCAGGACGACCGGGTGGCAGACGAGTTCATAGAGGGGCTTAAAAAACGCTTCCCCGGCAACGAGGCAGAATCTCTTAACGATCCGAACCGTCGATACGTTGCATACAGGTTCGGCTGGATTGAGCAGAACCAGCTCGAATGGCTCCAGAGCGAGACACAGTGGTACTCACCGGACTACACGACCTGGCTTGGGGAATTTCTGGATCAACGCTGGCAGCTGGGCTGGGAAACCGCCTATTCGGCGCAGCAGAAAATCGATTCATTCGGGCATACACTCAAGTTCGCTTGGCTTAGTTTGGACCCGCTGCTGCTGGATTCCGTACTGTCTGCTCTTCAGATACCCGGCGAGAGTTATGAGCAGCACATCGAGGACTACTTGGCCACGCACTGGGCTGAATGGGATAAGTCTCCGGCGGAGCAAAGGCGTGCCTGGCTCTGGCAGTCGGTCAGCCCTCGCTCGATGAATGATTCGGGGATTTCCAACCCAGGACCCGTGGCCCAGAAATCTCGGTGCGGGGAAACTGCCGAAGGAGTTGAAGAGCCCACCCCTGAGCGCGATGGTACAAAGCAGGAGCTACCTGATGTCGCGAGACTCAGGCACGAGCTGGAACAGTTGGACGACGAGATTGTCAGCGAGAACCAAGATTTGAAAGAAATACTCAAGTCGCGCCGCCGTGAGCTGCTGGCTCTTGTTCTGCTCGAGGCGGCAGAGCCGGAGGAAGGCATACTGTAATGGTTAGGGAAAAGAAGAAGAATCCAGTGTCTCCACCGTCGACACCTCTTGAGATGACGCTGGTTGGGATAGCCAAGAAAAAGGTGGAGGTGCGCCGCAGCAGTCGGGCTAGAAAGGCTCCACTCAACTTCACTGATAAATACTGGCAGTTTTTCGGTGATCTGCCCTCCTATCGCGTGAATGAACATCAGAATGCGGGCGGTCGGCATTCGAGCGCAATCCTGGGTCCTGGCGCCGGCCTAGGAAAGGGCAGCGATTCAGTGGGGGACAAGCCGCAAGCGATTCAAGCCATCAAAAAGAAATACCCTGGTACAACATTCATTTCTGGACACCTGCTCAACGCGGACTTCGGCGGGGACGGCAAAGACCACAAGAACCTCACGGTCCTGACATCCACGGGAAATGCAAACCACAAGAAGTTCGATGAGCCAATCAAGAAGGCACTTATGCAGCTTAGGACGGCTTACCAGGCAATGAACGAACTGGGTATTGATGTAAAGGCCATCAGATACGGCATCAAGGTTGATATCGAGGTGACCGGCAAGGAATGGGGAGATACTTACCCGAATAACTGCATCTTCAAGAGCCTGACGTGCAAAGCCAAAGTCGTGAACGACGACAAGGCTCTCGCTGAGCTTGTCCCGCACAAGAATCGAGAAAAAGCCGACGCTGCGATCACGGCTGTGCAGCATCTCGTCGACGAGGCCAATGCAAATGGGGAGATAGCAAACTTGCCTGACGGCGAGTAGTGGGTTCCAGTGCCCCAGGAGTGTGAGGTAAGCGCAAGAGCCTGACCGATGTGGAGCAGGCGGCGTGTTCACACTCGGCTGCAGGCCGTGACTCACTGAGGTCTTTCAGCGCAGCCACT
>NZ_BJND01000148.1 GCF_006539505.1 Streptomyces spinoverrucosus
GAGCCGGCCCGGCTCGTACTCCTCGGCGGGCCTCCGTTCGAGGAGGAGATAGTGATGTGGTGGAACTTCATCGGCCGCACCCACGACGACATCGTGCGGGCCCGGGAGGCCTGGCAGAGCGAGTCGGACCGGTTCGGCCGGGTCGAGGGGTACGACGGCGACCGCCTCCCCGCCCCCGCCCTCCCCAACGCCACCATCACCCCGCGCAGGAATCCCGCCCGACCCGAGAAGGAACCACGATGACCGACCAGAACACCGTCACCGCAGTGCGGCACGTACCGGAGCGGAACCGCTACGAGATCCAGGTCGACGGCACGACCGCCGGATTCACGGCCTACCGGGATCGCGGGCAGCAGCGGGTCTTCCACCACACCAGGATCTTCGAGGAGTTCTCCGGACAGGGCCTGGCCTCCCGGCTCGTACGCGGAGCGCTGGACGACGTACGCGACACGGGCAGGCGCGTCGTGCCGGTGTGCCCCTACGTGAAGAAGTTCCTGGCCGGGCACGATGAGTTCGACGACGTCACCGACCCGGTCACGCCGGACGTCCTGGAGTGGCTCGACGCGGCGCTCAAGCACGGCTGAGCCGCCGGTGGCGGCGAGAAGCGTGACAGGTCCCCTCCCCGCCTGCCGCCGGCGGGGTCACGGGGCCGCGGGGTCGTCCACCCGCGGCCGGTCGGCGTGGGCGCCACGCAGCCGGTGCGTGGGCACCCGGCGGTCTCCGGTAAGCAGGTCCCGTACGACGGGCGCCAGGAGGGCGCCGAGCATGGGGGCCAGCAGATAGACCCACAGGAAACGGGACTGCCCGGCGGCCAGCGCCGGGCCGAACTGGCGGGCGGGGTTGAGGCTGCCGCCGGTGCTCGTGCCCAGCAGGACGATGGACAGGCCGACGAGGAGGCCCACCAGGTGCGGGATGAAGCGCGTCAGCCGGTGATCCGGAAGGAACAGCCCCACGATCAGCACGAGCACGCCCATGGACGCCGTCTCCGCCAGGAAGAGCCCCGTGGCCGACCATCCGGGGGCGGGCTGCATGGCCGCGTAGGCCACTGGAGGAGCTCCGGCGACGCTGCCCCAGACGCCCCGTGCCGCGAGCACGCCGAGCAGGGATCCGGCGAGTTGGGCCGCGATGTAGGGTGCGACGGCCGCGCTCGGGAAGACCCCGAAGCGCCACATGGCCAAGGAGATCGCCGGGTTCATGTGGCCACCGGACTGCTTGCCCGGAGGGCTGAGGATGAGCCCGGTGACCAGCAGGCCGACGGCCGCGCCGACGACGAGCAGCTTCAGGTGGATGCCGGGGAGCGCGTCGGAGACGGCGGACGGGCCCATGACCCAGCGGACGATGCTCACCACGCCGAACAGCAGGACGAAGGTCAGGAGGAGCTCCTGGGCGCTGCGCTGGAAGGCCGGAAAGGGTGCGGCGGGGTCGTTCATGAGGTGCTCCTGATGTGCTGTGCGCGGATTCCAGGGATCAGAGGACGAAGCACGGGTCGAAGATCTCGGTGGGTTCTTCGCGGGTGAATCCGCGCTGGGCGCGCCATTGGCGGTGCTGCTCGGATTCCGCGACGGCCTGGCCGAGGAGTTCGGCCTGGCGGGCGCCGGACACGCTGGGTTTGACGGTGGCCTGGTAGCCGCCGAAGCGGGCGACCGGGCTCCATGGCGGGCTGATCGCGGGGAGGTCCTCGTCCAGGCCCTCGTATTCGCCGGCGGCGTGGACGATGCGGCCGCCGACAACGGTCAGCAGCGACTCGATGTGCGGGATGTCCTGCTCCGGCACGGTGAGGAAGTCGTCGGAGAGGATGGCCAGGTCTCCGTAGAAGCCCGGGCGCAGGACGCCCTTGACGTCGTCCTCGCCGGTCAGCTTCGCGCCGCCCTGGGTGTAGAGGGCCAGTGCGGTCTCGCGGTCGACGCGGTTGCCCGGGGAGCGGAGGGCCAGATCGCCGACGGTCCTGCCGGAGACGAGCCAGTGCAGGGCGACCCAGGGGTTGTAGGAGGAGACGCGGGTGGCATCCGTGCCGGCGCCCACGGTCAGCCCGCGCTCCAGCATGGCCCGCACCGGCGGCGCCTGTTCGGCTGCGGCGGCACCGTAGCGGCGGACGAACGCCTCGCCCTGGAAGGACAGCCGGTTCTGGACGGACAGTGCCCCGCCGAGCGCGGCGATGCGGTCCAGACTCTCCGGGGTGACGGTCTCGGCATGGTCGAACAGCCAGCGGTTGCCTGCCGGGAACAGCCCCTCGGCGGCGAGCTTCTCGAAGACCGCCAGGTCGCGCCGGATGGTCTCGTCGTAAGTGGCATGCAGGCGGAAGCCCCAGCCGTTCTCCGACAGCAGGCGCACGGCCTCCTCGAACTCGGCTTCGTAGTCGCCGAGCCGGGGGCGGGGTTCGGTGAAGTTCTCGAAGTCGGCCGCCGCCCAGGTGAGGTTCTCGCCGGCGCCGTTGAGGCGCAGCCACTCGTCGCCGTCGCCGGGCCGGACCATCTCGATCCAGCGCTTGAGGTCGGCGAGCTCCTGGCCCGCGGTCTGGGGGAAGAGGTGGTAGGCGATCCGCAGGGACAGCCTGCCTTCCCTGGCCAGCTCGGTGACGGTGCCGTAGTTGTCGGGGAAGTTCTGGAAGCCGCCCGCGGCGTCGATGGCCGAGGTCAGGCCGAAGCGGTTGAGCTCGCGCAGAAAGTGCAGCGTGGAGGTCTTCTTCTCCTCGTCCGCCGGCACCGGGGCCTTGGCCAGCGTCGAGTAGAGGATCAGCGCGCTGGGCGCGGCCAGCAGGAGCCCGGTGGGCTCGCCGTCGCGGCCGCGGACGATCTGCCCGCCCCTGGGGTCCGGGGTGTCCTTGGTGAACCCGGCGGCCTTCAGCGCGGCGCGGTTGAGGATCGCGGACTGGTACAGGTGCAGCACGAAGACGGGGGTGTCCGGGGCAGCTGCGTTCAGTTCCGCGACGGTGGGCAGGCGGCGTTCGGCGAACTGGTCCGCGCTCCAGCCGCCCACCACCCGCACCCACTGCCCCTTGGGGGTACGGCCCGCCTGTTCGCGCAGCATCGCCAGCGCCTGCCGCAGTGACGGCACGCCGTCCCAGCGCAGTTCGAGGACGTAGTTGAGGCCGCCGCGGATGACGTGCAGATGGGCGTCGTTGAGGCCGGGGACCACCCTGCGGCCGAGTGCGTCGACCACCCGGGTCCGCGGCCCGACGAGCGGTGCGACGTCGGCGTCGTCGCCGACGGCGGTGATGCGGCCGTCCCGGATGGCGACCGCGCCCGCCTGCGGACGGCCAGGGTCGGCGGTGTGGACCTTCGCGTTGCGGACCACCAGGTCAGCGGCGTCGTCGGTGGCGACGGGGACCAGCCCGTCGACGGGAATCGTAGCCATGGGAATCTCCCGAAGGTAGGTCAAGAGGGTGCGTGGGGCGTGCAGTTCCGGTGATTGCATTCCGCCGCGGGGATGCGGAGGAGTACGAGAGCTGTGGCCGCGGCGCTCACGGCGCTGATCAGCAGGGGCAGGCCCAGTCCGTGGTGCAGCACCAGCCAGGCTCCCGACAGGGCGCCGGCGAGCATGGCGAGGACCGCGGTGATGCGGCGGGCGGCCCGGGGGTTGGTGCCGCCCGCGAGCGAGGAGTCGAAGGCCAGGCCGGTGACGGTGAGGGTGAGCACGGTGGTGGTCATGT
Organism: Streptomyces spinoverrucosus; assembly: GCF_006539505.1. Lineage (GTDB taxonomy): Bacteria > Actinomycetota > Actinomycetes > Streptomycetales > Streptomycetaceae > Streptomyces > Streptomyces spinoverrucosus. The sequence continues at coordinate 3,650 of NZ_BJND01000148.1, forward strand.
CAGGGATCGCCAGCTTGCGCACGGTGCCGTTGCGTATGCCCATGGCCACCGCCGTCAGGACGATCAGCGGGTAGCGCGCCTGGTGCGGGGCGGCGAACGCCACGGCCGCGGCCGCGAGCAGGAGCACCGCCTCGACGGCCACGCAGATGCAGACCCAGCGGTGGCGCCGGCGCGGATACTGACGCATTGTCAGTTCAAGGCGCCCCGCGACGACCGCTCCACCGAGGAATGCCGCAAGGGAGACCAGGGAGGCCAGGAGCGAGAAGCCCGGTGCCCCGGCCGCGGCGAACGCGATGATGACGACGTTGCCCGTCATGTTGGCGGTGAAGACGTGGCCGAGTCCGAGGTAGCTGATCGCGTCGACGAGTCCGGTGACGACGGTGAGCGCGGTGAGTGCGACGGGCAGCCGGTCGCTGTGGGCCAGCGCGTGCCGGGGGCCGTGCTTGCCGGGGGTGCTGCTGGTCACGGCGGGGGAGCTCCTTCGTATGGTGCGCTGATTGCGCCGGCCCGGCAGGCCGGGGACGGAGGGCCCCCGGCCTG
>NZ_BJND01000149.1 GCF_006539505.1 Streptomyces spinoverrucosus
GACGCCGGGCAAAGCACTCGCGAGGCACGGCCACACACCCGTAAAGCCCGGCGAACTACTCGCGGAACGCCACCACGCACCGGTAAGACGCGGCGAATTACTCGCGGGAGGCGACCACGCACCGGTGACGCCGGGCAAAGCACTCGCGGAACGCCACCACGCACCCGTAAGGCCCGGCGAAGCACTCGCGGAACGCCACCACGCACCCGTAAGGCCCGGTGATGCACTTGCGAGGCACGGCCACGCGCCGGTGACGTCCGGTGATGCACTCATGAGACGCGGCCATTCACCGGCCGCGCGCGGTGATATGCCAGGACCACCCGGCGATGCACAGGAGCACACGGTCACGGCGATCACACCTCGTGCGGGACCTGGTGGGCGCGGACCCGGATGCGCAACGCCGTGGCGATCTCGACCACGCCCACCGCGACCAGCCACCACCCGCCGACCACCGTGAGGACGGCGACCGACTCGAACGGCGAGACGATCAGGACGACCCCGGCGAGGACGGTGACCACTCCGAGGAGGATCTGCCAGCCGCGTGCGGGCATCGCCGGGTCGGAGGCGGCGGCCAGCGTCTGGGTGATGCCGCGGAACAGCCAGCCGATCCCGATCCACAGCGCGAGCAGCAGGATCGACTGCATGGCCCCGCGGAAGCAGAACAGTCCCAGCAGGATCGACACGGCGCCGCTGACGAACGCCAGCACGCGCAGGGAGGTCGTCTTGTGGGTGCCGAAGGCGGAGACGAGCTGGAGGACGCCGCTGACGAGGAGGTAGAGGCCGAAGAGGACACCCGCGGCGAGCAGCGAGGCGCCGGGCCAGATCAGCACCAGGACGCCCAGGATCAAGGACGCGATGCCGGTGACCAGGACGGCCTGCCAGGCGGCCCGGGACAGCAGGTGCAGCGGGCCCTCGAAGGGCGGTTCGGGACCCTCGTACGGCGGTCTCGGCGCGTGCGGGTCACGGGTGGCGTGGACACGCCGGTCGTCGAACTCCGGTCCTCGGGGGGACCCGCTCGGTGGCTCGGTCATGCTCCATGCTGGGAACGCGACCGAGCCGCCCGCACGCCGGAACGGTCCAGTCGGCTGACGCCGGGCCCTACTTCTTCGCGGCCTTGGCTGCCTTCGCAGCCGCCTTCATCTGCTGCTTGTGCTCGCGCACCTTGGCCAGTGACTCGGGCCCGGTGATGTCGGCGACGGACCGGAAGGACTGCGGTGCGCCGTAGTCGCCCGCGGCCTCGCGCCAGCCCTCGGGGGTCACGCCGAGTTGCTTGCCGAGCAGCGCGAGGAAGATCTGTGCCTTCTGCTTGCCGAAGCCGGGCAGCTCCTGGAGCCGCTTGAGCAGTTCCCGCCCGTCGCCGACGCCCTCCCAGACGGCGCTCGCGTCACCGTCGTAATGCTCGACGAGGTACTGGCACAGCTGCTGGATCCGCTGCGCCATCGACCCCGGGTAGCGGTGCACGGCCGGTTTGTCGGAGAGCAGCGCCGCGAACGCCTCCGGGTCGTACGCGGCGATCTCGTGCGCGTCCAGATCGTCGGCGCCCATCCGTTGGGCGATGGTGGCGGGCCCCTTGAACGCCCACTCCATCGGGATCTGCTGGTCCAGCAGCATCCCGACCAGCGCGGCGAGCGGGGAGCGCCCGAGCAGCGCGTCGGCCTCGGGGTCCTGTGCGAGGTGCAGAGTGACGTCCATGGACCGATGATCCCGCGTCGGCCGTCAGGCCGCCTCCCAGTGCGGGGTCTGCGCGCCGGACAGCAGGCCGTAGGCGTAGGCCGCCGAGACGAGGGTCATGTGGCGGTGCCAGCCGGGGTAGGAGCGGCCCTCGAAGTCGAGCAGGCCGTAGTGCTCGCCGAGGGTGGACATGGTGGCGGTGGTGCCGGTGTGCAGGGCGGCCAGGGCGAGGAGTTCGGACATTCGGCGCTCGGGCAGGTTGGTGAGCCAGATCCGGCCGAGGCGCTGGTGGACGGGCTCCCACTCGGCGAAGAGACGGCCGGTGAAGGTGGAGCGGACGCCGTCGGGGCGCAGGCCGGGCAGCCGGGCCGGGCTGGAGACGACGTGGAGGCGGCGGGGGTGTCCGTCGGGGCCGATGGTCATGGCCACGTCCGGGTGGCGGGTGCCGCCCTGGAGGAGCAGGTGCCGGGCCGAGACCGGGGGCGCCGGCTCGCGGGTGGGGCGGGGGGACGGCGGTTCGGGGACGAGGGGCAGCTGGCCGCCGACGGCCAGGACGAAGCCGTAGCCGCGGCCGTGCAGGCGCTCGATCAGCGGGCGTACGTCGGTCACCGTCGTCATGTCGGCGACCACTGGCGACGCCACGAGGCCGGGCTGTGCGGCCAGGGCCTCGACCAGGCCCAGGGCGTGCGACCACAGCGGCTGCGCGCCCACCCTGTCGGGGATGCGCGCGCGGCGTCGGGCCTCCTCGTCGTCGGTCCAGCGTTCGGGCAGGTGCAGCCGCCAGCCGACGGGTATCTGGGCGCCGCTTCCGGCCAGGAGGATGGCCACGCCCAGCTGGCAGTTGACGGTGCGGCCCTGTTCGCGGATGAAGCGGCGGTGCACGCCGACCGAGTGGGCGCCGCGCTTGGGCAGCACGGTGGGGGCGATGGTCCACGCGCGCGTGTCCAGCCGCCCGTCGGCCCAGGAGACCAGCTCGCGCCGGGTGGCGTTCCAGTCCCAGGGGCTGGCGTTGACGAACTGCTGGAGCGACTGGGACGCCGTCGGTGAGGAGGTCACCGTTTCGGCCATCCGGCGCAGGGACTTCTTGCCCGGCGTGCTGAGCAGTCCGCGCAGATAGGCCTGGCCCCAGCGCTGCTGATCGATGCGCGGCAGATGACCGAACAGCTGGTGGCTGAACCCGGCGAACGTGTCGGGACTGCCGCTGCGCTGCCGACGCTTCGTCTTCTCTCCGATCGCCGACATCCCCGTCTCCCCCTTCGTGCGGTTCCGATGTTCCGACCGTACGGCAGAATCATAAAGAACGTTTTCTTTGTTCTGCGGCAAGTCCGCGCGACTTTGGCTAGTAGCGGCCGCCGTGGGGCGTCTACCAGGGGCAATGTCATGACTGAAGGGGTATCTGGATCCGGTCCAACGCCGGGAGGAAGAGAGCCAGTTGATGCAGGAGAGAGCCGCTCGGACCCACCGGGCCCTGATCCTCGCGGCGGCGGAGGAGTTCGACCGCCTGGGGTACGAGGGGGCCTCGCTGGCCCGGATCAGCCGGGGCGCACGCGCCTCGATGGGGGCGCTGACCTTCCACTTCGCCACCAAGAGCGACCTCGCGGCGGCCGTGCGGGCGGCCGGCCGCGAGTCCGTCGCGCCGGTCGTGCGCAGTGCCCTGGGCGGCACGCGGGCCCCGCTGGAGGAACTCGCCGAACTGACCTTCACGCTCGTACGGCTCCTGGAACACGACGTGGTCGCCCGGGCAACGGCACGCCTGGAACGCGAGCGCCCCCGGGGCGGGACGAGCCTCGCCCTGGAGTGGGTACCGGCGCTACGACTGCTACTGGAACGAGCGTCCGCGGCAGGCCAACTCCGGCCCGGGGTACTCCCGGAGACCGCCGCCGTGCTGCTCACGCTGCTGATCGAGGGAGCGTGGGCGGAAATCGGACGGGGGCGGACGGCTGGGGTGGCACCGGGGCGGGTGTGGGAGCTGGTGCTGCATGGGGTGAGCGGCGGCGCGGACAAGTGAAAGGGGACCCTCGCGCGGCGAGGGCCCCTTCGGGCGGGCGGCGGCCCGGACCGCCCGGGCCGGGCCCGCAGCCCGGCGCCCGGCGGAGCGGCACCGGGCGCGGGCGGCGTGGCACCGCCGGTTGTCGGGGCGGGCCGGACCGCCGGGCAGCGCCAACGGGCACCGGTCCCGGCGCGGCACCGCCGGGCGCGGGCGCTCGGCCGCGCACCGGCGCCGGGCGGCGTGCCGGTTGTCAGGGCGAGTCGGACGGCCGGGCATCGGCGCCGGGAGCACAACAGGGCATCGGTCCCAGGCGCCAC
>NZ_BJND01000150.1 GCF_006539505.1 Streptomyces spinoverrucosus
CCGAGAACGACTTGATCCGGCCGTCGGGAGCCAGCCCGCGCTGCTGCGAGAAGTCCACGAAGCCGCCGGGATCCCCGTTGACCGTGGCGCCGCCGGCGAGCGCCAGCGCCGACTCACCGGAACGCACCGACTGCACGGCGAGATGGAGGGCCACCAGCGACGACGAGCACGCCGTGTCGATCGAGACCGCCGGACCCTCCAGGCCCAGGGTGTACGCGATGCGCCCGGAGGCCACGCTGCCCAACTTGCCCGTCATGAGGTAGCCCTGGAGCTCGCGGGGCGCTTCGAGCCCGAGGTAGCTCTCCTCCACCACACCGACGAACACACCGGTGCTGCTGCCCTTGAGCGAGGCGGGGTCGATGCCCGCGTGCTCGAAGGTCTCCCACGCGGTCTCCAGCAGGACCCGCTGCTGCGGGTCCATCGACACCGCCTCACGGGGAGATATGCCGAAGAACTCCGCGTCGAAGCGGGTGGCACCGTCGAGGAAGCCGCCCTCGCGCGTGTACGACTTGCCCGGCGTGCCCGGCTCCGGGTCGTACAGCTCCTCCACCTCCCAGCCACGGTCGGTCGGCCACGGCGAGATGGCGTCCACGCCGTCGGCGACCAGGCGCCACAGATCCTCGGGCGAGGCCACCCCGCCCGGGTAGCGGCAGGCCATGCCCACGATCGCCACGGGCTCGGCGGCGGCCGCCTCCAGGTCGGCGAGCTTCTGGCGCGTCTTCTGCAGATCGGCAGTCACCCATTTCAGGTACTCGACGAGCTTCTCTTCCTTGTCCGTGTCAGCCACGAAACCCACTTCTCCTTGTCACAACTGCTGGGGACCGATCAGCTGGACGCACGGCCGAGCTGGTTGTCGATGAAGTCGAAGATCTCGTCCGCCGAGGCGGACTCGATCGTGGCGGAGCCGCTCTCGTCCGACGCGCCGGGCTGCGCCGGGGCCCCTGGACCGCTCACCCGGGACAGCAGGGACTCCAGCCGCGCGGCGACAGCCGCACGCTCGTCACCCACCTGCGGCAGCGCGTCGAGCGCCGCCTCCAGACGCTCCAGCTCGGCCAGCGCCGAGCCGGAGCCCCGGTCGGCCGCGGCCTCCGACTCGATCTCCGCGAGCACATGCGTGGTGAGGGCCGCGGGCGAGGGGAAGTCGAAGACCAGCGTGGCGGGCAGCCTCAGACCGACGACCCGGCCGAGCCGGTTGCGCAGGTCGACCGCCGTCAGTGAATCGAACCCGAGTTCCTGGAACGGACGGTCCTCGGCGACGGCGTCGGCGTCGGTGTGGCCGAGCACCGCCGCGATCGTGGCGCGCACCGCCTGGGACACGGCGTCGTAGCGCTGCTCGGTGGGCAGCACGGCGATCCGGTCCGACAGCGGTACGGCCGGTTCGGCCTCCCGCCCCGAGCCGGACCGCACCGGCACCGTGACCAGGCCCCGCAGTGGCGCCGGCAAGTCGTCGCGCGCACGCAGCGCCGCGGTGTCCACCGGCAGCGCCGTCAGCGTCGGCCGCCGCAGGGTGAGCGCCGCGTCGAACAGCGCGAGCCCCTGCTCGTCCGTGACGAACCGGAATCCCTCGCGGGTGAAGCGGGCGCGGTCGCCGTCGCCGAGGGCGGCGCCGATTCCCGAGGTCCGCTCCCACAGGCCCCAGCCGATCGACACGGCGGGCAGGCCCTGGGCGGCGCGGTGCCGGGCGAGACCGTCGAGGAACGCGTTCGCGGCGGCGTAGTTGGCCTGGCCCGGGCCGCCCAGGACGCCCGTGCTCGACGAGAACAGGACGAAGGCCGACAGCGGGAGATCACGGGTGAGCTCGTGCAGATGCCACGCCCCGTCGGCCTTGGGGCGCAGCGGGGAGCCGAACCGCTCCGGGTCCGACGTGGCCAGCAGCGCGTTGTCCACCGCGCCCGCGGCATGGACGACGCCGGTCAGCGGGTGCTCCGCCGGAATCCGCCCCAGCAGCGCGGCCACCTCCTCCCGGTCGCCCACGTCGGCGGCGGCGACGGTCACCGTCGCCCCCAAGGAGCCCAGTTCCGCACCGAGTTCGGCCACCCCGGGGGCATCGGCGCCGCGCCGGCCGACGAGCAGCAGATGCCGTACGCCGTGCCGGGCCACCAGGTGCCGGGCGAAGAGGCCGCCGAGCGAGCCCGTACCCCCGGTGACGAGCACGGTGCCCTGCGGGTCCCAGACCGGTGCGGTCGCCTCGGTGGGCTCCGCCACCCGCCGCAGCCTGGGCACCCAGGCGCTGTCGCCGCGTACGGCCGTCTCCGGCTCCCCGGAGGTGACGGCGGACGCCAGCGTCGCGTACCCCTCGGGGGTGCCGTCGATCTCGGCGAGGACGATCCGGCCCGGCGCCTCGGCCTGAGCCGATCGCACCAGTGCGCGCAGCGCCGCCGCCACGGGATCCACCGACGCTCCGGGCTCCGCGTCCGCGCCGGGCCGCAGGGCAATCACCAGCGGGACGTCCGTGAGCCGGTCGTCCGTCAGCCAGTCCCTCAGCACGGACCGCATGTGCCGCGTCAGCGCGTGCACCGCGTCCACCGGGTCGCCGGGGTGCGGCTCCGCAGGTTCGAACAGTACGGCTGAGACACCCGCACCGGCCGCGACGGCCTCGCCCGCCGCGCCCGCGTCACGCAGCGGTGTGGCATCGGCCGGCCCGGTGCCGTGGTCCGCGGCGCCCAGCATGCCCCAGTGGAACGGTCCGTCGAGGGCGGTCGTACCGACAGGCACCCACTCCGTGTCGAACAGCGCCGTGTACGCCGAGTTGCGCGCGCCGCTGAACCGGGACTCCGGCAGCTCCACCAAGGAGACCGACGCGACGGTGGCGACGAGCCCGCCGTCCCGGTCGGTGAGCCGCAGCGCGGCCGTGTCCTGGCCGGTCAGGGCCAACTCGGCCCGGGCCTCGGTGACACCGGTGGCGTGCAGACGCACTCCGCGCCACCGGGAGGCGAAGGCGACGGTGCCCGGCGGCGAGGCCGCGAGCCGGGCGCCGAGCGCCGCGTCCAGCAGGGCGGGGTGCACACCGAACCGGTCGGCCTCGTCCCTGAACCGCTCGGGCACGTGCACCTCGAACGACGCCCCTGCCGCCGTACCAGTGCCCATGTCCCGCTCGCCACCGGCACCGAGCACACCCTCGGCCAGCGACCGCCACGCGGCGTCCGGGTCGTCGTCGGGGCGCGCGAAGACACGCACCGTGCGGCGGCCCTCCGTGCCGGGCGGCGAAACGGCCAGCTGGAGCTGTACGGCACCGCGCGACGGGATGACGAGCGGGCCCGGCACGGTGAACTCGTGCAGCGTGTCGCAGCCGAGTTCGGCACCCGCGCGCAGCACCGTCTCGACGAGGGCGGCGGCAGGAAGAACGGGCTCGTCCACCACGACCTGCTCCGCCAGCCAGGCGTGCCGGTTCGGTGCCACCCGGCCGGTGAACACCGTGCCCTCGCCGCCCGCCAGCGGCACGGCCACTCCGAGGAACGGATGACCGGTCGCCCCGGGTCCCCACTCGGCGGCGTCGGACCCGGCAGGGCCCGCGTCCAGCCAGTAGCGGCGGCGCTGGAACGCATACGTGGGAAGCGCGACCCGCCGTGCACCGGTGCCGGAGAAGAACGCCTGCCAGTCGACCCGCAGACCGGCGTCGTGCAGGGCGGCGACCGCGTCGACGAGCGTGGCGGGCTGCGGCCGGCCGCGACGCTGCAGCGGCCGTACCACGGCCGCGCTCTCCACTGAGTCCTGGACCAGGGCGCTGAGTACACCGTCCGGGCCGAGCTCCACGAAGGCGGCGACGCCCTCCTTGGCGAGGATCGCGGCGGCGTCCGCGAAGCGCACCGTCCCACGGACCTGCTCGGTCCAGTAGTCGGCCGTCAGCAGGTCGTCCTCCGCGGCGACGCGGCCGGTGAGCGTGGAGACGACCGGGATGCTCGGCGCGTGGTACGCCACCGTGGCGGCGACCGCGCGGAACTCGTCGAGCATGCCGTCCATGTGCGG
>NZ_BJND01000151.1 GCF_006539505.1 Streptomyces spinoverrucosus
AGTGCGCCGGGGCGCGACAGCAACTATACCCAACCTCGCTCGCGAGCGAGACGCACTGCCGCATGCCGGTTCTCCACCCCGAGCTTCGACACGGCCGACGACAGGTAGTTCCGTACGGTCCCCTGGGACAGCGCGGCCCGTTCGGCGATCTCGGCGACGGGCGCCCCGTCGGCGGCCAGCTCCAGCACCTCGGCCTCCCGCGCGGTGAGCGGCGAGTCCCCGGCGGAGATGGCGTCGGCGGCCAACTCCGGGTCGACGTACCGGTTCCCGGCGTGGACGGTACGGATGATCTCCGCGAGCCGCTGTGCGCTGACCGTCTTCGGCACGAACCCCCGCACGCCCGCGGCCAGCGCCCGCTTCAGATGCCCCGGCCGGCCGTGGCTGGTGACGATCAGCACCTGGCAGCCGGGCAGTTCGGCCCGTAGTGATGTGGCGACCTTCACACCGTCGGCGCCGGGCATCTGCAGATCCAGCACGGCCACATCGGGTTCGTGGGCCCGGGCCATCGCCAGCGCCTCCGGTCCGCTCGCCGCCTCGGCGACCACCATGAGGTCGTCCTCCAGCGACAGCAGCGCGGCCAGCGCACCCCGGATCAGATGCTCGTCGTCGGCGAGCAGCACGCGCACGGTCACGAGGCCACCTCATGAGCAACGGATGTCAACGGCACCTCCGCCACCACCCGGAACACACCGTCCCCGACCGGCCCGGCCTCCAACGTCCCCTCCACGGCGGCCAACCGCTCCCGCAGCCCGGCAAGTCCGGACCCCCCTCCTGAACCAGTGGCCCCGGAAGCCCCGTTGTTCTCCACCGTCAACACCACCTGCCCCTCAGCCACCCGCAGTCCCACCACGCACAGCCCGGCATCCCCGTGCCGCAGCACATTGGTGGTGGTCTCCCGCACCACCCACCCCAACGCCGACTGCACCTCACCCGGCAGCCCGGCGGCCGCGCTCTCCCCGGACACCTCGCAGGCGATCCCGGCCGCCGTCAGCACGCCGTGCGCACCGGCGAGTTCGGCGCCGAGGTCGGCCTCCCGGTATCCCCGTACGACATCCCGTACCTCCCGCTGCGACTCCTGCGCGATCCGCTGCACCTCGATCATCTGGTCCACGGCCTCGGCCCGCCCGCGCCGCGCCAACTGCACGGCCAGCTCGCTCTTCAGCGCGATCACGGCGAGGTTGCGCCCCATGACGTCGTGCATGTCCCGCCCGAACCGCAGCCGTTCCTCCGCGACGGCGAGCCGGGCCCGCGTCTCGCGGGCGGCGTCGAGTTCGTAGACGGCGTTGAGGAGCCAGACGGAGAAGACGGAGGTGAAGGTGAAGAAGCCCATGGCGAACAGCGTCGCCAGCGCCATGGCCAGCGCCGCCACGACGGGGTCGTCCAGCGCGAAGAGCACCAGGCCGGTGCCCGTCGAGAAGCCGAGCACCAGCCCCAGCACCCGGCGCCGGCTGCGGATGCCGAGCGTGATCGACCCGCCACCGAAGCCCAGCAGACCGACGAACAGCGTGCCCAGTGCGGTCGCGGTGTCATCGCCGCCCACTCCACGGTCGACGAGCGCGAGCAAGGTTCCCGCGAGCAGCGCGCTGACAGCTCCGAGCGCCCACATCAGCCGCAGGGGTTGCGGGCGCAGGCCGCGCGTCCAGTCCAGCGCCCGGGAAGCGACCAGCGCGGCGAACAGGGCGTGCCCGCACACCAGCAGGAACAGCCAGACCGCGTGCGGCAGCCGCCCCTGGCCGAGGAGCGGGAGACCGAGCACCCCGACCTCGATCAGTGCGAAGAAGTGGAACGACCACCGCGTGTACGTCTCCACCTTCGCCGGCGTGCTCTTCCTCCGCCACCACTGCCCCGGCCTGGACACCTGCCCGTCACTCCCTTCCGTCAGCGACGCGGCTCCCAGCGGAACCACCGCCGTACAGCAAACACGGCGAGGACAATCCAGGCCAGCGCGACCGCCATGGCGCCCAGCGCCTCGGACGCCGGCAGATCGCCGGTCCACGCACCGCGTACCAGCGTGATGGCGGGCGTCAGCGGCAGCAGCTCGCACACCGAGGCCAGCCGGTCGGGCAGCACTTCCAGGGGGACGGCGACGCCCGAGCCGAGCATGGACACGAACATCATCGGCAGGCTGGTCACCTGGGCGCTCTCCGCGGTCCTGGTGAACGCGGCCGTGACCGCCGCCAGTGCCCCGCACAGCACGAGACCCAGCAACACGCCCAGCACCGCGAGAAGCGGAGCGGGCGGCGCCCCGAGGTCCATCAGGACCGTGCAGCCGGCCGCGAGCAGCACACACTGCACCAGCCCGATCCCGGACGCCGGCAGCGCGGCCCCGACGAGGATCTCCCCGTCGCGCAGCTCACCGGTGCGCAACCGCTTCAGCACCAGCTCCTCGCGCCGCACCACATACACATTGGTGAGTGCCGCGTACACCGCGAAGAGCAGCGAGAATCCGATCGCGGCGGGCAGCAGAACGGTCCCGACCGTGAGCCCGACGTCCGCCAGTTCCATCCCGTCGATCGCGGACCGCACGCTCAGCGGCAGCAGGAGTGGCACGAGCAGCGCTGTGACGAGTGTCGCTCGGCTGCGCCCCAGCAGGGTCAGCTCCGCCCGCGCGAGGGCGTTCATACGTCCGGTGACCGTGGTCATGCGGCCGCCACCTCCTCCTTGCGATCAGCGGACATCCGTCCCGCGATCTGCAGGAACGCCTCTTCCAGCGAGGCCGACCGCACATCCAGCCTGCGCAGTTCGACCCCGGCACCCCGGGCCCACACCAGCAGCTCGGTGGCCGTCCGCTGCACCTCGTGCGTCCGCAGCCGTACGACCCGGCCGTCGACCTCGTGTCCGACGACCCCCAGCTCGCCCAGGGAGGGCAGATCCCCGAGGAAGTAGCTCTCGGGCAGTTCGAAGGAGATCCGGGCCGGCTGGGACGCCGTCACCTCGGCGGGTGTCCCGGCCGCCGCGATCCGCCCCTCGTGCAGGATCGCCAGCCGGTCGGCCAGCCCTTCGGCCTCCTCCAAGTAGTGCGTGGTCAGCAGCACCGTCGTCCCGGTGTCCCGCAGCTGCCGGACCAGCTCCCAGGTGTCGCGTCGCCCTTCGGCGTCCAGCCCGGTGGTCGGCTCGTCCAGGAACAGCACCTCGGGCTTGCCGAGCAACGCGAGCGCCAGATCCAGCCGTCGCCGTTCACCCCCGGACAGCTGCTTCACCCGTACGCCGGACCGCTTGCCCAGCCCGACCAGCTCCAGCGCCTCGTCCGTGGGCCGCGCCCCGCTCGTACAGCCCGCCCACATCCGGACGGTCTCCCCGACGGTCAGCTCCGAGGGAAAGCCGCCCTCCTGCAACATCACCCCGGTTCGTGGCCGTACGGCGGCCCGCTCGGCGTAGGGATCGTGTCCCAGCACCCGCACCCGGCCCCCGGCAGGTGCCGCGAGGCCCTCCAGCAGTTCGACGGTCGAGGTCTTGCCCGCCCCGTTGGTGCCCAGCAGCGCGAAGACCTCGGCGTGTTTCACGTGGAACGTGATCCCGCGTACCGCCTCGAACCCGCCCCCGTAGACACGCTTCAGGTCGGTGACCTCAATCACGTGCTCGTGTTCGTTCGTGTTCATGGCTTCAGCATCCCGGCGGCGAAAACCGGGGAGCAGTGCGTGATGTCATCACTGCACATGACAAATGTCAGAAGGCCTCGACGAACAACACATGGAACACGTCAAAGGCCCCGGTCGATGACCGAGGCCTTTCACAAT
>NZ_BJND01000152.1 GCF_006539505.1 Streptomyces spinoverrucosus
AAACCGAGGTCCCTGACATACGCGGGGAGCTGGTCAGCTAGTTGGCGGTACGTCAGTCCGGGGCGCCAGGAGGGGAGGTGGACTTCGTAGACCGAGAAGGGGGCCTCGTGTACGGGGACCTCCCCCCGGCGCTCCAGCCACTCCGCGTCGCCCCACTCGTAGTGCGAGGCGTGCACGATGGACGACGTGTCCGGCGGGGCCTCGGCGCGGCGGGCCAGCGGGTCCGCGCGCAGGGTCTTCGAACCGTCGGGGCGGGTGATCTCGAACTTGTACAGCTCACCCTCGCCGATGCCGGGCACGAAGAGCTCCCAGACGCCGGTGCCGCCCAGTGAGCGCATCGGGAAGCCGGTGCCGTCCCAGTAGTTGAAGCCGCCGGCCAGGCTCACGCCGCGCGCGTTCGGCGCCCACACCGTGAAGCGGGTGCCGGTCACGCCCTGGTGCATCATCGGCTCGGCGCCGAGCGCCCGCCACAGCTGCTCGTGCCGGCCCTCGCCGATCAGGTGCAGGTCGAGGTCGCCGAGGGTGGGCAGGAAGCGGTACGGGTCCTCGGTGTCCAGGACCGTGCCCTCGTACTCCACGCTGAGCCGGTACTCGGGGACATCGGTGAGCGGCAGCAGCCCGGAGAAGAAGCCGTCGCCGTCGTCGTGCAGCTCGGTGCGCAGGTCGTCGGCAACGACGGTGACGGAGAGGGCGTAGGGGCGGAAGGCGCGGAAGATCACGCCGCTGCCGTCCGGTGCGGGGTGCGCGCCGAGGACGGAGTGCGGGTCGTGGTGGGTGCCGGTGAGCAGACGGTCGCGGTCGACGGGGGCGAGGGCGGGGGTGGCGACCCTGGGCTGGGGGGTGGTCTTCTTGGCGGCCGTCTTCTTCTTCGGGGTGGTGGCCTTGGTGGCGGGGGCCTTCTTGGCCGCCGTCGTCTTCTTGGCGGGCGCGGTCTTCTTCGCGGACGCGCTCTTGGCAGCAGTGGTTTTCTTCGCAGCCGCCGTCTTGGCCGCAGCCGTCTTGGCCGCAGCCGTCTTCGCCGTGGCCTTCTTCGCGACGGCCTTCTCGGCGCTCGCCGTCTTCGCCGTGGCCTTCTTCGCAGGCGCCTTCTTGGCGGTGGCCTTCTTCACCGCGGCCTTCTTCACCGCGGCCTTCTTCGCCGTCGCCTTCTTCGCAACGGCCTTCTTGGCCACAGCCTTCTCGGCGGCCTTCTTGGCAACAGCCTTATCGGCGACCGCCGTCTTCAAGGGCATCGGCGCGGCCGTCCCCTCAGGTGCGGTCGCCTGTTTCGGTACGGCGGCCTTCTCCTGGTGGGCCGTGGTCTCCTCGGCCGTCACGTTCGGGTCGGAGCCGCTGGAGGAGGAGGTGGTACGGGGGGTCACGGGCGGAGCCTCCTGGCTGGGGTCAGGTCGGTCGGTTCGAGGCGAGGCGGCGTATCGCCGACAGCGGCACGGGGAGCCAGTCGGGGCGGTGCCGGGCCTCGTAGACGACCTCGTAAACGGCCTTGTCGGTCTCAAGGGCACGCAGCAGCACCGGGTCGGTCCGCGGATCGCGGCCGGATATCTCGGCGTAGCCGGAGCAGTACGCGGCCCGGCAGTGCTCCGCCCAGCCCGGCACGGACAGCTGCACGGAGTGGGCCGCGTAGTCGAAGGAGCGCAGCATCCCGGCGATGTCCCGCACGGCCGGCTGCGGCATCCGGCGTTCGGCGAGCGGCCGGGCCGGTTCGCCCTCGAAGTCGATCAGCGACCACTCGCCGGTCGGTGAGCGCAGGCACTGCCCGAGATGCAGATCGCCGTGGACGCGCTGGGCGGTCCAGGTCTGCCCCTCGGAGGCCAGGTCGGCCAGCGCCTCGAAGGCCGAGCGCAGCCCGGGCACGTACGGCCGCAGCGCGGGCACCGCCTGTGCGGCGAGGTCGAGGCGTCCGAGCATGCCGTCGACCATCGAGCGCAGCTGGGTGTGGCCGAGCGTGACGGTCGGCAGGGCGCGGGCCAGTGCCGTGTGCACCTCGGCGGTGGCCCGGCCGAGGGCACGCGCGTCGGCGCCGAAGTCCTCGCCCTTGGCCAGCTCGCGCAGGGCCAGCTCCCAGCCGTCGGTGGCGCCCTGGACGTAGGGCTGGAGGACGCCGAGGACGTACGACTGCCCGGCCAGCTCCGCCCCCATCCACGCCGTCGGCGCCGGTACCCGGGGGCAGCCCTCGCGGGCCAGCGCGAGCGGCAGCTCCAGGTCGGGGTTGACGCCGGGGACGATGCGGCGAAGCAGCTTCAGGATGAACGTATCTCCGTATATGACCGAGGAGTTGGACTGCTCGGCGGTCACCGCGCGGCTGACCAGGCCCGACCGGATCTCCTGGTGCGGTTCGCGTTCGAAGCGGAGGCCGCCGATGCGGGCCTGGGTGCGCAGTGCTTCCAGGAGCACTTCGGCGGGCCGGGGGTCGTACAGGGCCTCGTACACCGTGTGTCCGGCGAGCGGGCCCTCGGTGACGTGGCCGATCAGCGCGGGGGCCAGGCGGGGCGGCAGGGCCTCGCGCACTCCTATGAGGAGCTGGTAGCAGTCGCCGGGGGCCGGGGCGGTGCCCGTGCCCGGGGCGGGTGTGGGCGGCTGGTGGACCTGGACGAGGAGGTGGTACAGGCCCAGTTTGCCGCCGACCGGGAGCAGTTCGGTGGACGCCACCAGCGAGAACCCGGCGACCGGACGGCCCTTGCCGGCGAACCAGCGCTGCCGTGGCAGCCAGTCCCGCAGCAGCGGATCCAGCGACGCGAGGAGCCCGGGGCCGGTCGTCGTGACGGGGCGGATGACGGCTTCCGACATGGCGTGCGTCCTTTCCCCTTCTCCGGTTCGCCTACGGGGCGCTGTCAGCCGGTGTCGGCTTACGCGGGCGGACGGGGGTGTGAGTGATGCGTGCCCCGGGCGGGACGGGAGAAACCGCCCCGCCCCGGACGTTCTAGGCGGCTTCCTTGCGGAGCCGGAACCAGTAAAAGCCGTGCCCCGCGAGGGTGAGCAAGTACGGCAGTTCACCGATGGCCGGGAAGCGGACCCCGCCGATCAGCTCGACCGGGTGGCGTCGGCTGAAGGCGCGCAGGTCGAGTTCGGTCGGCTGCGGGAAGCGGGAGAAGTTGTGCACGCACAGCACGAGGTCGTCGCCGTGCTCCCGCAGGAACGCCAGTACGGCCGGGTTGGAGGACTGGAGTTCGGTGTACGAGCCGAGTCCGAAGGCGGGGTTCTGCTTGCGGATCTCGATCATCCGGCGGGTCCAGTGCAGCAGCGACGAGGGCGACGCCATGGACGCCTCGACGTTGGTGACCTGGTAGCCGTAGACCGGGTCCATGATGGCCGGAAGGAACAGGCGGCCCGGATCGGAGGACGAGAAGCCCGCGTTGCGGTCCGGCGTCCACTGCATGGGGGTGCGGACGGCGTCGCGGTCGCCGAGCCAGATGTTGTCGCCCATGCCGATCTCGTCGCCGTAGTACAGGATCGGGCTGCCGGGGAGGGACAGCAGCAGGGCGGTGAACAGCTCGATCTGGTTGCGGTCGTTGTCGAGCAGGGGGGCCAGTCGG
>NZ_BJND01000153.1 GCF_006539505.1 Streptomyces spinoverrucosus
GGGACGAGTCAGAAACCGTTGATGTAGGCGAAGGACATGCGAAAGGTCCGGCGTAGAGGGTAAGACCCCCGTAGTCGAAACGTCAGCGGCTCGTTTGAGAGACACCCAAGTAGCACGGGGCCCGAGAAATCCCGTGTGAATCTGGCGGGACCACCCGCTAAGCCTAAATATTCCCTGGTGACCGATAGCGGATAGTACCGTGAGGGAATGGTGAAAAGTACCCCGGGAGGGGAGTGAAATAGTACCTGAAACCGTGTGCCTACAAGCCGTGGGAGCGTCGCATGCAAGCTTGCTTGTATGTCGTGACTGCGTGCCTTTTGAAGAATGAGCCTGCGAGTTTGCGGTGTGTTGCGAGGTTAACCCGGGTGGGGTAGCCGTAGCGAAAGCGAGTCCGAAGAGGGCGTTTTAGTAGCATGCTCAAGACCCGAAGCGGAGTGATCTAGCCATGGGCAGGTTGAAGCGGAGGTAAGACTTCGTGGAGGACCGAACCCACCAGGGTTGAAAACCTGGGGGATGACCTGTGGTTAGGGGTGAAAGGCCAATCAAACTCCGTGATAGCTGGTTCTCCCCGAAATGCATTTAGGTGCAGCGTCGTGTGTTTCTTGCCGGAGGTAGAGCACTGGATAGGCGATGGGCCCTACCGGGTTACTGACCTTAGCCAAACTCCGAATGCCGGTAAGTGAGAGCGCGGCAGTGAGACTGTGGGGGATAAGCTCCATGGTCGAGAGGGAAACAGCCCAGAGCATCGACTAAGGCCCCTAAGCGTACGCTAAGTGGGAAAGGATGTGGAGTCGCACAGACAACCAGGAGGTTGGCTTAGAAGCAGCCACCCTTGAAAGAGTGCGTAATAGCTCACTGGTCAAGTGATTCCGCGCCGACAATGTAGCGGGGCTCAAGCGTACCGCCGAAGTCGTGTCAATCCAGCATGAGGGCCAACGCCCGCTGGGTTGGGTAGGGGAGCGTCGTCTGCCGGGTGAAGCAGCCGCGTAAGCGAGTTGTGGACGGTTGACGAGTGAGAATGCAGGCATGAGTAGCGATACAAACGTGAGAAACGTTTGCGCCGATTGACTAAGGGTTCCTGGGTCAAGCTGATCTGCCCAGGGTAAGTCGGGACCTAAGGCGAGGCCGACAGGCGTAGTCGATGGATAACCGGTTGATATTCCGGTACCCGCTGTGAAGCGTCAAACATTGAATCCAGTGATGCTAAGCCCGTGAAACCGCCGTGTGCGTCTTCGGACAAGCACGGAGTGGTGGAGCCGGTGACCCGAGCTGGTAGTAGGTGAGTGATGGGGTGACGCAGGAAGGTAGTCCATCCCGGGCGGTGGTTGTCCCGGGGTAAGGGTGTAGGACGTCAGGTAGGTAAATCCGCCTGGCATGTGTCTGAGACCTGATGCCGAGCCGATTGTGGTGAAGTGGATGATCCTATGCTGTCGAGAAAAGCCTCTAGCGAGTTTCATGGCGGCCCGTACCCTAAACCGACTCAGGTGGTCAGGTAGAGAATACCGAGGCGTTCGGGTGAACTATGGTTAAGGAACTCGGCAAAATGCCCCCGTAACTTCGGGAGAAGGGGGGCCACATCCGGTGACGGCACTTGCTGCCGGAGCTGGGGGTGGCCGCAGAGACCAGCGAGAAGCGACTGTTTACTAAAAACACAGGTCCGTGCGAAGCCGTAAGGCGATGTATACGGACTGACGCCTGCCCGGTGCTGGAACGTTAAGGGGACCGGTTAGCTCCATTTCGGTGGGGCGAAGCTGAGAACTTAAGCGCCAGTAAACGGCGGTGGTAACTATAACCATCCTAAGGTAGCGAAATTCCTTGTCGGGTAAGTTCCGACCTGCACGAATGGCGTAACGACTTCTCGACTGTCTCAACCATAGGCCCGGTGAAATTGCACTACGAGTAAAGATGCTCGTTTCGCGCAGCAGGACGGAAAGACCCCGGGACCTTTACTACAGTTTGATATTGGTGTTCGGTTCGGCTTGTGTAGGATAGCTGGGAGACTTTGAGCATCGGACGCCAGTTCGGTGGGAGTCGTCGTTGAAATACCAGTCTGGTCGTGCTGGATGTCTAACCTGGGTCCGTGATCCGGATCAGGGACAGTGTCTGATGGGTAGTTTAACTGGGGCGGTTGCCTCCTAAAGGGTAACGGAGGCGCCCAAAGGTTCCCTCAGCCTGGTTGGCAATCAGGTGTTGAGTGTAAGTGCACAAGGGAGCTTGACTGTGAGACCGACGGGTCGAGCAGGGACGAAAGTCGGGACTAGTGATCCGGCGGTGGCTTGTGGAAGCGCCGTCGCTCAACGGATAAAAGGTACCCCGGGGATAACAGGCTGATCTTCCCCAAGAGTCCATATCGACGGGATGGTTTGGCACCTCGATGTCGGCTCGTCGCATCCTGGGGCTGGAGTCGGTCCCAAGGGTTGGGCTGTTCGCCCATTAAAGCGGTACGCGAGCTGGGTTTAGAACGTCGTGAGACAGTTCGGTCCCTATCCGCTGTGCGCGTAGGAGTCTTGAGAAGGGCTGTCCCTAGTACGAGAGGACCGGGACGGACGAACCTCTGGTGTGCCAGTTGTTCTGCCAAGGGCATGGCTGGTTGGCTACGTTCGGGAGGGATAACCGCTGAAAGCATCTAAGCGGGAAGCCTGCTTCGAGATGAGGACTCCCACCCACTTGATGGGGTAAGGCTCCCAGTAGACGACTGGGTTGATAGGCCGGATATGGAAGCACGGTAACGTGTGGAGTTGACCGGTACTAATAGGCCGAGGGCTTGTCCTCAGTTGCTCGCGTCCACTGT
>NZ_BJND01000154.1 GCF_006539505.1 Streptomyces spinoverrucosus
AGCCCTGACATCGGCCCAAGCCGACCGCCTGAAGGAATCGCAGGCCGGGAAGGCCAACAAGCCCTACGAGTGACCCAGCTCCGCCGTGTCCTCGTCGGAGACATCCGGTACCGACCCCGAATCCCGCCCCGGCCGCAGCGGAAACGGGTCCACCCGTGTCTCGTCGATCACCGGCGGAGCCGGCTGCGGGGGCTTGGGCATGATCGCTGCCTCGGAGTGGCCCCCGCATCCGTACGCGAGCGACACCACCCGGCCGTCGGCCGGTGAGAACTCGTTCGCGCAGACGCCGAAGGCCTGGCCCAGCGATCCCCCGATCGGCACCAGGAAGCCGCACGTCACGCATGCCGCGGGCGCCGCCTGGGCCATCGGCGTCTTCGGGCCGAACGCCTCCTCCCAGCGGTCGGCGGCCACATGCAGCCCGTACCGGGAGAGCACCCGGGCCCGCCGCATGCCCAGTTCCTCCGCGACCGCCGCGATCGAGCCGCGCGTGGGCGCGGTCGGCAGCGCGGCCGGCGGTCCGGCGGTGACCTCGGCGTCCTCGGCCTCGACCAGTTCCGCCATGTCGTGCGAGACCGCGGAGTTCGGCGGCGGCTCCTCCTCGCCGGACCAGCCCGGCTCCAGCCGCAGATCCTCCGCGTCCGTGGGGAGGAGGTCACCGGGCCCCATGTCGCCGGGGCGCAGACGCTCGCTCCACGGCACCCACTCCGGCGCCAGCAGCGCGTCCGGGCCGGGCAGCAGGACCACCTCGTCCAGCGTCACGACCTTCGCACGCGACGCCCGCGCCACGGTCACGGCCCAGCGCCAGCCGCGGTACCCGAGCTCCTTGCACTCGAAGAAGTGCGTGACAACGCGGTCCCCCTCGGAGGCCAGACCGGCGTGCTCCCCGACGACGCCGGGCGCGGCGGCCTCCTCGGCCGCGGCGCGGGCTAGGTCGACGGCCTCGGCGCACAGGCGGTCGGGGGTGCGGCTTCGCGTTGTCGCTGCGCTCACAGGTATCGCTTCTCTCCTACGCCGTCTCTCAGTGCGCCTGCCGGAAGGCGACGGGGCGGACGGAGCGGACCTGGGGACCGCGTCGACGTCCGCGCCCTGTCGCGCTCGGGCGCACCTGTGTCATCCATTCTGCGGGATGGCCGAGAGGCGCGCGGCCGAGAACGTTCGCCACGGCGCGCTACGCACGCTACCCCTTCACGGCCGTCGGGCCTACACCGACGGCTCATGATCGCCACGAAGTGCGCGTCCATACGCGCCGGAACCGCACTACCGACGCCCATCTCAGGGCACTATGAACGTCGTGGCAACCGCAAGGTCGCCCCAAGGCACCTCCGGGACGGGTGGGGTCAAGGGGAACAACCGACGCGGCGGACCGGGCCGGACGGGCGGCCTGTTCCGCTCGGTCGGCCGTGCCCTGCACTTCCCGGTGACCGGCACCGCCCGCGGCATCCGCAAGGCCACGCACGCGCACGGCGCCGGCGAGTCCGGCCTCGGCAAGCTGATCGAACTGCACGGCGTGAACGGCGCCGGTGACGTGATGATCACCATCGCCCTCGCCTCCACCGTCTTCTTCGCCGTCCCCACCGACGAGGCCCGCGGCCGTGTCGCCCTCTACCTCGCGATCACCATGGCGCCGTTCACTCTGCTCGCGCCCGTGATCGGCCCCCTCCTCGACCGTCTCCCGCACGGCCGCCGCGCGGCGATGGCGGGCGCGATGCTGGCGCGGGCGCTGCTCGCGCTGGTGCTGTCCGGCGCGGTGATCAACGGCAGCATCGAGATGTATCCGGCGGCGCTCGGCGTGCTGGTCGCGTCCAAGGCCTACGGGGTCGTACGCAGTGCCGTGGTGCCCCGGCTGCTGCCGCCCCGTTTCTCCCTGGTGAAGGCCAACTCCCGGGTCACCCTCGGCGGCCTGCTCGCCACCGGCGTGGCCGCGCCGATCGGTGCGGGGCTCCAGGCGCTCGGCCCGCGCTGGCCGCTGTACGGCGCCTTCGTGATCTTCGTCGCCGGTACGTTTCTGTCGTTCTCCCTGCCGCACAAGGTCGACTCGGCCAAGGGCGAGGACACGGCGCTGCTCGCGGCGGACGAGGCGCATCTGCACGGCCCGCATCGCAAGCCGGTCAAGCGTCCGGGCCTGCGCACGGTCGGTATCGCGGTCACCCACGCCCTGGGCGTGAACGCGGCGATCCGCTGCCTGGCCGGGTTCCTGATCTTCTTCCTGGCGTTCTTGCTGCGTGAGCATCCGCTGACCGGGCAGAGCGCGGCGGTGTCGCTGGGCATGGTGGCGGTCGCGGCCGGGGTGGGCAACGCGCTCGGCACGGCGGTCGGGGCGTGGCTGAAGGCGCGGGCGCCGGAGCTGATCATCGTGACCGTCGTCGCGGTGGAGCTGGCGGTCGCGGTGACGGCGGCGCTGTTCTTCAGCGCGTTCCTGGTGGCGTGCCTGGCGGCGGTCGCCGGGTTCGCGCAGGCGCTGGCCAAGCTGTCGCTGGACGCGCTGATCCAGCGGGACGTACCGGAGCTGGTGCGCACCTCGGCGTTCGCGCGCTCGGAGACGCTGCTGCAGATGTCCTGGGTGCTGGGCGGCGCGATCGGCATCGCCCTGCCGCTGAACGGCACCCTGGGCATGACAGTGGCCGCCGTCGTCCTGGCCGCCGGCTGGCTGACCACGGTCCGCGGCCTCCTCACCTCCGCCCGCCAGGGCGGCCGCCCCCGGCCACGAGTGGCCTGACCCACGGCGTCCGCACCCGCCGGTGCGTGGACTGCCCCACGGGCACGCCCCCGCC
>NZ_BJND01000155.1 GCF_006539505.1 Streptomyces spinoverrucosus
CGCTTCGCCCTGTGCGTCCACGTGGATGCCGACGAGCATTTGCCGGATCTCCGGCAGGTCATCATGCGTGTAGTGGCGGACGTCCAAGTCGACGGCGCTCAAGCTCGGCTCCGTGGCCTACGGTTGCCCTTCGGCAGCTCCAGGCGGAGAAGCAGCACCAGCTGACCGGCCGTTGTGATGTTCCGGGCTGACGGCGAGCGGCAGCTCGCGAGCCTTGCCCGCAGGGCTGAGCGCCAGGAGCAGCCAGGTGAGAGCCAAGGGCGCCGTCACCACCCACATGGTCGGGCGAATGCCGATGGCCGATCCGAGGATGCCGCCGAGAGCCGAGCCGATCGCGATCGTGCCTTGGTTGGTGGCCATGGAGGCCGATGAGACACGCCCCAGCAGATGCGGCGGACAATAGCTCTGGCGGAACGTGCCCACGACGACGTTGCCTACGGACACCCCGACGCCGAGCACGAATGCTCCCGAGGCGAACAACAACAGGCCCAGGCCAGGGGTGGTGAGGGGCAGAAGCAGCGCAAAGGGGCAGGCCAGGGCTTGAGTGAGCACTAGGGCGCGTCCGTTGCCCCATAGGCGACAAAGACGAGGCGCAAGCAATGCTCCCAAGACTCCGCCAAGGCTGGCACACATGACGAGCAGGCCTACGGTGCCGGCGCTGACACCGATCGTCCGGACCAGGAAGATGACCTGAACGGCCTGGTAGCCCATCAGCAGGAGATTGAGGGTGGCGCCGTAGACCACGATGGGCCGCAAATACGGGTCACGGCTGAGGAAGCGCAGCCCGACGGCTATCTCCCGGATCAGACCCGTTGCCCCTGCCTGACGTCCGGGCTTCTCCTCGCGAATTCGGATGCCGAGCAGGCACACGGTGGAGACAAGGAAGGTCAGGGCATCCAGCAGCAGTCCCCCCGTCACGCCGAGGGCCTGGGCCGTAAAGCCAGCCGCACTCCTGCCCAACACTCGAGTGCCCGCTTCACTCACGTGCAGCTTGGCGTTACCGTCCGCGAGATCTTGCTTTGCCAGGATGACCGGAACGTACGCGTGGCAAGCCGTGTTGAAGAACACGGCCGAGGTGCCGCAGGCGAGTGCCGCGATGAACAGATGCGTGAGCGTCAACTGGTCGAGCCAGCCCGCGATGGGCACACTCGCGTACATCGTGGCCGACACGAGATTGCAAACGATCATGATGCGGCGTCTGGGTAACCGGTCGACCCAGGCGCCGGCGGTAGCCCCACAATCAGCCACGGAAGCCACACGGCCGCAGCGAGGAGACCCACCTCCAGAGCCGTAGCCTGCAAGGCGATCACCGCCACGAGGGGCAGTGCCACCGTGGTGATCCCGTTCCCCAGACCGCTCGCTGTTTCACCGACCCACAGCAGACGGAAGTCCCGCTGCGCCAGTACACCCCAACGGTTCCTCTTCGCAGGCACTAGCGTCTTCCCTCCCCAGGCCAGGGCAACGCTACCCGCGCCAGGGACCACGCCAGGTGTGTGCTTCGCGCCCATCTGGCCGACGACAGCCCGGATCTGGAACAGGAACTGAACTTGTCTTTTAACTGATGTCGAAGCCACATACGCGGACGATGACGTTCCCTTGAGCCGTGCCCGTCGCCAGGAGGGCTGTTCCATCCGGCTGGGTAAGGGCGCTCGCGACCACACCGGGGACGGAAAAGTCAATTGGCTCCCCGGTGTACGCGTCCCACGCGCGGACGATTTCGTCAGCGCCAGCGGAAAACAACGTCCCCCACCTGCCCACGCGCGCCGATGTAAGCGCGTACACCTCCGTTCCGGTTTCGATCGGCGGGCCAACTGGTGCACCGGTAAGAGCACTCCACCGCCGCAGGACACCCTCCTGATCGCTCGAGGCGAACAATGGCTCCCCAACGAGAGGCAGCGGCTCAATGATCCGAACTTGGGACGCATGCGCCATGATCGGCTCCCCTACCTGGTCGCCACTCGTCGGATCCCAACGCCAGATTTGGCCGACCTCGTCACCGGATACGATCACCCCAGCCCCGCCCGGCACGGGGACGGAAGCCACTGCCATCATGCTGCATGGCTCGTCCTTTTCATCGGACGCCCCTAGCAGTTGGCCGTCACTCCCATTCCACCGATACACGGCACCGTTCTGACCCGCGCCGAAAACTACAGGCCTGCCGTCGGGCATTGCTCCGACGGTCAAAGCACAGATGGTCCAGCCATCCCATGTCATCTCCGGGCGATGCTGTCCCCTCAGGGCATCCCACCACTCAATGCCGTCCTCGGTGGCGATTACCAAGGACATGATCCCATCAGGCAACCGTACCAACACCCCGTCGTTGCAGCAGGACACACCATCGCCGTCGCGCCAGACATTTTGGCCGGTTTCGATATCCCAACGGCCGATCATCGAGCCGTCGTGCGCGGTGAGGAAGAGAAGTGGCTGGTCGTCGTGGCCAGCCCCAAGCCAGGGGTCCCACGACATGTCCAAGTCCTGGAGAGATATTCGCGATCTCCTGCCACACTAGTTTCCGCATTTTCATCCCTCTCAACGACGTCCGCCTATTCCCACCTCTCGGGCTCCGGCACCAAGGGCTCTTCTCGTTTCCCTACGGTGATCGGCACGGCCGGTGAAAGTACCCCGTGGATTGCAGGAGTTGTGGCCGTCGTGGGCGGAGCCATCGGTAGCGGCCCGGACCAGCGCCCGGACAGACCGTGGCTGTCACCCTTTGGCCGCCGCACCGCGCCTTTCCACTACGTCAACGGCAGTTCGGCCAGCA
>NZ_BJND01000156.1 GCF_006539505.1 Streptomyces spinoverrucosus
GCACCACCCGTGCACGGCGAGAAGCGTGGGTCTACCGCTCCACTCGTTTTCTGTCCGGTTCCGCAGACGCGGCCACCGCCGGTCCGCTCCCTGCCGGCAGCAGTGCCCGCATCAGTGCTGATTGGATGGCGTCAATCGCATGAGCCGTCCTGGCCCTGGAGACAGAACTCAGATGGCCCGGGGACTTGCCAGCGACCCGAAGCCACCGTGACGTGATCCACCCCGGCCTTGCGGGCGTACAGGCACTGCTGCGCATGCTCGGAGCGCAACGCCGTCGCTCTGTTGATGCCCCCGCCTCGGCGCCTCCTGCACATGCTCGGAAGATTGCCCCAACGCACCTGGACCCGGCCCGCCACTGGATCGCGTCCCATGAAGTGGTGTAGCCGGGCAGGGTCCGGAACGCGCGGGTGTCTGCCCGGGGCGTGCATCCGCTGGCGGTGCATGCTCCCTGAACAAGGGCAGGCCATCGCGCAAGTCTCCCTGGTGAACGGGCAGTTCGACCGGAGGAGCACGCGATGGCCTGGGCGAGCAGCATCCGCAGGAACGACGAGTGCGACTCCCAGGACCACCAGGCCGATCCCGCCGATCAGGAGGAGGGGGGCCGCGTCGCCTGGGGCCAGGACGACCCCGAGCGCAAACACCAGCAGGGCGGCCGCCACGATCGCACCGATCACGGCGTGCACGTAGCGGAAGGCGGCAGGGGAGAATACCGTTCCGCGCCGCACCATCGTCACCAGCCGCGCGGATCCCCAGATCGCACGGAAGGCTGCCTGAACGGCTGCCTGACCAGCTGTCTGCGTATGGATATTGCCAAGGTTATCCTTAAGACGTCTCGACTCTTAAAATATCGAGACCACCCTTCATTCGACTATACATGTGAGCCACAATGCGCAACCTTAAGCAATATGCCGAATACTGCGATCAGTACCACAGGGAGTTCTTGAAACTCTTCAATGAGAACCTACCTAGCGATGCAATGACGGGCCTCGATCTTGCACAAGTATGCAAAGCAGCTCTGATAGGCGCAGCTCAGGCCCAATCAGTCAATCTGGATCTCGATGACGATGTTCATAACTGGATCAACAAAATCGCGGAGAATTCTGAGGATCACCACCCGATCAGGTGTCTCGTCGTAGAGCTTTTCAGCGCTCCACCCGAGGGATGGACTGCCGTACATGTACATAATTGTATCGAGTCGTCCTTGAAATGGATTCAAAAGGATCTTGAACAGCAGCAGGTCATGGCCCAATGGAATGATTACCTGCATGCCTGTTTCGAAGCTCTATTCAGTCAGTCGCACATCATTCAGCGCGCAAGTACGGCAGAAAACTTCGTGCATCAGCTTATGATGTTTGCCCAAATGGTTTCGGGGGAGCCAACCGAAGCCCTTAAGCAGGAATTTGAGGGCTTTATCGTAGATGTACCGACCGGTATTCTCCAGGATTTCATACGGGTTAACGAATCCTCCCTCGCGGCGCAATTCACAGCAACGTTCACGGGCAGAAAAGTCGTACGATTCGGTCTTGAGTCTGCACCCAATCAAGAAGGTCCTTCAAATTCGGCGCGGCCGGAGCCGCGGCCGGGGAAGCGGCCGGGGGAGGAGTGGAAAGGGAGCGTCAATGATGAAAAGTTCATTGAAGAACTTTTCGCGACTCTGCAAGGCCGGATGGAATCGCTGCGTAAGGTATGGATCGGCAAGGTAGAAAAACTCGAGAAGCTCGACAGGGCAATGCAAAAGAAGAATGACGAAAGGAATCGAAAGGCTTACCAGAATCAGCTTGAAAGCATGACTAATGTAGCTAAAAGTGGGAGCTTTAAGGGTCTCACCTTTGAGGGTAACAGCGTCACCGAGGTTCGAGAGCTTGTCCATGGCAGGCTGCAGTCTCTCGAGAGAGAATTCAATAAAGCATTCAGTGAGTTCTACGACTGTCTCGGCCAGCCGGATCGAGTGAGCGATGTCAAGCGGGTCCGTGAGCGGCTCCTCAACCTCTCGCGAGTCTTGGCACAGGATCTAGATTCAATGCAACGAAATATTCAGGGCAATGTACCAAAGATGTCTACATCCCTTTTCTCGGGCGGAAAATTGTACGGAGGAACATCCGGTGGAGAGAAGGCTAAGGTCGAAAACCTTCATCCTCTCCTCCAGTATCTCCTCGCCAAGGTACCGGAGAGCCACAAGGGCAAGGGGCATGGTGGTTGCGCAGAGATCAGGGTCCTATCCAAGTATATTCATGCCTGGCAGAGGCAGAATGAGAAGCTTCTTGAAAGGAAAGGTATCTCTAGCGACTCCTACGATGCACTAGTGAAAGAACTTCGAAGGCATTTTGAACGCGGAGGCGCCATTACGTCCGCACACTTTCTCGGGGAAGATTCCATATACGGCGTAGCGGCATGCGAGACTTGCCGTTCAGTGCAGGAGCACCTTGGAGTTTCTTGGTTGCCGGGGGAGAAAGACGAGGAGGACAGGGTCACATGGTACAACCAAAGCTCAGGAAAACTGGTGGCTGCGCGGGCGGGCCGTGACTCCCCGGAGACGCCGCGCCGCTCCACGCCGCACCAGCGACCCATGTCGGCCGCAGCTGACCCGGCTGAAGGTAACCCCAATGGGAACTGACGTGCATCGTCCGACGATTGTCGTGTTAGAACTGGCTGGGTATCCAGGGACCCCTACGGCAGTAA
>NZ_BJND01000157.1 GCF_006539505.1 Streptomyces spinoverrucosus
CGCGGCAGCGTCTTCGAGTCCTCCAAGACCGCGTTCGTCTTTCCCGGGCAGGGCTCCCAGTGGGTGGGCATGGCCGTGGAACTGATGGACGGCTCGCCGGTGTTCGCGGCCCGGATCGCCGAGTGCGCGAAGGCGTTCTCCGCGTACGTCGACTGGTCGCTGGAGGACGTGCTGCGCCAGGCCGAGGGTGCGCCGTCGCTGGACCGCGTGGACGTCGTCCAGCCGGTGCTGTTCGCGGTGATGGTGTCGCTGGCGGAACTCTGGCAGGCCCACGGGGTCCGGCCGGCCGCCGTCGTGGGGCACTCCCAGGGCGAGATCGCCGCCGCGTATGTGGCGGGCATCCTGTCCCTCGACGACGCCGCCCGCGTGGTCACGTTGCGCAGCCAGGCCATCGGCCGGGTCCTGGCGGGCCTCGGCGGCATGGTGTCCGTGGCGCTCCCCGCCGACGAGGTGCGCGAGCGGATCGCCCCTTGGCAGGACCGGATCCAGATCGCCGCGGTCAACGGCCCCGCCTCGGTGGTGGTCTCCGGTGAGGTCGAGCCGCTGCGGAGCCTGCTCGAGGCATGCAAGGCGGACGGCGTACGGGCCCGGAGCATCCAGGTGGACTACGCCTCCCACTCGAAGTTCGTGGAGTTGCTTCAGGAGGAGCTGGCCACGCTGCTCGCGCCGGTCAGCCCGCGCCGGGCGACGGTCCCGTTCTTCTCCACCGTCACGGGCGAGTGGGTCGAGGGCACCGAACTGGACGGCGGCTACTGGTACCGCAATCTGCGGCAGACCGTGGAGCTGGAGAACGCCGTACGCGCCCTTCTGGAGCAGGGGTTCGGCACGTTCATCGAGTCCAGCCCGCACCCCGTCCTCGCGCTCGCGGTGCAGGAGACGGCGGAGGCGGCCGGTCGCGACGCCGCCGCGGTCGGCTCGCTGCGCCGCGACGAGGGCGGCATGGAGCGGTTCCTGCTCTCGCTCGGCGAGGCGCACAGCCGCGGCGTGACCGTCGACTGGCAGGCGGTGTTCGCCGGTGCGCCCGCGCGCCGGGTGGCTCTGCCGACGTACGCCTTCCAGCGCACCCGCCACTGGCTGGAGGCGGCGTCCGCGCCGAGCGACGCCGCCGGTCTCGGACTCGGCTCGACCGACGGCCATCCGCTCCTCGGTGCCGCGGTCGCGGTGGCGGACCGGCGGGCCTTCCTGTTCACGGGCCGGCTCTCCCGCTCGTCGCACCGCTGGCTGGCGGACCACGCCGTGCACGGCTCGGCGCTGCTGCCGGGCACCGGCCTGGTAGAGCTGGCGCTGCGGGCCGGGGAGTACGTGGGGTGCGAGCGGGTCGAGGAACTCACCCTGGCGGCACCGCTGTTGCTCCCCGAGCACGCGGGCGTGCAGCTTCAGGTCGTCGTCGGTAAGGCCGACGAGACGGACCGCCGCAAGCTGGAGATCTACGCGCGGCCCGACGGCGCCGAAGAGGACGCGGACGCGTGGACGCTGCACGCGGAGGGCCTGCTCGCCGCCACGCCCGCCGACGTGCCCCAGGGCCTGCTCGTGTGGCCGCCCGCCGGGGCCGTCGAGGCCGACCTGGACGGCATGTACGAGCGGGTGAGGGAGCTGGGGTACGAGTACGGCCCGGCGTTCCAATGCCTGTGCAGGGCCTGGCGGGGTGAGACCGAGGGCGAGATCTTCGCCGAGGTCGCCCTTCCCGAGGAACTCCAGTCGGACGCCGGTCTGTTCACCCTGCACCCGGCGCTGCTCGACGCGGCGCTGCACAGCCTGCTGCCGGGCGTGGTGGACGAGAACCGGCCGCCGCTGCTGCCGTTCGCCTGGTCCGATGCGACGGTGTACGCCGCTGGGGCGTCGGTCCTTCGGGTACGGCTGTCGCTGACCGGGCCGGAATCCGCGTCGCTCCTCGTCGCCGACGGTGTGGGCGCGCCGGTGGCCTCGATCGGGTCGCTGGCGTTGCGGCCGCTGTCCGAGGACGCGCTGCGCGCGGCGGTGGACGCGCACCGCGACGGGCTGCTACGGGTGGCGTGGACCGGCCTCACGCCCGCGAACTCCCCTGCACGGACGGATACCTGGGCACTGCTGGGTGACGACGGCGGCCTCGGCCTGCCGGTCGACGCCACGCGGTCCTTTTCCGACCTCACCGCTCTCGCCGAGGCGATCGACGCCGGCGCGCCGGTGCCGGACGTGGTGGTGACCGCACCTGAGGTGCCCGAGGACGCGGAGGCGGAGCTGCCCGCCCGCGTCCACGAGGCCACCCTGCGCCATGCCGAACTGGCCCAGGCCTGGCTGGCCGACGAGCGGTTCGCCGCATCCCGGCTCGTCGTCGTCACCCGGGGCGCCGTCGCCACCGCGGACACCGAGCCGGTGCCGGGCCTCGCCCACGCCGCGCTGTGGGGCCTGCTGCGCTCCGCGGAGAGTGAGAACCCCGGCCGCTTCGCGCTGGTCGACCTCGACGGCACGCCGGCCTCCGGCTCCCTCCTGCCCACGGTCGTGGCGTCCGGCGAGACCCAGGCCGCGGTGCGGGGCGACACGGTGCTGGTGCCGCGGCTGGTCCGGGTACGGCGTGCGGCCGACACCGTCA
>NZ_BJND01000158.1 GCF_006539505.1 Streptomyces spinoverrucosus
AAGTCCAGCAGCTGTGGGCGCCGGGGGATCGAACAAGATCGGCTTGCCGTCTTGGCTTGCGTGCGCATCTCCGGCCGCGCAAGAGTGCGGTTGACGCGGAGCTTGGAGCTCATGGCGACGAGACGGGAGACAGACAGGTGTGCGGGATGGACCTGGCCGCCAAGGAGTCGGCGATCGCTCGGTTTCTCCACGAGTACCCGCAGGCAGCTGATGCTGGCTATGGGCATCCTGCCCTCCACGGGTGTGAGGAGGTCCGCTGGTCCGAGTTTCCCGGGTGTCCCGCCGCGATCCCGGTGCTGCTGTATGCCCTTCTCGATCGGGCTGCCGCGGCCGAGGCCCAGCGTGTGCTCACCAACACCGTGTTCAGCATCGCCGAGATGAACGCGGCCATGCCGGAAGTCTTGCCGTTTCTGCTTCGTCTCGCAGGCGACCCGCAGGTCCCTGAGCGGTCGGGGTTGCTGGAACGTCTGATCACGGTCGCCGAGTTCTCCGAGCCGATTGAGGTCGGCAACGAGGCCATGGTGCTGTGGTTCGGCAGCGATAGCGATCACCCTGAGCGTGAGCAGTGCAGGGCTGTGTTCGCGGAATACGCGAGTGTGGTGACGATGCTGCCGGAGGGCCTGATCAACGCTGCCGGTCAGGCGAAGCTCCGGCGGGCCGCCGGACTCGTGTGAGGTTTCCGCATTCAGGCCACGTGCGCGACCGCAGAGGCTGAGACGGGAAAGGCCACGGCCTCGTCGAAGCGGCGGCCGTACTGAAGGCAGTGGTAGAGCTGGCCGATCATGCGGTTGAAGAGGTTGCGCTGGGCGGCCGCGTGCCAGTCCCCGTGGTCGTCGCGGCGGCGCCGGTAGTGGGCCTTGGCGCCGGGTGAGGCGGTGATGGCGGAGAAGGCCCAGAGGTAGCCGGCGTGGTTGAGGCGGTCGTTCTTCACCCACCGGCGGGTGATGCTCGACTTCTTGCCGGAGGCCCTGGTGATGGGGGAAGCCCCGGCGTATGCCTTCAGGCCGCGGGCGTCGGCGAACCGGTTGCGGTCGTCTCCGATCTCGGCGAGCACCCGGGCACCGAGCTGGATGCCGAGTCCGGGGAAGCTGAGGATGATCTCAGCGTCCGGGTGCTGAGGGAAAGCTTCCTCCACCGCCTCGGCCAGATTGTCGGCGGCGGCGCAGGCGGCCTCCAGCTGGACCAGGAGCGCGAGCATCTGTTTGCCGAGCGCGTCCTCCACCAGCGGTGGCTGGTGCGCCCATTCGGCGCGGAAGATCTCCCGGAGCCGGTCGGCCTCGGCTTCGATGCCGCGTTGGCGGCCGGCGCGCTTGAGTGCGGCCTGCAGCTGCGTGCGTGTCAGTCGCGAGGCCCGCGTCGGTGTCGGAGCCGCCCTGAGGAGTTCGTGCGCCTCCCGGCGGCACAGACCGTTCTTCCAGGGCTCGAAGGCGGCCAGTGCGGACGGGTAGTACTCCCGCAGCAGCGACCGGAGCTGGTTGGAGATCTGCTGCCGGTTCCACGTCGCGTCCTGCTGAGCCCTGGCAAGGACGGCGACCGCGCGGGCCAGGTCGCTGTCCTGTGGCAGCGGCCGGTGGGCATGCATGTCGGTGCGCAGGATGTTGGCCAGGATTAGAGCGTCTCCGGGGTCGGACTTCTTGCGGGAGACGGAGTGCCGGTCGCGGTAGCGGGCGGCGGCCATCGGGTTGATCGCGAAGACCTGCCTCTTGCCCGTCCGCAGCACGGCGACGACCAGGCCGCGGGAGGTCTCGATCGCGACTGGGATTGGGCTCTCCTCGGTGTCGCCGTATTCGGCGAGCAGGTCCAGCAGGATCTTGTAGCCGGCCGCGTCGTCGGTGATGTGCCGCTTGGCCAGTAACTGGCCGCTGTCGTCGACCAGGGCGACGTCGTGTGTGCGTTCGGCCCAGTCGATGCCGCAGTAGATCAAGTCTTTCCCCTCCATCGTGCTGTTCCTGCTGGTCACGAGCTCATGCGGGCCACGCAGCGACCTAATCCCAGGACTCAGCCCTTCTGGCCGGTCCGCCACCTCAGTAGCCGTTCGTGGCACCAGCTCGTCCCACGGGCCTCGGTCTCTGCGGGAGCTCGGACGGCTCTGGCTTCACAAGAGGTCACCGTGGAGCGGGCTCGCACCACCAACACCAACGAGTGATGTTTCGGTGGGTGTTGACGCCCGGCGGCACTGAACGGCGCCGATCTTTCGGGAGGCATCGCGTGCCGGGAGGTCCCCCCAGGCTGGGTAGGTAGAGACGTCCGCTCGGCACCCGCGCAGCCCCCACGCCGCCGAGTGGAGCCACTGGTGGCAGCTGCGGAGACGCCGGATGCTGCCTCTCTATGACTAGGCGTACATGGGCCGGCGTGCTCAAAGGCATACGTCCGGCGCCCGCGCAGCTGCCACCACCATGAGTACGAGGACCGCGCGCCGCTCTATGCGGAGGTCTCAGCAGACCCGGTTCGCCGTAGGCGTCGCAGCCTCTACTCGAACATCCCCAGAAGCTTCCGCTCCGTCGGGACGCCCTTGACTACGGATTAGGTTCGCCGGGT
>NZ_BJND01000159.1 GCF_006539505.1 Streptomyces spinoverrucosus
CCAGGCAGCCGCACCTGAAGGCGGCCATAAGACCTTTCATCATGGCTTTGGATCCGTCGGTGCAATGAGCGGCCTCACCCTCGGAGCTCGTCTCCGAACAAGGGTGTTCCAACAGCCGGATTTCACTGTGGTGGTTCATCGCGGCGTGATCAATCGCCTAAAGCGGGAGGGAGGTTTCCTCGTTGCGGCTGAGGCCGATTACCTTCCGGCAGGCCGTGGGTGCGGCACCGGATTTGCAGTCGGCGAAGTTCTCAGCGGCTCAGCGAATTTCCCGGCAGTGAATGTCCGCCTGCGTGAAGGTCTCTGTGCTCATCAGCCGCTTCTTTGCAGGTGAGGGGGCGGGCCCGGTAGGACCGAGATATCGGCAGTCGCCCGATCTGTCTGCTCGGCAAGCTTTACCGCCTCCTCGATCAGCGTCTCGGTAAGCGCTGACTGGAGCGCTTCCCGGAGGTAATCATGGAAAGATGCAGTGTCGCCGTTACGGCGGATTCCACTCATGTGGCACGTTGTCTCCTGTGTTTGTGGCAGTACAGTGGTCGGCCGGTCGAATATGCGGATCGGGTAACCGCTCGTATGGTAGGGAATGGTGAGACAGTCGCGGGGCATGGCATGGGGATGGTGCTGTAACGCATGCACGGGATCGCACTCTGTTGCGCGCGCACTGCGCGGTTCTCGGCGCGAGCAGCTCCCAGCTGGGGGCAATATTCTGCGCTCGTGGTACCAGTGAAGGCCGCAGGCCGCCCGCCGGGATCAGGGGCTCGTGCTGTCCCGGGGGTGTGGTGGAGAGGGACACGGACGGGCCGCTGGAGGCCTTGGCCCGCAACAAGCTGAACTCGGGCCGGGTGATCAGGCACTGGCCGCACACGCTGCAGGGTCTCGGTCTGGCGTTGACGCCGTGGTGCTGGGGGCTGCCTCCTGCATCGGCGCTGCGGTTCGCCCGACTTCGCGGTCAGGGGTTGTTCGGGACTGTTGGGTCAGCCGCGGTGGAGGCGGTTGAGGGTGATGGTCAGTTTGGTGGGGGTGGCGCTGCTGACGAAGCTGGCGCAGCCGCCGCCGGGTCCGACGTCGTCGAAGGGGAATCCGTAGGCGAGTTTGTCTTTGGCGGCTGCGTGGAGGATCCGGGAGTAGTGGTTGGTGATCCGGTGCCGGTAGAAGCCGGATGTTGTGGTGTCGGGCTGGTGGGGGTTGGCTGCGAGGGTGGACCTGTTGAAGGCGGCGCCCAGGCGTGCGGCGATGGCGCCTGCGTGGTTGTTGCCGCGGGTGAGGGAGCCGGCGCAGGCCAGTACGTCCCAGGTGGACGGCTTGTCGAAGGCTCCGTCAGCGACCCCGGCGAAGGTGAGCCTGCCGTTGTGGACCCTTCCTTTGCTGACTCCCCATTGCGTCTGGGTGTCGACGATGAGGTCCTCGCGCCCGTACCGGTCCCAGACCTGGTCGATGTAGTCGTCGAAGTAGCGGCTGTCGAAGATGGGTTGCGGAAACTTGATCCCGGCTGCCGGTGACACGGCCCGCAGCCGTCTGGCTCCGTCGGTGATGACGAGCTTGTCAAACCCATCCTGGATGAGCAGGGCGTCGCATACCGCGTCGAGGCCGCCCGGTGGGAGGCCGGCCGATGACTGGCGTCCCGAGGAGCGCGTGTCGAGGTCGATGGAGATCGGGATGGCCACGCTGTCGACATGGGTGACGTTCGCGTGCATGCCCCCGCCGTCGAGGGTGAACTCCATGAAGTCCCACACGGTGCGGTAGTTCGCGTCCGTGTGATTGGAGACGCTGGGGAAGACGAAGGCGGGTCCCGCCCCGCCGCGGTTGACCTCGAAGACGAGAGGGCTGTCCACGGCGAACCACATGCGCCCGGCTCCCATGCGGGGAAGCGTGATGGTTGAGCTTCCGCCGGATTCGGCGAGTTTGATCGAGAAGTCCTTCACCACGGTGCGGTCCTTGTCGGGCATGGCGAGCTGGACAAGGCTGGAGCCGTCCGGTCCCAGATGGCAGGGCTGCCCGTTCTCCAGCCGTGTGCCGGTGACACACAGGCGCACATCGTTGTACTCGGTGTTGTTGATGATCGTCACCGGGAGTGTGTCCTGCGCCGTGGTGGCGTGGGCGGGGCAGGACACCTGGTGTGCCAGCAGGGGTGCCGCGCCGACTCCGGCGGCCATCTTGAGCAGATTCCTACGTGAGACCATGTCGCGCTCCCTGTCGGTTCGCCTGGGCGAGAATGCCTCGTCCCCGACGATCGCTGACTGCACAGCCGCTGCGGGTCCGCTCATCGGGCGGACCACCGGAGGAGGCAGCACCCCCTGTTGCAGGGGGATGAGGCATCCCCTGAACGGAGGGTGTGCGAGGGGGTCTGACAGGGGTCGGTCCGGAGTAGCTCTGGGCCGTCCTGGGGGCTGGGGAAGCCGGGCGGCGCGATGACCGGATCGGGGCAGGCTGGGCACACCATCTGGTGCTCATGCCGGCGATCTGGGATCAGTGAGC
>NZ_BJND01000160.1 GCF_006539505.1 Streptomyces spinoverrucosus
TGACGTCGGCCCGGAGCGACCTCCCGCTATCGACATCGGCGCAGCGCTGACCTGCCATCGAACGGCCGTCATTGGTCGTTGTTGGTTGCTGCGGGCCGCCCTTCGACGGCCCGCAGACGGCCCCGATGCCCAGCACGAGGAGGGTTGATGTCTACGCCGATCCCTCGAAGGTGCTCACAAGGCAAATCTGCCTGAGGCATTCCGCAGCAATTCTCTTGCAGCCTTCGCTGTTAGGGCGCCATCCCTGACCCTACGGAGCATTTGAAACAGTTGAACGGTGTCAATCACCAAGCCATTTGCAGACCCGAAGGCTTTCAGGTCCTCGTCTTTTCCGTGGAGCACACGTTGCCGGGTCGAGGGGTCCCGCTTAATGAATTGGTTCACGATGTACCAACAGGCATCCGGATTGCGCCCTGACCTGGCAGTGTAACGCATATTGAAACGCAGGAACTGCGTCAGCCCTTCCGTTTTTGCTCCCCGACTGTACCCCTTAACCTCTCCCAGAGCGATCCAACCTGGAGCGTCGGAGTCCGTGATGTGAAGGTCTTCCAGGTGATCGTCGGGTGCGGCATCAC
This sequence comes from Streptomyces spinoverrucosus, assembly GCF_006539505.1. Lineage (GTDB taxonomy): Bacteria > Actinomycetota > Actinomycetes > Streptomycetales > Streptomycetaceae > Streptomyces > Streptomyces spinoverrucosus. The sequence goes on from NZ_BJND01000160.1 coordinate 576, forward strand.
CGTCAGCATCAACTACGGTGAACCCGATTTCACGTAGCGCTTGAATGACAACATGCTTCAATTCATCCGACTGTGCAGTGAGAAGGGCTCGTTCATACCTATTAGCGGAATCGCGCGCCACTTCCATGCGGATTCTCAGAGCTGCCTCAAGTTTTTCTAGGCGATCAAGTTGCTCAGCACGCTCCTTCTTCACCCCTGCGATCTCCGCAGCGAGGGCTAGCTCTTCGTTAGTGAGCCAGGCATCCTGCTCTGACCAGTCCGGCACCCCAGGAAACCGCTCGGGTGCCATACCATGCCACTCAGCCAGAGCAGCTTGTACCCATGCAGGTAGATCCGGAGCGTCCGGCGGCAGCAGCCAAGCCTCCGATGAATCACTACGCGCATATCTCCCCGCGAGAGCTTCACCATCGGCTGTGGCGATGAAGGGAACGATCTCCGGAGGATTAGAGGCACCCGGAGTTTTGACTCGCTGAAGCTCAAACACCCTGTGGGACGTACGCTGCGTGATTACAGGTTCAAGTTTTTCATGAACCAAAACGGCGACACGCTCAGGGAGATTTCGCATGCGCTGAATCTCCTGAGAGACCACACCAGACCTAGAAGCGATCTTCTTTGTCCACCCCGGGCGATGCTCGGCGTTGAATATGTAACCATCACCCCGCGTGTAGTGAATCACAAACAAGTGCGGTTCAACTCGCGTGACTCCGATAGGTTGTTGGCGTTGTTCGCATCCTTGATCCGTTACGAGCAGATCCCATTCAGCTTGACGTACTTGCCTGAGACCCTTGATATAGCGGGACGTTGGGCAAAGCTGAAGGAGCTCGTTTACTAGTTCCTCCTGGTCATAGAAACCCCAGACCAGCATCCTCGGACGAGGGCTCGTGTTAATTACCGCCCCGTGCTCAATCGCCACTACCAAGATCCCACCCTAAGTCGTTCTGAGCAGCCCTTATTGTGCCGTGTCTGGCCCGCCCCCGCCCGCTCTTTCTCACACGGCTTCAGGCGTCGCGCCACAAACGTCCCGACGTCGCTTCATCGCGATACCACGTCGCGGGAGCACCTACCGACTCCCCTTACGGACTCTGTACCGTGAGGTGGGCCCCTTCGACAGCAGGAGGCAGCACGCAATGCGTGGTCTAGGAGATCACCTCAGCATCGGCGAGCGGATCGCGTTCTACCGAAAGCGCCGCGGCTACACGCAAGAGGTGCTCGCCGGCCTGGTCGGGCGTAGCACCGACTGGTTGGCGAAGATCGAGACGGGGCGCCGGAAGCCTCCCCGGATCGACATGCTCGCGGAGCTGTCACGCATCCTGCGCGTGCCTCTCGGGGACCTGCTCGGTCAGACGGTGCTCATGGAGGACGAGAAACAGCAGGACGACGTTCCAGCCGTGCGCGACGCGCTCATGAGCCCGCGCCGGTTGTCTCGTCTGCTCTTCGGCCCCGAGGCTGAAGTGCAGCTCCCCACGCCGGCGCCCGTGGCCGTGCGTGTGGAGCAGGCATGGAACGACTACCAGGGTGGGCGGCTCGGCAGCGTCATCGCCGCACTTCCCGCCCTCCTCCAGGCTGCCCAAGAGCTGGAGGAGCGAGCCGCACGGCGCGGCGAGGACCGTAGCGACTGCTGGGCAGTGTCGGCCCGTACGCACCACCTCGCGGCAACGACGCTCGCGAAGATCGGTGAATCGGACATCTCGTGGCTCGCTGCCGAACGCGCGATGCGGGCCGCTGACGAGTCGGACGACCCGCTCGTGTTGGCGTCTGCCGCGCGTTCCGGTACGCACGCCCTGCTGGCCAACGGTCGGTACGACGACGCGCTGGAGCTGGGATACACGGCCGCCGCATGGTTGTCGTCCCGGGTCACCGAGAACGACCCCGCAGCGCTGAGCCTGCTGGG
>NZ_BJND01000161.1 GCF_006539505.1 Streptomyces spinoverrucosus
CGAGCCGTGACAGGGCGGGCGCTGCGGCGGGCTTGCGTCCGGCAGGCGCCCACCGGTAGGTGGGGTGCGGAGACGGCGTGCATCACGGTCCCCGGCGCAGCACCCGAGGTGAAGGCTTCCCGCCGGATCCCCCTTACATGGACCATGCTCCTCAACGTCGCGGTTGCGGTGCATTCGTCAGACGGCGGGCGCCATGGTGTGGCGAGAGCGCGAGTCGATGAACGCGGCGATCTTGCTCGGGCTGAACACCCACATCAGCTTGTGGATGCCTTCCTTCGAGGCGGCCATCGTCATGAAGGCGATGGGTTGGTCCTCTCGGTAGATCATCACGCCCGCACAGCCGTTGGCGTCGACCAACCTGGGCTCCGCTTCCCGCCACAGGTTCGGATAGGTCACCATCCTGGCCACACGTGCACGGCCCGACACGGGTATACGAGCGCAGCCGCGCATACCGTTGCCGTCGGACAGACTGACGGTATCGGGGGTGAGGAGAGCCTCCAGCGAGGCGACATCTCCCCCCTGCGCTGCCGAGACGAAGGCTTCGAGGAGCCGTCGGTGCTCCAGCGTGTCCACGGTCTCCCGCTGGTCGGCCGCGAGATGTTTACGAGCCCGGCTCACGATCTTGCGTACGTTGACGATGGTGAGCTGAAGAATTTCCGCGATTTCGGGGTAGCCGTAGTCGAACGCCTCCCGCAGCACGTATGCGGCCCGCTCCATGGGATTCAGTTTCTCGAGTACGAGGAGCAGAGCAAGTTCCAGAGCTTCCGCACGCTCGGCGCCCACCTCGGGATCGGTGCTCGTGTCGACGGGCTCGGGCAGCCACGGGCCGATGTAGGCCTCGCGGCGCACGCGCGCGGACTGAGCCACGTTGATGGCCAGCCGGGTGGTGGTACTCGACAGAAATGCCACGGGGCTGACCACTACTGAGCGGTCGGTTTTCTGCCAGCGCAACCAGACTTCCTGTACCACGTCCTCGGCCTCAACCGCGCTTCCCAGCATGCGGTATGCGATGCCGAAGAGACGTGGACGGAGCTCCACGAAAACAGCAACGGCGTCGTCCAAGGTACTCTCCCTGGGGGGCGTCTCGGGATGCATGATCCTGCTGTCTCCGTTCCTCCGAGTGTTGCTGGTGTTGACGAGGTGCGATCATGTGGCGGCAGCGCGAAGGCGGGCTCTGTCGCTGGGCTCCTGAGTAAGAGCGTCCAATCGCGTTCGCTTCATTGACCGGATGCGTCCCCGATCTGTGACAGGTTTGCCGTGCCAACCTCTTCATGGGGGGGGGATACGACTTGACCGGGCCCGACAGTTACAGAGGGCCGATGGGTCTCATTCCCGAGGCGCTCTGCCTGAGTTGTGGTGCGTCGGCGACGGGTCGAGAGGATCGTCGGGTTGGTTCCAGGTGCGGAGTTTGTCGGGGTTGAGGGTGACCCAGACCTGTACGACGTGGGGGCCGGCGATGTCGAGGCTGATGACGGCGGCGACCTGGTGGTCGTAGCGCACGAGGAGGCCGGTGCGTCCGTTGACGGAGTGGGTGTGCAAGGTGGTGCGCGGGTGCCGGGTGAGCAGGGTCAGCAGGCTATGGGCGACCTGGGCGCTGCCATGCACCGGTTTGACCAGGGCCCTGACCTTGCCGCCGCCGTCGAAGAAGGCCGTGACGTCGGCTGCCAGCAGCGACGCCAGGAGTGTCTCGTCCTGCGTCGCGCAGGCCTGGCGCACCGCGCGGGCCAGCGCGTCGTGCTGCTGGGGCGACGTGGGCCGCGCACGCCGGGCCCTCAGACTGCGGCGGGCACGGTCGGCCAGCTCGGCGCACTCCGGCTCGCTCTGCCTGACGATATCGGCCACCGCACCCGGCGCCATCCCAAAGACGTCGTTGAGGACGAAAGCCGCCCGCTCGGCCGGAGACAGAGAATCCAGCGCCTCCAGCAGTACCCCGCTGACCTCCTCCCGCAGCATCCCGTGCCGCTCCGCCCCCACCCCACCACCCCGCAGCCCCTTCCCCGCACGGCCGGTGTCCCGCCCGGGCAGCGCGAGGCGGGCCAGACAGATACCACCGGCGACCTTCGCCAGCCACGAACGCGGCGCCGTGATCTCCTCCCGCACCCGATCCGACAGCCCGTACCACCGCCGGTAGGTCTCATCAATGACGCTCTCGGCCGCACTGCTGCTGCCCAGCATCCAGAAGGCGACATCCAGCAGATACCGCCGCTCATCGAGCAGCTCCCCGATCGGCACCGCGTCACCGGCACGGTCCATACAGCAACCTCCCT
>NZ_BJND01000162.1 GCF_006539505.1 Streptomyces spinoverrucosus
TGCCCTTCTTGATGAGTTGGGTCGGGGACGGGACGCCGTGCACCTTCTCGGGTGTCGGTCTTCCCGTCCCCGCCCGCCGAACCGGACGTGCCCGTTGGCCGAGCATCCGGCTCTCCCCGTGATCCGATGGATTCAGGCGAGGTATTCACTGACCTGGCCGACGAAGGCCACATCGTCGTGGCTGGTCCGGCGGAAACGTGCCCCGCGTGGATCGACCTCGTCGATGTTGTATGGCGTGCTGATCTGCGCTCCGCGGAAGCGATAACGCTCGACCTTCATCTTCGCCGGGTTGTAGAGGGTGATCCCACCCTCCGCGATGCTGTCCGCCGCGAAGTAGCGGCGACGCATCTGCTTCCAGGTCAGACAGGGGTGCTTGCGGCGAATCCACAGATTCATCCTCCGCCATGCGTACCAGCCGAGATACGCGAACGTTCTCTTCGAGACGCCGTAGCGGAAGTAGGCCGCCCAGCCCCGCAGGACCGGGTTGACCGCCCGCAGCACCTCCTCCAACGAGCGCGAGGTCGTGCCCCGCCCCGTCAGTTTCTTGATCTTGTGCATCACCGATGCCAGAGACTGCTTGGAAGGAATGGTGAGCACCACACGACGGCCGCCGCCCCAAGACCTGCGCTGGATGCGGAAGCCCAGGAAGACGAACCCGTCGTCAATGTGGGTGATGTGGGTCTTCTCCTCCGAGAGGGTCATCCGTAGTCTGCTCTCCAGCAGTTCACCGATCTCCGCCTTCAGCGCCTCAGCGTCTTCCCTCGTGCCGTGAACCAGCACCACGAAGTCGTCGGCATAACGCACCAGCCGGAAGTTCGGCAGCCCCTTGCGGCGTCGATGCTGTCGGCGCCACGCCGGGCTCATCTCGGTGTCCCAGGTCCGCGAGAAATGCCGGTCCAGGACAGAGAGATAGATGTTGGCCAGCAGCGGGGAGGCGACTCCTCCTTGCGGAGTACCGGTGAGGGACTCCGCGAACCCGCCCTGCAGCTCGACGACTCCGGCCCGCAGGAACGCGCTGACCAGCCGCAGGACCTTGCGGTCCTTGATGCGCTCGGCCACCAGATCCATGAGGACGTGGTGGTCGACGTTGTCGAAGCAAGCCTTGATGTCGCCCTCGATGACCCACTCGTAGTTCGACGGCCTGCTTGTGCAGTGGTGGATTTCGGCGATGGCATCCTGAGCCCGACGTCCCGGCCGATACCCGTAGCTGGACGGGTAGAAATCGGCCTCGAAAATCGGCTCCAGGATCAGCTTGAGGGCCATCTGCGCCACCCGGTCACGCAGAGTCGGGATACCCAGGTAACGGACCTTTCCGTTCTTCTTGGGGATCACCGCCTGCTTGACCGGCAGCGCCGTGAAGGACCCGTCCTTGAGCGAGGAGCGAAGCTCCTCAAGGAACGGAATCACTCCCAGGCGTTCCTCGACGTGGTACCGGGTCAGCCCGTCCACGCCCGCCGTCCTGGCGCCCTGGTTGCCGGACACCCGTTCCCAGGCCACCAACAACGTGGCCCGGTCACAGATCAAGTTGAATACATCCTCGAACCGGCGACCCGGCTCGTTCCGTGCCCATCGGTGCAGCTTGAGCTGATGGTCGAGTACCCGCCGCCCGGCCGCCATACTGCCCGGCCAAGTCGTTGTCGGCGGCGCGTCGTTGTTCAACAACGTCCCTCCCCGGCAGCAGCCCTGCTGCTGTCACGCTGTCGCCCTTTCCCGTGTGACCGGCTTTCCCGGTCTCTGAGTACTACGGCGACTCCGCCACGATCTGGTCTCATCAGCGGGCGTCGCGCCTGCCCGCCGCCCGGCCGGCTGCCGGACGGGAAGGGCGATGCCAGATCGCTTCCCACGTTCACTGAGAATCTCTGCGACGGCTTCGGTGCCCGGCTTTACCCCGGCAGTATCGCCACGGACCGCACATCGCAGTCTTGGTCCGGGCCTCCCGGCGCCCACAGGATAAAGACGCCGGAAGAGGAGAGGCCACCGGATAGAGCGCTCTCCAGCACTGCGGCGCGGCCCATCCACCAGATTCGGCAGGCCGCTGACGACTCACGGGGCTTCAACCACCGATTCAGTCTCCTTACACCCATTCCGTCTTCGCTTGCGGGCACGAACCGTCTGGTGGTGTCGGTCCGCCCCTACGTTGTCGAGGCTGCTTCCAGCTTCGCCCCCAACCCGGGGCTCCACCTGCCTCCAGCTTCAACCGGTCACTGCGATGACCAGCGGCGGGTTCCTCCTCCCGCTCGATTCCTCAGCGCCTCGTGGCGCACA
>NZ_BJND01000163.1 GCF_006539505.1 Streptomyces spinoverrucosus
TTCCCCCTAGGGCTGCTGGGCGACCGCTCCCGATCAACCCGATGATTCTCAGCCATCTCTATCAACTCTACGGTCGCCCTCGCAATCGAGGTGTCCGGCACTCACAGAAGCACCACACTTTGGACGGGTCGCTACTGCGGGGCTTGCGTGCGGTCTCGCACGATGATCTTGCCGGTGTTCTGGCCGCGCAGCATGCCCAGGAACGCGTCCACGATGTACTCGAACCCGTCTACCACCGTCTCGTCCAGAGCGAGCCGCCCGCTCTGCAGATGTGGTACCGCGAACTGGTACAACTCCTCCTGCAGGTCACGGTAGTTGCTGACCAGGAAGCCCTCCATGCGGAGGCTCTTCTCGACGATGTCCGCGTAGTTGAAGCGTGGCGGCGGCGCGTCAGGGGTGTTGTACTGGCTGATCGTGCCGATGCGGACAACGCGCCCGAACTCGCGCAGCGCTCCCACGGCAGCGGCCAGCTGCTCGCCGCCGACGTTGTCGACGAACACGTCGATGCCGTCCGGCGCGACCTTGGCGAGGAGATCGGCGGCGGGCCCGTCGTGGTAGTCAAAGACGGCGTCATAGCCGACCTCCCGCGTGAGATGGTCGGCCTTCGCTGCCGAGCCCGCGCTGCCCACGAGGCGTCCGGCGCCGAGCAGCCGGGCGAACCGCCCGGTCGCCGTGCCGACCCCGCCCGCCGCGGCCGACACGAACAGGTCCTCACCCTCCTGGAACCGGGCGATCCGGGTCAGGCCCACATAGGCGGTCAGGCCGGTGCCGCCGAGGATGCTCAGGTACGCGGTCAGGGGCACCCCGTCGAAGCGGGGCAGCCGCCGTATCTCCTCGGGCGTGATAACCGCGTGCGTGCGCCAGCCCTGCCGGTGAAACACGATCTCGCCCTCGGCCAGCCGGGGCGTACGCGAGGCGATGACCCGCCCGATGGTGCGGCCCTCCAGCGGTGCGTCGAGCGCGAAGCCGCCGGGCACGTCGTCCATCATCTCGCGGTGATAGGGGTCGACGGACCAGTAGAGGTTCTTGACGAGTGCGCTGCCGGCCGCGGGGGCGGGAAGCGTGGACTCTACGAAGGCGAAGTGCTCGGCGGTGGGAAAGCCATGGGGGCGGGCGGTCTGCTGCACGGTGAGCGCGGTCTCGTTCATGAGTCGGACCGTAGGGCGGGAATGTGCCTGGTGGGCAGCCGGTTGGGCTCATGCGACGCCCCGTTCCATGAGCAGTTCTCATACGTTGAGGTGAGCGCACCGTGGCCCGCACGACCGACTCCGATCTCGCCCCGCACGAGCTGCGCGTCCTGGTGGCGGTCGCGGACGCCGGCGGCTTCTCGGCCGCGGCCGAGACACTCGGTCTGACTCAGTCCGCGGTCTCCCACTCGGTTCGCGGCAGTGAGCGCAAGATCGGTGCCGTGCTCTTCGAGCGCGGCCGCACCGGCGCCCGTCCCACCCCTGCCGGTGAGAAAGCCGTGGCGCACGCCCGCCGCATCCTGCGCCTGCTGGACGTCCTGACCGCCGAGGCGCGCGGTGCGGCCCGGCCCGACACAGCGCAGGGGCCGCTGCGGATCGCGGCCTTCCGCAGCGCGGCGCTCCACCTGTTGCCGCCCGTCCTGCAGCGGCTGCGCGACCGGCATCCCGGGATCGAGCCGCAGGTGCGGATCGTACGGGAGGTGGGGCGCGGCACCGCGGGCGAAGTGGCCGACGGGAAAGCGGACATCGCCATCGCCACGCTGGGCGGTTCCATGCCGCTTCCACCGGGTCTGGTCGCGCACGGACTCTTTGAGGAGCCGTATGCCCTGGTGCACGCGGTGGGGCACGCCGCCCCGCGTTCGCTGCCGCTGGTCGACTGGGCCGAGAACTGTGGCTCGTACACCCGCGCCTGGTGGGCTGCGCAGGACTGGATCCCGAAGGCGACCGTCGAGGCCGAGGACGACGGAGCGGTACTCTCCCTGGTGAGCGGAGGTCATGGAATGGCAATCATGCCCGCGCTCTCCTTGGCGGAAGCACCGAACTCGGTCACGATCGGCGACCTCGGCCCCAACCGCCCGACACGCCAGGTCGGCTACGTCACCACCTCGGAGCTGGCAGGATCGGCTGTGGTACGCGCCTTGGTGAGGGAACTGCGGGCCACGGGGCCCAGGTGGGACCGATAGTGGTCGCGAGCCGCTTCCCCCGTTGATCAGGCGTTGCCG
>NZ_BJND01000164.1 GCF_006539505.1 Streptomyces spinoverrucosus
CCACACAGCGGCCTTCCAGCCGTGGCCCGTACGTTGGGACGGGCCGGCGCCGGCCATGCGGGATCGCGGGCCCGGTGTCGTCGTTCTCAAGCGGCTTGCCAGCTAGACCGGACGGGCGGAGATTCTGTGACGACCCGTCCGGGCACCGCCCGGCATCGTCTGTCCATGCCTCCTTGCCGCCGCGACGTCCAGCGGCTGTCACAACTCCCCGGCTGTCCGGTCTACGGGGGTGTGGCTTGCACTGCGCCCGTACAGGCCTCCGCAGCGAGAAGGGAAGCGAGCGGCCGTGGAGAGACGCGTACTACCCATAGACCCTGAGGAGCATGCCGATCCTGCCGCTGCCAGCGTGTCGCTGGCAGCCGAGGCCGCCCTGCTCGAGACTCGTCTGCTCATCCTTCAGGAGGCACTCGACACGGTCGACGCGCGCATCAACGCGGTCTCCGACGCACTGTGCCGACTGCGCCGCTCCGCCTGCTCCGCCGACGGTGCGGACCACGCGGAGCATGGCAGTGCATTCGGACGGGACGAGGCTGTCTCCCACCGGCACGACGCACGGCCCGAGTGACGGCACCGTGTTCCACCTGCGCTTGCTTCATCTGTTTTCCGGAGTACACACCTGCCTATGATGACTTGGGGGTACCCCATCCCGGCGTCCCACCGACGGCTGTGCAGACGAGTCGGAAGGACGCAACAAGAAGGGTTGAGGATGAGAGGAACACATGGTCTCTGGCACGCGCGCCGCACATAACATCGAGATCACCGCGGAAAGTCTCCAGGAGGACCTGGCCCGGCTGAAGGTCCAGAAGCAGGCGCTGGAGAGGGAACTGGCCGCGGTCGTGGCACATCTCGGATCCGTCCAGCGGGCCCTCAGTGCGCTCGAGGTCCTGATGCTCGACACGGCCGGTGCGGCACCGGCGGACGCTCCCACCGCCGCGGTCCCGGGCCCGCACCTCCAGGCGTCGGCGCCCTCGGAGCCGCAGTCGGACATCGCCTCATCCGCACCCGCGGTCGCGGCGTCGAAGGCCGAGGCACGGAGCCGGAAGCCCGGGAGCCGGCAGGCCGCCGAGGGGCCGGCCGACTCCGGGGCGGCCACCGACGCCGACGGTCAGCGGAAGTACGGCAAGCTCACCGAGCAGATCCTCGAGTACTTCGCCACGGTGGGCAATGCCGATGTGCGTGCCCGCGACGTAGCCGCGGCTCTCGGACGGGACACCGACAGTGGGAGCATCAACGCGGTCCGCAGCACACTTGATCGTCTCGTCGGCACTTCTCGTATCCGCCGAACCGGCCGGGGCCTGTACCGCGCCAAGCGCTCATAGGCTCACTGAGCCGGGATGCAAGGCGCGCACGGGCGCCACCGACGGGGGGACGGTGGCGCCCGGAACGGGCCGCCTGTCCGGCTCTCGGTGAACAGGCAGCACCGCGTTCCGGACACTTCGCAGGGGATCGTGTCGCTCGGCGCCCGAAACGCTGTGATCAGCATACCAAAGCTTTTTCCACCCTCGGCACGTGCCCACCGATGCGAGCACATGTTGTCGAGAAACAGTGTTACTGCTTCTGAACTCAGGCGGCTACGGGACGCGGAGCGCGCAGGTGCGCCCGCTGCTTGAGCTCCTCCTCCTCGACCAGCGTGAGCATCGGTTTGCCGGGCTCACACAGCATGGTCACGACGAACTTCGTCGGCGCGTCCGACAGGGCGTTGCCGTCCTGGTAGTGGATCACGTCGCCGCCCGGCTCCCAGAACGTCTCACCGGCCCTGACCACGCGTTCAGGCTCACCCTCGACTTCGAACCGGACGGCGCCGTCGAGCACGTACCCGAAAGCCGGCCCTGAGTGGCGATGCGGCGGAAGCCCGCTGTGACCGGGAGGCCACTCGACGCGGAGCATCATCGCTGAAGCACCCTCGGGAATGAAGGGTGGCTGCACGTCCAGAAGCGTCGTCAGTGCGTCCTGAACCGAGCTCAGGTCGAATGGCTGAGAGCTCTCTTCCGACATCACGCATACACCTCCCTGGGCCTGCCCGGCGCCGACGGCCGTTGCGCTGGCTGCCGCCTGCTGAGGGCACCAGGTCCAGGCTCCGTCCTGCCGGCATGCTCCGCAAGCC
>NZ_BJND01000165.1 GCF_006539505.1 Streptomyces spinoverrucosus
TACTAACGACCTCGTGCACGGTTGGCCGTGGCTCGTCGAGCGTTGCGGTCCTGGCAGTGGTCACGCTTGAACGCGGCGGGATAGAGCGGCGTTCTGCTGGTGTGAGAGCAGTCCGGCGATGGCTTGGACGATGTCGCTCATGTGCTCGCGACGGCCAAGGTGGCGGGCCAGAGCCCGCCAGTTCTTCAGGTGCGCGATGCCATGCTCGACGCGGATGCGCCGTGAAGAGTGCGCTTTGCGCTGGAGTTCGTGCCGCTCCTCGTACCAGGCGGGAGCGTTCTTCTTGAACTTGCGGTGTGGTGGTGTGACCACCCGTCCGCCGGTCTGCGCGCCCATGCCCTGATAGCCGGCGTCCGCGAGGATTTCCATGAACGGGCCGTCGGCCAGGAGCTTGACCAATCCGAGCTGCCGTGCCTGGGTGATGTCGGCGCAACTGCCTGGCCGGACCGGGCTGCAGTACAGCAGCCGCCCTTCGGCGTCCGTGAGGACCATGGCCTTCACGGCGTTTTGCTTGGTCTTGCCGGAGACGAACTTGTCCCGGTCCTTGCAGCCTGCGGCCGGGCGCCGCACACGGATCTCCGTGCCATCGATGATCCCCGTCCCGCCGGCGCCCAGGTACTCGATGACCTCGGCGAGAGTACGCAGCCGGATGCCCTGGGCGACGGTGCAGCCCCGCTGCGCCAGCAGAGGCCGCACCTCGCCGATGGCCCGAGTGATGGTGGAGCGGTCCACGCCGAACCAGCAGGCCAGCACGTCATGAGTAGTGCCATGGCGCAGACTCACCAGAGTGGCCAGCAGCCGGTCGACGAAGACGAACTTGTGCTTCGCCCCGGCTCCCACCGCCCGCCGCCGCGGCCGAGCCGTGAGCCGAGCCTGATGCTGCTCCTGCCACAACGGCCCCACCTCAGCGATGAGTTCAGCGATCACCGCCGACGACAGTCCGGTGACCCGGTACTCCGCCACGATCAACCCACGCGCCCCAGCCCCCACCATGCACAGTTCAACGAGCCACCTGGACGCCGAGCCACGGCCAACCGTGCACGAGGTCGTTAGGCAGACACACGGTGATCTGGGCGAACTCGCCCACGGGCCCTGGCTGCAGCCCCGACCTCAGATCAACGCTGGTTGAGGTGCAACTGCTCGATGCCGCAGGCCAGGACCAAGTCATCGCGCAGGGCGCGCTGGAAACCCCACGTTGGACCAATGCATTGCTCATGAGGCAGAAGCAGGCCTACCCGCCCGTATCATCACTGCGCCAGGGCATCCGCAGTCGGAGCACCTGCCCCCTGACTCGCTGCCACCGGCCGCAGGGCTACGCCCGGCCATGAACCGAGGAGAAAAACATGCCCCACAGCACGGCTCCAGCCACCGAATTGACGGCGCAGTACGTCAACCAAGTAGCCGCCGACCTTGAGCGCAACGTCAAGGAACAAGAACGCATCACCGCGGAAATCACCGTGCTGCAGCAACAGTTGGCCGACCTGCAGCACGACCACACCGTACTGGTGAACATGCAACAGGCACTCGGCGTCGCGGCAACAACCCCCGAGTCTGCCAGCGCAGACCACCCCACCGTGCCCTTGCCCCGAACGAAGGCCGCTGCTGGCCCTCGCAGGCAGGCGAAGACGGCAACTGCCAAACAGCCCACAGCCAAGAACCAAGCCGCCAAGAAGTCCACGGCCAAGAACACTGCCTCAAAGACAGCCCAGCCCACGCTGGTCGAACTCATCCGCCGCCACCTGACCGAACAGAGCGAACCACGCTCAGCAGCAGAAATCGCCACAGCACTCAGCCAGGCACACCCCGACCGCGGCATCAAAACCAACGTCGTGCGCACCACCCTCGAAAACCTCGTCGCCAGGAGCCAGGCTCAACGCGCCAAGCAGGGCAGCTCCGTCTACTACACCGCCCCCAGCCCGACCGAGCCCACGGCAGCGCCCACGTCCGAGGCTCAGGCCGAAACAGCTGGATAAGCGCGCCGCCGTGGACAGAGTCGCCGGCTCAGTCTCCCCGGCCCGGGCGGCGGCGGTCCCCACGCCGGGACACCGCCGCAGCGCGGAGACGCTCTTCCAAGTTCTCAGTGAGC
>NZ_BJND01000166.1 GCF_006539505.1 Streptomyces spinoverrucosus
GCGTTTGACGTTCTCGGCGCCGGTGACGATGCAGCACATGGCGTCGGACAGGTCCGGCGTCATGTGGGAGAGGTTGTCCAGGGCGGTGACCCATCCGGCCGCCACCGCTGCGATCAGGTTCTCCTCATCCTTCGGCGCCCGGCGCAGGTCCCCGCTCGTGCCCTCGATGACCCGCACGAGCATCCGCCCGCCGGTGGACTTGCCCGCGCCCTGCGGTCCGGTGAGGAACGGAGCGGGGACGGGCACGGACGGCCCGAGGCAGCCTATGAGCCAGGCGATAGCCAGGCATTCGGTCTCGGCGTTGGCGAAGTTGCACAGGCGGAGCAGGAGGTCGATGCCCTTGCCGTTGGTGTCCTTGGCCGGCAGGGGCAGTTCGCCGGTGAGCTGGGTGCGCCGCCAGCACACCTCGCGCGGGTCGGGCGTGAGCACGTCCCAGCCGGTGGGGTGGATGCGGACGGACTTCCCGTCGCTACGTCCCAGGTCCAGCCACGTCGCCCCGTCGAATCCGGGGGCGACGCGGATGTGGACGGGCTGCACGGCCTCGGTCAGCGCGAGTGCTTCGATCAGGTCCAACGCTTCCTTGAGGGCGGTCCCGTTGAACACGCCGATCCCGTCCTTGAACAGGCCAACCATGAGTTCCTGGCGGTGACTGCCCGTGGTGCCCTGGGAACGGATCGGGCGGGCCACGGGGTGGCCGTTCTTCTGCGCGTACACGGTGCCGTCGGCGGTGCGGAAGTACCGGAAGTGCGCTTGCGCGTAGTCGGTGATGACCTCGCGGGCCGGTGTCTTCTCGTCGTCGGACATGGTCACAGTCCCAACCTGGTACGGGCGTTGGTCCACGCGTCGGTGCAGTGCCGGGGCGATTCACCCTTGGCCTGCGCGGCGGTGAACAGTCGCGCGACGTGCGCGTCGGTGAGGCAGCCGCACCGGCCGTGCGTGGACAGCACGGCGAGGAACGTGCTGTAGACGGTGGCATGCACCCCGCTGCGGGCTTCGGTGATGCGCTGCTGGGCCATGGCGATGCCACGCTCCAGGTAGGCGGGTGTGTGGTGAGGGCACTCCCCGCCCCCGGTCAGTGCGGACACCGTGACGGCCGTCGGTTGGACCGTGGGGGGTTCCTTCATCACCAGGGCGCGGACGGCATCGGGCAGGTAGGCCATGGTGCCGGTGCCGAACCCGAGCCAGCGGGCGTAGGCCATCGTGGACTTGATGTCCACGCCGGGCCGAACCGCGTTCGCGGACTGCATCCGACCGAGGTAGAGCCAGTGCTCGCCCCGGGTGGTGGGCACAACCTGCGTGGCGGGCAGCTTCTCGCGGGCCCATGTGATCGCGTCGGCGTCGTCCAGGTCCACGACCGTCAGCCCCGCCCCGCCCGGGTGATAGGCGACCGCCTCAGCCCGCATCCACGCGCGGCGCCAGGGCCCGGAGTTGATGACGTCCGGGTCGGTGGTCGCGGCGGCCCACGCGTGGCACGGGCCGGGGCAAGCGCACGGTCCAGGGTTCTTCATGTTCGGCCGGCCGCCGCACGCGTTGTCCGCGCAGCGACGGCAGTTGCCGAACGGCACCTTCCCCGCCCGCAGCGGCAACACCGGAATCTGCGAGGCAGCCAGTTCGAGCGCGGTGCGCAGGTGGTCGTTCATGCCGCCTGGCCCCCGTTCATCCACAGGGCGTGCAGGCGGGCGGTGTAGGCGTCCAGGGCGGTGCTGAACGCGGTGGGGTCGTCGCTGTCGAGAGCGGCGATCAGGGCGGCGGATTCGGGGCGCGGTCCGGGGTCGGGGATGCCGTGGAGGTCGCGGGTCAGGTCGCGAAGCAGGGCACGGGTCAGGTACGGGTCCAGTTCGAAACGGTCTTCGGTCAGGACGTACGGGCCTGCGACGGTGAACAGGGTCAGTACGGTGCTGCCGTCCGGTCGGGTCGCGGTCCGGTGGTGGACTGCCCGGATGGGCTCGTGAGGCACTCGCCCGTTGTCGGTCGGG
>NZ_BJND01000167.1 GCF_006539505.1 Streptomyces spinoverrucosus
TGGCCGAGGGCACCAGCATGTCCACGCCTTCGCCTGCGACCTGACGGACCCGGCCTCGATCCGCGACTTCGCTGCCGACGTCGCCCGGCACACCGACCGCATTGACGTGCTGATCAACAATGGCTCCCGCTACCTCCAAGGACCAGACCTGAACGGAAAATCGATCCCCAGCGGGGCAGGCGGCAGCATCCGTTTCGCGAAGCGGAACGGATGTCCTGAACGGGCGGGAAGGTCAGCTCGCGGGGGCGAGGCTGACGGTGTGGCCGAGAGCCTGAAGCTGGCGGACGAGGTCGCGGGTCTTGCGGGCCGGATTGAGGTGACGCTGGTGCCAGTCGGCGCCGAGCTCCTGGTAGGCGGCGTCGGGGTCGTTGATCAGGTGCCAGGCGATGACCAGGATGGACCGGGCGATGGCGACGACGGCCTTGGAGTGGCCGCGGCGTTTGACGATGCGCCGGTAGCGGGCGCCAAGGAAGGTGTCGGTGCGGGCGGCGGCGCTGGCGGCCTCGCCGAGAGCGCCTTTGAGCCAGGGGTTGCCCCTGCCGGTCGGCCCCGCGGTGTTCTTCGCCCCGGACTGGGTGGTTCGGGGGCACAGTTTCGCCCACGAGACAAGGTGTTCGGGGGTGGGAAAGCGGCTCATGTCGGCGCCGATCTCCGCGAGGATGATCCGGGCCGCGGTGGGGCCGACTCCCGGGATTGCGTCCAGGCGCTCGACGAGGTCGCGTGCGGTTCTGGCGGTGGTCGGGGAGGTGGCACCGGCGTCAGGCGGGTTGGTTCCCGAGTTGTCGAGCGGCGCCGTGATCTGTTCCAGAGCCAAGGCGATCAGCCGGTCAAGCTCGCGGACTTGGGCGGTGAGATGGTCAACGGTCTCCAGCAGCATGCCCAGCAGGCGGCCGTGGTGATCGTCGAACTGCCCGGTCAGGGACTCGATCAGAGCCGACTTCTTCTCGATCAGGCTCCCCCGAGCGAGGTCCGCCAGTGTCCGGGGGCTGCGTTCACCGGCCACGAGTGCGTCGAGCATGGCCCGGCTGGACACACCGAAGAGGTCCGAGACCACGCTGGACAGCTTGATCTGAGCGTCCTGGAGGATCTTGTCCACCCGGTGCTTGTGCCGGGTGCGTTCCTGGACGAAAACGGTCCGGGTGCGGGTGAGATCCCGCAGTTGCCGGACAGGCTTTGGCGGGACGAACGAGGCCCTCACCATGCCGCGTTCGGCGAGCTTGGCCAGCCAGACCGCGTCCAGCTTGTCGGTCTTGGGCCGGCCCGGGACGTTCTTCACATCCCGCGCGTTGACCAGCCAACACTCCAGGCCCCGTACTTCCAGGAGGTAGAAGAAGGGCCGCCAGTAGGGACCCGTCGACTCCATAACCACCCGCTGGACGCCCTGGCAGATCAGCTTGTCGCCGAGTTCCAGGATCGCGTTGGTGGTCGAGGCGACATTCCATACCTGCTGCACCCGCCGGCCCTCGACGGTGTGATGCGGGACGCGCAGGCACACCATCCCGGATGTCTTGGCAATATCGATCGCCGCGATCCGGGCAACACTTCCGTCGTCGTGGTCCTCCGCCAGCTCCTTCATCTTCTGCCTCCCCTTGCTCACCATGCGGACGGGGCTGCCCGGGGCGCCTCAAGGGGAAACGGAGAACCTGAACGGCGTGCTCGAAACGACAATGCGCGGCCCCTCGGACGGCTCCCTCACCAGACTCTAATGCGGGCTCAACAGCTCATGGACCTGCGGCGTCGGCGGACAGCCCCAGTACCGATTTTCACGCCGGCGAGGCGTCATCGACAGATGAACGGACAA
>NZ_BJND01000168.1 GCF_006539505.1 Streptomyces spinoverrucosus
GAGCTCTGAGGCGAGCTGGCGGATTGCGGGAAGCTGTTCATAGAGTTTGTCGCCTGCGCAATCGACGTTGACACCGTCACGGTGGCTCGAGATGCGTTCGAATGTGTATGAGTTGCCCACTGTGTACTGCTTACCGAAGTAGTTTTCCTGCGTGACGGTGGTGGTCAGTTCGGCAGTGCCTGCAGGGTCGCCCCCGTACTGGCCGAGCTTCCAGGCAGACACAGCGGCCACCGAGGCGAGGGCTTCCTGTGATGCGGGGAGGGCGGCATGGTTGCCGAGGACACCGATACCGCTCGATTCGCGGTTGAATCCGTACGTGTGGGCTCCCAGTACCGGCTTATCGGTGCCGCCCTTGCGGCCTTCAAAGATGGTTCCACACTTGTCGACCATGAAGTTGTAGCCAACGTCCTTCCAGCCGTTGGTCACCACGTGGTACCGATGGATAGCACGGATGATTGCGGGGGACTCGTCACATGAGTAATCATTGGTGCCAGCCGTGTGGTGCACGAATATGGCCTTAACCTCGGCGTTGTACTCCGGATCGTTCGAGGGGTCGCCAGGCTCGGCACCAGGCGGGAGCAGAGTCTCGTCGGCACCCCATCCGGCACGCGAGACGATCGGGGGCTGCCCCTCGCCTGCGCCCGGTTCTGCAGAGACACTTCCGCTGTCGGCTCCCGGGTCGACGAGGTCCAGCCGCGCCCCCGCCGGCAACTTGGCTGCGGCTTTGCCCTCATGTGTCGTACGCAGTTGCACGCCGTTGGAGGGCCCGACCCACACGGGATCGCTCGAACCACGCGCTGCCGTGGTTCCTTCATCGCCGCCGTGGCCGTGCCCCTCCAGATGAAACCACGATGACCAGGAGCCTGTCCGAGCATCCCGTGTACGAACCTCGACCGTACCTGGCAACTCGGTATCCGGGTTGTCCCAGCTGACCCCAAGCAAACTGAACGGCTTCGTTGAATGCTCATTCGGCAAATCTTCGGTAGCTTCCCCACCTTGCAGTGAGAGGTGGTGAGTGGATGACCCGGCAGGCGTCTTACCCTGCGACTCAGCCGCCTGCGCGACGCCCACAGCGGCAGCGTTGGCCATGCTGCCCACGGCGACTGCAATCCATACCTGATGTACCTTCATACTCTCACTTCCAAGCTGGCCCACCTTTAGGAGCCATCGCCGTCTTTTGGCAGCGGGATGCGGATGCGGAGCGCGCACCCTCTCTCCATGAATCAGCTTCCAGTCTGCCGCATTCCGAATTAGCGGAGTGCTAGACAGGCACTTCGGTGAGGCTGTGTGGAGGTGGGCGATGGGGGCCAGACGCAGCGCCCTTTCAGGTGGGGATTGACACTGGCCACACAGCTTTCGGCGTAGCCGTGGGGGCGTCAGTTATGTGATCACGCTGAATCGCCATCCCGCCGGTGCCGAAAAGCAGGGACGATGCAATCACGCACTGTCACAGCATGGATCCCAGCGAGCCCTCCGTGTGGTTTGTCACGGCTCAACAAGTGGGCAGGCCAGCGGCGACAGGGCAACCTGATGAGCTCATCTGCCCACTCTTTCCTGGTGGTTGAAGCTGGCTGGTCCGATACATCAGCGTCGACCTGCACAGGGGGATGGCAGTGCCCCCGCCTCGGACGGGGGGTACAGGCCGAGGCAGGGGCATCCTGTGCGTCAGCCCTGTTGGGGGGAGGTAACGCGGGCGGGCGCACAGTGCGCTCACAGAGGTTCGCCTGAGCGCACATCCCTCACCCTACGCACGTGCGCGTTATCGGATGCCTATCGCAACCTCAACTTCGGCA
>NZ_BJND01000169.1 GCF_006539505.1 Streptomyces spinoverrucosus
GGGCTTGCCGGGAAACAAGTCGTGGCTTCCAGCTGCGGGACTCGTTGCTCTGGTATGGGGAGACCGGAGGGGATTGAGGCCGTCCTGGCTGCGAAGTTCCATGTGTTGTTGCCGCATCTGGACGAGCGTCAGCGTCGGCTGGCCATAGGGGCGGAAGCTCTGTCGCTGGGGCATGGTGGGATCCGACTCGTTGCTGCTGCGGCTGGGGTGCGGGAGGGCACGGTCTCGCGCGGAGCGGCTGAACTGGAGTCTGGTCAGCCTCCGTTGGGGCGGGTCCGTCGTCCTGGTGGAGGCCGGAAGAAGGCTGTGGACCTTGATCCGGGGCTGCGGCCGGCGCTGCTTGCGTTGGTCGAGCCCGATGAGCGGGGCGATCCGATGTCGCCGCTGCGGTGGACGACGAAGTCGACCCGGAAGCTGGCAGCGGAGCTGACCCGGCAGGGTCACCGGGTCTCCGCCGACACGGTCGCCGGCCTGCTGCGGGAGGAAGGCTTCAGTCTGCAGGCCAACGCCAAGACCATCGAGGGTGCTCAGCACCCCGACAGGGACGCCCAGTTCCGCTACCTCAATGAGCAGGCACGAGACCACAGGGACGCCGGTGACCCGGTGATCAGCGTGGACAGCAAGAAGAAGGAGCTGATCGGCGACTACAAGAACGCCGGGCGCGAATGGCGGCCCGCAGGGCAGCCCGGGAGGGTCAAGACGCACGACTTCCCCGGCCAGGCCGAGAAAGCGATTCCGTACGGAATCTATGACATGGCGGCGAACACCGGCTGGGTCAGCATCGGCACCGATCACGACACCGCGGCGTTCGCCGTCGCCTCGATCCGGCGCTGGTGGCAGGCGGTCGGCCGGCACGACTACCCCCGCGCCCGCCGGCTGCTGATCACCGCCGACGGCGGGGGCTCCAACGGCTACCGCACCCGCGGCTGGAAGACCCAGCTCGCCGACCTCGCTGCCGAGACCGGCCTAGAGATCACGGTGTGTCACCTGCCGCCCGGCACCTCGAAGTGGAACAAGATCGAGCACCGGCTGTTCTCCCACATCACCATGAACTGGCGCGGCAGACCCCTGACCAGCCATGAAGTCATGCTCCAAACCATCGCCGCGACCACCAGCCGCACCGGCCTCACTGTCCATGCCGAACTCGACAGCGGCCAGTACCCCACCGGCATCCGCGTCAGCGACGACGAGATCGCTGCCCTGCCCATCACCCGCCATCGCTTCCACGGCGACTGGAACTACACCCTCCACTCCCAGCGTCCGATGGGGGCGGCGACCACCGGCAGCAGACCGGACGAGGCCCTGGCGGACAGACCGGCTCGCCTCACGCGGCGTTCGCTCCAGGACCCGGAACTGACCGGGATGACCCGCTGGCAGCTCAGCGAGCTCATCGACGCGTTGACTCCAGCGATGGAGGTTCAACGCGAGCAAGTGCTCCGCACACGTCGAGGCCACGAGCGCCTGGTGGCCCCTGGCGCAGGTGCCAAAGCCAAGCTCACCTCAGCCGACCGGGTCCTGGTCACCGTGCTCCACCTGCGAAAACTCGCGACCATGGACCTCCTGGGCCAGCTCTTCAACACCACCGCCATGACCATCAGCCGTGCAGTGAAAGACGTCCGCCCGCTCCTGGAAGCCCATGGTGTTCATCTCCCCGCCTCAACAGCCCGTTTCCGCACACGGGAAGACATCGCCAGGTTCCTCGACCCCGACAAAACCAAGATCAAACCGACGTGTTGATTCCCGGCAACCCC
>NZ_BJND01000170.1 GCF_006539505.1 Streptomyces spinoverrucosus
GGTGGTGCTGCTTTTGTAGGATCACGGCTCCAGTACCGAGGTGTCGGAGGGCATGACGATGGAGCGACCACGGATACGCCTCGGCAGCGATAGTGCGTGGCTGGAGCTGGCCCATACAGGCGGGGATGATTGGCGAGTGACCGCCGATTGGTGTTCGTGTCTGAGAGCCGACTTCACCGCCTACCTCAGCGCCGGGGAGATCGCGGACTTCGTCGCCCGGATGCTCTCCCATCTGCGCGCTCCGTCGGGTCGCCGCTTCTCGGCGGCGGTGACTCCCGGCCGCAACAATCCGCTGACGCTGAACGCCGAAGCTGTCCAGGATGGTTTCGCCTTCTTCGTGCGCCTGACTCCCAACGGCGATGACGGCGCGTGTCACTTGCAGATGGAAATCGACCCGATCGACGCCACGGAGCTTCGTGGCGTGTTTGATGCACTGCGCGCGTCATTGGTGCTCTGACGGCAGAGATTTGCCCCTTCGGTCAGGCCTGCGTTCGGCGGCCAGGACGTCGCGGTGGCGGGCGTTGGCGTTGCACCACCGCAGGTAGGCGTGCAGGGCCCAGGTCTGCACCGTGTGGTTGGGGTGGTTGGAGTTGGCGATGGTGAACTGCCTCAGCGGTCCGAAGTGCGCCTCGATCGGGTTGGCCCACGAGGCGTAGGTCGGGGTGAAGCACAACTCGACCTTGTTCTTCCTCGCCCAGCGGCGGATGTCGCTGCCCTTGTGCGCGGCCTGGGTGCGTGCCGGGGCCGCGGACGATGCACACGTCGGATACGGCGAGGCCCGGCCGCATACGGATGCGGCCGGGCCGGAGGCGGTGGCTCATCAGGTTTCGGGACAGAGTGTGTTGCGCAGCCCGATGTTGAGGTGCCGTGCGTCGTCCTCAGTCAGCATGACGCCGTCGTAAGAGAACAGTTCCATTGCACTGTTGACCGTGTCCAAGACACCCCCGTCGAGGTTCACACACTGGTAGCGCGCCTTTTCGATGGCCTTGTCCTCGTCTTGGGCGAGCTTGGGATTGACGTCCTTTATGGCCGCGATGACGGCGGTTCTCTTGTCGCCGGTGGGCTCGGGGAGGGCGACCTTGTCGGCCTCGGAGGTGTCACTGCTGTCCGCGGTGTTCGGAGCCGCAGGTGCGCTGCTCAGGGCGGTGTCGGCCTTGCTGTCGGTGCCGTTGTCGCTGCTGCAGCCCACAAGGCTGACGGCGAGTACGGCGGTGACGACTGCGGTGGTGGTACGGATACGCATGATTCCCCCCTGGATCTTGTACGTCCGGGGGACATCATGCGCAGGCCAGGTGCTGGGGGCCAGAGTGGTCACACGGCTGTGACACGACCAAGCCCACGCCGGGACTTCGCACGACACAAGATCACCGCGAAAGGGACATCCAGGGCAGAACGCCGGGGCCCTGTTCGCTTCTGCGGCTCGTTGTCGGTCCCGGCCCGGCCCATCAACGGGGCGTTTTCTGCGTCTGGATGCGGTTCTTGCTCTCCAGCCATTCCACATAGTTGTGCGAAGCGCTGCTGCCCTGCTTGCCGGGCGATACCTTCAAGATCGCGTGGTCCTTCTCAGGGTTGCCGCTGAGGTATGCCTCGGTCAGGACATACGGCAGGCCGTCCACGCGGAACCGGATGCTGCCGTCGGGGTAAGCACTGACGTGGACTGCGGCCG
>NZ_BJND01000171.1 GCF_006539505.1 Streptomyces spinoverrucosus
CGGAGAACGGCTTGCACCGGCCGTCCGGAGCCAGCCCGCGCAGCCGGGAGAACTCGATGAACCCGGTGGGGGTCGACATCACCGCCGCACCTCCTGCGAGCGCCAGATCGCACTCGCCGGCCCGCAGCGCGTTCACCGCGAGATGGAGGGCCACCAGCGACGACGAGCACGCCGTGTCGACAGCGACCGCCGGACCCTCGAAACCGAAGGTGTAGGCGATGCGGCCCGAGGCGATGCTGCCCGCGCTGCCGCTGTAGAGGTAGCCCTCGAAGCCCTCCGCGGGAAGATGCGGACGCGAGCCGTAGTCCGTGTACATCAGGCCCGTGAACACACCGGTCCGGCTGCCCCGCAGCCCCGCCGGGTCGATCCCCGACCGCTCCAGGACCTCCCACGTCGTCTCCAACAGCATCCGCTGCTGCGGGTCGGCGGCGAGCGCCTCGCGGGGCGACAGGCCGAAGAACTCGGGGTCGAACTGGTCCGCGTCGTGCAGGAAACCGCCGTGGCGGACGTACGACGTGCCCACCCGCTCGGGGTCCGGGTCGAACAGGTTCTCCAGGTCCCAGCCGCGGTTGGTGGGGAACTCGGAGATGGCGTCGACCTCGTCGGCGACCAGGCGCCACAGATCCTCGGGCGAGGCCACCCCGCCCGGATAGCGGCAGGCCATCCCCACGATCGCTATGGGCTCCTGAGCCTTCTCCTCCACCTCGCGCAGCTTCCTGCGGGCGTCCCGCGCGTCGGCGATCGCCCGCTTGAGGTAGTCGCGGAGTTCCTTCTCGTCAGCCACCTGTCGTCAGCTCCCCTGTGTGTTGCGCCGAATTGCGGGTGATGCCTGGTGCACGGGCTCGGACGCCCGGTCAGCCGAGTTCGTCGACGAGGGCGAACAGGTCCTCGTCCGAAGCGGATTCGAGGTCGTCATGACCGGGTTCCTCCCGTACCGTGCGGTCGTTGTTCTCGATGAGCTGCAGCAGTTGCCGCAGGCGGGCGCCGATCTGGTCCTGCGCGGTGCCGTCGGACGACGCCGACCGGATCAGCCCCTCTATCCGGTCGAGACCGGTGAGCGCCGCCTCGGTGGGGCCGTCGTCCGCCACGACGAGCCGGCCGCGCAGATACGTTGCGAGCGCCGCCGGGGTCGGATGGTCGAAGACCAAGGTCGTGGGCAGGCGAAGCCCGGTGGCCTTGCCGAGCCGGTTGCGCAGCTCGACCGCCGTCAGCGAGTCGAACCCCAGGTCCTGGAAGGCCCGGTCGCCGCCGATGGCGCTCTGGTCGACGTGGCCCAGTACCTCGGACACGTGGGACCGCACCAGGTCGACCAGCAGCTGCTCGCGCTCGGGCTCGGCGAGCGGGGCGAGGCGCTGCGCCAGCGTGGAGCCCGTCGGCCCGGCGCCGTCCGCGGCGGCGGCACCGCGCGGCAGGGGCCTGCGCACCAGGCCGCGGAACAGCACGGGCGGCTCCTCGTCGCTCGCCCGCAGCGCCGCCAGGTCGAGGCCGGTGGCCGCCAGCACCGACTGGTCGGCGGTGGACGCCGCGTCGAACAGGGCCATGCCCTCGTCCGGCGCGAGAGCCCGCAGGCCGCTGCGGGCCAGCCGCTTGAGGTCGGCGTCGGACAGCGAGCTGCCCATGCCTCCCTCCTCACCGCT
>NZ_BJND01000172.1 GCF_006539505.1 Streptomyces spinoverrucosus
CTAAGACTCCGCCGGCCTCGTGGTCACCTACTCGGACAAGCCCACTCTGTCTTCACTCGGCCTGGTAGCGCTTGTCCAAGTCGTTGAAGTCGTCGCGGCGTACTAGTCGCTGGCGTTCGTGCCAGGGTGTGAGGTCGTCCAGGACGGGACCGAGTGAGCCGGCATCGCGCAGACCGGCCAAGACCTTCTGTGCGCCGTGAATGGCGCCTTGCATAGCAGCATTCGCATACAGCAGAATCGAGTACCCCATAGCCAGCAAATCCTCGCGGGCCAGCAGCGGGGTCTTGCCTCCCTCGACCATGTTGGCCAGTTTCGGTACACCCGGGAGCGCCGCTCCCGCTTCGGCCAGTTCGTCGCGCGAGCGCAGACCTTCGATGAACAGGACGTCGGCGCCGGCCTCCGCGTATGCAGCGGCGCGGTCGAGTGCTTCGCTCAGGCCGTGCTCGGCCCGGGCGTCGGTGCGGGCGATGATGAGCGTGTTCTCGCTACGGCGGGATTCCGTCGCAGCGCGTATCTTCTGTCGCATCTCGGCCGACGGGATGACTTTCTGCCCCTCGAAGTGTCCGCACCGTTTGGGTGCCACCTGGTCCTCCAACTGGATACCGCACGCACCGGCCTTCTCCAACAGACGGACGGTACGGACGACGGAGATGGCGTTACCGAAGCCGGTGTCAGCGTCCACGATCACCGGCACGTCGACGGCATCGCTGATCGCCCCCACATGGGCGGCCATCTCTGTGAGGGACAGAAGGCCTATGTCCGGCAGACCGAGGAAGGTGTTGGCCACGCCGGCCCCGGTGATGTAGACAGCGCGGAAGCCGAGGTCTTCAGCGATGCGTGCGGTCAGGGCGTTGGCCACCCCCGGCAGCAGCAGGCCGCCGTCCACGCCGATCAGATCGCGTAGCGGAGCGGGGACCGCAGTACTCACCCGTCGCTCCCGTCCATCTCAAGCGTCTGCGAGCCGTGACGAGGCACGGCTAGGCGCAGGGAAGCATCCTTCATCCCGGCGACGTCCGTATCCCACGGCACCGCCCCCGACTGCTTCGTCACACCGATGCCGACGCCGGCGGCGATCCGGCGGGTGACCTGGTCGAGGTCGGTGGCGGCCGACTCCCAGCCGACGAAGACGCAGCCGGGGATCCCGTGCACCTCGGCCCACGCCACGCCGGGCACGCTGCGCAGCCGCCCCTCCAGATCGCGGGCGACCGCAGCGGTACCGGGCCCACCCAGGCCCGTGACCTGGATCTGGACTCCGCCGGGGGTCTCCCACACCCGGTGTGCGCCAATCAGCCGTCCACCCAGCTGTCCGAGCACACGCCGTGAAGTCCGGACGGGCACAGTCATGGCGGCCGCTGTCCGAGTCAACCCCGTGAGCAGCAACGACGAGCGCATACGGTCTCCCACAGGGCGCGCTCGTAGCAGGCAGGTCGTCCGCAGGACGGGCGCACCCTCTTCAAGTATCCCCATGGCGTCGGCCAATGGCAGCTCGAGCCGCCAGCTGGGCGGCTCAGTCATCCCAAGGCCGGACCGCAGCTCGACCAGCGCTGCGACGCTGCCGAGCGCGGACGAACCGTACTAC
>NZ_BJND01000173.1 GCF_006539505.1 Streptomyces spinoverrucosus
CCGGCCTGCGGGCGGCGATCGAGCTGGCGGAGGCCGGTGTCGATGTCCTAGCGGTCGGCAAGCGTCCCAAGGAGGACGCCCACACGGCCCTCGCTGCGGGGGGAATCAACGCGGCGCTGGCCACGATGGATCCCGAGGACAGCTGGCAGCAGCACGCCGCGGACACCCTCAAGGAGAGCTACCTGCTCGCCGATCCCCGCACCGTCGAGATCGTCACCCAGGGCGCCGCCCTGGGCATCGACGACCTGGAGCGCTACGGCATGGCCTTCGCCCGGGAGGAGGACGGCCGCATCTCGCAGCGGTTCTTCGGCGCGCACAAGTTCCGCCGCACGGCCTTCGCCGGCGACTACACCGGCCTGGAGATCCAGCGCACGCTCATCAGGCGCGCGAGCCAGCTGGACATTCCCATGCTCGACAGCGTCTACATCACCCGGCTCCTGGTCCATGACGGTGCCGTGTTCGGCGCCTACGGCTTCGACCTCGCGAACGGAACGCGCTACCTCATCCACGCCGACGCCGTCATCCTCGCGGCCGGCGGCCACACCCGCATCTGGCGGCGCACCTCCTCACGACGCGATGAGAACACCGGCGACTCGTTCCGGCTGGCGGTGGAGGCCGGGGCCCGCCTGCGCGACCCCGAACTGGTCCAGTTCCACCCCTCCGGCATCATCGAGCCGGAGAACGCGGCCGGCACCCTCGTCAGCGAGGCCGCGCGCGGCGAGGGCGGCATCCTGCGCAACGCGCTCGGCGAGCGGTTCATGGCCCGCTACGACCCCGAGCGCATGGAACTCTCCACCCGCGACCGCGTGGCCCTCGCCTCCTACACGGAGATCAAGGAAGGCCGCGGCACGCCCAAGGGCGGCGTGTGGCTCGATGTCTCCCACCTGCCCCGGCAGACGATCATGAACCGGCTCCCCCGGGTGTATCAGACCCTTCTTGATCTGCAGATGCTGGACATCACCCGCGACCCGATCGAGGTCGCGCCCACGGCGCACTACTCGATGGGCGGGGTCTGGACCCGGCCGGAGGACCACAGCACCGACGTCCGCGGTCTGTATGCCATCGGTGAGGCGTCGAGCGGCCTGCACGGTGCCAACCGGCTCGGCGGCAACAGCCTCATCGAGCTGCTGGTCTACGGCCGCATCACCGCACGCGCGGCCGCCGCCTACTCGGAGTCGCTGACCGCGCAACCGCGGTCGGCGTCGGCAGTGGCCGACGCCCGAGCGGAGGTCGACGAGCTGCTCGCCGCGGACGGCCCGGAGAACGTCCGCGCACTGCAACGCGCCATCCGCAACACCATGACCGACCACGCGGGCGTCGTACGCGACGAGGAAGGACTGCGCGCCGGACTGGCGGAACTCGAGGTGATCGAGAAGCGGATGGAGAACGTCGGCGTCCACCCCGACATCGCCGGCTACCAGGACCTCGCGCACGCCTTCGACCTCAAGTCCGCGGCCCTGGCCGCCCGGGCCACACTCGAAGCCGCACTCGAACGCCGTGAGACCCGCGGCTGCCACAACCGCAGCGACTACCCGGACATGGACCCCGCACTCCAGGTCAACCTCGTCTGGTCCCCGAG
>NZ_BJND01000174.1 GCF_006539505.1 Streptomyces spinoverrucosus
GTTATGTTCTTCGCGGTCCTGCAAGAGGGCCGCTGGCCTCCGGGCCCGGCATGACTGGTCCCCCCTGTCGAACGCATGACCTGGGGGGTGGTGTCACCGGGCCCGAGGGGTGCCGTTGGAGACGCTGATGAGAGGTCCGACTACCGCCTGGCCTGGCGCAATGCCAGGCCGTTCGCGGGCGGCAGGTCTGCATAACGTGGATGCGCGCGTACGGCGCCAACTCCCTGGCCAGCACCGCACCGAAGCAGTCGGGAGCACGATGTTCGAGATCGGTGACGTGGGCGTCTTCCTCGGCCTGGACGTCGGCAAGACCGCTCACCACGGCCACGGACTCACCCCGGCCGGCAAGAAGGTCTTCGACAAGCAGCTGCCCAACAGCGAACCGAAGCTGCGGACCGTCCTCGACAAACTGGCCGCGAAGTTCGGCACCGTCCTCGTCATCGTCGACCAGCCCGCATCCATCGGCGCCCTCCCGCTCACCGTCGCACGGGACGCCGGCTGCAAGGTCGCCTACCTGCCCGGACTCGCCATGCGCCGGATCGCCGATCTCTACCCGGGCGAGGCGAAAACCGACGCCAAGGACGCCGCGGTCATCGCCGACGCCGCCCGCACGATGCCGCACACCCTGCGCTCGCTCGAGCTCACCGACGAGATCACCGCCGAACTGACCGTGCTGGTCGGCTTCGACCAGGACCTCGCAGCCGAAGCCACCCGCACCTCCAACCGGATACGCGGCCTGCTCACCCAGTTCCACCCCTCGCTGGAACGAGTCCTCGGCCCCCGCCTGGACCACCCCGCCGTCACCTGGCTGCTGGAACGCTACGGCTCCCCGGCAGCCCTGCGGAAAGCCGGCCGCCGCAGACTCGTCGAAGTGATCAGACCCAAGGCCCCACGCATGGCCGCCCGGCTGATCGACGAGATCTTCGACGCGCTCGACGAACAAACCGTCGTCGTTCCCGGGACCGGCACCCTCGACACCGTGGTCCCGTCCCTGGCCCGCTCCCTTGCCGCCGTCCACGAACAGCGCCGGGCGCTGGAAGCCCAGATCAAAGCCCTGCTGGAGGAGCACCCTCTTTCCCAGGTCCTGACCTCGATGCCGGGGATCGCGGTCAGGACCGCCGCAGTCCTGCTGGTCACCGTCGGCGACGGCACCAGCTTCCCCAACGCCGCCCACCTCGCCTCCTACGCCGGGCTCGCCCCGACAACGAAGTCCTCGGGAACCTCGATCCACGGCGAACACGCACCACGAGGCGGAAACCGGCAGCTCAAACGGGCGATGTTCCTCTCAGCCTTCGCCGCCCTGCACGACCCCGCCTCCCGCACCTACTACGACAAATGCCGGGCCCGGGGAAAGACCCACACCCAAGCCCTCCTCCGCCTCGCCCGCCACCGCATCAGCGTGCTCTTCGCCATGCTCCGCGACGGCACCTTCTACGAACCACGCGAACCCGAAGCAGCCGTCGCATGACCGCTCAGGCTTGACGAAGGACATAGAGGCA
>NZ_BJND01000175.1 GCF_006539505.1 Streptomyces spinoverrucosus
TACGAGGCTCAGCCCATCTCCTCCAGCGACTTGCCCTTCGTCTCCTTCACGAACTTCAGGACGAACGGGACGGAGAGCGCGGCGAAGACGGTGTAGATCACGTAGGTCACGGAGAGGTTCCAGTCGGCCAGCGACGGGAAGCTCGCGGTGATGGCCCAGTTGGCGATCCACTGCGCGGCGGCGGCCACGCCCAGGGCGGCGGCACGGATCCGGTTCGGGAACATCTCGCCGAGCATGACCCAGACGACCACACCCCACGACAGGGCGAAGAACAGGACGAAGATGTGGGCGGCGATCAGGGCGACCCAGCCCTGGGTGGCCGGGAGCCTGCCGTCGACGAGGTCGAAGGAGAACGCCCAGGCCTCCAGCGCGAGGCCGATCACCATGCCGACCGAACCGATGATCGCGAGCGGCCGGCGGCCGATGCGGTCGACGAAGATCATCGCGATGACGGTGCCGACGATGTTGATGATCGACGTGGTGAACGAGTAGAAGAACGAGTCCGTCGGGTCCACGCCGACCGACTGCCACAGCGTCGAGGAGTAGTAGAACGCGACGTTGATGCCGACGAACTGCTGGAAGACCGACAGGCCGATACCGACCCAGACGATCGGCTTGAAGAAGAAGCTGCCGCCGAGCAGGTCCTTGAACGTGGACCTGTGCTCGCTCTTCATGGCGTTCTCGATCTCGGCGACCCGGGCGTCGAGGTCGAGGTCGCGGCCCTCGACCTCGGAGAGGATCTCGCGGGCGCGGTCACGCTTGCCGACGGAGAGCAGGTAGCGCGGGGACTCGGGGATGGCGAAGGAGAGCAGGCCGTAGAGGATGGCCGGGACGACCATGACGCCGAGCATCAGCTGCCAGGCCTCCAGGCCCATCAGCTCACCGCGCTGGTCGCCGCCCGCGGCGTTCAGGATGCCCCAGTTGACCAGCTGCGAGACGGCGATGCCGACCACGATCGCGGCCTGCTGGAAGGAACCGAGCCGACCGCGGTACGCCGGCGGGGCGACCTCGGCGATGTAGGCCGGGCCGATCACGGAGGCCATGCCGATGGCGAAGCCGCCGACGATGCGCCAGAAGGCGAGGTCGTACAGCGAGAAGGGCAGCGCGGAGCCCACGGCGCTCACGGTGAACAGCACCGCGGCGATCTGCATGCACCGGATACGGCCGATGCGGTCGGCTATCCGGCCCGCCGTCGCGGCACCGATCGCGCAGCCGATCAGCGCGACGGCGATGACCTGAGCCAGCGCCGCGGAGCCGATGTCGTAACGGTCCCGGATGGCCTCGACGGCGCCGTTGATCACGGCGCTGTCGTAGCCGAACAGGAAGCCGCCCATCGCGGCCGCCGCCGCGATGAAGATGACGTGCCCGAGGTGTTCGGGCTGAGCCGACCTGGCTCCTGACTTGGGTGCCTGCGCTGTGCTGGTCACGTGTACTCCTCGGGCCACCGGCAACGCTGCCGGAGTGGGGTGAGCCCTC
>NZ_BJND01000176.1 GCF_006539505.1 Streptomyces spinoverrucosus
GGGGGGGGTGCCTCTATGTCTTTCGTCAAGCGAGGCGTGGGGTTCGGGGTTCGTAGAAGGTGCCGTCGCGGAGCATCGCGAACAGCACGTTGATCCTCTGGCGGGCCAGACGGAGGAGCGCCTGGGTGTGGGTCTTTCCTCTGGCCCTGCATTTGTCGTAGTAGGTGCGGGAGGCGGGGTCGTGCAGGGCGGCGAACGCGGACAGGAACATCGCGCGTTTGAGCTGCCGGTTGCCGCCTCTGGGTGCGTGTTCGCCGTGGATCGAGGTCCCGGAGGACTTCGTGGTCGGGGCGAGGCCGGCGTAGGAGGCGAGGTGGGCGGCGGTGGGGAAGCTGGTGCCGTCGCCGACGGTGACCAGCAGTGCGGCAGCGGTCCTGACGCCGACGCCGGGCAGCGACGTCAGGACCTTCGAAAGAGGGTGGTCCTCCAGCAGGGCTGTGATCTGGGCTTCTGCCGCCCGTCTTTGTTCGTGAACGGCGCCCAGCGAGCGGGCCAGCGACGGGATCACGACGTCCAGGGTGCCGGTGCCCGGGACCACGACGGTCTGCTCGTCGAGGGCGTCGAAGACGTCGTCGATCAGCCGCTTCGCCATGCGCGGGGCCTTGGGCCGGATCACCTCGACCAGCCTTCGGCGGCCGGCTTTTCGCAGGCTGGCCGGGGATCCGTAGCGTTCCAGCAGCCAGGTGACCGCCTGGTGATCCAGACGCGGGCCCAGGACCCGTTCCAGCGACGGGTGGAACTGGGTGAGCAGGCCCCGGATCCGGTTGCTGGTGCGGGTCGCCTCGGCCGCCAGATCCTGGTCGAAGCCGACGAGGACGGTGAGTTCGGCGGTGATCTCGTCGGTCAGCTCCAGCGAGCGCAGGGTGTGCGGCATGGTGCGGGCGGCGTCCGCGATCACCGCTGCGTCCTTGGCGTCGGTCTTCGCCTCGCCCGGGTAGAGGTCGGCGATCCGCCGCATCGACAGGCCCGGGAGGTAGGCGATCTGGCAGCCCGTGTCGCGGGCCACCGTCAGCGGCAGGGCGCCGATCGAAGCCGGCTGGTCCACGACGACCAGGACGGTGCCGAACTTCTCGCGGAGCTTGTTGAAGACCTGCCTCAGCTTCGGTTCGGCGTTGGGCAGCTGCTTGTCGAAGACCTTCTTGCCGGCAGGGGTGAGTCCGTGTCCGTGGTGAGCGCTCTTCCCGACATCCAGCCCCAGGAAGACGCCTATCTCGTCGTGCTCGTTCAAGCCGTCCTCCCGAACGGGGCATGCGGTGCTGGCCTGGGCGTTGGCGTCGTGCGCGCATCCACGTTATGCAGACCTATCGCCCGTGTACGGCCGGGCATTGCGCTCGGCCGGGCGGTAGTCGGACCTCTCATCAGCGTCTCCAACGGCGCCTCTCGGGCCCGGTGGCACCACCCCCCAGGTCATCGGTTCGACAGGGGGGACCAGCCATGCCGGGCCCGGAGGCCAGCGGCCCT
>NZ_BJND01000177.1 GCF_006539505.1 Streptomyces spinoverrucosus
GGTTCCCGGATCATGAGCGGCCACTGAGCCGAGAGCCCGCCGCCGGACCCTGGCGCGTTCGTCCCGCATCGGGGTCCGACGTGTAGGGCTGCCGTCACGGTGTCACGATCAGCGACGCGGGCTGCGCAGCGCACGGAACTGAGGGCCGTAGGTACTGCGCGGGGCGTAGGGGATGCTGATCTCCATCAGTTCCACGGCGGGACCCTCCAGCCCACGCATGGTGTGGACGGCCGCGCCGAGGGTGCGGGGGCCGCCGCCGGCCCAGGCCGCGTCGAGCGTGTCCAGCACGGTGCTGTAGATGGTGTCGAAGCGGTACAGGAGCCGCCCGACGTGGAGCGGCGGGTTGGGCCAGCCGCCGGCCGGGACGGGGGCCATGGGGCGCACGTCGGGGAAGGGCACGGGCGGGCCGACGTACTTCCAGCCGTCGTCGGTCTCGCGCAGCTCACGGCCGTGGTAGATCTCGCCGAAGGCGTAGTAGTGCGCGGGATAGTCGTCCTCGAAGGACTCGTACGGGGAACTGGCGGTGCCCTCGCCCTGCTCCCTGATGATCTCGATGGCCCGCTCGACGTCGTCGAGGGTCTCGACCGGCCGCAGGTCGTCGCCGCCGACGTACTCGGACAGTTGCCCCCGAACCGTCAGTTCCGGGCGCAGGGCCCAGAACGCCTTCAGCAGGTCGTCGTAGAACTCGCCGACGGTAGGTGAGGGGCGGGCGCTGCGGACGAGCGATTCCTCGGGGGCCTCGATCGCCATCATCACGTCGCGCACGAAGGGCTTCGTGAGGCCCGACAGGTAGACGGTCACTCCGGCCCGCACGCCGCCGGGCAGTGGGCCGGGGTAGACGGGCGCGGCAGCCTTGATCTGCGGTCTGCCGCCCACGGCCACGAGCAGGTTGCAGACGATGCCCAGGTGGTACATCTCGTCGCCGACGATGCGCCGGATCATCCGTGCGACCTCGCTGCCGCGGTCCTTGACGGACCACCAGCCGCACAAGTATGGGGGGATGGTGGCCAGTTCGAGTTCGACTGCGACCTGAAGGGCCGACCTGATCCACTCGGCTCCGCGGTTCGCTTCGGGAACGGCCAGCAGACGCGCCACGGCCCCGGCACCGGGCGCGGCGAGCGGCCTGCTCGCCGGCGGCGCGGCGGCCTGCGCGGGACCGGCGACCGCGGCCGATGTGCCGGTCGCCAAAGCGGCCGACGCCAGGAAACTCCTGCGCTTGAACGGAGCAACCGCCGGCCTGTCCGACTCTTCGCTCATATCCGTCACCCTCGCCTCAGCTCATACCGATGGCCCCGCCTCGGCTCGACGCGCCTGGGACCCTCCGACAGCTCGGGAAGCTAGCAGTCATATCGGCTGCTACCAGGGCAAACGTGCCGAACACCGCATGGTCCACCCTGTCGGTCCAACCAGGGGCCGCGCTGCGACACCTGCCCC
>NZ_BJND01000178.1 GCF_006539505.1 Streptomyces spinoverrucosus
CCCCGGCGTTCGACCTGCACCACCCCGACATCGCCGCGCTCGAGGAGCTCGGCCACGGCGGGCACGGTGCCAGCGCCCTGGCGGGTAGCAAGGAGGCCGGGAAGTGAAGATCCAGGGCAAGATGTTCATGTGGCTGAGCGTCTTCATCCTCGCCATGGCGATCGTCTATGGCTTGTGGTCGAAGGAGCCGGCCGGCACCACCGCCCTCTTCCTGGCCTTCGGCCTGTCCATCATGATCGGCTTCTACCTGGGCTTCACCGCCAAGCGGGTCGACGTCGGTGCCCAGGACAACAAGGAGGCCGACGTCGCGGACGACGCGGGCGAGCTGGGCTTCTTCAGCCCGCACAGCTGGCAGCCGCTGTCCCTGGGCATCGGTGGCGCGCTCGCCTTCCTCGGTGTGGCGGTCGGCTGGTGGCTGCTGTACTTCTCCGCCCCGCTGATCCTGATCGGCGTCTGGGGCTGGGTCTTCGAGTACTACCGCGGTGAGAACCGCACCCAGTAGGACGCGCCCGAGCGCTTGAGGAGCCCGGACACTCCGTCAGGAGGGTCCGGGCTCCGTCGTTCCGCATGTTTCACACGGACGGCGTCACTCGTCCGGATGGCTCACCGCGCCGAGGTTGACGAACCTTCCTAGCGTGAAGGCATGAGCCATTCATCGCGCACCAGCAGAGTCGCCGGTTGCACGCTGGTGGTGATCGCCCTCGGCGCGGGCGTCACCGCCTGCAGCAGCGACGGCAACCCGCTGTCCGCCACGCCGTACGACGCGGCGGAGCAGATCTCCTTCAACGGCCCCACCAAGGCCGGGAAGAAGGCCGACCCGGACAAGCCCCTGGAGGTGACGGCCGAGGGCTCCGAGGGCCGGATCACGGACGTCACGGCCACGGACGCCGCCGGACGCCATGTCTCGGGTGAACTCTCCGCCGACGGCCTGCGCTGGCACAGCACCTCACCGCTCGCCGCGAACGCGCACTACACGGTCCGGGTGAGCACCGAGGACGACGACGGGGCGCCCGGCCGCCGGGTCGTCACCTTCGACACCGGCAAGCCCCGCACCACGAAGCGGCTGAACGTCACCTTCGGCCCCCAGGCGGGCAAGTACGGCGTGGGCCAGCCCATCACCGCCGACCTGAACCAGCCGGTCAAGGACAAGGCGCAGCGCGCGATCGTCGAACGCGGTCTGAAGGTGGTCTCCAGCCCTGTCGTGGACGGCTCCTGGCACTGGGTGGACGACAAGAAGCTCCACTACCGGCCCAAGGACTACTGGCCCGTCAACGCCACCATCCAGGTGCGCAGCAACCTCGACGGCATCAAGATCAGCGACCGGCTGTGGGGCGGCACCGCAAAGCCCCTGAAGATCACCACGGGCGACCGGATCGTCGCCGTCGCGGACGGCGCCAGC
>NZ_BJND01000179.1 GCF_006539505.1 Streptomyces spinoverrucosus
GCGGGCCGCGACGTAGGTGCGTACGTCGGCGGGGTCGTAGCGGACGTGTTTGCCGATGCGGAAGCCGGGCGGGCCGGTGCGCTTCTTGCGCCACTGGTAGACGGTCTCTACGGGCACCTCGAACATCTCGGCGATGTCGTCGGGGGTGAGGTACCGGTCCGGGAGGCCGCCTCGGAGAGTGGCGCGGGGGTCGGGGTCTGTCGGCTTTGCCATAGGGACTCCATGCGGGGAGGGCGTGGCCGCGTCTGTCCGAGGTGCGGATTTCTGCGTCATTGCGTCATCAGCGTCATTCGGGCTTCTGACCTGCGGCTTTGCGTGACGCAGTGGTTCGGGGGTGCGTCATCGGCGCGTCATGGGCTGCGTCATCGCATGACGCAGATGACGCAGGATGACGCAGAGGCAGCCGTCTGCGTCATGGCTGTTGTCGCAGGTCAGGGGCCGTTTTTCGGCTTGCATGACGCAGATGACGCAGCGTCTTCCCTCTTAGGACAAAAGAGGGGGTGTCTGTTGTACTTCGGTGGCCCCAGTGCGTGAAGAAGGAGCCGCTTCGCGGCACGACCTTGGGGCGGCTCCGCCGCCGCGGGAGCAAGCAAGAAGAGCACCAGGGGCAACGCGTGCTCTTCTTGCTGTTCGGCGGAACGCCGCCCAAAGGACGCGCCGCGAAGCGGCCCCTTACTGCTTGTCCGGACGAGCGCGTGGGCGCGGGTCAGAACATCGGTTTGTGCTCGTGCGGGGGCGGGGCGGCCAGGCGGGTCATTTCGAGGTAGCGGCCCTCGCTGGTGCGGCCGGTGTCGATGAGAACACCACGGGCAGCCAGCGTCGGCTGGAGCCGCTTGAGCCGGTCGGAGAGGACCTTTCCCGTGGTCGGCCAGCCCTTGGGCAGCGGACGCAGTTCGTCGCCGCTGTAGAGGCGACTGAGGTGGTGCAGCCACTCGGTGGAGGTCATCCGCTGCGCCGCGCCCGGCTCGATGGTGTCGGCATGCCTGAGGACAGTCTGCGCGAGCAGGTCACCCTCAATCACGTCGTCGTTCAGGTCGTCCAGACTGGCCCGGTAAGCGGTGAGCGCCCCAAGACCGGTTGCCGCATCGAGCTGCGCGCACAGGTGGGCGAAGTCGGCCATGCGCAGGTCGGTGGGGGTCTCCGCCTCGGCTGCCCGGACCTTGACCGTGAGGTCCAGCAGCGAGCCGAGAACGACGGGCAGAACCTCCGCGTACTCCGCCCACAGTTCCGCCTCGGTGCGCCGGACACGTGGCCGCTCCAAACGCAGCGGCAGGAGCCGTTCCGCGAGGTCGGGCCGGATGACTCCCACGTCGATACCGGTCAGGAGCAGGGGGCGGCGGTAGCGGGCGCGGAAGACGTCCCCGTCGGTGAACAGGGC
>NZ_BJND01000180.1 GCF_006539505.1 Streptomyces spinoverrucosus
GAATGATCATTGAACCTGAGCATCGAGGCCTCTGGGGCGGGTCCCACCGGTCCCCGGGCAACACCGTGTCACTCAGGAGACACTCTTCCTCCCCGTTCATCGCCTCCCGCGCGCAGGACAGTGGGAGCGGGATGACATCCTGTACGAGCTGTGGAGTTCCGCCCGGGAGGCGACAGCAACCTGCAGGGCAGACCTGTCACAGAACGTGGATGGTCCCGGTCAAAGGAGCAGACGCGATGGAGAGCCGTGATCATCACGGACGCAGTGCCGCCGCAGTCGGACAGCCGACCACGGAGCACCCTTACGGCCGGAACAGCCCTGGTCAGGAGCCGGCTGCCGAAGCCGGCCGGCGCGCGGCAGCCGCATGATCGGGCGGCTCGACAGCAGCGGTACCCGGAGGAACGGAGACAGCAGGACCATGCATCCCGAGACGTGCCCCGCGGAAAGTACCCTCGAGGAGGCGGTCTCTGTCTTCGTGGAGCTCCGTCCACGTCTTTTCGGTATCGCCTACCGCGTGCTGGGAAGCGCAGCCGAGGCGGAAGACGTGGTTCAGGAGGTGTGGCTGCGTTGGCAGAAGACCGATCGGTCGGTGGTGGTCAGTCCTGTGGCGTTTCTGTCGAGCACGACCACCCGGCTGGCCATCAACGTGGCTCAGTCCGCCCGTGTGCGCCGCGAAACCTACATCGGTCCGTGGCTGCCCGAGCTCATAGACACGAGCACCGACCCGGAAGTGGGCGCCGAGCGGGCGGAGGCTCTGGAACTGGCGCTGCTCCTCGTGCTGGAGAAGCTGAATCCCACCGAGCGCGCCGCATACGTCCTGCGTGAGGCCTTCGACTACGCCTATGCCGAGATCGCCGAGATCCTTCAACTCAGTCCCGTCAACACGCGGAAGATCGTGAGCCGTGCCCGCAAGCATCTCTCGGCCGAGCAGCGGGGGGCAGTGGACACGGCGGAGCACCAACGGCTCCTCACAGCCTTCGTCTCGGCGTCGCAGACGGGAAACGTCGCCTCGCTGGAGGCTCTCCTCACACCGGATGCCGTCAGTGTGTCCGACGGCAACGGCATTCGAGGCGCCGCTCGCATCCCCGTTCTGGGCCGCGCTCGCGTGGCGAGCCTGGCGACCGCCACCCGGCAGTTCTGGCGCGAGGCGGACGTCCGCGGAGTCCAGGCCAATGGACGGGCAGCGATGATGATCTACCGGAACGGCCGGCCCGCGACCGTCCTGACGATAGGGGCCTCGCACGAGGGCATTCACAAGGTGATGTGGGTGTTCAACCCCAGCAAGATCGCCGCGTTCCTCGACTCGCGCCGTCGCTCCACGTCACCGCTCGGCGCTGTGAGGCATGCGCCGTAACAGGTGGATCAGGGCGAT
>NZ_BJND01000181.1 GCF_006539505.1 Streptomyces spinoverrucosus
GTGGACGCTAATGAAGTGAACCGTGTACGGGCGATGTTGGCGTTATACGTGGCTGATGTGCTCGCGTCGGTGCCGCGCAAGGACCAGAGGGCGAAGGGGGACTGCTACCTGCGGGGACTGATGCTGGATGGCCGCCGCAAGTCCATCCAGGCCATGGCCTCGCGGCTGCCGGACGGCAACGAGCAGAACCTGCAGCAGTTCGTGAACCAGTCCACGTGGGATCCGGTGCCGGTGCAGCGGCGGATCGCCGAGCGGATGCTGCCGCTCATCGGCCCGTCGGCGTGGGTGATCGATGACGTGTCGGTGCCCAAGGACGGGAGGATGTCGGTCGCGGTGGCTCCGCAGTACTGCGGAGCGTTAGGGAAACGGGCGAACTGTCAGGTCGCGGTCAGCGTCCACGCCGCGAGTGATACCGCCTCCTGCCCGCTGCAATGGCGGCTGTTCCTGCCCCGGCAGTGGGCGTCGGACACCAGGCGCCGGACCCTCACCCGCGTCCCGTCCGAGGTCACGCATCGCGAGAAGTGGCGCCTGGCGTTGGACATGCTCGACACACTCGCCGGCTGGGGCATGAGTCCGCCGGCCGTGGTGGCCGATGCCGCCTACGGAACCAACGCGCACCTGCGGGCCGCCCTGGCTGACCGCCAACTCGCCTACGTGCTGGCCGTCCGGGCGGATGTGAGCGCCCACCCTTTCGAGGCCAAGCCCATGGCCCCGGCCCGCAACGGGGATATCGGCTGCTGGCCCCAGCCCCGTTACCGGGATCCCGCGCCTTCGGTGGCAGCCCTTGCCGCAGGCCTCGGTGACAAGGCGTTCACGTCTGTCACCTGGCGGCACGGCTCGCGAGGAGAGTTACGCTCACGCTTCGCCGCCGTGCGCGTGCGGCCCGCGGGCAAGGCGGTGGAGCGTCCGATCAGGGCCGCCGCCTCAGCCGAACAGGGCTGGTGGGACGGGATCCTGCCCGACTGCTGGCTGCTGATCGAGTGGCCCGCCGATGCCGAAGCGCCGACCGATTACTGGCTGTCCAACCTGCCGGACGACACCCCGATCGCCGACCTGGTGCGTCTGGCCAAGGTCCGCTGGCGCATCGAGCATGACTACCGCGAA
Organism: Streptomyces spinoverrucosus; assembly: GCF_006539505.1. Lineage (GTDB taxonomy): Bacteria > Actinomycetota > Actinomycetes > Streptomycetales > Streptomycetaceae > Streptomyces > Streptomyces spinoverrucosus. The sequence continues at coordinate 1,105 of NZ_BJND01000181.1, forward strand.
CTCAAACACGGCCTGGGACTGGACCACTTCGAGGGCCGTTCCTGGCCGGGCTGGCACCACCACGTAACCCTCGTGACCGCCGCCCACGCCTTCCTCACCGAACAGCGCCTGGCCCCAAAAGTGCCCGCACCGGCCTCACCCTCTATCAGGTCCTCGACGCCCCCCAGAACACCCTGAGGTGCTGGACCGCCATCTGCACCACCTGCCATCAGGCCCTGCCCGCCCGGACACGCACGACGCCAAGATCAAGACAGACCTAACGGAGTCC
>NZ_BJND01000182.1 GCF_006539505.1 Streptomyces spinoverrucosus
GGGTCTGTCAAACGAGCGGTGTGACTGGGTGGTTGATGGTTACTGGCGGGCCGCTGAGAGCCGGCCGTTGAAGGTGATGTCGAAGGCGTTCAGCGCGGTCTTCCAGCGCATGGTCCAGCGGGCCTGGCCCTTGCCGGTGGGATCGAGCGACATGATCGCCATGTAGACGCACTTCAGGGCGGCCTGCTCGTTCGGGAAGTGACCGCGGGCCTTGACCGCTCGCCGGGTGCGGGCGTTGACCGACTCGATCGCGTTGGTGGTGCAGACGATCCGGCGGATCTCGGTGTCGAACCGCAGGAACGGGGTGAACTCCTCCCACGCGTTCTCCCACAGCTTGACGATCGCCGGATACTTCCTGCCCCAGGCGTCGGCGAACTCCGCGAATCGGTCCAGGGCGGCCCCTTCGGTCGGAGCGGTGTAGACGGGCTTGAGGAGCTTGGCGATCTTGTCCCAGTCCTGGCGGGCGGCATAGCGGAAGGAGTTTCGCAGCAGGTGCACCACGCAGGTCTGCACGATCGTCCTCGGCCAGACCGTCTCCACCGCCTCGGGCAGGCCCTTGAGCCCGTCGCAGACGAGCATCAGCACGTCACCCACGCCGCGGTTCTTGATCTCGGTGAGGATGTGCAGCCAGTGTTTGGCGCCCTCACCGCCGTCGCCGGCCCACAGGCCCAGGATCTCGCGCCGACCCTCGATGGTGACGGCCAGGGCCACGTAGATGGGCCGGTTGGCCACGGCGCCGTCTCGGATCTTCACGTGGATGGCGTCGATGAAGACCACCGGGTAGACGGCGTCGAGGGGGCGGCTTTGCCATTCGGCCATGCCGTCCAGGACCTTGTCGGTGATGGTGGAAATGGTCTGCCGGGAGACCTCGGCGCCGTAGACTTCCGCCAGATGGGCCTGGACCTCACCGGTGGTCAGGCCCTTCGCGGCAAGCGAGATCACCATTTCGTCGACGCCGGTCAGGCGTTTCTGCCGCTTCTTGACGATCTTCGGCTCGAAGGAGCCGTCTCGGTCGCGGGGCACGGCTATCTCCACCGGCCCCACCTCGGTCAGCACGGTCTTGGAGCGTTTGCCGTTGCGGGAGTTGCCACCGTCTTTGCCCGCCGGATCATGCTTGTCATAGCCAAGGTGGTCGGTGATCTCGCCTTCGAGAGCGGACTCCAGCAGCCGCTTCGTCAGCTGCTGCAGCAGCCCGCCCTCACCGGTCAGCCGCAGACCCTCGGCCTGGGCCCGGCCCACCAGCTCGTCGATCAGCTGGTCATCCACGGCCTTCGCCGACACAGCCGCTGCCGACTCGCCGGCCTCGTGCTCGGCCACGTTCTCACTGGTCATCGATGCATCTTCCATGATC
>NZ_BJND01000184.1 GCF_006539505.1 Streptomyces spinoverrucosus
AGGAGAGCAGCGCCAGCACCAGCCATCTGGGAGAGGTCGACGTCCAGCGGATGGCCCGCTCCGGGCTGCTCCCGCTGGCGTCGGACGAGGGCATGGCCCTGTTCGACGCGGCGTCCAGCACGGACCAGTCGGTGCTGGCGGCGACCCGGCTGGATCTCGCGGCGCTGCGCCGCAAGGGCGCCGAGCCGCTGCCGTTGCTGCGCTCGCTCGTGCCCGCGGCCCGCCGCCGCGCCGCGGCCGCCGCGACCGGGGGGTCGTCGCTGGTCGAGCAGTTGGCCGCGGTCTCCGGGGCCGAGCGGCTGCGGCTGCTGACCGACCTGGTGCGTGGTCATGTGGCCGGCGTACTCGGCCACACCGACCACAACGCGGTCGACGCCGACCGGGTCTTCAAGGAGCTGGGGTTCGACTCGCTGACCGCGGTCGAGCTGCGCAACCGGCTGGGGGAGGCGACCGGGCTTCGGCTGCCCACCACCCTGGTCTTCGACCATCCCACTCCGGCGGCCATCGCCGCCCATCTGTCGACCCTGATCGCCCCCGCGACGCGCGGGACGACCGACGCTGCGGTGCCCGCCGCGGCCGCCGCCGAGGACCCGGTCGTGATCGTGGGTATGTCCTGCCGCTACCCGGGCGGGGTGAACTCGCCCGAGGATCTGTGGCGCCTGGTCGCCGACGAGGTCGACGCCATCTCCGAGTTCCCCGCCAACCGCGGCTGGGACGTGGAGGAGCTGTACGACCCGGAGCCGGGCACGCCGGGCCGGACGTACTCCCGGCACGGCGGATTCCTGTACGACGGTGACCACTTCGATCCCGAGTTCTTCGGGATGTCCCCGCGGGAGGCCCTCGCCACCGACCCCCAGCAGCGGCTTCTTCTGGAGACCGCGTGGGAGGCGCTGGAGAGCGCCGGTATCGACGCGTCGACGCTGCGCGGCAGCCGTACCGGCGTGTACACGGGCGTGATGTACCACGACTACGCCTCACGGGTGCGGCACGTCCCCGAGGACATGGAGGGCTATCTGTTCAGCGGCAACGCGGGCAGTGTCGCCTCGGGCCGGGTGTCGTACACCTTCGGTTTCGAAGGTCCGGCGGTCACCGTCGACACGGCCTGCTCGTCGTCGCTGGTGGCCCTGCACCAGGCGGTGAACGCGCTGCGGGTCGGCGAGTGCGACCTGGCGCTCGCGGGTGGCGTGACGCTGATGTCGACACCTCAGGGGTTCGTCGAGTTCTCGCAGCAGCGCGGGCTTTCGGCGGACGGCCGGTGCCGGTCGTTCTCGGACACGGCGGACGGCACCGGATGGTCGGAGGGTGTGGGCCTGCTCCTGGTGGAGCGGCTCTCGG
>NZ_BJND01000185.1 GCF_006539505.1 Streptomyces spinoverrucosus
TACGATGACGAGCGCGGGCGGCAGTCCGGCCAGATCCTTCAGGCCGGCCCTCAGCGGCGACGCTGTGATCTCGGCCCTCTGGGCGGGGTCGGTGGTGTAGCAGTCTCAGAACCAGGCCATGGCCTTCGCGGTGAGGAACGGACCGTCCGCGAAGTCCCGGTAGCTCTGGGTGTCCTGGGCAGCGTCCGTGACGGGGTAGTACAGCGACTGGTGCACGAAGGACACGTCGCCGCGCTGCTTGGCCATGATGGTCAGCGCCGCAGCCATGTTGCCGCCGACGGAGTCGCCGGCCACAGCCATACGACCGGCGTCCAGACCTTCCTGGGCACCCTTGGCCGTGATCCAGCAAGCAGCTGCATAAGCCTGCTCGATGGCAACGGGGAACGCGGCTTCCGGGGAGCGGTCGTACTCGACGAACGCCACAGCGGCATTCGCGCCGACGGCCAGCTCTCGCACGAGCCGGTCATGGGTACCCGCATTGCCGAGGACCCAGCCTCCGCCGTGCACATAGAGCACGACCGGCAGCATGCCCTCTGCACCGACGGGCTTGACGATTCGTACGCGCACATCGCCGACCTCGGCGGGTACCGTGATCCACCTGTCCTGCACGTCGGGCTTCTCGACGGGCGCCGACTGCAGGTCGTCGAGGACCTTCCGAGCGCGCTCAGGACCGATTTCATAAAGGAAAGGCGGGGCGGCTGTCGCATCAGCGAGTTCCTGAGCGGCAAGCTCGAGAATTGGCTTGTACATTGTGCTCCTTGCTCTTGGTCCCTGGGTCAGCCAGCGTGTTTGCTGCTTCAGTCCCCATGACAGGTCAGCCGTTGTGGTTGTGACAGGCGCCGTGAGACTTTCTCAATGACGGGGATCCCGCACACGCCTCATGGCGCGGCGTTCGCTTTCGGTGGCACCGCCCCATATTCCGGCCACTGGATCGACTTTGACCGCCCAGTCGAGACACTTCTGCAGCACGGGGCAGCCGCGGCAGACCGCCTTCGCCTCACCTATCTGCATCAGCGTCGGACCGCTGTTTCCGTTTCCTATGGGGAAGAACAGATCAGGGTCTTCCCCAGACAGCCGGCCATTTCACGCCAATTCACGGAGGATCTCCTCGTTGACCATGTGAAGCGGCCGCAAGGGCCCCTTCCCGGTTACTACCGCAGGAAATGCATGGCGGTATTCCCCCCAGGTGAGACCGAGTGGTCCGTGAAGTTGTGACACGGCGGCATCCGTGGCCGTGGATCGCTCATATGCAGGCCGGGGCGGCCAGATGTCACAAAACCTTGGTCTGTCCGGTCTGGATTAGCGAACGCATGGTGGTGCCGGGG
>NZ_BJND01000186.1 GCF_006539505.1 Streptomyces spinoverrucosus
TTGGCGTAGCTAGGCGATGTCCAGGGTGAGCTGGGACGGGGCGGGATCAGCGGCTTCGGGCGCTACGGCGGCGAGCAGCATGCGGTAGGCGAGGGCGGCTTGGTGGATAACCACGCCGTTGCCGAGGATCTTGAGCTGGTCGGAGCGGGACAGTCCCAGGTCCGCATCTGTCACCCAGCCGGGATCGGCGCCCATCATCCATTCCACGAACGCCGGGGACAGGCGGCGGTTGCCCTTGGTGCCCGCCTCGGTCGGCTCCGGCGCGGGGCGTCCCAGGACGGCTTCCCAGCGGCGGATGGCGGGGCCGTAGTCGGTGCCGTTGGTGGCCACCCACCGGTCGTCCAGGCGGACGGCCTGGCCGGGGAGGTAGTAGTTGCCGGCCGTGTCGCGCTGGTTGGGCCCGCCGTGCGGTCCGTCGGATGCCTTGGGGGTGGGCAGCAGGTTGACCACCACCTCGTTCAGCGGACGCGAGTTGGTGCCCAGCAGGTTGGAGGCGCCGGACTTCCAGTCGCGTGCTGCGGGGGTGGGCAGGAGCGTCACGGCGGTGCGCAGGTTCATGCCGCCTTTGCGCTTGGGGGAGGTGCCGGGGCCGCCGGTTCCGTCGGCGGCGGCGGGGGTGGGCAGCAGCCTCAGGTGCCTGTCGGGGGCAGCAAGAAGACCACTTCGTCCTCCAGCGTGGGCCCGTGCCCGCCCGCCTTGCGTTTGTCCGGGTGCTGGGGTCCGCCGTTGCGTCCGAGCTGTGAGGTGGGGGTCTTCAGCAGCGGGATACGCGACGGCGAACCAGCGGTCGCGGCGGTGGCAGGCTCCGACTTCGGGATCTCCAGCGCGTAGGCACATCCACCGCGCGTCGTACCCGCACGCGGCCAGGTCAGCGGCGACGACGTCGAGTCCCCGGCTTCGGATGGCGGCGACGTTTTCCAGGAACACGAGTCGGGGTCGAAGGTGGCGAATGGCGTGGGCGATGGTTTTCCAGAGTCCCGAGCGGTCACCGGCGATCCCTCCCCGAGGTCCGGCGTTGGAGATGTCCTGGCAGGGAAAGCCAGCGGTCAGCACCGCCGGGCGCGGCAGCGAGGCGGAAAGGTCCGTCCAGTCGACCGCGGTGATGTCACCGAGATTGCGGGCGTGAGGCAGGCGGGCGGCCAGCAGCCGGGAGGCGGCCGGGTCCTTTTCGCCGACCATGACCGTGGGCAGGCCGGTGACGGCTCCCACGGCCAGGTCCAGCGCGCCGGACCCGGTGCACAGGCTGATGTTGCCGCCCTCCGGCGGCACGGCGGGA
>NZ_BJND01000187.1 GCF_006539505.1 Streptomyces spinoverrucosus
GATCAAAGCGAGTTCGGCGGGAGTCATGCCTTCCAGCTCGCCGCTTTGCTCATTGATCCATGGCATGCCAATGAGGATGTGGCCCGGAACGGCGGAGGACCCGGACAGACTGTCCGGGTCCTCTTTCCTTGCAGGTCAGGCGTGTTGATCAATCGTCATCGGGTGGCCACATCCACTGTGTCGAGCACTGCCGACCAGGGGAGTGCGCGCCCCGGCGGCGCTTCCCGCGGCTCGTACAACGGCCACACATCGGGGCCGTAGACGACGTGTACGCCCCCCGCTCGAAGGGTGTCGATGTGGCGCTGCCACGCCGGATGGCGAGCGTGCGCCGCGTTCACCCGCGGGAAGACGACGACGGGCAATCCGAGGGTCCCAATAGCCTCGCCCACCTGCGTCAGTGCCTGGTTGTCCATCAGGCCGGTCGCGAGCTTGGCGACCATGTTGGCCGACGCGGGGGCGACGACGTAGCAGTCAACCGGCGGGTGTGGTCGGGCCTCGCCGGGCAACCGCGGCTCATCGCGCACGGGCAGACCGGTCAGTTTCTCCAGCCGCTCGACCTCGCCACTGAGCCGTAGCCACTGACCCGCGGTCGGCGTGAGCGTGACGGCTACCTGCCAGCCGCGATCCATCGCGGGCTCTACGAGACCAGTGCGCAGCGCCTCTACGCCTCCAGCCGCAGACCCGACGACCCCGAGCACTCCACGCCTGCCTGAACTCACTGCACCGCCCTGCACCGCTGAGCCATCACGAACACCTCGGACGAACGCGAGCCACCCGTGACCGGAGACTGTTTGATCAGGTCCCGCAGCGTTTCGCGCACCCTGGGATTGTTGCGTACGAGCTGCGGCGAGGTGCGCTCAGCCGTTCGCAGCTCCGTGAACGCCTCATCACCCCGTCCGGTGAGCGACAGGGCGCGCGCGTAGTCGATCCGATGCGAGACGCTGCGTTCCTGCGGCATATGGTCGACGTTGATCTGTCCGTGTTCCACCACGTACGACACGTTGTCGAGATCCAGCTCAACAGACAGGCGGTGAAGCAGCACGTTCGTAGGCCCAAAGCCGGTCTGCCAGTAGTTCTCATCCGACCCGAGATCGTCCGCGAGTTCTTCGGCTTGGTCCAGCAAGCCCTTCGCGGTGGGTCGGTCCTGGTGACGTGCTGCCGCTACAGCGGCGCGCAGGTGGATCATG
>NZ_BJND01000188.1 GCF_006539505.1 Streptomyces spinoverrucosus
GGAGTGAGTCCCAATGACGGACGGCGGGGTGGCGCTGTGGCCACCCCGCCGTCGCAGTCATGCGGTCAGCGGACCGTTCGCGCCGCTTCCTGGATGATCTGGGCGACTTCGTTCGGGCGGGAGACGGTCACCGCGTGCGATGCCCGCACTTCCACCGTGTGGGCTTTGGCGCGCTCGGCCATGAAGAGCTGGGCCTCACGAGGGATGTTGAGATCCTCGGTGGCGACCAGAGCCCAGGTCGGAGTGGTCTTCCAGGCGGGTTCGGAGGACTTCTCCTCCAGCGCAACGTTGGTCACGGGCCGCTGCGTGACCGCCATGAGCTCGGCGGTGTTCTCGGGGACGTCCGCGGCGAACTGGCGGGGGAACTTCTTCTGGTCGATGTAGAGGTCCGCGCCCTGGGAGCCATCGGGCAGGGTGACCGGAACAGGGGGGCACAGGGCCTCGCCGAGCGTACTGCCCTCGAACTTGGCCGCCAGGTCGAGCGCGCTCTCCCCCTCGTCGGGGACGAAGGCGGCGACGTACACCAGCGCTTTGACCTTCTCCGAGCCATAGGCCGCGTTGCTGATGACCGCTCCGCCGTAGGAGTGGCCGGCCAGCACGACAGGCCCGTCGATGCCGGCCAGGAGCTCCTTGACGTATGCGGCGTCGCCGCTCAGACCCCGCAGCGGGTTGGCCGCAGCCACCACCGGGTAGCCCTCCCGCTTCAGCTCCTTCACGACGCCGTTCCAGCTGGTGGAGTCGGCGAATGCGCCGTGGACGAGTACCACGGTCGGCCTGCGGGTCTGGAGGGAAGGCGCCTTTCCGGCGCTCGCCGGGGCGACCGACGTGGCGATGAGAGCCGTGGCAACACTCGCCGTCGCCATGACGGCGAGCGGAGTGCGAATGCGTTCGTATCGAGAATGCTTGCTCATGACAGGGCCCTTTCGAGGCTGTTGCAGGTTACAGCTGTATCTGGGGAATTGCGCCTGTCGACTGTGAGTCAGTCGACTGCAGATCAGTGGGAATGCAGTGCGGTACGCAGGGTGTGAACGGCCTGCTGCATCGCAGCAGTGGCCGCGTGCGTGGACCGCAAGGGATTCAGCATCAGGAAGTCGTGCAGGATGCCGTTGTAGCGGACGCTCGTGGTGGGGACCCC
>NZ_BJND01000189.1 GCF_006539505.1 Streptomyces spinoverrucosus
GTGGAGGATCTCGGCGGCACCTTCCACCACGTCGTCGGCGACGACATACCGGCCGCGCTGCTGGACTTCGCGCGCGGCGTGAACGCCACCCAGATCGTCCTCGGGTCGTCGCGGCGCAAGACCTGGCAGTACGTCTTCGGACCCGGTGTCGGCGCGACGGTCGCCCGGGAGTCCGGTCCCGACCTGGACGTCCACATCGTCACGCACGACGAGGTCGCCAAGGGACGCGGACTGCCCGTGGCCCGGGGCGCGCGGCTGGGGCGGGCCCGGATCATCTGGGGCTGGGCCGTCGGCCTGGCCGGTCCGGCGATCCTGGCGGTGGTGCTGAACTCCGTCGACCTGGGCCTCGCCAACAACGTGCTGGTGTTCCTGACGCTGACGGTGGCGGCGGCGCTGCTCGGCGGGCTGCTGCCGGCGCTGGCCTCGGCGGCCTTCGGATCGTTCCTGCTGAACTACTTCTTCACCCCGCCCCTGCACCGGCTGACCATCGCCGACTCGAAGAACATCGTCGCGCTTGTGATCTTCGTGGCCGTCGCGGTGTCCGTGGCGTCGGTGGTGGACCTCGCGGCCCGGCGGACCCATCAGGCGGCCCGGCTGCGGGCGGAGTCGGAGATCCTCTCCTTCCTCGCTGGCAACGTGCTGCGCGGCGAGACCAGCCTGGAAGCCCTGCTGGAACGGGTGCGCGAGACCTTCGGCATGGAGTCGGCCGCGCTGCTGGAGCGCAAGAGCGACATCGACCCGTGGACCTGCGTGGGCCGCGTCGGATTCGGCGGGCCGGTGGAACGCCCGGAGGACGCGGACGTGGACGTGCCGGTCGGGGACCACATGGCGCTCGCGCTGACCGGCCGGGTGCTGCCCGCCGAGGACCGCCGGGTGCTGGCCGCGTTCGCCGCCCAGGCCGTGGTCGTGCTGGACCGCCGACGGCTCCAGGAGGAGGCCGACCAGGCCCGCACGCTGGCCGAGGGCAACCGCATCCGGACGGCGCTGCTGGCCGCCGTCAGCCATGACCTGCGTACCCCACTGGCCGGGATCAAGGCGGCCGTCTCCAGTCTGCGGTCCGACGACGTGGCGTGGTCCGAGGAGGACCAGGCGGAGCTCCTCGAAGGCATCGAGGAGGGCGCCGACCGCCTGG
>NZ_BJND01000190.1 GCF_006539505.1 Streptomyces spinoverrucosus
GGACACCCCCTCCACCTCGGCTCCCTGAAATCCAACATCGGGCACACCCAGGCCGCGGCGGGTGTCGGCGGCGTCATCAAGATGGTGCAGGCCATGCGCCACGGCGTACTGCCCAGGACCCTGCATGTGGAGGCTCCCAGCCGCCATGTCGACTGGGAGGCGGGCGACGTGGCCCTGCTCACCGAGGCCCGGGAGTGGCCGGCGTCGGATGCGCCGCGGCGCGCGGGAGTGTCGTCCTTCGGCATCAGCGGCACCAACGCGCACGTGATCCTGGAGCAGCCGGCGGCGGACGACGCGTCGCGGGACCGGGGCGCCGAGCCACTGGCCATGCCCGCGGTTCCGTGGCTGCTGTCCGCCAGGACGCCCGAGGCGCTGTCCCGGCAGGCGGCACGGTTGCTCGAACACCTTGAGCAGCGCCCCGACCTGACCCCCTTGGACGTCGCGCACTCCCTCGCCACCGGGCGCACCGCGCTCGATCATCGGACGAGTGTGACCGGCGCGGGGCGGGACGAGCTCATCGCCGGGCTGCGTTCGGTGCGGGCCGGGGCGGCCCAACCGGTCCGGGCCCGTACGGACCTGGCGGGCCGGACGGCGTTCCTGTTCACCGGTCAGGGAGCCCAGTACGCCGGAATGGGCCGTGAGCTGTACGCGTCCTTCCCGGTCTTCGCCCAGGCCTTCGACGCGGTGTGCGCCCAGTGGGACGGCATGTTCGAACGGCCCCTGAAGGAGGTCGTGTTCGCCGAGCCGGGCAGTGACGAGGCCGCTCTGCTGGGGCTGACGGGGTATGCGCAGCCCACGCTGTTCGCGCTGGAGACGGCGCTGTTCCGGCTGGCCGAGTCCTGGGGCCTGCGCCCGGACTATGTGGCCGGGCACTCCATCGGCGAGCTGACGGCCGCCCATGTGTCCGGTGTCCTGACGCTGGAGGATGCCGCGAGGCTGGTCGCCGCGCGGGCCTCGCTGATGCAGGCACTGCCCGAGGGCGGCACGATGATCGCGGTCCAGGCATCCGCGGACGAGGTCCTTCCGCTCGTGGCCGAGCACGCCGGCCTGCTGGCCCTCGCGGCGGTCAACGGCCCGTCGTCGG
>NZ_BJND01000191.1 GCF_006539505.1 Streptomyces spinoverrucosus
TCCGAGCCGTTGCCGCTGCTGGTGGAGCGGGAGCGGGCGCTGTTCGGGTCGTGGTACGAGTTCTTCCCGCGCTCCGAGGGCACGCCCGAGCGCCCGCACGGCACGTTCCGCACCGCCGCCCGCCGGCTTGCGGCCATCGCCGCGATGGGCTTCGACGTGGTCTACCTGCCGCCGATTCACCCGATCGGCAGCACCTTCCGCAAGGGCCGCAACAACTCCCTGTCCGCCGGGCCCGACGACGTCGGCGTGCCCTGGGCGATCGGCTCTCCCGAAGGCGGTCACGACGCCGTCCACCCCGACCTGGGCACCCTGGACGACTTCGACTGGTTCGTCACCCAGGCCAAGAGCCACGGGCTGGAGATCGCCCTCGACTTCGCCCTGCAGTGCTCCCCGGACCACCCCTGGGTGGACAAACACCCCGAGTGGTTCCACCACCGCCCGGACGGCACCATCGCCTACGCCGAGAACCCGCCGAAGAAGTACCAGGACATCTACCCCATCGCCTTCGACCGGGACATGGACGGCCTGGTCACCGAGACGCTGCGGGTGCTGCGGCACTGGATGGCCCACGGTGTGCGCGTCTTCCGCGTGGACAACCCGCACACCAAGCCGGTGCTGTTCTGGGAGCGCGTCATCGCCGACATCAACCGCACCGACCCGGACGTGATCTTCCTGGCGGAGGCGTTCACCCGCCCGGCGATGATGCACACCCTGGCCCAGATCGGCTTCCAGCAGTCGTACACGTACTTCACCTGGCGCAACACCAAGCAGGAGCTGACGGAGTATCTGACCGAGCTGTCCGGTGAGGCGGCCGCCTACATGCGGCCGAACTTCTTCGTCAACACCCCCGACATCCTGCACGCCTACCTCCAGCACGGCGGCCGCCCCGCCTTCGAGGCCCGCGCGGTCCTGGCCGCCACCCTGTCCCCCACCTGGGGCGTGTACTCCGGCTACGAACTCTGCGAGAACACCCCGCTCAGGGAGGGCAGCGAGGAGTACCTCGACTCCGAGAAGTACCAGCTCAAGCCCCGCGACTGGGACGACCCGAACAGCATCGCCCCCCTCATCACGCAGCT
>NZ_BJND01000192.1 GCF_006539505.1 Streptomyces spinoverrucosus
GGCTCCCCCAGTCGAAGGGCTGACTATCCCCCTGACCGCCATCCCATCAGTTGAAGCGATCCGCTTTGTAACACATGATCATTAGATAACCAAGTGAACCTAATCTGCGGATTCGGGAGAATTTATGGATTGCCGTCGCATTTCTCGCGCTTTCATATCCTTGGGACTGGGCCTCGGGATTTGCCTCGTAACTCCCTGCCTAGCGGCGTCTGCCCAGGCGAGCCAACCCCCGAGGACCAGTCAAACTCAGGAGGCTCCGGCGGTGAACGTCTCGTTTGCATCTCAAGCGATTGTTGATTCAGCGACAGGAGATCCCATTCCCCCGTCACAACTGCGCCGTGATGTGCCGTACAACCTGATCGCAAATGTGACGGACAGTGACGGGAGTCCCATGACCTGGGGGACAGTGCAACTGCAGCAATATTTGCCCGGATTCGGCTGGATCAACCAAAAAACGTATGACGTAAAGTCAGGCTCAGTAATCATGCCGCATGTCGGGTTCAACCAGGTTGGCGTCTTCGATATTCGTCTTCATTTCCAGGACAATATAGATGATGTCTATTCGCCCCCGCTACAGATAACGGTTTCGGAGTAGGAGCTCGAATCGGAAGGTCCCGCCGCAACAGCGCAAGACCGAGCCGTGCGGAAAGTCTGACCTGACGGCTTCCGGAGGCAAACAGGAACGGCCTTGCGTACGACTCGTTCACCGTCCGAAGATTGACGGGTCCGCCGTCGTATCCGCTTTCTGCTCAAGCAAGCAAGCCGGCATCGCGGGATCTTCCGCCGAGAACCTCATCAGCCTCATCAGGTCGAGGAAGCCATCGGCCGTCAGACATGGGCTCCTCCTTCGACGACTGGACGCTGCCTGCATCGCACCGCTCAGCCCGTGCCAGGGAGCCGGTGGCGGGGTGACCGGACCAGGGGACGAACGGTCTCGTGCACGGTTGGTTGCGAGGCCTCGGGCCTTGATCGTTGAACATAGTCGTGTGGGGAACGCGACTCCTGCAGCGATCATCAATGACCGAAGATCACGGGCTGCCGGACGCCCTGATT
>NZ_BJND01000193.1 GCF_006539505.1 Streptomyces spinoverrucosus
GGTGACGAGCTGGCCGGCCGCGGAGAACAGGCGGAACCGCAGACGGCGCGGTTCCCAGAGCCGGGCTTGGCCGGTCAGGGCGAGCATGGGCAACCAGGCCAGCAGGTCGAGAGCGATCTGGACGATCTCCAGCCAGATGCTGTTCTGCGCGGTGTCGTGCAGGGGGGTTGCGCAGGCCGGTGGCCCGGGCGGCCCGGATGCGGTCCTCTGCGCGGGCCCGCAGCCGGTGACGGAGTTCGAGGGCGGCTATCGGCCGGTCGGGGGTGTTGGTGGCGAAGCAGGTGATCCGCATGCCGTCCGCATCGGTGATCCTCAACTGGGCTCCGGGGTGCGGCCGTTCCTTGCGGACGATCAGCCGCATGCCCTTCGGCCACCCGATGAGGATGTCGCCGGTGAGTTCAGCGACCCAGGCCCCGTCACGGACTTCGCCGCTGGTCTCGACGGCCGGTGTCCAGGCCGATGCGGGGATCTTCAGGACGTGCTGGTGAATGGCCTCGGTGATCACCATGCCGACCGAGTAGGACAGCCAGCGTCCGCGCCGGGCGAGCCAGGCCACGAATTCATGGGTGCCGCCGCCGGAGTCGCAGCGGATCAGCGTCCGTCGTCCCCGCCGGTACTTCTTGGATAGTTGGGCCAGGGCGAGACGGGCGGTGGTGATGTGGTCGGCGGCCGTGTTCGAGCCCGCGTTGCCGGGGCGCAGGAGAGCGGCGACGGGTTCTCCGGTTCCTCCCGGGCCGTGGTCGACAAACCCCATGAGCGGGTGGTGGCCGTAGGTCTTCTTCCAGGTCGGGGCGGCGTCCTGCTTGTCCGAGTGCGCAACGACCAGGACCCCGTCCAGGTCCACGATCACCTGCCCGCCGGCATCAGGGGCCTGGTCGCCGGCCAAATCCCAGACCTTTCTGCGGACTTCGGAACGTGCAGCGCGGATCGCGGTCAGCACCTTCTCGCCCGAAGCAGCGAGGGTGCCGATCAACCGGGAGACCGTCGGATCGGAGGCGACCGGCCCGAACACGGCCGACTCGGACCGCAG
>NZ_BJND01000194.1 GCF_006539505.1 Streptomyces spinoverrucosus
TAAGACCGCTACCGACGAGGACCAGCCGGTCGGCCCGAAGAGCGAGACGGGGCTGACCAACATATGACCGACGGGTAAGGTCTGATGACGTGCCGAAGCCGCTCAGCCTTCCCTTCGACCCCATCGCCCGCGCCGACGAACTCTGGAAGCAGCGCTGGGGCAACGTGCCGTCCATGGCCGCGATCACCTCGATCATGCGCGCACACCAGATCCTGCTCGCCGAGGTCGACGCGGTGGTCAAGCCGTACGGACTGACGTTCGCACGGTACGAGGCGCTGGTGCTGCTCACCTTCTCCAAGGAGGGCGAGCTGCCGATGTCCAAGATCGGCGAGCGGCTCATGGTGCATCCGACGTCCGTGACGAACACCGTCGACCGCCTGGTGAAGTCCGGCCTGGTGGCCAAGCGCCCCAACCCCAACGACGGCCGCGGCACCCTCGCCGTGATCACCGACAAGGGCCGCGAGGTGGTCGAGTCGGCCACCCGCGACCTGATGGCGATGGACTTCGGCCTCGGCGCGTACGACGCCGAGGAATGCGCCGAGATCTTCGCGATGCTCCGCCCGCTCCGGGTGGCCGCACACGACTTCGAGGAGCAGTGACCCGAGGGAAGATCGCCCGGAACGGGCGGTTACGCTCGTTCGCATGAAAAAGAGCGTGCTGACCCGCTACCGCGTCATGGCCTACGTCACCGGTGTGCTCCTGGTCCTGCTGTGCCTCTGCATGATCGGCAAGTACGGCCTGGAGATGGACGGCGCCGCGGAAGCGACGCAGGTCGTCTCCATCGCGCACGGCTGGCTGTACGTCGTCTACCTGATTTTCGCCTTCGACCTGGGCTCCAAGGCGAAGTGGCCGGTCGCCAAGCAGGTGTGGGTCCTCCTGGCAGGAACCATCCCGACGGCGGCGTTCTTCGTGGAGCGGAAGATCTCGCGCGAGTTGGACGCCAAGGTGGAGCAGCCGGCGCCCGCGCCGGCGAAGGCGTAAACGCAGTCCCCCGCCACACCGCCCC
>NZ_BJND01000195.1 GCF_006539505.1 Streptomyces spinoverrucosus
CAGTCTTCGCCGGTGTGCAGCGGCAGTACTCCGGCACCGCCGGGCGGACGGAGAACTGCCAGATCGGCGTCTTCGCCGCCTACGCCTCCGCCAGAGGCAGGGCGCTGGTCGACCGCGAGCTGTATCTGCCCAAGTCCTGGATCGAAGACCGGCAGCGGTGCCGGGCCGCGCGGATCCCCGAGGACCGCGGGTTTGCCACCAAGCCGGAACTGGCCCGAGGCCTGGTACTGCGCGCGCTGTCCTCGTCGCTACCCATCGCCTGGGTCACTGCGGATGCCGCCTATGGCCAGGAGTGGCGCTTTCGGCGGATGCTCGAAGAAGCCGGCATCGGATACGTCCTGGCGGTGCCCAAGTCGCAGCAGGTCCCTTCGCTCGGACGCATCGACCACGTCCTGGCCGGCGCTCCCGACGAGGCCTGGGAGCGGATCTCATGCGGCCCGGGCTCGAAGGGCCCGCGGGTCTACGACTGGGCTGCAGCCCGGCTGCCCGCCGTCGCCGACCTCGACGGCAGTGATCCGACCCACCACCGCTGGGTCCTGGCCCGCCGCAGCCTGGCCCGCCCTGATGAGGTCGCCTACTACCTGGCCTACGCCCCTCTCAGCACGACGGTCACCACGCTGGTCCGCGTCGCCGGCACACGCTGGGCGATCGAGGAGTGCTTCCAGGCCGCGAAGAATGAATGCGGCCTGGATCAGTACGAGGTCCGCCGCTATGTCGGCTGGTACCGGCACATCACCCTCGCCATGCTCGCCCACGCCTTCCTGGCCGTGATGGCCTCCCGCGCTCTGGAAGGGGGGGATGCAGGAACGCTTCCGCCAGCATCGTTCCCCTCACAGTGGCAGAGGTCCGACGGCTCATGGACGCTCTGCATTCCCTGACCCGCCACCCGGTGCGGCCGACGCGTCCTCTCACCTGGTCCCACTGGCGCCGTCATCATCAGGCCATCGCCCGCCGCTGCCACTACCAGCGCCGAACGCAT
>NZ_BJND01000196.1 GCF_006539505.1 Streptomyces spinoverrucosus
CTGCACCCAGCGCTGCGCGCGCCGGGCCGCACCCAGCACCACGCCCACCCGGGCCGCACCCACCACCACGCCCACCCGGGCCGCACCCAGCGCCATGCACACCCGGGCTGCACCCAGGGCCACGCGCACGCGGGCCGACACCTGTGGCCGCGCGCACGCGGGCCGAACCTGGGGCCGCGCGCTCGCGATCCAGCAGGTGACGCCGCAGTCGCGCACCCGGCGGGTGAGCACCGCGCGCGGTCCGTCAGGGCAGCGCCGCGCAGTCGCGGATCCAGCAGAGTGAAGGGCCACGCGGTGGTCCTACACGCAGGGCCGCGGCTCGCGGATCCAGCAGGATGAAGGGCCGCGGTCGCGGACCCCGCCAGTGAGCACCGCGCGCACGCGGTCCGGCACCTGGGGCCGCAGTCGCGGGCCCGACGGCTGGTGCCGCGCGCTCGCGGAGCCCGCACGGTGGCGGATCCCGCAGGGCATGTCGTTGGGAAATGCCGGTCGGTACGGGGTTTGCCGAGGGATGCCCCGTCGGCGCCGGGTCGGGGGTGGCCCTGGCGGCGCCGACGGGGCCGGGGGAGGCGGCGGGGGTCTCCCGCCGGGGTGGGCTGGATGCCTCGGGCGGCCCCTGTGGTTCGGGGCAACGGAAGCCAGGCCCCTTTGGTTCGGGGCCATCGACGTCAGGGGCAGGCCCCATGCATCGGGACCTCGCGGTCAGGGGCCCGCTTGGCCGGGACCTTCAGGCCAGGCCCCCTTGGTCCGGGCCTTGTGGTCGGGGCCTCTCGGTCCGAGCCTTTGCGGTCCGGGCCTCTGCAGTCCGAGCCTTTGCAGTCCAGGTCTCTGCGGTCCGGGCCTCTCGGCCCGATCCCTTGCGGTCCGAACCTCTGCAGTCCGAGCCTCTCGGCCCGAGCCCTTGCGGTCCGGCCTCGACAGTCCGGGCCTCTCGGTCCGAGCCTTTGCGCCGAGCCCCTGCAATCC
>NZ_BJND01000197.1 GCF_006539505.1 Streptomyces spinoverrucosus
GTCGGCGTATTACCAGGCGCCGGAGGCGGAGCAGCTGTTCGCCACCACCAAGCCGGTGAAGGACAAGGCCGATGCCTTCGCCGACGACCTGGAGACCGTCTCCGGTGCGCTGTCGTCGTACGCCACCGAAATCCGCCCCCTGGTGGCGAAGCTCAAGGAGTTGAAGACCCAGGCGCAGACCTTTGTCGACTCGGTCAAGGATGATGACGAGTGGGAGTACGACGGGGACAAGGTCGACGAGCACAACCAGCTGCGGGATGACATCACCGCGACGGTGGCTGCGTTCTGGGCGGCGGAGCGGACGTGCCACAACAAGATCACCGCTCTTTGGGGCGGGACGCAGATGGTGGCCGGTGACGGCTCGGACCGTAAGGACCAGTACGGGTTCTCCGCGGAGGACATGAAGAATGCGAAGCTTCCCTGGGGTGACCCGGTGGAGGAGAAGCATCACTGGTACGAGGTCGGCCACTGGGTGAAGTCGTTCGTGTGGGACGGCCTGATCGTCGACGGTATCTGGGGCACGATCAAGGGCTTGGGCACGCTGGTCGGCTTCGGCGGCTGGGAGGCGATGGGCCAGGCCTGGAAGGGCCTGGCCCAGCTGGCCACGGGCCTGGTGCTCTCGTCGCTGCCCGGGGTGAGCACGGCGTTCTGGCTCCTCCCCGACGACAAGCTCCCCTCCTGGATCCGCGACTCGCGCACCGCGATGAAGGAGACGGGCAAGGCGCTGGTGGCGTGGGACCAGTGGGGCAAGAACCCCGCCCGCGCCGCCGGTGCGGTCACCTTCAACGTGCTCACCACCGTCTTCACCGGAGGCGCGGGCGCCGGTGTGGCGGGCGCGGGCAAGGCCGGTGCGGTGGCGAGGGTGTTGGGCACGACGGCGAGGGCCATCGACCCGATGACGTACATCGCCAAGGGCGCCGG
>NZ_BJND01000198.1 GCF_006539505.1 Streptomyces spinoverrucosus
TTAGGGGTCCTTGCGAAAGATCTTCTTGTGGCACGGTGGAGATGGACGTGGTCCCGTGCTTTGTGGGGGTGACCATGACGCGGCGGAAGCCGTAGGAGGTCAGTGACGAACTGTGGGCGGTGATCGAGCCGCTGCTGCCGAAGCATGAGCGGCGGTTCCGGTACCCGGGGCGCAAGCGCATCGATGACCGCAAGAGGCTCCATGGTGTGCTGTTCGTCCTCTACACCGGTATCCAATGGGAGTACCTGCCACCACAGGAGTTGGGGTTCGGCTCGGGTTCGACCTGCTGGCGGCGGCTGGCCGAATGGCAGGAGGCCGGGGTGTGGGAGAAACTCCAGAGGGTGCTGCTTGACCGGCTGCGGGCGGCGGACCGCCTGGACTTCTCCCGTGCCACCGTCGATGCCTCGCACGTGCAGGCCAAGCGGGGGCGAAGCAGCCCAAAAGTCGGCCCGAGTCCGGTTGATCGTGCACGGCCGGGCTCGAAGCATCATGTGCTGACCGACGCGCACGGCACCCCGCTGCGGGTGTCGTTTACGGGCGGGCACCGCAATGACGTCACCCAGCTTTTGCCGCTGGTTGGCGGCGTGCCGCCGGTGAGGGGCAAGCGGGGCCGGCCCCGGCGCAAGCCCCGCGCGTTGTACGCCGACCGCGGCTACGACCACGACAGCTACCGCTGCGACTGCGTGAACGCGGCATCGTCCCGAGGATCGCCCGGCGCGGTCAGCAACACGGCTCGGGCCTGGGCCGGGTGCGATGGGTCGCCGAGTCCGCCATCGCCTGGCTCCACGGCCCTCGCCGCTTACGGACCCGCTGGGAAACCCGAGACGACATGCACGACGCCTTCCTCCAGCTCGCCCACTGCATGACCCTCGCCCGCAAGCATCCGGCTTTCTGAAAGGAACCCT
>NZ_BJND01000199.1 GCF_006539505.1 Streptomyces spinoverrucosus
GTCTTTCATCCTGAATAGTCGCAAGTCAGCAGGGTGTGGATGGCTTGGACGGTGCGGCTGACGCGGCGGGTGGAGCAGCGGGCCCGGCGGAGGATGCGCCAGTGTTTGAGCTTGGCGAAGGCGCGTTCGCCGGGTGCCCTCAGTCGGGCGTGATCACGATTGAACTGCTGGTAGTGCTCGGGTTGTTCGCGGTGGTGGTAGTACGGGGTGCGGACGGTGGCGCCGGCGCCCTGATAGGCGCGGTCCGCGAGCACGAGGATCTGGCGGGTGAGGCAGGCCTGGACGATGCCGTGGGCGCGGGCCGCCGTCAGGTCGTGAGTCCGGCCCGGCAGTGCTCTCGAGAACCACAGTGGTGTGCCGTCCGGACGTGCGATGACCTGCACGTTCATCCCGTGCTTCTTGTGCTTCTGGCTGTAGTAGGGCTCGTCCGCGGCGATGCGGTCGGTGGGGATCAGGGTGCCGTCGACGATGACGAAGTCGCCCTCGCCCAGCCCGACGAGGGCTTCCTGCAGTCCCGGCGCCCAGGCGGCCAGAATCTCGAGGGTCTCGTCGACGTAGCGCCAGGCCGTCGCCTCCGAGACGCCGAAACCGGCTCCGACCTGGGCGAACGTCTCGTTCTTCCGCAGGTGTGCGAGCACGAGCAGGGCCTGTTTGAAGCAACCGAGCCGTCTCCACGGCGAGTTCAGTTCACGCCTTCGGGCGTAGATCAGCCAGGAGACGTGCTCGACCAGCTCGTACGGGACGTCGAGCATGGAAGGATACGGAACCAACAGAGCCCCCGGGCCGCTGGCAGTGTCGAGTGGAATCAACACCGCCAACGACCGGGGGCTCTGCCACGTCACCATCCAGCCGACCAGCACATTCACCCATCAGGAACAGGATGAAAGAGGTTC
>NZ_BJND01000200.1 GCF_006539505.1 Streptomyces spinoverrucosus
AGGCCGGGGACGGAGGGCCCCCGGCCTGCCGGGCCGCGGTGGATCAGCCTGCGGCGTCGGCGCCGATGAACTGCTGCGCGTAGACGAGCCCGAGGCCGTAGGCGCCGTCGTGCTCCTTGACGATGTCGACGACGGCGTCGTACGTCTCGGTGCGGGCCCAGTCACGCTGCAGTTCCAGCAGGACCGGGATCCAGTCGACGGTGCAGGCGCCGGCCTTGGCCATGCGCTGGAGGGCGTGCGCGTGGGCCTCGGGGGTCAGACCGCCGCAGGCGTCGGCGACGACGTACACCTCGTAGCCCTGGGCAAGCGCGGAGAGCGCGGGCAGGACGACGCACACCTCGGTCCACAGGCCGGACAGGACGATCTTCTTGCGGCCGGTCGCCTTGATCGCCTCGATGACGGTGGCGTCCTCCCAAGGGTTCATCGTGCTCCGGTCGATGACCGGCTGCTCGGGGAAGACCTCGGCGAGCTGAGGAAGGAGGGAGCCGGAGAAGGTTTCCGCCGCAACGGTGCTCAGGACGACCGGGACGTCGAAGGCCTTGGCGGTCTTGGCCAGTCCGACAGTGGCGTTGACGATCGCCGTCCGGTCACCGCTGCCGGCGCCGAAGAACATCTGCGGCTGGTGGTCGACGAACAGGAACACCGAGTTGTCCGGTGTCAGCAGGTCCGCGCTCGGGGTGGGGGTGGCATCGATCTCGGCGTTGGCGAGCTCGCGATTCAGAGCCATGGGGAAGTCCTCGTGTCTTACGTCGGTGGATGACGCACTCAGCGCGCCATCTCGTTCCGACTGCTTGAGACAGGACAGACCACAACGGTGTGACAGCGGTGTTCGTGATCCCGAACGCGGGCGCCGCGATGCCCCACCTT
>NZ_BJND01000201.1 GCF_006539505.1 Streptomyces spinoverrucosus
AAGACGTCATCTCATTTGGTGAGTCGGCGGTAGCAGATGAGGGTGCAGGCGATGCTGGTGAAGGCCAGGAAGTGCTCGGCTTTGCGCTCGTAGCGGCGGTGCAGTCTGCGGCATCCGGCGAGCCAGGACATCGTGCGTTCTATGGTCCAGCGGTGGCGGCCCAGGCGGGTCGAGGACTCGATGCCCTTGCGGGCGATGCGGTGCCTGATGCCTCGCCTGCGTAACCATCGCCGCAGGTGGTCGTAGTCGTACCCCTTGTCGGCGTGGAGCTTTCCCGGTCTGCGCCGCCGGCGTCCGCGCCGGGAGCGGATCGGCGGTATCCCCTTCACCAGCGGGATCAGCGCCTGACTGTCGTGCAGGTTCGCTCCCGAGATTCCGACGGACAGGGGCAGACCGGTCCGCTCGGTGATCAGGTGGACCTTCGAGCCGTACTTGCCCCGGTCGACAGGATTCGGGCCTGTCAGCTCCCCCTTTTCAGGGCCCGCATGTTCACCGAGTCGATCGCGCAGCGGGACCAGTCCAGCTCGCCGCGGGCGCCGAGCTCGTCGAGGACCAGACGGTGGAGTTTTGCCCACACTCGAGCCTTCGACCACTCGGCAAAGCGCCGGTGAGCCGTCGCTCCCGACGGCCCGAACGACGCGGACGGCAACTGCTGCCACGTGCAGCCCGACGTGGCCACGAAGACGATTGCGGCCAGCACCTCCCGGTCACCATGCCGGCGCCGGCCGCCGCCCTGAGGCCGCGACGGAGCCTCCGGGACCACCCGCTGGAACAGCTCCCACAACTCATCCGGCACCAGCCGCTCAACGATCGAAACCACGACCAACAGGCTACCGATCCAAATGAGATGACGTCTAA
>NZ_BJND01000202.1 GCF_006539505.1 Streptomyces spinoverrucosus
CCCGCCGACCCCCACGGGCCGCACGGAGGCGTACTGGCGGGCCTCCCACTTCCCACCGACCCGCACCGTCCGGGCGCCCTGGCGCGAACAGAGCCACGGCGTCGTACGCACGGTGTCCTTCACCGGCGGCAGCGCGGGCAGGCTGGGCGTGCCGTACGGCGACTGCGAGCTGCCCCTGCACGACGCGATGATCGACCGGGCGTTCGAGTGCTGGGTGCACGCGGAGGACATCGCGGACGCGGTGGACTACCCCTACGACCCCCCGTCGCCCCGCCACCTCAACCGCATGATCGACCTGGCGGCCCGCGTACTCCCCACCACCCTCGCGGAACGCCGCCGCGCGGGCCTGGCGTCCCCCGCCCACACCCCCCACCACCTGGTCCCCGCCGGCAAGCCCGGCCGCACCCTCCGCCTGGAAATCGAGGGCTCGGGCGGCGGCGAGTGGCTGATCCCCCTGGACTCCCCCGCAGCGGTTGGCTCCGCCGACCACGAGGTGGCCCACGTGGCCCTGGACGGCGTCGAATTCTGCCGCCTGGCCGCGGGCCACGTCTCCCCCGACGAAGCAGCAACAGGCCAACTGGGCGACCGCGAGGCCATCAGAGACGTCCTGTTCGCAGCGGCGTCCTTGAGCCGCATGTAGCAACGCCGCTCACATGGGCACCCGGCGTCGATGCCGAGGCCGGGACGCTGCGCAGCCCGGCGCGACGGGGTGCCGCTGCGCCCACCCGTGCCGCCCCAGCGGCACGACTGCCCGCAGCTAGGCACGCCTGCGGCTTGACGGCGCACGGGTTGCCCGCAGCAAGGCACGCTGCGCCCGAGCGGTAGACGCCCCGCAGCCAGGCAGGCAGGTTGAAG
>NZ_BJND01000203.1 GCF_006539505.1 Streptomyces spinoverrucosus
GCGGGAACCGGGCGCGTCGTGCCGTGGAGTGCTGAGCGCGTCTTCGCCGTGCGGGCAGCGCTGCCCGAGCGCTACCGCGCAGCGGTAGACCTGGGAGGCGGGTGCGGGCTTCGGCAAGGTGAGATCTTCGGACTGCCCGTCGAAGAAATCGGCTTGGACTCCGGGTGGTTGCACATCGCGAATCAGGTGAAGGTGACAAAGCAGGGTCTCGTGTTCGCCCCGCCGAAGCGGAACAAGATCCGCGACGTCCCCTTGCCGAACCGCGTGGCGCACATCCTCAAGCAGCACATGGAGGCATTCCCCCCGGTAGAGATCACGCTGCCGTGGCTCCGAGTGGACGGCCCGCCTGTCACGAAGCGGCTGCTGTTCACCCGCCTCGATGGCGCCGGTGCGGTTCGGCGTACCGACTTCAACGACCGCGCGTGGAAGCCTGCTCTCGTCGCGGCTGGAGTGATCCCCCAGCCAAATCCGGGCGAGCGCCACCAGGCCGCCCGCGAACACGGCATGCACGCGCTCAGGCACTTCTACGCCTCGGTCCTGCTGGACGCCGGCGAGAACATCAAGGCACTGAGTCACTACCTCGGACACAACGATCCGGGGTTCACGCTCCGGGTCTACACGCACCTCATGCCGAGCAGCGACGCACGGGCCCGGAAGGCGGTGGACGGCCTGTACGAGGGCGCCGATCCGACGCCGGACGGCCCAGAGACGGCCCAGGGGCAGTGAGCCGCGATGAGGCCGACGGTTCGCGACCGTCGGCCCCATCCGTCGAATCGGTGGGAAACCTGCCCTGACCTGCGGTTAGAGCACCGGCAGATTCTTCCGCAGCTCGAACGCCGTCACCTCGGACCGG
>NZ_BJND01000204.1 GCF_006539505.1 Streptomyces spinoverrucosus
TTTCTTACAGGTATTCAACGGTGCACGCGGACAGCTCATTTCATGGAGCCGCTGCACATCCAACAGCTACCGAAAGGATTTCATCATGAAGGTTGTAGTGATCGGCCGGACCGGCCTCATCGGCTCGAAGGTGGTCGCCAAGCTCAAGGAGCACGGCCACGAGGCGGTGCCGGCCGCGCCCAATACCGGCGTCAACACACTCACGGGTGAAGGCCTGACGGAGGCCCTGCAGGGTGCCTCGGTCGTGGTCGACGTGTCGAACTCCCCCTCGTTCGAGGACAACGCCGTCATGGAGTTCTTCCGCACCTCGACCACCAACCTGCTCAAGGCGGAGGCGGACGCCGGTGTGACCCACCATGTCGCGCTCTCCATCGTCGGTACCGACCGGCTCCCGGAGAACGGCTACTTCCGCGCCAAGCTGGCGCAGGAGAAGCTCATCAAGGCATCGGGGATCCCGTACTCCATCGTCCACGCCACGCAGTTCTTCGAGTTCGTGACCGGCATCGCGGACTCGATGACCGACGGCGGCACCGTGCGTGTCCCCACCGCGAAGATCCAGCCCATGTACTCCGACGACGTGGCCACCGCCGTGAGCCGCGCGGCCGCCGGCACACCCCTCAACGGCGTGGTGGAGATCGCTGGCCCCGAGGCGTTCCGGTTCGAGGAATTCATCCGCACCGGCCTCGCCGCCGCGAACGACCCCCGAACCATCGTGGCGGACCCGCACGCTGAGTACTTCGGTTCCGAACTCGAGGAGAACAGCCTCCTTCCCGGCCCCGACGCGCACATCGCACAGACCCGCTTCACCGACTGGCTCGCCAA
>NZ_BJND01000205.1 GCF_006539505.1 Streptomyces spinoverrucosus
GCCGTGTCCGGGCCCGGTTCCCAGCCCTCGGCCAGGACGACGTACGCCTTCGGCACCGCGAGGCGCAGCGCGTCCGGTGCCGGTACCACGGCCGCCTCCGCCACCGCCTCGTGTCCCAGCAGGGCGCTCTCCAGCTCGAACGGGGAGATCTTGTAGTCGGAGGCCTTGAAGACGTCGTCGGCGCGGCCGACGTAGGTGAGGTAGCCGTCCGCGTCGCGCGATCCGATGTCGCCGGTGCGGTAGTAGCCGCCCG
Organism: Streptomyces spinoverrucosus; assembly: GCF_006539505.1. GTDB lineage: Bacteria > Actinomycetota > Actinomycetes > Streptomycetales > Streptomycetaceae > Streptomyces > Streptomyces spinoverrucosus. The sequence continues at coordinate 254 of NZ_BJND01000205.1, forward strand.
CCATCGCCTCCGCCGTGCGGTCGAGGTCCCCGTGATACCCGGCCATCACGCCGACCGGCGACTGCGACAGGTCCACCGCGATCTCGCCCTCGTCCGCACCCGGCGCGCCCGTCTCGGCGTCCAGCAGCACCACCCGGAACCCGGGGCTGGGACGGCCCATGGAGCCCGTCTTCAGCGGCTGGCCGGGGCTGTTGGAGACCTGCACCGCGGTCTCCGTCTGCCCGAAGCCGTCCCGGATGGTCACGCCCCACGCCCGCCGGACCTGCTCGATGACCTCGGGGTTGAGCGGCTCCCCGGCGGCCACCGCCTCCCGGGGCGGGGTGCGCAGCTGGGTCAGGTCCGCCTGGATGAGCATCCGCCACACCGTGGGCGGGGCGCAGAACGTGGTCACCCCGGCGCGGTCCATCTCGGTCATCAGCCGGGTCGCGTCGAAGCGGGCGTAGTTGTGGATGAAGACGGTGGCCCCGGCGTTCCACGGGGCGAAGAGGTTGGACCAGGCGTGCTTGGCCCAGCCGGGCGAGGAGATGTTCAGGTGCACGTCACCGGGCTTGAGCCCGATCCAGTACAT
>NZ_BJND01000206.1 GCF_006539505.1 Streptomyces spinoverrucosus
GAGCTTCTTCAGCGTTGCCGCTCCAGGGTGAGGACGGCTTTGGTGATTGACGTCATGCGGTTTGGGCTGCATCGGGATCTGCGGAAGATCCGCCAGGACTTCAGGCGTGCGACGCCGCGCTCGACCGGTGCCCGCGCCGCGGCCAGGGCCCGGTTGCGGGTCTTCTCGGTGAGGGTGAGTTCCTGCAGGGGCCTGCGTTTGATGCCCGTGGTCACCCAGGGACCGCCGCCCTGGTAGGCCAGATCGGCGATGATGGGCACGCCCTGGCGCTCGCAGATGCGGATGATCCGGTGGGTGCGGGCAGCGGTCAGGTCGTGAGCCCGGCCCGGCAGCGCGGGTGAGAGCCACAGCAGCCGGCCGGCCGGATCGGTGACCACCTGCACGTTCACCCCGTGCCGGCGGTGCTTGTGGGAGTAGTCGGCCCGTCCGTCGCCGACCCGGTCGCACTCGGCGAGAGTGCCGTCCAGCAGGACGAAGTCCGCATCGGCCTCGCGCAGAACCTTCAGCAGACCCGGCGCGCGTTCGGCGAGCAGGCGGATGACCGCGCTGGTGTAGGCGTGGGCGGTGGATTCGCTGATCCCGAACCCGGCAGCGATCTTCGCCAGGGTGGTGTGTTCGCGCAGGTACACCAGTGCCACCATCGCGCGCTGAGACGGGCGGAGCTTGCAGCGCCGGTCACCCTCGCGGGTGACGACGAGCATGGTCACCCACTCCACGAGCGCATGGGGCAGGTCGAGTG
>NZ_BJND01000207.1 GCF_006539505.1 Streptomyces spinoverrucosus
CGGGGGAAGACCTCGCCCGGGGTGGGGATGGGGCGACGGGTGGGCTTCGGTGTGGGGGCCGGGGTGGGGGCTGGGGACGGTTCGGTCGGCTTTTCGGCCGGCTTCTTTTCGGGTTTGCGGTCGGGCTTGGCTGCTGGGTTCTCGGCGGTGTTGGTGAGGCCGCCGGGGAGGGCGAGGAGGTGGGTGCGGGAGGCCGGGACGACGGGGGCGAGGGTTGCGGTGTGGGTTGCGGCGTGGGGTGGGGTGGTGGTGCTGCGGGTCAGGCGGGCGCGTACGTCCTGTTCGGCGAGGGTCTGGCAGCGGTCGAGGAGGGCGGTGGCGCTGGGGTTGCCGCGGAGGGACCGGAGGGCGGCCAGGTCGTCGGGGTGGGGGCGGTATCCGGCGCGCAGCGCCTCCTCCAGGAGCGTGAGGTAGCCGGCCGTGGCGCCGGGGAGGGCGGCGCGGTAGCGGGCGAGGTCGGCCACGAGGAAGGCCCGCAGGCGGGCGCCCTCGCGCATCGCCTCGTCGAGGGACTCGGCCAGGCGGTGACAGTCCTGGACGTCCTCGGCCGAGGCCTGGCCGGGGTGGAGGGCGAGGGCGAGAGCGCGGCGGAGCACACGCAGCTCCGCCACACCGAACGCCATGCCGCCGCGGGATCCGTATGGCGTGGGCATGGGGCGACGATACGCGCTAATCAGACAAACCAGGAGGTAGGGGGTGGGTGTGGCGTGGGGTGCCACTCGGGTGGGCGGTGGGC
>NZ_BJND01000208.1 GCF_006539505.1 Streptomyces spinoverrucosus
TTTGTGGTGCAGTCCTCCGGGGGACGATGACGCAGAGAGACCCAGTATGGGGCCAACTCGCTCTGGTCGAAGTCGTCCCGGACCGGCGTGACAGCGCCCGGCTGGAGCGGCCACGGCGGCGCAGGCGGTTCGAGTGACAGCTCACCGACGACCGGCCAGCCGTCCACCCACTCCACCGGTACCAGGAACGTCTCCCGGCCGAGTACGTGCCACCCGGGGGTGCCGCCGCCCGGCCGCACCCCGAGCAGCACCATCCACCACGACCCGTCGGGGCCCTGGACCAGGTCCGCGTGGCCGGTGTTCTGGATGGGGTGCTCGGTGCCGCGGTGGGTCAGGATCGGGTTGGCGGGACACGGCTCGAACGGGCCGTCGGGCCGGCGGCCGCGGGCGATCGAGACGCCGTGGCAACGCTCGGTGCCGCCCTCGGCGATCAGCAGGTACCAGTAGTCGCCGATCCGGTACAGGTGCGGTGCTTCCGGGGCCTTGGCTCCGGGCGTTCCGGACCAGATCTTGCGATCGGGACCGAACGTCTCCCCGGTGTGGGGGTCGAGGCGGACCTGTCCCACACCGGCGACGGTGCACCAGCAGTTGCCCTCGTCGTCCCAGGCGAGGTCCGGGTCGATGCCGGGGACCCCGGGCAGCTTGATCGGATCGGACCAGGGGCCTGCCGGGTCGGTGGCCGTGAACAGCACATTGCCGTCAC
>NZ_BJND01000209.1 GCF_006539505.1 Streptomyces spinoverrucosus
TGAGCGACGTCCGTAACGTGATCATCATCGGCTCCGGGCCCGCCGGCTACACGGCGGCGCTCTACACCGCGCGCGCGTCGCTGAAGCCACTGGTGTTCGAGGGTGCCGTCACCGCCGGTGGTGCGCTGATGAACACCACGGACGTGGAGAACTTCCCGGGCTTCCAGGACGGCATCATGGGCCCCGAGCTCATGGACAACATGCGCGCCCAGGCGGAGCGCTTCGGCGCCGAGCTCGTTCCGGACGACGTCGTCAACGTCGACCTGACCGGTGAGATCAAGACCGTCACCGACACCGCCGGCACGGTGCACCGGGCGAAGGCCGTGATCGTCGCCACCGGCTCGCAGCACCGCAAGCTCGGCCTGCCGGGCGAGGACGCCCTGTCCGGCCGCGGTGTCTCCTGGTGCGCCACCTGTGACGGCTTTTTCTTCAAGGACCAGGACATCGCCGTGATCGGCGGCGGCGACACCGCGATGGAGGAGGCCACCTTCCTCTCGCGCTTCGCCCGCTCCGTGACGGTCGTCCACCGCCGCGACACCCTGCGCGCCTCCAAGGCGATGCAGGAGCGTGCCTTCGCCGACCCGAAGATCACGTTCGTGTGGGACAGCGAGGTCGCCGAGATCCAGGGCGACGGGAAGCTCTCCGGTCTGAAGCTGCGCAACGTCAAGACCGGCGAGCTGTCGGACCTGCCGGTGACCGG
>NZ_BJND01000210.1 GCF_006539505.1 Streptomyces spinoverrucosus
CACGACCAGTGGGCGCTCGCCCGGCGCGGCCAGCTCGCGCACATCCAGAGCCTTCAAGCCGGGATCGCGACGATCACGCACCGGCTGTCCCGACCCGTTGGCGAGAAAGGCACCAGGCAGGCGCCGGGCGGCTACCACACCCGGCAGGAGTGGTTCGCCAAGTCCCGCCGCTTGCACCTGCTCGAAGACCGGCTCCAGGCAGCCCGGGCAGACCGCGAAGCCGGGCGCGTGCGCGTGGTGCGCGGCGGCAAGCAACTGCTGAACAGCCGCCACCACCTGAAGGCCGCCCAGCTCACCGAGGCCGAGTGGCGTACCCGGTGGGAGACCGGGCGGCGGTTCCTGCAGGCCGATGGCGAGTCCGGGAAGCGGTACGGCAACGAGACCATCCGCGTCACCGACGACGGCGAAGTCTCCCTCAAGCTTCCCGCACCGCTGGCGCACCTGGCGAACGCGCCGCACGGCCGCTACGTCCTCGCCGCCCGCGTGAGCTTCCCGCACCGGGGCGAGCAATGGCGCAACCGGATCACCGCCAACCGGGCCGTCGCCTACCGCATCCACGAAGACGTGGGCCGCGGCCGCTGGTATCTGACGGCCTCCTGGACGATCCCGCCGGTCCAGACCGTGCCGCTGGAGGCAGCCCGCGCGCACGGCCTGGTCGGCGTGGACACCAACGCCGACCACCTCG
>NZ_BJND01000211.1 GCF_006539505.1 Streptomyces spinoverrucosus
AGAAGGGGGCCGCACGGATTGTGCGTGGCAAGGGTTCTTCGATAGGTGACCGTCGTCGACAGCCGCATTTAGGACCGTCGACACGTTGTTGTAGATCACGCGCCGGTACGATGATGCGGGGACGGCTTTCTCCAGCTCGCTCAGCCAATCCCGGATGTGTTCGGGCTTGAAGGAACCGAGCGGTCGCGGTCCGAGATAGGGGATCGCGTGGCCACGAATCGCGGACTCGACTGACTCGCGTGTGGTCATGTCGGTGGTCTGCGTGTTCAGCCATTTCTCGGCGTACTGCCGGAACGTCACTCGGCTCGCGGCAGGGTCCACGTACTGCCCCCGAGACATGTCCGCCTCGATGTGGGCGAGCCACTGATCGGCCAGTCGCTTCTGTCCGTCGGGGAACGACTTGCTCTTCTCGGTCCCGTCTGGGCCGATGTAGCGGGCGCGGTAACGCAGGCCCTTGCCGTATCGGTCGGTCCGTACGCGGACGGTCTTGCCGTTGGCGTCGGTCTCGGTCTTGTACCAGCGGTCTTGGATGTGGCCAGCCATGCAGCGGCGGTCCTCTCTCGACATGCAGCAGGGAGAGCCGTTGGCGACGGCTCTCCCTGCTGTCTCTGGTGGGTGTTCAGCTACGCGGCGTTTCGGTCGGCGTTCTT
>NZ_BJND01000212.1 GCF_006539505.1 Streptomyces spinoverrucosus
ATGCGTTCGATGCCTTCCGCCGACGCGTCGATGGACAGGAGGGCCATGGGGTGCCCGTCGGAGGAGACGAGAATGGCCGGTCGGCCGTTGGCCTCGACCCATCGAATGTCCGAGTGGGGCCAGAATCGTGGCGCGAAGGCGGCGAGGTATTTGGAGACGTGGGGACGTCCGACGACGGGGATCTTCGATGCGCCGCGCATTCCTCCGCCGTCGGCGTAGCTGACGACGTCCGTGGCGAGGATGTATTCGAGTTCGGTCAGATTGCCGGTCTGTGCTGCGGTGAGGAACACGTCGAGCAGTCGCCGGTGTTCGGTGGGGCTGACGGGTTCCCTGCGCTCGGCAGCCAGGTGCTTGCGTGCGCGGCTTACGAGCTGGCGGGTGTTGGGCTCGCTCGTTTCGAGGATTTCCGCGATCTGCTTGTACGGGTAGTCGAAGGCTTCTCTGAGGACGTAGGCGGCCCGTTCCACCGGGTTCAGTTTCTCGAGGAGGAGGAGAACGGCGAGTTCCAGTGCCTCAGCCCGTTCCGCTCCCAGTTGCGGGTCCAGACTGGTGTCGATCGGCTCGGGGAGCCACGGCCCGACGTACGACTCCCGTCGCGCCCGGGCGGACTGGGCGACGTTGATCGCCAGCCGGGCGGTGACGGCGG
>NZ_BJND01000213.1 GCF_006539505.1 Streptomyces spinoverrucosus
GGACGCCGGGCTGATCTGGATCGGGCCGCCGCCGCAGGCCATCCGCGACCTCGGCGACAAGGTGGCCGCCCGGCACATCGCCCAGCGCGCGGGCGCCCCGCTCGTCGCCGGTACGCCCGATCCGGTGAGCGGCGCCGAGGAGGTCGTCGCCTTCGCCAAGGAGCACGGGCTGCCGATCGCCATCAAGGCCGCGTTCGGCGGCGGTGGCCGTGGCCTGAAGGTCGCCCGGACCCTCGAAGAGGTGCCCGAGCTGTACGACTCGGCGGTCCGCGAGGCCGTCGCCGCGTTCGGCCGGGGCGAATGCTTCGTCGAGCGGTACCTGGACAAGCCCCGGCACGTGGAGACCCAGTGCCTGGCCGACAAGCACGGCAACGTCGTGGTCGTCTCCACCCGTGACTGCTCGCTCCAGCGGCGGCACCAGAAGCTGGTCGAGGAGGCCCCGGCACCGTTCCTGTCCAAGGCTCAGGTCGCCGAGCTGTACAGCGCGTCGAAGGCCATCCTCAAGGAGGCCGGATACGTCGGGGCGGGCACGGTCGAGTTCCTGGTAGGCCTCGACGGCACGATCTCCTTCCTGGAGGTCAACACCCGCCTCCAGGTGGAGCACCCGGTCACCGAGGAGGTCGCCGGGATCGACCT
>NZ_BJND01000214.1 GCF_006539505.1 Streptomyces spinoverrucosus
CGCGGGTCTGTCGAAGATCGGCGACATCAGTGCGGCGCTGAAGGGCGTCGGCAACATCGACATCCCCACCCTCCCCGACAACGCCATCACCCTGCCCGAGGGCGCCGTCCGACTCCCGGACGGCACGGTGAACCTCCCCGAGGGCGCGGCGATCCCGGCGGGCGGGATCAGGATCCCCGAGGGCGGTGCGGTCACCCTGCCCGAGGGCACCCCGCTCCCGGCGGGCGCGGTCGACCTGGGCAACGGCGCGGTCAAGCTCCCCGAAGGCACCCCGGTCCCCGCCGGTGCTGTCGAGCTGCCCGAGGGTGCGGTCAAGCTGCCCGACGACGCCCCGGTGCTGCCCGAGGGCACGGTGAAGCTGCCCACCGAGGACGGCGCCCCGGCCCGCTACTACGACCCCGAGGGCAACATCCTCGACGAGGGCGGCAACGTCATCCAGAAGTCCGACGACGGCCCCGGCGACCTCGTCGACCAACCCGACACCGGCACCCCGCCCGCCGGAGCGGACGTCCCCCGCGTGGACTCCCCGGTCCGCGAACCGGCCATGGCCGGCGCGGCAGCCCACACCGCCGAACAGGCCGCCCAGCACATCCGCCTCGGCAACAGCCTCGACGACCTGGGCGACGTCGGCCGCGT
>NZ_BJND01000215.1 GCF_006539505.1 Streptomyces spinoverrucosus
ATTGCAAGACCGCGGAAACCATAACGGGGGTGCGTGGGCCAGCAAAGCGTCATGGCGAACGCCGCATGCGCGGCCATGTTCCCGGTGCCAATAGCCGGGCTCATGCAGCCGCGCACTGTCACAACATGGTCCCCAGCGAGCCCTCCATGCGTTGGTCACTGCTCGCCCAGTCGGCAGGCCAGCGGCGACCCGGCAGCGGATGAGCTCATCCCCCGCCCCTCTTCCCGGCCATTTGAAGCCGGCTGCCTCATACCTCAACGCCGCCCCCGACAGGGCAAGGGAGTGCCCCCGCCTCGGACGGAGATGGCAGGCCGAAGCAGGGGCATCCTGTGCGCCAGCCCTGTTGAGGGGGTAACGCGGGCTGGCGCACAGGGCGCTCACAGAGGTTGCGAAATCCCTGAGCGCACATCCGGAGCCGCAATGCCCGGACATCCCTCACCCTACGAACCTGTGCGTTATCGGACGCCTGCCGCAACAACAACTTCCGCATAAAGGCGTGACCTATCTGTGGTGATCGGCAGGCCACCTGCCACGCAGCATGCGGCTAATAGGACTCCGTTAGGTCTTCCTGTCGGGCCTGTTCGGGAGCATGTTGGGTGTT
>NZ_BJND01000216.1 GCF_006539505.1 Streptomyces spinoverrucosus
TCACCATGCTCATCGTCACCCGCGAGGGTGACCGCCGCTGCAAGCTCCCGCCGCACCAGCGTGCTCTGGTCGGTCTGGTGTACCTGCGCCAGCACATCACGCTCGCGCAGCTTGCAGCCGGCTTCGGCATCTCGATCGGCACCGCCCATGCCTACTCGGCCGCGGTGATCGGCCTGCTCGCCGATCGTGCCCCCGGCCTCCTGCGCGTTGCGCGAAGCCGAACTGGGACTTGGGGACGGCCAGTACGTAGCCGACACCCGACTGCTCCAGCAGCCGGCGGAATCGGTTGTCCTGACCGTAGGCGGAATCCGCGGTGACCCAGGTAATGGGCAGCGGTGAGGCGAGGGCCCGCAGCACCATGTGCCGGGCCAGCTCGCCTTTGGTGGCGAACTCCCGCTCGTCGGGGACCCTTGCGGTGCGGCAGCGTTCCCGGTCCTCAGTCCAGGATTTCGGGAGGTAGAGCTCGCGGTCGACCAGGGCCCGGCCGCGGGCGGAGGCGTAAGCGGCGAAGACGCCGATCTGGCAGTTCTCGGTCCGGCCGGCGGTGCCGGAGTACTGGCGCTGGACCCCGGCGGAGGTGG
>NZ_BJND01000217.1 GCF_006539505.1 Streptomyces spinoverrucosus
GCACTGAGCCCCGTTGGAGCGAGGGCACCGTCCTGATCACCGGAGCCACCGGCGCCCTCGGCCGACTCCTCGCCCGCCACCTCGCCCACCACCACGGCGCCCGCCACCTCCTCCTCCTCAGCCGCCGCGGCGCCAACGCACCCGGCACCACCGAACTCCACGACGAACTCACCAAAACCGGCACCACCATCACCTACGCCGCCTGCGACGCAGCCGACCCCCACGCCCTCGCCACCACCCTCGCCACCATCCCCGAAGAACACCCCCTCACCGCCGTCATCCACACCGCAGGCCTCGTCGACGACGGACTCCTCACCCACCTCACACCCGAACGCCTCCACACCATCCTCAAACCCAAAGTCGACGCCGCCTGGAACCTCCACCACCTCACCCGCCACCACCCCCTCAACGCCTTCATCCTCTACTCATCCCTCGCCGGCCTCCTCGGCACCGCAGGACAAGCCAACTACGCAGCCGGCAACACCTTCCTCGACGCCCTCGCCCACCACCGCACCGCCCAAGGCCTCCCCGCCACCTCACTCGCCTGGGGCCTATGG
>NZ_BJND01000218.1 GCF_006539505.1 Streptomyces spinoverrucosus
ATCGCGACCGCATCCCCCCGGCGGCACAAGCTCGCCTTCCTCTTCACCGGGCAGGGAGCCCAACGCATCGGCATGGGCCGGGAGTTGTACGACGCGTTCCCGGTCTTCGCCACGGCGTTCGACCGCGTCTGTGCCCAGCTGGACAAGGAGCTGGAGCGGCCGCTGAAGGAGGTGGTGTTCGCCGAGCCGGGCAGTGCGGCGGCGGCGTTGCTCGACCGGACCGGCTACACCCAGCCCGCGCTGTTCGCACTGGAAACGGCACTGTTCCGGCTGGTCGAGTCATGGGGCCTGCGCCCGGACTACGTGGCCGGGCACTCCATCGGCGAGCTGACGGCCGCCCATGTCTCCGGCGTCCTGACGCTGGAGGACGCCGCGAAACTCGTCGGCGCCCGTGCGGCCCTGATGGAGGCGCAGCCCGAGGGCGGCGCGATGATCGCCGTGCACGCGGCCGAGGCGGAAGTCCGCCCCCTGCTCAAGGGTTACGGCGGCCGGGTGGACATCGCCGCGGTCAACGGCCCGTCGTCCG